>NZ_VZZJ01000009.1 GCF_008806345.1 Methylobacterium planeticum | reverse complement strand
CGCCGCCCTCGCCCACGCCTAGCGCAAACCCGAACAACCCCGCGCGCCCCGCATCCCCGCGGGGCGCGCCCTTCGCCGCGACATCGTCGCACCGCCTTCCTCGCGGTACGGCCCGGGATCGGCGCGTCCCCCGATCCGAGGGATCGCCACGGGATGCGAGCCGGCGTCCCTCGGCCGGCCCGTCCCATCCCTGTCGGAGTTCCACCGTGCTGCAGCCGAGCGCGTCGACCTTGAGCATCGCACCCATCGGGCAGGCCGGAACCCTGCGCAACCAGGCCTACGCCACGATCAAGCGCTCGATCCTGGCGATGGACCTCTACGACGGCGCGCCCCAGATCCGCCTCGAGGAGCATCAGCTCGCCCGGGATCTCGGCGTCAGCCGGACGCCGATCCGGGAGGCCCTGACCCTGCTGGAGCAGGAGGGGCTGGTGTTCTCGGTGCCGCGGCGCGGCATCTTCGTGGCGCGCAAGACGAAGCGCGAGCTGATCGAGATGATCACGGTCTGGGCCGCCCTCGAGGGCACGGCGGCGCATCTGGCCGCGGACCGGGCCAGCGACGCGGAGCTCGCCGGACTCAGCGCGCTGTTCCGGGACTTCACGCCCGCGAGCCTGCCCGACCACCTGAACGAGTACGCGCACGTCAACATCGCCTTCCATCAGGCGATCGTCGGCCTCGGCGGCTGCGGCCTCATGGTCGAGATGACCGCGAACCTGTTCCTGCACGTGCGGGCGATCCGGACGGTGTCGATCCACCAGGGCGGCCGGGCCGAGCGCTCCATGACCGAGCACGCGGCCATCGTCGCCGCGCTGCAGGCCCGGGACGCGGAGCGCGCCGCGATCCTGGTCCGCGACCACGCCCTCGGCCTCGCCGCCCATGTCGATGCCCATTGGGCGCAGCCGGAGGCGTAGGGCGGGAGATCCCCAGGCGATCCCGTCGCGCGGCGGAGCACGGGGTTCCAGGCGATTCGAGGCGACACCCCACGATCAACGTTCCGGAGGATCGACGTCATGATCCGAACGCTTCTGTCCCGCCTCGGCGCGATCCCGGTCGCCGCGATCCTGATCGCGGCCCATCCCGTCCTGGTGGGCCGCCCGGCGCGGGCCGCCCGGCGATGGCCTGACGGGCCGCGCGTGGGGTAGCCTCCGCCCGGGCCCGCGATCGGGACCGGGGACGCGCCGCGCGTCCGGCGGGCCGGAGGAGGAGACCGGAATGCTCACGGGACGATGCCATTGCGAGGCCGTGCGGTACGAGATGCCGTCCGAGGTCCTCCACCACGCCCTCTGTCACTGCGCCGATTGCCGCCGGCATGCCGGCGCCCCGATGGTCGCCTGGGCGATGGTGCCCGCCGCGCAGGTCCGGATCACCGGCGAGCCGGTCGTCTACCATTCCTCGGAGCACGGCCGGCGCCACTTCTGCGGGCAATGCGGGACGAGCCTGTTCTACGTCAACGAGGCGATGCTGCCCGGGATGATCGACGTGCAGACCGGGACCCTCGACGATCCGGACGCGCTCCCGGCGCGGGCGCATATCCAGACCGCCGAGCGGATCGGCTGGATGGCGACCGCCCACGAGCTGCCGACCTTCGCGCGCTACCCGGAGTGAGGCGAGGGGGCCCGCCCCGTCCGGGCCCGGCCCCCTCTCAATACCCGAGCGCCAGCCCGGTGCCGCGGCGGGGGTCGTTCGCGCCGAAGAAGCGGTCGGCGCCGGCCGGCTTGCCCCCGAGCGTCGGGGCGCCGATCAGGATCGCCGCGAGGTGGTTGGCCGGTTGCGGCGGACCGAAGCGGTGCCCCATCGCCTCCAGGAGCCTGCGGGTATCGGGCGACAGGGCGAACCGCTCGACATTGGTGAGGTCGGGCAGCCACTGGTTGTGAATCCGCGGCGCATCCGCCGCCTCCTGCACGTTCATCCCGTAATCGACGACGTTGAGGATGCTGTGCAGCACCACCGTGATGATCCGGCTGCCGCCGGGGGTGCCGGTGACGAGGACCGGCTTGTCCTCCCGGGTCACGATGGTGGGGCTCATGGAGCTCAGGGGCGTCTTGCCGGGCGCGATGGCGTTCGCCTCGCCCTGCACCAGCCCGTACAGGTTGGGCACGCCGGCCTTGACGGTGAAGTCGTCCATCTCGTTGTTGAGCAGGATGCCGGTGCCGGCCGCGACGATGCGCGTGCCGAACCACTCGTTCAGCGTGTAGGTCACCGAGACGGCGTTCCCCGCGCTGTCGGCGATCGAGTAATGCGTCGTGTTGCTGCCCTCGTGGGGCGGCTCCCCGGGCCGCAGGGCGCTCGACACGCCGGCCTTGCTCGGATCGATGGCGGCGCGGATGCCCGCCGCGTAGGCCTTGTCGGTGAGCCGCTCGATCGGGTTCCTGACGAAGTCCGGGTCGCCCAGATAGGTGTTGCGGTCGATATAGGCATGGCGCATCGCCTCGATCTCGTAGTGGATCGCCTGGGCCGAGCCGAAGCCCAGCTGCGCCAGCGGGTAGCCGTCCAGGATGTTGAGCATCTCGCACAGGGCGACGCCGCCCGAGCTCGGCGGGGGGGCCGAGACCACGTGGTAGCCCCGGTAGTCGCACTCGATCGGGGCGAGCTCGCGCACCGCGTAGCGGTCGAGGTCGGCCTGGCTCAGGATGCCCGCCTGAGCCTGGCTCGCCTCCACCAGGGCCCGGCCGACCCGGCCCTTGTAGAACCCGTCGGTGCCGTGCGCCGCGATCTCGCGCAGGCTCGCCGCGAGATCCGCCTGGACCAGCCGGCTGCCGGCGGTCGGCGGCCGCCCCTGATCGAGGAAGATGTCGGCGGCGGCCGGATGCTTCCGGAAATCCGCGGCCGCCAGGCTCAGCATGTCGACATCCCCCTGATCGAGGACGAAGCCCTGCTCGGCGAAGGCGATGGCGGGCGCGATCAGGTCCGCGCGGGCCTGCGTCCCGTACCGGGTGCGGGCGTATTCGAGGCCCGCGACGGTGCCGGGGACGCCGACCGCCAGGACACTGCCGGTGCTCAGGTCCTTGACGACGGTCCCGTCCCGGTCGAGGAACATGTCGCGGCTGGCCGCGAGCGGCGCCTTCTCGCGGAAGTCGAGGAAGGTCCGGCGGCCATCCGCGAGCTGGAGCGTCATGAAGCCGCCGCCGCCGAGATTGCCGGCGGCCGGGTAGACGACGGCGAGGGCGTATCCCACCGCGACCGCGGCGTCGATGGCGTTCCCGCCGCGCTTGAGCACGTCGACCCCGACCCGGGTCGCCAGCTGCTGCGCGGTCACCACCATGCCGTTCCGGCCCGCGACGGGCGTCGCCGAGGCCGCCTCGGCGCCCGGGGGCAGGCCCGGCACGGTGCAGGCGACGAGGAGCGCCAGCCATCGGAGGCAGACCTGTTCCCGGCAGACCTTCAGCGCGCCCATGACCTTCAGCGCGCCCATGACCTTCAGCGCGCCCATGACCTTCAGCGCGCCCATGACCTTCAGCACGCCCATGACCTTCAGCACGCCCATGACCCGGTCCCGCCCTCTGCAGCGCCGAGGGATCGGCCGGCGCGGCGGCAGTCTCTGCTTTGTCGCCGGATGGTCAAGGGACCTCGGCGACCGCCCCGGCCCGGTCGCGGGCTCGTGCTGCCGCGCACATGACGGGTCGAACCCTCCGGCGGCGCGCCCGTTGAGGGGGACATTCGGCCAAGCAAAAGCCGGGACGACCAAGATCGCGAACAGCCACGATCCTTCTCAACCCCCGTGTTGACCGGATGATTTCCGCCCGAACGTCCGACTCAGGAGATCATCATGACCTTGCGTAACCTTGCCGCGCGCATCCTTGCCGCCGCCCTGCTCGTTGCCGGAGCCGTCCCCGCCCTCGCCCAGGGGATCGACTCCCGGCACAGCCCCTTCCCGCCCTCGGCCTATTCGGGCTTCGCGGGCCCGTCCAGCCCGCGTTTCGCGTTGCTCCCGCTGACGCAGGACCGTCCCGCCCCGGCCTACCGCTTCTCGGGCCAGCACGCGGGCGGCCCGGCCGACGCCCTGCGCCGCTGACGGGCGCGCGGCGGGCCCGGTTTCCGGCCCGCCGCCCCTGGGGGCCGAACCCCACGCCAGGACGGGGCGCGTCCTGGCGTGGGGCTCGGCCCCGACCGCTCCAGACGCCCATGCGGCAGACATCTGATCCGACACCCGCGACCGCAGCCCGCAGGTGCAGGACCGCGCCGCGGGAGAGGAGGCCCCAACCGCTTCATGAGCGTGCCGAGGTGCTCCTCCCCCATGACGGCTGCGATGCGCCCCTTCGCGGACCCTCGCCTCCGGCCTCCCGAAGTTCCGCTCGTCGAGCCAGATCGGACCAACGTCGCGAGAGCCTCCCCGGCGGTCACGGCAACCTGACGTCGTGTTACAAATTAAGTCCCTCATTTTTAATGTGTTTGTTATCCTTCGCGCCGTCTTGGGCCAGCCGAGCGGGACATTCGGATCGACCGGGCGCCCGTCGCTTCACGCAGCCCAGGAGCGCCGCCGGCGGGCAGCGGTCGCCCTGATCCTCGCCGGTGTCCGTCCCGATCCGGCCTGAGGGGTGGGCTGCGGACGGTTGGCCCCGGGACTGTTCGGAGGGCCGGTCGGGAGTCGAGCGTGCGCCGATCCATTCATGCCGCCACGGATGATGCCGGCATAAACCCACCGATCTCCTAGGACTCTCCACTTTTCGCGCATCATCGCCAGCCAGCGCCGACGCAGGGAAACGGAACGCTCCGGATAACGCTCGTCGAGGAAGGCGATCGCCCTGAACCGGCCGGTGCGGAACACGCGGAAGTTCTGGCGCAATTCGCATCACACATGACGACGCGGACGGTCGCGACATATCCGACCATGACGGGGCGGACGACCCGTTCGCTCACCGCCCCGGTCCCGTCGACGTAGCCGATGGCGAGCTTGCCTTCCTCGCGGCACCAAATCCTCAGTCCCGCGATGTCGATGTGCTTGTCGCTCGCGCGACCAGGTCGTCCACACGCGAAAGGAAGAGCTTGAGAAGTTCCGGCGCATGCTCCGTGCGATAGCCGAGGACGAGATCGATCCCCGGGGGCTCCCCGGTCGTGCTCAGGGGACGGCTGATGACCGACCAGGGCAGGAAGTTGCGGGCATAGGCCGGCAGCAGCATCACGCCCCGGGTGGATGAGACGAGCGACATCGCCATCGACAGGTTGTCGACTTCGTGCGCCGGCGTGATGGCGAGGCCGGACTGCGCGATGTAGCCTTCAATCAGTACCCGCAAGGTCGGAGCGTTCCGGGCGACGATGATGAAGGGATCGCCGACCAGGTCCTTGAGGCCGATCGCGTCCCGTGTCGCGAGGTGATGGTCGCTGGGGAGGATGACGACCAGCGGGTCCCTGGCGACGGTCACGAAGGCCAGGTCCGGCATGTCTGCCTCGTGCCGCATGAACGCGACATCCACCTTCCCCTGCATCAGTGCGGTGGCGAGATCCGGGGAGGTCTGGCTTGAGATGGTGACGTCGACCTCCGGCAGCACGTCCCGCAGCACGCCGATCGCCCCCGCGAGCCAATCCACCTCGTAGCCGGTCAGGAAGCCCAGCACGAAGGTGGGCTTGACCGGTCGGGCCGCTCGAAGCGCCGCCTCCTTGGCGGCCTCCACCTGCCCGAGCGCGAGGCGGGCGTGCTCCAGGAAGGCGTGGCCGGCCGCGGTCATCGCCACGCCGCGCACGCTCCGAATGAGCAGAGGCACGCCGACCTCGTATTCCAGGTCCCGGATCTGTCGGCTCAGGGATGGCTGAGCCGTGTGCAGCCGGTGCTCGGCCGCGAGCGTGAGGCTGCCCTCCTCGGCGACGGCCACGAAGTAGCGCAAGTGCCGAAGCTCCAAAATCCAGCTCCATGCCCACGAGGTATGACCACCACCCTAAAAAGTCTTTTTCGAGCGATCCAGCGTTACCTACCTGTCTCCTCATGGGCGGTCGGTCTCGGACCGCTAAGACCAAGACGGGATGCCGACGGTGTCGTCATTCGCGGGTCTGATGGAGGTACACCATGAGCAAGCAAGTCATCCTGGTCACCGGCGCACTGACCGGCATCGGTCGTGCCGCCGCCCTTGGTTTCGCCAAGGCGGGAAGCACTGTCGTCATCTCCGGCCGGCATGAGGAGGCCGGACATGCCCTCGTCGCCGAGCTGCGGGAGACCGGTGCGGATGCTGCGTTCATCCACGCGGACGTCCGGCGCGAGGAGGAGATCGCCAACCTGGTCGACCGGGTGGTCGAGCGCTTCGGGCGGCTCGACGCTGCCGTTAACAACGCTGGCACCGCGGGCCGGCCCGGGCCGGTGACCGAGCAGAGCGCGGAGAGCTACGCGGCGACCTTCGACACCAACGTCCTCGGCACGCTGCTCAGCATGAAGCACGAGCTGCGCGTCATGCAGGCGCAACGCGCCGGCAGCATCGTCAACATCTCCTCGACCTACGGCCACGGCGGAGCCGCCGGCGCCTCGGTCTACGCGGCCAGCAAGCACGCCGTGGAAGGCCTGACCAAGTCGGCGGCCTTGGAGGCGGCCGCTTCGGGCGTTCGCGTGAACGCGGTGGCCCCGGGACCGACCGACACCGGCATGCTCGACCGTTTCACCGGCAATCCCGAGCGCAGGGCCGGCCTCGTATGGGGACTGCCGCTCCGGCGCGTGGGCAATCCCGATGAGGTCGCGAACGCGATCGTGTTCCTGGCCTCCGACCGGTCCTCGTTCACGACCGGCCAGATCCTGTCCGTGGACGGGGGCAAGTCCGCCGCGTGAACGCGATATCCCGCCAACCAGCCCAGGAGGCAGTTATGGAGCAGACCCTCTCGACCGGCGGCAAGCCCATCAAGGTGCCCGGCCCGAGCCATCCCATCGAGATCACGCCCAACCCCCACCGCGTGGTGGTCACGGTCGCCGGCCGAGTCGTGGCCGACACCCGGCACGCCTTGACCCTGCGTGAGGCAGCCTATCCGGCGGTTCAGTACATCCCGCGCGAGGACGTCGACATGGCGCTGCTCGCGCGCACCGAGCATGCCACCCACTGCCCCTACAAGGGCGACTGCGCCTACTTCAGCATCCCGCTCGGCGGCGACCGCTCGGTGAACGCCGTGTGGTCCTACGAGGCGCCCTACGAGGCCGTCGAGGCGATCAAGGACCACGTCGCCTTCTACCCCGACCGCGTCGACGTCATCGAGGAGCGTCCAGGGTCCTAGACCCTCGGCCCGCCCCGACTCCCACCGCAACGAACCCTCCCGGAGAACCGGCACGACACCGCCGGCGCGCCCGCGCCGGCGAAGGCGGTCGGCTGCGCAATGACTTTCATCGACAGGAGATCGATCATGACAAATCTCACCGGAAAGACCGCCCTCATCACCGGCGGCTCGCGCGGCATCGGCCGCTCCGCCGCCCTGGCGCTCTCCAAGGCAGGCGCACAGGTGCTCGTCCATTATGGCCGCGCCGAAGCCGAGGCCGATGCCGTCGTCGCCGAGATCCAGGCCGCCGGCGGTCGCGCCGACAAGATCGGCGCGGACCTCTCGGATCCGCAGGGGGCCCACACGCTCGCGGCCCGCACCCGCGCGATCGTCGGCGACCGGCTCGACGTGCTCGTCGCCAACGCCGGCACGTCCAAGGCCATGTCCATCGAGGAGACCACGGTCGCCGACTTCGACGCGCTCTTCGCAGTCAACGTGCGGGCGCCGTACTTCCTCGTGCAGCAGCTGCTGCCCATCCTCGGCACCGGCAGCAGCGTGATCTTCACCTCCTCGCTCGGAGCCCGTGCCGCGGTTCCCAACCTGTCCGCCTACGCGGCCAGCAAGGGCGCCGTCGCCACCCTGGTGACACAACTCGCCTCGGCGCTCGGCGGTCGCGGCATCCGGGTGAACGCGGTCGCGCCCGGCGTGATCGAGACCGACATGTCGAGCTTCGCCAAGACCGAGCAGGGCCGCGGCTTCATCCTCGGCATGCAGGCATTGCAGCGCATCGGGCAGCCCGACGATGTCGGCGGGGCGTTCGCCTTCCTCGCCTCCGACGCCGCCCGCTGGATCACCGGCGACACCCTCCACGTCGATGGCGGCTCGAAGCTCTGACCCGCGCAGGAACGAAGCCCACCGCCGCCGCGAGGCGCGGCGAGGCTCGCCAAGGAGAGATCCGATGTCCAAGACCTCACCCGACGACAACAAGGCGCTCGTGCTCACGGCGTTCGAGACGCTGTTCAACCGGCGGGACTACTGGGCCGCGGAAGCGTTCTGGCCGCCGGATTACGTCCAGCACAGCGCCCACATCGCCCCGGGCCGCTCCGGGCTGTTCGACCTGATCCGCTCGGCGCCGGAGACGCTCAGGTACGAGCACGGCCTGATCCTGGCCGAGGGCGACCACGTCATGGTCCATGGCAGGTTCTCCGGTCACGGCCGGCCGGCGCCCTGGATCGCGGTCGACATCCTGCGCATCGCGCACGGGCGGCTCGCCGAGCACTGGGACGGGCTCAAGGACGAGGCGACCCGGGAACAGTCCCGCAGCGGCTCGCCGATGTTCGGCCCGGAATTTCCGGCCTGACCGGCCGCCTACCGATCCATCCACCCGCCCCATCCCACCTTCCGATTCCTGGAGATCCCCGATGTCCGCCTTGTTCGAGCCGGTTCAGGTCGGCGCCTTCGCGCTCACCCACCGCGTCGTCCTCGCGCCCCTGACCCGCATGCGGTCCGAGATGCCCGGGAACGTGCCCGGCGACGCGATGGTCGAATACTACGCCCAGCGCGCCACGCCGGGCGGCCTGCTCATCGCCGAGGCGACCTTCATCTCGCGTCAGGGCAACGGTGGCTACGCATCGCCCGGCATCGAGGACGAGGCGCAGGTCGCGGGCTGGGCCAAGGTGGTCGAGGCCGTTCATACCCGTGGCGCGACCATCCTGCTTCAGCTCTGGCACGCCGGTCGCGCCTCCCACGCGAGCCTGCAGCCGGACGGCGGCCACCCCGTCGCGCCCTCGGCCATCGACGCGGGGCTCTACGCCCTTCTCGAAGGCGGTCCGGGACCGGCCACGCCGCCTCGGGCGCTGGGCCTGGACGAGGTCCCCGCGATCATCCAGCAATACCATGCCCGTACAAGCTCCGCGTGCGTGGCCCTGCGCCGGGTCGCCCAGACCATCGTGCCGGTGCCGGCCGTGACGCCCGGGTAGAAGCGGGCGGCGACCGAAGGCTCCACGATCTCGCCGGTGACCGCCTCGAACACGAGGCATCCCACGTTGGTCTGCAGCACCCGCCCGAGTGGCGGCAGCGCGTCGTTCCACACGGGGTACCGATTGCGGCGGTGCTCGGCGGCCTCGGCCAGCCGATCCGCACGTTCGGGGGAAGCCCTGCGGGCCGCCTCGCGCTTGCGCCGCTCCTCGGGCTCGGCCCGGCGCGCCGCGTCCTCGATGGCCGGCCAGCGTCGACGCAGCTCTTCCAACGACCGGAACGGCACGCGCCAAGCCTTCGATCCGGGATCCCACCGTGCCCAAGGCACCATCCGCAACTCGGCGACGACGGCACGGGAAGACGGCGTCCGCACAGCGAGGTCGTCCGCGGCTTCCAGGAAGGGGCTCTCGATCGGGTCGAACGCGAACGCATCGCGGCCGCGCTCGTCGGCGTGGGTCAGGACGCCCGACCACTCGCGGCCGGACCATGCCCTGAGCCGCCGCTCCGCCTTGGTGCCCGGCACGAACCAGATGCCCAGGTCGTCGCGCCATCGGGCGCGGGGGAACGCGGCGCGAAAGCGTTCCACGGTCATCCGATCGTACGGGAAGGCCGCCGTCGCTCCGGGCGCGCCGTCGCCGGCCTCCCGCTGGGTCGCGCTGAACTGCTCCGTCTCTCCCGCCGACGGTCGACCTCTGCTGCCTCTCACCCGATACGCCCCGGGGGCTTCGACAGCTTTCGCCGAAGTTCCTCGCGGGCCTGCTCGGTCTTATCGAGTTCGAGACCCATGCCGCGGAGGACCTCATCGGTCTTGGAGAACTGGATCTCGCGGTAGGCGACGATCTCCAGGTGATTGCCCCACGGATCGCGGAAGTTGAAAGGGCGGTCCAGGATCGTTGCACCGGCCGCCTCGGCGAGCTCCATGACGTTCGCGCGGTCGTCGACGACGAGCCCGAAATGCCGATCGTCGTCGCGCGGCTGCCCGCGCCCGGCGATCAGGGCGATGAACTGGTCGCCCATGTCGAGGAAGGCCATGACCGTGCGGCCCGCATCGTCCTCGTGCGTGCCCCGAAGCTCGAAGGAGAAGACGGCGCGATAAAAGCGCAAGGCTTCCTGGATGTCGCCGACTTCCAGCGCGATGTGGTTCAGGCCGACGAGGCGGGGCTTGTCCATCGGGTCCGGCTCCTGGCGATCCTTGCACCATCAACGCCGCGGAGGGCGGAACGGCACCACCCGGGCGCCACCCCGTCGCGCGCCGCGCGGATTGCCATCGTGGAAGCGACAACCGATCTGACATCCATTCTGGCGGGGAATGCATGGATGGATCGGATCGACGCCCTTCGGGTCTTCGCACGGGTCGTCGAGGGTGGCAGCTTCTCCCGGGCGGCCCGCGAGATCGGCATCGGGCAGCCGGCCGTGAGCAAGGCCGTGGCCGCCCTCGAAGCGCAACTCGGCGTGCAATTGCTGACCAGGACCTCGCGGACGCTGAGCGTCACCCCGGCCGGACAGGACTACTACGAGGCCACCCGGCAGCTGCTCGACGGGTTCGCCGCGGCCGAGGAACGGGTGGCCGCCGGGCGGACCGCCGTCTCGGGCACCGTCCGCGTGACCTCCTCGCCCGCCCTGGACCGGCTGTTCGTCATCCCCAGGTTGCCGGAGTTCAGGGCCGCGCATCCGGACATGTCCATCGAGATGGATGTCTCCGGCGGCCGCGTCGACCTGATCGAGGCGGGCGTCGACGTCGCCATCCGCATCGGGCGGCTGCCCGGGTCCTCCCTCACGGCGAGGCGCATCGGCACCATGCGCATGATGACGGTGGCTTCCGCGGATTACGTGCGCCGCCGCGGCCGCCCCGAGGCTCCCGCCGACCTCGCCGGGCACGACCGCGTCGCCTACATCTTCCACGGAGAGACCATGGGTTGGGGCTTCGTGGCGCCCGAGGGCCCGCTCACGGTGGACCCCGGCGGCTTCTTCCGCTCGAACGACGCGGAGCACCTGCGCGCCGCCGTGCGGGCGGGACTGGGCGTCGCCCACACGGCGAGCTGGCTGTTCTCGGACCTGCTCGCCTCGGGCGAGGTCGTGCCGCTGCTGCGAGACCACGCCCCCGAGCCATTCCCGATCCACGCCGTGACGGCGCAGGGACGTCGGGTGCCGTCGCGGGTCCGGCTCTACGTCGACTTCCTCGCCCGCATCTTCGCCGCCGAGCCCGAACTCAGGATCGAGTGACCGGGCCGACCATTCCGTCCTGGAATTGATGGAATTCCACGACCGCCTCTCATCCGACCGGCGATGCCCGGCTACCTGTCCGCTCGGAAGCGGTTGGCGCCCCGCGTCATGCCGAGCCCACGCGAGAGAGACAGCCATGACGATCAAGATCCACGGCGACCCGGGTTCCGGCAGCCTCCGACGCGTGACGACTGCGGCGCGCCTGATGAGCGTCGGTATCGAGCGGGTGAACGTCGACCTGTTCAAGGGCGAGAGCCACACACCGGAGTTCCTGACGCTGAACCCGCACGGGCTGACCCCGGTCATGGTGGACGGCGATGTCGTCCTCTACGAGGCCTCGGCCATCAACCTCTACCTCGCCGAGAAGGCAGGTTCCGACCTCCTCGGCAGGACCCCGCGCGAGCGGTACGAGATCCTGCAGTGGATGTTCTGGTCGGGCGAGCAGTGGCGGGTGTTCTCGACCTTGACGTTCGACGAGCGGATCGTGAAGCGCCTGCTCGGCAAGCCTGAGGACACCGGCGTGGTCGCCCTCGCGGCGCGGAAGATCCGGGAGGCTGCGGCCGTGCTGGACGCACGCCTCGCCGACCGCCCGTTCGTCGTCGGCGACCGCCTGACCCTGGCCGACCTCGACATCGCGGCGCCCTTCTCCCAGTCGGAGCGCACCAGGGTGCCGTTCGGTGAGTTCCCGAACCTGGTCGCCTGGCAGCGGCGGTTGCTGGACACGGTTCCCGCCTGGGCCGAGACCAGGAAGGAGGTCGACGACCGGATCGAGGGCGTGCTCGTCGCCGCGGGCATCTCGCCGTAGGATGCAACCGCAGACGTCGATTTCTCCGCCTGGATGACATCTCGTCGAGCAAGCCGCGCCGGTCGGGATTCGAGATCCCGGGGCAGGCGGTCGGCTTGCCGCGGCACCCATCGTCCACACCCGTGATCCGACTTCCGCGACGCATAGGCAGGTGCACGTGGCGGTCAACTCACAGGTATGGCTTCCCGAACGCGATCGGCCCGATCAGCCCGGTCCGCGGCCAGCCGGTCAGGTCATGGCCTCGAAGGAGGCCACCATCCGTCTCAGGTTCTCGGGCGCGTTGTAACCGAAGGTGCGCTCGAACGACTGATGGCCCCCGATCGACGAGATCGCGCTACGCGCCAGCATGTCCCGCTCAAATCGCAACAGCGCGGCTTCGGGATCGTCGCGCTCCCGCACCATGGCTTGCGCGCGCTCGGCACCATCATAGAGCGCCCGGTTCGCCCCTTCGCCGTCGGCGGCGTCAGGTGGGCGGCATCGCCGATCAGCGTGACGCCGGGCACGTGGTCCCACCTGGGGCGACGGGCAGCCCCCAGATCGACCGGATCACCGGCATGGTCTCGCCTTCCGTGACGAGCGACAGAAGCTCCGGTGCCCAGCCTTCGCCAAGCTCCGCGGCAATCGAGGCCAGCGCCGCCTGCCTATCTTCGAGGGCGACCGGGGGGCCAGTCGGCAGGCTTCTTGAGGACGACGTAGGTGTGGATCACGTCGTTCGCCTCGCGGTGGCCGAAGATGCCCTTGCCCGGCTGCATCGCCAGCATCGCGCCCGGGCCGACGAGCCGAGCGCCCCGCTCATGCCGGTTCTCGACGTCATGGAGGAACGTCTCGATCCAGAGCGTGCCCATGTATTCGGGCTTCCCCCCCGACAGGAATGCCCGGACCTTCGACAAGGCTCCGTCGGCGCCGACCAGGACGCCGGTCTCCGCGGTCTGCCCGTTGGCGAACGTGACGCGATGACGGGCGGTGCCGAGCGATGTCACGTCCGCCAGCCTGTGCCCCCAGCGGATCGTGCCCTCCGGGAGCGACCCGATCAGGATGCGTCGAAGCTCGCCGCGCAACACCTCGGGGTTTTCCAGCTTGCCGTCATCCGGCATCTCGCCGAGGACTTCCCCATCGGCCGCCAGGAAGCGCATGGCCTCGCCGCCCATGTTGATGATCGAGCGGAACTCGTCGAAGAGCCGACATTCCTTTAGCGCGAGCTGCCCGTTGAAGTCGTGGATGTCGAGTTGGCCGCCCTAGGTCCGGGCGCTCGGCGACGTCTCCGCCTCGTAGACTTCGGACGCGATGCCATGGACGTGCAGCACCCGGGCGAGGGTCAGGCCGGAAAGACCTGCGCCGATGATCGTAATCGCGCCAGCCATGATCGATCCTTGTCTTGAAACGACGATTAACAGCTCTGATTTGCGGTGATCCCGTCCAGGATCACGTCGAGCGACCTTCGCATCCGCGCGTCGTCATCGTGGTCATCCCCGGCGAACATCCCCTGCCGGACGAGGGCGGCCACGACGGGAAACCGGTCGCCGGACACGGCGGCCAGCGCGCGCTTCACCCGATCGGAATCCTGACCTGCCGCAGCCCGGTTGGCCTCCTCCGCCGCCACGGCGGTGGTGTGCAGAACGAGCATGTCGGCCGCTTCGACGAGCCGGTGCTCCGCGATGCCGCCCTCCCGGAGCAGGCCGAGCAGGATCTCTCACATGCGCAACGTGTTGGGACCTGTCGCGATGGTGGACATCGCAAGCTGCGCCAGTCCCGGACGGAGGTTGAGCGTGTGCAGGTAGGAGAGCAGGTAGTGCTTGAGATGCTCCCGCCACGACGGGTCGGCTTCTTCGAGAAGCGACACCCCAGCCAGCGCTTGATCGAGCATTAGCTGTCGCTGCCAAGGAGGTTGTCCTTGGCGATGCGGCTGATGGGTGGTTGTCCGCCGAGGGCGGCGTGGGGTCGGCTGTGGTTGTATCGTCCGATCCAGGGCAGCATGGCCTGGCGTCGCTCGGCCGAACTCGTGAACGGCCGGGCACAGGCCCATTCGCGCAGGCTGGACTGGATGAAGCGCTCGGCCTTGCCGTTGGTGCGGGGCGTGTAGGGCCTTGTGCGGCTGTGGCGCAGGCCGGCGCTTTGGATCGCGGTCGCGAAGGCGCCGGAGCGATAGGCCGAGCCGTTGTCGGTCATCACGCGCTCGACCACGACCCCGTGGCTTTCGAAGAACGCGAGCGCCCGGGCCAGGAAGCCGGTCGCGCTCGCCTTGCGGTCGTCGGGCAGGATCTCCGTGAAGGCGAGCCGGGAGGCGTCGTCGACCGCGACGTGCAGGTGATCCCAGCCGATGCCGCGGTTCCTCCTCATGCCGCTGCGGTGGCCGGTGATGCGGTGGCCGATCCCGTCGATACGGCCGAGCTTCTTGGTGTCGATGTGGATCAGCTCGCCCGGGCGCTCCCGCTCGTAGCGGCGGACCGGCGGCTTCGGATCGAGCGCCGCGAGCCGGCCGAGCCCGAGCCGGCGCAGCACGCGGCCCACCGTCGAGAGCGGCCGCCGCGCCTGCCGGGCGATGGCGGGCCCGGACAGGCGCTCCCGGCGCAGGCGCGCGATCTCGGCCTCGGCGCGGGCATCCAGGCGCGTGGGCGAGCGGTGTGGGCGCGACGAGCGATCCCGCAGACCCGCCGCGCCCTCGGCCGCGAACCGGGCCCGCCACTTGCGGACCGTCTTCGGATCAAGCCCCAGGGCGGTCGCCACAGCCGACACGCTCCAGCCTTCGGAAAGCCGCTCGACGATCAGCCGTCGACGATGCGGCGTCGTTCGCGCATTCTGGTGGGCGTCCATCCGAGGCTCCGGGTCCGGGGTTGCAGGCTTCGCAACCACAGCCTCGCTCGCTCGCCCCGGATGGACAACCTCCAGAGCAATGACAGCTAGGTCACGGGTGAGGTCTACGGCGCCACGGGCGGCAACGGCACCGCGTGACACATCTCGACGGCCGTGCACCCCCTTCGCGGCGCGGCTATCGATGCGGGAGACGAGAGCGATGGAGCAGCCGGACGCCTTACCGAAGCCGCCGCGCGTCGGCGTAAATCTCATCGCGGTGGAGGTGGGTGACCTCGAAGCCGCGCCGAGCTTCTACGGCACGATCTTTTCCTTCATCCTGCGCGGCCGAGCTGATGGACACGCCTTCTTCGATATGGGCGACGAGTTCCGCGCGCTCGCCGAGACGCGGGCCGCGCTGGCGCGCCCGGTCATCTACCGGAAGGGCACTTCGACTTGGTGGTAGGCGACCGGGCCAGGGCCCTCGCGGAGGCCGCCGGCGCACGTCTCGCCGACGGAGCCTTCCTCGACCCTTGGGGCGACCGCATCGAGATGGTCGGCTGCGCGGACGTCCAGTACATCAGGGCGCCTCGGGATGGGGACGATGCCCGTCCGACCATCCCGTTATCGAGACAAGCGGGCGGCGGATTGAACAAGGCCGCTGTCTCCCGGATTGTTCGAGGAAACAACCTCGTCGGGACCTAAATCGTGTGCCCGTGCTGCCTCGCGGAACCGCGAAGGGCCAACCCAAAGACGCCGCCTCTCAACCGTCATGGATAGGCCGACCGATGTCGAAGCTCTCTCGACGCGAAATGATGGCTGGCGCAGCCGCCGGTGGCATGCTCACGGGCACGGCACAGGGCGAGGCGGCTGAAGGAGCCTCACAGAACCTGTCCCCGCAGCAATCCATCCGGGGACAGGACGGTGCGAACATCATCGGGCCGAGGAACCCGGAGTGGCAGGCGCAGGAACCCTTCACGACCTCGCCGCCGAGGACCGACCATGCACGATGCCGAACCTGAAATGGTCCTTCAGCGATAGCCACATGCGGTTGGAGGCAGGAGGCTGGGCTCGGCAGACCACGACGCGCGAGTTGCCGGTCTCGACCGCCATGGCCGGCGTCAACATGCGGCTGAAGGCGGGCGTCGCCCGCGAGATGCACTGGCACAAGGAGTCCGAGTGGTCTTACATGCTGAAGGGCCGCGCCCGGATCACCGCCATCAACCAACATGGGCAGACGTTCGTGGACGATGTCTCCGAGGGGGACATCTGGTACTTCCCCTCCGGCATCCCACACTCGATCCAAGGGCTCGACAGCGAGGTCGACGGCTGCGAATTCCTTCTCGTCTTCGATGACGGGCACTTCTCCGAGGACAGCACCTTCCGCATCACCGATTGGCTCGCGCATACCCCGCGCGACGTGTTGGCGCGGAACTTCGGCGTGCCGGAGAGCGCCTTGGAGCACCTGCCCAAGGAAGAGCTCTACATCTTCCCCGCGCCCAAGCCGGAACCCATCGCGAACGACCGCACGGGCGGGGCTGGCCCGGTGCCGGAGGGCTTCAGCTACCGGATGCTCGCCCAACCCCCGATCCAGACCCGGGGCGGCACTGTCCGGATCACCGACTCCCACATCTTCCCGGCCTCGAAAACCCTTGCCGCGGCGCTCGTCGAACTGGAGCCTGGCGGGTTACGCGAGTTGCACTGGCACACGGACGGCGACGAGTGGCAATACTACATCGAGGGCAGCGGGCGCATGACCGTGTTCGGCTCGGAGAGCAAGGCGCGCACGTTCGATTACCAGGCCGGGGACGTCGGATACGTGCCCTTCGCCATGGGGCACTACATCCAGAACGGGCTCGACCCCTTTGCGCTTCCTCGAAATGTTCCGCAGTCCGACCTATGCGGACGTCTCGCTCAATCAATGGATGAAGCTGACCCCGCACGCCTTGGTGCGAGCGCATCTCCGGATCGACCAGGCGCTCCTCGACGGCTTGCCGGAGGGCAGGGCGCCGGTACTGCCCGCCTAAGGCCACAGCACGATCCCGGTTGGAAGATCGGCGTTGTCCGGGGCGACACGTCGGGAGATTGAGGCTCGCACCGGTGCGATCCGGTTCCCTGTCTCCGGGTCGGCGAACCGCGCCACGGTCGAGAGACGGCTGCCAGGTACAGTGGGGTGAGCCCACTTGGGGTC
Organism: Methylobacterium planeticum; assembly: GCF_008806345.1. Classification (GTDB taxonomy): domain Bacteria; phylum Pseudomonadota; class Alphaproteobacteria; order Rhizobiales; family Beijerinckiaceae; genus Methylobacterium; species Methylobacterium planeticum. Next base: position 178,247 of record NZ_VZZJ01000009.1, on the reverse strand, counting down.
GACGCCGAGCCGTTCAACTGGCGTCTTTCTCCTCCTGGACGGTGTCGCTGAACGGGACCGTGAGCAAGGGCCGACAATCCTCGCCCGTCATCCGTAGGAGACGACCATGACCGAGAGGAAGGGTCGGGCAGCGAGAGGGCCAGAAAGCGAATGCCAAGGCGAGCCACGAGGGCAAGTCGTACCCGCGCACCTCCTCCGCCCAGGTCGAGCTCGCCAAGGAGGGCGGCAAGGGTAAGGAGCGATGCAGGCCCCTCCGGCGGGCCTTACGCCCGGACGGAAGCCGCCAATCGTTCGACCTCGCGTAGCCGTCCGCATCGAGGCTCCCGGGGCGGCATCACCCGTATCGTCGCCGAAGTCGGGTGTCAGGGGGCCGCGGCGGTCCCGGGCGTCTCCGCCATCCGCTTGAGGATGGCCTCCAGCCGCACGGGGGCCCATTTCCAGCAATCCACGCCGACGTCGAGGCTGGTGCGGGTGCCGGGCAGGCTGCCGTGGGAGTGCCGTAGAGGTGCAGGTCGCCGTGTCGGGCGTGGGGCCAGGTCCGGTGGGCGTAGTGGCTGCACCAGATGGCGCGCTGATGCAGCTCTACCAGCCTTGATGAAGCCGCTGCTGCGCGAACTGATCGACCTTCTCCGAGCCGTAGATCAGCGTGTCGCCACGCTCGAGCGGCAGATCGTGACCTGGCACCGAGCGAATGACGCCAGCCGCCCGCTCTCGGCCATCCCCGGTGTCGGCCCGCTGACTGCCAGCGCCATGCTGGCCAGCGTGCCAGGCCACAGCGTCTTCAAGAGCGGGCGTCAGTTCGCGGCTTGGCTGGGGCTCGTTCCGCGTCAACATTCCAGTGGCGGTCGAGAGCGGATGCTGGGCATCAGCAAGCGCGGCAACGTGTACCTGCGCACTCTGCTGATCCATGGAGCCCGCTCGATCACCACACATCCGGGATCCTGCCCGACGCGACTGCATCAATGGGTGGAGCCGTTGCGCGGCCGACGACACGCCAACGTCGCGGTTGTGGCGCTGGCCAACAAGATGGCCCGGATTGTCTGGGCGGTGATGGCGCGCGACGAGCCCTACGCGCCAGCCCATTGATACGGACTGAGGTGCATTCCGTTCTCGATTGCTCAGGCTACTGACGTTACTGGCACAACGGTCGGACCGTGGTCGGCTCAGCCCGTGAAGCTCCCAGGACCTTGTGGTCCGCACGTCTGATAGGGCGCTGATTCGCGGATATCCATGATGGCCAAAGGCTTTGCCCGAGGGCCGGATACATGGCTGCAATCGATCCAAGCGCCTGGGACAGCACAGCTTGACAACGGCGCCTCCATACATGGAGCTTCGACTTCGTCCGGGTCCGGACCCACGACGGCCGAAGCCTGCGCCTCCTGACGCGATCGACGAGCACAGCCGCGCTTGCCTGGCGCTGAAGGTGGCGCGGCGCATCGACAGCGTAGGTGTGATCGAGGCGCTGGCCGACGCGATGTGTCTGCACGGCATTCCGGATAACATTCGCTGCGATAATGGGCCGGAGATGATCGCCAAAGCGCCGCACAAGTGGGTCGCCAAAGCCGGCTCGCAGATCCCGTGCATTGCCCCAGGCTCGCCGCGGGAAAACGGTGACTTACGAGAGCTTCAACGGCAAGCTTCAGGACAGTGCCTGAAGCAGGAAATATTCTACTCGCTGAAGGTAGCTCAGATCGTGATAGGTCTTTGGCAGAACGCCTACAACCGTGTCCGGCCGCATTCGTCGATGGGCTATCGGCCACCTGCGCCTTTCAGCTGTCCAGATCTGGCCTTCCGCCTACCCATGGCCGCTATCACGCAGTAGCCTCGCAAATGGCCCGGTCCAAAGTACCGGTCAGGTCAGTGGCGCCTCTGCAGAACGGTGCCAAGCCCTTGGAGATCCAGGTGACTTGACATGCCGTGCGTGAGCCATTCCCGAACCCGGGGGAGCAATCGTTCAGCGAGAGCCTTTCCGCACAACCCGCTCGGACACTCCTTGGCAGTAGGGGCGTGGCTCGGAGATCGATAAATCCCACGCTCTTCCCATGCTACCTCCCGCCAAGTCACGACGGGACAAGAGAATTCCGTGGCTTCAATAGTTTAGCTCCGACCGGGGTAACGGTCCCCTCAGCTCCACCAGGCTTTCCTGGTGATCGTCGCTGCCCTGAACCGGATGCCCTGAGCGCTGCGATGCGCGGCGCAGGTTGCTCCGATGTTCCACGCTGTCCCTTCACATTCGATGGCCCCGTTCCACGGGCGTTCGCAGCGTCCCTGATCCCGCTTCCCGCGTGCGGCATCGGCGCGCCGGTGGATCGGCCCGCTCATCCGTTCGGCGAGGGTCCCGTCGGCGGGGCCGGGCGCGACAGCAACCGGGCCGTCGCGAGGCCGAGGCCGAGGATCACCACGGCGCAGCCGGCCAGCGCCGCGAACTGGCCGACGCCCTGCAGGGCGGCGCCCACGATCGCGACGCCGAGGGCCTGGCCGCAGAAGAACGAGAAGGCGTGGAGCGCCACCGCGGAGGCGCGCGCGCCCGGCGCCACTTCCGTCACCTGCACCTGGAAGGTGTTGTGCAGCATGTAGAAGCCGAGCCCCATGGCGACGAGCGCGGCGCAATCGATCTGCCAGCGGCCCGCGAGCCCGATGGTGAGGAGCGCCCCGGCACAGATGATGCCGCCGCCGATGAGCATCCGCGACATGCCGAGGAAGCGCAGCAGCAGCGCCACGAAGCCCGCGTAGAGCAGGCCCCCCGCCGCGAAACCCGCGAGTGCCAGGCCCGCCTCGCGCGGGCCGCCCTCGCCCCGCGCCTCGATCAGGGGGGCGAGGTGGGGGAAGATCCCGAAGACCGCGATCGCCTCGACGAAGACCGCCGCGAACAGGACGCGCGCCCGCGGGTTGCCGATGATCGCGCGGTAGCGGGTCAGCGCCTGCCGGAACTCCGGTCGACGGGGCGGGGCGCCGATCCCGCGCTCGAAGCCCAGGAGCGCGGCGCCGCAGCCGAGCGCCCCGATGGCGGCCGTGATGGCGAAGACGCCCTTCCAGCCGACCTGCCCCTCGATCAGCCCGGCGAAGGTCGAGCCCGAGAGCTGTCCCAGGATCACCGCGACGAGGAAGCGGCCGATCGCCACCTGGCGGCGCTGCATCGGGATCCGGTCGCCCATCAGGGCGAGGGCGAGGGGCACGACGCCGCCGGCCGCCGCGCCAGCGACGATCCGCAGGCCGAACAGGACGTGGATCTCGGTCGCGAGGGCGCAGCCCAGGAGGGCCAGGGCGAGCAGGCCGAGGCAGACGGTCATGACGCGCTCCTTGCCGAGCGCATCGCCGATCGGGCCCAGAACCGGCTGGATCAGGGCGTAGGGCAGGGCGAAGGCGGTCGAGAGCAGCGCCACCGTGTGGGCGTCACTGCGCAGGTCGCGCGCGAGCACGCCGACGAGGGGCTCGACCGAGCGCCCCGCGAAGGTGCTGGCGAAGCCGGCGACCGCCAGCACGGCGATCAGGCGCAGCGTCGAGGGGGCGGGTTCGGCCGTCACGATCGGGGGCCGGGCGCTCGGCATCGTGCGGGGGATGCGGCGGCGACCCGCGGCCGGCGCGACCCCGTCCGCGGATGAGCGCCCTCCCGTCCCCGGTGGACGGACGGGCCGCTCCGCCGGCGGGGCGGGGGGGGCCGGCCTCCAGAATGCTCCGGTTCGATCATGTCAGGCGTCCGGATCGATGCGCGCGGCCAGGATCTTGTCGACGCGCCGCCCATCCATGTCGACCACCTCCAGCCGCCAGCCCTGCGCCTCGACGAAATCGCCCGCGGCCGGGATGTGTCCGAGCTGGAAGATGACGAAGCCCGCAAGCGTCGTGAATTCGTCCGTATCGGGGCGCTCCACGAAGGCGAGGCGCGCGAACGCCTCCTCGGCCGGCATCATCCCGTCGATCAGGAGGGAGCCGTCCGAGCGTTCGACGACGGCGGGCTCGTCGCCGGGCTCCGGGATGTCGCCCGCGATCGCCTCCAGGAGGTCGGTCTGCGTGACGATGCCCTCGAGGCTGCCGTACTCGTCCACCACGATGGCCATCTGGACGGGATTGCGCTGAAAGGTCTCGAGGACCGCGAGGACCGACATCGCCTCGTGAACGACGATGGGCGGCCGGGTCGCGGCCTCCACGTCGACGCTCCCGCCATCGAGGAGCTGATCGAGCAGGTCCTTCTTGCGCACGACGCCCACGACCTCGTCGACGATGGCCTTGCTGACCACGACCTGCGCGTGCGCGCAGGCGCGCACCGCCTTCAGGATCCGCTCCTGGCTGTCCTCGGTGTCGATCCACTCGATCTCGTGGCGCGGCGTCATGATCTCGCGGATCCGGCGCTCGCCGAGGGTGAAGATGCGCTCCACCGCCTCCTGCTGGGCCTCGCGGATCAGGCCGGCCTCGCGGCTCGCCTCGACCAGGAGATTCAGTTCGGCCGTCGAGTGCTGGCCCCCTTCGCCGTGCCCCGGCTGCAGGCCGCAGAGGCGCAGGATGCCGTTGCCGAGCCCGTTCAGGAACAGGATGGCGGGGCGGAAGACCAGGAGGAACAGGCTGAGCGGCCGGATCACCGCCAACGCCGTGCGCTCGCTGCGCTGAAGCGCCAGGCTCTTCGGGGCGAGCTCGCCCAGAACGATGTGCAGCGCCGTGATGATCACGAAGGAGATCACCACCGCGACCGTGTGCGCGGCGGCCGTGGCGAGGGAGAGCGGCAGCCAGGCCAAGGCCGGCTCGATCAGGTGCGCGAGGGCCGGCTCGCCGACCCAGCCCAGGGCGAGCGACGAGATCGTGATGCCGAGCTGCGTCGCGGCCAGGTGAGCGTCGAGGTGGTCGGTCGCCCAGAGGAGGGCCTTCGCGTTGGTCCGCCGTTCCGCGACGAGTTCCGCCACCCGGCTCCTGCGCACCGCCACCAGGGCGAATTCGGCGGCCACGAAGAAGCCGTTGGCCAGCACCAGTCCAAGGACCGCCAGGAGGCCCAAGCCGGTCGCCCAAGCATCGTCGGAAATCGTCATCTCCTCGTCCACACGGCGGCGCAGGCCTAGCAGGATCCCGGGGGCCTCGCCATCGTCCGCTGCGCGCTGTCACCAACGCCGTGCCGCGCGGTCCGCTCGGGATCGCCCGGCGAGAAGCCCGGCCGGCGCGGTTCAGGCGAGGAGGTCGCGATGATCCGGATGCCGCCGCAGCCAGGCCCGGGCATAGCCGCACAGGGCGATGATGCCCTGCCCCTCCGCGCGCGCCCGGCGCGCCACGGCGTCCATCAGGCGGCCGGCGGCGCCGGTCCCGCGCAGGATCGGCGGCGCGTACACGTAGGTGATGACGAGCCTCCCCTCCTGCCGGCGGTAATCGGCGAACACGGTCTCGTCGTCGACCTGCAGCTCGAAGCGGTTCTTCTCGGTGTTGTCCTGCATGGAGGCCTGTCTCGATCCACGATGCGTCCGAGCGATCACGAAGCCTGCCCGGACAGGGTCCGGCCCGGGGAAGCCGGGCCGGGCCGGCCGCCGCCATCGCGGCCCAGACGAATCCGCGGGCGCCGAGCGCCATCGTCGCGGCGGCGTCACGAGCGCCATCGTCGCGGCGGCGTCAGACGTTCGGGGCCGCCACGCGGTTGCGCAGGCCCCGGATCACCGCCCGCAGGATGTCGGCGTCGGCCTCGCCGAGACCCTCGGTCGCGCGCACGGCGTAGATGCGCTCGTGCACGAAGGCGAGCTTGGCGATCACCGCCGGGGTCAGCTTGAACGGGTAGAGCGCCGCCTGCCCCATGCTGCGGGCGAGGGAGTTGACCGCGTAGGTCAGCGGCAGCCAGACCTCGATCAGCCGGTCGAGATCGGCGGTGCGGTGGGGATCGAAGTCGATGACCACCGGCTCGGACGGGCCGTGGCGCAGGCGCGGGCGCACATGCAGCTCGAAGGCGCTCGCGGTCTCGATCGTGTCGACGATGTGGAGGTAATGCGCCCAGGTCTCGGCGAAATCCTCCCACGGGTGGCTCGTCGCGTAGGCGGAGACGTAGGATTCCTCCCAATCCGGCGGAGCCCCTTGCGCGTAGTGCCGCTGCAGGGCGGCGCCGTAATCCTGGCTCTCGTCGCCGAACAGGGCCCGGAAGGTGACCCGGCTCGGGTCGTCGCGCACCAGCACGTTCCAGAAATAATGCCCCACCTCGTGGCGGAAATGCCCGAGCAGCGTGCGGTAATACTCCCCGAACAGCATCCGGCGGCGCTCGCGCTCGACGTCGTCGGCCTCCGCGATGTTCAGGGTGATGAGCCCGTCCCGATGCCCCGTCAGCACGGGCGGCCCGATCAGGAAGCTCTCGGCCGGATCGACCAGGAAGTCGAAGGCGAGGCCGGTCGGGCTCTCGGCGCGCGAGGGGAGGGGCAGGTCGAGGCGCAGCAGCGAGTAGAACATCCGGTGCTTGGCCGCCTCGATCTGGCGCCAGCGGGTCAGGTTCCAGCCCACCGCGAGGTCGGGCACCACCCGGTTGTGCCGGCAGGTCCGGCAGAAGATCTCGCGGGACTCCTCCGGCACCAGCCAATTGCAGGCCGCCTGGTGGGCATTGGCGCAGAAGCGGTACTTCTGCCCCGGGCGGGCATAGGCGTGGAAGGTCTGGGACTGCCCCATCTGCGGATGCCCGGAATGCCCGGACGGCTCGAGGGCCGAGACCTCGTGCACCTCGCAGAGGTAACCCAGGCGACGCTGGCAACTCTCGCAGGCCGTGCTCTCGAAGCTGACCGGCTGGTCGCAGGCCTGGCACTGGAAGATCTTCATCGCAGGGTTCCGGTGTCCGTCCGCGGCAACCGTGGCGGGGCCTTCGAGCGACAAGGTCGCTTCGTCGCCAAAGTTCCCGCGAGCGGCACGCGGGGGCGGGCGCTTGGCAAGGGGACCCCGGGGCGCCTACAGCACGCGGGCTCCGTCGCCCCCCCGGCGCGGTGCCCGCACTGCACGGAACTTGCTTGACCGACCCGCCCCGGCCACCGTCGGCCGGGCCTGCCGCCGCGCCTCGGATGCGGTAGAGTGAACAACGCCCAGACCGCCGGCCGCGCCCCGTGCCGGACATCCGCAGCGACGGGAGTCCTCGTGTCGATCAAAGCCGCCCTGCACCACGTCACGCATTACCGCTACGACCGGCCCATCGCGCTCGGCCCCCAGGTGATCCGCCTGCGGCCGGCCCCGCATACCCGGACCAAGATCCCGTCCTATGCGCTGAGGGTGACGCCCGAGAACCACTTCGTGAACTGGCAGCAGGACCCGAACGGCAACTGGCTCGCCCGCCTCGTCTTCCCCGAGAAGGCGACCGAGCTGAAGATCGAGGTCGATCTCACCGCCGACCTGTCGGTGATCAACCCGTTCGACTTCTTCGTGGAGGAATACGCGCAGACGCGGCCCTTCGCCTACGCGGACGACCTGACGGTCGAGCTCGCCCCCTACCTCGTCACCGGGGATGCCGAGGGCCCGGAGATCGACGCCTTCCTGGAGCGCCTGCCGGAGGAGCCCGGCACGGTGCAGTTCCTGGTGCAGCTCAACGACCTCGTCAGCTCCGAGATCGCCTACGGGGTGCGGATGGAGCCGGGGGTCCAGACGCCGGCCGAGACGCTGCGCCTGGGCAGCGGCTCGTGCCGCGACTCCGCGTGGCTCCTGGTGCAGGTGCTGCGCCGGATCGGCCTCGCCGCCCGCTTCGTCTCCGGCTACCTGATCCAGCTCGTGCCCGACACCACGGCCGTGGAGGGCCCCGAGGGCACCAAGACGGACTTCACCGACCTTCATGCCTGGGCCGAGGTCTACCTGCCGGGCGCGGGCTGGATCGGTCTCGACGCCACCTCGGGCCTGTTCTGCGGCGAGGGCCACATCCCCCTGGCGGCGACGCCGCACTACCACTCCGCCGCACCGATCTCGGGCCTCGCCGAGCCCGCGGAGGTCAGCTTCGGCTTCGAGATGTCGGTGACCCGCATCGCCGAGGCGGCGCGCATCACCAAGCCCTTCTCGGAGGCGGTCTGGGCCGCGATGGACGCCCTCGGCGACCGCATCGACGCGGACCTCGCCAAGCAGGACGTGCGCCTGACCATGGGCGGCGAGCCGACCTTCGTGTCGATCGACGACTACGAATCGCCCGAGTGGAACGCCGCCGCCGTCGGCCCGACGAAGCGGGGCCTCGCCGACAAGCTGATCCGGCGCCTGCGCGAGCGCTTCGCGCCCGGCGGCATGCTGCATTACGGCCAGGGCAAGTGGTATCCCGGGGAGAGCCTGCCGCGCTGGGCCTTCGCCCTGTACTGGCGCCGGGACGGCCGGCCGATCTGGCGCGACCCCGGCCTGATCGCGGCCGAGGACGGGCCGGCCACGGCCGAGCCCGAGCAGGCACGGGCGCTGATCGCGGCGCTCGCCGGGCGGCTCGGCCTCGAATCCTACGTCCTGCCGGCCTACGAGGACCCGAAATACTGGACCGAGAAGGAGGCGGAGCTGCCGCCGAACGTCACGACCGGCAACCCGATGCTCGACGCGGCGGAGGCCGATGCCCGGATGCGGCGGGTCTACGAGCGCGGCCTCGGTCAGGCCGCCGGCTACGTCCTGCCGCTGGCGAGCCTGCCCACCGGCGAGGCCGCCGATTCGGACCGCCGCTGGATCTCGGAACCCTGGGAGTTCCGGCGCGGATACGCCTTCCTGACGCCGGGGGATTCGCCCCTCGGCTTCCGCCTGCCCCTCGCCTCGCTGCCGCACGTGCCGCCCGAGCACTATCCCTATTACCAGCCGCAGGATCCCCTCGAGGGGCGCGGCCCCCTGCCGGAGGGCCATCCCGGCGCCGGGACCGTCAACGGCTCGGGCGTGACCGGGGTCGCCGTGCGCACGGCGCTGGCGGTCGAGCCGCGCAACGGCGTCCTGTGCGTGTTCATGCCGCCGCTGCAGCGGGTCGACGAGTATCTCGAGCTCGTCGGCTACCTGGAGGCGGCCGCCGCCGCCCTGCGCCAGCCGCTCCACATCGAGGGCTACGAGCCGCCCTACGACCCGCGGGTGAACGTCATCAAGGTGACGCCCGACCCCGGGGTGATCGAGGTGAACGTGCATCCGGCCACGACCTGGCGCGAGGCGGTGCAGATCACCACCGACCTCTACGCCGACGCCCGGCAGACACGGCTCGGCGCCGAGAAGTTCATGACCGACGGGCGCCACACCGGCACCGGCGGCGGCAACCACGTGGTGCTCGGGGGCGCGACCCCGGACGATTCCCCGTTCCTGCGCCGGCCGGACCTGCTGAAGAGCCTGGTGCTCTACTGGCAGCGCCACCCCGCGCTCTCCTACCTGTTCTCCGGCCTCTATATCGGCCCGACGAGCCAGGCGCCGCGCATGGACGAGGCGCGCCACGACGGGCTCTACGAGCTCGAGATCGCCCTCGCCCAGGTGCCGGCGCCGGACACGCCGAACATCCCGCGCTGGCTCGTCGACCGGATCTTCCGCAACATCCTGGTCGACGTCACCGGCAACACCCACCGGGCCGAGATCTGCATCGACAAGCTCTACTCGCCGGACGGGCCGACGGGGCGCCTCGGCCTCCTCGAGTTCCGCGGCTTCGAGATGCCGCCGGACCCGCGCATGAGCCTCGCGCAGCAGCTGCTCCTGCGCGCCATCGTGGCCTGGCTCTGGCGCGAGCCGCAGGAGGGCGGCTGTGTCCGCTGGGGCACGATTCTGCACGATCGCTTCATGCTGCCCCATTTCCTCTGGGCGGACTTCCTCGGCGTGCTGGAAGACCTGCGCGGGGCGGGCTACGACTTCGACCCCGCGGCCTTCGAGGCGCAGGCCGCATTCCGCTTCCCCGTCTTCGGCCAGGTCGAGCACGGGGGCGTGGAGCTCGAGCTGCGCCAGGCCCTGGAGCCCTGGCACGTGCTCGGCGAGGAAGGAACGATCGGTGGCACGGTGCGCTACGTCGACAGCTCCGTCGAGCGCCTGCAGGTCAGGGTGGCCGGCTACGTGCCCGGTCGCCACGTCATCGCCTGCAACGGCCGGCGCCTGCCCATGACCGGGACGGGCACCGGCGGCGCGGCCGTCGCCGGCCTGCGCTTCAAGGCGTGGCAGCCGGCCTCCTCGCTGCACCCGACGATTCCCGCGCACTCGCCGCTCACCGTCGACATCCTCGATGCCTGGAGCGGGCGCGCGCTCGGCGGCTGCCGCTACCACGTCGCGCATCCCGGGGGCCGCAACTACGAGACCTACCCGGTCAACACCTACGAGGCGGAGGGGCGCCGGCTCGCCCGCTTCCAGGCGCACGGCCACACCCCGGGCCGGATCGAGATGCCGCTCGCCGAGGCGAACCCGGAATTCCCGCTCACCCTCGACCTGCGCAGACCCGCGCCGCGATGAGCCCGGCCGGCCGCCAGGGCGAGGAGGGACCGCCCGAGCGACTGGCCCGCTGGACCGGGGGCTACCGGCCTCAACCCGGGCTGCCGGACGAGTTCATGGCGGCGGACGGCGCGATGCGCGGCGCCTGGCCCCGGCTGCTCGAGCGCCTCGGCGACCTGGGCGAGGCCGAGATCATGGCCCGCTTCGTCTCGGCCGAGCGCCATATCCGGGACACCGGCATCTCCTTCCGGATCTACGGCGACCAGCGCGAGCATGCCTGGCCGCTCGGCTCGCTCCCCCTGGTGATCGAGGCCGACGAGTGGCGCACCCTGAGCGAGGGCCTCGTCCAGCGCGCGGAGCTGATGGAGGCGATCCTCGCCGACGTGTACGGGCCGGCCGGCCTCGTCTCGGCCGGGCTCCTGCCCGCTTCGGTCGTGGCGGGCAGCCCCGAGTTCCTGCGCCCCCTCCACGGGGTCAGCCCGCCGGGGGGGCGCTACCTCAAGCTCTACGCCGCCGATATCGGGCGGGCCCCCGACGGCCGCTGGCGGGTCCTCGCGGACCGCACGCAGGCCCCCTCGGGCCTCGGCTACGCGCTGGAGAACCGGATGGTGCTGAGCCGCACCTATCCGGACCTCTACCAGGACCTCCACGTCGAGCGCCTGCCGCCCTTCTTCCAGAGCTTTCGCGAGGGCCTCGCGGCGGGCGCCGAGCGGGCCGATCCCCGCATCTGCCTGCTGACCTCCGGGCCCTACAGCTCGACCTATGTCGAGCAGGCGGCGCTCGCCCGCTATCTCGGCCTGATGCTGGTCGAGGGGGACGACCTCGTGATGCAGGACGGGTGCCTGCAGGTGCGCACCGTCTCGGGGCTCAAGCGGGCCGACGCCCTCTGGCGCCGGATCGACGGGGACTACCTCGATCCGATCGAGCTGAACCCGGCCTCGCGCCTCGGCGTCCCCGGCCTGATCGAGGCCCTGCGCAACGGCAGCCTCGTGATGGCCAACATGCCGGGCTCGGGCATGGTCGAGTCGGGGGCGCTCGCCGCCTACCTGCCCGGCATCGCCCGCGCGCTCCTCGGCGAGGACCTGCGCCTCGAGAGCCCGCGGACCTGGTGGTGCGGCGACCCGGACGGCCTCGCCTACGTGCGCGACCACCTCGACGACCTGACCCTGCGCCCCGCCGCCACCCCCCAGCGCGGGGCGGGGCGCGACGCGATCCTGGGGCCGCACGCCCTCGCGGCCGACCGGGCGCAGGTCGTCGCGGCCCTGCGCGACCGGCCCTTCGACTATGTCGGCCAGGAACCCGCGCCCCTCTCGACGATGCCCGGGTGGGAGCGCACCGAGTCCGGCCTGCGCTTCGTGCCGCGGCCCTTCGCCCTCCGGGTCTTCGCCGCCCGGACGCCCCAGGGTTGGCGCGTGATGCCGGGCGGCTTCTGCCGGATCTCCGAGCGGCCCGACGTCGACCCGATCGAGATGCGCCTCGGCATCAAGTCGGCCGACGTCTGGATCCTCTCCGGCAGCCCGGTCGACGCCCCGACCCTCGCCGTGCAGGGCGCGCCCCGGGTCCGCCGGATCGCCGGGCACCTGCCCTCGCGGGCGGCCGACACCCTGTTCTGGTACGGGCGCTACACCGAGCGGGCGGAGGCGGTGATCCGCCTCGTCCTGGCCCATCTCGGGAGCGTGGGCGACGCGGTCGTCACCGACATCACCGGGGACGTGCGCGCCCCGACGGCCCTGCGCATCCGCGCCATCCTCGACGAGTGGGGCGCGGTCAGCGCCCCCGACCTGCCCACCGCCGCGATGGCGCAGGAGGCCCTCGTCGGGCGGGAGAGCCGCGGCTCCGCGCGGGCCCACATCCTCTCGGCCCGCACCAACGCCGCGACCCTGCGCACGCGGCTGTCGGGCGAGGCCTGGCGGGTGCTCGCCGACCTCGTCGACCTGCTCTCCCTCGACCAGGCCCGCGACTTCGCGGAATCGCAGTTGCTGCGCCGGGCCGAGCGGGCGCTCAGCCACATCGCCGCCCTGTCCGGGCTGACCCACGAGAACATGAGCCGGGCGGCCGGCTGGCACTTCGTCGATCTCGGCCGGCGCATCGAGCGGGCGATCAACACCTGCTCCTTCGCCATGGCCTTCGCGGGCGACGAGGCCAGCGCCGACGACCTCGGGGTGATGCTGGCCCTGTGCGACTCGCAAGTGACCTACGGGGCGCGCTACATGCAGGGCGTGGCCCTCGACCCCGTCCGCGACATGGTTCTGCTCGACCCCTACAATCCCCGCTCCGTCGCCTTCCAGGTGGAGGCGGTGCTGCGCCACCTCGCGGACCTGCCGGCGCTCAGCGCCGACGGCATCCCGGAGCCGCAGCGGCGCCTCGCCTCGCGGATCGCGGCCGAGTTCTCCGCCGGGGAGGCCGGGGATTTCGACGGCGTCGCGATGGCGCGCCTCGAGAGCGAGCTGGAGCGCCTCGCCGACGCCGTCGCGGGCCGCTACTTCCCGAACGGGCCGCACGCCCTGCGCCCGGAGAAGCTCGCGGGGCTCGCGTGATCTACACGTTGCGCCACCTGACCGCCTATCGCTACGGCCGGCCCGCCCGCTTCGCCCGCTGCTCGCTGCGCCTCCGCCCCCGCGACGGCGAGGGCCAGACCGTGCTGGCGAGCCGCGTCGAGATCACCCCGGCCCCGAGGACCGAGGTCCGGCGCCAGGATTATTTCGGGATCGAGACCACGGCGATCACCATCGACACGCCGCACACGGCCTTCCGGGTCGAGGCCCTGTCCCGCATCGAGGTGGCCCGTCCGCCCCTGCCGGACCCGGAGGCCGGCCGGCCCTGGGAGAGCGTGCGCGACGCGGCCGCGGCGAGCCGCGACCTCGGGCCGGATTCGCCCGTGCACTTCCTGTTCCCGAGCCAGCGCGTGCCCCTGGTGGCCGCCGTCACCGATTACGCGCGGGCGAGCGTCCTGCCCGGCCGCAGCGCCTACGGGCTCGCCCACGACCTGATGCGGCGCATCCGGGACGATTTCCGCTTCGACGCGAAGGCCACCACCGTGTCGACGCCCCTGGCCGAGGCCTTCGCGCTCCGGGCCGGCGTCTGCCAGGACTTCACCCACGTGATGATCGCGGGGCTGCGCGGCCTCGGCCTGCCCGCCGCCTATGTCAGCGGCTACCTGCGCACCATCCCGCCGCCCGGACGGCCGCGCCTGCGCGGGGCGGATGCCAGCCACGCCTGGGTCTCGGTCTGGTGTGGCGACCGCTGGATCGGCCTCGACCCGACGAACGGCGTCGGGGTGCGCGACGACCACATCGTGGTGGCGCGGGGCCGGGATTACGGCGACGTCTCGCCCATCGACGGGATCGTCAGCGCCTCGGGCTCCCAGAAGCTGAAGGTCGAGGTCGACGTGGTGCCGGAGCACGAGGAGGCGGAGGTCGCCGCCGCGCTCTTCGCCTGAATCCCGCATCCCCCGCATGGACAGGGCCGCCCCGCATGCCCTGTGGCGCGCCATCCCGGTCGGAGATGTCGCCGGGAGGCCGGCCTCCCGCCGCATCCCGCGGGAGGGCGGGGTGATCCGATACGGCCCAAGGGCCGGGGCAGAGCCGGGGCCCGCGGATCCGCCTCCGAGTCTCAGGCGTCCCGCTCGCCCTCGGCGAAGCGGCGGAAGGCCTCGAGGGTCTCGGTGCTGACATGGTGTTCGATGCCCTCCGCGTCCCGGCGGGCGGTCTCGGGGCTGACCCCGAGGGCGCAGAGGAAGCCCTCGACGATGCGGTGGCGCTCGCGGCTCTGCTCGGCGAGCACCCGGCCGGCCTCGGTCAGGAACACCCCCCGGTAGGGCCGCTGCTGCACGAAGCCCTCCTCGGCCAGCCGCTTGAGCATCTTGGCGACGGTGGGCTGGGCCACCCCGAGGCGGGCCGCGATGTCGACCTGGCGGGCCTCGCCGCCGTCGCCGATCAGGTCGGCGATCAGCTCAACGTAATCCTCGACGAGCTCGAGCCGGCGCGCCTCCCGGGCCTGCCGGAAGCTCTCGACATGGACTTCCGGATCGAGGAGGGCGGGCTCGGGTCTCGACGATTCCTGCATGGTGCCGGCCTGTCTCCCCGCTGCTCCGCACCGGTCCCGGGCGCGGTCCCCTCTGTCGGGCCTGTGTAGCAAACGCGGGTGGGGGTACGGGAGTCCCGCCCGCCGAATTCGCCGTCCCCCTCCGGCTCCCCGTCAGGTCGGGCTGACGATCACCTCGATCAGGTTCGGCAGGCCCGAGCGCAGGCCGGCCTCGATCGCCGGGGCGATCTCCTCCGCCCGGGTGATCCGCCGCGCCGCGACCCCCATCGAGGCCGCGAGCGCCGGGAAGTCGAGGCGCGGGTCGACGAGGTCCATGGCGATGAAGCGGTTGGCCCGCACCGAGGCGTAGTGCGTCTGGCTCTTCATGAACTTCTTCAGGATGTTGTACTCGGCGTTGTTGATCACCACGAAGGTGATGGGCAGCCGCTCGTGGGCGGCGCTCCACAGGGCCTGGGGCGAGTACATCGCGGCCCCGTCGCCGACGATGCAGACCACGGGCGACCGGTCGAGCCCGAGGGAGAACCCGACCGAGGCCGGCATGCCCCAGCCGAGGACGCCGCCGCGCATCGAGGAATATTGCCGGGTCCAGTTGCTGTGCAGGAAGGTGCGCAGGTGCCCGAGGGTGGCGGGCGCCTCGTCCACGATGGCGATGTCGGAGCCGACCGCCCGGGCGATCTCGCGGGCGGCCACGAGCGGCGTCACCACGGGGGCGTCGAACTGGGCGTCGGCGGCCGAGAACAGCCGGGCCCGCCGGGCGTCGTAGGCGAGGACCGCCCGGGCGCGCTCCGCCGCGTAGGCCTCGCGGCGGTCGGCGATCCGGGCCTCGAGGAGCGGCTGCAGCACCGTCAGGGAGGCCCGGATGTCGCCCACCATCGAGAGCGCCGTGACGTAGGTGCGCCCGAGGTCGCGCACGTCGGCCGAGAGCTGGAACACCTGCGTGCCCGGCGGCACCGCCGAGCCCTCGGTGTACAGGACCGTGATCAGCGACTTGCCGCCGAGCGCGAAGACCGCGTCGTAACCCCCGAGGATCTCGGCGATCTCGGTGGCCTTGGTCGGCAGGTTCCCGGCCCAGAGCGGGTGCGCGGTGGGGAACGGGATATGGGCCGGCCAGGACGAGCCGTAGACCGGAGCGGCCAGCGCGTCGGCGAGGCGCACGGCCTCGGCGGACGCGTCGCTCGACTCGATCTCGTCGCCCGCGATCAGCGCCAGCCGCCCGGGCGGGATCGCCGCGAGGTGGTCGGCCAGCCGGTCGAGGGAGCCCGCCACGGCGCAGCGGTCGATGGTGGAGATCTCGCCCGGCGAGGCGTCGGTCATCTCCTCCATCACGTCCATGGGCAGCGACAGGAAGACCGGGCCGGAGGGGGCGGCGTTGGAATCGTGGAAGGCGCGGCGCAGCAGGATCGGCAGCTGGTCCGCGTGCGTCACCTCGCGGGCCCATTTCACGGCGGGCGCCGCGATGGTGACGAGGTCGCCGAACAGCAGCGGGTCGGTGAGGACGTGCCGGGAATCCTGCTGGCCTGCCGTCACCACGAGGGGCGTGCCCGTGATGTGGGCGTTGAGCAGGTTGCCGAAGCCGTGCCCGAGGCCGCCCGCCGTGTGCAGGTTGAGGAAGGCCGGCCGGCGCGCCCCCTGGGCGTAGCCGTCCGCCATCGCGACCGCGCTCGCCTCCTGCAGGGCCAGCACGTAGGCGATGTCGGTGGCCTCCGTCAGGGCGTCGATCAGCGGCAGCTCGGTGGTGCCCGGGTTGCCGAAGATGTAGCGCACGCCCTCGCTGCGCAGCACCTCGACGAGGACCGCCGCGCCGCGGCGGCGCCCGAGGGCCTCGGTGGTGGTGATCGCGCTCTTCGTGGTCGTGCTCTTCGTGGTTGCGTTCTTCGTGGTCGTCATGGACCCCCGCCTGCCTGACCCGCCGCCCCGAGGCCGAGGCTACGCCGTCCCGCAGGAGGCTACGCCTTCGCGCGGGCGAGGCAATCGCCCCCGGCGCGCGATGCCCGGCCGAGACCGGCCCGGGCATGCATGCCGGGCCTGCCGGCGGGGCATCCCCCTCGGGCCTTCGCGGCGCGGCCCCAACGCGGATGCGGCCCTGCAAACGGAAGCGGCCCCGCGCGCGGATGCGCCGGGGGCTTGGCCGGAAGGGTCGTGACGGGTCGCGCCGGGTGACGCGGGACGCCGAAAGACCATCGAGGGTTGGAACGAGACCGGTCTCCCGGCGTCCCGCGGCCGCCGGGCCCTCGCGGGACCGCCGGCCGATTTGGCGTCGCGGATCTGGTGCGTCCGCATCGACTCCGACGTCGGGGCGGGGGTCGGACCTCGTCCCCGTTGCGGGCCTGCCTCGCCGCACCGGGCCTCGTAGTGGGCCCGGCCTCGGATGTGCCCGAGGGCGCCCCGGCCACCGGCCGGACACGTCCCCTGTCGCGCGAACGCCCGGGGCGATGGCGACCGAAGCCATCGACGCGGGACCGCCTCGGTCCCCAGCCCCCGCGGCCGGTCTCCGCGGGAGCCCCCGTCGGGTGGGGGCGAGCGGCCAAGGGTCTATGACAGGAAACCCAAAATGTCAAGTTATTTTTCCTAGGTGCCGCGTCGGGCATCCCGGCCCCGGGGCCGGGGGGGGCGCGGCGGATGCCGGCTCAGAGCCCGTCGAGGAGCGGCGGCCGGCGGCGCTCGACCCAGCGGGTGGCCGCGTCGTAGGCGGCGCCGAGTTCGAGGCAGGCGCGCTCGCCGTGGTTGGGGCCGACGATCTGGATGCCGGTCGGGAGCCCCTCAGGGCCGAAGCCCGCCGGGACGTTGAGGGCGGGCAGGCCGCTCATGGTGACGGGGATCACAACCTGCATCCAGCGATGGTAGGTGTCCATGTCCCGCCCGCCGACCCGCTTCGGCCAGGGCAGGGCGGCGTCGAAGGGGAAGACCTGGGCGCTCGGCATCGCCAGGAAGTCGAAGCGCCGCATGAAGACCCGCAGGGTCTCGTACCAGGCGCTGCGCCCGGCCAGGGCCGCCGCGACCCGGCCGGCGTCGAGGGCGAGGCCGCGCTCCACCTCCCAGATCGCCTCGGGCTTCAGGAGCGCCCGCCGGGCCGGGTCGGCGTAGAGCGGGCCGAGGCTCGTGGCCGTGAGCCAGGCGCGCAGCACCAGCCAGTCCCGCCACAGGGCCTCGAAGTCGAAGGCCGGGCAGGCCTCCGCCACCTCGCAGCCGATCGCGGCGAGATCCGCGAGCGCCGCCCGCCCGAGTTCGAGCACGCCGGGCTCGAAGGGCAGGTGGCCGCGCAGGTCCCCGAGCCAGGCGATGCGGGTCCCCGCAAAGTCCCGCCCCAGGGGGGCGGCGAAGACGGCGGGATCGGCCGCGATGGCGAGCGGGCAGCGCGGGTCGGGGCCGGCCTGGACCGACAGCATCAGGCCGATATCGGCGGGCGAGCGGCCGATCGCGCCCTCCACCGCGAGGCCCGGGGTGAACAGGTCGGGGCCGGCCTGCGGGATGCGGCCGTAGCAGGGGCGCAGGCCGTAGAGGTTGTTGAAGGCGGGCGGGTTGCGCAGGGACCCGGCATGGTCGCTGCCGTCCGCGACGGGCTGCATCCGGAGCGCCACCGCCACCGCCGCGCCCCCGCTCGAGCCGCCGGCGGTGCGGGTGGGGTCGTGGGCGTTGCGGGTGGTGCCGTGGACCGGGTTGAAGGTCTGCGAGCCGAGGCCGAATTCCGGCGTGGCGGTCTTGCCGATGAAGAGCGCGCCGCCCCGGCGCAGGCGCTCCGCCATGAGCGAATCCGCCCCGGCGACCCGGTCGCGGAAGATCGGCGAGCCCTGCGTGAAGGGCAGGCCCGCCACCGCCGCGAGGTCCTTCACCGCCAGGGGGATGCCGTGGAGCGGGCCCCGGCTCCGGCCGCGGGCGAGGTCCGCGTCGCGCTCGCCCGCCTGCCGCATCAGGTCCTCGCGCGGCTGCAGCGCCACGATGGCGTTGACGGCGGGGTTCAGCCGCTCGATCCGGTCGAGATAGGCCGCCATCACCTCGGCGCAGGAGACCCTGCGCGCGTGGATCGCCCGGGACAGGGCGACGGCCCCGAGCTCGACGATGGCGCCCGCGGCGGATCGGGACGTCATGGTTCACCCGTCATGGTTCACCCGTCATGGCTCACCCGTCATGGCTCATTCCAGGCCGCGACACGCGCCCCTGCCGGCCGGATGCCGCCCGTGGGGCGCCAAGGCCGGCCCCCGCCGTCAGACCTCGCGGGCGATCATCATCTTCTTGATCTCCGCGATGGCCTTGGCCGGGTTGAGGTTCTTCGGGCAGGTATTGGCGCAGTTCATGATGGTGTGGCAGCGGTAGAGCCGGAACGGGTCGTGCAGCCCGTCGAGGCGCTCGCCGGTGCCCTCGTCGCGGCTGTCGATCAGCCAGCGATAGGCCTGGAGCAGGGCGGCGGGGCCGAGGAAGCGGTCGCCGTTCCACCAGTAGCTCGGGCAGGAGGTGGTGCAGCAGGCGCAGAGGATGCACTCGTAGAGCCCGTCGAGGCGGGCCCGGTCCTCCGGGGTCTGCTTCCACTCGGTCTCGGGGGAGGGCGTCTCGGTCTGGAGCCAGGGCTCGATCGAGGCGTGCTGGGCGAAGAAGGTCGTCAGGTCCGGCACCAGGTCCTTGAGCACCGGCATGTGCGGCAGCGGGTAGATCCGCACCGCCGGGTGCTTCTTGCCGGAGGCGTGCGCCTTGCACTCGTCGATGCCCATGGTGCAGGCGAGCGCGTTCTGGCCCTCGATGTTCATGGCGCAGGAGCCGCAGATGCCCTCGCGGCAGGAGCGGCGGAAGACCAGCGTCGAGTCGATCCGGTTCTTGATCCACAGGAGCGCGTCGAGGACCATCGGGCCGCAATCGTCCCGGTCGACCTGGTAGGTGTCGATGCGCGGGTTCGCCCCGTCATCCGGGTTCCAGCGGTAGACGCGGAATTCCTGCAGGCGCTTGGCGCCCTCGGGCGCCGGCCAGGCCTTGCCCTCGTGGATCTGGGAGTTCTTCGGAAGGGTGAACTGAGCCATGACTGTCTCGCTGTCACGAGGCCGAAACACGACGGCCGGGGAACGCCGCCGGGGCTCGTTCCGCTCCAGGCCGCCGCATGAGGAGAGGGAGGGTCAGTACACGCGCGCCTTCGGCTCGATGTACTGGATCTCGTTCGACATCGTGTAGGTGTGGACCGGGCGGTAATCGATCGAGACCTGGTGGCTCTGGTCGTCGAGCCAGGAGAGGGTGTGCTTCATCCACTCCTTGTCGTCGCGGTCGGGGAAGTCCTCGCGGGCGTGGGCCCCGCGGGATTCTTTGCGGTTGGCCGCCGATTCCATGGTGACGACGGCCTGGCCGATCAGGTTGTCGAACTCGAGGGTCTCGAGGAGGTCGGTGTTCCAGACGAGCGACCGGTCCGTGATGCGGATGTCGGCGGCCGCGTTCCAGACCTTGTGGATCAGGCCCTTGCCCTCCTCCAGCACCTCGCCGGTGCGGAAGACCGCGCAGTTGTTCTGCATGGTCTTCTGCATCTCGAGGCGCAGCTCCGCCGTGGGCGTGCCGCCGTCGGCGTAGCGGAAGCGGTCGAGGCGGGCGAGCGCCTTGTCGGCGGAGCCCTTGGGCAGCTCCATCTGGCGGCCGTTCGGCTCGACGATCTCGGCGCAGCGCAGGCCCGCCGCGCGGCCGAACACCACGAGGTCGATGAGCGAGTTCGAGCCGAGGCGGTTGGCCCCGTGCACCGAGACGCAGGCGGCCTCGCCGAGCGCCATCAGGCCCGGCACCACGGTGTCGGGGTTGCCGTCGCGCAGGGTCAGCACCTCGCCGTGATAGTTCGTCGGGATGCCCCCCATGTTGTAGTGCACGGTCGGCAGGACCGGGATCGGCTCCCTGGTCACGTCGACGCCCGCGAAGATCTTGGCGCTCTCCGAGATGCCCGGCAGGCGCTCGTGCAGGATCTTGGGGTCGAGGTGGTCGAGGTGGAGGAAGATGTGATCGCCCTGCCGGCCGACGCCGCGGCCGGCCCGGATCTCCATCGTCATCGAGCGCGAGACCACGTCGCGGGAGGCGAGGTCCTTGGCGCTCGGGGCGTAGCGCTCCATGAAGCGCTCGCCCTCGGAATTCGTCAGGTAGCCGCCCTCGCCCCGCGCCCCCTCGGTGATGAGGCAGCCGGCGCCGTAGATGCCGGTGGGGTGGAACTGCACGAACTCCATGTCCTGCAGGGGCAGGCCGGCGCGCAGCACCATGGCGTTGCCGTCGCCCGTGCAGGTATGGGCGGAGGTGGCCGAGAAGTAGGAGCGGCCGTAGCCGCCGGTGGCCAGGATCGTCATCTGGGCCCGGAAGCGGTGGATCTCCCCCGAGGCCTGGTCGATCGCGATGACGCCGAGGCAGCGGCCCTCCTCGTCCATGATCAGGTCGAGGGCGAAGTACTCGATGAAGAAGTTGGTGTGGTTCTTCACCGCCTGCCCGTAGAGGGTGTGGAGCATGGCGTGGCCGGTGCGGTCGGCCGCCGCGCAGGTGCGCTGGGCGGTGCCCTTGCCGTAATCGGTGGTCATGCCGCCGAAGGGGCGCTGGTAGATCTTGCCCTCCTCGGTGCGGGAGAACGGCACGCCCCAGTGCTCGAGCTCGTAGACCGCCGCGGGGGCGTTGCGCACGAGGTACTCGATCGCGTCCTGGTCGCCGAGCCAGTCCGAGCCCTTCACGGTGTCGTACATGTGCCAGCGCCAGTCGTCCGGGCCCATGTTGCCGAGCGAGGCCGAGATGCCGCCCTGCGCCGCCACCGTGTGCGAGCGGGTCGGGAAGACCTTGCTGATGCAGGCGGTGCGCAGGCCCGCCTGCGAGCAGCCGACCGTGGCGCGCAGGCCCGCGCCGCCGGCCCCGACGATCACCACGTCGAAGGTGTGGTCGTGGATGGTGTAGGCGGGCTGCGTCCCGTTCGATCCGTTGGCGGCCATGGGTCGGCTCCTCAATCTCTCCAGGGGGTCAGGCGAGGCGGCTCAAGCCCACGCGCAGGATCGCGTACAGGCAGGCGACGGCGACGATGACCGCGTAGACGTTGTTGGCGAAGACCGCGGCGATGCGCAGGCCCTTGCCGTGGACGTAATCCTCGATGATGACCTGCATGCCGAGGCGCATGTGCAGCGTCACGGAGATCACCGCGAGGATCAGGATCAGGGCCGCCAGGGGGTGGCTCATCAGCGCCACCGCCTCCGGGTAGGGCCGGCCGGCCATGAGCGCGACGATCACCACGAAGGCGACCATCAGGGGCGCGTTGGCGGCCGCCGTGACGCGCTGCATCCACCAGTGGCCGGCGCCGTGGCCGGAGGGGCCGAGGCCCTGGACGCGGGCCCGGGGGGTGCGGATCGACAGGGTGGTGTTCTGGCGGTTGTCGGCCATGGCGGAGCCTCCCTCAGCGCAGGGTCAGGGCGAGCGCCCAGATGATCACGGTGAGGGCCACCGAGCCGATGAGCGTGCCGCGCGAGAGCCACATCCGGCGCTCGCGGTCGAGGCCGAGGCCGAAATCCCAGAGGAAGTGGCGCAGGCCCCCGAGCATGTGGTGCATCAGGATCCAGGTATAGGCGAAGAGCACGAGGCGCCCGAGGATCGAGCCGAAGAACCACGCCACCCAGCCATAGGCCGCCGGGCCGGACGCCAGGGCCACGAGCCAGATCGCCACCAGCGCCGAGCCGCCGTAGAGCGCCGTGCCGGTGATCCGGTGGAACACCGACATCGCCATGGTCCAGGTCCAGCGGTAGATCTGGAGGTGCGGCGAGAGCGGCTGGGCGACCGTCGGTCTGGCGGTTGGGGCCATCGTGGAGCGATCCTCGGATGGGTGGGATGGGGCTGGCGAAGTCTGGAGTGGGTCTAAGTTCGTATCGCTAGTGCGGCGCAGCGCAAGCCGCAATGCGGCATGAGGCGACGCCGAGGCCGGGGCGGATTTGATATTCGACGCATTTTGTCACCGGATCTGTCCCAGGAATTGCCACCAGAGATAGTCGAGTGGCGCTGTTACAATCAGCGAGACGAGCCCCAGTGCCATCGTGACCTTGGTGGCGTCCCTGAGGCTCACCCGCCCGAGGTCGCTCGCGAACACGATCGGGGGCGCCTGGTAGGGCAGGAACAGGGTCGAGTAGCCCACCACCTGCACCATCACGACGCTCATCAGGTCGAGGCCGGAGGCCCGCGCCATCTCCCCCGCGAGCGCGGTGTAGAGGGCGGGCGCCCCGTTCGCCGTGACCACCAGGGCGAGGAGCGTGGCGATCAGGGTGAGGACTCCGAAGTTGCGCGCCGTCGCGCCGGGCTCGAGGGGCGCCACCGCCAGGAGGGCGTGGCCGAGGCGGGCGCCGAGGCCGGTCTCGTTGACGAGGGCCACGAGGCCGAGGAGCGCCGCGATGTAGAAGCAGGTGCGCAGGTTGACCGCCCCGAAGGCGTCCGGCGCCAGGACGCCGACGCGCGGCATCAGGCAGATCACCGCCGCCGACAGACCGACCCAGGCCGGGGCGATGTGGTGCAGGCTGTCGGTGACCCAGAGGCCCAGGGTGGCGAGCAGGATCACGGCGAGGCGGCGCTCCTCGGGGGAGAGGGGCGTGAGCGGGGCCGGGGCGGTCTCGGCCGCCCCCGGCTCCATCCGGTCGGGGAAGATCCACAGGATCAGCCAGACCAGGAGCCCGCCCTTCACCAGCGCCAGCACGGGGGCGTGCAGCAGGAGGTAGGGCAGGTAGGCGAGGTGGAGGCCGTGCTGCACCTCGGCGGTGCCCGCCATCACGAGGTTCGGGACATTGGCGGGCAGGATCGCGGCGGACAGGATCGGGGTGGCGAGGCCGACCGCCAGCACCGCCCCGACGCGCCCGCGCCGGCCCTGCGCCAGCCCGAACCCGTCGCAGAGGGCCAGCACCACGGGGACGAGGAGCGCGATCCGGCCGAGATTGGAGGGCATCACGAAGGCGAGCCCGAAGGAGAGCGCCACGATGCCGGCGATGAAGCGGGCGTAGGAGCCGGAGAGATGCCCGGCGAGCGACCGGGCGAGGCGGGCGCCGAGGCCGGTCCGGGTCATGGCGTGGCCCACCACCATGCCGCTCAGCACCAGCCAGAAGGCCGAGGAGGCGAAGCCCGAGAACACCGTCGAGGGCGCCCCGAGCCGGAACAGCATCGCGGCGGCGAAGAACAGCATCGCGGTGACGATCTCGGCCACGAGGGCCGTCGCCCACAGGCCCATGCAGAGCACGAGCAGGCCGCCGGTGACGGCGCTCGCCGTCCCGCCGAGGGCCGCGATGGGGCCCGTCCATAGCCCGAAGAGGGCGCTCGCTTGCATCGCGGCGGCCGATCCATTCCTGAGACGGCGCGGGTTCCTTGTCCCGGGATGGGCGGCACCCTGCGCGTGCCGGGGACTCTCCCTGGAACTGGTCCGGTTCGCAATTCGGGAGTGCTGGACACAGCCTTCGCCATCGGCGAAGGATGAAAGGCCGGCCTCCGCCGTGTGGGCGGGCCATCCCCCTCGGCGGAGGGGCGTCACGGGGCGGGGGAGGGGGCAGGAGCGCCCGCCGGGCTTCGCGGCCGGCGGAAGCTTTCGCGGAAACCCGGGGAGCGGTCCGCCCGATGTTGCGCTTCGATCTCGTCGATCTCGGCCTGTTCCGCCACGTCGTCGAGGCGGGCTCGATCACGCACGGGGCGGAGCGGGCCCACCTCGCCCTCGCGGCCGCCTCGACGCGGATCCGCTCGATGGAGGAGACCCTCGGCGCCGCGCTCCTGATCCGCAGCCGCCAGGGGGTGATCCCGACGCCGGCGGGGCGGGCGCTCCTCGCCCATGCCCGCACCCTGCTCGCCGACATCGACCGGATGCAGGGGGAGCTCTCGGCCTATTCGGGGGGCACGGCCGGGCAGATCCGGGTCCTGTCGAACACCCACGCGCTGACCGAGTTCCTGCCCGAGGCGCTCTCGGCCTACCTCGCGGCCCATCCGGGCATCAGCGTCGACATCGACGAGCGCACCTCGGACGAGATCGTCGGCCTCGTGGCCGAGGGGGCGGCCGATCTCGGCATCGTCTCGGGCACGGTCGATACCGGCCGGCTCCAGACCTTCCCGTTCCGGCAGGACCGCTTCGTGCTGGTGGCGGCCCTCGGCCATCCCCTGGCCGAGCGGGACGCGGCCGCCTTCGCGGAGGTGCTGAGCCACGATCTCGTCGGCCTCGACCGGCTCAGCGCCATCACGCGGTTCCTGGCCGAGAAGGCGGCCCGCATCGGCCGGCCGATGCGCCTGCGGGTGCAGCTGCGCAGCTTCGACGCGGTCTGCCGCCTCGTCGAGTGCCGGGTCGGCCTCGGCATCGTGCCGGAGACGACGGCGCGCCGCGCCGCCCGCGCCATGGCGATCCGGGTGGTCCCCCTCGACGACGTCTGGGCGGTCCGCGACCTCACCCTCTGCCTGCGCGACCTCGCGGCGCTGCCGGCCTTCGCGCGGGACTTCGTGGCGCATCTGCGGGGGTGAGGCGCGGGGAGCCCGGCCGGGGCCCCGGGCCCGGGGGAGGAGCCCGGCGCCCCTGCGGCACCGCCGCCACACTCGCCGGAAAAGCCGCGCGCGGGGCCGCTTCCCCCGCCCCGGGTCCGGCCGCCGCCTTGCGGGCAGCGCAATTGGCGGTGAGGCAGGCGCCATCGCGGCCCTCCGCGCGCCGCCGGCGCGCCGCACGGGGCCACCCGGGGATATGGAATCGATGCCGCGTCAGGTCCTGTCGTCTCTCGCCGTCGTCGCGCTCGCGGCGGCGCTCGCCGCCTGCAGCAGCACGTCGCGCTTCGACGGGCCGCGCGCCCGCGGCGGCCCGGGCGCGCAGGCGGCCCTGGAGCCGACCGTGCCGGCCATGCCCTCGGGCGCCGTCACCAGCGCCCCCCTGGCGCCGCCGCCCGGCGCCAGCGCCTCGCCGGACGGGCCGCCGCCGGTCGGCGGCGCGGTCGCGGCCGTGGTGCCGCCCCCGGGCTCGAACGTCATCGCCGAGCCCGTGACGCCGCCGCCCCCGCCGCCCCCCGTGGTGGCCACGGGCCGCTCCGCGGTGGTGGGCAGCTGGAACGCCAGGGACGCCACCGGGGCGAGCTGCAAGGTCTCCCTGTCGAGCGCGCCCGCCCTCGACCTCTACAAGGCCTCGGCCGCGGGCTGCCCGAACAAGGACCTGGCCAAGGTCACGGCCTGGGATTACCGCGACGGCGAGGTCTACCTCTACCAGGCCGGCGGCACCGTCGCGGCGCGCCTGCGCCAGGGCGGGGGCGCCCTCGACGGGGCCCTGACGAAGTCCGGCGCCACCCTGGCCCTGGTGCGCTGAGGCGCAGGCCTTAGCAGGATCGGCCGGAGCGCCCGCCTCAGGGGTTGACCCTGAGGCCGAGCAGGAAGGTGTTGTCCCGGAAGCTCGCGCTCGCCACCGTGCTGTCCACCTGCTGGTAGACGTAGGTGCCGCGCAGGGTGAGCCAGCGGTTGAAGCGGTAATCGAGCCGGGCGGTGGCCGAGAAGCCGTTCTCCCGGATGCTGGTGCCCTGGTAGTCGTTGCGCAGGAGCGCCCCCCCGAGGGTGATCGAGAGGTTGCGCAGGAGGTCGTGCTGGACCTCCAGGGTCGCGACCTCGGTGAGGATGCCGCTGGAACCCACGACGCTCGTCTCGGTGACCCCCGTGACCGCGCCGAGGCGCACGGTGGTGAGGGGGCTCGCCGCCCAGACCAGGTTGGCGTTGAGGATCGGCGCCGTGATGTCGCGCAGCGCCGGGTCGACATAGGTGCGGTGCTGGAAGCCCGCCGAGATCTCGCCCGAGAGGAAGCGGGTCAGGTTGAAGGCCGCGCCCGCCGCCAGGGTCACCCCGTCCGAATCCCGGCGCAGGCCGGCGGAATCGCGCGCGAGGTCATAGATCCGGGTGTCGCCCAGCACGTCGACGAAGGGCGTGATCACGGGTGATATCTCGTAGGACGTGCGCAGGCGCAGGCCGTACTGGTTGAGGTTGCGGTCGGCGAGGCTCAGGGACGTCCCGTTCGACAGGCGGGCATCCTCGTACTCGCTGCGGTCGACCGAGCCGCGCAGGGAGACCTGCAGCCGGTTGAAGGTCTGGGTCGCCCCGACCGTGGTGCCGTAGGTCGCCACGATCGGCCGCGAGGCGGCGGCGATCTGCAGGTCGGGGCTGCCGGTGCGCTGGGTGTCGACGAGAAAGCGGCCCTCGACGTCGAGGCGCAGGTCCCGGTTGGCGTCGATCCGCAAGCGCACGTTGCCGACCCCGTTCGGGCGGCTCGCCTCGTCGTTCTCGGGGAAATTGAAGTAGCCGGCGCGCAGCTCGCCCGCGAGCTCGCTCGCCGACCAGTCGCTGCGGAAGTTCAGCTCGCCCTCGCTGCGCAACGCCACCGAGCCCTTGGCGAGCCGGTTCGTGATCTGGTCCGGGTTGGTGTCGTAGCCGAGGCTCTGGGTGAAGGCCGGGAACAGCGTGACGTTGCCGAGCCGGATCCCGAGGGGCGCGTAGGCGTCGTCGATGGGCGCGAGGGGGCGGCGCAGGGCGAGGCCGAGCAGCGCGCCGGGCGTCTGCAGGCCGAGGATCGGCAGGGCCGCGGGCAGGGGCCCGGGCAGCGGCACGCCGACGACGGGATTCTGCACCACCGGGCTCAAGCGCAGCGCCGGGGGCGGCACCTGCGTGGCCAGCTGGGTGACGCTGCGCGTGGCGCTGCCGATCCGGCGGGCCGGGGCGGCGCGCTGGCGCAGCAGGCTCGAGGGCGCGCGGTTGTTCGGGGCGGTGGCGCTCCGCTCCGCCGCGCGGGTCGCGCGCTGGGCGGTGCCGAGGCGGGGGCGGCCGGGCTCGGCCGGGCCGAGGCCGGCGGAATCGTCGCCCGCGGGGCTGGCGCCGCCGAGGCCCCCGGCGCCGGCCGGGGTGCGGCCGGTGCGCAGGGTGGGCAGGCCGTCGTCGCCCGGGGCCTGCCCGGCGCCGGGATTCTCCGAGCTGCCCGGGACCGGTGGCGCGGCGCTGAAGGCGGGGGCCTGGGCGGTCGCGGGCGCGGCGGCGGCGACCCAGAGGGGCAGCGCCAGCAGGAGCATGCCCGGCGCTGCCGGGCGGCGCGCCCCCGGCCCCGGCCGGCCGGCCGGCCCGCCTGTCCCCCCGATCGGCCTCCCCCGTGTCACCGTCCGTCGATCCCCCGCGGCGCCTGCCCGGGCGCCCGTTCTGGACAGGGGCACCGCACATGGTTAACGGGCCTACAACGGTCACGGTTAACGGGCGGTCAACGGGCCGGCCCCAACGGGATGCGGCGGGGATGCGGCGCGGGGGACGCGGGCCCGGCCGGCCTTTCGCGGGCACGCCACCGCCGCAGCCGCCATCCGACCACATTCGCCGGCCAAGGAATCCCGGAGCGACGCCGATCCGGGGCAGGGGCCCCGGCGACACGCCGAGGGAGCGGGCCCGACATGGCTCTGGCACAGCGGGTTGAGGACGCGGACGAGGCGACGCCGGCGGCGGCGGTGGCCTCGGCTCTGCGCACCATCGGCACCGAGCGGGACGGCCTCGCCTGCCTGATGGAGGCGATCGGCAACGGGCTCGGGGGGCCCTTCGCGGCGGCGGTGGAGCGCATCGCCCGGGCGCGGGGCCGCGTCATCCTCACGGGCATGGGCAAGTCCGGCCATATCGGCCGCAAGATCGCCGCGACGCTGGCCTCCACGGGCACCCCCGCCCTCTACGTCCACCCGGCGGAGGCGAGCCACGGCGACCTCGGCATGGTCCAGCCCGACGACGTGGTGCTGGCGCTGTCGTGGTCCGGCGAGACCACGGAGCTCGCCGACATCATCGGCTACGCCAAGCGCTACCGGGTCGGCCTCGTGGCGATCACGGCGAACGCCGCCTCGACGCTCGGGCGCGAGGCCGACATCTGCCTGACCCTGCCGAAGGCCCGCGAGGCCTGCCCGAACGGGCTCGCGCCGACGACCTCGACGGCGATGCAGCTGGCGCTCGGCGACGCCCTCGCGGTGGCGCTCCTCGAGGACCGCGGCTTCTCGGCCCGGGAATTCTCGATCTACCACCCGGGCGGGCGCCTCGGCGCCTCCCTGCGCCAGGTGCGCGAGGTGATGCATGCGGGGGACCAGCTCCCCGTCGTGCCCCGCGGCACCCCGATGCGGGCGGCCATCGCGGAGATCGACGCCAAGGGCTTCGGCTCGGTGATCGTGGTCGAGGCGGACGGGCGCCTCGCCGGCATCGTCACGGACGGCGACCTGCGCCGCAACGTCTTCCGGGCCGACCTCGACGCCCTCACGGTCGAGGCCGTGATGAGCGCCCATCCGCGCACCGTGAACCCCGAGACGCTGCTGGCCAAGGCCCTGGAGATCCAGGAATCCTCCAAGATCACCGCCCTGATCGTGGTCGAGGACGGCCGCCCCGTCGGACTTGTCCACTACCACGATCTGCTGCGCTCGGGCGTCGCCTGAGCGCGGCATCGCCGCGCCCTCGGCCCACACCCTCGGCCCACACCCTCGACCTGCACCCTCGACCTGCACCCTTGGATCGGACCGCCCGGCGCGTCTATATCTCCCGGATGCTACGCCCGGTCCGCCGCCTCGATCCGATCCTCGTCGACCGCATCGCGGCGGGCGAGGTGGTGGAGCGCCCGGCCTCCGCCGTGAAGGAGCTCGTCGAGAACGCCATCGACGCGGATGCCCGCGCGATCGAGGTCACGATCGAGGCCGGCGGGCGCCGCCTGATCCGGGTCGTCGACGACGGCATCGGCATGAGCCCGGAGGATCTCGGGCTGGCGGTGGAGCGCCACGCCACCTCGAAGCTCCCCTCGGGGGACCTCAGCCGCATCGACAGCCTGGGCTTCCGGGGCGAGGCCCTGCCCTCGATCGGCGCGGTGGCCCGCCTCAGCATCACGACCCGGAACGCGGACGCCCCCTCCGGCGCGGCGCTCACCGTCGATGCCGGGCTCAAGGGCGAGGTCCGGCCGGCGCCCGCCGCCCGCGGCACCCGGATCGAGGTGGCGGAGCTGTTCTCGGCCACCCCCGCCCGGCTCAAGTTCCTCAAGTCCGACCGGGCCGAGACCGCCGCCATCGCGGACATCCTGCGCCGCCTCGCGGTGGCCCATCCGGGCATCCGCTTCACCCTGCGCACCGAGGGCGGCGCCCCGCTGGTCTTCCCGGCCGAGACCGGGGACGGCCCCGCCGCGGCCCTGCGCCGGCTCGTGGCGGTGCTCGGGCCGGATTTCGGTCCGAACGCGGTGCCGGTCGCGCTGGCGCGGGAGAGCTTCGCGCTGTCGGGCCATATCGGCCTGCCGACCTTCCACCGGGGCGCGGGCAACCACATCCACTTCACGGTGAACGGGCGCCCGGTGCGCGACCGGCTGCTCCTCGGCGCCGTGCGGGGCGCCTACGCCGACAGCATGGCCTCCGACCGCCACCCGGTCCTGGCGCTGAGCCTCGCCTGCGACCCCGCGGCGGTCGACGTCAATGTCCACCCGGCCAAGACCGAGGTGCGCTTCCGCGAGCCGGGGCTGGTGCGGGCGCTGATCGTCAGCGCGATCCACGAGGCTTTGCGCCGCGGCGGCGCCCGGGCCTCGACCACCAACGCCGCCCGGACGCTCGACGCCCTGCGCCCGGCCCCGCCGGGGCCGGAACCGGGCCGGGGCGGGGCGTTCGGCGTGCATACCGGCGCCGCGGCGCCGAGCCTGTTCCAGCCCACCCGGCCGGCCGCCTTCCGGTCCGGCGCGCCCTCCTTCGCGGCCCCGGCGGAGCGCGCCCCCGCGGGCCCCGGGCGGGGCTTCGGCGAGGTGGCCCAGGCTAGGCTCGCCGAAGCCGGGCTCGCGGAAAGCCCCCTCGCGGAGCCCGTGCCCGACCTCGTCCAGCCCGACCTCGCCCCGCCCGACCTCGCCCCGCCGGCCGCGGACCTGCGCGCGCCCGAGGCGGGCGGGGGGGGCCTCGACCACCCCCGCCTCGACTATCCCCTCGGGGCCGCCCGCGCCCAGCTCCACGAGACCTACATCGTGGCCCAGACCCGGGACGGCATCGTCCTCGTCGACCAGCACGCCGCCCACGAGCGCCTCGTCTACGAGCGGCTGAAGCGCGAGCGGGCGCAGGGGGGCATCAGCCGCCAGGGCCTGCTCATCCCCGACGTCGTCGAGATGGCCCCCCACGACGCCGAGCGCCTCGTTTCCGCCGCCCCCGACCTCGACCGGCTCGGCCTGACCCTCGAGGCCTTCGGCCCCGGCGCCGTGCTGGTGCGCGAGGTTCCGGCGATCCTCGGCGAGGCCTCGATCCGCAACCTCGTCACCGACATCCTCGACGCCCTCTCCGAGAGCGGGCTCGAGGAGGGCGCCGAGGCCGACCCGCAGGAGGGCGGGCCCCTCGGCCGGCGCCTCGACGCGATCCTGTCGCGGATGAGCTGCCACGGCTCGATCCGGGCCGGGCGGCGCCTGCGCCCCGAGGAGATGAACGCGCTCCTGCGCGAGATGGAGGCGACGCCGCTCTCCGGCTCGTGCAACCACGGCCGCCCCACCTTCGTCAGCCTCAAGCTCGCCGATATCGAGCGCCTGTTCGGGCGGCGCTGAGCCTGTGGTGAGGCTCGGCCCCTCCGGCAACCTGTTCGCGGGGCTCGATCCCGGGGCCCCCGCGGAGGTGTTCGAGACCCTGGCCTCGGCGCCGGGCCTGCGCATCGAGCGCATCGTCTCGACGGGCCAGCACACCCCGCCGGGCGTCTACGACGACCAGCCCCAGACCGAGTGGGTCGTGGTGCTCGCGGGCGCGGCCGAGCTCGAATTCGCCGACGAGGCCGCCCCCCGCCGCCTCGGCCCGGGCGACTACGTGCTGATCGCCCCCCACCGCCGCCACCGGGTCGCCCGCACCGCGGCCGGGACGCCGACCGTGTGGCTCGCGCTGCATTGGGGCGAGGGGGTGGGCGAGGACGGTGGCGAGGAGGATGGCGACGGGACGGCTTCGCGGCGGCCCTCGACGTCCCGGTGATCGGCGTGCAGCTGCGCCTCGCGGAGAGTGAAAGCGGACCCCCGGCCGGAGCCGGCCGGCTGAGCGCCGGAGCCCGGAGGCCTCAGCCCCCGAAGCGGGCCAGCGCGACCTGCGTCTCGCCGTAGCTGCGCCGCTCGATCTCGGCGAAGCCCGGCGGCAGCGCGAGGGCGGCGCTCGCCGCCTCCTCGACGATCACCAGGGCGTCGGGCGCGAGCCAGCCGCCCTCCGCCGCCGCCGTCAGGGCCGCGGGCGCGAGGTCGCGGCCATAGGGGGGATCGCAGAAGACGAGGCCGTAGCGGCCGGCCGGGCCGGCGGGGCCGAGGCGGGTCGCGTCGCGCCGGAACAGCCGGGTCGCGCCTTCGAGCCCGAGGCTCTCGATGTTCTCGCGGATGAGGGCGCGCGCCTCGGCGCCCTCGTCGACGAGGAGCGCGTAGGCGGCGCCGCGCGACAGGGCCTCGAAGCTGAGCGCCCCGGTGCCGGCGAAGAGGTCGAGCACCCGGGCGCCCGCGGCCGCGTCGTCGTAGGCATGCGCGAGGACGTTGAAGAGGGCCTCGCGCAGGCGGTCCGAGGTCGGCCGGATCGCGTCCGTGCGGGGTGCGGCGAGGCGACGGCCCCGCAGCGCCCCGCCGACGATCCTCAACGGGCGCCGCCGCGGGGCGGACGCCCGCCGGGCTTGCCGCCGAAGCCGCCGGGCTTGCCCCCGGCCGGACGCCCGCCCGGCTTGCCGCCGAAGCCCCCCGGCTTGCCGCCGCCCGACCGGGCCCCGCCGGGCTTGCCACCGAAGCCGCCGGGCTTGCCGCCGAACCCGCTGGGCTTGCCGCCGAACCCGCCGGGCTTGCCCCCGCGGGGCTTGTCGCCCGTCATCCGGTCGTCGCCCTTGAAGTCCCGGCTCTTGAAGTCCCGGCCCTTGTAGCCGCCGTCGCGGTCGCCGAAGGCGCGCGGCTTGGCGTCCCGGGCGCCGGACTCGCCGAAGCGGCCGCCGCCGGAGCGCTCGCCGCCCCGGAACCCGCGGTCGTCGCGGCCCTCGCCGCGCCCGCCGAAGCGCTCGCCGCCGGAGCGCTCGGGGCGGCCCCCCTCCGGACGGGGCCGGAAGCCCCGGTCCTCGCCGCCCGCATCGCGCCGGGGCGGACGCGCCGCCCCCTCGCGCCGCTCGAAGCGCGCGCCGCCGCGGTCCTGCCCGCGATCGCCGTCACGGTCCGGGCGCGGGGCCCGGGCCGGGCGGCTGCCGTCCGGCGCCCGGGCGTAGCGGCGCGGCGCCACCTCGGGCGCCTCCTCGACCGGGCTCGACTTCAGGCGCTCGACCACGACGCGGCGCTCCCCCGTGCGGATCGCGCCGACGCGCTCGCGCCCGCGCTCGGCCGAGGCCGCGCGCTCGCTGCGCGGATCGGCCCCGCGGCGCGGCACCCGCGCGGCCCGGGGGGCGTCCTCGGCCGGCTCGTCCGCGTGCCAGACCGAGCGGCGGGGGCCGGCGCCCAGGCCGCCCGTGGGGACGCGGGCCGGGGCGGCGGAGCCGCCCGGGCGCCCCCCGAAGGCGGGGCCGCGCCCCTGGCGGACCGCCGAGGCCGCGGATTTCGCCGGGCGCGGCGCCTGCTCGGCGGCGCCGCGCGCCGCCGTCTTGGGCGAGCCGAACGGGGCGATCGGCTCGCGCACCGGGCTCTCGAAATCGACGCCCGCCTGGGCCGCGAGGCTCGGGCCGAGCTGCTCCTTCAGCACCTTGGTGCGGATCTCGTCCACGAGGCCGGCCTCGAGGTCGCCGAGCTGGAACGGCCCGAAGGACAGGCGGATCAGCCGGTTCACCGAGAGGCCGAGATGCTCGAGGATGCGCTTGACCTCGCGGTTCTTGCCCTCGCGCAGGCCGAGCGTCAGCCAGAGGTTGTCGCCCTGGACCCGGTCGAGGGTGGCCTCGATCGCGCCGTACTCCATCCCGTCGATGGTGACGCCCTTGCGCAGCTTGTCGAGCTCGGCCTGGTTGGTGTCGCCGTGGGCGCGCACGCGGTAGCGCCGCAGCCAGCCGGTATCGGGATGCGCGATCACCTTGGCGAGGCCGCCGTCGTTGGTCAGCAGCAGCAGGCCCTCGGTGTTGATGTCGAGGCGGCCCACCGCGACCACCCGGGGCAGATCCTCGGGCAGCGCCTCGAACACGGTCTGGCGCCCCTCCGGGTCGCGGGCCGTGGTGACGAGGCCGCGGGGCTTGTGGAAGACCCAGAGCCGGGTGCGCTCGCGGGCGGGCAGGGGCTCGTCGTCCACCGTGACGACGTCGTCCTCCGTCACGTTCATGGCGGGCGAGGTCAGGACCCGGCCGTTGAGGCGGACCCGGCCCTCGGCGATCATCGCCTCGGCGTCCCGGCGCGAGGCGATGCCGGCCCGCGCGATCGCCTTGGCGATGCGCTCGCCCTCGTAGGTCTCGGGGGCGGGCTCGGGGCGGGGGGACCCGGCCGGAACGGCGGTGTCCGCCGCGGCCGCCTCGCCCGCGCCCGGAACGGCGGTGTCCGCCGCGTCCGTCCCCCGGCGGATCGCCGGCGGCGCGTCGGGGCTGGCCGGCGCCGGGCGCCGGCGCAGGGGGGCATCCCCGCCGCGGGCCTTGGCGGGGCGCGGGGCCGGCCTGTCCGAGATCGTGCGGGTGCCCGTGTTGGCGTCGGTGGCGGGCGACCACGGCTCGGCGGCCGCCTCCGGGGCGGTCCCGGAGACCGCGCCGGAGGCGCCCGGGCCGGCCTTCGCCGCGCGCTTCGCCGTCACCTTCGGCTCCGATCCGGGCTCGAGCTTGGATTCTGGCTTGGCTTCGACCTTGGCTTCGACCTTGGCTTCGGCCGCGGGCGCGGCAGCCGGCTCGAGCCGGGCGCTCGGCTTGGCCTCGACCGCCGCGGGTCCGGCCTGCGTCCCGGCCTTCGTTCCGGCCTTCGTTCCGGCCTTGGCCTTCCTGGCCTTGGGCGCGGCCTCGGATGTCGGCTCGGGCTCGGCCTCGGGCCTCGCGGCGGGTTCAGCCTTCACGGACTTCGCCTTCGGCGCAGCCTTCGTCTTGGCCTCGGGTTCGGTCTTGGCCTCGGATTCGACCACAGCCGCGGTCTGGGCCTCGGCGTCGGGCTTCCCCTTCCCCTTGGCCTTCGGCTTCGCCGCGGGCTCGGCCGCAGATCTGGCCGCGGGCTTCGCGTCCGGCTTGGCCGCGGGCTTGGCGTCGGACTTGGCCTTGAGCTTCGCCGCGGGCTTGGCGCGCGCCGCCTTGGATGGGGTCTTGGGCTCGCGGGCCTCCGTGGGCTCGCGGGCGTCGTCGTTCGGAGTGTCGGTCATGCCAAGCCCCATAACAGAGCGGGTTGCCCGGCGCGAGACGTCCGTGGCCTTCATCCGGGGCGGGGCGAACGAAAAAAGGCGGCCCGGGGGCCGCCTCGCTCGTCAAGGCCCGTCCGGGGCGTCTCTCGGGACGCCCCGTCTCACGCTCCGGTCAGAGCCGGGGCGAGCGGCCCCGCATCACGCCGAACACGGCGGAGATCAGGAACAGCGCGATGGCGACGAAGAAGACGATCTTGGCCGCCTCCATGGCGGTTCCGGCGATGCCGCCGAACCCGAGCAGCGCGGCGATGACCGCGACGACGAGGAAAGTGACTGCCCAACCGATCATGGTGTCCTCCTGATGGTGACGATGCCGCTCAACGGCCACGCTTGGCCGCCGGTTCCGCCGGGAGGAAGCCGATCAGAGCTTCTTCTTGGCGGCGTCGGCGACGTCCTTCACGCCGTCCTTGGCGTCTCCGACCGTACGCTGCGCATCGCCCTTCAGTTCCTGCGCCTTGCCCTCGGCTTGGAGCTTGTCGTTGTCGGTGGCCTTGCCGACCCCCTGCTTGACGTTGCCGATCGCCTCGTTGGCGGCGCCCTTCAGCTTGTCCGTGGTGCTGCTCATCGGTGTCTCCTCGACTTCAGGCTGTGGATCGACTGCCTTGGGATCAGAACGGGCACGCGGTCGCGAATGTTCCGCCAATTAACATCCCGGCACCGGCCCGGCACCGGCGCCCGGACCCTTCCCGGAAGCGGGGGCGGGGGCTAGAACCGGGGCCGTGCCGACCGCGATCCCGCCCGATCCCGACCCCCTCAGCCTCGCCTTCGCGGCCGCCCGCCGGGCGGCGGCCGAGGGGGAGGTGCCCGTCGGCGCGGCGGTGACGCGCGGGGGCTCGGTGCTGGCGGTCGCCCACAACCGGCCCCGGGCCCTGAACGACCCGACCGCGCATGCGGAGATCCTGGCGATCCGGGCGGCCTGCGCGGCGATCGGCGACGCGCGCCTGATCGATTGCGACCTCTACGTCACCCTGGAGCCCTGCCCGATGTGCGCGGGCGCGATCTCCTTCGCGCGCATCCGCCGGCTCTACTTCGCGGCCCCCGACCCGAAGGGCGGCGGCGTCGAGCACGGGCCGCGGGTGTTCAACCAGCCGACCTGCCACCACGCCCCCGAGGTCTATGGCGGCCTGCGCGAGGCGGAGGCCGCCGGCCTGCTGCGGGCGTTCTTCGGTTCGCGGCGGAGGTGAGGACGCGCCTCCGCCGAGAGACCCGCAACCGGCCCCGAACGCGCGCGGGAGGGGGCCCCAGAGGAGGAAGACGAGCCATGGTTCCGCTCTATCAGCGCGCCCTCATCGTCGGCGCCGGGTCCGGCCTCGGCGCCGCCCTCGCCCGCCACTTCGCCGGGCGGGGGATGCGGGTCGGGCTCGCCGCCCGCAGCGTCGACAAGCTCGCGGACCTCGCGGCCGGGACCGGGGCGGCGCTGCACGCCTGCGACGCGAGCCGGCCCGGCGAGGTCGAGGCCCTGTTCGCCCGGCTGGAGCCGGCGCTCGGCGGCCACCCGGACGTCGTGGTCTACAACGCGAGCGGGCGCCTGCGCGGCCCCCTGGTCGACCTCGACCCCGAGGCGGTGGCCCGGTCCCTGATGGTCACGGCCTACGGGGGCTTCCTGGTGGCGCAGGCCGCGGCCCGGCGCATGCTGCCGGCGCGGCACGGGGCGCTCCTGTTCACCGGCGCCTCGGCGAGCGTGAAGGGATTCGCCGGCTCCGCCCCCTTCGCGATGGGCAAGTTCGGCCTGCGCGGCCTCGCCGAGAGCCTGTCGCGCGAGCTGCAGCCGCAGGGCATCCACGTGGCGCACGTCATCGTGGACGGCGCCATCCGGAACCCCGCGCGCAGCGGCGAGCCGGCGGACGCCCCCGACAGCACCCTCGACCCCGACGCCATCGCGCGGGCCTACGGCGACATCCTCGGCCAGGACCGCAGCGCCTGGACCTCGGAGATCGCGCTGCGCCCCTTCGTCGAGCGCTTCTGAGGTCTCTCAGCCTCAGCCGGAGAGGAAGGCCTGGAGGGCGGGCAGCGCCGCCCCGGGATTCTCCTCGGCGAGGAAGTGGCCGGAGGCGATCACCGAGCCGGTGATGGCCGGCGCGAAGGTGCGCCGCCAGGCGGCGAGGGCGGTCTCGGGCTTGCCGTGCTCGAGATAGGCGTCGCTCGACAGGAGCAGGGTCGGCATCGCGAGGGTCCGGCCCGCCGCGAGGTCGGCCGCGTCCGCCGCCCGGTCCGGCCCCGCGCCGGCCCGGTAATCCTCGCACATGGCGTGGATGCGCTCGGGCACGTTCCAGGACTGGCGGTAGAGCGCGAGGGCGTCGGGCGCGAAGGCCGCGAGGTCGTGCGTCCTGGTCCAGTCGCGCAGGAGCCCCTCGAAATAGGCGTCGGGCCCGCGCCCGATCGCGGTCTCGGGCGCGGGCCCGGCGAGGAAGGGCCAGTGCGCGTTCATGCCGGGATGCGCCTCGATCCGCTCCCACTGGACGAGGGTCGGCACGATGTCGAGGAGGGCGAGGCGCGCCACCCGTCCGGGCTCGTCGAGGGCGAGGCGGTAGGCGACGCGGGCGCCGCGGTCGTGCCCGGCGATCGCGAAGTGGACGTGGCCGATGCGCTCCATCAGGGCGACGATCTCGCGTCCCTGGGTCCGCTTGGCGTAGGCCTCGTGGCCGGCATCCCCCGGGGGTGCGTCGGACCAGCCGTAGCCCTTGAGGTCGAGGCAGACCACCCGGTGGGTGCGTGCCAGGCTCGGGGCGAGGCGGTGCCACATCGCGTGGGTCTGCGGGAAGCCGTGGAGCAGGAGCAGGGGCGGCCCGTCCGCCGGCCCGCCCGCGCGGGCGAAGGCGCGGCCCCCCGGCCCGTCGATCCAGAGGGCCTCGAAGCCCGGAAACAGATCCGCCTGCACGTCGGCCATGAGGTGCGTCCTCCCGTGATCCGCCCCGGTTCGGCGCCCGGGGGCGCGACACCCTAGCGCTCCCGCGCGGGCGCGCGAAGAGGCCTCGCGCGGGGACACCACACGCGCAGGGACGCACCGGGCGGCGGCGCGGCGCCCCGGGGGGTGTCAGGCCGCCCGGTCTGGCTACTTGCCCCCGGCTACTTGCCCGAGAGCCCCTTGGAGAGGCCGGCCACGCGCCTGGCCATGCGGCGGGCGGGCGCGTCGAAGGTGTCGAGGAACAGGACGCCGCCCATCACGGAGGCGATCATGATCAGGAGTTGAGCCAGCGCCTGGGACATCGACGGGTCTTTCGAGCTTCTCGCATCACGCCCGGCGCCGTGCGTCCGGGGCCGCCCCGGACCGGGCCGGCGCACCGATGGAAGCGGAACTTGGTGAACGCCGCGTTAGCGTCCGCCGCCGGTCGGCGGGCCGGCGTCAGATCCCCCCGCCCGCGACCTCGCGGGCGACGGCCCGCCGGCCGATGTCGCGGCGGCAGAAGCCCTCCGGCCAGTCGATCCGGGCGACCGCCGCGTAGGCGCGGGCCTGGGCCTCCATCACGCTGTCGCCGAGCGCCGTCACGGCGAGCACCCGGCCGCCATCGGCCAGGAGCCGGCCGCCCTCGGCCCGGGTGCCGGCCTGGAAGACGAAGACCGCGTCGCTCGCCTCCGCCTCCGCCACGCCCCGGATCGTCGAGCCCCGCACCACCGTGCCGGGATAGCCCGCCGCCGCCATCACCACCGTGAGGGCGGCCCGGCGCTCGTCGAACTCGAGGATGACGCCCGAGAGGTCCCCGTCGCAGGCCGAGAGCAGGGCGGGCACGAGGTCCGAGGCGAGGCGCGGCATCAGCACCTGCGCCTCCGGGTCGCCGAAGCGGGTGTTGTACTCGATGAGCTTCGGCCCGTCCTCGGTGAGCATCAGCCCGGCATAGAGGATGCCGGTGAAGGGCATCCCCCGCGCCCGCATGCCCTGGAGCGTCGGCGCGATGATGCGGTCCATCACGATCCGCTCGATCGCCGGGGTCACGATGGTGGCGGGCGAGTAGGCCCCCATCCCGCCGGTATTCGGGCCCCGGTCGCCGTCGAAGACGCGCTTGTGGTCCTGGGCGGTGCCGATCGGGATGGCGCGGGTGCCGTCGCAGAGGGCGAAGAAGCTCGCCTCCTCGCCGGTCATGCATTCCTCGATGACGATCTGCGCCCCCGGCTCCGCGAACAGGGCCCGGATCGCGGCCTCGGCCTGATCCACGGTCTCGGCCACGGTCACGCCCTTGCCGGCCGCGAGCCCGTCCGCCTTGACGACGATCGGGGCGCCCGTCTCCCGCAGGTAGGCGAGCGCCGGCTCGAGGGCCTGGAACCGCGCGAAGGCGGCGGTGGGGATGCCGTACTCGGCGCAGAGGTCCTTGGTGAAGCCCTTCGAGCCCTCGAGCTGGGCCGCGGCCCGCGTCGGCCCGAAGGTGCGCAGGCCCGCCGCCGTCAGGTCGTCGACGAGGCCCGCCACCAGGGGGGCCTCGGGCCCCACCACCACGAGGCCGACGCCGTTGCGCTCGCAGAAGGCGCGCACCGCCGCGTGGTCCGCGATGGGCAGGTCGGGCCGGTTCTCCCCGTGCTGGGCCGTGCCGGGATTGCCCGGCGCGGTGAACAGGCGGGTGCAGAGCGGGCTCTTCGAGAGAGCGTAGGCCAGCGCGTGCTCGCGGCCGCCGGAGCCGATCAGAAGGATGTTCATCAGGAGGGGGTTTTCCCCAAAAACAGGCTCCGAGGGAAGGATGATTCTGGCGTCCGGCGCGCGTCGCGCACCGGAAGGCCGGTTTTCGCCCCGGCGCGCGGGGCGCGGGGAAGGGGCGCGGGGAGGCGGGGGCGGGGAGGCGGGAGGCCCGGGAAGGCCCGAATGATCGCCGGGCGTGTCCGCCGCGCCCTCGACCGGCGCGCCCGCCGCCGCTAGCCTCGGGCCCCATGTCCATCCTCGCCGCCCTGACGCCCGCGCCGACCACGAACGAGACCGAGTGGTCGGTCGGCGACCTCGCGGCGGCCCTGCGCCGGACGCTGGAGGACGCCTTCGGGCACGTGCGCCTGCGCGGCGAGATCTCGGGCTATCGCGGCCAGCACGGCTCGGGCCACGCCTACTTCTCCCTCAAGGACGGCACGGCGCGCATCGACGCGGTGGTCTGGAAGGGCACCTTCAACCGCCTGCGGCAGAAGCCCAAGGAGGGCCTCGAGGTCGTCGCGACCGGGCGCATCACGACCTTCGCGGGCAAGTCCTCCTACCAGATCGTGATCGAGAGCCTGGAGCCCGCCGGCATCGGCGCCTGGATGGCGCTGCTCGAGGAGCGCAAGCGCGTCCTCGCCGCCGAGGGGCTGTTCGCCCCCGAGGCCAAGCGCCCGATCCCCTACCTGCCCGGCGTCGTCGGAATCGTCACCTCGCCCACCG
Organism: Methylobacterium planeticum; assembly: GCF_008806345.1. Lineage (GTDB taxonomy): Bacteria > Pseudomonadota > Alphaproteobacteria > Rhizobiales > Beijerinckiaceae > Methylobacterium > Methylobacterium planeticum. The sequence continues at coordinate 138,326 of NZ_VZZJ01000009.1, read as the reverse complement.
GCGCGGTGATCCGCGACATCCTGCACCGCCTCGAGGACCGCTTTCCCCGCCACGTCCTGGTCTGGCCCGTGCGGGTGCAGGGGGAGGGGGCGGCCGAGGAGGTCGCGGCGGCGATCCGGGGCTTCAACGCCCTCACGCCCGGCGGCCCGATCCCGCGGCCGGACCTGCTCATCGTCGCCCGCGGCGGCGGCTCGATCGAGGACCTCTGGGCCTTCAACGAGGAGGTGGTGGTGCGCGCCGCCTTCGCCGGCACCATCCCGCTGATCTCGGCCGTCGGCCACGAGACCGACACCACGCTGATCGACCACGTCTCGGACCGGCGCGCCCCGACGCCGACGGGGGCCGCCGAGATGGCGGTGCCGGTGCGCACCGACCTGATGGCGCAGGTCGACGACCTGGCGCGCCGCCAGGGCGGGGCGATCCTGCGCAAGCTCGAGCGGGAGCGCACCGACCTGCGGGCGCTGCTGCGGGCGATGCCGGACGCCGACGCCTTCCTGGCCGCCAAGCGCCAGCGCCTCGACCTCGCCGAGGCCCGCCTGCGGCCGGCGCTCGCGGGCAATGCCGGCGCCTACCGGGCCCGGTTCGGGCAGGTGATCGAGCGCCTGAGCCGGCACCCGCCGGCCCTCGCCCTCGCCCGCGCCCGGGCCCGCCTCGCCGCCATCGACCACCGGCCCCGCACCGCGATGGTCCACGGCCTCGCGCGGCGGGCCGACGCGGTCGCGGCCCTCGGCCGCCTCCTCGGATCCCTCGGCTACCGGGCCGTGCTCGCCCGCGGCTACGCCCTGGTGCGCGACGAGGACGGCCTGCCCCTGCGCGGCGTCGCGGGCCTCGCCCCCGGCCAGCGCCTGCGCGTCGAGTTCGCCGACGGCACCGCCACGGTCCGCACCGAGGACGGGGGACCGCTCGCCGGGACCGAGCCGGCCCCCCGGACGCCGCGGCGGGCCCCGCGCCGCGCCGCCAAGCCCGCGGATCCGGCCGGGGCGGGGACGGGGGAGGCGGCGGGGGAGGCGGCCGCCGGCGACCCGGCCCGGGGCCGGCGCGCCGCCAAGGCGGAGGGCGCCCCGGAGGACACCCCCGCGGCGCGCCAGGGCAGCCTGTTCTGAGGCCCGGCTCGGGCCGAGACCCTGGGAAGCCCCTGGTTCGACGGTCCCTGCCGCCGCCGCGGTGCGCCCCCCGCCCGCGCCGGGCGCGCTTGACGGACGTGCCGTCGTTTGCGACCGGACCCTGGCGCGGCACGAGTCCTGCCTGCCAAGGCTTGCCTGCCAAAGCTTGCCTGCCAAGCCTCGTCCGCCAGGGCTTGCCTGACGGGCGGGGCCCGGGGGGCTCCGCCGCGCGACGAGCGAACCCCGAGGAACCCTCCGCCGCGCGGTCCCGCCGGGCGGCCTTGCCAGGACACGCGATGACCACGACCATCGACAGCACGCAGAAGCTCCACCTCGTGTTCGGGGGCGAGCTGGAGAACCTCGACGGCGTCCGCTTCCGCGACATCGCGGGGCTCGACGTGGTCGGCATCTTCCCCGATTACGCCTCCGCCCAGGTGGCCTGGAAGGCCAAGGCCCAGGCCACCGTGGACCAGGCGCAGACGCGCTACTTCATCGTGCACCTGCACCGGCTGCTGGAGCCGTAGGGCCGGCGAGGCCCGGCGATCCGGGACCCGAGACCCGGGCGGGCCCAGGTCGGTGCAGGGCAGGCCTGCCCGCGGCATGAAGCCATTGTGACACTTCTCCACCGCTGATAAGAGCCCGGCCGGTCGTTCCGGCGTTCCATACGGCCGGATCGGCAATCTGTTCAGGTAATGTCAGCGTTTCTCGGCCCGAGATCCTCGACGTGAGTGTGCCGGTATGAAGTCCTCGATCAAGATCATCGCCGGCAATGCGAGCCGGCCATTGGCCGAGGCCATCGCCGCCTACCTCGAACTGCCCCTCGCCAAGTGCATGGTGCGGCGCTTCGCCGACATGGAGATCTTCGTCGAGCTGCAGGAGAACGTCCGCGGCGAGGACGTGTTCATCGTCCAGTCGACGTCGTTCCCGGCCAACGACCACCTGATGGAACTGCTGATCATGATCGACGCGGCGCGGCGCTCCTCGGCGCGCCGCATCACGGCGGTGATCCCGTATTTCGGCTATGCCCGGCAGGACCGGCGCACCTCGGGCCGCACCCCGATCTCGGCCAAGCTCGTGGCGAACCTGATCACGGAAGCGGGCGCCGACCGGGTGCTCACCCTCGATCTCCACGCCGGCCAGATCCAGGGCTTCTTCGACATCCCGACCGACAACCTCTTCGCCGCCCCCGTGATGGTGCGCGACATCAAGGAGCGCCTGCCGGTCCAGGACCGCCTCGTGGTCTCCCCCGACGTCGGCGGCGTGGTCCGGGCGCGCGCCATCGCCAAGCGCATCGACGCCTCCCTGGCCATCGTCGACAAGCGCCGCGAGCGCCCCGGCGAATCCGAGGTGATGAACATCATCGGCGAGGTCGAGGGGCGCTCCTGCATCCTCGTCGACGACATCGTCGATTCGGGCGGCACCCTGGTCAACGCCGCCGAGGCGCTGCTCAATGCCGGCGCCAAGGAGGTCTCGGCCTACATCACGCACGGGGTGCTCTCGGGCGGCGCGGTCTCGCGGATCGCCGCCTCGCGCATGAAGGAGCTGGTGATCACCGATTCGATCCAGCCGACGCAGGCGGTCAAGCTCGCCCGCAACATCCGGGTCGCCTCGATCGCGCCGCTGCTCGGCGAGGCCATCGGGCGCACCGCCACCGAGTCGAGCGTCTCCAGCCTGTTCGACTGACCCGCCCCATCCCCGCCCCCTGAGGCGGGCCGCCGCGCCGGACGGGCGCGCCGCGGGCGGGCCCGCCGGAGGGGGGCCGCCCCCGCGAACGCGATTGCGCGGAACCCTCCGGAACCTATATAGACGACGTTCCCCTTTTACAGCGTGAGACGGGATGCTCCGGACCCTCGGATCAGCGGGCCGGAGCCCGCGGGCCATCGCCCGCGTGTTCCTGATCGGTCCCGTCCCCCGTCCATTCGTTGGAGTTTCCCCCATGTCCCAGGGTCCGCTGATGCCGAAGGCGACCGCCGTGTGGCTGGTCGAGAACACCTCGCTCGCCTTCGAGCAGATCGCCGACTTCTGCAAGCTCCACCCCCTCGAGGTGAAGGGGATCGCCGACGGCGAGGTCGCCGCCGGGATCAAGGGCCTCGACCCGATCACCACCGGCCAGCTCACCCGCGACGAGATCGAGAAGGCGCAGAAATCGCCGAACTACTGCCTCAAGGTCGCGGTCTCGAAGGTGAAGCTGCCCGAGGTCAAGCGCACCACCAAGGGCCCGCGCTACACCCCGCTCTCGCGCCGCCAGGACCGCCCGAACGCGATCCTCTGGCTGCTGCGCAACCATCCCGAACTCAAGGACGCGCAGATCATCCGCCTCGTCGGCACCACCAAGTCGACGATCCAGCAGATCCGCGAGCGCACCCACTGGAACTCGGGCTCGCTGCAGCCGATGGACCCGGTGACCCTCGGCCTCTGCACCCAGATCGACCTCGATTTCGAGGTGCAGCGCGCCGCCAAGGACCGCCCCGCCGCGGTGGCGGCCGATGCCGGCGCCTCCCTGCTGCCCGCCGAGGTCTCGACCGCCCCCGAGGCGGAGCCGGAGGAGCGCGACGAGCACCGCCACGGCAGCCGCGGCGAGGAGCGCCTCGACGCCGATTCGGTCTTCGCCAAGCTCAAGGGCATGCGCCGCCCGGAGGACGACGACGAGGATTGAGGGCGCGCGTCCGGAATCATAATTCAGGGGGCGCCGGCAAATCGGGGGTAGCGGCCGCATTCGGCGGTCGCCAAGCGGCCCGACATGCGCGATAGTGCCGTTCGCGACACTCCGCGATGACGAGACGAAGGGACGCCCGATGGCTTCTCCCGCCACCGACATCGACGCCCGGGCGGCGCTCGAGCCGCCGGGCCTGATGGCCGGAACCGCCCTCGGGTCCGTCCCCGACGCCACCCTCGCCCCCGCCTCCCATGCCGGGATGGACCGGACGCTCGAGCCGATCACGCTGGCCGATTCGCTGATGATCGAGGCGGGCTGGAGCCCGGCGAATTTCGGGGAGGCGGGGCCGAACCCGCCCTACCTGCGCATCGGCGGCAAGCTCTGGGTGACGCTCACCGAGTTCGAGCCCTGCTTCTCCTCCTTCCACCGGGACCGGGTGCTGTTCCGCTCCAAGGTCTCGATGGCCGAGCACCTGCAGAAATACGATCAGATCATGATCGACCCGCTCGCCTTCGAGGAATGCTACGGCCCGGGCGAGGGCACCGAGGCGACCTTCCCGTTCGGCTCCTGGCTGACGATCCGGGCGGTCGAGTTCGACGGGCTCCGGCTCTGGGGCCGCCGCCACGGGCGCGTGGTCCTGCCCCTCGAACCCCTGGCGATCGCCTCCGCGGTCTGGCTGCGCAGCACCGGGTCGATCCCGGTCGCCTGAGGCCGGGCGCCGGCCCGGGATCCCGGGCCGCGCGGGCGCTCCGCGGGCTGTTGCCGTTTTGCCGCCGATCGGATAAGGAACGCCCGATTGTCCGGACGGAACCGCATCAGGCTCACGGCCCCGTGCCCAGCCCGCGCTCCGCCGGGAGGATCGCCCTCGACCATTGCTCGAGAGAATGCGTCGGCCCTCCCCGCGGGGAGGCGAAGCCCGCCAAGGCCGTGTACCGGTCCGCGGGCGGCACTGCGAGAGGGCAACCCGCAACACGAGCCGCCGTCGCAGGCCTCTGGAATCGAGGCCGTTCAGGAGACAGAATGACTGCTGGTACCGCTGTGCAGCGCGCACCGAGCCGCGAGGATTTCGCGGCGCTGCTCGAGGAGAGCTTCCTCAGCCACGAGATCACCGAAGGCTCCGTCGTCAAGGGTCGCGTCGTCGCGATCGAGAAGGACGTCGCCGTCATCGATATCGGCGCCAAGACCGAGGGACGCGTCGCCCTCAAGGAATTCAACGGCCCCGGCCGCGAGGGCGAACTCGCCGTCGGCGACGAGGTCGAGGTCTATGTCGACCGCATCGAGAACGCGCTCGGCGAGGCCGTGATCTCGCGCGACAAGGCGCGCCGCGAGGAGAGCTGGGTCAAGCTCGAGAAGGCCTTCGAGGCCAACGAGCGCGTCACCGGCACGATCTTCAACCAGGTCAAGGGCGGCTACACCGTCGACCTCGACGGCGCCGTGGCCTTCCTGCCGCGCAGCCAGGTCGACATCCGCCCGGTCCGCGACGTCACGCCGCTGCTGGGCACGCCGCAGCCCTTCCAGATCCTCAAGATGGATCGCCGCCGCGGCAACATCGTGGTGTCGCGCCGCACCGTCCTCGAGGAGAGCCGCGCCGAGCAGCGCTCCGAGCTCGTGGCCAACCTCGAAGAGGGTCAGGTCATCGACGGCGTCGTCAAGAACATCACCGAGTACGGCGCCTTCGTCGACCTCGGCGGCATCGACGGCCTGCTCCACGTCACCGACATGGCGTGGCGCCGCGTGAACCATCCGTCCGAGGTCGTGACCATCGGCCAGACGGTCAAGGTCAAGATCATCAAGATCAACCACGAGACGCACCGCATCTCGCTCGGCATCAAGCAGCTGCTGGCCGATCCGTGGGAGGGCATCGCCCAGCGCTACCCGGTCGACGCCAAGCTCAAGGGCCGTGTCACCAACATCACCGATTACGGCGCCTTCGTGGAGCTGGAGCCGGGGATCGAGGGCCTGATCCACGTCTCCGAGATGTCCTGGACGAAGAAGAACGTCCACCCGGGCAAGATCGTCTCCACCTCGCAGGAGGTCGAGGTGCAGATCCTCGAGGTCGATCCGGTCAAGCGCCGCATCTCGCTCGGCCTCAAGCAGACCCTCCAGAACCCCTGGGAGGCCTTCGCCGAGCAGCACCCGGTCGGCTCCGAGGTCGAGGGCGAGGTCAAGAACAAGACCGAGTTCGGCCTGTTCATCGGCCTCGACGGCGACGTCGACGGCATGGTGCACCTGTCGGACCTCGACTGGAACCGTCCGGGCGAGCAGGTCATCGAGGAGTTCAAGAAGGGCGACATGCTGCGCGCCCAGGTTCTCGACGTCGACGTCGAGAAGGAGCGCATCTCGCTCGGCATCAAGCAGCTCGGCGGCGACCCCTTCGCGGAGGCCGGCGAGATCAAGAAGGGCCAGATCGTCACCTGCGAGGTGACCGAGGTCAAGGATTCGGGCATCGAGGTGAAGATCGTCGATACCGACCTCTCGACCTTCATCCGCCGCGCCGAGCTCGCCCGCGACCGCGGCGACCAGCGTCCGGAGCGCTTCGCGGCCGGCGAGAAGTTCGACGCCCGCGTGGTCCAGTTCGACCGCAAGGCGCGCCGCGTCCAGCTCTCCATCAAGGCGCTGGAAGTGGCCGAGGAGAAGGAGGCGATGGCCCAGTTCGGCTCCGCCGATTCGGGCGCCTCCCTCGGCGACATCCTGGGCGCGGCCTTCAAGAAGGCCCGCACCAGCGACGACAAGTAGACCTGACCGCCCCCCCCGCCCGGCACCGAGCCGGGCGGGGTCTTCAGGACGGACGAGACGAGGCCCGCGCGGGGGATCCCCCGCGCGGGCCTCGTCGTTTGCGGGTTTGTCGCCGATCCCGGGCCGCGGCCGCCGAGTCCCCCCTTGCCGGTCCGCCTCCGGCGGGGCTAGAACACGGCTCGCGGGAGAGCCCCCGGGCATCCGCGAGTCCGTAAGCAAACCAATGACTTGGTCTGCACCCGGGCGTGGGTGCAGACTTGGCCGGGATGTGGGACCGGGATGTAGGACACGAGGGCTCGCGGGCCGGCCGCCGGAGGCGGACGGGCGCCCGTGATCGCAGGCGAGAACAGGATCCGGCATCCAGCCGGAGCGCGAGGGAGTGAACCATCGCATGGCCGCTGACGCCGAACTTCTGATCGATCGACGCCGCCTGCGCCGCAAGCTCTCCCTGTGGCGGGTGCTGGGCATCGGCGGCCTCGTCGTGGCGGCGGGCGCCGTGGGCTTCCGGATCCGCGCCGGCACCGAGGGGCCGCTCTTCGGCGCCGTGCAGCCGCAGATCGCCCGCATCTCCATCGGGGGCTTCATCGCGGGCAGCGAATCCACCGCCAAGCTGATGAAGCGCGTCGGCGATTCCGCCGCCGTGCAGGGGGTCGTCGTCTCGATCAACTCCCCGGGCGGCACCACCACGGGCTCGGAGGAGCTGTTCCGCAACCTGCGCACGCTCGCCGAGAAGAAGCCGATCGTGGCCTTCGTGGACGGCACGGCGGCCTCGGGCGCCTACATCACGGCGATCGCGGCCGACCACATCGTGGCGCGCGAGACCTCCCTGGTCGGCTCGATCGGCGTCCTGTTCCAGTACCCGGACGTCTCGGGCCTCCTCGACAAGGTCGGGGTCAAGGTCGAGTCCGTGAAATCCTCGCCCCTCAAGGCCGAGCCCTCGGGCTTCACCCCGACCTCGCCGGAGGCGCGCGCCGCCCTGGCGGCCGTCGTCGGCGACACCTACGGCTGGTTCAAGGGCCTCGTGGCCGACCGGCGCGGGATGGACGAGACGCAGCTCGCCGCGGTGGCGGACGGGCGCGTCTTCAGCGGCCGCCAGAGCGTGCCGCTCCGCCTCGTCGACGAGCTCGGCAGCGAGCGCCAGGCCATCGCCTGGCTCGAGAACGAGCGCAAGGTGGGCAAGAACCTGCCCGTGCGCGACTGGAAGCCGACGAGCGACAGCAACTTCAGGCTCTGGTCGGCCCTCGGCCTCGGGGCGGACCTCCTCGGCCTCGACGGACTCGGCGCCAGCCTGCGCATCCTCGGCACCGAGACGGGCGAGATCGCGCGGGGCGGCCTGCTCGCCCTGTGGCGCCCGAGCCCCACCGACGCGGCCCCCTGAGGCGCGCCGACGCGCTCCCGCAGAGCTCCCGAATTCCGGCGCCCGGCCCCCACACACGGAATGTTCGAGAAGACCGCATGATCAAGTCAGAGCTTGTGCTGAAGATCGCCGAGCAGAACCCCCACCTCTACCAGCGCGACGTCGAGACCCTGGTGAACGCGATCCTCGACACGATCGCGGACGCCCTCGCGCGCGGCGACCGGGTGGAGCTCCGGGGCTTCGGCGCCTTCTCGGTCAAGCGCCGCGATGCGCGGCGGGGACGCAACCCGCGCACGGGCGCGGCCGTTGCCGTCTCCGAGAAGGCCATCCCGGTGTTCAAGACGGGCAAGGAGATGCGCCAGCGCCTCAACGCGGCCGGCATCGGCGAGAGCCATGCCGCCGCGTCGAACTAACCGGAGAGATCGATGATCCGCTTCCTCAAGGGTCTGGTCCTGCTGCCCATCGCCATCCTGGTGGTGCTGCTGGCCGTGGCGAACCGCGACGCCGTGCGCCTGTCCTTCGATCCGTTCTCGCCGGAAGCCCCCGTCTTCAGCCTGACCCTGCCGCTCTACGCGGTCCTGTTCGTGGCCGTGGCCCTCGGCGTCGTGGTCGGCGGCATCGGCGCCTGGCTCGGCCAGGGCGAGACCCGCCGCAAGGCCCGCGAGCGCCGCCGCGAGATCCGCCGCCTCGAGGGCGAGACCGCCCGCCTCAAGACCTACGCCCCCGAGACGCAGGCCTCCTCCTACGGCACCCTGGCGGGCAACCGCACCGCCCTGCCGGCCCCGCGCTAGAGCGGGCCTCCCGGCCGGGCCCTTGGTCGGGCTCTTGTTCGGGCTCTTGGCCGGGCCCTTGGCCGGGCTCTCGGCCGGCCCCTTGTTCGGGCCTCCGGCCCGGGCGCAGGGAGACATCAACGCCCAGACGACAGAACCGCCGAACGCCGGAAGACCTGCGCGGCGCGGGGCCCGGCCCCGGCGGGCCCGCGGACGCGGGGCGCGGCGGAATCGGCTATAAGCCCCGCATGATGGCTCCCGCGACCGTTCCCGCCCGCGTCAAGATCTGCGGCCTCAGCACCGAGGCCACCCTCGAGGCCGCGCTCTCGGCCGGCGCGGACTGGATCGGCCTCGTGCATTTCGCCCGCAGCCCGCGCCATCTCGGCCTCGCCCGGGCCGGGGCGCTCGCCGCCCTGGCCCGCGGCCGGGCCGAGCGCGTCGTGCTCTTGGTCGATCCGGACGATGCCCTGGTGGAGGCCGCCGTCGCGGCGATCGACCCGGACCTGATCCAGCTCCACGGGGGCGAGAGCCCGGAGCGGGTGGCGGCGATCCGGGCCCTGGCGCGCAGGCCGGTGATGAAGGCCCTCGGCGTCGCGGCGCGGGCCGACCTCGCGGCGGTCCCGGCCTACGCGCGCGTCGCCGACCGCCTCCTCCTCGACGCCAAGGCGCCCCCCGGGGCGGACCTGCCCGGCGGCAACGGGCGCGCCTTCGACTGGGACCTGCTCGCCGGCGCGGACCTGCCGGCGGGCACGATGCTGTCGGGGGGGCTCTCGCCCGGGACCGTGGCGGAGGCCCTGCGCCGCACCGGGCTGCGGGCCGTCGACGTCTCCTCCGGGGTCGAGCTGCGGCCGGGCGAGAAGGACCCGGTCCGCATCGCCGCCTTCGTGGAGGCCGTGCGCGGGGCCGGATGAGCGGCGCGCCCGGGCGGCAGATCCCCGGGAGGCCGGGCGACGATTTCGCGAAACGTCGCGCCTGCCGCATTGTGGTGGCGCCCCCCGCGGGTTTAGAGCCTCTGGCAAAGCCCCCGGGGCACGGACTGCCCCCCGGGGCACGGATTGCCCATCGGGGAACCCTGACCCACCGGGGGAACCTCACATACCGGGTGAACCTTGGGGCCCGTGAACCTTGCCATCCGGGGGCCTTGCCCATCCGGGGGCCCTCCGCTCCGGGGCGCGCTCCCGGGCGGGCGCCGCCCCTCGCCAGAAGGACGTGATTGCGTGACCCTCGCCCCCACCCCGAACTCGTTCCGCACCGGCCCCGACGAGCGCGGCCGCTTCGGCATCTTCGGCGGTCGCTTCGTGGCCGAGACCCTGATGCCGCTGATCCTCGACCTCGAGGCGGCCTACGAGGCCGCCAAGGCCGATCCGTCGTTCCAGGCCGAGATGGTGTCCTACGGCACCCACTATATCGGCCGCCCGAGCCCGCTCTACTACGCCGAGCGCCTGACCGAGCACATGCGGGCGGGTGCGCCCGCGGGCCGCGGGGCCAAGCTCTACTTCAAGCGCGAGGAGCTGAACCACACGGGTTCGCACAAGGTGAACAACGTGCTGGGCCAGATCCTGCTCGCCCGCCGCATGGGCAAGCCGCGGATCATCGCCGAGACGGGGGCGGGCCAGCACGGCGTCGCCACCGCGACGCTCTGCGCCCGCTTCGGCCTGCAATGCGTGGTCTACATGGGCGCCGTCGACGTGGCCCGGCAGGCCCCGAACGTGTTCCGCATGAAGATGCTCGGCGCCGAGGTGATCCCGGTCGAATCCGGCACCAGGACCCTCAAGGACGCCATGAACGAGGCCCTGCGCGACTGGGTCACGAACGTGGCGGACACCTTCTACTGCATCGGCACGGTGGCGGGGCCGCATCCCTATCCGGCGATGGTGCGCGACTTCCAGTCGGTGATCGGCCGCGAGACCCGCGAGCAGATGCTGGCGCAGGAGGGGCGCCTGCCCGACTCGCTCATCGCCTGCATCGGCGGCGGCTCGAACGCCATGGGGCTGTTCCACCCCTTCCTCGACGACCGCGAGGTCGAGATCTACGGGGTCGAGGCCGCCGGCCACGGGGTCGCCTCGGGCCTGCACGCGGCCTCGCTGACCGGCGGCAAGCCGGGGGTGCTGCACGGCAACCGCACCTACCTGCTGCAGGACGCGGACGGCCAGATCGCCGACGCGCACTCGATCTCGGCGGGCCTCGACTATCCGGGCATCGGCCCCGAGCACGCCTGGCTGCACGAGGCGGGGCGCGTCACCTACCTGTCGGCCACCGACGGCGAGACCCTCGAGGCCTTCAGGCTCTGCTCGAAGCTGGAGGGCATCATCCCGGCCCTCGAGCCCGCCCACGCCCTCGCCAAGGTGCTGGAGATCGCCCCCGCCAAGCCCGCCGACCACCTGATGGTGCTCAACCTCTCGGGCCGCGGCGACAAGGACATCCCCCAGGTGGCCGAAATCTTCGGCACCCGCCTCTGAGGCCCGGAAATCCCGCGGGCGCGGGCCGGCAGACCGTTGACACCGGAAGGCCGGTTTCCCTATACCCCGGGCGTCCGACCGGCCGCCCGCGTGGCGGACGGCCCGGCGCGTGGCGGGGTAGCTCAGCTGGTTAGAGCAGAGGAATCATAATCCTTGTGTCGGGGGTTCAAATCCCTCCCTCGCTACCAAAATTCTACGGCCTTTGCAGGCAGTTCGCTCCAAAGCCCTGGACCCCGCGTCCGGGGTTTTTGCGTTTTGGCCAACAAACGCGCCAGGCCGCCCGACCCGGACGCGCTTCCCAGGGCCCGCCAGGTCATCGCAGACGCCAAGGAGGTCTCGCAGTGAGACACCACCCCGGCGGCGTGGGTTTGGACCGTTCCCTACGGGCAGCCCGATAGGAACGCTGGCGTCAAGCGAAGCTGTAATCGTTCGGAGTGAGTTGAGCCACCGATACTCCCCACAGTTGAACCTGAACGCTCCCGTAGGTCACGACGACATGCCCGTGATCCTGGGATACCATCGGTTCCGCCGCGCTCCCCTCCTGCCCGTGGTGCCCATGATGGAGACCTGAAGCGTGCGGCCGGCCAGACGCATCGGACTCAACCCCGGCTTCCCCCTGGAAAACCAGATGGTCCTGTCCCGGCTGGAAGTCGGTGACAACGGCGCGCGTGTTCGCGGTGAAGACGAACTGATCGCTTCCAGCTCCGCCGGTGAGTGTCTGATGACCAGTGCCGGCGATCAGCATATCGCCCGTCTGTCCACCGACCACGAGCGCGTCGCCATTCGTGCCGATTACGAGTTGCGGCGCATCTGGGTCCTCGGATGCGACACCGCTTTCGTGGCGATCGTAGAAGGTGAAGACATCGTCTTGGAGGTACCGGGTGTCGGTGTCCCGCAAGATGATATCCGACAGCGTCGTGTGCTGGATGTCGTTCAGCGTCTGCCGATCGAACTGACCATTCTGGTACCAGAGGCGATCGCCGTCGCGCAGGCGCTCGAACTGCGAGCTGATGATGGCTGAGAACGTTGGCCCGAGTTCGGAGCCTGGCGCGTGACTTTCGGCGAGACCACCGGTCCAGAGGTCGACGGCGTCCACGGTACCGAACGCTTCGCGCATCGCGGCGACCGTGGCCTGATCGTCCGTGATGTCGGAAAAGTCCTTGTAGGGTGCAAGGCCCAGATCCGCGCGGGTCTCGTTGAGGGTGCCTAGCCCGAGGTCGCGCCCCCGCTGAATGTTGATGCTCGCCAGATCCTGACCGACCGGCGGATCGACCAGGAAGTTGCGCAAGTCCTCGACGATGCGGGCATCCATGGTCTGCGAGGCATCGTCGCCGAGGTGCCGCAGGAAGCCGTCAGCCCCGGATGCCGCCGCGAATGCCGCCGGTGTCAACCCAAAGGTGTCCCGAAGTTCGAGCCCCGGCCCGATCAGGTTGCCGGCCTCGTCGACGCGCTCCGTCTCAGCGGAGACGATCGAGTGCCCGAACCGGTAGGCCGCGCCCGCGAACTCGACGCTGATCCTCGGGTCGGTCGCCGGATCGTATCCCTGATAGGACGGGATCGCATGGGCTCCGAGGAGGTGGGGCAGGAACTCGTCGTAGGTGATGTGCTGGATTTCCGCCGTCACGATCGCCCGTGCCTGCTGGTAGAGGGCCTCTCCGTCGAGTCCCGGATCGGCCGCATGCAGCCGATCGACCTGGAAATTGTGCTCGCGCAGGAAGAGCGTCTGGAGCGACGTCAAGGACGGGTTCTCGGTGGCGCGAACATCACCCGCCAGGAAGGCGCCGTTCACGATCGGCAGGTTGTCGCCGGAGGAGGTCGCGAGATGGCCGTCCGGGAGCCGCAGGCTCGCGGCGGTGGCGGCGTCCGAGCCGTAGACCATCGAGGCGTCGAGCCAGCCGGTGACAGAGTTCTGCGCGATCGCCGGCACGCCGGTGCCGGCCCCGGTCGCGGGATCAACAACGGCGCGGGTGATCGGGATCAGGCTGCCGGCTGGGAAGTAGGCGTCGCCGGACGGGATCGCGACGTCAATATGCGTGACCCCATCGTTGCGGCTGAGGTCTAGATCATGGTCGATGAACTGGCCCCAGGCGTAGAGCATGCCTGAAAGGCCGTCCGGGTTCGGGATCGTCGGGTCGCCCTGGCCGACGACGATGTTGCTGATCGATCGGGGGTTCGGCCCATCAACAAGGGACGAGATCCCGTCCGCGAAATGCGCCTCGCCAAGCCGGGCGAAATCGCTGCCGGCCGCATTGAGATCGGGTTGAGCCAAGTTGTTGCCCGAACCATTGACGGAATAGAAGTCCATGTCGGCACGTCCTTTCACCGCATGTCGGCAGGGTGTCGCGCAGCCGGCAGGATCCGGAGGCCGTCCGATGCGCGTCAGAGGATGAGGAGGGTCAGAGCGGCATCATCGTCGCTTGCGACGAGGCCCGTCACAGCGCAGCCGCAAGCCAACGAGGCGCCTTCGCTTAGCGCTCATGGAAGGTCCTCCTCGCATGCTCAGCGGGCAGCAGCCAGCCAGATGCGCACAGACGCGGACGGCCAGCCCAGCGTTGATAGACGATGTGGCGGCGAGCGGAACAATACGTGGCGATTGATCGTCTTCTCTTCAGCAAATGTTAAATCAATTCGATTTGTTCATGCTGCCATGCAACAATCTATGTTTAGCAGAATTCAATTCTCGATTTTTCTTGAGACTATTTCACCCGACCGATCGGTTTGAATGCTTTCTGCATTCACATCGAAAAATACTATACAGACATTCCACCAGCGCTGATTCAACAGATTTGTTGCCTGCGCTCCAGATAATACTCTGCCCAACTCGGGAGTCGTCGAAAGCACAATCGCGTCTAAATCTTCGGTGCTCATGTTGTGCGGAAGCGTACACCGTCCGTCGCAGCTGTTGGATGTTTCCCTTCCCCGCATTGCCGATGTCAAACCATCGTGCGCGCCAGGAACAGCTTGGCCGTCCGACTTCGGCGGCGAGCTCGATAGGCTTAAAGTCCTGATTAAAGCTTGCGGCACCTTGATCAAGACATGTCGGGTTTTTTAACAGGGCGCAGGATCGCCCTCGATTGTTTCCTCATGAAAGGTCACCTGTCCTGTTTCAGGTTCGATCAATCCCCCTTCAAGGTGACGTCACGGACGATAACCTCCGCCTGAAAGTCGATATATTTCTGATATCAAAGTATTAATTTAACGTTCGCGTTTTTATGCGTATCAATTTACCTGCGATTTCAGACGGGTGGTTTAACAAACATATGATGGGTTTGATTATGGATTAGATTTCTGTAGCTGGAATTCAGCCGGGCTGCATTGCGAGGCAGCAGGCCAGATCAAGATCTATTCGGTAGATCTGATCGACGGTTCTTCGATAGTAAAGGCATCGCTCCTGCGATCGCCAGAGCGGTCTCGCCGAGCCGGCATATGTCGAGCCGAGAGCCGGTGGTTTCGACTCCGGGGGCGCCGCCGACGCCTTGGTGTGATGCGTCTGAACGCGGACAGACGCGCATTCCCGCGCCATCGTGAGGCATGCGAGCGACGGCGTTGCGCTCATAGGCATCGCAAGCATGGAAACCGCCTGCGGATCCCCCTCGCAGGCGGTTTCCATGCCTGACCTCGACGCGCCTTGCGGTTCCAGCGAGCACGTCCGAAGACTTGAGAAAGGGGCCAAATCGCGCGTCATAACCGCCCCTGACGCGCGTGGACACGGCGCGGATTACGCGACTGGTGCGGCCTGGGGCGGCGGCCGATCCATTCGAAGCATGCGAGTCGTCTTCGTCGTCCACATCCTGCTTCGAATTTTACGCGGTCGAAGGCTGAACTGCCAAGCTCGTAAAGAGAGAGGGTGCATTCAGCGTCAGCTTAGCAACCCTAATTCGGGCCCATCTGCTCAATGGCGTGGATGAGGGCGGAGATCAACGCGTCTGGGCCCGGTCGATCTGGGCCCGGGTTGGATGGGTTCTCCTTGCCAATCGCCCAGACCATCGCCCCGTTCGCGCCCTTGGGTATCGCGGCTCGTACGGTCTCGACGGCCTCCGGCACGGTGTAGGCGTGTCCACCCCAGGCTTCTGGCGGCGAGGTGAGCCCGATCAGGATCGGGCCCTCGAACCGGCTTCGGTAGGCCGCGTAGGCGTCGAGCGGTCGAAATGTCGGCCCGGCGTCGTAGGCCATGAGGCTGAGGCCATCAATGAGCGCCCGTCGTTTCGCATCGCGCAGCAGCGGCAGGAATGCCCCGTAGGTTGGACCACCGATCGGGGGCGCCTCGCTCCAGGGGCCCTCGCCGTAGGCGCCGGTGTTCGTCGCCGTGAGCCAGATTGCGATCGGGCGCGGCAGGGTTGCGCGCGCCGCCTCGACGACCTCAAGCAGGAGCGCATCGCTGTCGCAGGACATCTGGCCGGAGCGCTCTCCGCACCTCGGATCAGCGGGCTCGAAGTCGAGATCGACACCGTCGAGATCGAAATCCTCGACGAGGCGGCGGGCCGCCCGTGGATCGAAGCGGTTCCAATTCGCGAATTTCTCGCCCCCGATCGACACCAGAATCCGGATACCTGGGATCCGCGCCCGAAGCGCCTTCAGCGACGCTTTCAGAACTGGCCCGGAATACGGCACCTGCAGGCCGGTGCCCGCTAGATCGAGACCGCCGGCATAAGTCGCGTCCGGACGCATGAACGCGAGGAAGATCTCGGTCACGCCCTCAGGGATCCCAGCCAGGCGGTCGTCGATCCCCGAGGTCGATTCCGCCCGCGCGGCCCAAGTGGCGTAGTAGGCACCGAGCTGGACCGGCCGCTCCCCGGTTACGGCCGCCGCCGCCCCGGCAGTCATCACCAAGGCGGCTATGGAGACGCTCAGAAGCCTCATTGGGAGGCGATCCGTGCAGCCTGGGCAGGCGTGATCTGCAGGACGTCGCCGGGCTCGAGGGACGAATCCTCCTGTGCCGGCCGCCGCTTCAAGCCCAGCTGCGTCCGGTGAAGGATCGTGAGAGTCATCTCCTTACGATTGGCGGCCTGGCTCTCCAGGATGCCTGGAAGCTGAGCGAGTGCGGTGGTTACGGCCGCTCGTGTCAGCTCTTCCTCGTCAACCACGCTCTGCAACTCGCGAATTTCTCGCTCGCGTTCGACCTCCCCCTCGACCGCGATGCGGAGCTGGTCGTGCAGGAGGTCGGAGATGCGGTGCTCCGTCTGCGCGATCCCGGCCTTCGCATCCTGCAACCGCTCTTTGGCATCGCCAAGTTCGGTGACGCTTGTATAGAACGTAGCATCGGTCGTTGCCCCGCGCTCACGAAGCTTGCCGAGATGGTCCATCCTCAGGCTTCTGTTGCCGATATTCGACTCGACCTGGGTCAGTTTGCTGCGCTGGATCGTCAGTTCGGCGTCATAGGATTGAATGGCAGCCTCAATCGCGGCCTCCTGTTTCTTGCGCTTCGACCGCTCCACTTGTCGGAACGTGTCGGCCTCGGCAAGGCGCGCCTTGCCGGAGGCGGTGCCGACCAGCTCGAACAAGCGCTTTGTCGCGGGCTTGGTGCCATCGCGCTCCGCAACGAGGACCGCGACCCGGGCGAGGGAGCGGGTCAGCCGCTCGCTCGACTTGAGCAGGCGCTCCCTTTCCCGCGCCGTGTCGAGGAGACGCCATTGATCCTGCGGCGCGGTCTCGACCGCCCCGGCGAGCGCCAGAGCGTGTAGCACGCTCATGCCCGGAATGAATTTGTAGGGGCCGGGCCTCGCAACGGGTCCCAGAACGTAGACGGGCTCCCGCTCCGCCAACTGGATGCCGACCCGCACGGACCCGTTGAGCTTGCTGCTCAGCGCGCTCGAAAGCGCGTGATCGAGATCTTGGAACGTCGTTCCGGCGACGGCGATCGAGCCCGCGAAAGGCACATAGATGTTACCGTCCTCTTGGACAATGTACTCGCCCGACAGTTCGGGCCGCTCGACCGCCGAGGCGACGATGTCGCGACGCCCCTCGCCGCCTCGCAGATCAGGCAGCAACTGCTCGAAGACGGTGATCTTAAGCTTGTCGCCGATGGCGTAGGAAGCGGGGCGGTTGATCTCCACGCTCGTCAGCCGCTCGACCTTCGGCGCCAAGGTCGGTTTCTGGGCCTCGGCGAGGTCCTGAGCCCAGGCCGCCGAAGTGAGGCTCATAGCGATCGTGCACAGAGCCGTCCGTAGAGCCCGCTTAGCGGGAAGTCCGGTCGGCCGGTTCATTTCCATCATCGCTCCGCTCCCTCTTGCAACGGTGTCAAAGGCTTCGAGCCGGTGCGATCGGTAGATCGACGCTTCCGGTTCGGACGAGCTTGCCCCAGCCGACAAAGGTGCCTCTCAGGGCGGTCAACAGGGTTCGGATGGCGGTGACGTACAGAAGCTGGCGGTAGCAGAACCGCTGGAGAACGAGGAGCGGCAGCAGGCGCCACTCCGTCGTCGGGCCGTGCAGGAGGAGCGCGGCGAAGCCGGCAAGGAGATCGAAAATCTGGAAAACCAGCCAGTAAGCCGCGAGCAGTTCGACCGTCTCGTTACCCTGCTCCGTAGAGCCCGTGGTCAGGACGTCGACGGCGCTGGAAATCACCGTGAAGGCGAGCATCAGGTCCATCAGCGGCGCGAGCAGCGTAAACAGGAACTGGAACAGGAGCACGTTCGGGACGAGGACGAAGGAGATCCCGCGCGCCTTCCGCAGGCTCGCCGGGGCGTGCTTGTAGGCGACCTGCAGGGTTCCGAACATCCAGCGGAAGCGCTGCTTGAGGAAGGCGGCCAGCCGTTCGGGTGCCTCGGTCAGGGCCCGGGCGCGGGGCTCGCACACGACCTTCCACCCCGCGAATTCGAGAGCGACCGTGAGGTCGGCATCTTCCGCGAGCGTATCGGAAGAGTAGCCTCCGACCTCCAGTAGAGCCTCGCGCCGCCACGCACCGATCGCTCCGGGCACGACACCGATGGCATTGATGAGCTCGAAAGCTCGGCGGTCGAGGTTCTGGCTCAGCGTGTACTCGAGCGCTTGGAAACGCGTGACCAGCGTCTTGCGGTTGCCGACCAAGACGGTCCCTGCGACTGCGCCGACTTGTGGATCCGCGAAATGGCGCGCCAGAAGCTCGATCGCGTCATGTAGCAGGACTGTGTCGCCGTCGATGGCAATAACGATCTCGGCCGAGGTCTTCTGCAATCCGTAGTTGAGGGCCGCGGCCTTGCCGCCGTTCACCTTGCTGTGGACCTGCACCGCCGAATTTCCAGCGTAGGCTTCGCGGACCAGCGACGCCGTCGCGTCGGTCGATCCGTCGTCGATGACGAGGATCTCGATCCGCTCCGCGATCGTGGAGGTGAGGAGCGTCTGGATCGTCTTCATGATGACGATCTCCTCGTTATAGGCCGGGACCAGCACGGCGATCCCGCGTGGCTGCCAGCCCACCGCCGGGACTGGGTGGCCACCTCTCAGGCGATGCGCAGTCGCGCCGATGATGATCAGCGTCAGGCGGACGATCGCGAGCACGGAGGTCGCGATCGCGATGGTCGGCAGGGCTTCGGCTGTCCACGACGCCGACTGCGAGCCGAGGCGCCAGGCTTCAGTGCTAAGGAATTCCGTGAAACTCGCTACCCGCGTCGGCGGCATCACCGCGTCGCGCGGCTTACCCACGAGTTCATGCGTCGTTACGAACCGGAAGCCTTTGGCATGAAGCTGGTCGATGATGTCCGGTAGGGCGTCGATCGTCAGTTGCCGGTTGCCGCCGGCATCGTGCATGAGAACGATCTGGCCCCGGCCGCTCTCGACCGTACTCACCACGAGGTTGATCACATGCTCCTTTTTTACGCCGGTGAACGCGGGCGCCGCCCAGTCGTAGGAATCCGCGTCGAGGGCGCCGATCTGGTAGCCTAGCTCAGTCGAAACCTCGGCAAGTAGCGGTGACGTATCGAGGAAGGACAAGCTCGTGTAAGCCTCCGGTGGCCTGAACAGAGTTGTCCGCACCCCCGTCTGCGCCTCGATCACGCGCTGGGCCATGTTGAGCTCAACGGTGATCCGCTCCCGGCCGCTCTCCATGAGGCGCGCGTGTGAGAAGGTGTGGTTCCCGATGTCGTGCCCCTCGTCGTAGATCCGTTTCAGGAATCCTGGCGACTGCACGGCATTGCGGCCAATGACGTAGAAGGTCGCCCTCGCACCTTTCTCGCGAAGGATATCCAGGATCTTGCCGGTGTAATTCGGGTCGGGTCCGTCATCAAAAGTCAGTGCGACAAGTTTCTGCGAGATTGGATAGGACGTAGCCACCTGCGCTTGGCTCGGAGCTTGCTCGACCGACTGGCCGACGATGAGCCCGAGGCGCTCGTTGTAGACCAGCGTGCGTCGCCCCGGACCACCAGGAACCGCCGAGACTAGTGTGGCCTTGAGGCTCGAGAAAAAGTCTCGACCAGGTTGCAGCACGTCAAGGCTTCGAAGCGCCTCCGCGTCCGGGAGCTTCGTGCGACCCAACATCGACCAAATGCCCGCATCTTCGTAGCCGAGCGACCAGAGTGCAATGCCCGCGGGCTTGTAGGCCAGGGCAGCCCGGAGCTGGTTGAAGCCGGAGACCGCGTCGAGCAGCCAGACTTCGTGTGGGAATCCCTTTGCGTCGTGATAGCGAAAGGTTCCGTTGAGCGAGCCTTGGTCAAAGGTGAGCGAGGCGCCCCCGTTTTGCATGGTAGTCCAGGCGGCCGGTACAGAAACCTGCTTCATCCGGCCGAACGAATCCCAGTCGATCCCGAACGAGCCGACGCTAAGAATGGTCCGGTCTGGATTGACCCGAGCAAAGAGGCCGGCGAGTTGCGACTCGATCCACCCCTGTGGGACGATCGGGGCGGCCCGTTCGCGCTGAACGTTGTTGTGGGTCGTCACGAGAACGTAGTCGGCCGCCTTGCTGAACTCACCGATGCGCGCCGGACCGTCGGTGAGGCTCGTCATGACGATCAGCTTGCGATGCTTCTCCGCGAGCCGGTCCCTTAGTTCGCGGACGAAGTGGAGGACGATGCGATCGTTGAAGGGCGTCGCGTCAGGGACTTGCAAGGTGATCCCCGCGAACCCGGTTTGGTCCAGATAGGCTGTGATCTCAGAGATGACCCTGTCGCGCGCGGTGCTGAGCGCGAAGGCCAGGTTCGTTTCGTGCCGCGTCAGGCCGCTGTTGATGAGGGGATAGACCTGCAAATGCGGCGCGTTCGCCTTGATCCATTGTCCGACCTCCGAACTTTTGACATCGACCTGGATGCGGATCTGCCCGCCCTTCTGCTGCAACTCCAGCCAGTCCGGAACGATGCCGTCGAGCTCGGCGGTGCTCTGTTTGAGCGCTGCAAACGTGTTGGCGTTGGAAGCCATGTAGGCCAGCCGAAGGGTCTGCACCGCGGTGGCAGGAACCTGGCGATTTAAGGCTGGGTTAATCGGATCCGTCGTGACAACCCGACGAGCGATGATGGCAGTCTCCGGAGTCGCCATCTGCTTCGGCGTTTGCAATACAGGCAGATTTGGCGCAACGAGCATTCCGTAGATAAGCGTGATCAATCCCAACGCTGCGAGACATGATATTACTATCAACGCGCTGTTAGTTAGCCAGACGCGCCGACCGCTTTCACTGTAGAAAACTGGACGTGTTTCCGGCGACATGCAGGTTCTCTTTGTATGTTTTTCTGCCGATGATGTGAAATGTTACAAAATCTTTTGGACAACGAAGCCAACGAGCGCGCAACCAGATGCTAATGGCCAAGATATCTCAAGGGGCGCGGATTGGTTCTTTAGGCCTAACTGCGTGCGCAGAGGTGCTAAGCTGTGAGATTTCGAAATAGCCATAGAAGATCGTCGCAAGATTCGTTCGGTACGGTTTGTTTCAAAACGAGGCCTATTCCATCGAATTCGCGCCGAAAGCGCCGTCAAACAAGAGTGAACGATTTCGATTTATGAAATTTGGTCCAAAAATAAATTATCATAACAGTATGAAGTTGATTTTCGTTCAGTATCTCAGGCATCGTTATGCGCTTGAGCAATACTCGGTCCATGAAATAGATGTTTGGTTCGGTGCCCGTATTGTAAATTACTAAAGCAAACAGATCAATAATACAAATTATTTCTACTGAACTGAATCGCGTGCATCGGTGCGTACGGAGCAAAGGATCTTGATAAAATGGATCCAAGAGAATTGCAGATGTAGGCGGTAATCCAAGGACGTGCGCATGTGGATGCTGTTATGATTCTTTTATGGCTCGATCGCGCTCCAAATTTCTCTTAAGAAATAGAAAGATCTTGTACTTTTAGGATTTTTTTGAGATTGCTCTGGCGTTCTTGGAGAAAGTCTATTCCCGCGACGATCCCGGTTCGGTGTAACGGATTTGTTGGTCAATTTCGAGAAATTTTCAAGGCAGCAATTTCTCGATCATCACTGAGCTGTTATCGCATCAAATTTATTTGGGACGCGGTGCAGTCACATTGCGTAGTACCGCGCCTTGAACACACCCAAGATTTCAATGCGCTACATCACATTCGTTGCCAAGCATGCCCAGCATTGCTCTTCGATCAGTGTCGGGATCCGTCAATCTAACGCGCATGCATCCGCGCTTAGCCAAAGCCGGCGCGCCACAATTCGAAAGATCTGCATCAAAATGGTGTCGACGAGAGCTTGTTCACGCTCATCACCACCACAAGAAGTTCGACTCATTGCCAATCAAACGTCCAAGATCAGCCGAGATGTCTGGCTTATACGCGATTTATTGCAACAAGAAATTTTGCATTTTAAAGTACGACCTAATACAATTCATGTTTCTTGACGTATTGTTTGATACATAACTTCCGGGATTGTCTATTTTCTTCGAAATCGACGCCGCTTGACACATTTCAGCCATGTTTCGACGAATTTTATGTTTTCAGATGTCATTATTTGTTGTGAACAAAGGATTGCTGAATGGCAGAGCAGGCTGTTGATGCACGGGTGACAATGTACGGGTGGCCCGACAACGACCCGCCAGGGGCAGGGATCGCCTATCCGAATCTTCACCAGAAGGCTGGCGGGATCGGCACCTTCGAGGATCCGATCACGTTCGCAAGTGACGCACGGGATCTTGCTCCTGGCACGAAGATCTACGTGCCTTACCTGCAGAAATACTTTATTATGGAAGATTACTGTGCGGATGCCGTTGCGAGTTCAACCGACCCGCTGCATGTCGACCTCTGGGCTGGCGGCAGCCCAAGCGTCGACGTCGCGAAGCTCCTAGCTGTCGAGAACGGAAATACGCGAGACTCGGCACAGATAATCATCGATGCGGAGGCTGGGCATCCAGTCGATTTGACCCCCTTCGACAGCTTCGGCAGTGCTGCATCTGTTCCGACCGCATCGACCGTCAACAACGCGGTATCGCCGCCCGTCACTGCGGCAGCCCCTCCTGCGGCGGACAGCTCGCACGCCGGCACCCAGTCCTCAGACGCTTCCGGCATCCACGCCAGTGGCAGTGCCAGCCCTATCAGTGATCATTGGCATCACTCGTGGGGTCATGGTCACGGTGGCAGCTTTGCGTTCAACGCGCCTCAAGCCGGTAGCACCACCTCTGCTCTCACCCAGACCACCGAGGCGGCCGATCCACCGAACACCGCGACGAACTTCCATGCGGGTAATCAGGGCTTCCACCATGGAGGCTGTGGTGACCACGTCGATGCAGGTCATGTCGACTTCTCGGTCAACGTGATTGGTCATCACCTCACCGGGCACGCCGACTTTCATATCTGAGTGAGAAGGAGCCGCTCAATCGTGCACAGGGTGTCGGCGCAGGCTCAACCAGCCGCCCGCTTCTCCAGATGCAGGTACGTCGGATCGAATTCGGAGACGCCGATCAGGACATCCCAGGCCTGGATCACCAGGGCGCTGCCGCGCAGCGTGATCAGGCTCCTGCCGCGCATCTCCTGCAGCACCCGGTTCACGTGCACGTTCGACAGCCCCAGCGCGTCGCCGATGTCCATCTGCGTGATCGGCAAGGGGCAGCGGTGTTCGCCGGCAAGGCCGACCGCTTCGAGCTTGAGGTACATCTCGCAGAACAGGTGCGCGATCCGCCCGAAGGCTGACTTGCGGCCCATGCCGATCATCCACTCGCGGAAGATCGCCGCATCGACCAGCGTGTCCCGCCAGAGCACCTCTCCGATCCTGGGAAAGCGCGTCGACAACTCCCGCATGCTCTCGTGCGGGATGAAGGCCACCGTGGCTTGGGTGATCGTCCCGAGGCTGTGATCCATGGTGTGCAGATGCAGGCTCTGCAGGTCGGGGATGTCGCCGGGAATGTGGAAGGAGAAGATCTGGCGCTTCCCCTCGCCGATGATCTTGTAGCGGCAGGCCCAGCCATCGAGGATGAGGCAGCATTGCGAGGGCTTGTCGCCGTCGCGCACGATGTCCTGCCCTGCGTTGAGGAGGCGGGTTTTGGACGGCACGCTCAGGATGGCCTGACGCTCCCCGTCCGTGAGGGCGGCAATGCTCCCCAGCTTGCGAACGAGCAGGCTGAGGGCGTGGTGATCCGGATCCAACGGCATGACAACTTCGCCTTGCATGGCAGGCGGAAGCGCACGGCTCTCCCAGCCATCAGCACCTGTGTCGGACACGCTGATGGTGATCGAAAAGAACAATCTTGATGAAAGCGATCAACCACATACGTTATATTTGTGCGGTGGGTCCGTATGGTTATTTTTGTCTAAAAAACATCTTATGATGATTTATGCTGTCAAAAAGCATCATATGACGTGTCTTGCTTTCGTCGAGACCTCCGACCCCGGCCGGCCTTCGATCAGCCGCGCATACTCCGCCTCCGGTGCGCCGTAGGAGGCGCCTGCCAGATCGAGCAGCATCTCGCGCTTCAGGATCGTGATGGTGCCCCGCTCGCTCCCGATCATCCCGGACCGCTCGAATCCCGCCATCGTCGCGGTCAGGCCCGGACGGTTGATCCCCAGCATCAGCGACAGGAACCGATGCGTCGTCGGCAGCTCGTCGCCCTCGGTGCGGTCGTGGCACATCAGCAGCCAGCGCGCGAGGCGCTGCTCGACCTTGTAGCGCGTGTTGGCCAGCGCCGTGCCGGCGATCTGGACGTTCACGGACTGGGCGTAGCGCAGCAGCAGCGCCTGCAGATCCGAAGTGCTGCCGAGGATCTCGCGCAGGGACTCGGAGGACACGGACCAGCCGTAGCCGGCCATCTGGATCCGGCCCTCGTGCGGGGTCTGGTCCGTGGCGAACAGAACCGGCAGTCCGACCATGCCCTCACGGCCGATGAGAGCCAGCTCGACCTGCTTGCCGTCGGCGGCCGTGGCGATGTTGGAGAGGATGCCGTCCTCGATGAAGTGGACGCGCGGGATCGGGGTGTCGGGCTTGATCAGCACCTCGCCCAGCCGCAGCGGCACGGTCGAGAGGTGCGGCTGCAGCAGCGCAAAATCCGACTCGGACATCGCCCGCAGCAAGCGGTTGTGGCAGGCTCTCTGGATCGACGCTGGCACGGTCCCGACCTCACTGGGGCGGGAGCTACGAGCCCTTGACCGCCTGCGCCCGGATGCACCTGCAAGCGACGGCTCCCACTATGACCCTAATCGTCGGCGGCGGCAAATAACCGATCATAGGATGTCGCGGAGGTCGTTTTCGCGACCTAGGTTGTCGTATCTCCATCGACCGACGTGGCCAGATGCAGGACGTACTGATCCGCAAGCTGGAGGGCTTCGAAAGCCTCTCCGACCAAGACCGCGAGGCGCTCCAATCCTTGATGCCGAAGGTGCGGAAGGTGCCGGCGCGGACCGACCTGATCCGGGAAGGCGACGCGCCTGAATACGTCCACCTTGTTCTCGACGGCTACGCCTGCCGCTACAAGATGCTGCCGGACGGCCAGCGCCAGATCATGGCCTACCTGGTGCCGGGCGACTTCTGCGACCTCAACGTGTTCATCCTCGACCAGATGGACCACAACATCGGCACGATCTCGGCCTGCCAGGTCGTCGACATCCCGCGGCACGCCATCGACGACATCACGGCCCGCTACCCGCACGTCACCCGGGCGCTGTGGTGGTGCGCGCTCGTGGACGAGGCGGTGCTGCGCGAGTGGCTCGTCAACATCGGCGGTCGCCCCGCCGACCACCGCATCGCCCACCTGTTCTGCGAGCTGCTGCTGCGCCTGGAGGCGGTGGGCCGGGTCAGCGGCAACAGCTTCGACTTCCCCTTCACGCAGCCCGACATCGCCGACACGATGGGCCTGTCGAACGTGCATGTGAACCGCACGATCCGGGAGCTGCGAGCCCTCGGGCTCATCACGCTGAGGCAGCGGACCCTGACGATCCTCGACGTCGAGCGGCTGAAGGCCTACTGCAACTACAACCCGAACTACCTCCACCTCAGAAACACGCGCTGGGGTGCGCGGCGCATCATTCCGTGGCTGAGCAGCGGCCATGGAGGTTAGGGTGAGCCGACAGCACAACGTCGAGACCCTGGTTGTGCTGCAGCCGATCGCCGTCGACACGGGCAGCCCCGACCGCGTCGGCATGCTGGTGATGGCCAACGGGCTGCTCGTGGGCGTTCTGGTTCGTCTCGACACGCCCGAGCACGAGAGCCCGAACGGCTGGTTCCTGGAAGCCGGGCTCGGGCGATTGGCGGGATTGCGGGCCCCGGCCTTCGACACCCTCGAAGACGCCACGCGCTGGCTGCGGCAGCGGCTGAAGGGCTGAGGGTCATTCGGGCGCGAAGCCCGACGCGCCGCGACACCCGGTCCCTGAACCCGGGCGCTTGCCGCTTTGGCCCCCTTCCGACTTCGGATAGGTTTTCCGTATCGGGGGTCAGACGCGGAGGGCGCGATCATGATCGGATTGCCCAAGAACCTCACCCTCGATGAGGTGGAACGCCACCTCGCCCTGGGCGAGGCACACAGCACGGCTCTGACCGCCGCGATCATCGACCTCACCAGGGCCGGGTGCGATGCGACTGAGTTCGAGACGGTGCTCCGGGACATCCAGGACATCGTGGCGATCCTGCGCCGCCAGCGATGGGCGATCCCGGCTCGGGCATCGAAGCTGTGATCGGGCCCGGGGGGCCTCCCTCTTTTGCGGTTGTGAGCCCCGCCATCAGTGCACGGCACGGCCCTGCGCCGCGGCGGGGATCCGGGGTGGCAGGTCACCGGCCGCGCGTCATCGTCCCGAGAGTAGCCTGGCCGGTGCCCAAGGGCGGTTCATGCCGCCTGTCATGCGAGACGCCGGCTGATCCGTCTCAAGGCTCCAGAAACAGCGACATCTCATACGCCCCGGCTTTGGTGACGCAGCCGTCCAAGCGGCCTAGAACGCAAAGGGTGAGGTTGCGTGCAAGAGCCTCCTTGACCTGACATCTCGGCGACCGCCCGGTGGGCCGGTCGCGTCAACCGGTAGGGCCAATGACCTCGGGACCTCGCGTCGACCTGACCAATTGCGACCGCGAGCCCATCCAGGTTCCAGGCAGCATCCAGCCCCATGGCTGCCTGCTCGCCTGCGACGCGTCGGCGGCCATCGTCCTGCGCCATTCCGCGAACGCGCCGGACCTGCTCGGGACGACCGGGGACCCGAACGGTCGCCGTCTGGAAGCGGTCCTCGGGGACGAGGCCGCCCACACCGTCCGGAACTCGCTGGCGCGCACCAGGGACGCGTCCCGCCCGGCGCTCACGTTCGATCTGAGCCTGCCCTCGGGACAGGCCTTCGACGTCGCCGCCCATCTCTTCAAGGGCACCGTCGTCGTCGAGTTCGAGCCGGCGGGCGCGAACGTGGCGGAACCACTCGAACTCGCCCGCACCGTGATCGCCCAGGTCCGGGAGATCGACCGGACGGACCGACTCTTCCGCGATGCGGCTCGTCTCGTCCGGGCCATGCTCGGCTACGACCGGGTGATGGTCTACCAGCTCGGGGCGGATGGTGCCGGCAAGGTGATCGCCGAGGCCAAGCGAAGCGATCTCGAAAGTTTCCTGGGGCAGTTCTTTCCGGCTTCGGACATTCCGCAGCAGGCGCGGGCGCTCTACCTGCGCAATCCCATCCGCATCATCTCGGACGCCGATTTCAGGACCGTTCCCATCGAGCCCGTCCTTGACCTGTCGGGCGAGCCGCTCGATCTGTCCTACGCGCACCTGCGCAGCGTCTCGCCGATCCATTGCGAGTACCTGCGCAACATGGGCGTGGGCGCCTCCATGTCGATCTCGATCATCGTCGGGGGGGGGCTCTGGGGCCTGATCGCCTGCCACCATTATTCGCCCCGAACCCTGGCCATGGGCCAGAGGGTGGCGGCCGAGATGTTCGGCGAGTTCCTCTCCCTGCATATCGAGACCCTGCGGGCCAGGCAGACGCTGGAAGCGGCCGCCCATGCCCGCAAGATGCTCGACGACCTGCTGCGCGACGCGAGCCGGTCCGCCGACATCGAGGGGCTCCTACGGTCCCGCATGTCGGCGTTCGAGGCGCTGATCCCATGCGACGGGATCGGGATGTCGCTGCAAGGGCGGTGGAGCGCCGAAGGGATGACCCCGCCCAAGGCAGCCGTCCCGGCCCTGTTGCGCTTCGCCGAGGGCGTCGCGGAAGGCAGGACCTGGGCATCCAACCGCCTGTCCGCCGCGCACGCGTCCGCCCGGGATTACGCCGCCGAGGTCTCGGGCGTGCTGGTCATCCCGATGTCGCAGCGTCCGCGGGACTACCTCATTCTGTTCCGCAGGGAGGTGGTCGAGACGCTCGACTGGGCGGGGGACCCGAACAAGACCTACGAGAGCGGGCCCAACGGCGAGCGCCTCAGCCCGCGCAAGAGCTTCGCCGTCTGGAAGGAGACGGTCTACCAACAATCCCTACCCTGGAGCGAGCAGGACCGGCAGTTCGGCGAGGCGATCCGCGCGGCGGTCGTCGAGGTCGTGCTCCACAACAGCGAGTTGCTCACCGACGAGCGATCGAAGGCGGACGTCCGCCAGCGGATGCTCAACGAGGAACTCAACCACCGGGTCAAGAACATCCTCGCGCTTATCGGGGCACTCGTCGCCCACCCGACGGCGGAGGGCCAGACGCTCCATGGCTACGTCGCGACGCTGAAGGGGCGCATCCAGGCCCTCTCGCTGGCGCACGATCAGATCGTGCGCGGCGACGGCGGCGGTAGCCTCTCCGCGCTGCTCGACGCCGAGCTTACGCCCTACCGCACCTCCGCCGATGCCATCGAACTGGGGGGGCCCAACGTCGTCCTCGACGCCCGTGCCTACTCCGTGCTGGCGCTGGTCCTGCACGAGCTGGCGACGAACGCCGCGAAGTACGGTGCGCTGTCTCGGGCGGGCGGTAAGCTTTCGGTCGTCTGGACGGTCGACGCCGGCGGGACTTGCGACATCGCTTGGCAGGAGAGCGACGGCCCGATGGTTCGCCCGCCGAGCCGAAGCGGGTTCGGCTCCGTCCTGATCGACCGGAGCATCCCCTTCGACCTCGGGGGAACGAGCGCCGTCGAGTACCGGCCCGAGGGAGTCCGGGGATCTTTCAGGATCCCGGCGAAGCATCTCACCGTGGCCGGGACCGGCGAGACTGCGCGCCCGGCGGCGCCCGTCGCTCGGTCATCCGGGGATTTCGACGACCTCACCGATTCCTGTGTCCTCATCCTCGAAGACCAGCTCGTCATCGCGGTCGGCCTCGAACAGATCCTGGCCGATGCGCGGATCGACGATGTCATCACGGCCGGCTCCGAAGCCGAGACGATGAGGCTGCTTGCCATCCGGAAGCCGGATGTCGCTGTCCTGGACATCAATCTGGGCACGGGAACCTCCATCGCCGTCGCGGACGAACTGACACGGCAAAAGGTGCCGTTCCTGTTTGCAACCGGCTACGGCGACAGCATCGTCATCCCCCTCCACCTGAAGCACATCCCCGTCGTCAGGAAGCCCTACGACGCTGCCTCGATCCTTCAGCACCTGCAGAACCTGATCCATCGATCGTCGTGACCCGCACGGTGGCCCCACGCGGCTCGCGAGGACAACGCGTTCGCGCATCCTGCCATCGAACGGAACATCCCCCCTTCCTGGCAATCGATGCGAGTGACAGGCTCTGCCGCCTTCCGGGCGGTGGCCGATCCCGGGATGGGTTTGACGGGTCAGCTGGCATGGCGTGACGGGACGTCAGGGCATCCGGCCGTGCAACGACGGGTCCTCGGCGATGCTCGGTCCCCGGCACCCGATGGCGTTTCCCATGCCGCATGCGTGGCCGGTCACGCCGTCTTCGAAGCCGCACGTGCCCGTTGCCATGCATCCACTGACGCGGGCCGGGCGGATCCATGACCCTCCGGCAGGCGAACCGAAATGCGGCTCAAAACGCAATTCTGATATGCGGAGCAGGGATTTCATCGTCGAATGTCGCCAGCATGGCAGCGCTGCCACAATTTCCGATGAGTGCCTGCGGTAGAAGGCGGCAACCGAAAGTTGTGCTCAACACCCATGCCGCTCGCTCAGCCGACCCCCACCCTCCTGTCCGCTCTGGAAGCGTCAGGCTCCCTCGGCACGTGGGAGACGGACCTGGCCTCGGGCACCGTCTATCCGTCGAGGCGGTTCGCTGAGTTCCTCGGATTGAACGCACACCGCGCGGCGGGCGGCGTACCGCTGGGCGCCGTGCTCAACAGCGTTCATGAGGCCGATCGCGAGCGCGTGGGAGCACTGGTCCATGAAGCTCACCGAACCGCTGGCCGCTTCGAGGCGGAGTTTCGGACGCTCGGCCGTGGAGGCGCAACGCATTGGGTGGCAGCCAGAGGTCAGATCGGACCGGATGCACGGGGCCGGGGTCTTCGCTGCCGCGGCATCGTCGTCGACCTGACCGGGACGCGCCAGCCGGCGTCCGGGCACGCCGACGCACAGACCCGTGTCCTGAACCAGCTCGCCGAAACGGTGATGGCCGCACGGCGCATGGCGGATACGCTGGATGTCTCGGTCCTGCACACCCTTCTGGACCTGCTGCTCTTCGAGGTCGGCCGGGAGCTCACGAAAGCCGTGAGGGCAACGGAGGGCGGCCTGCACTGACGCTGCCGCGCGTTGATGAGATCGATGGCGCGAGCCCGTGTGTGATCGGCCCGCGCCATCGAGCCAATCCGGTGTCGGAGCAGGAAAGGACGGGCGATTTTTGAACCTTTGGTTGTGTAATTTCGTTCCAACGCAACTCTTGGGTGCGTGACGATGCGAGTGGTGTGAGGGGATGATGCGGGGAACCCGAACCGAGCCTCAGGAGGGCAGGATCACGTTCAAGGGCCGCGGCCTCGCCTATCGCCATGGTCGAGGGCTGGTGCTGAAGGTCTGCCCCCTCTGCTCGCAATGGAATGCTCCGAAAGCCGCCGACAAGGGCCTCTGTGGCTGGTGCGCCTACGTCCCGTCCCTCAAGGACGTCGAGCCGGCGACCTGAGTCTCGAACAGCCGTCGCACTGAGTGCCGGTGACGGTGGCGTGCCATACACCATGTCGCAGCCGATCAGCGTGCACGGCAGACCATCGCGGGCCTCGATCACGGCTGCCAGTGCCCGAGAGCGCGTGTGCTCCCGCCTCACCGACGCGGAGAGCGGTCCAGATGATCGTCGGCTCGAACGCGGATGGCGGCGTGACGGGCGTCAGCCCGGAGTGGCGGGCCTTCACCGGGCGGGCCTTCACCGGGCGGGCAGCCCCCGAGGCTGGCGGGCACGGCTGGTTGCGCTGCATGCACCCGCATGACGACGAGCCCGCCGTCGCCGTCCGACGCCAAGCTCAGGACCACCAGGGCGAGTCCAGCCGTCGCCTGCGCCGGGCCGATGCGAGATGCTGCCGACGCTGAGGCAAGCGTTGATGGCGGCCGGCAGGCGGCTCGCCCGAGACATCGCATCGCCAGATCCGGGCAGCCGCTTCCACGAAGGAGAGCGAAGCCTCGGAGCCACGGGCCAAGGTCGCCAGGCCGCTCAGTTCATCCCCTTGCGCCGCCTCGTCCCTTCCAGCTGGGCGAGTTTGCGTCCGACCTCCAGCAGCAGCATCTCCGAGAGCAGGTTCAGGTGCGGCTCCTCGATCTCCTGCAGGGCCTTGTGAGCCGCGACGCAATGGTTTGCTGCCCGCTCCAGAGGATGGCCCGACACCGTTGTCCCGCTGCGGACATAAGCATGATCGCTCATCCGGGTCGGGGTGATGTCGATGGTGATGCCACGGCCACGCCAGGGGCCACCGCGTGCATCGAGTTCGAAGTGCCCCCGTGTCAGGACCCAGCGGGTCACACCATCCGCCGAGCACACGCGATACTCGGCCACGTACGAGCCGCCAGCAAGGGCACATTCGCCGATCAGTCGCGTGACCCGCTCGCGGTCTTCCTCGTGGATCCTGTCCGTGAACGCGGTGAACGGCGCACCGACCTCTGCCAGTTCGGGATCGACGCTGAACAGCAAGGCGACCAACGGATCCGAGCGCACGTGGTTGGTGGAGATATCCCAGTCCCACTCGCCGATGACGTCGGAGGCGTCCAACGCTGCCTGGAGGGCGTCCGGACCTGTTCGCGAAAGAATGCCTTTGAGCTTGGCCATTGCCGCTCCTCGTTGCCTACCTCATCACGACATTGTGCTGAAGCGCACCAAAGTACAACTTAAAGGATGAGAATGTTGATCGTACAACCGTAGGAAATTCTCCTATGGAAAGCCGGTCGATGGCGGTACGGTCGTCCTACCGGATGCGAGGACGCGATGAGCTTCAAGGGACCGCCTTCAAGACATCTTGAGAGTGCGGCGGATGATGGGTCCACCCAGTCCGAGATCGAGGGCACGGCCTCATCGGGGACGTTATCGGCACATTCCGCGCAACTGCTGCGTGTGATTGCCGAGACGCTGGGCATGCCGATTTCCGTGTTCGATCTACGCGAAGCACCCAACGCCCGGGCTGTCGCGGGCAGCGAGGCAGCGAACGAATGCACCGAGCTTGTCCGCGCCTACCGCCGTATCCGCGACCCCGCCAAGCGGCGTCGGCTCCTGGAACTCGTCCGTAGCGCCGGCGCGGAGGAGTAGTCGAAGGGCCGAGCCGCTGAGTGCCCCGTTAGGCGGACATGGCCCAGGCAGCACGGTGCTTCGAAACGCCTGAACCGACGGGGCGAACGCGATTCCCAGGTTCCCGGATGTCCGATCCCGGAGCGGCGCCGCCCGCGTGGGGCTGCCGGAGATGGCCGTCCGCCCAACCCCTCTGACTGTCGCACACGCAGGCCCGACAGGTTTAAATACCTGAAAAACCGTCATTCTCTCGACGAATGGTGCAACGCCGTCCCGGAACGTTCCACGGGGGCCAGCCCTGTGGAATCGGGGGCGTCCCCAATCGTGAACGGCCTTCGTGAGCCATGGCCCTCGTGCGATATCCGGCTAGCGAGCGGCAGGCGCAACCACCGCATCGGGCTGGCCGCTCCGGTCGAGGGCCTCGGCAACGAAGCCGGACGCCTTCATCTCCTCGACGAAGGCGCGGATGTAGGCACGGCCTGCCGGGCGGTCCTTCGGGGTTGCGACGGCCTGCTCGATGACCATGAACCGGCCGGGCAGGATGCGGACGTCCTTGTGCTCGCGCGCATAGGCTTCCAGGGGTTGGCGCACGGAGGCGAGGACCTCCGGGCCCTCCCTCAGGAACAGCGCCAGGGCATCGGCCGAGGTGGGCGCATAGACGCGCTCCGCCCTCTCGAGGCGGCGTCCCAGGTAGAGGTCGTAGGCGGTGTTGCGGCCGACCGCGATCCGGATGCCGGGATGGTCGACCTGATCGTTCCGGGTCAGCGGCGAGCCCTCGCGGACCATGTAGGCTCCCTCGATGATGACGTAGGGCGGGCTGAAGGCGATGGTCTGTGCCCGGTGCGGGTCGATCGCCAGGAAGGCCACATCCCACGTCCTTGGTCCGCCGAGGGCCTCGACCACCGCGCCGGCCGTGTCGAAGGTCTCGAAGCCCACCGGGACGCCCAGGCGGTGGCCGAGCTCGCGCGCCAGGTCCGCCGAGACACCGGCCGGTGTGCCGTCCGCTCCCCTCTGGGCGAGCACCGGGTTCCCGAAATTGATCGCGGCCCGCAACGATCCGGTCGGGGCGATCTCACGGGCGAGCCGGGAGGGAAGATCCTGGGCCACGGCAATGTCCTTCGGAATGGGCATGAGGAGGGAGAACACGGCCAGGAGACGCAGGCCGGCCTCGACCCGATAGAGCCGTCGGTCAGGCATGAGGGAAAGCCGATCTCCACACGAACGACGGTACGGGCGGCCGCCGGCCGCAGATGGAACAGCCGACCCGCATGTTCGCCTCGAAACGTCGTCGGTCGGTGGACAGCCCAGAGGAGCCTCCCTAGCCTGCCCAGAGGGAGAGACCGGAATGAACGCCGCAACCACCGTGCCGGAAGGCGCGCCCCAGGAAGCCGCGATCATGCGCAAGGTGGGGCTCCGGCTCATACCGTTCCTGATCATCTGCTACTTCATCGCCTACATCGACCGGGTCAATGCCGGCTTCGCGGCCCTGACCATGAACAGGGACGTCGGCCTGAGCCAGGCCATGTTCGGTATCGGCGGCGGCCTGTTCTTCATCGCCTACGTCCTGTTCGAGGTGCCCAGCAACATCGCGATGGAGCGGTTCGGCGCGCGCATCTGGATCGCCCGCATCATGATCACCTGGGGGCTCGTCGGAGCCGCGATGGCCTTCGTGGTCGGACCCTACAGCTTCTATCTCGGCCGGTTCCTGCTCGGTGCGGCGGAGGCCGGATTCTTTCCCGGCGTGATCCTCTACCTGACCTACTGGTTCCCGAAGAACTACCGGGCCCGGATCGTCGCGACCTTCATGGTCGCCATCCCGTTGTCGAGCTTCCTCGGATCGCCCCTGTCCGCGGCGCTGCTGCAGATGGACGGGATCGCCGGCCTTCACGGCTGGCAATGGCTCTTCCTGATGGAGGCGATCCCCGCGGTGATCCTCGGGTTCTGCGCGCTCTTCCTGCTGCCGAGCCGACCGAGCGAAGCCTCCTGGCTCACGCCGCAGGAGCGCACCTGGCTCACCAACCGGCTGGCGGCCGAGAGGGCGGGCACGAGCGCCGTGGACGACCACCTGCCCCTCTGGAAGGTCCTGTCGAACAAGTACGTCTGGGCGCTGGCGCTGATCTACTCGGGCAGTTCCGCGACGAGCAACGCCCTGTCGCTCTGGATGCCGCAGATCCTCAAATCCTTCGGCCTGTCGAACACCGAGACGGGTTTCCTGAACATGATCCCCTTCGGCATCGCCTCGGTCTTCATGATCGTGTGGGGCCTGCGAGCCGACAAGTCCGGAGAGCGGGTGTGGAGCACGGCTCTGCCTCTCGCGATGACCTGCCTCTGCCTGCTCGCGACGAACCTCACCAGTTCGCTCACGGTCACGCTCGTCCTGTTGAGCCTGGTGCTGATCGGCAACTACGCCATCAAGGGCCCGTTCTGGGCTCTGGCCACGGACTGGCTCTCCGCGGGAACTGCCGGTGCGGGCATCGCGGGCATCAACACGCTGTCCCATCTCGGCACGGGCGGCGCGACCTGGCTTCTCGGCGCCATCAAGGACCAGACCGGGAGCTTTCCGCTGGCCCTGCTGCCGCTGGTCTTCCTCACCGGGGCAGGCAGCGCGATGGTCCTCGTGCTCGGGCGCGCCGCCCGCGCCCGAGCGGCCGCAGCGATGCCCAGCGTGGTGGAACAGCCATGATCTCGCGACGCAGGTTCCAGACGGGATTGGCGAGCTGCGCCGCCCTCGGCGCTCTGCCGCGGTCCACGCACGCACTGACGCAGGCGATCACGGCAATCGACAGCCATGCCCATGTGTTCAGGCGCGGCCTGCCCCTCGCCGACGCCCGTCGCTACGCGCCCGATTACGACGCGACCCCGGAGGACTACCTCCGGATGCTCGACGCCAACGGCGTGTCGAACGGCGTGCTGGTCCAGCCGAGCTTCCTCGGCACCGACAACAGCTACCTGATCGACGCCTTGATCCGGTATCCCGACCGCTTACGCGGCATCGCCGTGGTGCAGCCGGATGTTTCACCGGCCGAGTTGCAGAGGCTCTCGGCTGCCGGGATTGTCGGCATCCGGCTCAATCTGATCGGCGCCCCAGACCCCCAGTTCCAGACTGCCCCCTGGCCCAGCCTGCTGAGACGCTTGGCCGACCTCGACTGGCAGGTGGAGATCCAGGCGGAGGCCCGCCGCTGGCCCGATCTCCTTGGACCCCTGCTGGACAGCGGCGTGAAGGTCGTTGCCGACCATTTCGGCAAGCCAGACCCGGCGACAGGCGTCGGCGACCCGGGCTTCCGGCATCTGTTGGCGATGGGCAAGACCGGTCGGATCTGGGTGAAGATCTCGGGCTCCTACCGCAACGGCGCCGGCCTGCCTGCGGCGGCCATCCCGCTCCTGCGCGATCGCATCGGTCTCCATCACCTCGTCTGGGGCAGCGACTGGCCGCACACGCAGTTCGAGACGGTCACGGACTACGCCAGGGCACGGGCCGAGCTGGAGGTCTGGCTGCCCGATCCCACCGACCGCCGGATCGTTCTGCTCGAAGCGCCGTGCCGGCTATTTCACCTCGGCAGATAGGATCGCGTTTCAGCGCCGAGCCGCATCGGGGAATGCCAGCCAGGTCCGTCAAGCTCAGTCGGCGAACCGCGGCGGCAGGGGCGAAACGCCTGGCCGCCTGACTCACGACCAGGGGCGACGGACCGACATTCTCCGAAGGCCGCCTCCAGCCGTGAGCCGGCGACTCGGTTTCAACCGCTGAGCGCGACCGGCACATGTCTTGGCAGGGAAGTCCGAGTGAGGAAGCGACAGGCCCACAACGCAACATATGATCTGAAATCAGTTAAAATGATAAATTCTGACTTCGTAAATATGTATTGCAATCATCCTGAAAGCGGCGCACGGTTTGGAACCCTGAAACTGCGATCAGGGCATTTAATCTAGATCTATCCCTGTCGAGAACTTCTGAGGTGAGGCTATGCGTCATCACAAGCAGTCCGATGCTGAGGAGGCTCCACCGGACCGGGTGGTGGCATAAGTTCTAGCGCGATCGCGCACACGGAAGCGGGACGGAAGTCCCGCCTTTCTTTTGGTTTGTTGGGGCTGCGTCGCGCGATCTTCGTCCTGACCGGCTCGACCGGCCCAGCCAGACCGGTTCGGGCACACAGGTCTCGCGAGTATGACGTTGGAAACGCCAGACCCCGTGCAGGCCGGTTGGCACAGGCCTAGATCAGGGCGCCCGGCGTGGCTCAGATGAGGACGTTCGACGCCTCTTGGAGAGAGTTCGGTTCGCGCTCCTCAACCGGCCTGCCGACAGCGGTGTGAAGCAGGACGACACGGGCGTCGAATTCGCCGGCATGACGGATGTGCGCAAGGCGGCCCAGCACCGTCTCCCTGACATTGCGCGGGAAGAAATCCCAGAGGACGGCGACCGGCAATCCGTCAC
Organism: Methylobacterium planeticum; assembly: GCF_008806345.1. GTDB lineage: Bacteria > Pseudomonadota > Alphaproteobacteria > Rhizobiales > Beijerinckiaceae > Methylobacterium > Methylobacterium planeticum. Next base: position 101,882 of record NZ_VZZJ01000009.1, on the reverse strand, counting down.
GGTGCTGGTGAGGGACGAGGACGGTCACCCCGCCTACACGGCGACGTCGAACGACGCGGGGCTCTGGCTCCTCCGGTAAACCCGATGACCGTCTAGTGAATCCCCTCGGTCCTATGCGTTGGTGAAGCGACGCACCCGCTCTGGGCAAAAAGCTCCCTGAGATTGTTGACGTTCTCGCGCGCCCTTGCCTCGGCACTCTCGGAGGTTCTGAATGCCTCGACAGAGAAGACATTGCCGTTCAACCCAATGGAGACTGCAAGCCAAGGCAGTCCCTCTGCAGGAGGCGGGTAGACCAAGAATTCAAATTCCGTCGGTCTTCTTCCTTCGTTTTGTTCAGCCATGAACTGTCCACACCTAAACCAGTATAAATATTGATTTTAATCCATCACATCTAAGCGAAATTCATACAACGTCATATGATGTGATTTACGAGATTTACGGTATCGATCTATGCAGCGACGGAATGTCGGCCTGTCGACTTGAGTTCGCGCGTGCCTCAAACAAGCCCTTACGCGGAGGATTTCGGGCACAAGGATCACAGGCCGTCGCGGCTCGCGGGGCCTTTCGTGACGGGTGGCCACCCCCCGAGGTCGCCGTGGCGGCCATGACGATCGTGTCCCGACCTGTGACGGTGTGGCCGCCACCCCAGGCCCACGCTTTCCCCATCCGCTGGCGTGATGGGTATCACTGTTCCATCAGGGCGCACTGTCCATAACCCCTCAACGCCCGACGGCGATCGGTGTGATGAGGAGACGGTCACATGGCTCTGACAGCTGCGCAGATCACCACGGCATTCGAGAACGTCCTCCAGCGCGACCCGAGTGGCGAGGACGTGAATGCCCTCACGGCCGCGTCGCAATCCGGCTTCTTCACGGACGGGCAGGTCTACGGATCGATCGTGAACTCGGCTGAGGCCAACGCCAATGTCGATCCCGTGATCCGGCTCTACCAGGTTGCCTTCGGCCGCGTGCCCGACAAGGACGGTCTGCACGCCAACGTGAACGGTTTCGAGGCGTCCGGCCAGAGCCTCAAGGCGATCAGCGAGGCCTTCGCGCACGCGCCGGAGTTCACGGCCCAGTACGGCAGCGGCGAGGTCGTCACCGAGAGCTACCTCCAGTCGCTTTACGCGCATGCGCTGGACCGCAGCGCGTCGGCCGTCGAACTCCATGCCTGGCTCGAAGCGGTCAACACCCCCGGCTCCGGCGTCTCGACGCGGGCCGACATGCTCAACAGCTTCGCGCAATCCGCCGAGTTCATCGCCCGCTCCGATGCCGCGGTGAACGACTTCCTCTTCAAGGCCGCGCAAGGACAGGACGCGTACGCGGCCCACCCGCTCCTCGGCGGGTCGGAGCACATCTTCACGCTCGCGGCGGGCCCGGACAACCTCGTCGGCACCAGTGGCAACGACACCTACAACGCCATTATCAGCGCCGGCCTGGATGCGACCCTGACGGCGGGAGACGTCGTCCAGGACCAGGGCGGTTCCGATGTCCTGAACGCGATCGTTCACAGCAATGCCGGGACGCCGATAGCCATTGCTGGCGTGGAGATCATCAACCTCGACACATCGGTCAGTTCGGGAAGCGCCGCCCTGGCCGTGGAACTGAAGGACGCCGCCGCCACGACCCTCACGGTCGCGGGGAGCCACGGCGTCAACTTCGGCGAGAGCAGCCTGCCCAACGTGACCACGCTCGATGCGTCCGGCGTCACCGGAACCGGAACGGCCGGCGCCGTCGTCTTCGACGCTTCGGCTCATCACGACGCGGCGCAGGGCCTGACGCTCAAGGGTGGGGCGGGCAACGACGTGTTCGCCGGTGGCTACGGAGCCGATACAGTCACCGGCGGCGCGGGCAACGACGTGTTCGTGTACGGCGACCTCAACCAGTCGACGGCTGCCCACATGGACACGATCACGGACTTCCATCCGAACACGATCGGCACACCGGGCGCGCCGGCCAACCAGGGAGCGGGCCAGCTGACCTCAAGCTATAACGGCGACGTCCTCGATTTCACGGCGCTGTTCGCCGGGAAGGCAAACGGCGTCGAGTTGCGTAACGTACCGAGCGAAGGGGCCGCTTTGTCGCTCCTGAAAGCCGATGTCGAACTAGGGGGATCGGGCGCCTTCGCTCTTTTCGACACGTCGAAGAGCAATCTCTACGTGGATGTCGATCACAACGGCGCGGCCGATGCCATCATCCATCTGGCAGGTGTCACCAGCATCACCGAGGCCGCGATCCGGTTTCATGGTGGCGATCTCGGCCTGCTGTGACTTGGGACGGTCGAGGTTCGCCGCAGGGCCGGGCATGCTGGCACAGATGCGTCTGATCGCGTCATCCTCGGACGCCTGTCGTCTCCCATTGCCGGCGCTTCGAGGTCGTCACCGGCCCAATCCCGACGATCGGGATCATCCGCTTCATGTCGTAGGCCAGAACCTGCGGGCTCATCGCGGTCCGGACCTTCGCCAAGATCCGGGTCGGGACGCGGGGGGGCTCTCATCCGGGCCTTCAGCGTGCCGGACGGGGGCTCCACGGGCTGGGGACGGATCGTCCTCGCGTCCGGCAGCCGCAGGCGCCCCTCCCGGTCCGGGCTCCAGGCGCGCGCCGCGCCGTTCCGTGCCGCGGATGGCTCGGCCGGCGGACCCCCGCGGTCCCGGTCGGCACACCACGGCCTGACCGTCGCGCCGCGGATCGCTCGCCGCGACGTAGCCGTCCTCGTCCGGGTCGCCCATGCGCCAGATGAAATTGTTCGGCAAGCGAGGAGCCTGCACTGAGGGCGCTCCGCTTTCCCCGGCTGACCCGAGCTGGCCGCTCGCGGCTTCCGACAACGCGGCGCCTTTTCCTGCCAATCGCTCACGCCGATAGGCGGTCGCGGCGTTGCGTGCTCCGCCCTCGGGCGGAGTTGCGCCACGCCGCGTCGCGCTCCCTGGTGAAGGCCGAGGTGACGCCCGCAGCGGCTTGGTGGTCCACGTCGAGATGCGGCAGGACGAGTTCGCCGAAGCGATAGGCTTCCTCGAGGAGCGGCATTCCCGACACGATCAGGACATCGTTGCCGGCATCGCGATAATCCTGGATGCGGGACAGCACCTGCGCGGCACTGCCGACGAGCGCCGTGCCCGGCCCGTGCCGGACGAGGCCGATCGCCGACCAGAGGTTCGGGGCGATCTCGAGCTCGCGCAGGTTTTTCGGCTTGCGCCCGCCATGCAGGGCCGACATCCGCTGCTGCCCGATCGAGTCGATACCGGCCACGTAGGCCTGGGCGCCGGCGATTGCGGCCTCGTCCATGTGATCGTAGAGGTCCTGCGCGGCCGCCCAGGCGGCTTCCTCCGTCTCGCGCACGATGACGTAGAGCCGGATGCCGAACCGGATCTTGTCGGCCCGCCCGTATGTCTGCGCGAGCGTCCTGACCTCGCGGATCTTGGCCTCCGACTGCTCTGGCGTCTCGCCCCAGGACAGGTAGGTGTCGATGTGCTTGGCGGCGACCGCGTGGGCGGCCGGGGAGGACCCGCCGAACCAGAGCGGGACATGCGGCTGCGTCGGGGGAACCGGGATGCCGGCATCCACGACGTGGATGTACCGGCCCTTGAAGGTCACCGTCTCGCCGCGCAGGAGGCCGGTCAGGACAGTGAGGAACTCGTCCGTGAAGGCGTAGCGTTCGTCGTGTCCAAGGTGGATCCCGTACTGCGCCATCAGCTTGGCGTCGCCGTTGACGATGTTGACCCGCAGCCGCCCCTTCGAGAACTGATCGAAGGTGGTGATCATCTTGGCGAGCAGCGTCGGCGAGATCATCGGCGGATGCGCGGCGATCAGGTGCTGGAACTGCTCCGTGTAGGGGATCAGCGACGCCCCCTGGATCCAGGCGTCGTGCGAGCCGGTCGCGAGCAGAGCCCCGGTGAAGCCGAGATGGTCGACCGCGCGGGCGAGCTGCTGGAAATAGGCGTAGTTGAGCGGGCGCGCCCCATCGGCCCGCCAGGGATAGCGGCCGTCGGGGCCTGTCAGGTACCAGAGAACTTCCATGGGACTCGCTCTCCTCTGCGGGGTTGGCGCTCAGGCCGCTGCGAAGTGGCTCGAATCGACGGTGTCGCTGACGTCGATGCGGTGCGGGATCAACCCGAACGTCGCGAACAGGTCGGCATGCGCCTGCTGCTCGGTCAGGAAGTCAGGGCCGGGTGCGGAGATGCCCCAGGGCCGCGCGGTGAGAGCGGGCAACCACTGCGCCGCCGCGTGGCCGTTGACGCCCTCCAGAAGCGCGGCCGCCTCCCGCGGGTCGGCGCGCGTCGCCGCGTCGGAAGCGACGAGCGCGTCGATCAGAGCCCTCACGGCGTCCCGATGCGTCCTCAGGATCTCGGTCGGCCCCCAGAACGCGGTGCGATTGGAGAATGCCGCGCCGGGCTTCGCCAGAATCCGGACCGGACGGCTCGCCGCAATCTGCGCGTAGAGCGGATCGGTCGCGACGATCGCGTCGAGGTGGCCGGCCAGGAAGGCGTCCGCGGCGGTGGCCGGGATGATCTCCGCAGCCCGGACGTCGCTCCAGGCGAGCCCTGCCGCTTCCAACTCGGCCGCGAGGAACTGCGTGTGCCAGGAGACCGGCATCAGGCCGATGCCGCGCCCGCCGAGGTCGGACAGGCTTCGGATCTCGGATTCTTCGGCGACCAAGAGCCCGCCCCGTTCCGGCCGAGGCTCACCGATCGCGAAGACGGCCGTCGAGAGCCCGGCGGCCTTGGCCAGGATCGGCGGCGTGGCGCCGGTTCCGGCGAGGTGCAGTACGCCGGCCTGGATCAACGGGATGGTCTGGGCCCCCGCACCGTAGATGAAGAAGGCGAGCCCTTTCTCGCGGAGAGCCGCGGCGGCCTCGCGCCGGCGGGCGAGGATCGAGAGGGAGGGATTCTGTGGATGGGCGCCGACGATCAGCGTCATGGGGACCTCCGGAGGGACGGTAGCGGTTCCAGCGGGGAGCGGATGCGCGACCCCCATCGGGTCCCGGATCCGCGCATGGGGCGCGGGGCCGCGCCCCGCAGGCGGGCCGCGCGGCCCGGCGGGTCCCGGCGACGGAGCCGGCGCGGCGCCGACCCCGCTCGCGCTCACGCCGCGCGCCCCGTCCCGGCACCTGCGCCCAGATAGGCGTCCAGGACGGCCGGCGAGGCCGCGAGCGCGGCCGCCGGCCCTTCCAGGACGATCCGGCCGCTCTCGAGGACGTAGCCGCGCGAGGCCAGCGCGAGCGCCTTCCGGGCGTTCTGCTCGACGAGCAGCACGGCGATCCCCTGGCCATTGAGGTCGCCGAGCAGCGCGAAGATCTCCGACACGATGAGCGGCGCAAGCCCCATCGAGGGCTCGTCGAGGAGCAGGACGCGTGGGCCCGCCATCAGCGCGCGGCCGATCGCGAGCATCTGCTGCTCGCCGCCCGACATCAGCCCCGCGGCCTGGCGACGGCGCTCCTTGAGGCGGGGGAAGCGCGTGTAGACGGCCTCCAGCGTCTCGGCGCCCCTGCGGTCGCGTCGCCCGTAGGCCCCGACGAGCAGGTTCTCCTCCACGCTCAAGGGGGCGATCACCTGCCGCCCTTCTGGAACGAGGGAGAGCCCGGCCCGGACGATCTTCTCCGCCGCGAGGCCGGCGATCGGTCTGCCGTCGAGGAGGATGCGTCCGGCGACCGGCCGCAGCAGGCCCGCCACCGTATTGAGCAGGGTCGTCTTGCCTGCCCCGTTGCTGCCGACGACCGTGACGATCTCGCCGGGCCGCAGGTCCAGGCAGACCTCGTCGAGGACCGGCGGACCGCCATAGCCCGACGAGAGGGACCGGATCTCAAGCATCCTCGGCTCCGAGGTAGGCCTCGATGACCCGGGGATCCTTCCGGATGGCGGCCGGTGGTCCGGATGCGATCGGGCGGCCCTGGTTCAGGACCTGGATCTCGTCGCAGACGCCCATCACGAGATCCATGTCGTGCTCGACGAGGACGACCGTGATCCCGTCGGCCCTGAAACCCGCGATCAGGCCGCGCAGAGCATGCTTCTCGGTGTGGTTCATGCCGGCCGCCGGCTCGTCGAGGAGGAGGATGCGGGGTCGGGCGGCAAGCGCCCGGGCGATCTCGACCCGCCGCCGGTCGCCGTAGGAGAGGTCCCCGGCGCGGCTGTCGGCCACGCGGCCGAGACCCGCGCGCTCGAGGAGCGCGACCGAGAGCCGGTGCCGCTCCCGCGCGATGCGGTGCAGGCGCGGCAGGCGCAGGAGGATGTCCGCCAGCCCGGCCTCCGGCTCGTGGAGCGCCAGGGCGACGTTCTGCGCTGCCGTGAGCTGCGGCACGAGCCGGATGTGCTGGAAGGTCCGGGCGATCCCGAGCCGCGCGAGGCGATGGGCGGGCCGGCCCTGAACGGGCGCGCCATCGAACAGGACCTCGCCGTGCGTCGGCGCATCCACGCCGCTGACGATGTTCATCAGCGTCGTCTTGCCCGAGCCGTTCGGGCCGATGACGCCGACGACCGCGCCGGCCGGGACCGCGAAGGAGACGTCGGAGAGCGCCGCGACGCCGCCGAACCGCCGTGAGACGCCGTTCACCGAGAGGAGCGCGGTCATTGGGCAATCCTCCCGCGAACGAGGAGGCGCGGCAGAGATGCGATCCCCGTCGGCAGGAACAGGATTGCGAGCAGCGTCACCGCCCCGATCAGGACCTCACGCAACTGGGCGGAGAAGCGAAGCACCTCGGGTAGCGCCGTCAGGATGATGGCGCCGATCGCTGCGCCGAGCAGGTTCCACACGCCGCCGAGAACGGGCGCGATGACCGCATCCATCGAGCGCAGGAAACCGAAGTCGCCCGGGGCCACGAAGCTGTTCAGGTGGGCGGCGAGTGCCCCGCCGAGGCCCGCGATCGCGCCCGAGGCGGTGAAGAGCGCGAGCTTGACGCGGGCGACGTCGTGCCCGGAGGCCGTCACGGCGAGTTCGTCCTCGGCGATGGCGCGCATCCGGTCCCCGAGGGCGGAGCGGCGCAGCGCCCAGACGAAGTAGACGACGAGCGCCAGCAGGAGCAGGAGCTGCCAGGTCTCGGTGTATTTCGGGATCCCGAAGACGCCGAGCGCTCCGCCGGTCACCGGATCCCAGTTGAGGGCGAGGATGCGGACCACCTCGGTGAAGGCGAGCGTCGCCATCGCGAAGTAGTCGCCGCGCAGCCGCAGCACGAGGGCGCCGAGGCCCGCGGCCGCGAGCGCGCCCGCGAGCGTGGCGGCGAGGAGCGCCGGGCCGAACGGCCAGCGCTCCTGCATGGTCAGCCAGATCGAGAGATAGGCGCCGACCGCCATCAGCCCGCCGGTCGCCAGCGAGAGGAGGTTGACCCCGAGAAGGAGAAGGCAACCGAAGGCCAGGACGGCATTGAGCAGGCAGAGATCGATGACGTTCTCGTAGGTATAGTAGAACTCGCTCATGCCCGCTTCGCCTCCCGGGTCGCAAACAGCCCCGTCGGCCGCGTGAGGAGGATCAGGAGGACGAGCCCGAAGCCGACGGCGTCGCGGAAGCCCGACCCGACCGCCACGATGCTCCCGACCTCCACGAGCCCGAGCAGCAGGCCGCCGACGAGGGCGCCGACCACGTTGCCGAGCCCCCCGAGGATCAGCACCGTCAGTCCCTTGAGGAGGATGGTGTCGCCCATGAATGGCGACACCGACTGGAAGAGCAGCGACCACAGCCCGCCGGCGCCGCCCGCGAGCGCGCCCGAGATGAAGAAGGTCACGACCCGCACCCGCCCGACCGGCACCCCGACCAGCCGCGCCACGGTCTCGTCGAAGGCGACCGTCCGGATCGCGCGCCCGAAATTCGTGAATTTGAGGAGGATCCCGAGCGCCAGCACCATCGCGAGGGCGACCCCGAACGCGACCACCTGGAGGCCCTGGAAGCGCGCCGCCCCGATCACGATCGTGGCGTCGATCAGGGCGCTGTCCGGATAGCGCACGACCTGCGTGCCGAACACCTCCTGCGCCGCGCCGATGAGGATGCGGGCGAGCGCGAGGCTGCCGACCATGCCCATCCAGCGATGCGCGCCGCGCCGCTGCAAGGGGCGGAACACCAGCCATTCCGTGACGACGCCGAGGATCCCGGCCGCCACGACCGCGACCGCCATGGCCGCCGGCAACGGAAGCTGGAGCGTGCGCACGGCCTCGAGGCCCACATAGGCGCCCCACATGAAGACGGCGCCCTGCGACAGGTTCAGCACGTTGAGGACGCCGAACACCAGCGTGAAGCCGACGGCGAACACGGCGTAGACGGCTCCGAGCGAGAGGCCGTTCACGAGTTGCTGAAGGATCATGACGCGCGTCAGACGGCCGGTGCGGCCACGAAGACCTTGGCCTGACCGTCGCCGATCAGCACCTTGGGCGTGACGGTGGCGTCCCGCTCCGCCGACCAGCCGAACCGGCCGAGGACGCCCTCGAAATCCTGGATCCCCGCGAGCTTGTCGCGGACGGCCCGGCCGTCGGTGACGGTGTCGGCTCGGCGGATGGCCTCGGCGATGAGGTAGGCGGCGTCGTAACCCTGGGCGGCATAGATGTCGGGCGTGCTGCCGTAGCGCTTGCGATAGGCCTCGACGAAGGCTTTGCTCTTGGGATGGTCGTAGCCCGCGAACCAGGCCGCGCCGACCAGGATGCCGTTGGCCGCCGGCCCCGCGAGCTCGAAGAGCTTGGCCGAGATGTTGGCGTTGCAGCCGACGAACACGACCTTCTCGTCGAAGCCGAGCTGCTTCGCCTGGCGCAGGATGGCGGCCGCCTCCTCGGCGAGGGCGCCGAGGATGATCGCGTCGGGCTTCTGCGCCTTGATCTTCGTGAGCTGCGCGGAGAAGTCGACGTCGCCGCGCTGGTAGCTCTCGATCCCCACCGGCTCGAGGCCAAGATCCTGGACGGCTTTCCTCTGGACGTCGTGGGCGCCGCGGGTCAGCGCGTCGTCGAGGCCGTAGACGAGGGCGACACGTTTCACGCCATGCTTCTTGACGGCGTAGGCGAGCACGGTTGGGAAAACCTGATCCTCCGGCACGCTGGTGCGGAAGATAAAGTTGCCGATCTTGGTCAGATTTGGGGCGGTGTTCGAGCTTGCGACCACCGGGATGCCGGCTTGCTCGGCGAGCGGATCGGCCGCGAAGGCGGAGTTGGACAGGCTCGGGCCGAGGATCGCCACCACCTTGTCCTGCCGGATCAGGCGTTGAAAGATGTTGACCGTCTGACCGCGGTCGGCCCCGTCATCCGCGTGGAGGGCCCGCAGGGTGATGTCGCCGAGAGTCCTGGCGTCGTTGATCTCGTCGAAGGCGAGCTCGATCGCCTGCTTCTGCTCCGTGCCGTAGAGCGCGGCCGATCCGCCGGTCGTCGATTGGACAAGCCCGATCTTCGCGACCTTTCCGGCTCCAGCTTGTCCAAGGCTCGTGCCGGGCGCGAGGGCGACCGCTGCCGAGAGAGCGATCGCTTGGCGGCGCGAGAGGCGTGCAGGGGGCATGAGGGCACTCCGTGAGGGGAACCTGCCAGCGCCCGCGGCCGAACCGTACCGGGATGGGCAAGGCAATGCTCGTCGTGGATCGGTCGCCGTGTCGAGCGAGCCGGATCCGTGCGCACCGCACGACATCCAAGTCGTTCGTCAAAACGGCTGCAGATCCCGTCTTCTGTTCAATTTGGGGCAGCGCGTCAACGAGAAAATTAAACCAGCAATACCAGTATATGAGGATTTTGATGCTTTCCAAATGAAGAATAATGGCATTTATTTCTCAGTTGAATCGATGCAATCTTTGTCATAGTGCAAGCGCGGCGATGGCCGCCCGCGCAGTTGCGACGTTCGGTTTGAGGAACGGGCGCCGCTGGGTCTGCTTCGAACGTCGTGCCTCTCCCATGGCTTCGATGGTCTGTCGCGGTCCGGGCGGGCGTGCGATGAGGGTCGCGGCTGCGACTGGCCGTGGGCACCGCCGAGGAAGGAGATGCTGTGCCGCCTGAGACCGTGACACTCGAGACGGACGTGCTCGTGATCGGATCGGGTGCCGCCGGAATGGCGGCGGCGCTCGCGGGTGCGAACGATGGCGCGCGCGTGATCCTGGCGGACCGGAGCCTCATCGGGCGCAGCGGTGCCACGATCATGGCCCAGATGACGGTCGCGGCCGCACTCGGGTCCGAGGTGCCCGACGACTGGACGCATCATCTCGCCGACACGCTCACGGCGGGCCGCGGCCTCTGCGATGCGGACCTCGCCCAGGTCGTCTGCGAGCGCGGACCCACGGAGATTCGTCAGCTCGACGCATGGCAGGTCGGCTGGGCGCGCGACCCGGACGGGCGGATCAAGCAGGCGCATGCGCCCGGACACGACCGGCCGCGCTGCGTCTACGTCGATTTCCTGGCGACGGGGCCGGCCGTCGCCAAGACCCTCCGGACGCGCGTTCTGCGTCGAGACGGCGTGACCCGGATCGGCGACCTTTGCGTCACGGAGCTCGTCCTCCACAACGGCGCCGTCGGAGGCGCGGTGGGCTTCTCCGTTGCGGATGGCCGGACGGTCTTCGTCTCGGCCGGAGCCGTGGTTCTCGCGACGGGCGGGGTGACGCGCCTCTACCGGCGCAACAGCGCCTCCGCCAACATGGGCGGGGACGGCCACGCTCTGGCGCTCCGCGCCGGGGCGGAGCTCATGGACATGGAGTTCGTCCAGTTCTTCCCGATCGGCCACCTTGCGCCGCGCCTCGTCGGGATGGACCCGATCATGTGGGACCCATTCCGCTACAAGCTCGGGGGCCGCCTCCTGAATTCTGAGTTCCGCGAGTTCCTGAACGATTACGGAAACCAGGAGAGCGGGCGCTACAACGTCGCCCGCGACCGGGCCACGCACGCGATCCTGAGCGAGGTCAGGGCCGGGCGCGGTTCGCCCGCCGGGGGTGCCTATCTCAGCTTCCAGCACGTGCCGACAGCGCAGCTCCGGAGCGCCTTCGGTCCCGTGATCGACAAGCTCGCCGCGAACGGGATCGATCTCACGCACATGCCGATCGAGGTCGCGCCGATCGCGCATTACCACATGGGCGGGGTCCGGGTGGATGCCGGCATGGGCGCCCGTGTCGCCGGTCTGTTCGCCGCGGGCGAGATCGTGGCGGGTGCGAACGGAGCGAACCGCCTGTCCGGCAACGCGATCACCGAGGCCCTCGTCTTCGGACGGATCGCCGGACGATCCGCGGCCGAGCGCGCCGTCGCGGCCGAGCGCGGCACGCTGTCCGACGCTGCGGCGGCGCTCGATTGCGCGGGCGCCTCCAATCCGGCCGCCACCACCAACCTCTCCGGCGTCATTGCGGAGCTCCAGTCCGTCATGGCCGAGGATGTCGGTCCATTCCGCACGGCCGCGGGGCTCGCGCGCGCGCTCGCGCGGCTGGCGATGCTCAGGGCGGATCTCGGTGAAGGTCCGCCCGGCCATCAGGGACCCTACGACATGGCCCGGCTCGACTGGTTCGACCTACGGTCCATGCTGCTCGTCGCCGAGTCCGTCGCGCGGACGGCCCTGTCCCGGCAGGAGAGCCGAGGCGCCCATCAGCGCGACGATTTCCCCGACACCGCGGAGCCCTGGGCGATCCACCAGACCGTCTCGCTCTTCGGCGATGCCCTCGTCGTCGGTCGCGCCCCGGTCCACGTCTCACCGTTGTCCGAGCTGGCCTCATGAGCATCACCGCCACGCTCGTCGTGAGCCGCGGAACGGGCCTCGGCCCGCGCGGGACGAGCCGCTACGTCGTCCCCTACACGCCGGGCCAATCGGTCCTGGACGGACTTCGCTACGTCCGCGCCAACCTCGACCCCACCTTGAGCGTCCGGCATTCATGCATCAATGCGAACACCTGCAAAGAGTGCATGATCGTGATCGACGGCAAGGTCGATTACGCCTGCACGACGCGGCTCGAGCCGCGCGAGATGGTCCTCGAGCCGCTGTCGAACAAGGCGCACCTGCGCGACCTCGTGACCGAGATCGCGCCTCCGGACGAGCGTCTCGAGCACGCGCTCAAGCGGGCGGAGGCCTGACCCGCGCGTCGTGCCGAGCCGATCGCGATGCGCACCGGGGAAGCCCAGGCTGACATGACAGGTGCGTTTTCTGGTGTACAGACTGGCGCCTTGCGTTGCTGGACTTGCCGCGTCAACGCGCTCTGGCGTTTGGTGCGCGGCGTTTGAGATGCGCTTGGCGGGCAGCGGCCTGCTGCGCCCGTCGCCGGAGCGACCATGCGATGACGTGGGCGGACTGGATGCGCCGCTGTCCCAGCCGCACCGCGATGCGGCGGATCTCCTGCACCGACCAGCGGATCGACGGGCGCGCGGGCTCGGTCGGGCACGGCCTTTTGGGGGCGGCGCGTTGGCGTGCTGGCGGATCACCGCCAGCAGGGCGAAGGCCATCATCACCAAGCTGACGTGCCGATGCCAGCCACGCCAGGAGCGGGTCTCGTTGTGAGCGAGTCCGCGTTGGGTCTTGGCCGTCTCGAACGCGTCCTCAATGGTCCGCCGCCGCCCCTCGACCGCCGCCAAGGTCGCGATCGGCGTGCTGGCCGGGCACCAAGTCGTGACGTAGGTCCGCTCGCCGTCGATCAGGCTGCGGCGGATCAACAGGCCGCGCGTCCGCAGACCGGTCTGGTCGTCGTCGGCACCATCGAGATCGGCCGGTTCGCAGGAGGCTCAGTCGTCCAGCCTCGCGCCCTTCGTCCGGTCGCCGGCCGACAGGCGCGTCCAGGCCGGCGCGAGCCCGTGCGGCGATCAGGACGGCACCCGAAACGACGACGGCCCCGGACCAGCTGCGCGGGGGCCGAGACATCTTTGCATGACGAGGTCTGCGTCGAGCCGATCCCCGGTCAACTCGCTGTCGTCGCTATCGAATCCAGGAGACCGAGATAGAAGGCGGCGGGGCGCTCGGCACGGGCGTCGAGCGCGCTGACCTCGGTGGCGTGCGTGATGTCGAGGATCGGTGAACGCGCGAGGTTCGTTGCGAGCGACGCTTTGATCTCGGGATGCTCGGCGAGAATGCTTGCGAAGGCAGCGCGGGTGAGTTCGAAAACAAGGCTTTGCGTGACGGCGCCGATCGGTGCCGGATGAGGGAGGCCGGAGAGGAACGCGCGTCGCCCGAACGCCTGGGTCGCGACATACCGCTCCTCGACGAAGCCCGGCCGATCGGGCCGTGCGCGCAGCCGTTTCATCAAGCCCTCGCCGACGATGAAAAGCGATGGACGCACCGCACCGGCTGCGATGAGGGAGGCGCCCGCCTGCACCGTCTGCTCAATCAGCGCTTCGGCGATCCGCACTTGGACCGCCGATGGCAGGCCGCGGAACAGCCCGCATTGCTGTACGAGCACGCGCCGGTCGACGATGCGATCAGCGACGCGGATCCGACGTTCCGCGGTGACGACTTCCTGCTTGGGATAGGCGACCCCGATCCCGGCGTCGCGCAGATGCGCCAGAATGCTTTTGATGACCGCATGATCGGAGGAGAGCCCTTGATCATGTTCGGCGATCACGTAGCGAATGGCGTAGAGCACGCCGTCGCGGTCGAGCCGGATGGCATGCACCCGCGGTGCGTCGACGAGCGAGACCCCAGCAGCCCCGATCACGCCCGCGAGCAGGATCCGCTCGGCGCTCTCTGCCGTGACGTCGTAGTCGAGGCAGATCTCAAGAATGCGCTGCTCGCTCTTGTTCGGCCGGTCGAAGTTCGTGATCGACGCCGTGCCCAGTGCGACGTTCGGGATCGTGACGAGGCGGCGCGCACTGGTCAGGATCGTGGTGCTGCGCCAAGTCGACTGCACAACAATACCCTCGACCTCACCGATTTTGACGCGATCACCGACCGTGAAGGCGTTCTCGACGTTCAGAGCGGCGCCGTTGAAAACGGCGAGGATGACGTCCTTGAGCGCGAGACCCAGGATCGCAAGGCTCAGGCCGCCAGCAGCAACAACGGCGCCGATATCCCAGCCATACACACCGGTCATGATGACGGCAGCGCCGACAACGAGCACCGAAAAGCTCGCAACGTCGCCGATGAGATGCGGCAGCGCCTTGCCGGCGCGATGCTCGAGAAGGCCGTGAATCAGGTCGCGACGGACGAAGCGCGCGATCAGGAGCGCCGCGATCCCTAGCAGAAGCGCCGTCTCGCCACGCCGGACGGTCTCGAAGCTGATGCCGGTGAGGAAGGTGAATGGGCGGGCGAACAGGTTCTCAGACACGAGCAGTGCTGAGGCTGCCAGGAACGATAGGATCAGGCCCAGCGGCGGTCGCGGGACGAAGCGCGGGCGCATCAGGCAGCCTTCAGACTGAAGAGGAAGCCGACCCGGTTCGTCTCGCCCTCGAGGATCGTGAGCGAGCCATCGAAGCGCTCCAGGGTGAGGCGCGCCAGGATCAGCAGGCTGCCTGCCTCCTCTTCCGTCGCCGTCCCGAACGCCACCAATTCGTCGAGGCTTGGCGGGCTGGCGCGCCAGCCGCCGGATCCCGCGACACGACCGACGATCGCACCGTCCTCGAGCTTGAGCGCCACGACGATGGAAGACCCGACCATGCGCCGCTGCAAGGTGAAGACGATGGTGCGGAGCGCCGCGCGCATCAGGGAAGCGTTGCACCGTGCTGGCGGCAGGCCAGCCGGCACGGTGAGCTGAATTGCAGGAGCGCCCCCCGCCTCTCCGGCGATCTCCGTGACGAGCGCCGCGAGATCGACCGATCCGGGCTCGGCGCGCTTGAGCCGGTCACGCATCAGCAGCATCGTCGACTGATCCTCGACAGCCGTGTTCAGACGCCGGAGTTCGCTCGCAGCGAAGACGAGGGCTGGTTCCGAGACCTCGCGGGTTCCCCGCACGGCCGTATCGATCGCTCCCTGAACAGCGGTGAGCGGATCGCGGATCAGCAGGACCAACTCGGTCAGAAGGCCGAGTTTCCAGGCATCAAGATCGTGGAGCGACTGACTGATCCGGTCGTATGCCCGCGCCTTGCTGCGCACCTCCTGCAGCCGCCCGGAAAAGCTGCGCTCCAGCCGCGCCCGCAGCGCGCGGAATTGAAACAGCCCAACGAGGACGACGGCGAGCAGGATCGCGGTCGCCAGCCCTGTGTAGAGGACGATCCCTCTCCGCGCCTCGGCGAGCGCATCGGTCAGGTCCTCCGCCACGGTGATGTGGATCACGGGCTGACGGCTCACGTCCAGGATCGGGATCGTCCGCACGAAGACCTCGCGAGTCTCGCCACGCGACGCCGAGGGGACGGTCTCGGCCGGGTTGAACGGTGCGGCGGCGAGCAGGTCACGGGCTTCCGGCCGCGAGAAGCGGATGTAGAGAACCTCGCCTTTCGTCAAATCGGTCGTCCCGCGTGCGCGGTCGAGCGTCTCCGCGGTTCGACGGTCAAGGGCGAAGCCGAAATCGAGGCCGGTTGCTTGCGCGGCGATCTGCAACGCGTCCCAGGGCGAACTGCCGAGTTCCAGGTTTCCGACATAGGTCTCGCCCGAGATGACCGGCGCGATCACGCGCAGTTCCGGACCGATGCGGCCGATTTCCAGACCAGCGACCGGAAGCCGCGACTTCATGACGGCAGCGACCATGACCCGATCGGCCAAGCTATCTCCGAACAGGTCGGGACGATGCGCCCGGAAGAAGTTGACGTCGGCGGTGACCTGGAAGCCCAAGATCGTCACGCCGAAGCGCGGCTTCAACACTTGCTCGAACAACGGCACCGAGCGGCGCGCAAGCTCGGCTCGATCGCGCTGAGTGAGCGCGCCGACGATGAGCGTGTCCCGGGCGATGATCTCGGCGCCAAGACGCAGAGACTGAAGCCGCGCCTCGGAGGCCTCGCGGTAGACCGTATCGAAGCGCGAGGCCCGCGTTTCTGCATCGTGAAGCAGGACATGGCGGGAGCTGGCGTACTGGCTGACGCCGGCGAGGATCCCCCCTGCCATGATGACCGCCGTGACGACGAGGGCGAGGATGATCTGGCGCACGTCCAATGCCCCGCCGTCTCCCCGTCCTTCGAAACTACCCTCTGGTACGGTCGAGATCGGCGCCGACATCTCTGCCCTGATCATGTGATCGCGAAGGAGTGCGGGGTTGAAGGGGATCGCCTGGAGCGCACGGCAGACGCCTCGATGGGCTTCGTGGTGTCACGCGCCCTGGCGATCCGGTGCAAACGATCGGCAACGCATCAGGTCAGCGCGGTCCGCCCCGGCCCGAACGTCCACAGCCTCCTGGCATCACAACGAGGCTGTCGGCTGTCACTCATCAGCAACACCCCTGAACCTACTCTCCGGAATGCACAAATTCCGAAGCTGGCATGATCTTTCCCGCGAGATCTCCTCTTGGATGACGACGCCGATGTCTTCTCCACCGGGATCGTCGCGGCGGCCCAGGCATGGCTCGAGGAGACGGTCTCCGCTGGCGGAATCGCGGGAGCGCCTCTCGAACGGCTCTGCAGACGGTCCGGCCGAACGCTTCGCCGTCCAGCGCAGAAGCCAATGCGCGCCTGGCAAAGGCCTCCGAGGCGGCCAGGATCCCATCTGTGAAGGTCAGCAAAGGGCTCACGAGACCCTTTGCGACCAATCAGAATTGCGCAGATCGCATCGGCCGTCCCGCTTCAGTTCCGGTTGCCCTCTCCGACGCGCTCGACATCGGAGCCCAGCATGACCACCGGCCTCTTCCTCGCCATCGCCGACGTCCTGCCCAACGTCAGCGCCTCTGATGACAATTCAGGAGACGACGGGCCATTCGAACCATGCGCCGATGGTCTCATCATCGCGCCACGCAACCCTGCAGACGCGAATGCCGCCGACGCACGGCGCATCGAGCATAAAGGCGTCCGGGACAGCAGCCGTGCTCGGCATGGTCAGCCGAACGCCGGTCACAGACAGGTCGTGAACCATGCACCCGATCGACGTGTGTTCGTCGATCGAGATCAGTCCGCCTTCATCGACGCGGTGACGCGGTGCAGTTCGGCGCTCTTCCATCGTGGGCTCTCTGAGCAATCCCGTGATGCGCCATCATCGGCAGCATCTCTTCATGGTTGCCGCCGGAACTCCTTCAAATTGATTGGAACTGCCGCATGACGCAGATCGTCACCGAGTTGCGCACCATGCGCAACGACGCGACCGCGACGGCATGAACTCGTTCCGCGCGGGCAAGGGGGACGCGCGGTGACGGTGCCCTGCCTCGCGCCGCTCGCGGAGATCCTGGATCAGCGCCTGGAGCCCGCGACGCACCTGTTCCGGTCGAGCGATGGCGGCCCCTGGACGGAGGGCGGCCGGAACGCCCCGTTCCGGAAGCTCCGGGCGAAGCGCGCGGAGGCCGGCAAGGTGAAGCCGGGGCTGACGGCGCACGGGCTGCGTCACAGCGTGGCGACGGACCTGCGCGAGTTGGGCAGGACGGACCGGGAGATTGCCGACATGCTGGCCAGCGCATCACCGACGCGACGCCGACCCACCATCGGACGGCCGACAGGACGCGCTCGAACGCGCGGGTGCTGCCGGACCTGCACGGGCCCGGCGGTTCCAGCAAAATGGAAAAACAAATGGAAAAACCCGCCGAAGCGGGCCAACCGGATCGAGCTAAGTGTTTGATGAATAAGTGGCTGGGGGACCTGGATTCGAACCAGGACTAGAGGAGTCAGAGTCCACCGTTCTACCGTTAAACTATCCCCCAACAAATCCGCTGGACGAGGGCGGATTCGGGCCCGGCGGCATCGTCGGGAACGCGCTGCGGCGCGGCCTGTCGCTCGGGAGCGCTCGGGATAGGAGAAATGGCGCGTGCGGTCAACCGTCTTGCCGAAGGCGGTCCGGTCGGGAGGGGGAGGCCCCGGCGCCAGGTCTCTTGATGCGGTCAGGACATGTCCGACCCCGGGGACGCCTCCGATGCGTCGGCCCGCATCCGATCGGGCAGGGCAGGGGGCTTGGCAGGGGGCTTGGCAGGGGGCTTGGCAGGGGGCTTGGCAGGGGGCTTGGCAGGGGGCTTGGCAGGGGGCTTGGCAGGGGGCTTGGCAGCGCCAAGCAAAGCTTCAGGCAAAATCAGTCAGTATGACTCCGTGTATTGCCTTCCATGGCACAGATCAACTCAGCTTATTGGATCGGAACTCGGGGTTTATTTGTCAAATTTTGGCTGCGACGAGGAGAGGGCCGCACCAAGCTCCGTCCACGGACCGGGGCAAGCCTCTCCATGCTCTTCTCGGAACGTCCCGCATTCCTGCGGTCGATCGACCGGGCGCAGGTTCGCATCGAGCTGGCGCTCGAGGGCCGGATCCTCCACGCGAACGCGCTGGCGCTGGCGCTGTTCAGGTGAGGCGCCGAAGAGGTCCAGGGACGGCACCACGGGAGGTTCCTCGTCCCCGAGGAGCGCGAGGGCGATGTCGCCCTGCGCGCCTGGGAGGGGCTCCGCCGGGGCGAGGTCCGCCGAGGTCAAGGCCCTGGCCCACCATTCCTCCCGGGCCGCCGAGGAGATCGGCCTGCAGATCAGCGCGGTCCAGGAGTCCACCTGCCGGGCGGTCGACGCCATCGAGGCGATCGCCCGGACGATCGGGCATCTCAGCCAGATCTCGCTCAGCGTCTCCCCGGCCGTCACCGGGCAATCCGCGGTGACGCGCGAGATGTCGGTGAACATGCAGAACGCGGCCGACGGCGTTGCGCTCGTGCGCCGCAACATGGACGGCATCGCCCCGGCCGCGGCCGAGGTCGATGCCTCGGTCCAGAAGGTCGCGGTCGCCGCCCGGGCCATCGCCTGAAGGCGAAGCGGAGCCCGGTCCGGCCGGCGCCCCTCAGGCCGTGAGGGCGATGCGCTCGGCCGGCTGATCGAAGAAGGCACCGATCTCCTCGGAGGTGCGCCAGGCGGCGGTGCAGATCCGGGCCCGCGGGAAGCGGTCCCCGAACAGCACGAAGGTCTCCGGCACCCCGGAGGTGTCCACCATCGTCAGGCGCACCCCGATGCTCGACTGATCGTAGATCAGACAGGGCACGATGGTGTGCTCGTCGATGGCGACGGAGCCGATCTCGTTGACACGAAAACGTTGTTCTGCGCGACGATCCTGCACGCGGATCTCCGGAATGCGACGGTCCCAGGATGGAGCCTGGACCGAGCGGCTGAAGATCACGTTCGACGAAAGCTTCAAATTGTCCCGGTCCGGCGTCGGTCCGACTCGGTTCAGTTCTGGACCGAGGGCGGCAGGTCGATGGCGAGGCCCCGGGCCTTGAGCGCGACGAGGCGCAGGAACTTCTCGTCCGCGCCCTCCGAGCGCCAGCCCTCGATGGCCGCGGCCAGGAAGGCGGTGAAATCCTCGCGCCGGATCACGCCCTGCTTCTCCAGGAAGGAGATCAGCGTGCTCACGATCGCGACCGTCGCGTTGTCGGCTGCGGCGATCGTCTCGGCCTGCGATGGCGTCATCCCCAACTCCCCCGCCCAGCTCCCCCCGTCTGCGACGCGGCCGAGCATAGGCCCGGCGCTCCGCGCCGTCAGCCGCCCTGCGGGGGCAGGTCGGGGTCCGTTCGACTCAGACCTTGATGTCGAGGAGGCGGCGCTCGGTCAGGGGCACGCTGCGCAGCACGTCGTTGCCGGCCTCCGCGCGCGTCGCGGGGTCGACCGGGCGCGCGATCTCGACCGACACCGTCCGCGTCTCGGTGTTGTGGCGGCGGGCGGCCTCGTTGCGGGCCGAGAGCTGCAGGTCGCCCGCCCGCAGGATGCCCACCGAGGTGATCGGCGCGATGCTGGTCATGGACCCTCCATCCCGCGAGCCCAGCACGGGCCACCTCAGCATCCGGTTGCGGCGAAGGCTCGCATTTGACCGATCGGCGCGAATCCCCCGGACCGTCCTCGGGGGCCCGGCGGTCTCAGGGTTCCTCGAAATCCTCGGCGTAGACCTCGATGAGGTTGTCCGGCGCGCCGGTCCGGTCGAACTTCGCGCTCGTGGCGTCCTCGATCGGCCGGCGGTGATGCAGGAACAGCGTCATCGGGTCGGGGTCGGGATCGCTGCCGCCGAAGCGGGCGCGGATCACCGCGATGCCGATGCGCCCGGCGATGACCTGCTGCCCGTCCGTCATCGGGAAGCGGACATGTTCCGAGGTCGCCTTGTCGATATGCGGATCGCCGAACGTGTAGGGTCTCAGCGGCATCATCCCCTCCCTGTCCGACCGGCATTGAGGCGTCCGCGCCCCGGACCGGTCAAGGGATTGCACGGAAGGGCACGCAGGGGCGCTCCGGCGGAAGGCCGGGGCCGCGCCATCCGGTCCCTAGAGAGGCCCTGCGCGCCGCACTTTCACCGTCTCAACACCGGGCGGGGCGCCATGCGGGCGGGGCGGGCAGGATTGCCCGTCGCCGCCCGTCTTTCCGTCCAGGCCTTCTCGTCCAGCCCTTCCCGCCCGCCCGCCCGCCCGCCCGAGCCTTGCCCGCCCGGGCTTTGGCCGCCGCCTTGGCTTTTCGCTCCGAGCGCGGCCGTCCGGTAGGGTGCCCTCGCGCCGGCCTCGAAACTCCGCGGGCCGGTCCGGCGTTGGACCGCAGAGGGAGGGCTGCATGCCTGGACGAACCCTGCTGCCGCGGCTCTTCCGCCTCGCCGCCCCGCTTCTCGGCGCGCTGTGCCTCGCCGGCGCCCAGCGCGCGCAAGCCCAGAGCCCGGTCCAGGGCATGGCGCTGACGCGACCGGCCGCGCCGGACCCGGCGCCCCACGCGGCCGAGATGCCCGCGCCCGCCCGGCCGATCCCCCCGCGGGCCGAGATGGCGCCGCTTCCGGCGGGGCGCCTGCCGGGCCAGCTGACCGGCCGGACGCGTGAGCGGGTCGTGCGCGACATCTGCATCGGCTGCGATGCCCGCTAGCGCCGCGCCGTCCCTCGCCGGCGTCCTCGAGACCGTCCTGTACGTCGCGGATCTCGACCGCGCCGACGCCTTCTTCGGCGGCATCCTCGGCCTGCCCTGCCTCCATGCGGACCTCCGGATGCGCGGCTACAACGTGGCCGGGCGCGGCGTGCTCCTGCTGTTTCCCGAGGGCGGCTCGCTGCGGCCGGTCGAGACGCCCGGCGGCACCATCCCGCCCCATGACGGCCGGGGCCCCGCCCACGTCGCCTTCGCGGTCGGCGCCGACGCGCTCGCGGATTGGGAGCGCCACCTCGCGGCGGCGGGCATCGCCGTCGAGGGCCGGACCCGCTGGCCCCGCGGCGGGACCAGCCTCTACTTCCGCGATCCCGACGGGCACCTGCTCGAACTGGCGACGCCCGGCCTCTGGGAGGGCTACTGAGCGCCGACCATCGTGATGGACGCTCCCGCCGCCGGCGGGGCAGGGCAGGAGGGTTCAGTCGATGCAGCGCCGGAGATCAGGGTCGGTGAAGAGCGGGCGCATTCCCGGCCTCGCGGCCCTCGCCGCAGGGGGAGGCGCCATCTTGGGAGCCGGCATGTTGGGAGCCGTCATCTTGGGAGCCGGAATCTCGGCGGCCCAGGAGAAGGACGGGCCGGCTCCGGGCCAGGAGCCGGAGACGGCGCTGTCGCGCGCGGCGGAGCCCGAGGAGGCCACGATCCGCCGCGTCGTCTTCCTCTGCCCGCGCGACAAGCTCCTGACGGTCGAGTTCCTGAACGCGGAGCCCGGCAAGCCCGCCGTCGTGCACCCGCCGGACGGTCCCGCCATCACCCTGGCCCTGCAGCCCAGCGGCTCGGGCTTCCGCTACGCCGACGCGACCCGCGAGCTGCGCGGCAAGGGCCGGGACGTCACCTGGACCGATGCGGGGACGCCGCCGGTGGTCTGCACCGAGCGGATCGCCCCGCCCGGCGGCACCGAGCCGAACTGAGCGTCGAGGATTGGGCGGCGGCCCGCCCGCAATCGCCTCAGCGGGCGAAGGTTCGGGCGAGGTCGAGGAGGGTCTCGTCCCGGCCGGGCCCGGCGATCAGCGACAGGCCGAGGGGGCAGCCGTCGAGCCGGGCGCGGGGCAGCGAGACCTGGGGCAGGCCGGCATGGCCGGCCGGGCAGAGGAGCTCGAGCGCCCGGGCCCGGAAGCCGTCGAGTTCCGCCTCCGGCGTGGCGAGGTGCGGGGCGATGCCGGGGGCGCTCGGCAGGGCCAGGACCGCGTCCTCGCCGAGGAGGGCCCGCAGCTCCGCCGCGATCGTCCGGCGCAGGGCGGTCGCCGCCGCGACCTCGCCGGCATCGAGCCGGCTCGCGGCCTCGAAGCGCTCGCGCACGCCCGGCCCGAACCGGGGCTGCACCCGCGCGATCCAGGCGCCGTGCGCGGCCCAGGCCTCGTGCGACTGGATCAGCCGGAAGGCGTTGCGCCAGGCGCCCGCCGCCTCCCCCGCCACGGTGACCGCCTCCACGGTCGCGAATTGCGCGCGCAGGTGCCCGAGGGCCTCGTCGAGGGCCTCCGTCACGGCCGGGCCGGCCCGCTCGAACAGGTCGCGGGCGATCAGCAGGCGGCGGGGCCGGGGTTGCGGCGGGGTCTCCCCCAGCAGGACGCGGCCGACCCTGGCGAGGATCGCGGCATCGCGGGCGAACCAGCCCGCCGTGTCGTAGCTCGGCGCCAGCGGCACGGCGCCGGCGAGGGAGATGCGGCCGTGGCTCGGGCGCAGGCCGTAGAGCCCGCAATAGGAGGCCGGAAGCCGCACCGAGCCGCCGGTATCGGTTCCGATCGCGAAATCCACGAGGCCGGCCGCCGTCGCGGCGGCGGAGCCGGAGGAGGAGCCGCCGGGAATTCGCCCCGGCGCCGCGACGTTGCGGGGCGTGCCGTAATGGGCGTTCTCGCCGTTGAGGCTCCAGGCGATCTCGTCCGTCTGGGTCTTGCCGACGAGGCGCGCGCCGGCCGCCAGCAAGGTCTCGACGACGGGCGCGGAGGTGGCCGGGACCGGATGCGTCGCGAGCCAGTCGGGGCTGCCCGCCCCCGTCGGGACGCCCGCCAGGTCGAACAGGTCCTTGAGGCCGAAGCCGAGGCCGGCGAGCGGCCCGGTCTCGCGATTCCGGCGCGCGACGAGCCCGTGCGGGCAGAAGGCCCCGACCGTGTCGATCATCCCGATCTCCTCAACCGCCGGAGCCCCCGGGGCTCGCCCGGGGCCTCTATCGGACGGGAACGCGCCGCCGTCAAAGGCGGGGCCGAGGATCGGGCAGACGAAAAAGCCCCGCCGGCCGGGGGCCAGCGGGGCCGGGAGACGGCCCGGAGGCCTAGTAGCTACCGAACTTGTAGTTGATACCTGCGCGGGCGAGGCTGCCCTCGGTGGTGAAGCGCGAGGTGTAGGAGCCGTTGACCGGGGCGTTGCCGGTGAAGTTCACCAGGACGTTCCGACTGCCGAGGTCGTAGCGCAGGTACTCGGCCTTGAGCGTGACGGCATTCGCCTTGAAGACGTTCAGGACATTGTCGGTCGGGATCGCGAACTCGATGCCGCCGCCATAGGCGTAGCCGGTCTCGAAGTCGCTGTAGCGGCCCGCATAGGCGAGGGGTCGGGCGGCGGCGTTGCCGAAGAACTGCGCGTCGTAGCTGACATTGCCATAGGCGAGGCCGCCCGTGCCGTAGACCAGGACGCGGTCGAAGGCGTAGCCGATGCGGCCGCGCACGGTGCCGAGGAAGTCGAGGCTCTGGCGGAAGGTCGACGGGTCGTTGAGGGTGCTGAGGAAGCTGCGGCTGCGGTCGAGGTCGGTGTACTGGACGTCGGTCTCGATGCCGACCACGATGCCGCTGCCGGGCGTGAACTGGTAGTTGAAGCCGAAGCCGCCGCCGGCGGTGAAGCCGTCCTGCTCGGAGCGGAGCGTACCCGGACGGCGGTTGGCCAGCACGTTGCCGACCGTGCTGGTGTTGAAGGGAGCGACCACCGCGGCGGCGCCCGGACCGTTGTTGCCGATGGTGCGCACCGCGCGGTTGTCGCTGAAGGCGTAGCCCGCGTTGATGCCGGCGTAGAAGCCCGACCAGGTGAAGACCGGGACCGGCGTGAACACCGGCGGCGGGGCCGCCCGGCGCGGCAGGTCGGCGGCCTGGGCGGCGCCCGCCAGCAGGACGGCCGCGGTACCGGCGAGGAGCAACGACTTGAACATGGGGGACATTTCCAGCTTCGACATCTCGGGGACGCCGTCACCCTGGCCGAGATGCGCGCTGGAGCCTATCGCCGGAAGATCACAGCGCGTCTGAATGAGATCGATCTGCCGGATTTCTACGCTTTTTGACTGAATCAACGCGCGGATGTGACGCCCAAGACACAAAAATATCCAGATATCTTCGAGTAATAAAGTTTTCGTGATGCTGGGATTACAATACGGCAAGACGACGTGGGAGACTTCCGCGATCGACGATCGGGGAACGGGCCAAGACGGTCCTTGCGGCGCACGGCGCGCCGTCCCTCGAGACCGTTTCAGGTTCCGTGAGGGGAATGCGATGCCGGAGCGAGGCCGTCTCGGGTCGAGCGGTGCCGAACCGTGTCGTCCCGGTCCCGGGCCGCCGGTCCTGAAACAAGAGTCAGCCGTCGCGGATCTCGACCGGCTGGGTTGAGAAATCTTTCCGATTTCCGCCGCGGTTTAACAGATTAGACGAGGTTCCGCGGTGTTCGCCCTTGATTTCGAGGCCAGTGAAATGATTTAGAGCCGCGAGGGGCCGATCAACCGGATTGTACGAATGTCAGAAGAAACGCAGGGCGTCGCGCCCGAATTCGTCACGCTCGCGGCCGACATCGTCTGCGCCTACGTGTCGAACAACTCCGTCCCGGTCGCCGAGTTGGCCACCCTGCTCGCGACCGTGCACGCCGCGCTGGCCGGCTTGGCGCAGGGCGCCGTCGCGGCGCCCGTCGAGACGATCGAGAAGCTGACGCCGGCGCAGATCCGCAAGTCGATCACGCCGGACGCGCTGATCAGCTTCATCGACGGCAAATCCTACAAGACGCTGAAGCGCCATCTGGCGGCGCATGGGTTCGACCCGCACAGCTACCGCCAGCGCTACGGCCTGCCGGGGGACTACCCGCTGGTCGCACCGAACTACGCTGCCCAGCGCTCGGAACTCGCGCGCGCGATCGGCCTCGGCCGGCCGGGCGCACAGGCGACACCGGCCGAGACCCAGGGCCGCGGCCGCAAGGCGGCGTGACCGGACGTGGCCCGCTCACGCTGCGTGAGCGGGCCGTGCCCCAGGGGCGGCGGCCTTACCCGAGAACGAGGGGCTGATGCGGCGCGCGATCGCGTTCGACGCCGTCATATCCCTCCATCCAGGAGGCACGCTCCTCGCTGTTGCGCGGATAGGGGCAGGCATCCTTCGGCCGGCCGTGGATCCGGGCCTGGGCGCCCTGCGCGATGGGATCGGGGTTCGTGTGGCGAGACGTGGCCATGAGGATGGCTCCGCAATCTGATGTCTGTGTGACAACCCCCCGGAATCCGAACCGATCCGCGAAGCCGGTGCGGCCGTTCTGCGCGGGCGGCACCCCGCGGGAACGGCCTAGAAGCGCCCGGGGATCGGCAGGGAATCCCGGCCGCGCGGAAGCGAGAAGCCGTTCGGGGGCCGGCGCGGTACGCCGACGGCCTGGCCGCTCCGCGCCGCCTCGGACAGGTTTCGTGGCCCGGCCAGGCCCTGCGTGCCGCCGGGGGCCGTGGCGGGGGCCTGCCCGGCGGGGGGCGTGAACGAGCCTCCCCGCGCCAGGGCCATCCCGCAGCCGCTCGCCGCGGCGAGGCCGGCCGCGCCCAGCAGCGGGGCGATCGTGCGGATCGTCGTCATGGTTCGGCGCATACGCGATCCCTCCCGGCGCGGTCCCCGTGCACCGAGGGGCAACCGAGGCCGGCCGGACCGGGTTGCGCCGCGCCGGCGTGGGATTCGGCCGCACCGGGATTGGGGCCGGAGGGCGGTCAGACCTTTTCCGGGCGCGCCAGCATGATGGCGGTCGTGACCGTCGCCCGCTTGGAGCGGAACGAGGACAGGGAACTGTCCGCCACCGCGCGGGCGATCGGGTAGGCCTGGACGGCCGCCGCGATGTCGAGGACGAAGCCGAACGCGAGGGTGTAGAGGCGCAGTCCCGGCGTGGAGAGGTAGGTCTCCGCGAGGCGGACGATCGCCTCCGGGGTCACGGCGCCCCGATCGAGGAGTTCGAGAACGGTCGGGTTCGCGGAGAGCGCTGCGGGCATGATGGACCTGTCTCGTGAGGTCAGCCGCCCGTGGGTGCGCGGCCTCGGCGATGCCCCAGCCATGTCCCGCAACGGTTAACGGGTGGTTAATTCCGCGGCGTCGGACGAGGCGGGCCGGGCTCCCGTCCGGCCCGGCCTGCGTCACTGCGGGGAGGGGTGGCCCGGAACTCGGCCGCGCCCTCGCACGTCGTCCTGCCAGGATCGACCGAACGATCCCGGAGAGCCGCCATGCGCGCATCAATCCTGTCCCTGGCCGCGTGCCTCGTCGCCGTGACCGCGCCCGCCCTGTCGCAGGGCCTGCCCAGCGCGAATCTGAACAGCATCAACAACTCCCTGGCCGCGATGGGCCAGGCCAGCGCCTTCCAGCAGCAGCAGACCTCGAACTTCAACACCCTGCGCATGGACGGGCAGCGCAACGTGCAGTTCCAGCCCCAGGACGGTTACGCGGCGCCCGTCATCCTGCGGCAGGGGCGCGGCTTCGGCGCGTCCGGCCCGCGTCACAACGGGGGCGTCCGGGCCGGACGCACCGGCGTCGATACCGGCCTCGACCGGGGCATCTGCATCGGGTGCTGAGACCCGGACCCATCCGCGCCCGTCCCTTCGCATCCACGCGGCACGCCGCCGCTCAACCCATTTCACGAGGTAGAATCCGCATGATGAAGATCGTTCTCGGCGCGGCCCTGGCCGTCGCGCTCCAGCTCGGTGGCACCGGTCTCGGCCTCGCCGCATCCGGGGGCGGCGGGGGCGGCGACGGTCTCGACCGGAACGCGGCCGCCACCGGCAACAGCACGTTCGCGGGCCAGCACCGGGGACCGGAAGCCGGCGGAAGGCGGATGATGCGCCATCACCGGCACCACCGCCATCACCGACGCCACCACTGAGGCGCCTCCCTCGGGTGCCCCCGCGACGGCACGACGCTCACCGGCGTCGATGCCGGTCGTTGCGCCGGTTGGCCGGGACCGGGGGCGCCCGCCCAGGAGCCACGGTCGGACGTGGTCGTCGGCGCTGTGCGGCAGGGCGGCGCTGTGATCGGCCAAGGCTTTGGGTCCTTGGCGCCGGGTCCTTGGCGCCGGGTCGATGCCGCTGAGTGATGCGCCGCAGGGTCCGGGCGGACTTGTGGTGCGGATCGCTGGCGCTCCGGTCGGCAGACCCGGCCGGCACGCGGCCATCCCAGCCGGAGCGAGGCCCGCGGAGGATCAAATCGGCGCGGTGTTGTGGCGGGGCCATATAGTGCTCGCTGTCTGAATGATAATGCTCTCCGCGACGCGGGGGGCGTATCATGTTGGGAGCGCGTAATGGCGCCGCGTTATAGGGCTGCGGTCTGCGGGATCGCCCGCGACGAGGATCGCTACGTCGTCGAGTGGATCGCCTACCACCTCGCCATCGGCTTCGACCACGTCTTCCTCTACGACAACATGAGCGTGCGGCCGATCGAGACGCTGCTCAACCCGAAGGTCCTCGGCAAGACCGTCACGGTGATCCGCTGGCCCTCGCACCCCGGCGAGAGCGCCCAGTACAAGGCCTACCGGCACTTCCTTCACACCTACCGGGACTGGGTCGAGTGGGCCGCGATCCTCGACCTCGACGAGTTCCTGAACCTCAAGCGGGATCGGACGATCCAGGGCTTCCTCGATCGCTTTTCCGTGGAGGCGTCGGGCATCGGTGTGAACTGGCGCCTTTTCGGCAGTTCCGGCGCGTTGCATTACCGGAGGCGCCCGATGATGGAGCGCTTCACCATGGCCTCCGAGATCGCGCTGGGGCCGAACTGCCACCTCAAGACGATCCATCGCCTGTCCCACGCCACGGAGATCCATATCCACTACGCCGATTATCGGGAAGGATCCGTCGTCCATTCCGCGGACGGAACCGTCATCCAGAGCGGGAACTTTCTGGAGCCGAGGAGCGAGAACTTCGCCGTCGCGCAGATCAACCATTACTATTGCAAGTCGAAGGACGAGTTCTCCGTCAAATGCCTTCGCGGCTATTGCGATCACCACACCCTGGATCCGGACACCTTCCACCAGTGTGACTTCAGCGACGTGCCGGAGACGTCGATTCAGAGACACCTGCCCGCCCTTCGCCGCAGGATGCGTCAGGTCGGGCGCCGGACGCCCCTCCTGTCCCGGCTCCTGAAGCGAATCCTCGGGGCGTCGCCGCAGCGGCTGCGCGCCGCAGGACCGTCCGGGACGCCGGCCTAGGGCGCTCGCCCCTCCCGGCAATCACGCTCTGTACGCTTCTGCTCATTCGGACACGGCTCGAGAATGGCCGTGATCGTGCGGCCGGCCAGCGCCGCCGGCGCCGTGACCCGTGCCGGCCCGGGCCGATGGCCGCGCCGCCTCCGCCCGGGAGCCGTATGCGGGAAGTGCCCGGATCCTGGCGATCCGAAGGCGGATCGCCCCCCATCCGATCCTTCGACGCTGCGGCGGCGGTTCGGCGGTCCCCGAACGCGTCGGCGCCGCCACGACGATCAATCTAAGTAGTTTCTGCTTGGTTTCTGGACCATTTCGATCTGAATTTCGGAAGGAGCGTCCGAGATTTTTCGAAGGCCAGTCGCGGGTGCCGATCGTGAGATCTTATTCTTCGGCGCGGCTCTACAACACACTTTCGTCACATTGGGCCGGAATTTCGCCGGACATCATGTTGATGAGCGCAGACGGTCTCGACAGGTCTGCACTTTCGACCAGGGGGCGATGATGAGCTACGGCGTTGACTTCAATGTGACCAGCAGCTGGAATGCCGGCTTCCTCGGCTCCGTCTCGGTCAGGAACGTGAACCCGACGGCCACGAACGGTTGGCGCGTCGAGTTCGACGCGCCGTTCGAGATCACGAACCTTTGGAACGGCGAGATCGTCAGCCACGTCGGCAACCATTACGTGGTCCGCAATGCCGGCTGGAACGGTGCGATCGCGCCGAACGGGCTGGTCAATTTCGGCTTCCAGGCCGCGTCCCAGGGAACGCCCGCGACGCCGACCGGCTTCACCGTGAACGGGCAGGCCGCCGGCTCGACGGGGACGCCGCCCCTCCCGGTCATCTCGATCACCGACGCCTCGGTGGTCGAGGGCAACGCGGGCACGGTTTCGGAGCTGTTCAAGGTCTCCCTGAGCGCCGCGTCGACCGACACGATCACGGTGGCCTATGCGAGCGCGAACGGCACCGCGACGGCCGGATCGGACTACGCGGCGACGAGCGGCACGCTGACCTTCGCACCCGGCGAGACCACGAAGACGATCGCCGTGCCGGTCACCGGCGACACGCTCGTCGAGACCAACGAGACCTTCAAGGTCACTCTGTCGGGCACCGTGAAGGCGACGATCGGCCAGGGGACCGGGACCGGCACCATCGTCAACGACGATGCGGCCCCGCCACCCAGTCCCGCCCTCAAGGTGTCCGACGTGACCCTGCTGGAGGGGACCGGCGGCACGACGAATGCCGTGTTCACCGTGACCCTGTCGAGGGCGGGCACCACCAAGATCACGGTCGGCTACCAGACGCAGGATGGAACCGCGCTGACCGGCGCGGACTACACGGCGACCACGGGATCGCTCACGTTCAACCCGGGCGAGACCACGAAGACGGTCACGGTTCCGGTCGTCGGCGACGCGCTGAGCGAGGCGAGCGAGACCTTTCGGCTCAACCTGCTTAACCCGGTCGGCGCCACCGTGGACAAGGCGCAGGGGACGGCGACCATCACGGATGACGATGCGGCTCGACCGACCGTGAGCGTCGCAGACATCTCGGTCGTCGAGGGCAACCCGACGACCGTCTCGAACCCCGGCGGCGGCAACGGCATCGGCACCGGCTTCTTCCACACGCAGGGCAGCCAGATCCTCGACGCCGCCGGTCACAGCGTGAAGATCGCCGGCGTGAACTGGTTCGGCATGGAATCCGGCCGGTTCTCGCCGGACGGGCTGAACGTCCGCAACTACAAGGATATGATGAAGCAGATGGTGGACCTGGGGTTCAACACCATCAGGCTTCCCTTCTCCGACCAGCTGTTCGACCAGGGGAGCACGCCCAACGGGATCGACTTCAACAAGAACCCCGACCTCGCGGGCCTGTCCGGCCTGCAGATCATGGACAAGATCGTCGACGCCGCCGGGCAGCTCGGCCTGAAGATCATCCTCGATCACCATCGCTCCGGCGCGGGCGCCGGGACCTCCGAGAACGGTCTCTGGTACAACGGCACCTACGGCGAAGGGCGGTGGATCGACGATTGGACGATGCTGGCCAAGCACTTCGCCGGGAACAGCACGGTCATCGGCGCGGATCTGCACAACGAGCCGCACAACGGCACCTGGGGCGGCGGCGGCGCCACCGATTGGGCCGCGGCGGCCGAGCGGGCCGGCAACGCCGTGCTGGGAGCCAACCCGAACTGGCTCGTCTTCGTCGAGGGCGTGGAATCCTACCAGAACACCTATTACTGGTGGGGCGGCAACCTGATGGGCGTCAAGGACCGCCCGATCCAGCTCAACAGCCCCGGCCACCTCGTCTACTCGGCGCACGATTACCCGAACTCGATCTACGGCCAGCCCTGGTTCAACGACCCGAGCTTCCCGAACAACCTTCCGGCGAAGTTCGACCAGATGTGGGGCTATATCGAGCGCGAGAACATCGCGCCGGTCTATCTCGGCGAGTTCGGCAGCAAGCTGACCGACCCCAAGGACGTGGCCTGGCTGTCGAAGCTCCAGGCCTACCTGGGCGGCGATTACGACGCCAACGGCACCCGGGATATACCGGCGGGCCAGCAGGGCTTCAGCTGGACCTGGTGGTCCTGGAACCCGAATTCCGGTGACACGGGCGGCATCCTGAAGGACGACTGGACGAGCGTGCAGACCGACAAGGTCGCCACCCTGACGCCGATCATGTTCCATTTCGACGCCGCCGGGAGCGGCGGCACCACGAGCGTCGACGGCACGACGCGCGCGACGTTCACCGTGACCCTCTCGGCCGCCGCGGCGATCCCGGTCAGCGTGGATTACACCACCGTGCCCGGCACGGCCGACGCCAGCGACTTCACGCCGGTCAAGGGGACGCTGACCTTCGCGCCCGGGGAGACGACGAAGACCGTCCCGGTCGTGGTGCGGGGCGATGCCGCCGCGGAACCGAACGAGACCTTCCAGTTCGCCCTGTCGGCCCCCCACAATGCGGACCTCGCCCACGGCACCGCCACGGCGACGATCGTCAACGACGACGCCGTCGTGACCCCCCCGGTCATCACCCCGCCCACGACCCCGCCCACGACCTCGCCTGCCACCGGATCGGCGCAGCTCGTGGCCAAGACCACGGTCGTCGATGATTGGGGGACCGGCGCGGTCACCTCCACCGCCCTGAAGAACGCCGGCTCGGCCGCCCTCGACGACTGGACCATCAAGCTGAAGACCCCGCTCGAGATCACGAACATCTGGAATGCCGAGATCGTCAGCCACACGACCGGCGAGTACGTGATCCACAGCGCGAGCTGGAATCATCACATCGATCCCGGCCAGGCGATCAGCTTCGGCTTCCAGGCGACAGGCCACGCCACCGCGGCCTCGTTCGACTGGGTGATCTGACGGGGCGCGCCACGGCGTCGCTCCGCCCATCGAGGCCCGGCCGCCTTCATCGCATCGCGGGTGGGGGTCGGGCCCGTCGGGGATCGGCGCGCCCGGACTGGCCGGGGATGGGGGCCCGCGGTTCCGCCCGCGGGCGGCCGGGCCCGCCGATACGCCGCCCGGAATGGGGTGGCGCAGTCGAGCCGCGTCGGGCTGCGGGCAGCCCGCCGCAAGGGCCGCAGGGAGGCCTGAAACGCCTCCGGAACATCCGCGGTAACACGCACAGCAACACGCTTCGACTGATATTCGAGGAAGTCGCGCTAAGTGCTTGAAGGTATTTGGCTCCCCGAGCAGGACTCGAACCTGCGACAAAGCGATTAACAGTCGCTTGCTCTACCAACTGAGCTATCGGGGACCACGGCGGGGTGTCTACACACCGGGGATGCCGGACGCAAGGGTGCTTTTTCGGGTTGTTTGACGATTCCGTCACGAAGCCGGGTCCGAACGGCGCGCACGCGCGCGTCGCTTATGGGATCGCCCGGGATCGCCCGGGATCGCCCGGGGCAAGGCCTAGGGCAAGGCCTGGGGCAAGGCCCGGGAGGGCGCATCGCGGCGGCGCGGCGAGGCGGCGAGAAACACCGTTGCCCATCGCACCGTGCCTCTGCTAGAGACCCCTCTCCCCGAGCCGGCCGCCCGGCCGGGGTTGCGCATCGCGGCCCGATTTCCCGGGCGGCCCGCGCCGGACGGCCTCGTGGCGGAGTGGTTACGCAGAGGACTGCAAATCCTTGCACCCCGGTTCGATTCCGGGCGAGGCCTCCATCGACTTCCCCTCATCGGCGATTCTCCGCCCCGACACCCGCGGGCGCTGCCGGGGCGCTCCTGACCGGGAGCGCCGGTCTTCACAAGGCGTGCCGGTCTTCACAAGGCGTGCCGGTCTTCGCCCGGGCCCCTCTGGCGCTTTCGCGAGAACCTTGCCTTTTGACGGCCGATCCACGACAAACCCGCCAGCTTGGGCGCCCGGCCCGGCCCTTCCGCGGGCCCGGCCGAAGGCGCGAGACCGACACGCGTCGAGGGATACCAGCCACCATGCTCGATTACGCGCAGGCGCGACGCCTCATGGTCGATTGTCAGCTGCGGACCTTCGACGTGAACGACATCGCGGTGCTCGACGCGTTCGATGCCGTCCCGCGCGAGCGCTTCGTGCCGCCGGGCCGGGAGGATTTCGCCTATATCGACCAGACCCTGCGGCTCGGGGGCGCGAGCGGCGACGTCCGCTTCCTGCCCGCCCCGATGGTGCTGGCCCGGATGATCCAGGCGCTGGAGATCCGGCCGGGCGCCCGCGTCCTCGATATCGGGGCGGGATACGGCTACGCGGCCGCCATCCTCGCCCGCCTCGGCGGGCAGGTCGTGGCGCTGGAGCCGGTCGAGGTCCTGGCGCAGGGCGCGCGGGAGCGGCTCGGGGCCGACGCCACGGTGCTCGACGCGCCTCTCGCCGCCGGCGCGCCCGGACACGGCCCCTACGACGCCATCCTGGTGGAGGGCCGCATCGAGGTGCGGCCGCAGGCCCTCCTCGACCAGCTCAAGGACGGCGGCCGCCTCGTCAGCGTGATGGGGCCGGACCGCGCCGCCAAGACGACGCTGTTCGTGCGCGCCGGCGACGCCTTCGGGGCGCGGCCCCTGTTCGACGCGGCCCTTCCGGGTCTCTCCGCCTTCGCGGCGGAAGCCGGCTTCTCCTTCTGAGCCGGGCTCGGATCCCCCGCGATCCCCTTGCCGGAGGAGAATCCGGATGCTTTGGTACGATTCGGAACAGCGAAGCGCCCGAGGGGCTGTCGCCCCGCTGTTTTTGCAACGCGCGATGGGCGAGAGGGCCTGATTTCGCGCTCTGCGGGTGTCGCTTTTATGCGCCACCTCCCCACGATTCTGTTGCCAGGACCTCCGTACCCCTGGGCCCGGCGGCTCAAGCTCGGCTAATGTCGGCGCTAGGGCGGGCTTAACTGGAAGGTGCGTATCAACGCGCCATACCCGTCACGAGACGGGAATCCGGTTCCTTCGAGAAACCGCAAGGGCTGATCGACGTGAGAAGACGCAAACCTGCGACGCGCCCCGCGCTTCGGCTGGCCGGCATCGCCGCCGCGGCCGGCTTCGCGGCCGCCAGCCCGGCCTGGGCCGAGACGCTGGAGAGCGCGCTGGCACGAGCCTATGCGGGCAACCCGCAGCTGAATGCGGGCCGTGCCGGCGTGCGCGCGACGGACGAGGGCGTGGCCATCGCGCAGTCGGGCTACCGCCCGACCGTCGCCGTCCAGGCCAGCATCGGATCGCAGTACACCGAGGGGAACCTGGCCGGAGGAAACCTGCGGCAGACCATCACCCCGGGGTCCGCCGGCATCACGGTCAACCAAACCCTGTTCAACGGCTTCCAGACCGACAACAACACCCGGCGGGCCGAATCAGCCGTCTACAGCCAGCGCGAGACCCTGCGCTTCACCGAGCTGACCACCCTGTTCAACGCCGCGCAGGCCTATATGGACGTCCTGCGCGACACCGCGAACCTGGAGCTCAACCGCAACAACGTCGAGGTGCTCGAGGAGCAGCTCCGCCAGACCCGCGACCGCTTCAATGTCGGCGAGGTGACCCGCACCGACGTGGCCCAGGCCGAAGCGCGCCTCGCGGGCGCCCGCTCCCAGGTCAGCGCCTCCGAGGCGCAGCTGCGCTCCTCGATCGGCATCTACCGGCAGGTAATCGGCGTCGAGCCGCGCCAGCTCGCCCCCGGCCGGCCCCTCGACCGCTACGTCCCGGGCAGCCTCAACGTCGCCATCGATATCGGCCTCAAGGAACATCCCTCGATCGTGGCGCAGATGCACGCGGTCGATGCCGCCGAGGCGCAGGTGAAGGTGCTGGAGGGCGTCCTCTACCCGACGGTCAGCGTGCAGGGCTCGGTCGCGCAGAGCTACGATCAGCAGCTCGCCAACACCAACGGCGTCAGCGCCTCGATCGTCGGCCGCCTGACGATCCCGATCTATCAGGGCGGCCAGGAATACGCGCAGATCCGCCAGGCCAAGGAACAGGTCGGGCAGGCCCGCATCCAGGTCGAGCAGGTGCGCGACCAGATCCGCGCCGCCGTGGTCTCGGCCTGGGGCCAGCTCGAGGCCGCCAAGGCCCAGGTGATCGCCTCCCAGGCCCAGGTCCAGGCCAACGAGGTGGCGCTCAACGGCGTGCGCGAGGAAGCCCGCGTCGGCCAGCGCACCACCCTCGACGTCCTGAACGCGCAGCAGGAGCTGCTCAACGCCCGCGTCAACCTGATCGTGGCCCAGCGCAACCGCGTGGTGTTCTCCTACGGCGTCGTCCAGGCGATCGGCCGCCTCACGGCCCGCTTCACCGCGCTCCCGGTCGCCACCTACAGCGCCAAGACCCACTACGACCAGGTCAAGGACCTCTGGTACGGCGTGCGCACGACCGACGGCCGCTGACGAGGACAGCCGGCGCCCTGCGCGCCGGCCCCCCGGCCCCCCCGGCCCCCCCGGCCCCCCCCGGCCTCCAGGCCCCTCCAGGCGGGTCTTCCGCGAACATCCGCTCCGCTCGCGCCCGAGTTCATCGCTCGGCGCCGCCGTTTCTCCCGGGACTGTGTTACGGATGCGCTTGTCCGGGGCTCCAGGCGTGAAATACTGGGCCGCAACGTCGTCAAACTTCCTCCCCCTGCCGAGCGCCGTCCGGATGAGTGCAGCGAGCCCCAAGACGCAGGACAAGGCCGCCGAGCCTTCGATGGAGGAGATCCTGGCCTCCATCCGCCGCATCATCGCCGACGATCAGGCGGTGAAGCCGGAGGCGACGCCGATCCGGACCCCGCCGCTCCCCGAGAACGACGACGTGCTCGACCTCGCCGAGGCCGCCGAGCCCGTGCGCAAGGTCGAGGCCGCCCCGAAGCCGATCGAGCCGGACCCGATCGATTTCGGCGACGAGGCCCTCGATTTCGACGCGATCGAGCTGGAGCCCGAACCCGAACCCGAGCCCGTCTTCGAGCCGCCGCCGCGGGCCGCCGCGCCCGAGCCGCGCCGGGAGGCTCCGGCGCCGGCCGCGGCGCTGCACGACCCCTTCCTCGACGCGACGGTCGAGCGCCTGACCTCCTCGACGACGGATGCCAGCGTGAACCAGGCGTTCAACATGCTGGCCCACACCGTGCTGAGCCAGAACAGCCGCACGCTGGAGGACCTCGTCAAGGACATGCTCCGGCCGATGCTGAAGGCGTGGCTCGACGACAACCTGCCGTCCATGGTCGAGCGCCTGGTCCGCGCCGAGATCGAGCGGGTCTCCCGCGGGCGCTGAGGCGCCCGCGCCGCATTCGCATTCGCATTCGCGGGCGAGGGCGCGGGCGCGGGCGGCTGCCATCGGCCGGCCCCGTGTTGACGCGGGGCCCGGGACGGGTTGAAAGCGGGCGCAATCCGAGACGCCCGCACGATTGGCCCGTAGCCCCATGATGGACAAGACCTTCGACCCCGCCGCCGTCGAGGCGCGCGTCAGCACCGCCTGGGAGGCGGGGGATGCCTTCCGGGCCGGGCGCCCGGAACGGGCCGGAGCCGAGCCCTACTGCATCGTGATCCCGCCGCCGAACGTGACGGGCACGCTCCATATGGGCCACGCCCTCAACAACACCCTGCAGGACATCCTGGTGCGCTTCGAGCGCATGCGGGGCCGCGACGTGCTCTGGCAGCCGGGCACGGACCATGCCGGCATCGCCACCCAGATGGTGGTCGAGCGCCGCCTCGCGGAGGCCGGCGAGCCGGACCGGCGCAGCCTCGGCCGCGAGGCCTTCGTCGAGCGGGTCTGGAGCTGGAAGGCGGAATCGGGGGGCGCCATCGTCAACCAGCTGAAGCGCCTCGGCGCCTCCTGCGACTGGTCGCGGGAGCGCTTCACCATGGACGAAGGCCTCTCGGCCGCCGTCCTCAAGGTCTTCGTCGACCTCCACGCCCAGGGGCTGATCTACCGCGACAAGCGCCTCGTGAACTGGGACCCGCGGTTCCAGACCGCGATCTCGGATCTCGAGGTGCAGCAGGTCGAGGTGAAGGGCCATCTCTGGCACTTCGACTACCCGGTGGTGGACGAGGCAGGGGCCGAGACCGGCGAGATCCTCACGGTCGCGACCACCCGGCCCGAGACCATGCTCGGCGACACGGCGGTGGCGGTCCATCCGGAC
This sequence comes from Methylobacterium planeticum, assembly GCF_008806345.1. GTDB lineage: Bacteria > Pseudomonadota > Alphaproteobacteria > Rhizobiales > Beijerinckiaceae > Methylobacterium > Methylobacterium planeticum. Next base: position 65,164 of record NZ_VZZJ01000009.1, on the reverse strand, counting down.
GACGCGCGCTACGCGGCCCTCGTCGGCCGGCGCGTGCGCCTGCCCCTCGTCAATCGCCTGATCCCGGTCGTGGCCGACGAATACTCCGATCCCCAGAAGGGCACCGGCGCGGTCAAGATCACGCCCGCGCACGATTTCAACGATTTCGAGGTCGGGCGCCGCCACGGGACCCGGCCGATCAACATCCTCGACCCCGAGGCCCGCATCCTGCTGGCGGACAACGCGGATTTCCTGCGGGACGCCGCCCCCGAGCCGGAGGCGCTGGCCCTGCACGGCCTCGACCGGTTCGAGGCGCGCACGCGCGTCGTCGCCCTGATGGAGGCCCGGGGCCTCCTGCGCGAGATCGCGCCGAACACCCACGCGGTGCCCCACGGCGACCGCTCGGGCGTCGTGATCGAGCCCTATCTCACCGACCAATGGTACCTGAACGTGAAGCCGCTCGCCGAGCGGGCGCTCCAGGCCGTGCGCGACGGGCAGACCCGGTTCGTGCCGGAGAACTACGAGAAGATCTTCTTCCAGTGGCTGGAGAACATCGAGCCCTGGTGCGTCTCGCGTCAGCTCTGGTGGGGCCACCAGATCCCGGCCTGGTTCGACGCCGAGGGCGTGCCCTACGTGGCGCGGAGCGAGGCGGAGGCCCTGGCGCTGGCCGAGGCCCGGCACGGCCGGCCGGTGGCGCTCACCCGCGACCCGGACGTCCTCGACACCTGGTTCTCGTCCGCGCTCTGGCCGTTCTCGACGCTGGGCTGGCCCGAGAGCACCCCGGAGCTCGCCCGCTACTACCCGACGAACACCCTGGTGACCGGCAAGGACATCCTGTTCTTCTGGGTGGCCCGCATGATGATGATGGGCCTGCACGTCACCGACCGGGCGCCCTTCGACACGGTCTACCTGCACACCCTCGTGCGCGACGAGAAGGGTGCCAAGATGTCGAAGTCGAAGGGGAACGTCGTCGATCCCCTCGGCCTGATCGACCAGTACGGGGCGGACGCCCTGCGCTTCACCCTCACCGCCATGGCGGCGCAGGGGCGCGACATCAAGCTGAGCCTCAGCCGCGTCGAGGGCTACCGCAATTTCGCGACGAAGCTCTGGAACGCGGCGCGGTTCGCCGAGATGAACGGCTGCCGCCTCGATCCGCGCTACCGGCCGGAGGCGGCGCGCGGGACCCTGAACCGCTGGGCGCTGGGCGAGGCGGCCCGCGCGGTCGCGGAGGTCGAGGGCGCGCTCCAGGCCTACCGCTTCAACGACGCGGCGGCGACGGCCTACCGCTTCGTCTGGAACCTCTTCTGCGACTGGTACCTCGAGCTCGCCAAGCCCGTGCTCCAGGGCGAGCATGTCGCCGCCCCCGAGCGCCAGGAGACGCAGGCGACGGTGGCCTTCCTGATCGATCAGATCGCCAAGCTCCTGCACCCCTTCATGCCCTTCCTCACCGAGGAGCTCTGGGCGATCAAGGGCGAGGGGCTCGCCGACCGGGGGCTCCTGGCGCTCGCCCCCTGGCCGCGGCTCGGCGGGCTCGCCGATGCGGAGGCGGAGGCCGAGATCGGCTTCATCGTCGACCTCGTCTCCGAGGTGCGCTCGGCCCGCTCAGAGACGAACGTGCCGGCGGGCGCGCAGGTGCCGCTCTGGCTCATCGGGGCGGATGAGGCCGTGCGGGCCCGGATCGTGACCTGGCGCGACACGCTGCTGCGGCTCGCCCGGCTCTCCGAGATCCGCTTCGCGGACGCCGCGCCGAAGAACTCCGTCCAGCTCCTCGTGCGCGGCAGCGTCGCGGCCCTGCCGCTCGAGGGCATCGTCGATCTCGCGGCCGAGGTCGCGCGGCTGAGGAAGGAGGCCGCGAAGGGGGAGGGCGAGATCCGGAAGATCGAGGCCAAGCTCGGAAACGCCGACTTCATGGCCCGCGCCCCCGAGGAGGTCGTGGAGGAGAGCCGCGAGCGCCGCGACGCCGAGGCGGCCCGGCTGGTCAAGCTCCGCGAGGCGCTGGCGCGCCTGAGCGACGCGTAGGGCGGCGGGCGCCGCGCCCGTCAGGCCGCGAGCTTGAGGCCGACGATGCCGCCCACGATCAGCCCGATGCAGCCGAGGCGGAGCGCCGTGGCGGGCTCGCCGAACAGCGCGATGCCGAGGAGGGCCGTGCCGATGGTGCCGATGCCGGTCCAGACCGCGTAGCCGGTGCCGACCGGCAGGCTCTTCAGGGCGAGGGCGAGCAGCGCCACGCTGACCCCCATGGCCGCGAGGGTCAGCACGGAGGGGACGAGGCGCGTGAAGCCCTCGGTGTATTTGAGGCCGATCGCCCAGGCGACCTCGAACAGGCCGGCGACGAACAGGATGGTCCAGGCCAAGACAGTCTCCCTGTCATGGGCAGGGCCGTCCCCACCGCGGGTGGTTCCAGGGTCGGGGCCGCGCGTCGGGCGCGGTCCCGGGCAGGGCCGTCCCCGCAGGGTCCATATGGTCCGCACGGCGAGGCTCCGCCAGCCGGCCCCAACCTGACGAAACCGTAATGCGACCGCCACCGGCGGGTCAGGCTGCGCCGCGTAGGACGGATCATCGCCCGCCGATCAGGCGGCGGCGCCCCTTCCACCGGAGTTCCCCGATGACCGACCAGCCGAACCTGTCCGCCCGCCGCTTCCGCCGCAACGCCCTCGCCTCCGTCGCCGCGGCGGCCCTCGTGGCCGGCGGCGCGGTCGGGGCCGAATTCCTCCAGCCCGCGACGCCGGCCCACGCCCAGGCGCTTCCCAGGACCCCGATCGAGGCCCCCGAGCACCCGCCGGGGTCGTTCGCCAACATCGTCGACAAGGTGAAGCCCGGCGTCGTCTCGGTGAAGGTCAAGCTCGACGACACGGCGGAGGCGGACGACGACGGCCAAGGCCAAGGCCAGGGCCGGGGCCTGCAGAACGTGCCGCCGCAGCTGCGCGAGTTCTTCAAGCGCTTCGGGCAGGGCGGCCAGGGCGGGGGCCCGAACGGCACCGTCCCGGGCACGCCGCAGCGCCAGGGCCAGCGCGGCGCCGTGGGCTCCGGCTTCATCATCTCGGCCGACGGCTACGTGGTGACGAACAACCACGTGGTCGACCACGCCAAGACCGTTCAGGTGACCCTCGAGGACAACCGCACCCTCGACGCCAAGGTCATCGGCAAGGATTCGAAGACCGACATCGCCCTCCTCAAGATCAAGGATGGCGGCCCCTACCCGTACGTGCAGTTCGGGAAGGCGGCCCCGCGCGTCGGCGACTGGGTGGTGGCGATCGGCAACCCCTTCGGCCTCGGCGGCACCGTGACGGCGGGCATCGTCTCGGCCCGCGGCCGCGACATCGGCGCCGGCCCCTACGACGATTTCCTGCAGATCGACGCGCCGATCAACAAGGGCAATTCGGGCGGCCCCACCTTCAACGTCAACGGCGAGGTGGTGGGCGTGAACACCGCGATCGCCTCCCCGTCGGGGGGCAGCGTGGGCCTGGCCTTCGCGATCCCCGCCGAGACCGTGCAGGCGGTGGTCGAGCAGCTGCGCACCGACGGCAAGGTCGCCCGCGGCTATCTCGGCGTCCAGGTCCAGCCGGTGACGCAGGACATCGCCGAGGGGCTCGGCCTCGACAAGCCGAAGGGCGCCCTGGTGGACCACGCCGAATCCGGCACGCCCGCCGCCAAGGCCGGCCTCAAGTCCGGCGATGTGATCGAGTCGGTCAACGGCACCCCCGTCGGCGACGCCAAGGAGCTCTCGCGCAAGATCGCCGGCCTGAAGCCCGGCGCCAAGGTCGAGGTCGCCTACCTGCGCGGCGGCAAGTCCGACACCGCGACCATCACCCTCGGCGCCCTGCCGACCGAGGGCGGTCAGGTGGCGAGCCGCGGCAGCGACGCCTCCGACGGCCAGCCCCGCCTCGGCCTCAGCCTCGCCCCGGCCTCGGAGGCCGGCCTCTCCGACGAGGGCGTCGTGGTGATGGAGGTCGATCCCGACGGACCGGCCGCCGCCAAGGGCATCGAGCAGGGCGACGTCATCCTCGACGTCGCCGGCCAGAGCGTGACCAAGCCCTCCGAGGTCGCCGAGCGCATCCGCTCCGCGGAGGCGAGCGGCCGCAAGGCGGTGCTGATGCGGATCAAGAGCCAGAAGGGCGTCACCCGCTTCGTCGCGGTCTCCCTCTCGAAGAACGCCGGCTGAATCCCCGGCCGCAGCACGGATCGCGGGCCAGCCGGGCTCGCGATCCCCACGGATCCTCTCCGGGTTGCCGGCGCCGCCTCCTCCGGGCGCGGTGCCGTTTTCCCGGCCTCAGCCCGACCCTTCGCCCGCTCCCCGGGGCGGGACCGGCCGCGCGCCCCAGGCCGGCTGCCGCCCGAGCCCAGCCTCATGTGACGTAGCGCACAGTCCTGCGCGCCCGAATCCTGCATGGGCGATTTTCGTCCGGCCTGAACGGGCGGGCGGGCGAGGGAGCGACGCGATGCGGGCAGCGGGTCTGTACATTGCCCTTCCGGCCCTTCCGGCCCTTCCGGTCCACTCGGCCCTTCCGCTCCTCTCGGCCCTCCTGATGACGGGCCCGGCCGCGGCGCGGCCGGTCTGGAACTCCGGCACCTACGTCTACGCCGATCTCTGCATCCTCGCGGCCAGCGGCCGGATCGGGGGCCGGCGCATCACCCTCCGGCGCTCGCCGCAGGGCGACGGCCTCGTCTACGAATCCGGCGGGGGCGGGGGGCTCGCGCCGACGCAGGGCATGGAGCTTGCCCTCGACGATGCCAGCAAGGCCCTGGCCTTCACGGCGGAGACGGAAGCCGGCCCGGTCTCGTTCCGCGGCACCCTCTCGACCGAGGCCCTGACGGGCATCCTGCACGACGAGGCGGGCGACCACCCGGTGCGGCTGCCCCGGGTCCTGCGCAGCCACGCGCGCCAGGCCTGTGCCGACGCGGGCGTCGTCCCGGTCGCCTCCGAGACCACGGGCTCCCTCGGGGAGCGCTGAGCCGGGCCGGGCGGATGCCGCGGGGCCCGGAAATGCGCTACAGCGGCCCGATGACGCCCCCGAGATCCCCGAAGAACGCGCATCCCCTCGTCGCCGGCCTCGCGCTCGCGGCCATCGGCGCAGCCTGCCTCGGCTCCGCCCGCGCCGATGGCTGCGACGCCCTCACGGCCCGGGTGATCCGGGCGACCGGCGCCTCGCTCGCCGGGCGCAGCGGCGCCCTCGCGGTGTTCCGCGCGGCGGATGCCGAGCGCATGAGCCTCGATTGCCGCGATCCCCGGATGGTCTTCGCCGCCCGGGAGCGCGAGCCGCGGGCGCCCTTCTTCACCCTGATCGGGCTGGCGGCGCAGGGGCTCGCGGGTGCTCGGGCGCGGGAGGCCGAGGTGCTGGCCCTGCGGCTGCACCAGGATTCGCTCCTGACGAGCGCCCCCCGGGAGGGCCGGGCGGGGCGCGCGGCGCTGCGCTGCGAGACGGGGCCGCGCGGGGATGCCCTCTCGGGGGACCTCACCGTCTGCGTGCTCCGCCGCGCCCGGCCCGCTGCGCTGCGCCGCCGGGCGGGCCTCGCGCCGCCGGAGCATCCGGCCGCCGGCCTTTCCCGCGCCGGCGCGGCGGGCTAGACCGCCCGGATGTCGAGCCCGAATCTTCCCGCTCCCGCCACCGTGCGCGTCGGCGACGTCGCCTTCGCCAACGATCGTCCCTTCGGCCTGATCGCCGGCCCCTGCCAGCTCGAGGGCCGCGCCCACGCCCTCGAGATCGCCGAGGCCCTCAGGGCGATGACCGACCGCCTCGGCCTCGGCCTCGTCTTCAAGGCCTCCTTCGACAAGGCGAACCGCACCGCGGCGGGCTCGGCCCGGGGCCTCGGCCTCGCGGAGGCGCTGCCGATCTTCGCCGAGATCAAGGAGCGCTTCGGCCTGCCCGTCCTGACCGACGTCCACGCGGCCGAGCAATGCGCGCCGGCGGCCGAGGTGGTCGACGTGCTGCAGATCCCGGCCTTCCTCTGCCGGCAGACCGACCTGCTGCTCGCCGCCGCCGCCACGGGCCGCGCCGTCAACGTCAAGAAGGGGCAGTTCCTCGCCCCCTGGGACATGGCGCATGTCGCCGCCAAGCTCACGGGCGCCGGCAATCCGAACGTGCTGGTGACCGAGCGCGGCGCCTCCTTCGGCTACAACACCCTCGTCTCCGACATGCGCAGCCTGCCCATCATGGCGCAGGTGACGGGGGGCCTGCCGGTGGTGTTCGACGCGACCCATTCGGTGCAGCAGCCCGGCGGGCAGGGGGCGACCTCGGGCGGCCAGCGCGAGTTCGTCGGCGTCCTCGCCCGCGCGGCGGTCGCGGTGGGCGTGGCCGGCCTCTTCATCGAGACGCATCCCGATCCCGACCGCGCCCCCTCGGACGGCCCCAACATGGTGGCGCTCAAGGACATGCCGGCGCTGCTCGCCACGCTCCAGGCCTACGACCGCCTGGCGAAGGGCGCGGGACCCGGCGCGGCCTGATCCCGGGCCGTCCACCGGATCCGCCCGCCCTCGACCGAGGGCGGGCGCCCGGCCCGTCGGCGCGCCGCACGGGCACGGCCGCCATCCGCCGAACCCGCGAGATCAGGCCGCGCCGGGACGTGGTTCCGGCCTGTCCGGCCGGCCTCCGATTCCAGTGATCGCGCGCTCCGACCCGGCGCGGCGCCGGTATTGGCTGATACCGATTCACCACGATGTCGCGGAACGACTGGGCAGGGAGAACGTTGGATCTGCGAATTGGTCTCTCGCACTTGAAAGGACAGCATGCGCAAGCTCGCTCTCATCTCCGCCGTCACCCTTTCGATCGGTGCCCTCACGGCAACCGCGGCGGATGCCCGCCCGCGCGGCTACGGCTACGGCCACGGACAGGCCTACGGCTACGGTCACGGCTACCGCGGCGGTCGTCGCGGCATCGGCACCGGTGCGGCGGTCGGCCTCGGCATCGCGGGCCTCGCGGCCGGCGCCATCGCGGCGGGCGCGGCACGCGACGCCTACGGGCGCTCCGGCTACTATGACGGCGGCTACGCCCCGGTCTACGGCGCCCCGGCCTACGGTTACGGCGGCGGCTATGGCGGCGGCGGTTACGGCTACGGCTACTGAGCCACCGCGACGAACCGGGCCTTCGGCGCCCGACGCGACGCCTCCATCATCGAAGGGCGGCCGGTCCCCACCGGCCGCCCTTCCTCTGTTCCGGCCCCGGCGCTCAGCGCGCCCGGTAGGGCGGCACGCCGGGATCCGGCAGCCAGACCGCTTTCGGCGGCTCGCCGGTCTGCCAGAACACGTCGATCGGGATGCCGCCGCGCGGGTACCAGAAGCCGGCGATGCGCAGGTAGCGCGGCGCGAGGAGATCGCGCAGGCGCTTGCCGATCGCCACGGTGCAATCCTCGTGGAAGGCCCCGTGGTTGCGGAAGCTGTGCAGGTAGAGCTTGAGCGCCTTCGACTCGACGAGCCACTGGTCGGGCACGTAATCGATCACCAGGATGGCGAAGTCGGGCTGGCCCGTCACCGGGCAGAGCGAGGTGAACTCGGGCGCGGTGAAGCGCGCGAGGTAATCCGTGTCCGGATGCGGGTTCGGCACCCGGTCGAGGCGGGCCTCGTCGGGGGAGGCCGGCAGGGCGCTGGCCTGTCCGAGCTGCAGGGGCTGGTTCGTCGCGGTTTCGTGAGTCACGGGTTCGTTCGCCGGAATCTCGTGCGTCGGGGTCTCGTCGATCATGGCCCGCCCTATACCGCTCCCGCGCCCGCGATGCATCCGATGCGGGCGCGGAGCCTCGCGTCCGGATCGCCGCAGCGCCGGGCCGGCCCCGGGAAAGGCGCACGGCGGCGCGCCGGCGAATTCGGCGCCCGACCTCCCTCCGAAGCGGGGCTGGCGCTTGCCGGACGCCGCGCGTTGACGGATAAGCCCCTGCGCCGATGCCGCACCCGCCCGTGGCGCGCCGTCGCGCGCCGGCCACGGTTGCCCCGCCAGGGCCCGGCCCGAGCCCGACGACGTCTCGAGAGGGAACTTTGATGACCGCGATCACCAACATCGCCGCCCGCGAGATCCTGGACAGCCGGGGCAATCCCACCGTCGAGGTGGACGTGCTCCTGGAGGACGGCTCCTTCGGCCGCGCGGCCGTGCCGTCCGGCGCCTCGACCGGCGCCCACGAGGCGGTGGAGCTGCGCGACGGCGACACGGGCCGCTACGGCGGCAAGGGCGTGCGGGCGGCGGTCAACGCCGTGCAGACCGAGATCCTCGACGCGATCGGCGGCATGGATGCCGAGGACCAGGTCGCCATCGACGAGGCGATGATCGAGCTCGACGGCACGCCCAACAAGGCGCGCCTGGGCGCCAACGCGATCCTGGGCGTCTCGCTCGCCGTCGCCAAGGCCGCGGCCGAGACCGCGGGCCTGCCCCTCTACCGCTACATCGGCGGCGTGCAGGGGCGGGTCCTGCCGGTGCCGATGATGAACATCATCAACGGCGGCGCGCATGCCGACAACCCGATCGACTTCCAGGAATTCATGATCATGCCGGTGGGGGCGAGCTCGCTCGCCGAGGCGGTGCGGATGGGCTCGGAGGTGTTCCACACCCTCAAGGGCGCCCTCAGACGCGCCGGCCACAACACCAATGTGGGCGACGAGGGCGGCTTCGCCCCCAACCTGCCCTCGGCCGAGGCCGGGCTCGACTTCGTGATGGAATCGATCCAGGCGGCGGGCTTCGAGCCCGGCACCGAGATGGTGCTGGCGCTCGACTGCGCCGCGACCGAGTTCTTCAAGGACGGCGCCTACCACTACGCGGGCGAGGGCAAGACCCGCGACATCGCCACCCAGGTCGACTACCTCGCCGGGCTCGTGGCCCAGTACCCGATCCTGTCGATCGAGGACGGCATGTCGGAGGACGATTGGGAGGGCTGGAAGCTCCTGACCGAGAAGATCGGCGACCGCTGCCAGCTCGTCGGCGACGACCTGTTCGTGACGAATGTCGAGCGGCTCTCCCGCGGCATCGCGGCGTCCACCGGCAACTCGATCCTGGTCAAGGTGAACCAGATCGGCTCGCTCACCGAGACCCTCGCGGCGGTCGATATGGCCCAGCGCGCCGGCTACACCGCGGTGATGTCGCACCGCTCCGGCGAGACCGAGGATTCGACCATCGCGGACCTCGCGGTCGCGACGAATTGCGGGCAGATCAAGACCGGCTCGCTGGCGCGCTCCGACAGGCTGGCGAAGTACAACCAGCTGATCCGCATCGAGGAGGGCCTCGGCGCGCAAGGCCGCTACGCCGGCCGGGCCGCGATCAAGCAGCTCGCGAGCCGCTGAGGGAACGGCCGGGCAGGGAGAAGGGGGCAGGGGGCAGGGGGCTCCCGGGCGGTGGTCCGGCGGCCCCACGCGCCCTGAGCCGCCGGACGACAAGCCTTCCTTAACCTTGTCCGGCGATGGTCGCCCCATGGTCGTCCGTCGCCGCGTCAGAACCGTTCTCATGCCGCTCGGTCTGTGGACCGTGTCGGCCCTCGTGGTCGGGTACTTCGTGTACCAGGCCGAGAACGGCAATCGCGGCCTCGAGGCCAAGCGCGCCCTCAAGATCCAGGCCTACGGGCTGAGCCAGGAGCTCGCCACCGCCAAGGCGGAGCGGGCCACCTGGGAGCACCGCGTCGCGCTCCTGCGCAGCGAGCAGATCGACCGCGACCTCCTCGAGGAGCGCGCCCGCGTCGTGCTCGGGCGGGTGCACGCCAACGATGTGGTGATCATCGATCCGTGATCTGCGGGTTCTGGCGATCATCGGCTGCCGGGAAGCGGTCGCGGCCCCCGGCCGACGACCGGTTGTGACGGCCCGCTCCCCCCTCCGCGGCCGCCCGGCGCCCCAAGACCGCTCGGTTCGGCCGGACTTGGCGCCGGGCTGGGCTGACAATGCACTCCTCCTGTCAGAGAACCGGCGCTCGCCTTCCGCCGCGGCGTGCCCTAAACCGTAGCCAAGGGACAGGTTCACGGGAGGTCGCCGATGGATGCCGCGAACGAGGCGGGGCAGCCGAAGCTCGATGCAGCCAAAGCTGCCGCGGGCAAAACCGAGGCGGCCGCAGGCAAACCCGAGGCCGCCGCAGGCAAACCCGAGGCCGCCGCAGCCCACCAGCCCGCGCCGAACGCGCCGCAATTCACCCGCGACGAGGATCTCCACGCCTATCACGAGATGCTGCTGATCCGCCGCTTCGAGGAGAAGGCGGGCCAGCTCTACGGCATGGGCCTGATCGGGGGATTCTGCCACCTCTATATCGGCCAGGAGGCCGTGGTCGTCGGCATGCAGATGGCCTCGGTGGAGGGGGATCAGGTGATCACCGGATACCGGGATCACGGCCACATGCTCGCCTGCGGCATGGACCCGAAGGGCGTCATGGCCGAGCTGACCGGGCGCCGCGGCGGCTACTCGCGCGGCAAGGGCGGCTCGATGCACATGTTCTCCCGCGAGAAGCAGTTCTTCGGCGGCCACGGCATCGTCGGCGCCCAGGTCTCCCTCGGCACCGGCCTCGGCTTCGCCGACGCCTATCGGCGGAACGGCAAGGTCAGCCTCACCTATATGGGCGACGGCGCGGCCAACCAGGGCCAGGTCTACGAGAGCTTCAACATGGCGGCCCTGTGGAAGCTGCCGGTGATCTACGTCATCGAGAACAACCGCTACGCCATGGGCACCTCGGTGGCCCGCGCCTCGGCCCAGACGGACTTCTCGAGGCGCGGCCTCTCCTTCGGCATCCCGGGCGAGCAGGTCGACGGCATGGACGTGCGCACCGTGCGCGAGGCGGCGAGCCGCGCCATCGCGCATGCCCGCTCCGGCGAGGGCCCGTACATCCTCGAGATGCAGACCTACCGCTACCGCGGCCATTCGATGTCCGACCCGGCCAAGTACCGGACCAAGGACGAGGTCTCGAAGATGCGCGAGGAGCACGACCCGATCGAGATGGTGCGCAAGCGCCTGATCGAGCTGCACGGCGTGCCGGAGACCGAGCTCAAGGCCACCGACGCCAAGGTGCGCGAGACCGTCAACGATTCCGCGGAATTCGCCACCCACGATCCCGAGCCCGATCCGTCCGAGCTCTGGACCGACATCCTCCTGGAGGCCCGCGCCTGACGGCGCGACGCCCCGCGAGACGCCCTCCCGGGCCGCCCCCCAGACGCCCACCGACAGAGTAACCCATGGCGACCGACATCCTGATGCCCGCTCTCTCCCCGACCATGGAGGAGGGAAAGCTCGCCAAGTGGCTCAAGAAGGAGGGCGACACGGTCAAATCCGGCGACGTGCTGGCCGAGATCGAGACCGACAAGGCCACCATGGAGGTCGAGGCGATCGACGAGGGCGTGCTCGCCAAGATCCTGATCCAGGAGGGCACCGAGGGCGTCGCCGTCAACACGCCGATCGCCATCATCGCGGAGGAGGGCGAGGACGTCTCGGCCGCCTCCGCCGGCGGCCCCAAGGCCAGGGCGAACGGCGCCGATTCCGGCGGCCAGTCCGCCCCCGCCCCCGACATGCAGGCCGAGGGCCAGGCCGCGAAGCCCGCCCCCAGCGCCAAGACCGGCGACGACGCCCCCCGGGCGCCCGCCGCGCCCGCCACCATCACCAACAAGGCGCCCGCGCCCGTGATGGAGGAGTTCCCGGCCGGCACCGAGATGGTGACCATGACGGTGCGCGAGGCGCTCCGCGACGCCATGGCGGAGGAGATGCGCCGGGACGAGGACGTCTTCGTGATGGGCGAGGAGGTCGCCGAGTACCAGGGGGCCTACAAGATCACGCAGGGGCTGCTGCAGGAATTCGGGGCGCGCCGCGTCGTCGACACCCCCATCACCGAGCACGGCTTCGCCGGCATCGGCGTCGGCGCGGCCTATACGGGCCTGAAGCCGATCGTCGAGTTCATGACCTTCAACTTCGCCATGCAGGCGATCGACCACATCATCAACTCGGCCGCCAAGACCCTCTACATGTCGGGCGGCCAGCTCGGCTGCCCGATCGTGTTCCGGGGCCCGAACGGCGCCGCCGCCCGCGTCGGCGCCCAGCACAGCCACGACTACGCCGCCTGGTACGCGAACGTGCCCGGCCTCAAGGTCATCGCCCCCTACACGGCCTCCGACGCCAAGGGGCTGCTCAAGGCCGCGATCCGCGACCCCAACCCGGTGATCTTCCTCGAGAACGAGATCCTGTACGGCCAGTCCTTCCCGGTGCCGAAGCTCGACGACTTCGTGCTGCCGATCGGCAAGGCCCGCATCCACCGCCAGGGCTCGGACGTCACCATCGTGTCGTTCGCCATCGGCATGACCTACGCGCTCAAGGCCGCCCAGGCGCTCGCCGAGCAGGGCATCGAGGCCGAGGTGATCGACCTGCGCACGATCCGGCCGATGGACACCGACACGGTGGTCGAGTCGGTCAGGAAGACCGGCCGCTGCATCACCGTCGAGGAGGGCTTCCCGCAATCGGGGGTCGGCGCCGAGATCGTGGCGCGCCTGATGGTCGACGCCTTCGACTACCTCGATGCGCCGGTCCTGCGCATCACCGGCAAGGACGTGCCGATGCCCTACGCGGCCAACCTCGAGAAGCTCGCCCTGCCGAACGTCGCCGAGGTGGTCGAGGCGGCGAAAAGCGTCTGCTACCGTTAAGATGCCGAAGGCGTTCCAACCGCTCTCCGTTCCCCCGGACGCCCTCGAGAAGGGCGGCGTCGAGGTCCTGCGGGCGAGCGTCGTCGACGGGGCGGTGAGCGTCGCGCTCCGCCGCTCCTTCGACGACCCCTTCACCTGGGGTGTCCTCCTGATCGACCTCGCCCGCCACGCGGCCCGGGTCTACGCCCTGGAGACCGACCTCTCGGAGGAGGAGGCCTTCGCGCAGATCCGCGCCGGCCTCGAGGCCGAGACCGATCCCCCCGACGGGCCGGACAGCCTCCTCAACTGAACGCTCAAGATTCAACGCCAGGCCACTGGCCGATCAGGATAACCTTGCGATGCCCATCAACGTCCTGATGCCCGCTTTGTCGCCCACGATGGAGAAGGGCAACCTTGCCAAGTGGCTCAAGAAGGAGGGCGACGCGATCAAGTCCGGCGACGTGCTGGCCGAGATCGAGACCGACAAGGCCACCATGGAGGTCGAGGCGATCGACGAGGGCGTGCTCGCCAAGATCCTGGTGCCCGAGGGCACCGCCGACGTGCCGGTCAACGACCTGATCGCCCTCATCGCCGCCGAGGGCGAGGACCCGGGCAGCGTCCAGGCCCCCGCCGGCGGCGGTGCCCAGGCGCCCGCGCCGGCGGCCCAGGCCGAGCCCGCCCCGGCCGGCCAGAACACCACCCCCGGCGGCGGCCACATGAGCTACGAGCGGGTGAACGAGGCCCCGGACGGCGCGACGCCAGCGGCCAAGGCGAGCGGGGCCGAGGCGAACGGGGGCAAGGCGTCCGGGGTCAAGGCGAACGGCGCCGCCCCGGCGGAATCGGGCGGGCGCGTCTTCGCCTCCCCGCTCGCCCGCCGCATCGCCAAGCAGGAGGGCATCGACCTCTCGGCCGTGCCGGGCTCGGGCCCCCACGGCCGGGTGATCGAGCGCGACGTCCGCGCGGCGGTGGCGGGCGGCACCGCCAAGGCGGGTGCGAAGGCAGATGCGAAGGCGGGCGCGCCCGAGGCCGCGGCCCCCGCCGCGGCGCCGGCCCCGTCCGCCCCGGCCCCGAGGGCCGCCGCGGCGGCGCCCGCCGGCCTCAGCCTCGATCAGGTCCGGGGCTTCTACCAGAAGGGCGCCTACGAGGAGGTTCCCCTCGACGGCATGCGCAGGACCATCGCCAAGCGCCTCACCGAGGCGATGCAGGTGGCGCCGCACTTCTACCTCACGGTCGATTGCGAGATCGACGCGCTGATGAAGCTGCGCGAGCAGCTCAACGGCAGCGCCGGCAAGGACAAGGACGGCAAGCCGAGCTTCAAGCTCTCGGTCAACGACTTCATCATCAAGGCGATGGGCCTCGCGCTGATCCGGGTGCCGGCCGCCAACGCCGTCTGGGCCGAGGACCGGGTGCTGCGCTTCAAGCACGCCGAGGTCGGGGTCGCGGTGGCGATCGACGGGGGCCTGTTCACCCCGGTGATCCGCCGGGCCGACGAGAAGACCCTCTCGACCATCTCGAACGAGATGAAGGATTTCGCGGGCCGGGCGCGGGCCAAGAAGCTGAAGCCCGAGGAGTACCAGGGCGGCGTCACCTCGGTCTCGAACCTCGGCATGTTCGGCATCAAGCACTTCACCGCGGTGATCAACCCGCCGCAATCGACCATCCTGGCGGTGGGCGCGGGCGAGAAGCGGGTGGTGGTGAAGGAGAACGCGCCCGCCGTGGTGCAGATGATGACCGCCACCCTCTCCTGCGACCACCGCGTCCTCGACGGGGCGCTCGGCGCCGAGCTGATCGCGGCCTTCAAGAGCCTGATCGAGAACCCGATGGGCATGCTGGTGTGAGGGTGGCCGCGGCTGTCGCGGCACGCGTCGTGGCCGAGCCTCCATCGAGAGCCGTCAGTCTGGGGCGCGCGCGCCCCCGGAATCCAGAATCGCAGGCCGAGATCCAGCCGATGCCGCCGGCGCGTCTGGTGTCCGGGCTCTACTGCCCAGCCCCCCGGAATGACGATCCGGATCACACGCCGAGGATAGCACCATGGCCGACACCTACGACGTCCTCATCATCGGCGCCGGCCCCGGCGGCTACGTCACGGCGATCCGCGCGGCGCAGCTCGGGTTCAAGACCGCGGTGGTCGACCGGGAGCATCTCGGCGGCATCTGCCTGAACTGGGGCTGCATCCCCACCAAGGCCCTGCTGCGCTCGGCCGAGATCTACCACTACATGCAGCACGCGGGCGATTACGGCCTGAGCGCCGGGACGGTCGGCTTCGACACCGCCGCCATCGTCAAGCGCTCGCGCGGCGTCTCGGGCCGGCTCAACGGCGGCGTCGGCATGCTGCTCAAGAAGAACAAGGTCGACGTGATCTGGGGCGAGGCCGCGGTCGATTCCGTCGCCAAGGGCAACCAGCCGGGCCAGGTCACCGTCAAGGAGACCAAGCGCGCCGAGGCCCCGAAGGGCGCCAAGGGGGCGGGCACCTACGCGGCCAAGCACATCATCGTGGCGACCGGCGCCCGCCCCCGGGCGATCCCCGGCATCGAACCCGACAAGAAGCAGATCTGGACCTATTACGAGGCGATGGTGCCGGAGGCGATGCCCAAGAGCCTGCTGGTGATGGGCTCGGGCGCGATCGGGATCGAGTTCGCCTCCTTCTACCGCACCATGGGCGCCGAGGTGACGGTGGTGGAATTGCTGCCCCAGATCCTGCCGGTGGAGGATGCGGAGATCGCGGGCCTCGCCCGCAAGCGCTTCGAGAAGCAGGGGATCAAGATCCTCACCGGCGCCAAGGTGACCAAGGTCGAGAAGGCCGCCGACAGCGTGACCGCCACGATCGAGGGCCAGGACGGGAAGTCCCAGACGATCACCGCCGAGAAGCTGATCTCGGCGGTCGGCGTCGTCGGCAACATCGAGGGGATCGGGCTCGAGAGGCTCGGGGTCACGATCGACCGCGGCATCGTCGTCACCGACGGGCTCGGGCGCACCAACGTGCCGGGCCTCTACGCCATCGGGGACGTCGCCGGGCCGCCCATGCTCGCCCACAAGGCCGAGCACGAGGGCGTCATCTGCATCGAGACCATCAAGGGCCTGCACACCCACCCGATGGACAAGGGCAAGATCCCGGGCTGCACCTATTGCCAGCCGCAGATCGCCAGCGTCGGCCTCACCGAGGCCAAGGCCAAGGAGCAGGGCTTCGCCGTCAAGGTCGGCCGCTTCCCCTTCGCGGGCAACGGCAAGGCCATCGCCCTCGGCGAGCCGGACGGGATGGTCAAGACGATCTTCGACGCCAAGACCGGCCAGCTGCTCGGCGCCCACATGGTCGGGGCCGAGGTGACCGAGCTGATCCAGGGCTACGTCGTCGCCATGACGCTGGAGACCACCGAGGAAGAGCTGATGCACACGGTGTTCCCGCACCCGACGCTCTCCGAGATGATGCACGAGAGCGTGCTCGACGCCTACGGCAAGGTGATTCACAGCTGAGCCCGGACCCGGCCGAGCGCCGCGCCGCACCTCGCGGCCCCGGCGACCGGCGGGTGCGGCCGCACGACGGAAGCCTGGGCGGGCGTCCCGCGCCCGGGAGGGCCGCGCCTTGTCCACAACCCGCTGCATGTTCTTAACCGAACCTTAACCGTCCGGGCGTGTTCTGTGTCCGTTCTCGTTGGGAGCACCCCGATGGCTACGGCTGACACACAGGCCCGTCCGGTGACGGAGACGCCCCCCGGTCCGGTGGAGGAGATCGCCCAGGCGTATCTCAGGACCGCCTCCGGGGATCCGGGGCTCGCCCTGCGCCGGGCGATCGCCGACGCCCTGGCGGACCTGCGCGAGGCCGAGCGCCGGGAGCGCGCGCGGAGCCGCCTGATCTCGCGGGGCTACGTCCGGCGCGCCCTCGCGGGCGCCGAGGCCTGAGGGGCGGGCCTGCGCGCCGGCTCCGCCGGGCCGCGCCGGACGCGCCCGCTCCGGCGCGGCCCATGTCCGGTGATCCGGGGATCGGGGGACCTGCGCCCGGACGGGCTCCCGCGACCTCGCGGGGTCCCTTCCGGCCGGCGTCGCTACCGGCCCGGCATGGTGAGGATCAGGGGGCCGTTGCGCGCGGCGACGACGGTGTGCTCGTACTGCACCGTCGGGGCCCGCGGCTGGCTGTAGAGGGTCCAGGGGTCGTCGCCATCCGCCGCGAAGGTCGCGCCGAGGGACAGGAAGGGCTCGACGGTGAACACCAGCCCGTCCCCCATGATCCGGCGCTCGGAGGCGTCCGGCCAGGTCGCGATCTCGGTCGGCGCCTCGTGCAGCGACAGGCCCACGCCGTGGCTGGCGAGGTTGCGCACCAGCGTGTAGCCGTTCCGGCGCGCGAAGGCGCCGACCGCCTGCCCGATGCCCGCCAGCGGCCTGCCGCTGCCGACCTGGCGCAGGCCCGCCCACATCGCCCGGCGCCCGTCCGTGCAGAGCCGCTCCACCGCGCGCGTCACGGGGGGCACGGCGAACGACGCCCCGGTATCGGCGAAGTAGCCGTCCCGCTCCGCCGAGACGTCGATGTTGACGAGGTCGCCCGGCCGGATCCGGCGGTCGCCCGGGATGCCGTGGGCGATCGCCTCGTTGACGCTGATGCAGGTCGCCCCCGGAAAGCCGTAGGCCAGCTCCGGGGCCGGCCGGGCCCCGGCCGCCTCGAGGAAGGCCCGCCCGACCTGATCGAGCTCGCGCGTGGTCATGCCGGGCTCGACGGCCTTGCCCATCGCCTCCAGCGCGTTGGCGACGATGCGCCCGATCCGCCTCAGCCCCGCCAGGTCGTCCTCGCTCGACACCGTCATGCCGCGTCCCTTCGCCGAGCCGGAGGCGGCTCCCACCGGCCGCTTCTGCCATCTCGAGGGATTACCGGCAAAGCCGCCGCGACGCGGGGCGGGGCTGAGGCGGATCGGGCGCCCGCTGCGGATCGTCCCCCGGGCCGGCGCCGGTCCTCAGATCCCGAGGCCGAGCTGCCGGGGCTCCTCTGCCGGGCCGTGGTGCAGGGCCGAGAGCGAGACGCCGATGAGACGCACGCTCCGGCGCAGCGGGAAGGCGTCGCGCAGGATCGCGAGGCTGACCCGCTCCAGGCCGTCCCGGTCGGCCACGGGGGCGGGGAGGGAGCGGGCCCGGGTGATCTGCTCGAAATCCGAGAACTTCACCTTGAGGGTCACGGTGCGCCCGCGCAGGTCCCGGGCGAGGCAGCCCGCCCAGACCTTGTCGAGGATCGGCCCCAGGCGCTCGGCAAGGGTCTCGTAGGCGGTCGCGTCCTCCGCGAAGGTGGTCTCGGCCCCGATCGACTTGCGGATGCGGTGGGCCCGGACCGGGCGCTCGTCGATGCCCCGCGCCACCGCGTGGTAATAGGCCGCGGCGCTGCCGAAATGCCGGAGGAGCTCCTCCAGCGAACGCGCCTTGAGATCGCGCCCGGTCAGGATGCCGAGGCTCTTCATCTTCGCCTCCGTCACCGGCCCGACCCCGTGGAAGCGGCCGATCGCCAGGTCCTCCACGAAGGCCGGCCCCATCGCGGGGGTGATCACGAAGAGCGCGTCGGGCTTGCGGTAATCGGAGGCGACCTTGGCCAGGAACTTGTTGTAGGAGACCCCCGCCGAGGCCACGAGCCCGGTCCGGGCCCGGATCGCCGCCCGGATCGCCCCTGCCACCGCGGTGGCGCTCGGCAGGCCCTGGCGGTTCTTGGTCACGTCGAGATAGGCCTCGTCGAGGGCCACCGGCTCGATCACCGCGGTGTGCTCGGCCAACACCGCCCGGATCTCCTCCGAGATCGCCCGGTAGACGTCGAAGCGGGGCTTGACGAAGACGAGGTCCGGGCAGAGCCGGCGCGCCGTCACCGCGGGCATGGCCGAGCGCACCCCGAAGGCCCGCGCCTCGTAGCTCGCCGCCGCCACCACGCCCCGCTCCCGCGAGCCCCCGACCGCGATCGGCCGGCCCTGCAACCCAGGGTCGTCGCGCTGCTCGACCGACGCGTAGAACGCGTCCATGTCGATATGGATGACCTTGCGGAGGCCCCCGGCGGGGGCGAGGTCCGGCGACAGGTCCGGGCTCATGACGGGTTCACGGCTGGCGCGGGGTTTTCCAGGACACTTCGTTCATGACTTGTTCCAGATCGAATCTCCGCCCGCGCGGGTCAAGCCCGGGGCGGGCGCCGTCCACCGCCGTCGCGCCGTCCCCTCGTGCCGGGGGCTCGCCCCGCCCGCCCGCCTGCCCCATAAGACCGTCTCGCGCCAGCGCTCCGAGGACGGGATTCGCCCCTTGAACGTCACCCAGCTCACCCACCACGACCTCGACGGCTACGGCGCCTCGACCCTCGTCGGCGCCGTCCTCGACGTCGCGCGGATCGTGCACATCCCCCGCTACTCCGACGTCGGCCCCGTCGTCGAAGCCGAGCTGAAGCGCCTCGACAAGGCGCCCGCGCCCGAGCTCCTGATCATGACCGATCTCGGCCTCGAGGCCGTCGCGGTGAAGTTCATCCGCAGCTTCGCGGCCCTGAACCGCCGCCGCCAGGAGGACGCGCGCCACCGCCTCGTCGTCCTCGACCACCACGCCTCCTCGATCGACCAGCTGCGCGACCAGGGCCTTGAGCCCGTCGCCGATCCCGAGATTCCGACCCTCAGGCGCTTCGAACTCGGGGATCCGAACATCGCGATCCTGATCGACGAGGGCCGCTGCGCCACCCGCATGGCCTACGAGCACCGGAACCTCTACGCGACCCGCCCCGTCCCGGCCGAGGCCGACGCCGAGCTGCAGGCCCTCGTCGCGGCGGTCGACGCCCTCGACCTCTGGAAGAAGGAGCGGCCCGCCTTCGCGGGGGGCCTCGCCCTCGACGAGGTGTTCTGGGACAATGTCGGCACCCTCGTTCCCGTGGGCCATCCCTGGCACGACCGCTTCGTCGGGATGCTGCTGCGGGCCGTCGCGGGGCTCCTGCGCGAGGGGGCGACCCCTGCCCGCGTCGAGGCTCAGGTCGGCGCCATCCGGGTCGGCATCGTCGACACTTTCATGGCGGACGATCCCGCGGACGATCCGGCCCTGACGACCCGCATGCGGATCGCGCGGGCGCTCGCCCGCTCGGACGCGCTGTTCCACCGGCTCTCGGACGGAACGCTCCTGTCCTTCGGCCTCGATTCCGGCACCTTCCAACGGGTCTCGGACCTGATCATGGTGAGCGGCCGGGCGCGCCGCGTCGTCAACGTGCAGCGCGTCGGCACGCTCTCCTTCCGCTCGAACGACGAGACGGCGCTGGAGGGCGCGCGCCGGTTCCGTGGCGGCGGCCACAAGGACGCCGCGGGCGGAAAGCTTACCGGCGGCTCGGCCTTCTCCCTCGCCGACGCGGTCGCGCAGGTCGAGCCGATCCTGAACCCGCCGCCGCCCGATCCGGCCACGAGCCCCTTCGCGGCCCTGAAGAACTGGAAGGGGTAGGGCGCTCCCCGCCGGGGCGGGGGCGCTCCGGCGGCACCCGCGCGCCATCGGGGAGCCGCCCGCCCTTGCCGCGAGCCTTGACGGCCGCCCTTGCCGCGAGCCTTGACGGCCGCCCTTGCCGCGAGCCTTGACGGCCGCCCGAGCGTTCGCCAGCACGGATGCGTTGCGAAAAAAACGGCTCCGGCCCCGGGCGGCGGGCGCTCGCGGGGCCATCGCGGGCCGAGGAGGCTACGAGCCATGAAGGTCACGGTTGAGATCGATTGTACGCCGGTCGAGGCGCGCCAGTTCTTCGGGCTGCCGGACGTGCAGCCGATGCAGAGCGCCGTGATGGCGGAAGTCGAGCGGCGCATGCTGGCCGAGATGGACCGGTTCTCGCCAGAGACCCTGATGAAGAGCTGGCTCTCGTTCACGCCTCAGAGCGCCGAGCAGGCGTCGGAACTCTTCATGAATTTGTTCCGCCAGGGCTTCGGTGCGGCCAAACCGCCCTCGAAATGAGGGGCCGACGGCTCCGTCGCCCGATGGTGCCGGGGTGGATCGCGGTCCGAACCGGTGGAATTTTGTACTTTAGTACAAGCCGGGGCCGGGCGCGGCCGCCCGCGGCACGGAAGTGCTCACGCTAAACGGTTGCGGCCCATCCATAATCCCGCTGGAAGAATGTGTTGCAGCAAAATTCCAACATTTTTGGCTAGCTGGATCGGTACCTTCCCGTACGCGGCATAGTTGTTGATTTATGTTTCCTGCCTGACTACCTAGCCGTCTAGCTGCTTGATGCTGGGGCGATCGCAGCTGTTGTCTGTCTCCACTATGATTGGCCTCAGGATATTACGCGATGGCGCGATACTTCTTCGATGTTCATGACCCCCGACTGACGGTCTGCGATTCCGAGGGCGTCGAGTGCGCGGATCGGGCGGCAATCTCCGGCGAGGCGTTGCGGGCCCTGTGCGAGATCGCGGCCGATCAGCCTCAGCGCTACCTCGATCAGAAGCTCCGCGTCGTCGTGCGCGACAGCGCCGACCGCGTCGTCCTGACCGCGGCACTCGGGCTCTCGGCGGCCTGGCATGCCGAGGCGCAGGCCGCGGCCTGATCAGGGCCGGTCGGGGACGCCCGGTTTCGGCACGCCGGATCTTGGGCCCGGCCGTGGGCCTCGAAGCGCGAGCATCTTTTTCGCCGTTCCCATGTGACAGGCCGTGCGGGGGCGCTTAGATCGTCCGGATCGACGTTCTCACTCGCCGGAAGACCGACGCTTGGCCGAGCCCGTTCCGAACGATTGGGCCTCCGTGTTCCTGAGGCTCGTGGTCTCGCTGTTCCTGGGCCTGCCGCTCGGGGGCGTCCTGTTCGCCGCGACGGGCCTCGGCTTGGCCCTCTACGCGGGCGATCCCATCCTGCATGAGCCCGTCGCCCTCGCCCTGCGCACCGGTCTGGCGGTGTTCGCCTTCACGGTGCTCGGCGGCTTCGCCTGGACGCCGGAGACGGGCTATCACAGCCTGCATGGCTGGTACGCGGCCGGGGTGGTGCTCGCCTACGTGCTCCTGAGCAAGCCCTGGCGGCGGTCGCGCGCCGCCACCGCGCCGCGGGCCGGGTAGCGCTCCTCCGCATCCCTCGCGTGAGGCCTCACCCGGCGATCTCGGCCAGGATCGCCTCGCGCGCCCGGCGGCTCGGGGCGAGTCGCGCGCGGGCCGCCGCGAGCACCGCGGCGGAAGCCTGCTCCGGCCGGCCCGAGCCGAAGGGGGGAGCCGGCGCGTATTCGAGGGTCAGCCCGACCGTCTGGGCCTCGACCGGCCCGACGAGTTCCGCGGCCAGGGTCAGGGCGAAATCGATTCCCGCCGTCACCCCGCCGCCGGTGACGAGATTGCCGTCCCGGACCACGCGTTCCGCCACGGGGATCGCCCCGAAGGCGGCCAGCAGGTCGTGGGCCGCCCAATGCGTGGTGGCGCGGCGCCCCCGCAGAAGCCCGGCCGCCCCGAGCACCAGGGCCCCCGTGCAGACCGAGGTGACGAAGCGCGCGCCCGCGGCCTGATCGCGCAGGAAGGTGAGGGCGGGGGCATCGGTCAGAAGCGCGTTCACCCCGACGCCGCCGGGCACGCAGATCACGTCGAGCGCCGGGCAATCCCCGTAGGTGATCGTTGGCGTCAGGAGAAGGCCGGTCGAGGCGCGCACGGGGGCGAGGAGGCTCTCGGTCACGAGGTGCAGGCGGGTGCCCGGGAGCGACGCGAACACCTCGTAGGGGCCCGTCAGGTCGAGTTGCTGGACGTCGGGGAAGAGGAGGAAGCCGATCTCGAGGGTCATGAGGAATTGCCTCGCGTCTGCCGTGCACATCGACAACGGCACTCTACCCGTGCAGGATTCGGCCGACATGCCAGCAACCCCTCGCTTTCTGCCAAATGCGCCTCGCCGGATCGAGATCCTGATCTTTCCGGGCGTGCAACTCCTCGATGTCACGGGGCCTTTGCAGGTCTTCGCGACCGCCAACGACCTCTCGGGCCTCGCGGAGCCGATGAGGCCCTACGCCCCGCAGGTCGTCGCCTCGGGTGGCGGGAGCATCACGGCCTCGGCCGGACTGGGCCTCGTGGCCGCACCGCTGCCGCCGGCGGAAGCACCCCTCGATACCCTGCTGGTCCCCGGTGGCTCCGGCGTCTCCGCGGCCTGCGGCGAGGCGAGCCTGTGCGGTTGGGTGCGCGGGCGCGCGGGCGCGGCCCGGCGCGTCGTCTCGGTCTGCACCGGCGCCTTCCTGCTGGCGGAGGCCGGCCTCCTCGACGGGCGGCGGGCTGTGACGCACTGGACCCGCTGCGCGGCTCTGGCCGAGCGCTACCCCGCGGTTCGGGTCGAGCCCGACCCGATCTTCCTGCGGGACGGACCCATCTGGACGTCGGCCGGCGTGACCGCGGGCATCGATCTGGCGCTCGCCCTGGTCGAGGCGGATCTCGGGCGCCCCGCCGCGCTCGCCGTGGCGCGGCACCTCGTGGTGTTCCTGAAGCGACCCGGCGGGCAGGCACAATTCTCGGCGGCCCTGGCCCTGCAGGGGCTGGAGCACCGCGCCGAGGATCGCTTCGGCCGGCTTCATGCCTGGATCGCCGAGCATCTGACCGAGGATCTCTCCGTGCCCGCCCTCGCCCGGGAGGCCGGCATGAGCCTGCGCAGCTTCGCCCGGCATTACCGGATGGCGACCGGATTGACGCCCGGGGAGGCCGTCGAGCGCCTGCGGCTCGAGGCGGCCCGGCGCATCCTCTGCGAGACGGGGCTGCCGGTGAAGCGGGTCGCGATCCGCTGCGGGCTCGGTTCAGAGGAAACGCTGCGGCGCACCTTCCTGCGCCATCTCGGGGTCAATCCGCAGGATTACCGCAACCGGTTCTCGGCCGGCGCTGAGGATGCCTGACATGCGCTGGCGGCGACGTCCGGGAGCCCGGCGCGGCGGGCGATCAAACGCACCCACGGGCCGCGCCGAGCCTTGCATCGGGTCCCGTCCGCAGCACATGGTCCGGCAACGTTCAGGGAGACGGCCATGAGGCGAGGGGGCGAGGGGGCCGGAATCCGGATCCGCCGGAGGGCTGCGGGGCGCCTGCTCTCCACGATCCTGGCGCTCGCCGTGCCCGGAGCCGCGCCGCTGCGGGCGGAGGAGATGGCCTTCGACCCGGCCGAATGGCCGTTCACGGCCATCGGCAAGCTCAACGTGGTCACGGGTCCCGGCAGCCGCCAGTTCTGCACCGCGACCCTCATCGGGCCACGCCTCGTGCTGACGGCCGCGCATTGCCTCTGGGACAAGGCCCGCGGGCGCTGGGTCGAGCCGGCCTCGGTCCATTTCGTGGCCGGCTACGCGCAGGGAGCGTATCTCGCCCACGCCATCGGCAGTGCCGTCCGCAAGCCCGCAGACTACGCCTACGCCTACGGCACCAACCGTCCGAACATGTCGGGCGATTGGGCCCTGATCGAGCTCGCGAGCCCGATCTCCATCAAGCCCCTCGCGCTCGAGCACCTCGCCGCCCCCGACGACCCGCGCAAGCTGCGGCTCGACATTCAGCGTGCGGGCTACCGCCGGACCATGTCCCAGAGCATGAGCGCGCAGGACAAGTGCGCCGCGCGCCTCGCCCAGGAGCCGGCCCCTCTCCTGGTCCACGATTGCCGCGCCATCCCGGGCGAGTCCGGCTCGGCGCTGCTCCAGGTCGAGGGGGGCAGCCCGAAGGTCATCGGCGTCCTCGTCGCCGGACCGCGGCCCGGTGCGCCGCCCGGTCCGTCCTTCGCCGTGCCGACGCGCGCCTTCCTGACGGCGGCCGAGGAGATCCTGCGGCGACAGGGTGAGCCGGGCGGCGCCGGACGCGAGGCTGGAAAGGCCGGGGGGGCGCCGACGGCGATCCCCTGAACGCGGCGCCTCAGCCGCCCGCGGGCGCCGCGTTCAGGGGAATTCGGCTTGGCGCAGATCAGGACGCGGGAGAGCACGAAGTCGACGCCCCCGGGGTGGTCACGCTCCTCAGCATGACGCCGGTGCGTCGATTGAGGCGCAGGCTCCCGTCGGGGCGGGTGCAGGCGACGATGCCCGAGCGGCGATCGTCGTGCCGGCCGGTGAAGCGCGCGACCGCATTGTTCGGATCGTTGATCCGGACGAGGCTCCCGCCCCTGGCATCGAGGATGATCGAGACGGCCTTGCCCTCGACCGCATCGAACGCTTCCGGGCCGCCATCCTTGAGCACCGTCGTGGCGTCCGCGGTGATGCGGCGAACGCTCGCCGTCTCGGCCGCGGAGGCGGGCCCGGCGAGCGGCGCGGATGCCAGGAGGACCGCGACCGGAATGGCCCTGGGACGCACGCGCAAGCCCTCGCGATTCGTGAAGCCCGCCGATGCTAGATGGGACCGGGCGGGTAGGTATCATCCCGGTGAGACCCTGACGAACAGGACGGCAACACCTCGGCGCCGGGACGGCGCTGCCGATCCGGAGAAGGGCCGCGGCCTCAGGTGCTTAGGCCCGTCGAGAGGCGCGCGTTCACGATGGCGCCAGCGCCGCTGCGCCAGTCTTGTCTGCGGCTGTCAGGCTATAGCCAATTTGCCATCAAGCTTGGCTTGAGGCATCAAGGGCTCCAACGACGCGAAGCGCGGGAATGAGCGGGGCTGCATGCGGGGCATTACGGGCACCAACTCGATCGCTGTTCTGAGCCTGATCATGGCTCTGCCGAGCCTGGGCGCCTGCGGCCTCCATTCGAATACTGATCTGACGACCGGATCGATTGCGCGCGGCAAGCCCCTCGCCTCCGCCACGCCCGCCGATCGGGAATGCCTCGCCCGCGCCATGTACTTCGAGTCGAAGCGTTCGGACGAGGAGGGCCTGCTGGCGGTGGGCACCGTCGTGATGAACCGCCTGGAGGCGGCGGCCTATCCGGGCCGGATCTGCGAGGTGGTCGGGCAGCCTCGTCAGTTCGCCGCCGGCGTGCTGACGAAGCCGATGCGCGCGCAGGACCTGCCCCGGGTCGAGCAGGTTGCCGATGCGGTCATCGCGGGCGAGCGCCATCCGAAGGTCGGCAGCGCGATGTACTTCCACACCGCCGGCCGCCGCTATCCCTACGGCAACATGCACTACGTGGCGCTCGCGGGCGGCAATGCCTTCTACGAGAAGCGCGGGCGCGACGCCGCTCCGGTGCCGGCGGAGGCGCCGGCTCCGGCGGCCGTGAGCGTCGCCGCGGCGGCCCCGGCCGCGCCCGAGGTCACGGCCGCTCAGACGATCCTCAGCGAGCCCGCCCGCAACATCTGTCAGGTCGCTGCCCTGGGCTCCCCCAACCGCGGCGGCTGAAGGCTGCCGGGCCGTCCCGGTCGCCGGGGCGGCCCTGGCGTCGTGCCCGCGTCCTCACTCGGCGGCAAGGCCGTCCTGCCCGGGATCGGCCGCCTGGCGCTGGCTGTGGCGCCGGGCCGCCTGGGCCATCCGGATCAGTTCGCGCGCCGTGAGGCCGCGCCCCGGCCCCTGGCTCGGCCCGGCATGGTCCGCGATCGGCGCGCGGGCGCAGCCGCTCGTGCCGATGCGCAGGTCCCGGCCCCGCATCACCTGCCGCAGTCGAACCGCCCTCCGCAACGCCGTGACCATTCTCGCTCCCTTGGCAAACCGCCTCCCGGCAAATCACCGGGCGTCACGATTAACCAAGCGTGGCCGTAAAGAACATTCTTGAAGCGGCAGCGCCCCGCCCTAGCCCGGCTGGCAGGAGCCACCCTTCGCTGGGGGCCTGAAGGTTGGCCGGCCGATGGGAACGCCCGTGCGGGCAGGGGACCTGCGCGCACGGGCTGCCGAGCCGTGCCGGTCGGGCGCCGCGCGGGCGCCCGGCGGATCAGGACTTCTTCTTCGCGTACTCGAAGGCCGGCGCGTTCTTCAGCTCGTCCTTCGAGGTGTTGACGAGGGCGCGCAGCTTGTCGTCCTTCTTCGAGAGCGTGATGCTCGCGGGGCTGACGGCGACGTAGCGCTCGCCGATGCCCAGGAAGCCGCCGACGCCGATGATCACGGCGTGGATGGTCTTCCCGTCGAGGATCACGAAATCCTCGATCTCGCCCACCGTCTCGTTGTTGTTGTTCGCCACGTTGAGGCCGATCAGCTTCGAGGTCAGCGTGTCGGCGGGCTGGGTCGTGATGAACTGGACCTTGGCGGTGGCCGAGTCGGCCATCTTCATGCCGCTCTCGCTCACCGCGGCGGCCGACGAGGAGTTCGGGGTCGGGGATGCGGTCGCGGAGGGCGCGGCGGGGGGCGTCGCGGCGGGCTTGGCGCCTTCCTGGGCCTGGGCGAGGCCGGGGATTCCGGCGAGGAGCGCGACGGCGAGGAGCGAACGGATGGTCACGGGCAGTCTCTCTGAAAAGTCGGGAAGCGCCGGACTTCCGGCGCCCGATTGCCGCCTGTAACGGCAGCGGCTTGCGCAGAGTTCCGTCTTTTCTGCCTATTTCATGGGCAATTTTCAGAAGGGGGCTGGGGCGGCCGAGTGGCGGCGCGCGGGGCGGGTCTGGACTCGCGGCGCGGCTTCGGACCATCCTCCCGCTGTCGCGGGCACAGGGACCGCGTGGCAAGGAGCAGGGCATGGACGGTCAGGTCTACGGTGCGCTCGGGCAGCCCGGTGTCGGCCTGCTCATGGCGATCGTCATCGGGGCGCTGGCGGGCTGGCTCGCGGAGAAGTTCACCTCCTCGGATATGGGGCTCTTCTCCAACATCGTGATGGGCATCCTCGGCGGCCTGCTCGGCAATTTCCTGGCCGCCAAGCTCGACATCCCGGTCTTCGGCTTCTGGCGCAACCTCGTCTCGGCAACGGTCGGGGCCGTGATCATCATCACGGTCTATCGGGCGATCCGGGGGCGCAGCATGCGCTACTGACCGGATCTCTCCGCGGCCGGCACCCGTGCCGGGTGACGCGGGGCCGGCTCTGTGTCGCGACGCGCCGTCACGCCGGTTTGCGGCGGGCGGGCGGAGGGCTTAAGTCAGGCTCCTGATGTGGTCCGCCCCGCGCGGGCACTTTTTCCGCGGTGTGGCATGGCCGTCGTCCTCGACATCCTGAAGAACGATCCCCGAACGGCGCTCCCGGTCCGCCAGCGGCATCCCGAGAAGGCGCACCGGCCGGATCAGCCGGTCCAGGCGAAGAAGCCGGACTGGATCCGCGTCAAGGCGCCGGGCTCGCCGGCCTGGGCCGAGACCCGCGCGATCGTGCGCGAGCACGGCCTGGTCACGGTCTGCGAGGAGGCGGGCTGCCCCAATATCGGCGAGTGCTGGGAGAAGCGGCACGCCACCTTCATGATCATGGGCGACACCTGCACGCGGGCCTGCGCGTTCTGCAATGTGCGCACCGGCCTGCCGCTGGCCCTCGATGCGGACGAGCCCGAGAAGATCGCCGACTCGGTGGCCAAGCTCGGCCTGCACCACGTGGTCATCACCTCTGTCGACCGGGACGATCTCGCGGATGGCGGCGCGCGGCATTTCGCCCGCACCATCGCGGCGATCCGGCGGGCGAGCCCCGGCACCACGGTGGAGATCCTGACCCCGGACTTCCTGCGCAAGGAGGGGGCCCTCGAGGTCGTGGTCGCGGCCAAGCCCGACGTCTTCAACCACAATCTCGAGACGGTGGCGGGCAACTACCTCACGGTGCGCCCGGGCGCCCGCTACTTCCACTCGGTGCGCCTGCTCCAGCGGGTCAAGGAGCTCGACCCGACGATCTTCACCAAATCCGGCATCATGGTGGGGCTCGGCGAGGAGCGGAACGCGGTGGTGCAGCTCATGGACGACCTGCGCTCGGCCGATGTCGACTTCCTCACCATCGGCCAGTACCTGCAGCCGACGAAGAAGCACCACGAGGTGGTGCGCTTCATCCCCCCCGACGAGTTCAAGGGCTACGAGACCACCGCCTACGCGAAGGGGTTCCTCCTCGTCTCGGCCACGCCGCTCACCCGCTCCTCGCACCATGCGGGTGAGGATTTCGCCCGGCTGAAGGCGGCGCGCCTCGCCCGCCTCGACCCCGCTCACGCCTGAGACCGAAGCGCCGATGCCCTCATTCCGGATCACCCGCGCGGTGCGTCACAGCCCCGAGCAGATGTACGACCTCGTGGCCGACGTGGAGCGATATCCCGAATTCCTGCCGCTCTGCGAATCGCTCCGCGTGCTGCGTCGGCAGGAGGGTCCGGGGGAGAACACGCAGGTCCTCGTCGCCGAGATGGGCGTCGGCTACAAGGCGATCCGCGAACGCTTCACCACCCGCGTCAGCCTCGACCGGCCGGGCCTGCGCATCACCGCCGAGTATATCGACGGGCCCTTCCGCCACCTCGAGAACCGCTGGGCCTTCAAGCCGGGCCCGAATGGCGGCTGCAGCGTCGAGTTCTTCATCACCTACGAGTTCAAGAGCTTCGCCCTCGGTCTCCTGATGGGCAAGATGTTCGACCGCGCCTTCCGCAAGTTCACGGACGCGTTCGAGAGCCGCGCCGACCGGGTCTACGGCGTCGCCTGAGGGGCTTCGGCCACCCGCACGTGCTCGGGCCGGAAGCCGAGGCCGACGAGCCGGGCCGGCAGGCGCTGGAGGCGGGGGAAGCGATCGAGCAGGCGCAGGGCGAGCGGCGGTTTCAGGGGCGCCGTCGCGCTGGGATCGAGGACGCGGGCGATGACCCGGTTCTGCAGGAGGCGCTGCAGCCCCTGCGTCCGGCGGGTCGGCGGGAGGCGCCGGGCCTGAAGCCGGGCGAGGTCGGCCTCCACGAGGCGGCCCTCCCGCAGGGGGAGTGCCAGGAGGTTTGCGGTGGCCACCGCATCCTGGATCGCGAGGTTGATGCCGACGCCGCCGAGCGGCGACATGGCGTGGGCGGCGTCGCCGATGCAGAGCAGGCCCGGCGCGTGCCAGCGCTTCAGCCGGTCGACCCGCACGGTGAGGAGCTTCACCGCCTCCCAGTCCGCGATCTCGGCCACCCGGTCGCGCAGGAAGGGCGCGAGTTCCGCGACCGCCGCCCGGAAGGCCGGCAGGCCGCGGGCGCGCAGAGCCGCGTCCCCGTCCTTCGGCACCACGAAGGCGCATTGCCAATAATCGCCGCGATCGAGGGTGACGAGGATATGGCCTCGCCCGAAGCGGCCCCCGGTGGCGTCCAGGTCGCCCGGATGGCGGGACAGGCGGAACCAGAGCACGTCCATGGGTGCCCCGTAGGTCTCGCGCGCGAAGCCGGCACGCTCCCGCACCACGGAATGACGCCCGTCCGCACCGATGACGAGGTCGGCGCTGATCTCGAGGATCCCGCGCGGCGTGCGTGCCCGGACCCCGGTGATCCGCGGCGCCGCCTCGGTCAGCTCGGTCGCCTCCGTTTCCATGAGCAGGCGGAAGCCCGGATAGCGACGCCCCCGGTCGGCGAGAAAATCCAGGAAATCCCATTGCGGCATCAGGGCGATGAAGCGGTTCGGGCTTCGCAGGTGGCGGAAATCCGCGACCCGGAACCCCTGCGCGCCGACGAACGCGGTCAGGGTCGCGACCTTGCGGTGGGGCAGGGCCAGGAAAGCGCGGCGCAGGCCGAGTTCGCCCATCACGTCGAGGGTCGACGGATGGATCGTGTCGCCCCGGAAATCGCGCAGGAAATCCGGGTGCTTCTCCAGCACCGCGATCCTCAGGCCGGCCCGGGCGAGGAGCAGCCCCGCCATCATCCCGGCCGGCCCGCCGCCGACGATGCAGGCCTGAACGGACAGCCTCTCCATGGTCCGGCCTCCCGCGGTTCGGGCGACATCCTACACCCGCACGGCGGCGCGTCGGCCCCTTTCGGTGCAGGCGTAGGGCCGACGCGCCGCCGCCCGGCACGAATCGCCGCGCCCGAGGTCTAGCCGCCCGGGAGCGCGCCCTCGAGGAGCCCGAGCGCATCCGCGACCGCACGGGTCCGGATCTCGGCCCGGCCGAGGTCGCCGTAGCGGCGTGCGAGGTGCCGGGTCGGCGCGCCCGTCGCCGCGAGGCCGAAATGCACGAGGCCGACGGGCTTCTCGGCGCTTCCGCCGCCGGGGCCGGCAATGCCCGTGATGGCGATTGCGACGTCGCAGGGCGAGGCCGCGAGCGCCCCCTGCGCCATCGCGCGGGCGACGGGCTCGCTCACGGCGCCGTGGGTCGCGATGAGGTCGGCCGGGACGCCGATGGCCTCGCTCTTCGCCGCGTTCGAGTAGGTGACGAAGCCGCGCTCCAGAACCGAGGACGAGCCCGGCACCGCCGTGATGAGGCTCGCCACGAGGCCGCCGGTGCAGGACTCGGCCGTGGCGATCCTGAGCCCCGCCGCCGCGTAGGCCGCGACCAGGGCCTCGGCGCGGGCGAGGAGGCCGGAATCCGTGATCATGAGGCCGGATCAGCCCTGGCGCATGGCCGTCTCGGCCTGCGCATCGAGGGGCGTGGCGCTCTCTTCCTCGGGCAGCCGCACCGTGGCGGCGGCCTGGGCCGCGAGCCCCTCGGCACGGCCGACGAAGCCGAGCTTCTCCGTCGTCGTCGCCTTGATGGAGACCGACGAGAGCGGCACGCCGGCGATCTCGGCGATGCGTGCCCGGATCGCCTCGCGATGGGCACCGATGCGGGGCGCCTCGGCCAGGACCGTGATGTCGAGATGGTCGATGCGGCCGCCGCGCGCCCGGACCAGGGAGGCGGCATGGGCCAGGAACTGGTCGGAGGCGGCCCCGCGCCACCGCGCGTCGCTCGGCGGAAAATGGGTGCCGATATCGCCGTCCGCGATGGCGCCGAGGAGCGCGTCCGTGAGGGCGTGCAAGGCGACGTCGCCGTCCGAATGGGCCAGCACGCCCCGGTCGGCCGGGATGCGGACGCCGCCGAGCCAGACATGGTCGCCCTCCGTGAAGGCGTGCACGTCGAAGCCTGTGCCGAGGCGGGTCACGTATTGGGTCATGGCGGCGTTCCTGGGAGCGGCCCCCGCGAAGGCGCGGTCGGCCTCCATGAGGTCGGCGGGCTGGGTGATCTTGCGGTTGCGCAGGTCGCCCTCGAAGGTCACCACGGGCAGGCCGGCCCATTCGGCGAGGGCGCCATCATCGGTGAAGCCGTGAAGCTCGGCATCCGCCGCGGCGCGATGCGCCTCCAGCAGGGCCGGAAAGGCGAAGGATTGCGGTGTCTGGACGGCGCGCAGGGCTTCGCGGGCCGGGGTCTCGCGCACGCGGCCGATGCCGGGCGCGGCCTCCTCCACGATCTTGATCGTGTCGCTGACCGCGATGCCCGGCACGGCCGCCCGGTATTCGCGCCCGGCCGCGATGGCGCGGTCGATCAGGCCGAAATCCACGAAGGGCCGCGCCGCGTCGTGGACGAGGACGAGATCCGGGGCGCCCGCTCGCTCCAGGGCCTCGAGGCCGGCCCGCACGGATTGCTGGCGCGTCGCACCGCCCGCGACCGGCTCGGCGAGCTTCAGCCGCACATGGGGGTCGAGATCCTCCAAGCATTCGCGGTAGAAGGCGGCCGCGTCGGGGGCGATCACGGGCTGGATGCGGGCGATGTCGCGATGCGCTCCGAGCGCCGCGAGGGTGCGCGCGAGGACGGCCTGACCGCCGACGCGGCGATATTGCTTGGGCATGCCGCCGCCGATGCGGATGCCGCGACCCGCCGCGACGACCACCGCGGCAACGCTGAACGCGGTGCTGGACATGAGGCTTCTCGAACCCGTGCGCCTCCTGAAATGCCCACAGGGGAGGCGGATGCCGTTATGACGCCGGGCATCGATGCGACGGCGGGGACATCCGGCCGAACCGCTGCGGCACGCCGCCCCGATCCGTCCGGGATCGCCCGTCGTTTAAGCGGGGCACGACGCGAAATCAAATCGCCCGAGCCGCTTGCGTCTGTCCCGGTTTTGTCTATTCCTTGTGCAGAATGTTGAATGATCATTATTTGAGCGTTGTGAGTTCGGGGGCTGCAGGGGGCACCGCGGAGGCTGCGGCTCCGCCGGCGCTGCTCGCGCCGCTCTCCGGCGTCACGGACCTCCACATGCGCCGAATCGCCCGGCGCCTCGGCGCCAGCGCGGTCGTCTCCGAAATGGTGGCGGCGGCCGAGTTCGCCCGCGGTGCGAGCGAGGCGCGCCTGCGCGCCGAGGGATACGGAGTGAATCCGCACATTGTACAGCTCGCGGGCTGCGCCCCCGGGCCCATGGCCGAGGCCGCCCGCCTGTGCGAGGCGGCCGGGGCCGACGTGATCGACATCAACATGGGCTGCCCGGCCAAGACGGTGACCGGCGGAGAAGCGGGCTCGGCGCTGATGCGCGATCCCGATCAGGCCACCCGGATCCTCGCCGCCGTGCGCGGTGCGGTGTCGGTGCCCGTCACCCTGAAGATGCGTCTCGGCTGGGACCATGCCACCCTGAATGCCCCGGATCTGGCGCGCCGGGCGGAGGCCCTCGGGCTCTCGGCCGTGACGGTGCATGGCCGCACCCGGCAGCAATTCTACAAGGGCACGGCCGATTGGCCGGCGATCCGGGCCGTGGTCGCGTCCGTGGCGATCCCGGTGATCGCAAACGGCGATGTGACCGATCTCACGGGAGCGCGGGACTGCCTTGCCGCCTCGGGGGCGGCCGGCGTGATGGTCGGCCGCGCGGCAATCGGCCGGCCCTGGCTCGTCGGACAGATCGCCGATACGCTCGCCGGGCGCCCGCCGCGGGTCCTGAGCGCGGCGGAGAAGGCCGCTGCCGCGGCCGAGCACTACGAGGGGCTGCTCGATCTCTACGGCGTGCGCATGGGCGTGCGGCACGCCCGCAAGCACCTGGCGGCCTATGTCGAGGAGGCCGGGCCCGGCGCCCTGAGCGCGGCGGACCGCATGCGGCTTCTCACCACCGGCGATCCCGTCCTCGCCCTCGCGCTGCTGACGCGCGCCTTTCTCGAACCCGCCCGCGGCCCGGCGGACGGGTCCGCGGCATCGATCGGGGAGGCCGCATGAGCGGAGAGGGCAGCCTGGGCCGCGAGCCCACCGTGCGGGGGAAGGGTGTGCCGACATCCGAGGCCGTGATCAACGCGCTGCCCCTACCGGTACTCACCATCGGGTCGGACGAGCGCATCCTCCAATGCAACCATGCGGCCGAGAGCTTCTTCGACCACTCGGCACGCCTGATGCAGCGCCGCCGCCTGCGCGACATCATTCCGTTCTCCTCGCCGATCATCGCCCTGGTGGCCGAGGTGCGGCGCAGGCGCGCCAGCGTCAGCGAGTACCGGGTCGAGCTGGTCCAGCCCCGCTCCGGCCAGGAGCGCAGCGTCGACGTGTTCGCCACTCCCCTGGGCGATGAGGGCGAAGCGGTGGTGCTGATGCTCCAGGAGCGCACCATCGCCGACAAGATGAACCGCCAGCTCACCCATCGCGGCGCGGCGCGCTCGATGATCGCGCTGGGTGCCATGCTGGCGCACGAGATCAAGAACCCACTCGCGGGGATCCGCGGCGCGGCCCAGCTCCTGGAGCAGTCGGGGGCCGAGGAGGACCGGTTGCTGACGCGGCTGATCTGCGACGAATCCGACCGGATCGTGCGCATCGTCGAGCGCATGGAGCTGTTCGGCGATGAGCGCCCCGTCGAGCGCGGCCCCGTCAACGTCCACGGCGTGCTCGATCAGGTGAAGCGCTCGGCGCAGTCGGGCTTCGCCCGTCACATCCGCTTCGTGGAGAACTACGATCCTTCCCTGCCACCCGTGCTCGGCAACCGGGACCAGCTGATCCAGGTGATCCTCAATCTCGTGAAGAACGCCGCGGAGGCGATCGGGGCGGACACGGTCGACGGCGAGATCACCCTCTCGACCGCCTTCCGCACGGGCCTGCGGCTGCAGATCCCGGGCTCGCGCGAGCGGGTCAGCCTGCCCATCGAGGTGGCGGTGCGGGACAATGGCCCGGGCGTCACCGCCGAGCTCCTGCCCGACCTGTTCGATCCCTTCGTCACCACCAAGAGCCAGGGCTCCGGCCTCGGTCTTGCATTGGTGGCCAAGATCGTCGGCGATCACGGGGGTATCGTCGAGTGCGATCCCGTGCCCCGCCGGACCACCTTCCGCCTTCTCCTCCCCATGTCGAGCGCCCGGGATGGGCGCGAATCGGTCGTGGAGGCCGAGTAAGAGTCATGCCCAACGGCCACATCATCGTCGCGGACGACGACGCAGCGATCCGCACCGTCCTCAATCAGGCCCTCTCGCGGGCGGGCTACGAGGTCCGCTCCACGGGCAATTGCTCGACGCTCTGGCGCTGGGTCGCCCAGGGCGAGGGCGATCTCGTCATCACCGACGTGGTGATGCCCGACGAGAACGTCTTCGACCTCCTCCCCCGCATCAAGCGGGTGAGGCCCGAGCTGCCGATCATCGTGATGAGCGCGCAGAACACCTTCATGACGGCGATCCGCGCCTCCGAGCGCGGCGCCTACGAGTACCTGCCCAAGCCCTTCGACCTGAAGGAACTGATCGCGATCGTCGGCCGGGCGCTGTCGCGGCCCCGGGGCACGGCCCCGGCGGGCGCCGGCCCCGAGAACGAGGACATCCCGCTCGTCGGCCGCTCGCCCGCCATGCAGGAGATCTACCGGGCCCTGGCGCGCCTGATGCCGACCGACCTCACGGTGATGATCACGGGCGAGTCCGGCACCGGCAAGGAGCTGGTGGCGCGCGCGCTCCACGATTACGGGCGCCGGCGCACCGGGCCGTTCGTGCCCGTCAACATGGCGGCGATCCCGCGCGACCTGATCGAGTCCGAGCTCTTCGGCCACGAGAAGGGGGCCTTCACGGGGGCGCTCTCGCGCTCGGCCGGCCGCTTCGAGCAGGCGGAGGGCGGCACCCTCTTCCTCGACGAGATCGGCGACATGCCGATGGAGGCCCAGACCCGGCTCCTGCGCGTGCTGCAGCAGGGCGAGTACACCACCGTCGGCGGCCGCGTCCCGATCAAGACCAATGTCCGGATCATCGCGGCCACCAACAAGGACCTGCGCGTCTCGATCCAGCAGGGAATCTTTCGCGAGGACCTGTTCTTCCGCCTGAACGTGGTGCCCCTGCGCCTGCCCGCCCTGCGGGAGCGCTCCGAGGATGTGCCGGACCTGGTGCGGCACTTCTTCGTCCTCGTGGAGCGCGAGGGCCTCACCCGCAAGACCCTCGACGGCGACGCGATGGAGCGGCTCAAGCGCTATCGCTGGCCCGGGAACGTGCGCGAGCTCGAGAACCTCGTGCGCCGTCTCGCCGCCCTCTATCCGCAGGAGACCATCACCGGCCCGGTGATCGAGGCCGAGCTCGATACCCTGCCGCTCGCCCAATCCTCCGCTGCGCCGGGCTCGAACGGCACCCGGAAGGGCGGAGGCGAGAACGAGACCCTGTCGGGGGCCGTCGAGCGCCACCTCTCGGAGTACTTCTCGGGCTACCGCGACACCCTGCCGCCGCCGGGTCTCTATCACCGGATCCTGCGGGAGATCGAGGGGCCGTTGATCGGAGCGGCGCTCGCGGCCACCCGCGGCAACCAGATCCGCGCCGCCGAACTCCTCGGCGTCAACAGGAACACCCTGCGCAAGAAGGTGCGCGATCTCGACCTGCAGGTGTTCCGCACGGCGCGGTAGGTCGGCCCGGGGTCAGTGCGGGCGCAGGTCCTGCGCGCCGCGCAGGTGCCGCGCCAGCTCGAATCCGATCTCGATCATCAGGCCGTCGACGAGCTTGGACAGGGACGGCCGGTTCAGCCCGTCGACGAGGCTCCGCATCGCGATCGCGTGCTCGGCCATGCGGTTCACCAGGCGCTCGGCCTGCTGAAGGGTCGCGGCCCGGTCCTCCGTGAGATCGATGGCGATGCCGCAGCCGTGGACGGGCCGACCCGAGGTGTCCTGCTCGATGCGTCCGCGCATCATCAGGCTGCGCACGCCCTCCCGGCCGCTCAGCGTCCGGAACTCCGCCTCGAACGGACCGCCCGCATCGCTCGCCGCGTGGAGATGGTTCTCGATCCGGGTGCGGTCGTCGGGATGCATCCGGTCGAGGAAGGCCGCCATGGGCACCCCTTCGGCCGCCCGCTCCGGATCGATCCCGAGGAGTCGCGCGAAGGGAGCCGTCAGGGCGAGCCGCCCCTGCCAGAGGTCGTGCCGCCACGATCCCACGAAGCCTGAGGCTTCCAGGGCCGCCTCGAGGTCGGCGGGCGCGCGCGGGATCGGGGCATCAGCCATGGAAATCCTTCAACGACGCCGGAAGGGCCCTAACCCCCGAGACTGCGGATCGCCGCGGGAATTAATCTGAGGTTGCCTCGTCGCTTGCGGTCGGGGTCGAGATCCAGCACATCTAAGGCATGGGCGGCGCTATGGAAAGGGCATTACTGAGATTGCCCCTCCGGGTGGCAACCTAAGGTAATATTCTGATTCGAACACAAAAGTAGCATCGCCTCCCGCCGGTCGCTCTCAAGATCTTTCCGCAGTTCCGGTCCCGGGATCCGGGGATGCGTGGATCCCGGGCGGCCTTAACCCGGTGTTAACCATGATGGCCGAGACCAGGGATCAGCGCATCCTTGGGTCAAAGGACGACGGGACCGCCGTGTCTTCCCCCTTCGGCCCAGGTTCGCGCGGCGCTGTCGGATCTTCGGCGGCACCCTAACCCTAAGTTGTAATAACCTCACGCTGCGGTTGCAGGCAACGCGAGCCAAGGAAGGCCGGGATGAAAGCCATCACGTTCGTCACGCAGAAGGGGGGCAGCGGTAAGAGCACGCTCTGCATCTCGCTCGCGGTCGCTGCGCAGGAGGCGGGTCATTCCGTCTGCATCCTCGAGATGGACCGGCAGGCGACGATCAGCGATTGGCTCGACCATCGGACCGCGGCGGGCCCCGAGGTGGCGCAGATCGACGCCACGCAGATCGATGCGGTGATGGTCCAGCTGCGCGAGTCGTCCTACGATTACGTCTTCATCGATACGCCCGGCGTCGACTCCACCGGTACGCTCTCGGCAATCCGCGCGGCCGACCT
Source organism: Methylobacterium planeticum (assembly GCF_008806345.1). Lineage (GTDB taxonomy): Bacteria > Pseudomonadota > Alphaproteobacteria > Rhizobiales > Beijerinckiaceae > Methylobacterium > Methylobacterium planeticum. The sequence goes on along the minus strand of NZ_VZZJ01000009.1, from coordinate 27,862 downwards.
CTGCATCATTCCATGCCGCCCCACGCCCGCGGATCTCCGCGCCTTCAAGCCGACGCTCGCCGCCGTGTACCGGCTGGAGAAGAAGTTCGCCTTCGTGCTGAACCAGACGCCCCCACGCTCCTATCGCATCCGCGATGCCGCCGACGGCCTCGCGGTGCTGGGCATCCTGCCCGACGTCAACATCGTGGCGCGCACGGACCACCAGGACGCCATCGGGGTCGGGCAGGGCGTCACCGAGTTCAACCCGAAGGGACAGGCGGCCACCGAGGTGCGCCGGCTGTGGAGCTGGATCGAGCGGCGGATGCAGGGGGCCAAGCATGTCAAAGCCGCCTAAGCTCAACCTGGCGTCGATCGTCGCGGCGGCGGCGCCCGCGCCCAAGCCCGCGGCGGCCAAGCCCGCGGCGCCCAAGGCCGCGATGCCCAAGGCCGCGGTGCCCAAGCCCGTCCCGGTGCAGGGATCGCCGACGGCCGAGATCGTCCAGCTCGACGTCGCCCCGGCGCCCGCGCCCCGGCCGAGCGCGACCCTGAAGGAGCGCGCCCGCCAGATGTCGGTCTACCTCGAGCCGCCCGTCTACGATCAGTTGCGCGACCTCGCCTACGCGGAGCGCACCAAGATGCACGCCATCATGCTCGAAGCCCTCGACCTGCTGTTCAAGCAGCGCGGCGCGAAGTCGATCGAGCAGCTGAACGAGACCACCTCCCGCTGACGCCGGGCTCACGTGTTGGATCCAAGAAAAATCCATCCGGAGCGGGACCTTGGCAGGAATAGCTCAAGTCTTGTCTCAGGTGTCCCCCTGAGCGGGGCCGAGGACTCTCCTGAGGCGCCCTCCTGCCTTGAAAGGGAATGTCTCGGAAGTAATTTTCTCTTCCGTGGCAATGTGATAGTGTAACAACTTCGGTCATCGACTTAACTGCCGCCTCGGCATTCGCGTCTCGAGAAGACCCGGCGCGCGCCTCCCGTTCAGCCTTCCTTTACGTCGTCCGGACAATTCTGCCGGCCTCCGGGCAGCGCCGCACTTCGCGGTGCCGACCGGCAGGGCGTGTCCGGCCGTGCTCACCGCGCCGGGTTGCGGCCAGTGGCGTATGCGGTGAGCCCCGAGTGGTTGGTATGGCGCGTTCGACGAAGGCCGGGATGCCGCATCTGTGCGCGCTCCCGCTCCGGCGCATCCTCGCGGTCTCGGCGATCGCGCTGGCCACCGCCAATTGCAGCACCAGCCCGCAGAAATTCGCCGCGTCCTCCTCCGGCAACGGCATCGACCCGAAATACGGTGTCAAGGCGAGCCCGCGCCTCTACAACGAGGGCGACGCGATCCCGAAGGGGGGCGGACGCCGCTTCTCGGGCAAGCCCTACGTCGTTGCGGGGCGCACCTACGTGCCCCGCGAGGATGCCCGGGGCTACGTCCGGGAAGGGCTCGCCTCTTGGTACGGCAGCGCCTTCCACGGTCGCCAGACGGCCAACGGCGAGGTCTTCGACCGCCACTCGATCGCCGCCGCCCACCCGACCCTGCCGCTGCCGAGCTACGCACGGGTCACCAACGTGGCCAACGGGCACTCGATGATCGTGCGCGTCAACGATCGCGGTCCCTACCACGCGGACCGGGTGATGGATGTCTCGGAAGCGGTGGCGGAGGCCCTCGAATTCCACCGTCGCGGCACCACCCGGGTGCGCGTCGAGTATGTCGGGAAGGCGTCGGTCGCGAGAAGCGACGACCGCAAGCTGATGGCGACGCTGCGCACCGACGGGCGCCCGGCCGCCGTCGGCGGACGCTCGCCGATCATGCTCGCCGATCTCGGCACCGACGCCGCGGAATCCGCCGAGCCCCTGGCCCGCACACGGGCGCCGCTCGCCTTCAAGCCCCGGGAGGAGACCACCGAGGAGGCACCGGCGGCCCGGCTGCGGCCGGCGCCCGTGCTCGTGGCGAGCGCCGCCGTCGCGGTGCCGCCCGCCCTGCAGCCGACAGCCCCGCGCGGGACGCCGTTCCGCCCCGCGCCGCCGCACGCCCAGGGGCGCATCCCGGCCCTAGCGGCCCAGCCCCTCGCGATCACCCCTGCCATGCCGGTGGCCGGGCTCAATCCGGGGCGTGCCAATCCGACGAAGCTCTCGGCCCCGGCCATGGCCGGCAAGCCGGTTCCGCCGCGGGCCGGACCCGTTCTCCTCGCCTCCCGCGTCCCGCCGGCCCCGGGCAAACCCGCGGGGGCTCCGGCCGCGCGGGCGGCCGAGCCGGTTCGGCTCGCCGGCGCGCGGGCGCCCGCCCCGATCCCGGTTTCCGCCAAGCTGACGATCGCCAAGCTCGCGGCGGCGCCGAATGCAGCCCCGCCCGGCAAGGCGACGAGCCCGGCCTCCCTGCCGGCGAAGTCCCAGCGTCCCCGCTCTCGGCTGGCCGAGATCTACTGATCGCATCGGTCGTCCCTCCCGCTGCCCCGGATCCCCGGAGCCGGCGTTCGGACGAGCCCGATCCCGACGGCGCCCGCGGCGAACTTGCGTTCGATTTGACGGGCAAACCGCTGTAGGGTCTCGCTTTGCGGGGCACAGGGAAGGGACGCCGTCTCGGCGGTCCGAAGGGGTTGAGGGTATCGATGCGTGTGAGATCCATCCGGACGGTCCTCGCGGCTCTGTCCTGTCTCGGCCTGCTCGCGCTCCCCGCCGCCCGGCCCGCCGCGGCTCAGAACTTCCAGACGGCGGCCCCGCACGCGATCCTGATCGATGCGGATTCGGGCTCCGTGCTGTTCGAGAAGGCCGCCGACGAGCTGTTCTCGCCGGCCAGCATGGCCAAGCTGATGACGACCGAGATCGTCTTCGACGCCCTGAAATCGGGCCGCCTCACCATGGAGACGGAGTTCACGGTGACGGAGGACGCCTGGCGCCGGGGCGGGGCGGGGGGCGGCGGCTCCTCGATGTTCGCCCAGGTGAACAGCCGCATCAAGATGTCGGACCTGCTGCGCGGCCTCATCGTGCAATCCGGCAACGACGCGGCCATCACCATCGCGGAGAACATGGCGGGCTCGGAGGAAGCCTTCGCCGGGATGATGAACGCCAAGGCCAAGGAACTCGGCCTGACGAAGTCGGTCTTCCGCAACGCCACGGGCTACTCGGCCCCGGACCAGAAGGTGACCGCCCGCGACCTCGCCAAGCTCGCGATGCACCTCATCGACACCTACCCGGACCTCTACAAGATCTTCGCGGAGCGCGAGTTCACCTGGAACAAGATCAAGCAGCAGAACCGCAATCCGCTGCTCGCCCTCGACATCGGGGCGGATGGCCTCAAGACCGGATACCTCGAGGAATCGGGTTACGGCCTGACCGGCTCGGCCGTCCAGAACGGCCAGCGCCTCGTCATGGTGGTGAGCGGCCTCAAGACCGCCCGCGACCGCGCCGCGGAATCCCGCAAGCTGATGGAATGGGGCTTCCGCGCCTTCGAGCCGCGCCAGGTCTTCAACGCCGGCGAGACCGTGGCGGAGGCCTCGGTCTTCGGCGGCGAGAAGGGCAGCGTGACCCTCGTGGCCAGGAAGCCGGTGCGCCTCCTGCTGCCGCGGGGCTCGGGCGAGCGGATCTCGGCGCGTGCCGTCTACCAGGGGCCGCTCACCGCACCGGTGGAGCAGGGCCGCGAGATCGGCCGCCTGCGCATCATGCGGGGCGACACCGTGGCCCTCGATCAGCCCCTCTACGCGGGCGAGACGGTGGCGGCGGGCACGATCCCGCAGCGCGCGCTCGATGCCGCGCTCGAGGTCGGCACCGGCCTGTTCCGGCGCGCCTTCGGCAAGGCCAGCAACCCCTCGTGAAGGCTGTCCCGCCGGCCGGCGTCTTCATCACGTTCGAGGGCGGGGAGGGGGCGGGCAAGTCGACCCAGGTGGCCCGCCTCGCCCGCCATCTGCGCGAGCGGAGCGGTCGCGAGGTCGTGAGCACCCGGGAACCCGGCGGCTCGGCGCGGGCTGAGGAGATCCGCGAGGCCCTGCTGGCCGGCCTCGCCAAGCCCTACGGCCCGTTCGCCGAGGCGCTGCTGTTCACCGCGGCCCGGATCGACCACCTCGACCGCCTGATCCGCCCGGCGCTGCGGCGCGGCGAGATCGTCCTCTGCGACCGGTTCGCCGACTCCACCCGCGCCTATCAGGGGGCGGCGGGCGGGCTCGATGCCCGGACGGTCCGGGCCCTGGAGCGCGTGGCGGTGGGCGAGACCCGGCCCGACCTCACGCTGATCCTCGATCTGCCCCCCGAGGCGGGCCTCGCCCGGGCGCGTGCGCGGGCGGGGGAGGGCGCCCCCGATCGCTTCGAGGCCGAGGCCCTCGGCTTCCACGCCCGCCTGCGCGCGGGCTTCCGCGCCATCGCGGAGGCCGAGCCAGACCGCTGCGCCCTGATCGACGCCGCCCACGAGCCCGATGCGGTCGAGGCCGAGATCCGCGCCGTCGTGGAGGCCCGTCTGCCGAGCCTGTTCCGGAACGCCACGGAGAGCCGACACGATGCCGCTTGAGCGGGCACCGGACGACGTCGAGCCGGGGGACCTCGCCGAGGTGCCGCGTCCCCGCGAGGAGACCCGGCTCGTCGGGCATGCGGCGGCCGAGGCGGCCTTCTCCGCCGCGATCGGCTCCGGGCGCCTGCACCATGCCTGGCTGATCGGCGGCCCGCAGGGCATCGGCAAGGCGACCCTGGCCTACCGGGTGGCGCGCTGGCTCCTGGCCCATCCCGACCGGCGGGAGGCGCCGGATCGGCTCCATGTCGCGGCGGATCATCCGGCCGCCCGGAAGGTCGCGGCGCTGTCGCATCCCAACCTCGTGGCGCTCCGGCGTCACCGGGTGCCCGGCGCCAAGACCCTGCCCACCAAGATCCCGGTCGATGCGGCCCGCAAGGCCCTCGACCTCTTCGGCTCGACGGCCGGCAATGCGGGCTACCGCATCTGCATCGTCGACAGCGCCGAGGACCTCAACCCGAACAGCGCCAACGCGCTCCTCAAGATGCTGGAGGAGCCCCCCCCGCGCTCGCTCTTCCTCATCGTCAGCCACGCCCCGGGCCGCCTCCTGCCCACGATCCGTTCGCGCTGCCGCGCCCTGACCCTCCGGCCCCTCGGCGACAATGAGGTCGCCGCCGTTGTGGCGGGCTTCCCCGCGCCCTTCGGGACGCCGGACGAAGCCGCGCTCGCGCGGGCGGCCGGCCTCGCGGAAGGCTCGGTGGCGCGAGCCGTGGCGATGCTCGATCCCGCCACCGCGAGCCTCGTCGCCGAGGTCGAGACGCTGCTCGCCCGGCTCGAGCACCCGGATTGGCGCCGGATCCTGACCCTCGCCGACATGCTCGCGGCGCGGGACGCCGATGCCCTGTTCGAGGCGAGCCTCGACACGGTGTTCCGCTTCGTCTCGGCCGAGATCGACCGACGCCGGAGCGAGCCCCCCGCTCGCCTTGCGGCCCTGGTCGAGGTGTGTGACAAGATCGCCCGCGCCGCCCGGGAGACCGCGACCTACAACCTCGACCGCCGGCCCCTCGTCCTGTCCCTGTTCGGGGACCTCGCGGGCGCCGTGCGGGCTGCCTAGCGCCGCCTCGGTCTGGGCGGCGGGGCGTTGGTGGGAAGCGGCATCCGCGTGCGGGCCCGAGCCGGCCGGCTCAGGAACGCTCCAGGGCTTGCGAAACCCTCTGATCCTGTGATCCTGCCCTGCCGGGATCACGGGAGCCCACGATCCGCGTATCCGGGGAACCTCTGACGTGACGGCCCAAAACCCGGCAAAGGGCAGATACAGCCTCACCACCGCGATCTCCTACCCGAACGGTGCCCCCCATATCGGGCATGCCTACGAGGTGATCGCGACCGATGCCATCGCCCGGTTCAAGCGCCTCGACGGCTACGACGTGCTCTTCACCACGGGCACCGACGAGCACGGCCTCAAGATCCAGCAGACGGCGGCGCGGCTCGGCACGACGCCGCGGGCACTGGTCGACGAGATGTCCCAGAAGTTCCGTCTCATGGCGGAGGCGCTGAACTGCAGCCACGACCGCTTCATCCGCACCACCGAGCCTGACCATTTCGCCGCCGCGCAGGCGATCTGGCAACGCATGCGCGACAACGGCGACATCTACCTGTCGAAATATATCGGCTGGTACTCGGTGCGCGACGAGGCCTGGTACGGCGAGGACGAGACCGAGATCGGGCCGGACGGGACGCGCCGCGCGAAGATGACCCAGACCCCGGTCGAGTGGACCGAGGAGGAGAACTACCTCTTCCGGCTCTCCGCCTACGGCGAGAAGCTGCTCGCGCTCTACGAGGCCGAGCCCGACTTCATCGGCCCGGAGACCCGCCGCAACGAGGTCGCGAGCTTCGTGCGCTCGGGGCTCAAGGATCTGTCCGTCAGCCGCACGACCTTCGATTGGGGCGTGCCGGTGCCGGATGCCCCCGGCCACGTGATGTATGTCTGGGTCGATGCCCTGACGAACTACCTCACCGTCTGCGGCTTTCCCGACGCTGGCGACCCGCGCTGGCATCACTGGCCGGTGGACCTCCACGTCATCGGCAAGGACATCGTGCGCTTCCACGCCGTCTACTGGCCGGCCTTCCTGATGTCGGCGGGGCTGCCGCTCCCCCGCCGGGTCTTCGGCCACGGCTTCCTGCTCTCCAAGGGCGAGAAGATGTCGAAGTCGCTCGGCAACGTGGTCGACCCGATGGACCTGATCACGACCTACGGCGTCGATCAGCTCCGCTACTTCGTGCTGCGCGAGGTGCCCTTCGGCGGCGACGGCAATTACAGCCACGAGGCCATCATCGGGCGCATCAACGCGGACCTCGCCAACGACCTCGGCAACCTCGCGCAGCGCTCGCTCTCGATGATCGCCAAGAATTGCGACGGCGCGGTGCCGGCACCTGGTCCGCTCACGGACGCCGACCGCGCCCTGCTGTCCGCCGCCGACGCGCTGCCCGGCAAGGCGCGGGCGGCGATCGACGATCTGGCGCTGCACACGGCGCTCGCCGAGATCTGGGCGGTGGTGAGCAGCGCCAACCGCTACTTCGCGGGCGAGGAGCCCTGGCGCCTGCGCAAGACCGACCCGGAGCGGATGAACACCGTCCTGTACGTGACGATCGAGACCCTGCGGGCGGTCGGCATCCTGGTCCAGCCCTTCGTGCCGACGGCGGGCGCGGCGCTCCTCGACCTCCTCGCCGTCTCGCCGGAGGCGCGGAGCCTCGATCATGTCGGCGAGGCGCATCGCCTCATGCCCGGCACCGCCCTTCCGGCTCCGGCGCCGATCTTCCCGCGCTTCATCGAGCCGGAGGCGGCGTGAGGGCGGCCCCGTCCTCTCCCCTTCGCGGGGGGAGGCCGCCGGGGCTCATCCGAGCCGCGTCCCACGCCGCATCCGTCCTCCACCCGGCCGCGTGTCCGCACCCATGCCGGGTGAGGACGATCCCACCCCTGCTCCCCTGAATTCCATGCTGATCGACAGCCACTGCCATCTCGACTTCCCGGATTTCGCCGCCGACCTGCCGGGCGTCATCGCGCGCGCCAGGGATGCGGGGGTAACCCGGATGCTCACGATCTCGACCCGCGTCGCGAAGGCCGACACCTACCGGGCCATCGCGGAGGCGCATCCCGAAGTCTGGTACACCGTGGGCACCCACCCGCACGGCGCCGCCGAGGAGCCGGAGATACCGGCCGAGGCCATCGCCGCTCTCACCGACCATCCGCGCTGCATCGGCATCGGCGAGGCGGGCCTCGACTATCACTACGACGACGCGGCTCCCGAGGCCGTGCAGGAGCGGGTGCTGCGCGCCCATATCGCGGCGGCGCGCATGACCGGCCTGCCGCTGGTGATCCATGCCCGCGACGCCGATGCCCACATGGAGGCGGTGCTCACCGACGAGATGGGGCGCGGCGCCTTCAAGGCCGTGCTGCACTGCTTCTCGTCGGGCCGGCGCCTGGCCGAAATCGGCGTCGAGCTTGGGCTGTCGGTCTCGTTCTCCGGCATCGTCACCTTCCGCCGCTCGCACGACCTGCGCGAGATCGCGCGCGCCGTGCCCCACGACCGGATCCTGGTCGAGACCGACGCGCCGTTCCTCGCGCCCGAGCCGCATCGCGGGCGCACCAACGAACCGGCCTACACGGCGGATACGGCCCGCGCGCTCGCCGCCACGCTCGGGCTGCCCTTCGGGGATTTCGCCGCCCTGACGAGCGCGAACTTCCACCGCCTCTTCGCCAAGGCGGGCGGGGGGCCTGTGGCGGGAATGGGGGCATGACAGGACGGGGTGCGCTCAGGTACCAACCGGGCGGGAGGTCCGGATGGCGACGCTGACCCTGCATATTCTCGGTTGCGGCTCATCCGGCGGCGTGCCCCGCGTCGCCTACGGCTGGGGCGCCTGCGACCCGAACGAGCCGCGCAACCGCCGGCGCCGCTGCTCGATCCTCGCCGAGCGCCGGGACGGGGAGGGCGCGACCACGCTCCTCGTCGACACCTCGCCGGACCTGCGCGAGCAGCTCATCGATGCGGGCGTCAGCCGCCTCGATGCCGTGCTGTTCACCCACGCGCATGCGGACCACACCCACGGCATCGACGATGTCCGCCCCCTGGTGATCCACATGCGGCGGCGCATCCCGGTCTTTGCCGACGCGCTCACCCGGACGCTCCTCGAGACGCGCTTCGGCTACTGCTTCGTGACGCCGCCGGGGAGCGCCTACCCGCCGATCCTCGACATGCACGACCTCGTGGAGGGCGAACCGGTCGCGATCGAGGGGCCGGGCGGCACGCTGACGGCGCGGCCCTTCGGCATGGAGCACGGCAACGAGGCCGCCCTCGGCTTCCGCTTCGGTCCGACCGCCTACGCGCCCGATGTCAGCCTGATGCCGGAGGCGAGCAAGTCGGCGTTGCGCGGCCTCGATCTCCTGATCATCGACGCCCTGCGCGAGACGCCGCACCCGACCCATTACTCCGTCTCGGACGCCCTCGCGCTGATCGAAGAGGTCGCACCGCAGCGCGCCATCCTGACGAACCTCCACACCGACCTCGACTACGCGACGCTCGCCCGCAAGCTGCCCCCGCACGTGACCCCGGCCTATGACGGCCTGAGCGTGACGACGGATCTCTGAACGGCGCTCCGGTCGACGGCCTCGATCGCGCCGGGCCTGCCGATTCGCGAACCGAGGATCGGGGGGCGCCCGTTCCGGCCTTCCCCTCGGGTCGACGCGCCCCGGACCGCGGGATCGAGGCGCAAGCCGACGCCGTCGCACGGCGAGCCTGTTCAAGCGCACGACGGTGGAGTAGGAGCCGCCAGCACAGGGCCGATTCACGCAATCGATCCGGAGCTTGACCGTATCCGAGCTGACGATTTGCGGTTGTAGATTCCGCCGCTCCAGCCCGATTCGTATTAATTTCGCCACACTGTTGTGGCCCTGCATCAGGGATGCCGTTTCTGCGACGTTCCAGGAAATCGGGCGGCTCTCCGGAAGGCGCCGGCGCTGCCGACGCTCCCTCCGCCGAATCCGGCGGCGGGCCCGATCCGTTCGCGTCGGAGGGGGGCGTCGCCGAGGCGATGAAGCCCGGCCCGCGCGGCCCCGGCTGGATCGGGGCCGCCGTCGTCGCCACGGCGCTGGTCTCGGCGATCGCCACCTTCCTGATCCTGGCCGGCGTGATCCGCGTCACGCCGACGCCGACGATCGGCGTGACGCTGCTCGCCATCAACGTCTTCCTCGTTCTCAGCCTCGTGGTGGTGATCGCCTGGGAGGCGCGGGTCTTCCTGCACGCGCGCCGGGCCAATGCTGCGGTGGCGCGGCTGCACACCCGCATCGTCGGCCTGTTCAGCCTGATCGCGATCCTGCCCACCATCCTGCTCGCCGTGGTGGCCTCGGTGACGATCGACCGCGGCCTCTCCCTCGGCTTCACGGACCGGGTCCGCGACGTGGTGCTGAAATCCGTCGAGGTGGCGGATGCCTACCAGGAGAACCAGTGCCAGAGCCTCGCCCGCGAGATCCGCATCCTCAACGACGATCTCACCCGCGCGCGCCCGAACTTCGATGTGAACCGTGAATGGTTCGAGAACTTCCTCACCACCCGCGCGACGAATCTCGGGCTGCCCGTCGCCCAGATCATGCGGGGGCCGACCGACGTGGTGGCGCGCGCCAAGATCGATATCCTGAAGCAGACGCGCCTGCCCTCGGCCGCGGCGTTCGAGGATGCGGCGAAATCGAACGACCCCATCTGCCTGCTGCCGACGGAGGGCCGGGTCTTCGCCGCCCTCCTGCGCATGCCGGCCTACGACGACGCGGTGCTCCTCGTGCAGCGGGAGGTCAGCCAGCTCGCCATCGAGTTCCCCGGCGTCTCGCGCGCGGCCGCCGCCGAGTACCTGACCTACGATTCCCTGAAGCGCTCGATCCAGGTCACCTTCGCGTCGGTCTTCGTGCTGATCGCCCTCATCGCGCTCCTGTCGGCGGTCTGGTTCGGGCTGAACTTCGCCAACCGCTTCGTCGCCCCGATCCGGCGCCTCATCAACGCGGCCGATCAGGTCGCCTCGGGCAATTTCTACGCGCAGGTGCCCGCCCGGAAGGCCGACGGGGACCTCGCGCATCTCGGCGAGAGCTTCAACAAGATGACGCAGGAGCTCCGCCGCCAGCACGCGGGGCTGACGGCCGCGAGCGACCTGATCGACCGCCGCCGCCGCTTCACCGAGGCCGTGCTGTCCGGCGTCTCGCCGGGGGTCATCGGCGTCGATGCGGGCGGCCTCGTCACCATCGCCAATCCGGGGGCCGAGCGCATGCTGGGCCTCACGGGGGAGGATCTCATCGGCATGCCGCTGACCCAAACGGTCCCCGAGCTGGCGCCGCTCTTCCCCGAGGCCGAGGGACGCCAGCGGGCGCTGCAGCAGCAGATCCAGCTCACCCGTGACGGGCGCGAGCGCACGGTGACGGTGCGGGTCACGAGCGAGCAGACGCAGGGCGCCGCCCGCGGATTCGTCGTCACCCTCGACGACATCACCGACCTCGTCTCGGCCCAGCGCACCTCGGCCTGGGCCGACGTGGCGCGCCGCATCGCCCACGAGATCAAGAACCCGCTGACCCCGATCCAGCTCTCGGCCGAGCGCATCCGGCGCAAGTACGGCAAGGTCATCACCACCGACCGCGACGTGTTCGACCAGTGCACTGCGACGATCGTGCGCCAGGTCGACGAGATCAAGCGCATGGTGGACGAGTTCTCCTCCTTCGCCCGCATGCCCAAGCCCGCCATCGCCGAGCACGACCTGACCGAGATCGCCAAGCAGAACCTCTTCATGATGCGGGTGGCGCATCCCGACCTCGATTTCGCCTTCTCGGCCAGGGGCGTGGAGGGCGGCGAGCGGGTCACCGCCGCCTTCGACATCCGCCTCCTGTCGCAGGTTCTGACGAACATCCTCAAGAATGCCGTCGAGGCGGTCGCCGCGGTGCCGGAGGCGGAGCTCGGCAAGGGTCGCGTCGAGCTGTCCCTGAGCCTCGAGGAGGCCTTCGCGGTCATCGAGGTCACCGATAACGGGAAGGGATTCCCGGCCGAAGGGCGCCAGCGCCTGCTCGAGCCCTATATGACGACCCGCGAGGGCGGCACCGGGCTCGGCCTCGCCATCGTCAGCAAGGTGCTCGAGGAGCATGGCGGCGGGATCGAGCTGAACGACAACCCGGCCGGTCGCGGCGGGCGCGTGCGGATGCGGGTGCCGCGCGTGCTGGCCGGCGACGGGCCGGCGGACCAGACCCCGGGTGGACGCCCTGGCGGACACGAAGAGAAGGGCACCGCGCGGACGGGCCCCCAGATCGCGGAGATGCTGCAATGAGCGCCGATATCCTGATCGTCGACGACGAGGCCGACATCCGCGACCTCGTGGCCGGCATCCTCGACGACGAGGGCCACCGCACCCGCACGGCGGGCAGCTCCGACGACGCGCTGGCGGCGATCGAGGCGCGCCGCCCCCACCTCGTCTTCCTCGACATCTGGCTGCAGGGCTCGCGCCTCGACGGGCTGCAGGTGCTCGACCTCGTCAAGGCGGGCCATCCCGACCTGCCGGTCGTGATGATCTCGGGCCACGGCAACATCGAGACCGCGGTCTCGGCCATCAAGGCGGGGGCCTACGACTTCATCGAGAAGCCCTTCAAGGCCGACCGCCTGATCCTGGTGGCCGAGAGGGCGCTCGAGGCGTCGCGTCTGAAGCGCGAGGTCAAGGACCTCAAGGCGCGCTCGGGGCAGGCGAGCCGCCTCGTGGGCGGATCCGTCGCCGTCAACCAGCTGCGCCAGACGGTGGAGCGCGTGGCGCCCACCAATGCCCGGGTCATGATCTCGGGGGCGCCGGGCTCCGGCAAGGAGCTCTCCGCGCGCACGCTGCACGGCGCCTCGGGACGGGCCAACGGCCCCTTCGTGGTCATCAACGCGGCGACGATCACGCCGGAGAACATGGAAGCCGAGCTCTTCGGGGTCGAGGCGGGGGAGGGGCGGGTCCGCCGCGTCGGCGCGCTGGAGGAGGCGCATGGCGGCTCCCTCTACATCGACGAGGTCGCGGACATGCCGCGCGAGACCCAGAACCGCATCCTGCGGGTTCTGGTCGATCAGAACTTCCAGAGGGTCGGGGGCACCACCCGCGTCCACGTGGACGTGCGCATCATCTCCTCCTCCTCGCGCGACCTCGCCGAGGAGATCGCGGGCGGGCGCTTCCGGGAGGACCTGTTCCACCGCCTCTCGGTGGTGCCGATCCGCGTGCCCTCCCTCTCCGAGCGGCGCGAGGACGTGCCGGAGCTGATCTCGTTCTTCATGGACCAGATCTCGGCCGCCACCGGCTTGCCGCGCCGGCGCATCGCCGAGGATGCGATGGCCGTGCTGCAATCGCACGACTGGCCCGGCAACGTCCGCCAGCTCCGCAACAACGTCGAGCGGCTGATGATCCTGACCCACACCGACCCGGAGCAGGAGGTCACCTCCGAGATGCTGCCCTCCGAGATCGGGGCGCTGGTGCCCACCACCCCGAACGGGGCGGGCGGCGAGAAGCTGATGAGCCTGGCCCTGCGCGAAGCCCGGGAGATCTTCGAGCGGGAGTACCTCGTCGCGCAGATCGCGCGCTTCTCGGGCAACATCTCGCGCACGGCCGAATTCATCGGCATGGAGCGCTCGGCGCTGCACCGCAAGCTGAAGTCCCTCGGCATCGGCCCCTGATACGGCCGCATCGGCTGGGGTAATCCCGGCCGGACGGCGCGTCCCTCTTGCATCGGGACGCGAATTGAACCTGTAATATGTCCGGCCGAGGTTCCGGGCTTCCCGTCCCGGCGCAAGCGGTGGCGCGGGGCAATCGAGGACCGAGCGGTCGGATGTCGCCTCTCCGGGGCGGGCGCCAGGACAACATAAGGATAAGAAGAATGGCGGGCGAGCGCGCACAGAACCTGCAGGACACGTTTCTCAACCATGTCCGCAAGAACAAGATTCCGCTGACGATCTTCCTCGTCAATGGGGTCAAGCTGCAGGGTGTCGTGACTTGGTTCGACAATTTCTGCGTGCTTTTGCGCCGGGACGGGCACTCCCAGCTCGTCTACAAGCACGCGATCTCGACGATCATGCCCGGCCATCCGGTCCAGCTCTTCGAGCCGGACGAGACCGCGCCCGACAAGGCCTGATTCCCTTAACGCCCTCGCGGGGGAATTCCACGGCCGGCAGGGGCCTGCGCCCTTGTCTGTTGCCGACGAAGACCCATTGTCCTGACGATGCAGGACACGGGCGGCACGGCTTCATGAGCGAGACTCTCACCCCGGGCGAAGCCCGGCTCCAGGCGATGGCCGCCCCCGAGGGGGAGATCGCGGCCGCGACCCGGACCCTCGTCGTCGGCCCCTACCTGACCCGCGCCGCCGCGGCCCAGGCGTCCGGGGCGGCCGACCGCCAGACGCCGCGCTCCAGCCCGGCCCGCCTCGACGAGGCGGTCGGCCTCGCCGCGGCGATCGACCTCGACGTGGTCGAAGCCTCAGCCCTGAGCTTGGCCAAGATCCGCCCCTCGACCTATCTCGGCAAGGGGCGCGTCGAGGAGCTCGCCGGTCTGATCAAGGCCGACGAGATCGGCCTCGTGGTGATGGATTGCGCCCTCTCTCCGGTCCAGCAGCGCAATCTCGAGAAGGCGTGGGGCGCCAAGGTCATCGACCGCACCGGCCTGATCCTCGAGATCTTCGGGCGCCGCGCCTCGACGCGCGAGGGCCGGCTTCAGGTCGAGCACGCGCATCTCGCCTATCAGCGCAGCCGCCTCGTCCGGTCCTGGACCCACCTGGAGCGCCAGCGCGGCGGCTTCGGCTTCCTCGGCGGCCCGGGCGAGACCCAGATCGAGGCGGACCGGCGCATGATCCAGGAGCGCATGACCCGGATCGAGCGTGATCTCGACTCCGTGACCCGCACCCGCGGCCTCCACCGGCAGAGCCGCGCGCGCGTGCCGTACCCGATCGTGGCGCTCGTCGGCTACACCAATGCCGGCAAGTCGACCCTGTTCAACGCCCTCACCAAGGCCGAGGTGATGGCGCAGGACATGCTGTTCGCCACCCTCGACCCGACGGCACGCGCCACCAAGCTGCCCCACGGCGAGACCGTGATCCTGTCGGACACGGTCGGCTTCATCTCCGAACTGCCGACGCCCCTGATCGCCGCCTTCCGGGCGACGCTCGAGGACGTGATCGAGGCCGATATCCTGCTGCACGTGCGCGACGTCTCCCACGTCGATACCGAGGCCCAGGCCGAGGATGTGGGCCAGGTCCTCGACGAGCTCGGCATCGAGACGAGCGCCGACCGGATCATCGAGGTCTGGAACAAGGCCGACCTCCTCGACGCGGACGAGCGCACCCGGCTCCTGAACCTCAGCGCCATGGGGCGCGAGGCCGACCGCAACGACCGGGACAGCGCCGCACCGGTCCTGGTCTCGGCGCTGACGGGGGAGGGGCTCGCCGCCCTCATCAGCCGGATCGAGGCGCGCATCGCCCGCAGCCGGTCGACCTTCGCGGTCATCCTGCCGCCGGAGGACGGGGCTTCCCTGAACTGGCTCTACGAGAATGCCGAGGTGCTCGACCGGCGCATGGAGGAGGGCGGCGCGCTCCACCTCGCGATCCGGATCGCGCCCGAGAAGGAGCCGCGCTTCCTCAATCGCTTCGGCGCCGCACGCCGCCTGAGCCGCGTCGGGTGAGGGGGCGCCAGGTCCTCGGGGAGCGGGAGGGCGCGGCGCCGCCGCGCGAGGAGGCCGGCGGCGAGCCTGCGGCGTTGCGCCTGCTCCAGGCGACCTCCAGCGGCCGCATGGTCGCGCTCCAGGTCGTCATCGTCCTCGTCCTGTTCATGACGGCGCAGGTCTACGACGGATCGCTCCACGCGCTCAGCCACTGGTTCATCCTCGCGAGCTACGCCGCGGGGGTGGTCTCCGTCGCCCTGGCCGAGCGCGAGCCCGGGCGGCGCTCGGTGGCCCTCGCCTGGGGCGAGACCGGGCTCAATGCGGGACTCGCCGTCTACGTCATCGTCGAGCACATGCTGGCGGGGGCAGGGGCCGTGGACGACGCCTCGGATGCGGTGAGCCAGCTTCCAGCCTTCCTGCTGCTGCTCCAGACGGGCCTGCGCATGCGGGTGCTCCATACGATGCTGTTTGCCGGGGTCGTGACCGTCGCCTGGGGCGGGGCGATCCTCATCGGCCTCGTGCATCCGGAGGGCTTCCTCGGCCCGCAGATCACCCTGTCCGATCAGGTGCCGGGCCTGCTCACCTTCGCGGCAGCGAGCCTCGTCGTGATCGACGGGGTGCGGCGGCTGCGCAGCGCCGTCACGGCGGCCCTGAGGCTGGAGCACGAGCGGACCCTCCTCGCCCGGTTCGTCCCCGGCAGCGTCGCGGTGGATCTGGCCCGGGAGGGCGGCATCGGCGCGGTGCGCCACCGCCATGCCTGCCTCATGGCCGTCGACATTCGCGGCTTCTCCGCCCTCACCCGTGAGCGGCCGCAGGAGGAGGTGGTGCGCGCGCTCCTCGACGTGCGGGCCCTCGTCCACGCGGCGGTGACCGGCCATGGCGGCATCGTCGACAAGTACGTCGGCGACGGGGTGCTGGCGCAGTTCGTGGTCGGCACCCCGGCCGGGCAGGCCCGGGCCGCCCTCGCCTGCGCCGGCACGATCCACGACCGGCTCGCCGACCTGAACCGGGAGAGGCGCGGATCGCGCCTGCCCGTCCTGCGGGTGATGGTGGCGCTGCATGCGGGCGAAGTCCTCGTCGGCGTCTTCGACGATGGGCTTCGGGCCGAGTTCACGGTGCTCGGACCGGCCATGAACACCCTCGCGCGGATCGAGTCGCGCACGAAGGCCGCGGACCTCGCCCTGGCGGCCTCCGGCGATTTCGTGCGCCTGCTGACGGCCGATCCCCAGATCCGGTTCGCCCCCGTCGAAAGCGGTGAGGCGGCGCCCGGCGTCCCGTCCCTGTTCTCGATCGAGGCCGGGGCGTCGATCTGAGGCCTTGCGGTTCAGCCATAACGAGGGCTGGTGCCGCTCGTGACGGCACCGGCTCCCAGGTCCGCCCGGCCGACGTCAGTGCGCCGGGGCAGGGCTCGCCGGCTTGATGGCCGCGGCCAGGGTCTCGCGCAGCCGCCCCGATCCGCCCACGACCTCGACCCGCGTGCCGGACGCCCTCCGGCGCGCCGCCCAATCCGCGATCATCTCGAGGCAGGTATGGTCGACGTGGTGGAGCCGGTCGACGCCGAGGCGGACCGCCTTCCCCTGCGAGGCCTCCTCCAGCGCCTCGTTGAGGTGGGGCAGCTGCAGGAAGGTGGCCGAGCCCGCCAGCCGGAGCTCCGGCACGCCGGCCGCGGGCGCTGCGTCGCGCTCGATCCGGAGCGGGCCCTTGCGGAGCGCCGGAAGCGCCTGGAGCAGGCTCAGGCCGAGGCCGACCAGCACGCCGGTGAGGAGGTCGGTCACCACCACCATCACCAGGGTCGCGAGCCAGATCGCCGCCGTGACGAGGCCGTACCGCGCCAAGAGATGCCGCGCATGGGCGGGGCTCGCCAGGCGCCAGCCCGTCACCACCAGGATGCCGGCGAGCGAAGCCGTCGGCACCACCACGAGCACCCAGGGCAGCACGAGGAGGAAGACCAGGATCCAGGTGCCGTGCATCACCGCCGAGGCCCGCGTCATGGCGCCCGCCTGGACGTTGGCGGAGGAGCGCACGATGACGCCGGTCATGGGCAGGCCGCCCGCGAGGCCGCAGAGCACGTTGCCGATGCCCTGCGCCCCGAGCTCGCGATTGTACTGCGTGCGCGGGCCATCGTGCATCCGGTCGACCGCGGAGGCCGAGAGCAGGCTCTCGGCGCTGGCGATGACCGCAAGGCTCAGCGCCATCACGATCATGGCCGGTTCGCTGAGCCGCGCCCATTCCGCAGCCCCCGGCAGGGACAGGCTCGACAGGATCGCCTCCGGGACTTCGACCCGCTTGACGCCCAATCCCCCGGCCACGGCCAGGATCGTGCCGGCGAGCACACCGATCAGGGCGCCGGGCACGAGGCGCAGGCGCGCCGGCCGGAACCGCTCCCAGCCGATCATCGCCGCGATCGTGACGAGGCCGACCACGATCGCCCCGGTCCGATCGCCCGACCCCGACACGAAGTTGAAGAAGGCTGCCGGGATCGCCACGAGGTTGTCGAAGCCACCCGCCTGCGGCGCCCCGTCGGCCAGGACATGGATCTGCGCCAGCACGATCAGGACGCCGATGCCGGCCAGCATGCCGTGAACCACCGCGGGCGAGATCGCCCGGAACCATCCCCCGACCCGCAGCGCCCCGGCGGCGAGCTGGAAGACACCCGCGAGCACGAGGACGGGGCCGAGCATGCCGAGCCCGTGCGTCCGCACGAACTCGAACACGATGACCGCGAGGCCCGCGGCCGGGCCGCTCACCTGCAGCGGCGAGCCGGCCAGCATCCCCACCACGATGCCGCCGATGATGCCGGTGATCAGGCCGCGCTCCGGCGGCACGCCGGACGCGATGGCGATGCCCATGCAGAGGGGCAGCGCCACGAGGAAGACCACGAAGGAGGCGGGCAGATCGCGCGCGAGGGACGGGGCCAGGGATGCCGGCAGGGGGAGGGCGGGGAATCGGCGCATGCCCGCGCTCACTCGGCGGCGGCCGGGAACGAGCCCGCGATCTCGGGGGCCGCGACCCGCACGGCGGGGGCCTGGGCGACCGGCATCTCGCCATCGGCCTCCGCGAAGGGCACGAAGCGGCTCCGGGTGCCGCAATAGGCCAGGAGGTTCCCAGTCTCGAGCTCGAAGAACCAGCCGTGCAGGCGCAACTGGCCCTTGGCGAGGCCCGCCGCGACGCTCGGGTGGGTGCGCAGGTGGTTGAGCTGCACCACCACGTTCTCGAGGGCCAGCGCCCGGTGGCGGTCCTTGGGATCCATGCCCTCCGGATAGGCCTCGCAGACGATCTGGTTCGCCGCGTGGCTGTGGCGCAGCCAGGCCGCGACGTTGGGCATGTTCTCCAGGGCCTCGGGGTGCATCAGCCCCTTCATCGCGCCGCAATCGGAATGGCCGCAGACGACGACGTCCCGCACGCCGAGGGCGACGACCGCGTACTCGATGGCCGAGGAGACGCCGCCGTTCTGCTGGGCGAAGGGAGGAACGATGTTGCCGGCGTTGCGGCAGACGAAGAGCTCGCCGGGGCCCATCTGGGTGATGTGCTCCGGCGAGACGCGGGAATCCGCGCAGGCGATGATCAGCGCCTTCGGCTGCTGGCCATCCCGGACGAGCCGCCGGTACATGTCCTGTTGACCCGGGAAGACGTTTCCGCGGAAGTTCGAGATGCCCTGGATGATGTTGTCCACGTCGATCCTCATGTCGTGACGAAGGTCTGCGGCGTGCGGAAGCGTGGCCGGCGGCGCGCGCCGGGCCCGGGCGGTCTGTCCCGCTCGGTTGCTCCCGCAACGATGATGGTGATGGACTGGTCGGTGCCCGACCGGGCGCCCTGTGCACCGCAAAGACGACGTCGGCCTCGCCCGGTCGCGACGGCGCGGGCTCGAATTTCCAGCGGGACGGCCTAGGATTAAACGGTCAGCGGCCCCGTGGCGCGGAGCTGCCGACGGCCCAGTGCGGCTCGACGATCATGCGCGGCGACGCGCGCAAGCCCGCGCCTTCCGACACCATCGGCTGTCCCAGGATCTGGCCGGTGCCGCGGAGCTGCGAGAAGGACGAGCGCGGATCGTGGTAGGGGTCGCTGATGTAGGAACTCATGAACCCGCCGCCCGCGGCCTGCCGGTCGCCGCCGTTGCCGCCCGCCTGCGCGGCGAGCGGCATGCCCGCGAGGGTGGTCATGAGAGTCGCCGCAACGAAGAGTCTCATCGATTATTCCTTTCTCATGGAATGATGATTCGCCGCAGAGCCTCGCTCTGCTTTCACCAGACGGAATATAAATCGAAGATGACCTGCGCGGCGTGCGCTGAGTTACGAGTAAAGCGGGCTCATTTTAATCCGGTTTATCGCCTTGCTACGTGACGCTGCGCACGGGATTGATCGGCGCGACATCCTCGCTTCGGATGAATCGCTCGCTTTGTCGCGGTTCGTCTTCGTCGAGGTCCCTGGGGCGGGTGCTGCGGGGCCGATCCGGACGGCACGGCGGATCCGGAATCGCCGCGCTGCCCTCATCCTGCCGCTCGGATCGCTACACGCTTCGGGCGGCCGTGCCCCGTGGCCGCATCGAGACAAGCCCGACCCATGAACGAGAGCGGCCCCGCCGATCTGACGACGCGCCTGCGCCAGCAGGCCATCCTCTCCGAGTTCGGGGTCGAGGCCCTGCGCGGCGACGAGATCGACCGGTTGCTGCAGCGGGCCACGGAACTCTGCGCAGAGGGCATGAGCGCCGAGTTCTGCAAGGCACTCGAGTACCGGCGCGGAGAGGACAGCCTCCTCGTGCGGGCCGGCATCGGCTGGGGGCCGGATGTCATCGGCAAGGCCCGCATCGGGGCGGATCTCGCCTCGCCGGCGGGTTTCGCCCTGAAGACGGGCCGCCCCGTGATCTCGAACCATCTCGAGAACGAGACCCGCTTCCGCACGCCCCAGCTCATGGCCGAGCACGGGATCCGCCGTGCCATCAACGTGCTGATCGAGAACCGCGACGGCGCCTTCGGGGTGCTGGAGGTGGACGACACGCGTGAGGGCATGTTCGAGGAGGCGGACATCGCCTTCATGCAGGGCTTCGCCAACCTGCTCGGCGGCGCGATCGAGCGCCTGCGCACCGAGGGGCTGCTGAGGGCGGCACTCGTGCGCCAGGACCTGTTCGCCCGGGAGATGAGCCACCGGGTGAAGAACAGCCTGACCATCGTGGCGAGCCTGCTCGCGCTCCAGGCCAAGGCCTCGGAGAGCGAGGACGTGCGCAATGCCCTGATCGACGCGCGGAGCCGCGTGGAGGCCATCGCCGGCGTCCACGACCAGCTCTGGCGCCACGCGGAGCCTGGGGTGATCGATCTCGCGCTCTTCCTCGAGACCCTGACGGCGAATCTGCAGAGCGGCGCGCCGCATCACCGGCTCCTCTGCAAGGCGGATCCGGTGCAGGTCACGGCCGATCAGGCCGTGCCCTTGGGCCTTCTCGTCAACGAACTCGTCACCAACGCCATCAAGTACGCCTATCCGCAGGCCGGCGGCGAGATCCGGATCCGCGCCGAGCACGCGGGCGAGCGCCTCGTCCTCGACGTCGCTGATGACGGGATCGGCCTGCCCTCCGAGTTCGATATCACCAGAGCCTCGCGCAGCCTCGGCATGCGGGTGATCGCGAACCTGACCCGCCAGCTCGGCGGCAGCCTGACCGTCCCGCGGGCGGGGCAGGGGGCTCGGTTCCACGTCGACATGCCGATGGTCGGATCGGACGCACCGCCATAGCGGCGGGGAGGGACGCGGAATAAGTCCCGGACTGGGTAGATTCGGCACCGATTTCCGGGCAAAAATGGCAAAATGCGAAGCCGAGCGGGAATGCCGGCCGGCTGCATGCGGGGAGGGGAGGCGGTCTTGTTTCAGCGGCGGCGCCCCATCCTCATCGTCCTGCTCATCCTCGCCGCCGCGGCCCTGGGTGTTCTCGCCGTCACGGAGGCCGGCGCGCCGTATCTCGCGGGGCTGCATACGCGCGCGATGCCCCTGCTCTCGGCTTGGCGCGAGCGCGTGAACCCCGCGCCGGCCGAGCGCCCCCACCTGCCCGCCGCGCGCACCGCGGTCGAGGATGGCCGCACGGTGGTCCGCCTGAAGCCCGAGGAGCGGGCACGCCTCGGGCTCGAGACGGCGCGCGTCGAGGCGAAGGTCCACCGGGAGGAACTGCAGGCCTATGGCAGCGTCCTCGATCTCGCCCGGGTGACCGAGCTGACGAATTCCTACGCCAGCGCCAGGGCGCAGCTCCAGACGGCCCAGGCCCGGGCCGAGGTCTCGCGCAGCGCCTCCCTACGCGCGAAGAATCTCGGCCAATACGCCACCACCGTGCAGGTCGAGACGACGGAGGGGACCTACCAGACCGATCAGGCGGCGCTGATGGCGGCGGATTCCCAGCTGCGCACCCTCGCGGCGACGGCGCAGCAGGAATGGGGTCCGGTGATCGGCAAGGCGATCGTCGAGCGCTCGCCCGTCATCGGTCGCCTGATCGAGCGGACGGAGTTCCTGATGCAGGTCACGCTGCCGCCGGGCGAGACCCTCAAGGGCGGCCCCGGCGTCGCCTTCGCGGAGGTGCCGCCGCAATCGAGCCGCGTCGTCCTGCGCTTCGTCTCGCCCGCGACCCGCACCGACCCGCGCATCCAGGGACAGAGCTTCTTCTACATCGTGGCCGGCGACAGCGGCCTGATGCCGGGCATGAGCACCCTGGCCTTTCTCCCGGCCGATCGCGCCGTGACGGGCATCCTCGTGCCGGAGGATGCGGTGGTGCACTGGCAGGGCGGGACCTGGGTCTATCGCGGCCTGTCGGAGAACGCCTTCGTGCGCCATCCCCTCAAGGCGAACACGCCGATGTCCGACGACGCCTACGTGGTCGGGGATCTCCCCGGCGAGACCGAGATCGTCCTGAAGGGTGCGCAGGCGCTCCTGTCCGAGGAGATGAAGAGCCTGCTTCAGGTCTCCGGCGGCGCGGACGACGATTGACGTGACGACATCCCCGTCCGGGCCGCAGGCGGCCCTCGTCGCCTTCGCGGTCCGCTTCCGCGGCGTCGTGCTGGCCTTGGCCTTCGCGGTGCTCGCCTTCGGGCTGATGACCCTCGGCGACGCCAAGTACGACGTCTTCCCCGAATTCGCGCCGCCCTCGGTGGTGATCCAGACCGAGGCGCCCGGCCTCAACCCGGAGCAGGTCGAGGTACTGGTGACGCAGCCGATCGAGGTCGCGGTGAACGGTCTGCCGGGCATCGAGTCGCTGCGCTCGTCCTCGATCCAGGGATTGTCGGTCATCACGGCGGTGTTCGGCACCGGCAACGATATCTACCGCGTGCGCCAGCTCGTCACCGAGCGCCTGACGGCCCTGGCCGGCCGCCTGCCCCAGGGCGTGATGCCGCCCGCCATGACGGCGCTGACCTCCTCGACCAGCACGGTGCTGCTCGTCGGGCTGACGTCGGAGACGCGCTCCAGCCTCGACCTGCGCACCCTCGCCGACTGGACCGTGAGGCTGCGTCTCCTCGCGGTGCCTGGCATCGCGCAGGTCTCGGTCTATGGCGGGGGCATCCGCTCGCTGCAGGTGCAGGTGCGTCCGAGCGATCTGATCCGCTTCCGGGTCGCGATCAACGACGTGCTCGCGGCGGCGCGCAAGGCCACCGGCGTGCGGGGCGCGGGCTTCGTCGACACCGCCAACCAGCGCATCGTCCTGCAGACCGAGGGGCAGGCGCTCACGCCCGCCGAGGTCGCCCGCACGGTCCTGATCAACGAGGGCGGGGCGAGCGTGGTGCTGGGCGACGTCGCGAATGTCGTGGCGGCACCCGAGCCCCCGATCAGCGCCGCCCTCGTCGACGGCAAGCCCGGGGTGCTGCTGATGGTCGGTGCGCAGTACGGGGCGAACACCCGCGAGGTCACGGCTCGCGTCGAGGCCGCCCTCGAGGACCTGCGGCCGGCTCTGGAGCGCGAGGGCGTGGTCCTGCGCCCCGACCTGTTCCGGCCCGAGAACTTCATCCGGGTAGCCAACGGCAATGTCCTGCAGGCCCTGGCGCTCGGCGGCATCCTCGTCATCGTGGTGCTGTTCGCCTTCCTGTACGACTGGCGCACCTGCGTCATCAGCGCCGTCGCCATCCCGCTCTCGCTGATCACGGCGGTGCTGGCGCTGCAGGCGCTCGGCGAGAGCCTCAACACCATGACGCTAGGCGGCCTCGCGATCGCCATCGGCGAGGTCGTGGACGACGCGGTGATCGGCGTCGAGAACGTGGTGCGCCGCCTGCGCGAGAACCGCCGCCTGAGCCGGCCGCTGCCGGAGGGGAGGGTGGTCCTCGACGCGATCCTCGAGGTCCGTACGGCGGTGGCCTACGCGACCTTCGCGGTGCTCCTCGTGTTCCTGCCGGTGCTCGCCCTCTCGGGCGTCGCCGGCCGCCTGTTCGGGCCGTTGAGCCTCGCCTACATCCTCGCCGTCGTCGCGTCCCTCGGCGTGGCGCTCACCGTCACGCCGGCCCTCGCCATGCTGCTGCTCACCGGCCGGCGCGAGGGCGAGATCCGGGACCCGCCCGTGATGCGATGGTCGCGGGGCGTCTACGTCCGGCTGCTGGGCCGGATCAACCGCCACCCCCGCACGGTCATCACGGCCGGCATCGTGCTGACGCTGATGGGGGCGGGGATCGCACCGTTTTTCGGCGGCACCTTCCTGCCCGACCTCAAGGAGGGCCACCTGATCCTCCACATGGCCGCGGCACCCGGCACCTCGCTGCAGGAATCGCAGCGCCTCGGCGCCCGGATCACGGACGAGCTGCTGCGCATCCCCGGCATCCGCTCGGTGGCCTCCCAGATCGGGCGGGCCGAGGCGGGGCAGGACACGGCCGGCACGCATTACAGCGAGATCCACATCGACCTCGAGCTCGACCTCGACGGTGCCGGCCAGAAGGCCGTCGAGACGCGGATCCGCGGCCTGATGGCGGGATTTCCCGGCGCCGCCTTCTCGCTCAAGACCTTCCTCACCGAGCGCATCGAGGAGACGGTCTCGGGCTTCACCGCCCCGGTGGTGATCAACCTGATCGGCAATGATCTCGACCGGATCGAGGCCGCCGCCCGGGAGGTCGCCAAGGAGCTCGCGGAGGTGCGCGGCGCGAGCGACATCCAGCAGGCCTCGCCCGCAGGCCTGCCGCAGATCAACGTGGGGCTCCGCCCCAACGACCTGCGCCACTGGGGGCTCGACGCCATCGAGGTGCTGGAATCCGTGCGGACCGCCTATCAGGGCGACATCGTCGGCCAATCCTACGAGGGAAACGCCGTCTTCAACGTCATCGTCATCCTGGATGCCGGAATGCGGGCGCGGCTGACCGCGGTGGGGGACCTGCCCCTGCGCACCCCGAGCGGCACCTATATCCACCTCTCGCAGGTCGCGGACATCTACGAGACCTCGGGCCGCTATCAGGTCCAGCACCAGGGGGCTCAGCGCGTCCAGGCGGTGACCGCCAACGTCGTCGGACGGGACATCGACTCGTTCGTCGCCGCCGCCAAGCGCAAGATCGCCCGCGAGGTGCGTCTGCCGCAGGGCGTCTACGTGTCCTTCTCGGGCTCGGCGGAGGCGCAGGGGCGGGCGCGCCGCGATCTCCTCACCTACTCGGCATTGGCCGGGCTCGGCATCGTGCTGCTGCTCGCGGTGGTCACGGGCTCCCTGCGCAACCTCCTGCTGGTGCTCGTCAATCTCCCCTTCGCCTTCGTCGGCGGGGTATTCGCTGTCTTCGCGACCGGTGCGGTGCTGTCGCTCGGCTCCATCGTCGGCTTCGTGACCCTGTTCGGCATCAGCCTGCGCAACACCATCATGATGGTCTCGCATTACGAGCATCTCGTGAGCGTCGAGGGGCGGGCCTGGATCGCGGACAGCGCCATCGAGGGCGCGGCCGACCGCCTCGTGCCGATCCTGATGACCTCCCTCGTCACGGGCCTCGGCCTTCTGCCGCTGGCGCTCGGCGCCGGCGAGCCCGGACGCGAGATCGAGGGCCCCATGGCCATCGTGATTCTCGGCGGACTCGTGACCTCGACATTCCTCAATCTCCTGATTCTGCCGACGCTCGCGCTCCGCTTCGCCCGATTTCAGCCTGTGAAGGGCAGGGGGGATGATAAGGCGCCTGCCGAGGGGCGCCACCCTGCGCCCGAATGGCGGCGGAGGGGCGAAGGCAGCCGCATCGGCGAGTGAGCGGACCGGCCGGGGATCGAGCCGCCCTGCCCCGAGGAACGCGGCTCGCCACCAGGTCTGCAATCTCGGGTATCAAGGCGTGACGCCTTCGGCAGGATGATCCATGCGCCTGACGATTCTGACCCTGACCTCGACGCTGCTCCTGTGTGGACCCGCGCCTGCCGGAACCGCCGAGGGCACGGCAGCCCCCGCCGCGGCTCCCGCCCCCGAACCCGTCCCGCCGGTTTTCCCGATGACGCGCGTCGTTCCGAAAGGCGAAGCCCGCATGATCGGATTCTTCGCCTCGCTCTTTCCCGATTGCAGCACGCAGGGACCGACCGTGGTTCGGGTGCTCGCCGCACCGAAGCATGGCAGGGTCGACTTCGCCGCAGCCGATTCCTTTCCGCGCTACGGCGCCGGCTCGCCGCTCGTGGCTTGCAACACCAAGCGGGTTCCGGGTCTGAAGATGGTCTATGAGGCGGAGGAGGGCTTCGAGGGGATCGACACCTACCGGATCTTCGTCATCAACCCGGACGGCACGGGCTTCGAGTCGGAGGTGAAGGTCTCGGTTCGCTGACAGCCTGGGGCGGGGAGAACCACTCCCGAACCTCGGCAATTCCATTCGCATAAGATATATTATGGAACCAGAAGATGTCGAAGGGGGTGAATGAGGGCGTGCTCTGGCTTCGGATCGGATCGGATCGGGACGGCGCCGGTCGCGCGAATTGGGAGTCGCCCTCAGCTGGGGCCGTCCACCCGCTCGCGCGCCATTGGGGTGAGGGGACGTCGGTGCCCTGCCCCCGGGCTGCACGTGCAATGCCCCTCCCCGACCTGATAGGAGCTTTCGCGTGAATGGGAGATCAGGACCCGGACCGCGATGCCCGACGCGACCCTGACCGAGACGAGCCTCGCGGCGTTCCTGGCCGCCTTCTACGCGAAGGTGCGCCAGGACGATATGATCGGCCCGGTCTTCGCCCGCGCCATTCCGGATTCCGACTGGCCGCGCCATCTCGCGGTGATCCAGGATTTCTGGTCGTCGGTGCTGCTGAAATCCGGCCGGTACAAGGGCAATCCCTTCGGCAAGCATCAGGCCCTCGGCGGGCTCGAGCCCGCGCATTTCGCGCGCTGGCTAGGCCTGTTCGAGGACACGGCTCACGCGGTCTTCGAGCCCGCCGTCGCCGGCACGATGATCGAGCGGGCGCACCGCATCGGGGACAGCCTCAAGGCCGGGCTCTTCTTCCGGCCGGACAGCCAGGTGCCCTGAGGGGCGAGGGGGCTCCGAGCCCCCTGCCCTGCATCAGGCCGCAGGGTCGTGGAGACGCCGGAGATCCGAGAAGCTGCGGCCGTCCGCGAACCGGATTGAATGCCGCAGAACAGGATCTGGGCCCCGGCCTCCCGCCGGCCGAGACCGGCCGAGTACAATCCCGCCGGAGCGTCGGGCCAGTAGGCCAGGAGCTCGGAGTGGTTCTGGTCGATGAGTTCGCGGGTGTGGGTGACGAAGACCACGCGGTGGTCCGGGTGACGGGCCAGCGTCTCGCGCACGAGGGCGGCGATGACGAGCGCCTTGCCGGCGCCCGTCGGCAGCACGATGAGGCCGTTCCGCCCTCCCCGCTTCCAGGAATCAGTGAGCGCGTCGAGGCTTGCGCGCTGGTAGGGACGAAGCACCGGCATGCGGACGCCTCTAGCGCGCAAGGGCAGAGCCTGTCCGTGGCCGAATGGCCGCGCCGGCGCGATTCAGCGGCCGTCCGGCTTCCGGAGCAGATAGGTATCCATGATCCAGCCGTGGCGGCTGCGGGCCTCGGCGCGGACATGCCGGATCTCGCTCGCGATGCTGCCGAGGCGCCCGGACAGAACGATCTCGTTCGGTGTGCCGAGATAGGCACCCCAGTAGATGGTCAGTTCAGGGTCGAGATGGTCGAAGCGCGGATCGCCGTCGAGCATCACCACAATACTCTCGGCATCCGGCGGCAAGCCGTCCGCGATGGCGCGTCCCGTCGTGATATGGACCGGACCGCCGATCCGGTTCAGGGCGATGCGATGGCTCGCGGCCAGGGCCTGCACGCTGCTGATGCCCGGGATCACGTCGTAATCGAGGGCGAGACGGCCGCGGGCGACGATGCGATCGACGATGCGCAGCGTGCTGTCGTAGAGCGCCGGGTCGCCCCAGACCAGGATGGCACCGCAGCCACCCTCCCCGAGTTCCCGGTCGATCAGTGTCTCGTAGAGGATCGCGCGCGCCGTGTGCCAGGCCTCGACGGCGGCGGCGTAGTCTTGCGGGTTCCGGTCGCGTTCGGGATCCTGCGCCTCGACGAAGTGGAACGGACGGGTGATGAAGCGCTCGCAGATCTCCCGGCGCAGGCGCAGGAGGTCTGCCTTGACCTCTCCCTTGTCGAGGACGAACACGGCCTCGACCTGCTCGAGGGCCCGGACGGCCTGAAGCGTGAGGTGCTCGGGATTGCCGGCGCCGATGCCGATGATGCGAAGCTTGCGCACGCTGAGGCCTGATTCCGGACATGCCGAACCCCGCCGAGCTGGAGCCCGGCGGGGTTGAGCGTTGCTGCCTTCGTGTTTGGTTGCGGGGACAGGATTTGAACCTGTGACCTTCAGGTTATGAGCCTGACGAGCTACCGGGC
>NZ_VZZJ01000080.1 GCF_008806345.1 Methylobacterium planeticum | reverse complement strand
CGAAGGACGGGGTGTTTGCCCGCTACGAGCTCGTCGACCTCTCGCCGGCCGTGGTCGAGGCCCTGCGCACCCGCCCCCTCGACAGCCTGCTGGCCTCCTTCGGCGACCACCGCCCCGCCCTCGAACCCGTCATCGGCGTCGGCGACTTCGTGGCCGTCTCGGTCTGGGAGGCCGGCTCGGGCGGCCTGTTCTCCGGGCCCCTCGTGGCCGACCGCTTCTCGGCCGGCTCCAAGTCGGCGCTGATCCCCGAGCAGGTGGTCTCGCGCGACGGCGCCATCTCGGTGCCCTATGCGGGCCGCATCCAGGTCGCCGGCCGCCGGCCCCAGGACGTCCAGGCCCTGATCGAGTCCGAGCTCGCCGGCAAGGCGATCCAGCCCCAGGTCCTGGTCTCCGTCACCAAGCCGATCTCCCAGGCCGTCACCGTCACGGGCGAGGTCACCAACGGCGCCCGCGTGCCGCTCTCGGGCCGCGGCGACCGCCTGCTCGACGTCGTCGCCTCCGCCGGCGGCGTGCGCGCCCCCGTCTCCGAGACCTTCGTGCGCCTCTCGCGCGGGGCCACCACCGCCACCGTGCCGCTCACCACCGTGGTCTCCAACCCGCGCGAGAACATCTACCTGCGCCCCGCCGACGTGCTCACCCTGGTGCGCGACCCCCAGACCTTCCTGGCGGTCGGCGCGCTCGGCAACGCCACCGAGATCCCGTTCCAGGCCGAGGGCATCACCCTGGCCCAGGCGCTGGCCAAGGCCCGCGGCCTGTCCGACTTCCAGGCCGACCCGGCCGGAACCTTCGTGTTCCGCTACGAGCCCGCCAGCGTGGCCCGCCGCCTCAGCCCCGGCTCGCCCCTGCTCAACACCCCCCTGGTGCCGGTCGTCTACCGCATCAACATGCGCGACCCCAACAGCCTGTTCCTGACCCAGGCCTTCCGCATGCGCAACCGCGACCTGGTCTACGTCTCCAACGCCCCCTACACCGACGTCCAGAAGGTGCTCGGCGTCGTCTCCT
>NZ_VZZJ01000008.1:164668-197803 GCF_008806345.1 Methylobacterium planeticum | reverse complement strand
CCTTTCCTCGCCCGGCTTACGGACAAGCCGGCCCAAGCGCCTCGATCGAAGCGGGAAGCCTGACCCCCTTCTGGCCAAGAGCAGACTTTCGCGTCGATCCCGCTATACCAAATCGGATATAGCCGACGGGGGTTAGACGTGGCACATGGTTCGCCTCTCGTCGGGCAAGCGAACCGGGCCGACATCCGCCGCCTGCGCCAGCTCGAAGCGGAACTCAGTGCGTGTGCCGAGACCATCGCCGCCCAGGAGTGGCGCATCCGAGAGATGATGCAACAGCGGGATGACCTTGGCGCCCGTCATCCAGCACTCGCGGTTGCGCGGGCGGTCGCCGCGAGCAGACCGGCCGAACCCAAGCGAGGCCGCTCTAAACTCGGATTTCGCGCGCACCTCCGAACCAGGGCAGCACGAGGATCTTGGAGGCCTTGCGGAGATGGAGCCGTGACGATGCGAACCCTCGCTGATTGAGGATGCCGCCGCGCGCGCGTAATCAAATCTCAATCTCGGTGCCAACTTCGACCACCTGTCGGGCGGGAATGCAGAAGAATGCCCCGGTACTCTCGGCGTTGCGCTTCATGAAGGCGAAGAGGCTGCCTCGCCAGTTCCGGAAGGCTGAGTTTTTGGCTGCTGGCAGGATTACCTCATGGCCAACGAAGAAGGTCATGTCCTCAACGTATTCCGGCGGCAGCAATCTGCTGGTGACCGCGCATTGCAGCCCCTCGGGAATCGAAGCCGTCTGCATGAAGCCGTAGCGCAGCACGACGCGCTCCATGCCCGGCGTGAATTTCGAGATCGCCTTGCGGATGCCCTGAGCCACGAGGGTCACCTGCGCTCGCTCGCTCGCCGGGATGACCGGCACCTCCTCGTAGGTCACGGTGATCAGCAGGATGCGCTCGTGCAAGCAGTGGCTGCGCTCGACCAGGCGGCCGAGTGCCGTCGGGATCCCTTCGGTTGCCACCGTGAGAAAGGCGGCGGTTCCGGGCAAGGTCACGGGTGGGTGCGAGGAGAGGCGGGCGAGAAACGTTTTCTCGGACTGGCGCAGGCTTTCACGAACCCCCTCCAGCGCGCGGTTGCCCTTCATCCAAGTCAGCATCAGGAAGGCGATTGCGAAGGCGAGAAGCAGCGGGAACCACCCTCCCTCGAATAGCTTGGCGCTGTTGGCCGCCAAGAAAACGAGGTCGATGACGAGGAAGAAGCCGTTGACGGCGAAGACGGCGAGCGGGTTGTACCCCCACTTCAGGGCGATCAGCGCGGCCATCAGCGTCGTGATCGCCATCAACCCCGAGACGGCAATGCCGTAGGCGCCGGCCAGGGCGTCCGAGGACCCGAATAGCACCACGGCCATCAGCGTGGCGATGGCGAGCGCCCAGTTGACGACCGGCACGTAGATCTGTCCGCGCTCCTCGTGATCTGTGTGAACGACGCGCATCGCCGGCATGAAGCCAAGTTGGATCGATTGTTGGGTCAGCGAGAACGCGCCTGAGATGATCGCCTGCGAGGCGATGATCGTCGCGACCGTGGCGAGCCCGATCAGAGGGTAGTGCGCCCAATCGGGCGCGAGCCGATAGAACGGGTTCTCGATGGCGTCCGGCTCGGCGAGCAGCAGCGCGCCCTGCCCACAGTAATGGATCACCAGGGCCGGCAGCACGAAGCCGAACCAAGAGACCCTGATAGGGGTCGCTCCGAAATGGCCGAGGTCGGCGTACATAGCCTCGCCGCCGGTGACCGCAAGGAAGGCGGCGCCCAGCATCGCAAAGGCGACACCCCAGCCGGCCTGAACCAGGAAATCGATCGCTCTCCAGGGATTGAAGGCCAGGAGGATCTCGGGGCTTCGCACGATGCTCGGAATACCGAGCAGGGCTATGACCACGAACCAGACGAGCATCACGGGTCCGAAGACCCGTCCGATCACCGCGACACCGCGCCGTTGAACCAGAAACAAGCCGACCAGAATGGTGATGGTGATCGGGACGACGAAGGGCGTGAGCACCGGCGCGTCGACCTTGAGCCCTTCGATGGCCGACAGCACCGAGATCGCCGGGGTGATCGCTCCGTCGCCGAAGAGCAGCGCCGCACCGATCAAGCCGACCACAAGGAGTAGAGCGCGCCACGATCCAGCTTCCGCGTTCCGCGCGCCAAGTAGGGCGAGCATAGCGACGATGCCGCCTTCACCCTTGTTGTCGGCGCGCAGGATCAACACGGCATATTTCAGGGAGACGATGAGGATCAGCGCCCATAAGATCAAGGAGACACCGCCGATCGCTGCTGCCGAGATCGGTGCGCCGCTGGCGATCGCCGCTTTCACGCCTTCCTTGAACGCGTAGAGCGGGCTCGTGCCTATGTCGCCGTAGACGACACCGAGTGCGCCGAGCATCAGTGCCGGCTTAGCGCCGCCTTTGACGGAGCCGGGTTTACGGACAACCGGGGCATCCGGCAGACCTGCCGCGCTCGGCGCTGCACCCGCGTTTCCGAGAGCTTGTCCCATCTGCAATCACCGGACTCACCCGCAAACGAGAACTATGCACTGTGATGGGGATAAGTCGATCGAGGAGCCGGCGATCGCAGAAGACGCCGAGCCCGAATTGTTATCTGAGCCTCATCGTCTCAGGCCGCCACCTCGTTCGGCCGAGACATCACCAAGACGGGCCGCGACTCGAACCACGCCGGACGCGCTATCAGAGACGGCGCACCGGGCGGGTAGGACGCCTGGCTGGCACTGGGCTTTCTCGGGCGACGTCCCCGGCATCGACACCCATGGCTGCAGCCATGCATTAGCTTCGGAGGCGGCCCGGGCCAAAATGCCGGCCAGGTCATTGCCAGTATCAAAGTAGAAGAATTGTACCCGAACGAGAGGTTTAAGCCTTGAAACGAAAGTAAGTGCGGTCCAGGACAAAACGAACGGACGCCGAGTTGCGAGCCCTCGCACTTCAGGAGAGCGATCTGTCGGGAGGATACATGAGTTTCCTGATCGCCATCGCTGCGTTGGTACTGCTGATGTACGTCGCCTATCGCGGGTTCAGCGTCATCCTCTTCGCTCCAATCGCGGCCATGCTGGCCGTGCTGTTCACCGATCCGACCGCTGTCCCTCCTGTCTTCACCAGCCTGTTCATGGAGAAAATGGTCGGCTTCGTGAAGTTGTACTTCCCGGTCTTTCTCCTGGGTGCCGTCTTCGGCAAAGTAATCGAGTTGTCCGGTTTCTCGAAGTCCATCGTCAAGGCCGTAATTCGGCTCGTTGGACGCGAGCGGGCCATGCTGGCCATCGTTCTGGTGGGAGCGGTGCTTACCTATGGCGGTGTTTCGCTCTTTGTGGCAGTGTTCGCGATCTATCCCTTCGCAGCCGAAATGTTTCGGCAAGGTGATATTCCAAAGCGTCTGATCCCGGCCACCATCGCGTTGGGAGCGTTCACGTTCACGATGGATTCACTACCTGGAACACCCCAGATCCAGAACATCATCCCGACTACCTTCTTCAAGACCGATACGTGGGCGGCGCCGGTGCTCGGCATGATCGGCGCGACCTTCATCCTCATTGTCGGCATGACGTACCTGGAATGGTGCCGCCGGCGTGCCGCGACGGCGGGCGAGGGCTATGGCGAGGGGCACCTGAATGAGCCCGAGCTCGTCGCAGACCGCGAGCTTGCCCATCCCGGCATCGCCATTCTGCCGCTCGTCATCGTGGGCGTGGCGAACAAGCTGCTGGCCCCGTTGATCGTGAGCGCGTACGGCACGACGAACGCGACCACCCTGGCGGGCCTGCCAAAGCCGCTGGTGACCGACGTCTCGGCCGTGGCTGCGATTTGGGCCGTCGAAGGCGCGCTGCTGCTCGGCATCCTCTCGGTGCTGCTGTTCGCCTTCCGCCCGGTCAAGGAGCGGTTCGCCGAAGGAACGAAGGCCGCCGTCGCCGGCTCTCTGCTGGCGTCCATGAACACGGCCGCAGAGTACGGGTTCGGTGCGGTGATCGCTGCATTGCCGGGATTTCTGGTGATTCGTGATGCCCTGCGGACCATTCCCAACCCGCTCGTCAACGAGGCCATCACGGTGTCCGTGCTCGCGGGCATCACGGGCTCCGCATCGGGTGGCATGAGCATCGCGCTCGCTGCCATGTCCGAGCAGTTCATCGCGGCCGCGAACGCGGCGGGCATTCCGCTCCAAGTTCTGCACCGGGTCGCCTCAATGGCGAGCGGCGGCATGGACACGCTGCCGCACAATGGGGCTGTCATCACCGTACTGGCGGTCACCGGGCTCACCCACAAGCAATCCTACGGCAACATCTTCGTCATCACCTGCATCAAGACCGTGGCCGTGTTCGTCGTCATCGCCGTCTACTACGCGACCGGCCTCGTCTGAAAGCTGCAGCGTGTGGTGCTCCTGAACCACCGTCAGACGGAAGGCATTGAGCAGATTGGCGCGGCTCCGACATCCGATCCCGCCGCGTAGCACGTCGCAAGGGTGACCCTCATGCCGAACCACGCCCCTCATCCACTGCTGTCCTCGCTGCGCTCGCCCGAGCGGGGCAAGATCGTGACGGCCACGGAAGCTGTCCGGTTGATCCGCGACGGCGATACCGTTGCGACCGGCGGGTTTGTTGGCATCGGTTTCCCGGAAGCCATCGCTGTGGCGCTGGAAGACCTCTTCCTCTCGAGGAACCAAGAGGACTTCCTGACCAGCGGCAAGCCGCAGAACCTCACCCTCGTCTATGCCGCCGGCCAGGGGGACGGGAAGGATCAGGGACTCAATCATCTCGGGCACGAGGGCCTTCTCAAGCGGGTGGTCGGGGGGCATTGGGGACTCGTCCCGAAGGTGCAGCGGCTCGCCCTCGCCAACCAAGTTGAAGCCTATAACCTGCCTCAAGGCGTCATCTCGCACCTGTTCCGCGACATCGCCGCCCATCGGCCCGGCCACTTGACCCGCGTCGGCCTCGGAACCTTCGTCGATCCGCGCTTCGGCGGCGGCAAGATCAACGCTCGGACCACGGAAGATCTGGTCGAACTCCTACAGATCGGCGGTGAAGAACTCCTCTTCTACAAGACCTTCCCGATCACCGTGGGCATCATCCGCGGCACGACGGCGGATCCCGAGGGCAACATCTCCATGGAACGCGAGGCGCTGACGCTCGAAGCGCTCTCGATTGCCATGGCGGTCCGCAACTCCAACGGGATCGTCATCGTGCAAGTTGAACGGCTTGCCGAGAGCGGCAGCCTCAATCCTCGGCAGGTCAAGGTCCCGGGCATCCTCGTCGACTGCGTGGTGGTCGCCGAAAAGCCCGAGCATCATCAGCAAACCTTTGCCACCGTCTTCAATCCGGCCTTCAGCGGGGAGATCAAGGCCCCGATGAACTCGATCGCACCGATGGCGATGAGCGAGCGCAAGCTCATCGCCCGTCGGGCCGCGATGGAGCTGAAGGCCAACAGCGTGGTCAATCTCGGCATTGGGATGCCCGAGGGTGTTGCCAGTGTCGCGGCGGAGGAGAAAATTATCGATCTCATCACGCTGACGGCGGAACCGGGCGTCGTCGGAGGCGTGCCGGCCGGAGGCCTCGACTTCGGAGCCGCCATCAACGCGCAGGCTGTGATCGACCAGCCCTACCAGTTCGACTTCTACGACGGTGGTGGGTTGGACGTGGCCTTCCTGGGCCTGGCGCAGGCGGACCGCGAGGGCAATCTCAACGTGAGCCGCTTCGGCAACCGCCTGGCCGGAGCCGGCGGTTTCATCAACATCAGTCAGAATGCGAAGGAGGTCGTCTTCGTCGGGACCTTCAATGCTGGCAAGCTCCGCACGACGATCGAGAACGGGCAATTGCGCATCGTGGAGGATGGAACCGCGCGCAAATTCGTGACCGAGGTGGAACACCGAACGTTCAGCGGGACATACGCCCGAAAGCGCCAACAACCGGTGCTGTACATCACCGAACGTTGCGTGTTCAGGTTGGAAGAGCAAGGGCTCAAGCTGATCGAGATCGCGCCCGGCGTCGAGCTGGAGCGCGATATTCTCGCGCACATGGACTTCACGCCCCTGATCCGCGAGCCGCTGCCGTTCATGGACAGCCGCATCTTTGACGTTGAGCCGATGAGGCTGCGAGATGATCTCTTGCGCATCCCCCTGGAAGATCGCTTCGTGTATGATCCACAGCAGAACGTTTTCTTTGTGAATTTGTCACATCATACTGTTAGGACGCAAAATGATGTCGAGCAAATTCGCTCGGTTGTCGTGAAACGTTTCTCTGATCTCAAGCGAAAAGCGCATGCGATCGTCAATTACGATAATTTTACTGCTTATCCGGATGTAATAGACGCATATTCAGATATGGTCAAGTGGTTAACGGATGAGTTCTATTCTGGAGTAAGTCGATACACGACCAGCGGCTTCCTGCGCATTAAATTAGGTGAGGCTCTGGAGGCTCGCGGCGTCGCACCGCATATTTACGAAAGCGCCGACGATGCTCGCAAATATCTGCGCGACCTCGCAGATCCGAGTTGATCCGCCCCCACGGGTGGCTCTTCGTCCCGACACCCACCATCCAGGCTTGGCGCGAGCAGTTCGCGGCCGCTCGACGCGCAGGAGCGCGAGCCAGAGGGCCGGGCGGTGGTGATCGAACCCGACGCGATGGGCATCATCGCGAAAAAAGTCAGAACCGCTCTGGATCCGGACAGCATGGGATCCTGCTTCAGGGCAGTGGATGGACCGGGGGTGCGGAGCGCATGGTGGACCTCAGCCTCGCGCTGTTCGCCCGTCCTGCAGGAAACGGCAGGTTCAGCGACCGACTAGCCATGCTGACTGCCCCCCGTCGATCGGGCCTCGCGCGATCAGGCGCCCGGGGCCGCCGGCTGCTCGAACCGCCGGATCGCGTGGAGCGACAGGTCGAAGCGGGTGCTCCCGGCGGTCGACAGGTCTGCCAGGATCTCGCCGACGACGCTGCAGAATTTGTAGCCGTGACCCGAGCAGGGCGAGGCGACGACGACCTGCGGGAGGTCCGGGAGGGTGTCGATCACGAAATGCTCGTCGGGCGTGTTGGTGAAGAAGCAGGCGCGCAGCGCCATCGTCGGGCCGTCCGCGCCGGGGAAGTAGCGGCGCAGGCAGGGCCGCAGGGCCTCCTCGTCGCGCGGTCCGCAATCCCGCGAGAGCGTGTCGGCGCTTCCCGTCTCGCCGAAATGGTGCCAGCGGCCGATCTTGAAACCCGGCACGTGCCAGACGGGGAAGCCGTAGAACTTGCCCTCATCCACCTCCATGTTGAACACGGGGAAGCGCTCGGGCGTGAACAGGGCCGGCTCCCGGGGTTGAAACCAGCCGAGCACCTGGCGCTCCGGGACCGCCACACGCCGCAGCGCGGGCACGAATTCACCCATCCAGGAGCCGGCCGAGATCACGAGGCGTCCCGCCTCGTAGGTGCCGCGCTCGGTCCGCACGCGCACGCCCGAGGCGGTCGGCTCCCATCCCAGAACCGGCTCCCGGGCATGGATCTCCGCGCCCGCCTCCTGCGCCATCGCGACATGCGCCACGATCGCGCGCTCCGCCGAGACGAAGCCGCCGTCCGGCTGCAGCACGGCCTGATGCGAATCCGGCAGGTCGTAGCCCGGCGCGAGGCGCCGCAGCTCGGCTCCGCTGAGGTGCCGATGCGCCAGGTCGTGCGTGCGGCAGGCGGCGAGCGAGCCCTCGACCATGGTGCTCCCCGCCGGCCCCGCATCGACCGAGCCCGTGATGAAGAGGAGCTGCTCGCCGAAGCGGCTCTCCAGCTCGCGCCAGTTCTCGTAGGCGCGCCGCAGCAGCGGCACGTAGGAGGGATCCTCGAAATAGGCGAGCCGGATGATCCGGTTGAAGCCGTGCGAGGACCCCATCGCGTGGGGGATGTCGAAGCGCTCGAGCCCGAGCACCCGCACGCCGCGCCGGGCCAGGTGCCAGCAGGCGGCCGAGCCCATGCCGCCGACGCCGGCCACGATGACGTCGTAGGTGTTCGGATGCCCTGACATGGCGATCGCTTCCGGCAACGTTGAGGGAGGAATGGCGCTCAGGCCCAGACGTCGTCAAGGAGCGCGAGCCAGTTGCCGCCCATCACCCGCTCGATGCGCCGGTCCGACCAGCCGCGGCGCTCCATCGCGGCGGTCAGGTTGGGGAACTCGCCGATCGTGCGGATCCCCTCGGGGTTCAGGATCTCGCCGAACTCGGTCAGCTTGCGGCCGTAACCCTTGTCGTGGGTGATGTAGTCGAAGAAGGGCCGGCCGTAGCCCTGCGTGAAGTCGGTCCCGATGCCGACATTCTCCTCGCCGACGCACGCGATCACGTGGGCGATCGCGTCGACGTAATCCTCGATCGTCGCGGCCGGCCCCCGGGCCAGGAAGGGGGGGAACATGGTCACGCCGACGAAGCCGCCGTGCTCGGCGATGAAGCGGAGCTGCGCGTCGGTCTTGTTGCGCGGGTGGGCCTTCAGGGCGGCCGGCAGGCAGTGCGAGTAGGCCACGCGCCGGGTCGAGGCGCGGATCGCGTCCTCGCTGGTCTTCGACCCCACATGCGACAGGTCGCAGAGGATGCCGAGGCGGTTCATCTCGGCCAGCACCTCGCGGCCGAAATCCGAGAGGCCGCCGTCGTGGGACTCGTAGCAGCCGGAGCCGACGAGGTTCTGCGTGTTGTAGGTGAGCTGGACGATGCGCAGGCCGAGCGCATGGAACAGCTCCAGGTACTCGAGGCGGTCCTCGATGGCGCTGGTGTTCTGCCAGCCATGGATGATGCCGGTGCGCCCCTCCGCCTTCACCCGGCGGATGTCGGCGGCGGTGTGGATCGGCGCGATCAGGTCGGCGTGCTCGCGGAACCATCGCCGCCAGCGCGCCACGGCCCGCATCGTGGTCGCGAAATCCTCCCAGACCGAGCAGGTGCAGTTGGCGGCGGTGATCCCGCCGCGACGCATGTCGGCGAAGACCTCCGGACCGAAATCCGAGACGATCAGCCCGTCGATGACGATCAGATCTTCGTGTCGGCTTGACATGGCGGTGACCTCGTTGTCAGGCGGGAATGAGCAGGCACGCATCCGTCGGCACGCCGATATGGATGCAGGCTCCCGGTTCGAGCATGGTCGGGCCGCCGGTGGCCGGCGTGGGCTGGCGCGCCGTCAGGTGAAGCCCGGAGCCGGTGCGGAGCCGGTACTCGACGGTGAGGCCGCGGTAGGTCGCCGCCTCGATCTCGGCCGGCAGGTCGTCGGGCCCCGGCGTCGCGCCGGCCCGCGCGATCCGGATCCGCTCCGGGCGGATCGCCAGGACGCTCTCCCGCTCCGGGGCCCCCGCCTGATCGGAGATGCGGATCGCGGCGCCGTTCGTGAGCCGGAAGCAGCCGGAGGCCTCGAAGGTCCCGGGCAGGAGGTTCGTCACGCCCATGAACTCGGCCACGAAGCGCGAGCGCGGCGCGGCGAAGACGGATTCCGGCGTCCCGTCCTGCTCGATGCGCCCCGAGCGCATCACGACGATGCGGTCGGCGATCGAGAGCGCCTCGTCCTGATCGTGGGTGACGAAGATCGTGGTGATGCCCATCGCCTTCTGGATCTGGCGGATCTCGAGCTTCATCTCGCCGCGCAGCTGCGCGTCGAGGTTCGAGAGCGGCTCGTCGAGGAGGAGCAGCGAGGGCTCGATCACGAGGGCCCGGGCGAGCGACACCCGCTGCTGCTGGCCGCCGGAGAGATGCTTCGGCAGCCGGTCCGCCATGGCGCGCAGCCGCACCCGGTCGAGGGCCTGATTGACGCGCTGCGCGATCTCCGCGCGGGGCAGGCGGCGCATCTCGAGGCCGAACGCGACGTTCTGCGCCACGCTCATGTGCGGGAACAGCGCGTAGCTCTGGAAGCCGAAGCCGATGTTGCGCCGGGCGGGGGGCAGCCGGGTGACGTCCGTGCCTCCGATCAGGATGCTGCCCGCGCTGGCCTCGACGAAGCCGCCGATCATCCGCAGGGTCGTGGTCTTGCCGCAGCCGGACGGCCCGAGGAGCGCGACGAGCTGGCCCTCGGCGACATCGAGGGTGATGTCGTCGACGGCGTTGACGTTGCCGTAGCGCTTGACCAGCGACCGGAGGGCGACCGTCGACATGATCCGTTCTCCGTGGGTTCAGAAGACCTGGGACAGGCGGGCGTAGCGGTCGCTGATCAGGAGGGCGGCGCCCACGATCAGGATCTGGACCGCCGCGACGGCCGCGACCGTGCCGTCGAGGCTCCATTCGAGATAGTTCACGAGGGCGATCTGCAGGGTCGTGCGTCCCGGCCCGACCAGGAAGATCGATTTCTCGAGGTCGATGAAGGAGATCACGAAGGAGAACAGGGCGGCGGCCACGATGCCGGGCCGGATGGCGGGCAGCGTCACCCGCCGCAGCACGGTGAGCGGAGAGGCGCCGAGGCTCGCGGCCGCCTCCTCGATCGCGCGGTCGGCGGAGGCGAGCGAGGCGGTGACGAGGCGGATCGTCCAGGGCAGGGCGATGAGCGTGTGCGCGACGAGGAGCCCCCCGAGGGTGCCGGCGATCTGCAGATCGAGGCGCGCCTCCACCTCGATATAGGCGATGAACAGCGCCGCGCCGCCGACGATGCCCGGCACCACCATCGGCGCGAGCAGAAGGGTCTGGATCGCGTCCCGCCCCGGGAAGCGCCCCCGCACCAGCCCGAGGCTCGCCGGTATGCCGATGAGCAGGCTCGCGGCGGTGGCGAACAGGGCGGTCTCCACGCTGGTGACGAAGCCATCCCGGAAGGAATCGGTGGCGAGGGCGCGCGCATACCAGTCCAGGGTGTAGCCGCTCGCCGGGAAGGCGAGGATCCGGTTGGCGAAGAACGACACCCAGACGATCACCACGAGGGGCAGCAGGATGAAGGCCAGGACGAGGGCCGAGACGGCCCCGTAGGTGCGACGGATGGCGGTGCTCGACATCGGTTTATTCCGACCAGCGCCGGTAGCGGCGCTGTACGAGGACGTTGGCGGCCGTGGTCAGGACGAGCGTCACGGCCATCAGCACGAAGGCGAGGGCCGCACCGAAGGGCCAGTTCATGGCCTTGGCCACCTGCTGGTAGACCTCGGGCGCCATCATGTGGAATTGCGGCCCCCCGATCAGCACCGGCGTCGCGTAGGCGTTCATCGACAGGATGAAGCACAGCAGGGTGCCGGCGAGCAGGCCGGGCAAAGCCAGGGGCAGGACGACCCGCCGAAGCACCGTCAGGTGGCCGGCGCCCAGGCTCTCGGCGGCATCCTCGAGCGTCCGGTCGATGCCCTCCAGCACGCTCTGAAGGGTCACGATCATGAAGGGCAGCGTGACCGAGACGAGGCCGATCACCACGGCGGTCGGCGTGTACATCAGCTTCGGTGGCGCGAGGCCGGTCGCGGCCACCAGGGTCGCGAGCAGCCCCTTGTCGCCGAGGATGACCATCCAGGCGGCGGTGCGCACGGCGTTGCCCATCAGGAGCGGCAGGATCACCAGGATGAGCAGGCGCGACTTCCAGCGCGGCGAGACCTGCCGCACCAGCGCGTAGGCGACGGGGAAGCCGAGGACGAGGCAGATCAGCGTCGAGAGCCCCGCGACCCAGAGGGTGGTCAGCAGCACGTCGCGGTAGAAGGCGTCCTGCAGAAACTTGACGTAGTTGGCGAGGGTGAGGCCCTCGACCATCAGCTCGCCCGGAACGAACCGGTTGAAGCTGTAGCGGAACATCAGCGCCAGGGGGCCCACCAGGGCCACCAGGACGAGGAGCGAGGCAGGCAGGACGCCGCCGATCCCGGCGGGGGACCGGATCCGGGCGGGGTGCGCCTCGGCCGGCCCGATGATCTCGGATCGCGTGAGCGTCGCCATGACGCTATCGCGCCATGGTCTTGTTCCACCACTCGAGCCATTCGGCGGTGTTCCGGGCCACGTAGGCGTAGTCGGGGAAGTTCAGGCGCTCGCGCTCCGTCGGCGAGAAGTCGATCGTCTCGCGCAGCTCGGGGCTCAGCGCAGCGGCGCCGTTGGCGGGCGCGTAGAAGCTCGCCGCGGCAAGCTCCGCCATCGCCTTCCGGTCCAGCATGGCGTTCAGATAGACATAGGCCGCCTCGGGGTTCGGAGCGCGTTTCGGCGAGCCGGCCCCGAAGGTGACCGCGATCGCGCCCTCCTGCGGATACTGGATGGCGAGCGGCGTACCGTCGTTCATCCATTGCAGGCCGCGGGCCTTGTAGTTCAGAGCGATGTCGACCTCGCCGGTGGCAAGCCCGGCGGCGAGCTGCTGGTGGGCGGCGTAGAGGCGGGGTTGGATCAACGCCTTCAGGGCCACGAGCCGCTCGCGGCCCGCCTCGACATTGGTCATGCCGCCGCCCCGGAT
Organism: Methylobacterium planeticum; assembly: GCF_008806345.1. GTDB lineage: Bacteria > Pseudomonadota > Alphaproteobacteria > Rhizobiales > Beijerinckiaceae > Methylobacterium > Methylobacterium planeticum. Next base: position 185,511 of record NZ_VZZJ01000008.1, on the reverse strand, counting down.
GAGGCCCGACATCATCATGTAGTTGAAGTAGAGCTGGTTGGTCAGGCCGAGGCGGCCGGCCCACTTCTTGTCCCACAGCTCCTCATAGGATTTCGGCGGATCCTTGATCTTGTCACGGTTGTAGATGATCACCACGCCGCTGTAGAGCCAGGGAACGAAGTAGTCCTTCCGAAGCGCCGGAATCACATCCGCGTAGTTCGGAATGCGTGCCCGGTCGAGATCGGCGAGAACGTCCTGCTTCATCATCTCGAACCCGTCGGAATCGTTCAGATGGATGACGTCGATGCTGCCGCGGCGCAGGCGCCGCTCCGCCAGCAGCTTCGCCTTGCGCTCGGGCTCCATGCCGAGGTCGCGCACCACCGTCAGGCCCTGCGATTCCACGAGGGGGGTCTCGACGAAGCGCACGGTCCGCTGGTTCCAGTCGCCGCCCCAGTTCGACACGACGACCGTCCCCGCCGCCGCCCGGGCTCGGCGGCCGAGGGGCCCGGCGAGCAGGGCAGCGGTCCCGCCGAGAAGTGCGACGCGGCGCGTGAGTGCGATCCGGTCGGTCGACCTGACATGGGACATGGCTCTACACTCCTGCGCGGCGGGGATGGGACGTGGCTGGCGCGGATCAGGCGGCGTTGCGCAGGCCGACCTCGTCGAGATAGCCGATGCAGCGCTCGAGCGGCTCGACGTCAGCGAACTTCGCATCGATGTCGAAGAGGTTCCAGGCCACCGCGCCGGGCACCCGGTCGCCGATGCACTCCTTGACCGCGATCGTGCGGAAGCCCTCCGCGAGCCCGTCGCAGAGGGTGGTGCGGACGCAGGCCGAGGCGGTCACGCCCGTGACCAGGATGGTGTCGACGTTGTTGGCGCGCAGGAAGCCGGCCAGATAGGTGCCGTGGAAGGCGCTCGCGCGCTTCTTGACCAGGACCTGCTCGCCCGGGACGGGCTCGATCCGGCTGTCGATCGCCCAGAGCTCCGGCTTGCTCTCGGCCACGATCTCGACCGGGATCTTTCGGTGCCACAGCCCCATATCGGTCTTCGGGCTGTCGACGTCCGTGACCTGGTAGCAGGTGGTCACGTGCACGACCGGGTGGCCGTTGCGGCGGCAGGCAGCGAGCAGGGCTTGCACGCCGGGAATGATCTGGTCGTCGATGTTCTCGCAGGTGAAGGGATTGCCGGGCCGCGTCCAGGCATTGGCGAGATCGACGTTGATCAGGGCCGGACGGCGGCCGAAGCCGACGCGACGCTGGAAGCCGCGCGCCCTGTAGAGCTCCGTGGCTTCCGCGAAGGCCGCCTCGAGCGCCGCATCGAGTTCCGTGTTGAAGGCCATGTGTCCCGTCCCTTGCATCGGTCGTTTCGGCCCGCCGCGGCGGGATCGACCGAAAGGATGTTGCAGGCCGGCCAGGCTGTGAAATGATTAGTTTGCTCGGATTGATGCGGATCTCGATATCAAATGCGCTTCGGACTTCGCCACGTCACGGGTTGCCTCGTCCTGGCGGAGGAGCTTCATTTCGGCCGCGCCGCCCAGCGCCTCAACACCACGCAGCCGGGGCTCAGCCGCCTCGTGGCCGAGCTGGAGGGTGAGATCGGCGCAAAGCTGTTCCGCCGCACCACCCGGACCGTCGAGCTGACGGATGCGGGCAGCGTCTTCCTCGCCGAGTGCCGGATCGGGCTCGACCATATCGAGCGAGCCGTGACGCTCGCGCGCCGCACGGCCACCGGCGTCACCGGCACCCTGCGGGTCGGCTACATGGACTTCGCCATCAACGGGCGCTTGCCGGAACTCATCCGCGCCTTCAGCGAGTTCCGGCCGTCGATCCGGCTCGAGCTGTCGCACATTCCCTCTCAACGGCAGCGCGAGGCCCTCCTGAACGATCACATCGACGTCGGCTTCACGCTGAGCGCCATCCGGAACGAGCACTTCGACAGCCTGCTCTTCGCCCAGGACCCCTACGTCGCCTTGCTGCCGGTCACGCACCCGCTCTCGAACGCACGCAGCGTCAGGCTCAAGGATTTCGCCGACGAGCCCTTCGTCCTGGGCTCGGGGGGCAGCTGGAACGCCTATCGCGAGGCCTTCTTCGCGATCTGCCATCGCTGCGGCTTCCACCCGACCGTCGCGCAGGAAGCCTCGTCGAGCGAGGGCATCTTCGGTCTGGTCGCGGCGGGCGTCGGCGTCAGCACCTACGCGAGCTGCGTGCGCAACGTGCAGCGGCGCGGCATCGTGATCCGCTCGCTCGACGACGTGCCCGACACCATCGCGACCTACGCGACCTGGATGCGGCCCATCCGTTCGATGAGCCTCGAAGCCTTCACGACGTTCCTGGCGACCGTCTGGGGGGCGCAGACCTCCTGACGCACGGGTGCGGCCGCGAGCGCCTGAGAGGCCGAACCGATCGTCCGCAACCTCAGCCCTGATCGGGCTCGATGGCGAAGCGCTTCATCATCTCGGTGCGCACGTGCTCGCGGAAGACGCGCACGCGGGCCGGCAATTCCCGCCCGGCAAGGCTCAACGCGCGCAGCGCCCCGCCCGCGGTCGCCCACGGTGCGAGCACCCGCACCAGCGCCTGCGTCTCGACGGCGCGCGCCGCCACGACGCTGGGCAGGTAGCCGATGCCGGCTCCGGCCAGGGTCAGCCGCAGCACCGCGGCAAAATCGCTCGCCCGGATGGCGGGATGAAGCGCCAGCGGCTCCGTCCGCCCCCGTCCGTCGTTGAGCGTGAGCGCTGCGCCGGTCCGTTCGCGCGAGAGGATCAGATCGTGCCCGGCGAGGTCCGTCAGGGTCGCGGGGGCGGCGTGCCGGAGGAGATAGGCGGGTGCCGCGTAGAGCCCGATCCAGAGGTTCAGGATCAGGGCGGCCCGGTAGCCGGTCTCCTCCTCGCCCCCGAGGCGCAGCGCGAGGTCGATCCGGTTGGCCGCGAGGTCGAGCCGCGCATCCGTGTTGAGCAGGTCGACGGTGATCTGCGGGTAGGCCGCCCGAAAGCTGGCGACGATCTCGGGCATCACCTCGATGCCGAAATCGACCGAGGTCGTGACCCGCAGATGCCCGGCCGGCACGGTGCGCGCGTCGCGCGCGGTCTCCGCCGCCTCATCGAGGAGGGCGAGGCTCTCCTGCGCCTTGGCGTAGAAGGCCAGGCCCTCGGCCGTCGGCGAGACCGCGCGCGGGTGGCGGGCCACCAGCGTGGCGCCGAGCGACGCCTCGAGCCGCGAGAGGCGCCGGCTGACGCTGCCCTTGGTCTCCCGCAGGCTCGCCGCGGCGGCCGTGACGGTGCCGAGGTCGACGACGGCGCAGAAGGCGCGCACATCGTCGAGATTGCCGCCGAAGGTTTCCGTTCTCGCAACCATGTGGTGCCGGATAGCAGGCTCAAACTCGACAGGGAACCGGGCTATCTCGGCCGAACCCGTCCCGCCGCCGTCCCAGGCGGCGCGAGGCGCAGGATTTCGTCGACGTACCGGAGACTCCGTTGAAGCCGCTCCTCACCTCCACCCTCGCGCTGGCCCTCTCGCTCGGCGCACCCGCCCTCGCCCAGACGCCCCCGACCCGCGACCCGGCCCAGATCCAGGCCGGCCGCTACGCGGTCGATCCCGGCCACACCCAGGTCGGGTGGCGCGTGTCGCATATGGGCCTCTCGAACTACGCCGGCGGCTTCTCGGAGGTGTCCGGCAGTCTCGAGCTGCAGCCGAAGGACCCGGCCGCCGCGAAGCTCTCGGTGAAGATCCCGGTCGCCTCCGTCACCACCACGAGCGCCAAGCTCACCGACGAGCTGAAGGGCGACCAATGGCTCGACGCGGGCAAGTTCCCCGAGATGACCTTCGTGTCGACCAAGGTCGCGCCGGCCGGCAAGGACAGGGCCAAGGTGACGGGCGATCTCACCCTGCACGGCGTCACCCGGCCGGTGACCCTCGACGTGGCCCTCGTCGGCGCGGGCGCCAACCCGCTGAACCAGAAGTACACGGTCGGCTTCGAGGCCACCGGCACGCTCAAGCGTTCCGAGTTCGGCGTGAAGACCTACGTGCCGCTGATCGGCGACGAGCTCCACCTGATCATCGCCGGCGCCTTCGAGCGCCAGGACTGAGCGCCACACGGGAAGACGGCCATGGGCACCGGCGTTTCCGTGCGGCGCTACTCCGCCGTGGCCATCCTGCTGCATTGGGCGAGCGCGCTCGGCGTGCTCGTCCTGATCGGCATGGGCCTGACCATGACGCATGCGGGGCTGACGCCGATGCGCCAGTTCCAGCTCTACCAGTGGCACAAGTCCGTCGGCATCACGGTGCTGGCCCTGACCCTGCTGCGTCTCGCCTGGCGCCTGTTCCGGCGGCCGCCGCCCTTCCCGCCCGGGATGCGGGCGCACGAGCGACGGGCGGCCGGGGCGGCGCACGGCCTCCTCTACCTGCTCCTCGTCGGGCTGCCGCTCACCGGATGGGCCGTGGTCTCGCTCTCGCCGTTCAACATCCCGACCGTGCTGTACGGGCTCGTGCCCTGGCCGCACCTGCCGCTCGCGCCGCTCCTGCCAGACGCCGCCGCTGCCGAGGGCGTCCTCAAGCTGGTGCATGCCTGCGGGGCGTGGCTGCTGACGGCGCTCCTCGGCCTGCACGTCGCGGCGGCGCTCCGCCACCACCTCTTCCTGCGCGACGACGTCCTGCGCCGCATGCTGCCCGGGGGCGGCGCGTCGACGCCGCCCGAACCTGTGGAATCGACCCGATGAACGCGCGCCTCCTCTGCCTCGTGGCCGCCCTGCAGGGGCTCGCCTTGCCGCTGGCCGCCGCCGAGTGGACGATCGACCCGGCCAGGAGCGCCATCCGGTTCTCGGGCGTGCAGGTCGGGGCCCCGTTCTCCGGACGCTTCGAGCGTTTCGAGGCCCGGGTCGACTTCGATGCCGCCAAGCCGGAAGCCGGCCACGCCACGGTGCTGATCGACCTGGGCAGCGCACGCACGGGCGACGTCCAGCGGGACGAGGCCCTGCCGCAGAAGGACTGGTTCGACGTGAGAGGCGCGAGCCAGGCCCGGTTCGAGGCAGCCCGCTTCATCGACAAGGGACGCGGCGACTACGAGGCGGTCGGCACCCTGACGATCCGGGGCGTGAGCCGGCCGCTCACCCTCCCATTCCATCTATCGCTCGACGGAGGGCAGGCCCGCGCCACGGGGCATGCCGGCCTCGTCCGGACGGAGTTCGGCGTCGGCCAGGGCGCATGGGCGTCCGGACAATGGGTCGGCCTCGACGTCGGGGTCGACATCGAACTCGTCGCCACGACCCGGTCCGCGCCGGGCGATGGCGGCTGAGCAACGACGAGGCGAGCGCACGACCATGCCCCATGACGGTCTCGACGCGGCGGCGTCCACCCCTGATGCCGGGCGGTCCCGGAAGGCGCCCCCGCATGCTCCGGCATCGTTGCTGGACGCGGCCCCCTACCGGATCGGCCGCGTCACCCTGGTGGCGCGCGACCTCGACGGTCTCGCGCGCTTCTACCAGGACGCGGTCGGGCTCGCGGTGCTCTCGCGGGAGACCCGTACCGTTCGGCTCGGGGCGGCGGGCAGGGTGCTGCTCGAACTCCGGCACGATCCGGCGGCGCGTCCCTGGAGCCCGCGCGAGGCCGGCTTGTTCCACACGGCCTTCCTGCTCCCGACCCGCGGCGATCTCGGCGCCTGGCTCGCGCACGCGGCGGAGCGCGGCATCGCCCTGTCGGGGGCCTCGGACCACCTCGTCAGCGAGGCGGTCTACCTCACCGACCCCGAGGGCAACGGCATCGAGATCTACGCCGACCGTGCCGAGGCCCGATGGCCGAGGGCGGACGGCGGCACCCTGGTGATGCGGAACGATCCCATCGACCGAGCCGGGCTCCTGCGGGCCGCGCCGGGTCCCTGGGCGGGGATGCCGCCCGGCGGTCGTGTCGGGCACGTGCATCTCCAGGTCGGAGAACTCGAGGCGGCGGAGCGCTTCTACGCGGGGCTCCTCGGGTTCGACCTGACATGCCGCTACCCGGGCGCGCTGTTCCTCGGCGCGGGCGGCTACCACCACCAGCTCGCGGCCAACGTCTGGAACAGCCGGGGCGCGCCCCCGCGGCCCGCCGGCACGACCGGCCTCGCCGAAATCGAGCTGCTCACCCACCCGACGACGTCCGCCCAGGTGCGCGACCGCTGCCGCGAAGCCGGCCTGCCGGTCGAGGTAACCGGCGCGGCACTCGTCCTGCACGATCCCTGGGGCATGCGGCTGCGCCTCCTGGCCGCGGAGCCCGGTCGCTGAGGGGCATCGCCCGAGGGCACGACCCGATGCAGGGCCGGCGTCCAGCGCGGTGCTGAACAAGTCGGATGCAAGCCTCCGGCCCCGAACGGTTCCTCGCGACGTGCCGGGCGCATGTCCGGTCGCGAGGCGCATCCGAACGCCCATGTCCTGCCAGGATTTTCGGACACAGCCGACGCTGCGGCTGGAGCGGCGGCGCGGCCTGCTCGCCTGCCGCGGTTTCCAATGGCGATTGCGGCATCCCAGCACGAACCGCGGCCCTTCGCGGAGTTGTGAAGTCAACGACACGCCAACCTGCGCGTGTCAGCCTGCGCGCATGCCCGCCCGACGCATCCGTCCCCTCGCTCCGCCTGCCCCCGTCACCAGCGCGTGGTCGTGGACGGTGGCCGGCACCTTCTTGTCCGGATGCGGGTTGGCGGGATCGGGGCCCCTCCCCCCGCCGTCCATGTAGCGGACGGAGACGTGCTGGAGCCGGTCGGGCGTCGCCAGCGCCTCGAGGAGCCGGATGATCCGCGTCGAACGCGAGTGGGCGGCGTGAAACAAGGTCGGCATGGTGGGATCTCCCGCGTCGCCGGTCGGTGCCGGCATCCTTCCTGGACGGGGGCTGCTGCCAGCGTGGTGGCAGCAGCGCGCCATCCCCACCCGTCCGAGCGGTCGGACCGTTTCCCGCGACGCGTCGGGCGCCGCCTCCGCGAAGGGCCGGGCTTCAGCCCTCGCCGTCGCCCCGCGGGGATGGGTGGCCGGCCCAGGGCGCGGCGGACAAGGCCTGCGCCAGGAAGGCGATCAGGGCCGTGACGCGGGCCGGGCGCAGCTCGCCCGGCGGCATCACGAGGTGCAGGGCGATCGGCGGCAGGGACCAGTCGGGCAGGACCCGTTCCAGCAGGCCGGCCTCGAGGTCTTCCCAGACCATGAAGTCGGGCTGGACGGCGAGGCCGAGATCCGCCCGGAGCGCAGGCGCCAGTGCCTCAGCGTTGTTCGCCCGCATCGGTCCCGCCGGCACGATGGCGGCCTCCTCGCCCTTGCCGTTGGTGAAGCGCCAGCGGTCCGGCGTCGGAAGGTAGGCGTAGCCGAGGCAGGCATGGTGCGCGAGGTCGTCCGGGTGCTCGGGCCGGCCATGCCCGTCCAAGTAGGCGGGCGTCGCCACGACCGAGCGGCGGATGGCGCAGAGCCGGCGCATCCGCAGGGAGGAATCCGGCAGCGCCGCGATCCGCAGGCCGATGTCGAAGCCGCCGCCGATCAGGTCGACCACCGCGTCGCTGAGGTGAAGGTCGACGGAGACGGCGGGATACCGGCGCAGGAAGTCCGGCAGGCGCGGGGCGACGTGCATCACCCCGAAGGACATCGGCGCGGCGAGCCGTACCGGGCCGCGCGGCTCCGAGGCCCCGGCGGTGGCCTCCGCTTCGGCAGCCTCGCCCTCGGACAGGATACGCGCGGCGCCGTCCTTGGCCGCCTGCCCCGCCGCCGTCAGGGACAGTTTGCGCGAGGTCCGGTGAAACAGGCGGGCCCCGATGCGGGCTTCCAGGCGGCTGACCGCCTTCGAGACGGTCCCCTTCGACATCCCGAGATCGGACGCGGCCCGGCCAAAGGAGCCTGTCTCGACCACCTTGGCGAAGATCGCCCAGGCTTCGAAATCGGGGAGACGCATGGGGAAATTCCGGAAACAATGAGTTTCTATCGTTTCTGTTTTCCGAATTCCTGGCAAGCCCCACAGTGCCGTCATCGAGCGCGCCGCGTGCCGGGCGACACCGACCCGAAGCGCAACCCACGATCGTACGTGGCAAATTCGGGTTTGCCCTTGCGGCCACCCTGGTTTTCAATCCGACCGAGCAGGAGACCGAAGGCCATGAGCTGGCACAGCGCGGAAGACCCAACCCCGGGAGACCACTTCTCCTGCGACGCCATCCGGACCCTGATCGTCCCGCGCTCGCGCGACCTCGGCTCGTTCGCCGTGCGGCGGGCATTGCCCTCGACCGAGTGCCGGATGGTCGGCCCCTTCATCTTCTTCGATCAGATGGGCCCCTCCGAGTTCCTGCTCGGCCAGGGCATGGACGTGCGTCCCCATCCCCATATCGGCCTCTCGACCGTCACCTACCTGTTCGACGGCGAGATCATGCACCGGGACAGCCTCGGCACGGAGCTGCCGATCCGTCCGGGCGAGCTGAACTGGATGACGGCCGGCCGCGGCATCACGCATTCGGAGCGCACCGGGGCGGGCCTGCGGCAGACCGGCTCCAGGCTGTTCGGCATCCAGAGCTGGGTCGCCCTCAGCGCGCTGGACGAGGAGAATGCCCCGGCCTTCGAGCATTACGAGGCCTCCGCGCTGCCGGTCCTGACCGGCGAGGGCAAGACCGTCCGCCTGATCGCCGGGGAGGCCTTCGGGGCGCGCTCCCCCGTGCGCACGTCGAGCCCGATGGTCTACGCCGACGTGGCGCTGGAGGCCGGCGCCGTCCTGCCCCTCGATCCGACCTACGATGAGCGCGCGATCTACACGGTGGCGGGCGCGATCGAAATCGCCGGGGACGGGTTCGGGCCCGGGCAGCTGCTGGTGTTCCGGCCCGGCGACCGCATCAGCGTGCGGGCGACGCAGGCCTCCCGCTTCATGGTCCTCGGCGGCGAGCCGATGGACGGCCCGCGCCACCTCTGGTGGAACTTCGTCTCCTCGCGGCCCGAGCGCATCGAGCAGGCCAAGGAGGATTGGCGCCAGGCCCGCTTCGACAGCGTCCCGGGCGATTCCGAGTTCATCCCCCTGCCGGAAGACCCCAAGCCCGTCCGCTATCCGTGATCGCGTCGGAGGCGGCCCGCCGGGGCGATCGGTCCCGCCGCCCGGGCGGATGAGACCGCGCGCGCCGCCGCCCCGGCGGCATCCATGCCGGTGATCATGCTCGATACCTGTCCTGTCTGGGCCGCCTCTTGGGCGGGCGCTCGGGCCGCCTCTTGGGCCGGCGTTTGGACCGAGCGGTCGTTCGAGGGCGGTGAGGCGGTGTCAGGAGGCGGCCGCCGCCGCTTCGGGCGTGGGCGCGCCGAGCTCGGCCGCGAAGGCGCCGAAGAACTGGTCGGCGAGCTTGCGCGCGGTCGCCTGGATCAGGCGCCCCCCCAGCGAGGCGATCTTGCCGCCGATCTCGGCCTTGGCCTCGTAGCTCAGCACGGTGTCCGCGCCGTCCTCCCGGAGCGCCACGGCGGCGCGGCCCTTGGCGAAGCCCGCCATGCCCCCGTTGCCCTGCCCGACCAGGGTATAGCCCTCCGGCGGGCGGATGTCCTCGAGGCGCACGGTGCCGGCGAAGGTCGCCGAGACCGGGCCGACCTTCAGGGCGACCTTGGCGGCCATCGCCTCGGGGGAGGCTTGCGTGAGTTCCTTGCAGCCGGGGATGCAGCGGGCGAGCACCTCCGGATCGTTGAGGGCGGCCCAGACGGCCGCACGGGGCGCCGCGATACGGTATGCGCCGGTGATCTCCATCGTTTCCTATCCCTCCTTCGACGCGCCGGTCAGACCGCGCAGTAGCGGTCCTGGATCTCGGTGTCGGCGCGCAGGGCCGCGGCCGAGCTCTCGTGCACGACCGCGCCCTGGTCGATGATCACGGCGCGGTCGGCGAGGTTGAGCGCCCACTCGACGTTCTGCTCGACGAGGAGCAGCGTCACGCCCCGCGCGCGCAGGGACACGAACAGTCGGCCCATCTCCTCGACGAGCACCGGCATGATGCCCTCGGAGGGCTCGTCGAGCAGGATGAGCTTCGGGCCGGCGATCATGGCGCGGGCGATCGCGAGCATCTGCTGCTCGCCCCCCGACATCGTCACCGCGACCTGATCGAGGCGCTCGGCCAGCCGGGGGAAGGTCTCGGCGATCTCGGCGATCGCCGACTTCTCCTTGATGGAGGCGGGCGCCTGCAGCAGGCCGAGCTTCAGGTTCTCGCGCACGGTCAGGCCCGGCACGATGCGCCGGTCCTCGGGCACGTAGGCGAGGCCCCGCGAGAAGCGGGCGTGGGCCGGGCGTCCGAGCAGTTCCTCCCCGAGGAAGCGGACATGGCCGGCGACCCGCGGGATCAGGCCCATCACGGCCTTCATGGTCGTCGTCTTGCCGGCGCCGTTGCGGCCGACGAGCGCCAGGATCTCGCCCTGGCGCACCTCGAGGGAGAGCCCGTGGAGGACGTGGCTCGGGCCGTACCACGCGTCGAGGCGGTCGATCTCAAGCATGGCCGTACCCGCGGCTCTCGCCGAGATAGACCCGGCGCACCTCCTTGTCGGCCTGGATCTCGGCCGGGCTGCCGTCGGCGATGAGCCGGCCGTGATGCAGCACGAGGATCCGCTCGGACAAACCGAGGATCATCTTCATCTTGTGCTCGACCAGCAGGATGGTGCGGCTCTCGCCGAGCCGGCGCAGCAGGGCGACCATCTCCCTGGTCTCCTCCGGGCCCATGCCGGCGGTGGGTTCGTCCAGCAGCAGGAGCTTGGGGTTGCTCGCCAGCGCGATGCCGATCTCGAGCGCCCGCTGCTCGCCGTGCGCCAGCGCGGCGGCCGGCCGGTCGCGGCGCCCCGCGAGGCCGACCCATTCCAGGATGTCGTCGGCGCGGGCCGCCAGTTCGGAGAGGGCGTCGCGCCGGCTCCAGACATCGTAGCGGCTCGTCCGGGCCTGGGCCGCCGTGCGCACGTTCTCATGGGCGGTGAGCTGCGGGAAGACGTTGGTGATCTGGTAGGAGCGGGCGATGCCGAGATGGGCGAAGCGCGCCTGGGGCACGCGGCTCATGTCGCGGCCGGCGAAGCGCAACGCGCCGCTCGTCGGCTTGAGGGCCCCCGAGAGCAGGTTGAAGAACGTGCTCTTGCCCGCCCCGTTCGGGCCGATGACGGCGGTGATGCGCCCCTCGCCGAAGGCGGCGCTGACGCCCTCGAGCGCCGTGAAGGCGCCGAAGCGGCGGCCGAGATTCTCGACTTCGAGGATCGGCGTCATGCGCGACCCCGCAGCGCGGCCAACCGCGCCAGGGCCGTGCCCCAGAGGCCGCGGCGCAGGAACAGCACGAACAGGATGAACACGCTGCCGAGCGCGAGCTGCCAGTGCGGCGTCCACAGGCTCAGCACGTCCTCGAGCACGAGCACCACGAGGGCGCCGACGAAGGGCCCGAAGAACGTGCCCGCGCCCCCGACCAGCGTCATCACCACGGCGGTGCCGGAGGTGTGGTAGGCGAGGCTGTCGAGGGGCACGATCGAGAGGTGGATCGCCGAGAGCGCCCCGGCGAGCCCGCAGAACAGCCCGGAGAGCACGAAGGCGAGGAGCTTCGAGCGCTCCACGTCGAAGCCGCAGGCCCGCGCCCGGACCTCGTTCTCGCGGATCGCCTCGATCACCGCCCCGAAGGGCGAGGCCAGGATGCGCGAGATCAGCGCCAGGGCGGCGCCCACGAAGGCCAGCACGAAGAGGTATTTCGTGAGGGGGTTGAGGATGTCGAGGGAGACGATCCCGAGATCGACCCTCGACACCGTGAAGCCGCGAAGCCCGTTCTCGCCGCCGGTCCAGGACGAGGCCTGGAGCGCGACGTAATAGACGAGCTGGGCGAGCGCCAGCGTCACCATGGCGAAGTAGATGCCGCGCGAGCGGATCGAGACCGTGCCGACGGCGAGCGCCAGCCCGCTCGCCGCCACGACCGCGAGCGCCATGGCGGCGAGCGGGTGCAGGCCATAGGCCCCGATCGCGATGCCGGTGACGTAGGCGCCGGTGCCGAAGAAGGCGGCGTGGCCGAAGGACAGGAGGCCGGTATAGCCGTAGAGCAGGTTGTAGCCCACGGCGTAGAGCCCGTAGATCAGCACGTTGACGGCGAGCGCCTGCGAGGGAAGCAGGAAGGGAAGCACCAGGAGCGCGAGGATCGAGAGCGGCGCGCGCCAGCGCGACAGGATGTCGGTCGCGATCGGCGAGCGCAGCGGCACCCCGGGTTCCGCTACGGGTGCCTTGATGACGGTCTGGTCGAGGGCCTGCATCGGACGACAGCCCCCTCAGACGCCGAGGCCGGGCTTGCCGAACAGGCCCTGCGGCCGGACCAGCAGCACCAGCGCCATGAAGGCGAACATCGCGATGCTCGCCATCTCGGGCACGAACAGGGCGGTCATCGAGACCACGATCCCGACCAGCAGCCCCGCCACGACGGAGCCCATCAGCGAGCCCATCCCGCCGATCACCGTGACGGCGAAGGCCTCGCCCAGCACGAGGTTGCCCATCTCCGGGTTGACCGACCGCATCGGTGCCGCGAGCACGCCGCCGAGGGCCGCCAGCGCGATGCCGAGGCCGAACACCCAGAGCCAGAGCCGCTGGATGTCGACGCCGAGCACCTGCAGGATCTCGGGGTCGCGCGCCCCGGCGCGCACGATCAGGCCGAGCTTGGTCCGCTCCAGCCCGTACCAGAGGGCGACGAGCACCAGCGCGACCACGCCGACCACGAAGAGGCGGTAGACCGGGAAATAGCCGATGCCGAGATCGGCGACCCCCGAGAGCGCCTCCGGCGTGGCGAAGGGCAGCCCGTCCGAGCCGAACAGGATGCGCACGCCCTCGACCAGCACGTAGCCGAGACCGAAGGTGAGGAGCAGCGGGTCGTCCGGCGAGCGCCCGGCGAGGGGCCGGATCAGGAAGCGCTCGATCAGCAGGCCGAGCCCGCCCACCATCAGGGGGCCGACCAAGAGGGCCGCCCAGAAGCTGCCGGTGCGCTCCATCACGAACACCCCCGCATAGGCGCCGACCATGAAGACGCCGCCATGGGCGAAGTTCACGATCCCGAGCATGCCGAAGATGATCGACAGGCCGAGCGCCAGCATCACGAAGACGGCGCCGAGCGCCACCCCCGAGAAGAGCTGCATCACGATCAGTTCGAGATCGAAGGATCCGACATCCATGGCCCTGTCCCGCTGCCCTCGGCCGGTCAGGCCCTGTGGCCGAGTTCGTCGCAGGTGCGGAGCATCGCCTCCGCGCCCGACTCGACGTCCAGGATCTTGAAGAGGTCCGCCTCGCCCTGCATCTCGGACTTCTTCTTGGATTCGGTGATGAGCACGGACTGGATCGCCTGATGGTCGCAGGCCCGGTACCTTTCGGGGCCCTTGGCGACGTCGTATTTCAGGACTTCCAGCGCGGCGATCACCTTGTCGGTGTCGGTGTCGCCGGCCGCCTTCACGGCCATCAGCAGGGAGCGCAGGGCGGTGTAGCCGTAGGCGCCGTAATCGGTCGGGACAGCGTTGGCGTGGGCCGCGCGGAACGCGTCGTTGAAGGCTTTGGCCGACGCGACGGTCTCCTCCAGGCGCCAGTAATAGTTGCTGGCGCCCACCACGCCCTCGAAGGCGTCGGCGCCCCCCGCGAGGCGCTGGTTGTGCAGCAGCACCGGCACGACGATCCGGGCGGCCTTCTTCAGCCCGAAATCGTTGGCCTGCTTGATGCTGTTGGCCTGGTCCCGGCCGAAATTGCAGATGCACAGGATGTCGGGGCGCATCGCGCGCAGCCGCGGCATGAAGGTCGAGTAATCGGGCGCCCCGAACGGGTGCAGGATCTCGCCGACCGTCTCGGCCCCGATCGCGGCGGCGGCGCGCTTGAAGCCGCGCAGCATCTCGTGGCCGTAGGCGTAGTCGGCGGCCAGGTACGCGACCTTGGTTCCCTTCCGGAAGGCGTGCTTGGCCACCGCCGCGGTGGTCATGTGCGGGTTCAGCGCCTCGTGGAAGGTGTGGCGGCTGAAGTCCTTGGCCTCGTTGATCGTGTCGGACTGGCTGATCGACACGTACAGGACCTTGCGCGAGCGGGTGATCTCGTTGACCGAGAGCTGCACCGCGCTCGACAGGGCGCCGACGATGAAGTGGGCCTTGTCCTTCTCAATCAGCTCCAGCGTCCGGGTCGCGGCCTCGCCGGGGTTGAGCTTGTCGTCGCGCACCAGGAGCTCGGCCATCCGGCCGTTCAGGCCGCCGGCCTCGTTGAACTGCCTGACCGCGAGCTCCGCCGAGCGGATCTGGTCCTTGGCCTCGGCCCCGAACGGTCCGGTGACCGGCGTCGGGAAGCCGATCCGGATCGGCTCGGCCGCGCGGGCGACGAAGGGCATGCCGATGCCGGCGAGCGTTCCGGACGCGGCCAGGCCCCTGACGAGCGTCCGGCGCGAGACGGCACGGTGTCCCATTCCCTGTCCGACCATGGTTTCCTCCTGTCGTCGCGCGGGCTCATGCGTGCGGCCCGCGTCGCGAAGCGCGCGCGATCAGATCACGTTGAGGGCTCGCAGAACGCGCTCGGGCGTCATCGGCAGTTGCGAGAGGCTGGCGCCGAGCGGGTGCAGGGCGTCGTTGACGGCGTTGAGCGCCGCACCCGAGGCGGCGGCGGTGCCGGCCTCGCCGCAGCCCTTGGCGCCGAGCTCGGTGTCCCCGGTCGGCGTCTCGACATGCGCGATCACGATGTCGGGCATCTCGCAGGCCATCGGCACGAGGTAATCGGCCATCGACCCGTTCAGGAGCTGGCCGGTCTCGCCGTAGCGGCATTCCTCGAAGAATGCGGCGCCCAGGCCCTGCACCACGCCGCCGCGGATCTGCTCGTCGACGAGAAGCGGGTTGATGATCCGCCCGCAATCCTCGACCACCCAGTGCCGCAGGATCGTCACGAGGCCGGTCTCGACATCGACCTCGACGAGGCTGCCGTGGATGCCGTTGGTGAAGGCGAAGGGGTAGCCCCGCGGCGCGAAGTGGTGCGCCACCGTCAGCGCCGGCGAGACGTCCGGGGGCAGCAGGTCGGAGCGGTAATAGGCGAGGTTGGCGACGTCCCTCAGCGTCATGCGCGGCGTGCCGTCCGGGTCCGTCACCGCGCCGTCGCGGATGTCGAGGCTTTTCGCCTCCGCCTGCAGGATCGCGGCGGCGATCTCGAGGATGCGCGTCCGCAGCTTCCGGCTCGCCTGCAGCGCGGTCTCGCCGCCGATGCCGGCGCCGCGGCAGGCCCAGGTGGCGCCCCCCGACGGCGTCGTCTCGGTGTCGCCGGTATGCACCCGGACGCAGTCGCGGTCGACGCCGAGGCCCTCGGCGACGATCTGGCCGACGATCGCCTCGGTCCCCTGCCCCTGCTCGGTGACGCTGATCGCGCATTGCACCTCGCCCGCGGGCGTGAGCTTCAGGACGCAGCCGTCCTGCGCCGAGATGTGGGCGCCCCCGACCCCGTAGAAGGCGGGCGTCGGGTTGGTGATCTCGACATAGGTCGCGATGCCGATGCCGCGGTGGATGCCCCGCCCGCGCAGGGCGGCCTGCTCGGCGCGCAGGGCGGGGTAGTCCATCAGGTCGTGCAGCTTCGACAGGCAGGTTCCGAGCGAGAGCTTCTCGAACCGGTACCCGCTCGGCGTCGTGTGCGGGTACATCGCGTCGGTCACGTAGTTGCGCCGCCGGATCTCGAACGGATCGAGGCCGAGGCGCTGGGCGGCGAGGTCGACGAGGCGCTCCGTCACCGCGCAGGCGATCGGATGGCCGACCGCCCGGTACTGGCTCATCTGCACCTTGTTCTGGGCCACCACCGTGAGGTCGGCCCGGTAGTCGGTCAGCCGGTAGGGCGCGCCGATCAGGCGCACGACCTGGTTGCCCTCCACCGCGCTGGTGCGCGGATAGGCCGAGAACGGGCCGACGCCGGTCACGTCGTCCACCTCGATGGCGCGCAGCCCGCCGTCGGGCGCGAGCGCGAGCCGGGCGCGCACCCGGTGGTCGCGCGCGTGGATGTCGCTGGCGAAGGCCTCCAGCCGATCCGCCGTGAACTTGACCGGGCGCTTGAGCAGAAGACTCGCGCCCACCACCGCCATGTCCTCGTGGTAGAGGTGCAGCTTCATCCCGAAGGAGCCGCCGACATCGGGGGCGATCACCCGCACGCGCGCCTCCGGGAGACCGAAATGGCGGGCGTAGAGGTCCTGGAACTGGTAGGGCGTCTGGGTCGATTGGTAAACGGTGAGCCGCCCCTCCCCCGGGTCGAAATCGGCCAGCACCGCGCGCGGCTCCATCGTCACCGCGGTGTGGCGGCCGAAGCGCAGGTCCACCGCGACGCTCTCCGCCCCCGCGAAGGCGTCCGCGGTCGAGCCGGACTCGATGCGCGTGCGGAACAGGACGTTGTCGGGCGCGTCCGCGTCGATCCGGGGCGCCCCGGGGGCCCGGGCCGCGTCGAGGTCGACGACCGGCTCCAATTCCTCGAACTCGATCCCGATGGCTTCGAGCGCGTCCTCGGCCTCGGCGCGGGTCTCGGCGATCACCATCACGACGGGCTGGCCGGCCCACACGACCTTCTCGGTCGGCAGCGGCATCTGCGGGGCCGAGCGCATCCCCTTGAAATGGCTGAGCGTTCCGACCCACGGGGTGCAGATCGGCACGAAATCCCGGCCCGTCAGCACCCGGTGGACGCCCGGCATGGCGGCCGCCTCCGACACGTCGGCGGCACCGAGGCGGGCGTGGGCGTAGGGGCTGCGCAGGAAGGCGGCGTGGAGCGTGCGGGGCAGCAGCACGTCGTCGGTGTAGCGGCCCCGTCCGGCCAGCAGGCGCCGGGCCCCGGGGCGCGGCAGGGGGTGGCCGATATACCGGCCGCGCCCCGGGCTGTCGGCCGCCGCGCTCATGCCGCGTCCTCGCGCCGATCCCGGCCGTGGCGCGTGCGGGCGACGCCCTCGATCGCGTCGACGATCGCCTCGTAGCCGGTGCACCGGCAGTAATTGCCCGAGAGCGCGTCGCGGATCGCCTCGCGCGAGGGCACGCGGCCGGCGGCGCGGCACGCCTCGAGGAAGTCCTGCGCGACCACGAGGATCCCGGGGGTGCAGAACCCGCATTGCAGCGCGTTCCGGGCATGGAAGGCCGCCTGCAGCTCGGCGAGGGCGCCGGAATCCGACAGGCCCTCGACCGTGTCGACCCGCATCCCGTCCACCTGCACGGCGAGCATCAGGCAGGCATGGACCGGCCGGTCGTCGAGGTTGACGATGCAGGCGCCGCACACCCCGACCTCGCAGCCGAGATGCGTTCCGGTGAGACCGAGGTCGCCCCGCAGGAAATCCGCGAGCGAGACGCGCGGCTCGACGAAGCGCCGGACCGTGGCGCCGTTGACCGTGACGGCGATGGGCCGGGGCTCGATCACGCCGCCGCCCCCTCGATCGCCGCCGGGGCGCCGGCATCGGACAGGGCGGCGAGCACGCGGCCGAGCAGGACGCGGGCGAGGTGCATCCGCGCCGCCGCCGAGAGGCTGTCGTCCTCGTCCGGGAAGAGGTCGTCGCCGAGCGCCGCCCTGGCGGCCGCGATCGCCTGCGCATCGAGGGGGCGGCCCGTCAGCGCCGCCTCGGCCGCGGGGGCCCGCATCGGCGTCGGCCCCACCGAGCAGAAGCCGAGCCTGGCGGACACGATGGTCCCGCCCGCGAGCACGAGCTTCGCCCCGAGCCCGACCAGGGCGTAGTCGCCCCGCCGCCGCGCGATCTCCTCGAAGCGCATCCGCGTGCCCGGCTCCGGCAGGGGGACCCGGATGGCGCAGAGAAGCTCGCCGGGGGCGATCGCGTTCTCGAACAGGTCGAGGAAGAAATCGTCCGCGGCCACGATCCGGGTGCCGCCGTGGCCGGTGATCTCGAAGGCGGCCCCCAGCGCGCGCATGCAGGCCGGCAGTTCGGCGGCGGGGTCCGAGAGCGACAGGCTGCCCCCCATGGTGCCGAGGTTGCGGATCGCCGGATGCGCCATGAAGGCGGCGGCCTGCGTCAGCATCGGCGCGTGCTCGGCGACGAGGGCGGAGCGCAGGGTTTCGGCATGGCGGGTCAGGGCGCCGATGCGCAGGGTCCGGCCCTCGCGGGCGATGCCGCGCAGGGCCTCGATCCGGCCGATGTCGATGAGCAGGTCGGGGGCGTCGAGGCGCAGGTTGAGGGCCGGCAGCAGGCTCTGCCCGCCCGCGAGGTAACGGGCCTCGCCGGCGCAGCCCGCATGGGCGGCCAGCGCCTCCGGCACGCTGGCGACGCTGCGATAATCGAAGGCGCGAGCCTTCATGAGCGTCCTCCCACAGGCCGCATGTCGCTGCGATCCGTCGTTGTTGACCGCTTGGTTACAAGCTATCCATCCCGGGAACGCGCCGTCAAGCGAAACAACCAAGTGGTCACGAAGCATGAGCACACCCGTCTTCGCCGTGCCGGAACCGCCCGCGAAGGCGGACGCGCGGCCTGACCCGGCGGCGCGGCGGCGCCTGCCCGCGGCCCAGCGCGAGCGGCAGATCGTGGAGGCGGCGGCGCAGTTCTTCGCCGAGCACGGTCTCGGCGGCCAGACGCGCGAACTCGCCCGCGGGCTCGGCATCACCCACTCGGCGATCTTCCGATACTTCCCGACCAAGGAGGCCCTGCTCGACCGCGTCTACGAGCACGTCTACGTGCAGCGCTGGAATCCGGCCTGGGGCGGCCTGGTGGGCGACCGGTCGCAGCCGCTCGAGGCCCGGATCCTGCGCTTCTACCGCGAGTATGCCGAGAAGATCTTCGACTATGTCTGGGTGCGGATCTTCGTGTTCTCGGGCCTGAAGGGCTACGACATCGCGCCGCGCTACCTCGGCATCATCCGCGAGCGCGTGATCCATCCGATCTGCGCGGAAGTGCGGGCGGATCTCGGCTTGCCGTCCCCGGACGTGGTGCCGCTGACGGAGCGCGAGATCGAGGCCGCCTGGGCCATGCACGGGAAGGTGTTCTACTTGGCGATCCGCAAGTTCGTCTACGGATGGCCCATCCCGCAAGACCTGTCACAGACGATCGCCGACGACGTCAGCGTGTTTCTCGACGGCGCCCCTCGGATCTTCATCGAGAGCGTCGCCTCCGCTCGGACGGCGTGAGCGCGCCTTCGACGCGGCAACCCGGATCGCATTCGCAGACTTCCGGCTCGGGCGCCCGCGCCCGCTCCGCGATCGGACCGACCGCGATCCTCGCTCGCGGGCCCGCGGAAGCTCGGCTTGCGGCGCGTCGCTGCGTAGAGAAGCGACGACGTCGCGCTGAAAATACTTGTCCGTGTCGAGCGCCTTGTCGGGGCCGATCAGGAAGGCGATCCGATGATGGTTGCCACCGATCGCCGTCACCATCGGGATGGTGTTGGATTTGTCGGCGTTCGGAGTGCCGTGCGTGACTGAGGAGATCGCGAAGTCGCGGCTCGTCTCGCCACCCTCCAGGGGTAGGTCCCCAATGCGGTGGAGCTGATGAGGAGGCTCGTTCGGACCATGCGCACCGGTCGCCGATAGACCGGCAAACGACAGGATCGCTGCGAAAACAAGGGCTCTCGCTCCGACGCCCGCTGCCCCCAGCTGTCGCCTCCATGTCGATGCGGACGCGCGGACCCCTTGGCTCGAACTTCGGGACCAATGCGGCGACCTGTGGCGGTTTCGCTCCGGCCTGTCCAACCACACAAGATGCGACCGCCGACATGGGCCGGTGAGGCGGAATGGTGACGCGGACCGTCACTCGGCGCAAAGCGCCACTCGGCAGATGAGCGTGCCGAGCACTCGCTCTCATGCCGAGCTTCTTCGCGAGCCCCCAGCAGATCAATCAACCTCCCGCATCAGGCGATCGGCCGAGGAAGCGCTTCCCGCGTGGCGACTGCGCCAGGTGGTGCGACGCCGGCCTCCAAGCTCTCGAGGCTCCGGCTGCGCGGCTCGACCCCAAACAGGCCCACCGCCGCGATCTGCAAGACAAGTAGCGCGATCATCAGCCCGGTCACGCCGGCGATGCCGTAGGTCTCGAATAAGGTGACGACGAGAAAGGGCGTCACGATGGTGGCCCCGCCCCAGCCGTGTTGCACAACCCGGAGGCCCGCAGGCGCACCTCGGTCGGGAACAGTTCTGGGATGTGGATGCCGAAGAGCAGCGCCACCAGGACGTAGATCGGCACCGTCAGGCCGAAGCCCACCAGTGGCAGCAAGACCGGGTCGAGGGTCATCGGATAGAGGATCCCGAACAGGATCGCCGTCGCCGAGGCCCCGATGATCGTCGGCTTGCGGCCCCAGCGATCGGCGGTGAGCGCGCCGACCGCGCTGCCCACCGGCGCACCGAGCCCCATCAGGAGCGCGTAGCCGAACGAGGTGGCCACGCTCAGCCCCTGCCGGATGAAGAAGGTCGGCAGCCACGTCATGAAGCCGTAGAGCAAGGTGTTGATCACGACGCTGCCCAAGCAGTTGCGGCGTTCGCTGGTCTGGGACCAAGGCTCGGAGATGGCCGAGCACGCGCGGCTGAGGATCGACACTGGCCTGCAGGTCTACTTCTGCGATCCGCGATCACCGTGGCAGCGCGGCACCAACGAGAACACCAACGGGCTGCTGCGGCAATACTTCCCGAGGGGCACCGACCTCGGTGCACATGCTGAGGACGACCTCGCAGCGGTCGCCGCAGCCCTCAATGGCAGGCCGCGCAAGACGCTCGGGTGGCGAACGCCCGCTGAGGCCCTGGACGCCGTACTGCAGTCCGTGCAGGCTGCCGTTGCGACGACCAGTTGAACCCGGGCAATACGTGAGTATCCAGTACACCGAGCGCCTCGCCGAGGCGGGCATCGAGCCCTCCGTCGGCAGCGTCGGGGGTTCTTGCGATAACGCTCTCGCCGAGACGGTGATCGGCCTGTTCAAGGCAGAGGTGATCCATCGGCGCGGGCCGTGGCGATCCTTCGAGGCGGTGGAATACGCCACCCTC
>NZ_VZZJ01000008.1:0-164615 GCF_008806345.1 Methylobacterium planeticum | reverse complement strand
CAACATGCCTCCCGCCGAGGCGCAAGCGCGCTATCATGCCCAGGCCGAGGTCCAAGCCTTGGCCGCCTGACCCAAACCAAACGGCCTCCGAAAATCCCGGCGCGGTTCACGCTCGACCGTGCCGTTGGCCTTTGGCGTGTCGGGCCGGGTGCCCTTGTGGGTGATGCCGAGCGATCGCAGAATGTCCGCTTCACCGCCTTGCCCGCCCCCAAGAAGACCGGCAGCTATCGGCCAGCTTCGGCCGCCACGCGGGGCTCGCGTGAGTGTCTCAGATGGGTGGTTTACCGCCGGTCTGATTTCAGGAATCAAAGCTGAGAAACCGGACGTTCGCTCGAATCGCGACGCATGACTGCTTCGAGCCCATCCCGGCCGCTCAGCCGATGCAGGCGGCTTGTCCGAAACGGACGGTACAGCAGCCCAGCTTATCGGTCTGCGGAGCGCCAACAGCGGAAGTTGGCTGGAGGCGCGACAGCCGACATTCGGTTTCGAATGACCGGCCGCTTGGTATCGACCGTTCCCGGACTTTCAGAAGGTCTGCTTGCGCTGCAATCCGGCGACGCAGGATCGTCAGCGAAGAAGGCCCGGGGGCACCGGCGGACTCGCATTGAGCAGGGTGATCGTCACCCGTCGGTTCGGCGCGATGTAGGGATTGTCGGGGAAAACCGGCTCGGTGTCGGCGCGTCCCACCACGGAAGCGAAGTTGTCGTTGGGAACCCCGGCACCCGACAGGATCTCGCGCACGGCGAGTGCACGCCCGGCGGTGAGGTTCCAGGGTTCGACGGCCCGCGCCGAGCCCGGGCGCGCGGCGGCCGTATGGCCGGTGATGGACAGGCGATTGGGCAGCCGGCGCAGGGTGGGCGCGAGCGCCTCCAGCACGCGACGGGTGCGCTCGTAGGGGTCGACAGAGCCCTCGCGGAACATGGAGCGGCCGTCCTCGTCCACGAGGGAAACGTTCACGCCCTCCTTGGTCGTATCGAATACGATGTTGCGCGACAGCTCGGCAATCTCGGGCATCTTCTGGAGCGCCTGCCGGAGGCTGGCGATGGCACTGTAGTCGGCCTGCATGCTGGCGGCCGCACGGCTGGCATCGAGATCGCTGGCGCGGCCCAGACTGGTCGGGCGTGCTCCAACCTTCCGCTCGGCAGAGCCCATCTCTGCGTCGCGGGGCGTCGTCGGCTTGTTGCCTGAAGTGTCCAGGGCGGTGCCGTACAACATTCCGCCGGAGCCACTGGTTGCAGGGCTTATCGCCGCCGGCGCGAAGTACTCGGCCAAACCGATTTTCTGCTCCTGCGTCGTCATGCTGATGAGCCACATCAGCAGAAAAAACGCCATCATGGCGGTCACGAAGTCCGCATAGGCGATTTTCCAGGCCCCGCCGTGGTGTGCATGAGCGGCCTTCTTGACCTTCTTGATGACGATCGGCTGGGGGGAATTGGCCATCGCGTCCCTGCTGGAGATTAGGTCAGATCTAGGCGGGCAGAGCGGCGGTTGCCGCTTCCACTTCATTGAAGGTCGGGCGGACGTCGCTCATCAGAGCCTTGCGGGCAAATTCGACCGCCATCACCGGCGGCTGGCCGGCGATGTGGGCGAGGAGACCCGCCTTGAGTGAAAGGTAGTATTTGGATTCGGCCTCGAAGAGGCTCTTGAGCGACTGCGCCATGGGCCCGAAGAAGCCATAGGCGACGAAGACGCCAAAGAAGGTGCCTACGAGCGCGCCGCCGATCAGATGTCCCAGCACCTCCGGCGGCTCTTTGATCGCCCCCATCGTCTTGATCACGCCGAGCACGGCGGCGACGATGCCGAGCGCCGGTGTTCCGTCGGCGAGCGACTGCATGGCCGAAACGACACGCTCCTGCTCCTGGTGGTGCGTCTCAAGCTCCTCATCCATGAGAGCGTCTATCTCGTGGACGTTGGTGGCGCCCAGCGTCACCATACGCATGTAGTCGCAGACGAACTCGACCGCGTGATGGTTCTCTGCAAAGGTCGGGAAGGCGTTGAACAGCGTCGACTCGCTCGGATCTTCAATGTGAGGCTCGAGCGCCATCAAACCCTTCTGCTTCACCAGTTTGTACAAGGAATACTGCATGCCCAGCAGTTCGACATAGGATTGCTGATTGTATTTGGGCCCCTTCACGAGCGTGCCCAGCATGGCGGGCACGGCCTTGAGCACCGGCCCGGTGTTGCCGATGACGAAGGCACCGATCGCTGCACCGAGGATGATGACGAACTCGTACGGCTGCCAAAGGACTTCCAGGTGGCCACCCATCGCCGCGTAGCTGCCAAAGACGCAGGCGAAGACGATCAGTGCGCCGACGATCAGCCGCATAATTTTCCATCCTTGCGCGGCGGAAGGTACAGCCCGCGCGAAGCCACTCACGATCCGACAAGTTACCGATTAAGGTTAACGGCGAGTTTAGAGTTGTGGCCGGGCTTCCACTCGGTGACCGTCTACGAATTGATCCCGTAGCGCTTCGCGCGCGCCCTCAGGCTTGCCTGACTATCCTGTATCGCTCGACGGATCGCCCACGCTGAAGGGTATCGCCGACGCCTTGAACGCCCAGGGTATTCCGACCGCGAAGGGCGGCCAGTAGAGCGCCGCGCGGGTCCAGCGGGTCGAGGCGCGGGCTACATGGGCGAGGATTTGCGCGGGGCGATGTTGGAGATGATGGCCGTCCTCCGCTGACCGCGGTATGGTCGAGGCGTTGAGAGGCAGCTACCGCTTTCGCTACCCTTAGCCCTGCTCGTTGCCGGGTCACGAGATCATAGCCCTCTGGCGTCGTAGCCTGGCCCTGGAATGGGTCAGGGACTTCCACCGGATGACGCTCCGGTTCATGCTTCGCGTCGATGCAGGGTTCGGGGTATAGCGGCATGCTGTTGTGGGTCTGGTTCGACTCCCTGTCACTTCTCGACCAACTCGTGGTCGGGGCATGCATCGCCGCGATCCTGTCTGGCATCTATAAGGCCGGCTACAAGCATGGGTTTGCGGCCGGTGCATCCTCCACCAGGACCCAATGGAAGATCCCATGGCCCTGATTTCAACGCCACTCCGGGTCAACCATCACTCGCCGCCGTCCCATGCTGCCCCCCACGAGAACAAATGAGGAACTTAGGCGGTCGCAAGTCCGTTTCTGGCTCGATGGCGAGCGGCGCGTGCGCGACCGTGCCATGTTCGACCTTGCCATCGACAGCAAGCTGCGCGGATGCGACATCGTCAAACTGAAGATCGGTGATCTCGTGAGTGGCGGCTGTGTCCGCTCGCGGGCTATCATCATCCAGCGCAAGACTGGGCGGCCCGTGTAATTCGAACTGCTGGAACCGACCCGCACCAGCATGCTCGCTTGGCTGGAGTGTCGGGGTGGTGCGCTCAATGAGTTCGCCTTTCCGTGCCGCACCGACCATGCGGCTCACATCAGCACGCGACAGTACGCCCGGCTGGTGGACGAGTGGGTGTCAGGTATCGGCCTTCGGCGAGAGGATTATGGGACGCACTCGCTACGGCGGACGAAGGCTTCGTTGATTTACAAGCGGACCAGTAACTTACGCGCGGTTCAGATCCTGTTGGGCCACACGAAGATCGAGAGCACCGTGCGCTACCTTGGCGTCGACATTGAGGACGCGCTTGCGCTGGCGGAAGGCACCGAAATCTGAGTGTCGGGCTCCTCGGCGCAGTCGAGGAGCTCTCAAATTGCCGGACCGCTTCGCGCCCATTTCCGCCTTTCAGCCGATTCTCGCGGCTTCGCCGAAGCAGATGGGGTGGATGGCTCCCGCTCCCGACGCTGCGGCGCCAAGATGGTGCTGTCACGCAGCAGGAGCTTGGAGCCACTACGATGGCGATCACAACCGTCGGCATCGACTTGGCCAAGAATGTCTTCCAAGTGCACGCCATCAACTGCACGGGCGAGGTTCTCGTCCGGCGCGCGCTCAGGCGAGCGCAGGTGATGCCCTTCTTCCGCAAGCTCCCGCCATGTCTGATCGGCATGGAAGCTTGCGGCACGAGCCATCATTGGGCGCGCGAACTCACGGCCCTCGGTCACGAGGTGCGGCTGATGCCGCCGGCCTACGTCAAACCGTACGTAAAGCGCGGTAAGACTGATGCGGCGGACGCCGAGGCGATCTGCGAAGCTGTCACGCGCCCGACCATGCGCTTCGTGCCGATCAAATCGGTCGAGCAGCAATCAGCTTTGTCTCTGCATCGGACACGCGATCTCCTGGTCCGCCAGCGCACGCAGTTGGTCAACATGGTCCGCGGGCTGCTGGCCGAGTTCGGAATCGATATCCCGAAGGGTCTCACGCACGCCCTCGCCTTCGTACGGCGTGCGATCGCTGGTGAGGCGCACGAGGTCCCGAAGCTGGCCGCCAAGGTGATCGGCGCCCTGGCCGAGCAGGCGGTCGCGGTGCAAGACAGCATCCACCGGCTCGAACGCGACCTGCTGGCCTGGTACCGCTCGAACGATCTCGCCCGACGCATCGCCACCGTGCCCGGCGTCGGCTTGCTCGGGGCGACAGCGTTGGCCGCCACCGTCACTGATCCGAGCCCCTTCCGATCCGGGCGTCAGTTTGCGGCCTGGCTGGGTTTGACACCGCTCAACAACTCCAGCGGCGGTAAGGAACGGCTCGGCCGGATCTCGAAGATGGGTGACCAGTACCTGCGCCGGCTCCTCGTCACCGGCATGACCTCGCTCGTCCGGCGCAACAAGCATCATCCCAGCGCGGCCGACCCGCGCCTGAACGCACTGCTCGCTCGCAAGCCGGTCCGCCTCGCCACGGTCGCGATGGCCAACCGCGCGGCGCGGGCGATCTGGGCCATCATGGTCCGGGGCGAGGTCTACCGGACGCCCGCACTCGGCACCGCGGCGGTCTGAGGAGGCGCTTACCGATCGGCGCGGTACCGCGCGAAGGAGGTTGCGAGGACCCTGTGAAGTGATGGCGCACCGGTCAGACCGGGGACGAGGACAACCCGCTAAATGTCGAGGGCGTCGAAGCCCGCGAAGCAGAATGGGACCCCATCCGCGGAAACCATCACGGCCAGCGGTCGATGACCGCGCAAACAGGCCGAACACAAGACGGCACCCGACCGAAAAGCCGAACCGTCACAGATCCCCTTGCAACGCGGGAGCCATCCACACAGGACGTGAATGGTTGCGGCGGGCTGCTTCTGCGAAGGTTCCGGAACACCGACAAGGCGGCTGGGTTGAGCCGGGAAGATCGTGGAGGATTTCCGTGACGACCGACCCGCTGCACAAGTACCCGCGCCCGCCGTTCGAGCCTCAGCCACAGAGTTTTCCGGGCAAGACCGGCCGCATGGCGCCCGAGCCAGACCATGGCGAGGACAGCTACAAGGGCTCGGGCAAGCTCGACGGCCGGGCCGCGCTGATCACCGGCGGCGACAGCGGCATCGGCCGCGCGGTCGCCATCGCCTTTGCCCGAGAAGGGGCCGACGTCGCCATCTCCTACCTGCCCGAGGAGCAGGAGGACGCTGAGGCGGTCGGCAGCTGGATCGAGAAGGCGGGCCGGCGAGCCCTGCTGCTGCCGGGCGACCTGAAGAACGCCACTTATGGCCGCGAGATCGTCGCCCGCACCGTCGAGACCTTCGGCCGCCTCGACGTGCTGGTCAACAATGGCGCCTTCCAGCAACCGAACGAGGGCCTCGACGGCATCGAGGACGCGGTGTTCGAGGACCACTTCCGCACCAACGTGTTCGGCCCGTTCTACGTGACCAAGGCCGCCCTCGCCTACATGAAGCCGGGGACGTCGGTCATCTTCACCTCGTCAGTGAACTCCAAGCACCCAATGCCGTCTCTGCTCGCCTACAGTGCCACGAAGGGCGCCCTGAGTAATTTGGTGCTGAGCCTCGCGCAACTTCTCGCCGAGAAGGGCGTCCGGGTGAATGGCGTCCTGCCCGGCCCCATCTGGACCCCATTCATCCCAGCGGGCATGGACCAGGCTTCCGTGAGGAACTTCGGCTCGATGGTGCCCTTCGGCCGGCCCGGGCAGCCAGCGGAACTCGCCTCGGCCTACGTGATGCTGGCCTCCGACGAGAGCAGCTACACCTCGGGCGCGCTTGTCACGGTCGCAGGCGCGATGCCAGTTCTCTGAGACGGAGCGCGCGCCTCACCTGAGGATGGGTGCCCGACGAAACCGGGCCCCTGCGCGTAGTCCTCTGGGACGATGTGCCTCGGCACCTTGAGCAATAACCTCGAGTCGCTGGGAGGTGAGATGAGGTCCACCGCTCAGGGCAGTCCCACGGTAAGGTCTGCCGAACAGACCCTCCGTAGGCCCAACGACCCGGAGCGTGTCGCACTCGCGATCTGGAACAACCTGCAGGCGACGGAGCGCAGCGCCAAGCTCACGGCGCGGTTGCTTGCTTTGCACCCAGAAACACGAGCTCCGCACCACTGACGTCACCAGCCTGATCGCGTCAAGGAATTAAATCCTATTGAGCTCGGCCGGCCTCATGGTCAATGTGACCAACGGTGTCGGTCGACTGGGCCTCGGAGTGGTCACGGACCCGACGTAGCTTGCAATGCCTCTACTTGCGAACATCCATACAGCCTCATCCCGTCAGGCCAGCCCGCCCTGGCCGCGCGCCGTGGAGCCGAGGCTCGGCCGCAAGGGAGGGCGCTATACGTCCTTTCCGCCACGCGGGGCCTCGTCGCGTTCAGCACGGAATGGACGGTGGCGGCACGCGAGGGCGGAAGACGCCGACCCTGGCCGAGCCCCGGACGGTCAAACGCGTAAAAACAGCACGGGCCGCAACGCTTTGCTCGTTCATGCGTAGCCCCGGGCTCCCCGCACAGGGATTAACGTGAACAGGGACACGCATTGCATGAGACGCAAGCCGCTACGCGAACAGGTCATCGTAGTCACCGGGGCGTCGAGCGGCATCGGCTTGGTCACCGCACGCATGGCAGCGGATCGAGGCGCCCGGGTCGTGCTCGCCGCGCGCAGCGAGGCGGTCCTCGCTCGGGTCGCCGAGGAACTCGGTGACCGTGCCGTCCACGTGGTTGCCGATGTCGGTCGGCTTGAGGACGTGCAGGCCATCGCCGACAAGGCCGTCGCGACATTCGGCGGCTTCGATACCTGGGTCAATGTTGCCGGCCTGACCGTCTACGGACCCCTGCGCGAGATCGCCTACGAGGATCATGAGCGCCTGATCCAGACCAACCTTTGGGGCACAGTGAACGGCTCCCTGGTCGCGGTCGAGCACCTCCGGAAGCGCGGGGGCGCGTTGATCAACGTCGGCAGCATCGCCTCAGACCTCGCCTTCCCGTTCCAAGGCCTTTACGCCACCTCGAAGCACGCCGTGAAGGGGTTCACCGACACGCTACGTATGGAGCTGATCGCGGAGCGCACGCCGGTGTCCGTGACCTTGGTGAAGCCTGCCTCCATAGACACGCCGCTGCCGCAGCGGGCGCGCAACTACATGGACCGCGAGCCTACCCTTCCACCACCGATCTACCCGCCGCAGGAGGTCGCAAACGCCATTCTGCATGCGGCCGAGCACCCGCAGCGCGACATCATCGTGGGCGGCGGCGGCAAGCTGTTCGTAGTCGGCAAGGAGTTCGCCCCGGGCGCCTACGATGAACTCGCCCCCGCCGTCATTGCCCTGCAGAAGCGGTCCGAAAGCCCAAGGAACCCACAAGGGGCGCTGCATACCCCGCGGGACGCCGGGAACGAGCGGGGCGATCCTCCGATCTACGTCATGCGGACCAGCGCCTACACCCGCGCCACGCTGCACCCCCTGGCAACGGCTAGCGTGCTCGCCGTGGGCTTGGCGGCAACGGCTGCCGTCATCCTCGGCACGCGGCGCAAACCAGTCCGCCGCTGAGCAGGCCAAGGACACCGCAATCGGGGATACGCTACATGAGGCAGCTGATGGCGCGCATTGAGAACGGGAAAGCAACTCCCCTTCATCATCAGCCATCGCTCGGCCAATCTAGTGTAAGGCTTGGTCTGGTACAAGGCATTCCGCAACAAGACCGACGATTGCTCCAAGGCGCTGTTCAGGCCAAACGGCCAATGTCGAACCAAGCGACTATCCAGGAAGGGGTGCCCATGTATGATCTGTGGTGCACTGCTTCAAAGCCATTGCCGGCGTCGGAGAACGTTCGGAGCTCTGATAGGGATACGACCAGTTAATCTTCTAATATACGAAAGCAAGAATGCCGGAAATCGAGCGCGATCTCGCTATGATCTTTGCCGGCGGCAATGCCGTCGGTGCCTATCACTCCGGTGCCTACGAGGCGCTGCACCATCAAGGGCTTCGACCCGGCTGGGTCGTCGGCGCCTCCATCGGCGCGGTGACCGCCGCCATCATCGCAGGCAATGCGCCCGAGGACAGGGTCGACAAGCTCCGCACATTTTGGGACGAGGCCACCCAGGGCACTGGCCCAAGCCCGAGCGCGTTGCTCAAGCCGCGTCAGGTCTACAACGGTCTGCATGCCCTTCTGGCTCTTGCCTGGGGGCGACCGAACATCTTCCGCCATCGATTGCCAGGGTTGTGGTCGGCCCTGCCATGGGTGCCGAACGACGTCGCGCTGTTCGACAACGCCCCCCTTCTCCAGACCCTGAACCGCCTTGTCGACTTCGAGCGGCTGAACCGGGGCGACACGCGTCTGACGGTCTGCTGCGTCGATATCGAGACAGGCGAGGAGGTTTACTTCGACACGAGCCGGGAGGTGGTTCGGCCAGAGCATATCCTCGCCAGCACGGCCATCCTCCCTGCATTCCCGCCCGTTGAGTTGGACGGACGCGTCCTTTGCGATGCCGGTTACACGAACAACCTTCCCCTCGATCCGGTCTTCGCGGCCGAGCCGCCGAGGGATCTCCTCTGCATCGCCTCGGACCTATTCTCATTAAGGGCGCCGCGCCCTGCCTCGCTTGACGCAGTGCTGGAACGCGCCAACGACCTCATCTTCGCCAGCGCGCCTCGCCGTGCGATTTCGGGCCTCCGGCGCGAGTACGACTTACGGCAAAGGCTCGATCCGAACGGACCGACAGTGACGCTGCTCCACCTCATCTATCAGGCTGGCGCGGATGAACTCGCCGCCAAGAGTTTCGACTTCTCGCCCTCGTCGATCCGCGACCGCTGGGCCGCAGGCGGTCGCGACGCGGTTCATGGCCTGAGGCTGCTGGCATTGAGCGAGCCCGACGCCGGCCGCTTCAACTACGTCACCCTCCCTGGACGACCTCACAACCCGTTGGTCGCACACCCGGACCGGTGATGGGCCGACCGGATGGCCGAGTTGCCGTCCTGAGGATAAGATTTAGCTCCGTTACATAAGGACGGCTCGACAAGGGATGGGTGAGCCTCAGGCAGCATTGGCGAGGGCGTGGCGGCGGCAATGGTCGAGGTAGCCGACCTCATGCCGCCCCGCGAGCTCGACCACGCTCGACCACAGCCACGACGGTGCACCGTCTTCCCCGCCGTTGCCTCGCGTGACTTCGGCTCGCCAATCCGAGAGGGCTGCCTTGTCCATCTGGCGGCCGTGCGCCTTACCGATCACGTAGGCGAGGTAATGCGCCGCTCGGACCGCCTCCTCTCGGGTGAACTGGTCGACGTCGAGCTTTAGGTCCTGCGGCGCGAGTTCTCGCATGACCACGGGCTTGCCGAGAAGTTGCACCGGCAGCATGCGTTCCCCGAGGTTCGGCGACAGAGCCCTCGCCCCGGCTACAACCCGCTCCGCTGGGTTCATGGGCATCTCGACTCTCGGGGCAGCTGGCGCTGCGGGCGCGACCGCCTCTTTCAGATCAACCAGCGCCAGCTTTCGCTTGCCTCCCGGTTCGACGATGCGAAGCAGCGCGGCGTGGCGCAGGAAGCCTAAGGAACTGCAGCCCTTCATCCAGTAAGCCGCGTCGAGAAGGTGAACCTCGGATCTCTCATCGCGTCGGTTGAGGGTCAGCACGAGGCGGCGCACAGACCCCTCACGGAAAAGGTCGTCGAGTGCCGAGCGCTCCTCCTCGTCCAGGGCCCAGAACTTGCGCCCGAGCGGAATGGAGGGCTCCACGTCCTTGATGCGCTCGCGGGCGAGGTGCTTCCACTGACGGCCCAGGGCCCGTTTCCGGATCGTTCGCACCGCGTCCGGCTCGGGCGGCGCCTCGTTCGCCCTCAGCGTTTCCAAGCCGAGCGCGTAGCCCCTAACCATCTCTTCCAGCATCCTGGCAGTAACGATGCCGGGCAGGTCCGAGCCACGCGCCGCGCTGGCCAGCGATAGGCCGAGGCGGACGAGGTCGTGGGTCGGATTGCCGATGACGGTCTGGTCGAGGTCACGCACCTGGACGTCGACGCAACCGTCGGCATTGGCGAGTGGTCCGAGATTGCCGAGGTGGCAGTCGCCGCAGACCCAAACCGGAGGCCCCTCGGGCAGGGTGCCGCGCGCAAGCCCGTCCAACCATTCGTAGAACTGCAGGGTGTTACCGCGGACATAGGCATGCGCGGACCTCGCCATCTTGAGGGTTCGCTGGCGCTGCAGTGCAGCCGCCCTTTGGTCGGGCCTATAATCCGCTGCGTCACGCATCCACGAACCTTCAGCTATGTATCGCCGCTCGCCCCGGCCTTGTGGGCTTGGCGCAGCACCAACGCTCGGGAACAGGTAGGCAACACGCGGCGGATCGCCTCCGCTGTGGATTACGGCAACATGAAGCACGTAGGCCATGCGCCGGCATTGAGAACGCGGCGCGTTGCAAAGTGGAATGGCTCTTCGGCGTGCGGTGTTGCCGGCGCGCGGAACTCGGCACTCTGACCTGCGATGCCAGTCCCGAAATCGTGCATCAGATAGAGATCCGGGAGATCTTCGAACCTATCAGCCCTCGGCTTGCCTCTTACCGGAACTCGCGACAAGGCGTTTCGGGGCGACCTCGCGCCACCGACGCAATAGGAACGGCCAGAGCCTGTCAGGCTCCAAGTTTGCCATCCGAGCTAGAACGATAGGATACCCTTCATAGTGGGGCGTGATGTGAAACACCTGAGGCTCGACAGCCATCAACAGGTCGCGTTCGTCCGGCGGGACGCCGTGGAGAACGAGGCTGTCGTCCTCGGTACGCAGGCGTGTCACGAGTTTGCCCCTTACCTTGAGGGCAGGTGCGCCGTAGGAGTTCGACGCCTCCATGGCAGTTAGCTTCATACCGAGTGCGAGCACGTCATCCCAGGTCATGGAGCGATCTATCGCCGATTGTGGATTAGGGCGGAAGGTCGCCTCCGGCTCGAATGGAGCGCCCTAAGCCCGCCGCGTAGCGATAGCCAAGCTCCAGTTACCTACCATTGAGGCCGGCAGCGGCTAACGAGCTGGGACCGCGATCGCAGCCGGAGGAACGTCGCCGTCCCCACTCTCTGCCGTCGCAATGGATCCCATGAGCGAGCGCAGGGTGGTGGCCAAGTCTACCATGCTCAGGCCTCCCTTCTGCAGCACGCGGTCGGCCTGACCGGCCAGCCGGCGCCGGTCGTCGGCTGTGACGTCCTTGGCCGTCAGCACTACGACCGGGATGTCTCGACACTCCGGCCTGGCCCGG
The DNA here is from genome assembly GCF_008806345.1 of Methylobacterium planeticum. Lineage (GTDB taxonomy): Bacteria > Pseudomonadota > Alphaproteobacteria > Rhizobiales > Beijerinckiaceae > Methylobacterium > Methylobacterium planeticum. The sequence continues at coordinate 153,107 of NZ_VZZJ01000008.1, read as the reverse complement.
AGCTCCCGCAGGAATCCGAAGCCATCCATCTCCGGCATCATCAGATCGAGCAGGACCAGGCCGGGCTTTCGGGCGCTCACTGCCTCCAAGCCGGCCCGGCCGTTCTCGGCCGAGGTCACGCGCCAGCCCTCGCGCGTCAGCAGCGTGGTCATGCGCTCGCGTACGTCGGGGTCATCGTCCACCACGAGCACCGGTCCTTCGTGCACCGCCGGCCGGAAGCGCTCCATCGCCTCCTTCAGCTGCCCCCACTCCACCGGCTTGTGAAGATAGTCGGTCGCGCCCAGAGAGAAGGCGAGGTTCTGCTCGGCAAGTACCGTCACCATGATCGCCGGTGTCGATCCAAGCTCCGGGTCGGAACGCAGTGCCCGCAGCACTTCCCAGCCGTCCATGCGCGGCATGGTCACATCGAGCAGGATGACGCGGGGGCGCAATGCTCGCGCCTGTTCCAAGCCCGCCCGTCCGTCTGGGGCAGCGGCGACCTGGAAGCCTTCCCGCTGCAGGAAGCGCGTGAGCAGGTCCCGCGTAGCCGCATCGTCATCGACGACGAGCACCAGGTCGGAGCCGTTGTGGCCCGTCGCCTCATCATCCTCGGTTGGAGCTAGGTCATGCGCAGCTGCAGTCGCTAGGTCCGCTGAAGCGCTCTCCTCATAGCGTGCGGGCAGCTCAAGCGTGAAGGTCGTGCCTTCCCCTTCCTGGCTCGCGACGGTAATCTCGCCGCCAAGCATCCGGGCAAAGGCTCGGGTGATGGCGAGGCCCAGACCCGTGCCGCCGAACCGACGGGTGGTCGAGGCATCCGCCTGGGTGAAGCGTTGGAATAGCCTCGCCTGCTGCTCCGCGCTCATGCCGATGCCGGTGTCGGCCACGCTGAAGCGAAGCCAGTCGATGCCATCCCGCTGCGTGCGTTCCGCCGTGAGGGTGATGCGCCCGTCCACCGTAAACTTGGCCGCGTTGCTGAGCAGGTTGATCAGGCATTGGCGCAGCTTGGTCACGTCGGTGTGGCCCGAGCCGAGATCCGCTGCGATCCTTAGGTCAAGGGTGTTGGCCTTCTTGCCGACGAGCGCCCCGACGGTCGAGGCGACGTCGTTGACCGTGCCGGCCGCGTCGAACTCCTCGGGGTAAATCTCCATGCGCTCAGCCTCGATCTTTGAGAGGTCGAGGACGTCGTTGATCAGCCCGAGCAGGTGGCGGGCGTTCGACTCGATCTTGCGCATGTCAGCGAGCAGGCTCTCCTCGCCGAGATCCTCCATCTCCTCCTGCAGCATCTCCGAGTATCCGATCACCGCCGAAAGCGGCGTCCGCAGTTCGTGGCTCATGTTGGCCAGGAACTGGCTCTTGGCCCGATTGGCTTCCTCCGCCGCCTCCTTGGCTGCCTCCATCTGCAACTCGGCCTCTTTGCGAGCCGTGATGTCAGTGTGGGCACCGACCCACTCGCGAACGCTGCCGTCCTCCTCTAAGACCGGCACGCCGCGCACCTCCATGTAGCGGAAGACGCCGTCATGCCGGCGCAGGCGGTGCTCGATGGCGTAGAGCGCACGGCTCGCCACGGCGTGCTCCCAGGCCTCGCGCGTCGCCTCCCGGTCCTCGGGGTGGACCGCCTCCAGGAAGCCGTAAACGGCGGCCTCGGCAGGGCTCTGGCCGGTGAAGCGCGTCCATTCTGAGGTAACCTTCGGAAACTCGCCGTTCGGCGCCGTGGTCCAGACGACGGCGGAGGCGGCCTCGGTGAGCGAGCGGAAGCGCTCCTCGCTCTGGGCCAGCCGCTTCTCGGACAGCTTGCCCAGGGTCACGTCGGCCATGACGACGCCAACGCCATCCGCCTGCTTTCGCCCGCTCTCCTCTCGGCGCAGCGGGAAGAAGCTCATCAGGAAGTGGCGTGTGCCCCCGGGCGCGCTCGGGGCCGGCACGCCGACCTCGACGTTGGCGGTAACGAGGCCCTGGTCGCGCGCTGCCGCGAGCTTCGAGGCGAGCTCGTCCTGAAGGGAAGGCAGTAACACCCAGATTGGTGCTCCGACGTCGGCGCCAAAGCCGCGTTCGCTCATGCTGTCGAGGGCGCGGTTCATGTGCCGGATGTTGAGATCGCGGTCGAGGAAGCCAAGGCCCACGGGTGCGTTCTCCAGCACACTCTCAAGCAGGCCGGCCATGCGCTGGCTCTCACGGCGGCGTACCAAGGCGAGCCGGGCAAGCAGGCCGACGGCGGCCAGGACAGCCGCCAGCGTGACCAGCGGCAGCAGCGGCGAGCGCAGGCGGTCCGCCGCCGCGAGGCTCTCCAAGTCGGCACCCGCGCGCTCCTGGACCCGCTGCGTGAGGCCTCGGATGGCGTCCATCGTGCGCTTGCCTTCACCCCCACGCAACAGGTCAACGGCAGCCTCTTGGCCGGCCAACCTGCGGAGATCGATGACGCGGACGGCATAGGCCTTCTCAGTCTCAACTAGAGCCCTTCGCTGCTCTCGCGTGGCTGGATCGATCGTGAGGGCATCGAGTCTATCGAGCTCTGCACCGAGATGGCGGAGCGCGGCCTCGTAGGGCTCCAGGTAGTCCTCGCTGCCGGTTAGGACGTAACCTCGCAGACCGGTTTCCAGATCCTTCATGGTCGAGAGCACGCGCTCGCTACGGGCCATGACACCGTTCAGCCGTTCCCCCTCGGCCCGGCTCTGCGCCCCCGCGACGTAGTTCCAGCCACCCGCCGCGAGGGCGAGGGCGATTAGGAGGAAGGCGAGTGCCGAGCTCGGGAGGCGCTGTCGGGAACTGAGGAAGCGCCAGCGCTTCGATGGTGTGGTGTCGATGTTCATAACGGCGGCGTTCTACCAGGAAGGAGGTCCCCGGAGCCAACTCTCGATGGGCGCGCTTCGGACATTGTGCTTCGCCGACTGATCCACGACCGCAGCAACACGGCGCACATCTCAGACTACTTCGACGGCTTCCTCCAGGCTCGGCGGGTCGACGCCGCGACGGATACGAGCGCAGCTGCTCAAGCGCCACCGCGACCTGCTCGCCGCCGAGCTGGCGCACCGGATCGAGAACAGCCTGATGGTCATCGCCCCGTTGGTGTCGGGTCGGAGGAATCTGTCCGCTTTTCCGGTCAACATCCCCCGAAGCAGACCAGCGGCCTTCGGCCAAATTCCGTTGATGCCGATCGTCCCGCGAGCGTCTCAGTCGGGTGGTTTGCAGATCGTCGGCTTCGGGGCAGCGACGCCTCAAAGCCGACATTGGCGACCGCCTGCTCAGATCTGAGCTTGTCCGCCATCGACGAAGAGCTCGACGCCGTTGACGAAGCTCGCCTCGTCCGAGGCCAGGAACAGCACCGCCTTGGCGATCTCCTCCGGCTGACCGATACGCCCGGCCGGGATCAAGCCAGCGAGGTAGTCCTTCGTGCCCTTCGCTTGGTCACCACCACCGAACAGCTCGTTCAGGCCAGCTGTCTCCGTGAGGCCGGGGCTGATGGCGTTCACCCGGATGTGGCGATCCTTGAGGTCGAGGATCCAGTTGCGGGCGAAGTTGCGCACCGCCGCCTTGGTCGCCGAGTACACGCTGAAAGCGGGCGTGCCTGAGATGCTGGTGGTCGACCCGGTGAGGACGATGGAACCACCATCCTTCAGCAACGGCAGGGCCTTCTGAACGGTGAACAGCACGCCCTTCACGTTGGTGTCGAAGGTCTGCTGATAGTGCTCCTCGGTGATCGCACCGAGCGGCACCATCTCACCACCGCCGGCATTGGCGAAGACGACATCGATCTGCGCGTGCTTCTGCTGGACCGCATCGTAGAGGCGGTCGATGTCGGCCAGGCGCGCCATGTCGCCCTGGACGGCGGACACGCGCCCGCCGATCTGCTTCACCGCCGCATCGAGCGCCTCCTGTCGGCGGCCGGTGATGAACACCGAGGCGCCTTCCTCGGAGAAGGCCTTGGCTGTGGCGAGCCCGATGCCGCTCGTGCCGCCGGTCACCACCACGACCTTGTTCTCGAACCTGTTCGCCATCGTCGTTCTCCATCGTTCGGCTTCGTTTGCGCCGTTGACGACAGAGATGATGTGAGAACGATGCTGCGAGTAGACGGCAAACGTGGCACGTAGCGTTCCACAAGAGGAACGATGATGCGTACCGACCTCAACGACTACCGCTACTTCGCTGAGGTGGTCGCCCATGGTGGCTTCGCCGCCGCGGGCCGCGCGCTTCGCGAGCCGAAGTCGAAGCTCAGCCGCCGGGTCGCGGCCATCGAAGCGCGGCTGGGCCTGCGCCTGATCGAGCGGTCGAGCCGGCGCTTCCGCGTCACCGAGGTCGGGCAAGGCTTCTACGAGCGCTGCCGAGCGATGATGCTCGAGGCCGAGCGGGCCGAGGCGCTGGTCGCGGAGGCGCAGGCCGAGCCGCACGGGCGCATCCGCATGAGCTGTCCGAAGGGCCTGGTGGAGGTCGTCTCGGCCACCGTGCGCACCTTCCTCGCCCGCTACCCGAAGGTCAGCCTCCAGATCATCGCCAGCGACAGGGCGGTCGACCTTATCGAGGAGCGCATCGACGTGGCCGTGCGGGTGCGGCGGGAGCTCTCCAGCGACGCCTCGCTGACGATGCGCTCACTCGGGCATTCGCGCTGGATCCTGGTTGCCAGTCCTCAGATCGCCAGCCGCCTCGGCGCTGACATCGCGTCGCTCGGCGCCTTCGCGACGCTCGGCACGAGCGACGACCCGGGCGAGGTGGAGTGGCGGTTCGAGCAGGCAGGCGGGGCGACGTACAGGCTGCGTCACGAACCGCGCATGACGTGTAGCGACTTCGCCGTTCTGTGTGATGCGGCCGCCGAAGGCATCGGCATCGCCTATCTGCCCGACCATGTCTGTGCCAGCGACATCGCCGCGGGCAGGCTCGTTCACGTCCTCCGGGATTGGCGCGGCCAAGCCGGCATCGTCCACCTCGTCTTCACGACTCGTCGCGGCCTGCCGCCGGCCGTGCGTGCCCTGATAGACCACCTAGCGGCAGCCTTTCCGAAGCTATGAGCGCGAAGACGCAGCCTATTCGTATCATCAATCAAGTGGCGATCCGGCGATCCCGCCGATGTCTGCTTTCCAGATTGAGGGACAGCAAGCGAAGCGGCCGAGTTGGGTCGCAGGCGGAACGTCCGTTTGCGAGCGGTTGGTCAACTTCCGCATCCCACCCCAAACGAACTTTCATCGGATGCAGCTCAAGAGTCCGCTCAGGGTCAATCTGGGGCCTTCACCTGAGCCGCGCCGAATGTCTGCTGACCCACGACCTGATCACCGAAGCGGACGGGTCGCAAACGGCCAAGACCGGCCGGACCGCTTCGCGCCCAACCCGGCCATTCGGCGGCCCTCGCCGGCATCTCCGAAGCGGACATCGGCTCGTGCCGAATCTGAGGTCTCGGTTGCGCCGGGCTTCGTGTGCGTTTTGTGCAGCTTCGTGCCAGCATTAGAACTTTGAGTTCCAGCGGCAAATTTCCCCTTCGCGCCAGTTGTCGCCATCCAACTGCAATCGATAGCAAGCGCTATGATATATTACATTTTTATTTAATCTTACTCTTGAAAATAGAAAAATTGAACGTAAGTATCTGTTCGCCTGCCAATGGACTCCGTTACCTTGGATTTGAGTATTTTTAGGCATTTATTTTTACGTCGCTGCGCAACGGTTACATTGAAATCTAGATCGACATCTATTCTGGAGCGAGCAGGCAAGACGCGCTGAAATATCTTCAGCTTGCCGCGCGCTGCATCGCGCCCTGGTGCGGTTCCAGATCCGCGTCTGGGAGGCTCGCCCCGGTCATCCGACGCTCGACAGCAGCCAATGTATCGAGCAGGCGCTTTCGGAGACGCACCGCGCCGTCCGCTTCCAGCGCGTCAACGTCGATGTAGAAATCGATGCCTCGGGCATGCTCGGAAAAGATCGATTCTTGGGTGGCAACGCTGAGATCGCCTTCGATTGCGTAAGGGACGACCTCACGGCTGATGCCCTTCATACGGATCGCATCCTGCGGACTAGCCCGGACGACGTCGCTGACGAGGGCGTAAGTTTCATAGCTCAAGGTGATGCCACCCGGTGCTGCGACCGATTGCAAGCGGGCAGCGAGGTTCGCCTCTGCGCCGATGATCGTGTAGTCCATCCGCTCGTCACTGCCGAAATTGCCGACGTTGCAGTAGCCGGTATTGATGCCGATTCGAGCCTGGAATGGGCGCTCGATGCCCGATCGGCGCCAGCGCGCGTTCAACTGGCCAAGGCGCTTCTGCATCTCGATGGCCATCTGGACACAGGCCTGAGCATCCTCCCGGACGCCCCTCGTCTCCGGGTCGCCAAAGAAGACCAACATGGCGTCGCCTATGTACTTGTCGACTGTGCCGCCGTGTTTCACGGCAATGGCTGTCATCTCGGTCAGATACTCATTCAGAAGCGCCGTCAGCTCTTCAGGTTGCAGGCGTTCGGTGGTGGCGGTGAAGTCTTTGATATCGGAGAAGAAGATTGTCAGCTTTTTGCGCTCGGTCGCAACCGCCACGTCCCGTTCGCCGCTGAAGATGCTCTTGTAGACCTGAGGCGAGATGTACTTCGCGATCTGCACCGAAATGGATGCCAAGAAACCGTTCGACTCTGTCAACTCGTGGTTCATGCGATTGATCAGGCCCGTCTGGCGGCGCTGGAGCACAAGCATCGTCGCACCGGCAAGACCGGCCAGGACGAAGTAGCTCAACAGGTACTTGAAGGCGAGAACGTTCGCGGCAATCGGCTGGCGTAGGACGATCTCTTGGATGCCGCGAACGTCGCCGACCTTCCAGTCGGTCTTTGGGCTCAAAGGATGCGTGTTGTGACAACGCACGCAGGCGGACTCCATCCGAATCGGAGCAGCGATGCGGACTTGACGATCGAAAATCGAGCCGCTGACATCGATGGCCGAGCCCGCTTGCGGGTTGACGCGAAGGTTCGACAACGCAATCTGCTCGAAGGCGTCGAGGTCGTGCGGTTTGCGATCTTTGAACGGCAGGTCCGAGACAAAGCGGTACTTGATCGTGCCATGCTCACCGCTGATGCGCTCGCCCAGTTCGAGGGACAGCGTCGCCGGTATCGGAATGGCGTTGCTGACGCCCTTGTAGTCGTGTCGCGTCTCGATGCGGCCTGTCGCCGAGTTTACGGCCTGAATCACGTCGCTGGCGTAAAAGCTGCGCATCTGATCAATGATGCGACCGGTCTCGCGGGCTTGCGCCTCTAGCATGCGCTCGGACAGGCTGCGCAGGTCCAGCCACACGGCGAGTGGTAGACCCGCCAGCCCGAGAAGGACGGCAACGATGAGCAGCGGGCCGATAAGCCGCTGCTGCTGCGTCATCGATGCGTTTAGACTTGGCATGTTTGTGACCCTTGGGCTTCTGTCGCTCGGATCTGATCCGTGTTCGAATATCCCGTTCGAGTATCTATTGCCTGGCGAAGTAGTTGTTCCTGATCTGCTGCTGCAGGCTAGGCGCGCTGGCGACGGCAAGGTCGAATCCAGCTTTGTCGAGGGCGTAAGTTGCCCCTTCGCTTCGGGCAACGATCGTCGCGTTGCGAACCTCTCCGGTAATGAGGGCGCGCTCGCCGAAATAGCGGCCATTCCCCAGTGTCGCGACCACCGCGCTGCCAACGGTGCCGTCAACATGCACGTCGACTTCGCCCGCGTGCAGCAGGTAGAACCGATCGCCAATCTCGCCCTGACGGATGATGACATCGCCGATCCGGAAGGGGCGCCGCTCCATCTTCTCCGCCACCTGTCCCAGCTCTGCCGCGTCAAGTCCGGAGAAGAATTCGATCTTCGAGAGCATCTCGCAGAGAATTACCTGCTCGCGCACCATCACGTCCGAGACGATACGGCCGTCCACCAGTGAGACGATGCGGTCGGCACGGTCAAGGATGCGATTGTCGTGCGTTACCATCAGACATGACGCCCCAGTCTCGGCGATGTGCTCTTGGAGCAATCCGACAACCTCGCGCGTCGAGGCAAGGTCGAGGGCGGCGGTCGGCTCGTCTGCCAGGATCAGGCGCGGCGCGTTAACAAGAGCACGGGCGACCGCAACACGCTGGCGCTGGCCGCCAGACAGGGCGCTCGGCTTGTGGTGGGTGCGATGACCAAGCCCCACGCGCGTCAGCAGGCGCTCCGCCCGCGCCCGAGTTTCATCGGCAGGTCCGCGGCGCAATTGAGCGGCCATCATGACATTGTCGATCGCGCTGAGGGAGTCGAGCAGGTTATGCAACTGGAAGATGAAGCCAATTTCGCGACGCAACTCCATCAGTCCGGCCTCCGGGAGGCCGACCACGTCACGGCCGAGGACGCGCAACGTGCCGGACTGCCCGCTGCGAAGGGCACCGAGTAGGGTCAGCAACGTCGTCTTTCCCGAGCCGGACGGCCCCGTCATGATCACCAGCTGACCCGGGGGAATGGCGAGAGTGATATCAGTCAGAATTGGCGTGCGCATGTCGCCCGTCCCGAAGGCGTGCGACAGATCCGTTGCCGAGGCGAGGTTCTCCCCGGCCCGATCTAGCCGCCGCATGTTCGACATCCGAGAATCCCGTGTCAGAAGAGGTCGACCGGATCGACGCGCCTCAGCTTCTTGGCGCTGAAGATGGCGGCGGTGAGCCCCATTGCGACGACGATCGCCAGGATAGCGACCAAGTACTGGCTCTTGAGATCGAGGGGCAGCTTCGTCACCGAAGCCGCCACATGGTAGATCAGCAGCGTGACCGCGATCGACGGCAGGTAGGTCACGACGGCGAGCGCCACGGCGATGAAAGCGACGAGGTAACGAAAGAACGTGTGATCGTAACCAATTGCACGCAAGGCAGCGTATTCGCGGACGTTGTCGGCAATGATGCCATGCAGTACCTGTGAGATGAAGACGATGCCAACGAACACGCCGACGGCCAGCCCAACGTTGAAGATAAAACCAATCGGCGTGCGGTAGGCGTAGAAGTTGATCTCGTTGGCGATGAACTCATCCTTCAGGAAGATGCGGGCCCGCGGGCCGAGCTGACGTTGCAAAGCTTGCTTCGTCGCGACCGGATCAGCCCCATCCGCCACGCGCACGATCCCGAGCGACACGCGGTCCAGCGGCGCATGTAGATACCTGTAGAAGTTCAGATCAGAGGTGATGATGGTGCCGTCGGCACTGATCGTCGGCCCGATCTCAAAAGACCCGACCATCGTCAGCACGTACTGGGTCTCCGCTCCGGAGGCCGGCAGAACGAGATCGAGGTTGCCTGACCGGACAACGCGAGCAGCCAGATCACCGAGTTCGTAGCGCGAGTGCCGGTCGATGATTGCCGCGTGGGCCTGTCGCATCAGCGGAATGGCGCGATTGACATCGGGCAGGGTGAGGACCGGCTGGTTCGGGTCGAAGGCGTAGAGCCACGTGGTCAGGAAGTTGCCATCGGAGGGGTTCGCCACCTGTATGGTGCTCGCGTAGAGCGGCGAAGCGGACCGCACGCCAGCAACGCCACGTGCCTCGTAGAGCAGGCCACGGGGCATCCACGGTGGGTTGTAGGACATCGTCTGAAAGTCCGGCGAGGCGAGCACAATTTCACCGTCGAACGCCTTGGCGACGGCGACACCGCTGTCGTAAAGGGCGCCTTTGAAGCCGAGCTGTGTGAACATCAGAACGACAGCGACCATCACGCCGAGTAAGGCGGCCAGCAGCTTGGCACCGCGGTGGGTGAGCTGCCGGTAGGCAAGGCGCGCCGCCGCCGCAAGTTGGAAGGCCTGACCGAGGCGCGTGGTCATCGCTCGCCCTGAGCTGCGCTCAGCCGCACGGTCACCTCGGCGCCGATGATGGGCAGCAGTGGCTGGAGCGGCGTCACGTCTACCTCGACGATCCGGGCATCGCGGCCGACGAGGATGTCGGAGGACGATCGCTTCTGGCGATGAATCTCGTTCGCCACGCGGGTGACGGTGCCGGCAATCGGCGTCGGGAACTGCGGCCCCTCGATTGAGGCCTGCATACCAGGATGCAGGCGCCGCACCTGACCTTGATCGACCTCGGCGACCACGATCAGCCGGTCGAGGTCGCCGAGCCGCAAGATGCCCTCGCTCGCGACGACCTCACCGCTCCGGGTCTGGATCGATAGGATCGTCCCTGCCGATCGGGCCCGGATCTGGAGGCGCTCCATCGCCGCTTGCGCCCGTGCCACGTTTGCCTCGGCGACGGCCACCTGCCCTGCGGCGAGCTCGTCGTCTACCGAGCGCACCTCAGTCAGGGCCTTGAGGGCGTTTTGCGCCTGCTCGACCTCCTGTGTCAGTTGATCGAAGTTCGCCTTCTGTATATCGAGGGTCTGGATCGACCCGACGTTCCGTTGCACTAGCGTGGTCGCGCGGCTCCATTCCTTCTCAGCCCGGACGAGTTGCGCCCGGCGTGCGGCGAGCACGTTTGTCTGAGCGGCGACCTCTGCCTTCTTCCCAGCGCCGGCCTGGACCTGGGAGCGCTGCAGACGCGCAACCTGCAGGTTAGCGGTGGCGACCTCGAAGTCGGCGCGGGCCAGATCATATCCATTCAGGATGGCTAGCATTTGCCCCGGGGTGACCTTGGTTCCCGGCTCGACGAGAAGCCTGTCGATGATAGCCACCGTGCTCAGGCTCTCAGGCGGTCCACTCACGGCTATGACGCCGCCCTGCGGCTCGATGCGCCCACGAGCGATTACACTCTCGACAGTGTCCCCCCGCGCAAAGGCCGGGGCTGTCATTGTGCGTTCCTGCGCGCCTCCATCCGTCAAAGATAGTGAGGCCAGAAAGGCAACGCAAGACATTGCGAGAAAAACAACTGAGCGAGACATGATTATTAGTGCATTTGGCCAGCGATAAGTTCCAATATAAACTTTCATAATTCGGTTCTTGTCAAGATACTTGCTCGGATTGATTTGGCTTTGTCCGACGAGTCCAGTACGTATGAGCTTGGTGTAGTTAATTTTTCGCTTCGCATGAAAAAATGTTATATGGAAAAGGAAAGCAAATCTTCACTGATGCCTCTCGGACACACCGTTCGGCATTCGTAACGATCGACGAAACGGGAGCGAGGGTCGCCGACTCGTGAGGCTACAATTTCAACCTACACAAGAAATATCACAAGCAAGACGTCAACATGTTTGAGAATAAGACCGCACCGGCACGGGCGGACTAGGATCTAACAACCACTTTTTAAGTGGCGATCAGATTTCTTATACGCGCATGAGCGAGCAAATCCTCATCGCGCTGTTGCGATTTTCAACAAAATACGCCCATCCCGGTCGTACAACGTATCCTGCTTCATGCCTCGAAACGGACATCGGTCAGTAAGTCGGATTATGCCGGCTATAGTCGTTGAGACGGCGCATAGGGTCTGCATCAGGTACATCTGCTTGGGCAGGCAAGCATTGCTCGTCCATACCCTGAGGATCACAGCGTCGGAAACCAGTTTCCGTGAAATCCCGGCGGGATCCGGTGCGGCAACCGAATCGTGGCGATGGGTGGCGCGTCAAAAGATTGTGCGTCGAGAATGGCGAAGTCTGTCGTCTCGTTCACGGTGTCGATGACGAGCCCGACGAGCCATCCCTCATCCTCGCTTGCCTCCGCGGCGGCAGGTACGAATACGAACTCGCCCGGGATGTGGTGAGCGCCAAACTCGTGCACACGACGCTCGCCTGTCTCCAGATCATGCTTGTAGATCTTCGTCGCACCGGCAAGCTGCGGGTTGGCGTCGGACGGGACTGAGACCGTGTAGGCATAGCGATGGCTCTGCCCGAAGCGGCGCTCGTCGATGCGAGGGAACTCCTGAGGCGTGTGGTCGATCACGCGCCGTTCGACGTGCTTCGTCGAGGGGTCCACGGTCCAGCGTTCGAGCCGACCCAGCGTGTCGAGCTCACCGCCCGCCGAGGCGAACATCGTCGGGTAGGCGATCACGTCGAGGATCACCTGCCCGTCCGCAGCATCGAAGGCGTTGGCAGCGTGAAAGACGTAGCATGGCTCGACATCACACCAGGCGATCTCAGCGGCATTGCCGTGTCGTGGCAGCAGTCCCACACGCGCACGATGAGTCGGGTTCCAGCGAAACGGGAAGCGATGACCGGCGAGCACGGCCCGCATCGAGAAGGTGACGGGAAGATCCAGCACGATCGTGAACCGGGCCGTGATCGCGCAATCGTGGATGCAAGGACCATTTTCGACCGCGATCGGGACGTCGCGGACCACCCTGCCTTCCGCTGAGACGACAATGTGGTGGATGCTGTCCCAGACCCGCCCGTCATAGGCGATCGCGTGGGTCTCGCCGGTGAGCGGATCGCGGTGCGGGTGCCCGGAAAAGGGTCCGGCGAGCGTCCCGTCGAAGGGATTGTAGCACTGCTCCTCCAGGGTATCGGAGAGTTCGACGGGAAAGCTGCCGGCTTCCACCACGGCGAATACGCGGCCGCCGATGTCGACCACGTTGGTGTTGACGGTGTCGTTGCCGCCCCGACGCGGTCCGGGTGCGGCGGGCTGGCCGAGGGCCGCGGCCGCGGTGCGCGAGCCGATCCACCGATTGCGGTACCACAGGGCTTTGCCATCCTCGATGGAGAAACCGTGCACCATGCCGTCACCGAGAAACCAGTTGCTGCCCGCCGCGATCGGACGAACGGGATTGGCCCCCATCTTGAGGTACCGACCATTGAGCTGTGCCGGTATTGGCCCGATCACGGCGAGGTCCTGCAGCGTCAATTCCTCTCGCATCGGCTCGTGGACGCCGACCACGAAGGGATTTGGGCTCGTCAGCCGCCTCCGATTGTAGGCCGCCACCAGTTCGACGCCGCCCTCAAGGACGGCACGAACGACCGACTGAATGGGATTCGGCATGCGGTGCAATCCTGAGGCGTGTGGCGGGCAGGGACGCCCTCAAGCCGAGGACGGACCCTTTCCGATGACCGAGAGCGGGCGTGCAAACGCGTTCTCCAGCCTATCCGACGAGGACGACGGCTTTCCCCTCATGGGACGGATGGTCGATCTGACCGACGATGTATCCTGCCACGTCGGCGCGGGAGATCAGGCCATTTCGCCATGCCGACGGCTCGGTGAGGACCTTGTAGCGGCCCGTCGCGGCACCGCTCGTCAGGACGCCGGGTCTCACGAGCGTCCAGGCGAGGCCGCTCCTGCGGATCCGCATCTCCTGAGCGTCCTTGTCGTCGTAGGCGCGCCCGAAGACGAGCCGGAACGGCAGTCGCTGCAGAAGGCCGATCGCTTCCCGGCTGTCGCCCGCTCCGAAGCCCGTGACCGCGATGAGCCGGTGAACCCCCGTCTTCTCCATCGCGGGCACGAGCACGTTTGTCGCGTCGGAGAACAGGCGCACGGGACTGAAGAGATCCCGGCCCGGCACCCCGAGTGCCTGGACCACGACGTCGATCCCATCGAGGGCCTTTGCCACATCGCCGGAATCGACCGCGTCCCCGGTACAACATTCGAGGTTGGGGTCCGACAGCACCATGCTCGCCGCGGACCGCGCGAAGGCGCGCACGCGGTGCCCGGCCGCCAAGGCTGCCTTCGTGGTTTCCAGGCCGATGCCCTTACTGGCGCCGATAACGAGAACGTGAGCCATGCGTGCTTCCCGGGTGCCGATTAGCGAGAAGACCCTAGAATGGGATAGCACGCCATGTGGCCGCTTGACCGGTTCCGGCCGGCCCGTGACGAGCCTGAAGGCCGGAACGAATGCAGGTCTGAACGACTACGGACCGGGGGCCTTTCGTTTCCGTCTCCGAACAACCGCCTTCATCGGCCATGGACAAGATCGCCTACTTCGCCATCGCCCTGTTCGAAGCGGTCCTGGGCGTCTTCGGGATCCGGGGCCTGTACGAGCAGCCGCGCTACACCGTCGTCGAGCAGCTCGATCGCGGCGTTGAGATCCGGGCCTACGACGAGCGCCTCGCCGTCGAGACGAATTCGCGCGGGCAAGGCGACGGTGAGGCGTTCGGGCGGCTCTTCCGCTACATCACGGGCGCGAACCGAGGCGGCGGCCTCATTGCCATGACGGCTCCCGTGGAGGTCGGCGGGCGGCGCATCGCGATGACAGTACCGGTCGAGCAGGGCACCGCCGGCACCATGCGCTTCTTCCTGCCTCGCAAGGTCGCTCGAGCCGGGGCGCCCGAACCCACGGAAACGGGCGTGCGGCTGGTCCATGTCCCGGCCGAGTGCATGGCGGCGCTCCGATTCTCAGGGATCAGCACGCCCGAAGCCCGGGCCGAGCAAGAGCGCATCCTCTCCGAGGTGCTTGCGGCAACGTCCCGGAAGCCCGAAGGCCCTTCCATTTTCATGGGCTACGACCCACCCTTCTCGCTGCCGTTCCTGCGCCGAAACGAGGTCGCCGTGCGGCTCGAGCACGACCGACGGTGAACTCGCCACGGGGGCACCGGTACCGGGTCTAACATCGGCAGACGATCGCCGGCTGAGCCTGGCGTCTCCTCAAACCTTGATCCTGACATCTACTGTTCGAGGATCCAGTTCACCGCCTGTCGAAGATCCGGGACGGTCGCCGTCGGCGCTGGATCGACGCGGGCCTCATCGCCGGTCTTGTACTTGCCGGTTCTGACCAAGATTCCCGCTATGCCAGCCTGCATCGCGCCCGCAACGTCCGCCTCCACATCGTCACCGATCATCACCGTCTCCCGTGGTGAGGTCCCCAGGTCGGCCAAGGCAGCCGCGTAGAACGAGGCCGACGGCTTTCCGACGAGGAGGGCATCACGACGGCTTGCGAACTCCAGGGCCGCGACGAACGGGCCGGCATCCAGGCTCAGCTGCCCATCGGTGTCCTTGAACGTGCGGTTGCGCGCGAGCGCAATGAACGCGGCACCGGCCTCGATGAGGCGGAACGCTTCGTTGAGGGTCTGATAGGAGAACACCCCGCCGGCATCACCGACGATGACCGCGTCGACAGCGCCCTGGGATGGGACGTCGAAGTCTTCGAGCAAGGCGGGATGCACGAGGAAGTGAGGGGACAGGCCACGCTCCTGCATGAGCGTCCGTGCTGCGATCGCCGGAGTGAAGATGTCGCCACTGGCCGCCTCGATCCCCAGATGCTGCAGCGTTACGAGCAAGGCGCGACGCGGCTGCGATGTGGTGTTCGTGACGAAGCGAAGCGGTATGCCGTTTGCCCTCAGGTCCTTGATGCTGGCGACGGCATCGCCGATCGGCTCATCACCGATGAACACAACCCCGCTCAGATCGAGGAGGACACTGGCAAAGCGAGACATGGGCGGCAATAATCCCGTATGTGAGACCAGCGATCAGGGTTGGTAACGCGCCGACCGACCGCCGCGATGCCTGAACGAAGGTGACTGCTTCAGCTTCGCGCCCATCGTGGACACTGAGAGTGGCTCACTGAGCTCTCCAAAGCGGACGTTCTCGCTGACCGAGCACTTCGCCAAACAGATCATGTGCTCGGGCCCGCGCATTTGAGAAATTCGATCAAGGCCCTGAGCGGCGGAGGCACCTGCCTTCTGCCCGAGTAGAACAGGTGAAATCGCGGTGCGACCGGGCACCAATCCTCCAAGAAGCGCAGCAAGCGGCCTGCCGCGAGATGATGGGCGACGAGTTCCTCGAACATGAAGCCGATGCCGACCCCGTCGAGCGCAGCCCGCAGCATCAGGCGCGTCTCGTCCACGACGAGCGGCCCCGTCACCTCAACCTCGACGGCCTCACCGTCCTTCGCGAACTCCCAGGCGTAGCGGGACCCGTTCGGAAATCGACGTTCGATGCAGAGATGCGCCTGCAGGTCGGCCAGCGTACGGGGAGGCTCCCGGCCCTCCATGTAAGACGGGGCGGCGACGACGGCGAAGCGCCGGGCCGGGCCGACCGGAACGGCGATCATGCCAGGGGCGAGGCGCCGGTCGCGCCGTATTCCCGCATCGAAGCCTTCGCCGACGATATCCACCAACCCGTCGGTCGTGACGACTTCCAGCCGGATCTTCGGGTAGGCGGCTAGGAAACGGGCCACGATCGGCTCGAAGACGAGTTCCGCCACGATCCTCGGGGCGTTGATCCGAAGTGTCCCGGCAGGCTCGTCACGCAAGCTGCCGACCCTGTCGATCGCGGCGCCGACCTGATCGAGCGGTGATCCGATCCGCTCCAGCAACAACCGACCAGCCTCGGTCAGGGCGACCGATCGGCTCGTGCGATGGAAGAGCCGAACATCGAGGCCCTCCTCCAGGCCGCGGATCAGGTGGCTGAGCGCGGATGGCGTGACACCGCGGGTGGCGGCGGCGCGCCGAAAACTGCCGAGCCGCGCGACGGCCAGGAAGACCTCCAACGCCTGCAAGCTCGGGCGCGCCACGTTGAACCTTCCTCATCAATCTGGTGAGCAAACGCGGTTCTTTTCACCACGGACGGAACGCCGATCTCAAGCTCGTGCGGCAGGATCGATGCCGCGACAAGGTGGGAGGGCGATCTTGGCAGCCGACATTGGTGTTGGAATGATCGGGGCGAGCCCCGAGCGCGGCTGGGCGAAGCTGTCCCACGTGCCTGCCGTGCAGTCGCTGGCCGGGCTACGGCTAGCCGCCGTTCTCGGAAGCACGCGATCTTCGGCGGAGGCCTCTGCGCGAACGTTCGGGGCGACGCGGGCCTATGCCGAACCCGCCGATCTCTTCGGTGATCCGGCCGTCGACCTCGTGACGGTGGCTGTGAGGGTTCCGGCGCATCGCGAGCTGATTCTCGGCGCGCTCGCGGCCGGCAAGCACGTCTACTGCGAGTGGCCGCTCGGCCGGGATCTGGCCGAGGCCGAGGAACTGACCCTTGCTGCGCGAGATGCCGGCCGGACCGCTGTCATCGGGTTGCAGGCGCGGCGGAGCCCCGCCTTGCGGCATGCCGGAGACCTGGTCCGGTCAGGCGTTCTCGGGCGGGTGCTGAGCGCTCGCATCATCTCCGAAACCATCGCGTTCGGGCCGACCATCCCGGCGGCCGAGACGTACCTCGAGGAGCCTCGCAACGGCGCGACCCTCGTGACCATCCATGCCGGGCACGCGCTTGATGCAGCCTCCGCGGTTCTGGGGCCGCTGCTCGACGTGCAGGCGCTGACACGACGGCAGTTCGAACGCGTCGCCGTCGTGGGCGGGATGGACCCGATCGCTCGATCGACCCCCGACCTGATCCTGACCCAGTCGTCTCTGGAAGGCGGTGGCGCGCTGTCGGTCGAGATCGCCGGTGGCCGGACGCGGGACGCGCTGTTCCGCTTCGAGGTCATAGGCGACGGGGGAACGCTGGTGCTAGAGGGCGCGGCGCCGCGAGGCTTCCAATCCAGTCGACTGAGGCTGGCGCTGAACGGCCTGTCCGAACCCACCGATGAAGGCGAACTCACCGACTTGCCCGACGAGGCCGTGAACGTGGGCGGCGTCTACGCCGCCCTTAGAGAGTCCATCCGGACCGGATCAACGGCTACGGTCGGATTCGACCACGCCGTCCGGCTAACGCGATTTCTCCGCGACCTCGAAGCGTCAGCGAAGGACGGCCAGCGTCGGCTCGCCAGAGGATGGCCCGAGCACGTCGCGGGATCGGCAGGCTGAGGAGCGAACGATGCCTTTCGAGGATGCAACCGAACAGGCAGCTCTCGTGGCTGCGAAGGCGATTACGCCCGTCGAACTCGTGCAATCGCACCTCGACCGGATCGAGGCGGCCAATCCGAGGCTGAACGCGATCGTGACACTTGTCGCCGAGCGAGCCCTCGCCGAGGCACAGGCTGCGGAACGAGCGATCATGCGCGGTGATCCGCTCGGCCCTCTTCACGGCGTGCCGTTCACCGTCAAGGACTCGCTCGATACGGCTGAAGTGCCGACCCAGCGCGGCTCTCCGATCTTCGCAGGGCGCGTACCGAGCACCGACGCGACGAGCGTGGCCCGCTTGCGGCAGGCCGGCGCCATCCTGCTCGCGAAGACGAACCTGCCGGAGTTCTCCTTCGCGACCGAAACGGACAACCTGCTGATCGGGCGCACGAACAATCCCTGGAACCTGGAGCGCACCCCCGGTGGCTCCAGCGGCGGAGAATCGGCGGCCATCGCGGCCGGCATGTCGCCGTTGGGGCTGGGCAGCGACGTCGCCATCTCGTTACGGGGACCGGCCGCGCATACCGGCATCGTCGCCCTCAAAGCCACGCACGGCCGCATTCCCACGACGGAGCACTGGCCCCAAGTCCCGCGCCGCCTTTGGCATGTCGGGCCGATGGCCAGGAGCGTCCGCGACATCGCCCTGAGTTACTCGCTGCTGGCGGGGCCGGACGGGTCGGACGGCTACGCGAACAGTCCGCTGTCGTTCGGTGCGGGCTGCACTTCCGACCCTGCGCGAGCCCTGCGCGTGGGCTGGCTCGTCGCGCCGGGCTTCGGGCCGATCGCGCCGGACGTCGCGACGACCGTCGGCGATGCGGCCAGGGCGCTCGCCGAGGCTGGGTGTCTCGTCGAGCCCGTTCGCATCCCGGTCCTGGAAGAGATCAACGGCATCGACCTCTACCTGAACCTCCAGGGCCCGGAGACGAAACCGGTCATCGCCGAGGCGGTAGAGGGCCACGCCGATCAGGTCTTCGAACATGCCAAGCGGATCCTGGCGATGCCGGACCCGAGCGCTCGGGACTACGTCGCCGCCACTCAGGCGGTCGAACGCCTGCGCAGCGGGTTTGCGGATTACTTTCGGCGCTACGATGCGCTCCTGTGCCCGGTCACCCTGCTTTCGGCTCCGCCCCATGACCTGGCCGAGTTCGTGATCGGTGGCGAGACCGTCACGTCGCGTCACATCCTGCGCGCAACAGTTCCCTTCAACTTGACCGGCCTGCCCGCGCTCTCGATGCGTTTCGGCACGAGCGGCGACGGGATGCCGATCGGGATCCAGCTCGTCTCCCGCTGGTTCGCCGAGTCCACCGTCCTGAACGTCGCCGCGCGACTGGAAGCAGTCAGCAGGGTCGCGGGATTGCGGCCACCGCATTGACGTCGCCGCGCGGTGGTCGTGGACTGGCGCTCGACTGCGCCGGAGCGCCGAACGCTTGGATCTGGTCGCTTGCGGCCTGAAGAGTGAACGGTCGCGTTCAACATTCGATCGAGTCGAACGTCGAAGGATCGTGACATGGATATCGGACTGATCGGGCTCGGCGCGATGGGACGCGCCATGGCGAAGAACCTCGTGGCTGCGGGACATGGCGTGAAGGCCTGGAACCGCTCGGGCGGCCATGTCGAGGGCGTGACGATGGTGCACGCACCCGCGGACGCGTTCCGAGGTGACGCAGTGCTGACGATGCTGTCAGAGGACGCCGCGATCCGGACCGTGCTGCTGGACACGGGCGTCCTGGCGCAAGCCAAATCGGGTCTCGTCCACGTCGTGTCGTCCACGATCTCCGTGGCGTTCGCGCAGGAGCTTGTGCGAACGCATGAGGAAGCCGGGCTCGGCTACGTGTCCGCTCCGGTGCTCGGACGGCCCGATGTCGCCGCCAGGGGAGAATTGAACGTGCTCGCCGGCGGACCACCCGCGGCGGTCGTGACGGCGCAGCCAATCCTGGAGGCGATCGGCGGGCGGATCTGGGACATGGGCCCGGAGGCGCCGACCGCCAACGCGGCCAAGATCGCCTGCAACATGATGATCACCATGGCGATCGAGGCCATGGCCGAAGCGGTGGTCCTGACGGAGGCGAACGGCCTCGCCCGCGACCGCTTCTTCGAGGTGATCCTTGGGACGCTGTTTGGCAGCCGCTCCTATCAGGTCTACTCCGCCAACATCGCCAAGGGCGACTACGAGCCGGGCTTCAAGGCGACCCTCGGCCTGAAGGATCTTCGTCTCGCCCGCGAAGCCGCCGAAGCGGTCGGCGTAGGATTGCCAATGCTCGATGCGGTTCATCGGCAAATGTCGAAGACCGTCGATGGCGGTTGGGGCGACCGCGATTGGTCCGCGATGGCCGAGTTCACGATCCAGCAGGGGCGGCGGATATGACGGCCTCACCAGAGCCCGATGCGCCACACCTCCCTTTGGAGGCACGTGCATGACCAAAATGCTTGTCGTCTGCGCCGGAGATCGGACGTCATGGTTCGATCGGGACTACTACGCCACCAAGCATCTTGCTTTGGCGATGGAGTGCTGGGGCTCATACGGTCTGCAAGCCTGCGACGCCTTCTATCCGTCGAGCGGCGGTGACGGCTGGCTCTCCATCGGCGTGTACCGCTTCCGGGATGAAGCATGCATGGAGCGGGCGCTTGGTTCGGCGGAGACGGCGTGGGTCATGGCGGATGTCAAAAACTTCACTGATGCCACCATGATCATGCGCAGCATCTTTTCGCCGATGTGACCTGATCAGGGTGACTGATTGCTGGCTCGACAAGCTTAAGTGTTCGATCCCAAGGTGACGTCGGACGCACGGGCTGCGGCGACCGCGAGCCTGAACCGAAGCTTCGCCCTGATCGAGCAGACACTGTCGGATGGTCGCCCCTTCCTCACGGGCATGAGTTCCGCCCTGCCCGACGGATACCTGTTCGTTGTGCAGGCTTGGGCCCCGATGACCGGATTCGACCTGGGCCCGTTCCCGCGCCTCACCGACCTCGCCGGACGCGTCGCCACCCGACCCTCGGTCCGGGAAGCCCTGGCTGCGGAGCGGAAGCGGGAGGAACGCGCGTGACGCCATGCCAGCAGGTCGTTGATCCGACCCTGATCGAGGGCTGGAGCCGACGCGCGGTGCTCCTTGGATTGAGCATGGCCGGCTTGTCGGGCAAAGCAGGGGGATGTCCTCCACCGAGCTTGTCCCGCGTTCGTTCGGCACCCCTCGCCATTGGACGCACTACCTAGGATCCGGTCCGCCCGACGGACCACTGATGGTGTTCCTCCACGGCTGGCCGAGCATCGCCTTGATGTGGCGCGCCCAGATGGAGGCGTTCGCCACCGACGGGTGGCGCTGCATCGCTCCGGACCTGCGCGGCTTCGGTGGCTCGTCCGCACCCACGGCGAACGACGCGTATACCATCGAGAACGTCGTCGCCGACATGGCGGAGCTCCACGATCATCTGGGCGGCAAGCCCGCGATCTGGATTGGCCATGACTGGGGTTGCGTTGTGGCCGGCGCCTTGGCCGCGCATCATCCGCAGCGCAGCCGCGGGGTGGTGCTGACCTCGCTGGCCTATCAGCCCGCCGGGCACGCCCTGGAAACGCTCGTCCCGCTCGTCGACCGGACGATCTATCCGGCCGACCGGTATCCGGACGGCCATTGGGACTACTACCGCGACTACAACACGCACTTCGAGGCGGCGGTGGCGGACCTCGACGCGGACCGCAGGTCATCGCTGGCCTCGATCTTCCGCTCGGGCAGTCCCGAAAGCGTCGGCAAGGTCGCGCCGCTCGCGGTGGTCACGCGACGCGGGGGACGCTTCGGCGATGCGCACCGCGCCCCGCCGACCGCGCCGGACCCGGCGGTCTGGCCGGCGGCGGACTTCGACGCGCTGGTGCAAGCGTTCGAGGTCATCGGCTTCCGTCCGTCCTGCGCATGGTACCTGAACGACGATGCCGCGGTCGCCTACGCGCGGCAGGCCCCCGATCACGGCCGCCTCTCGCAGCCGGTGCTGTTCGTCGACGGCGACTTCGATCAGGTCTGCACCATCGCCGGCAACAGCCAGGGCGGCCCGATGCGCGCGGCCTGCCCCGACCTGACCGTCGTCAGCGTGGCCGCCGGACACTGGCTGCCGCTGGAGCGGGACGCGGAACACATCGACGCAATCCGCGCCTGGCTCCGGAGCAAAAGGCTCGACGGAGACGCACGATAGTGTCGGTCCGATCATCGAGCACTGCCCGTTCCACCCTCTTACTGGCTGCAGCGTCCACCCCCGGAGCCATCTCATGCCGCATGAACAAGTGACCGTCCGGACCCAGGATGGGGAGTGCCCCGCGCAGGTGCTGACGCCCGAGGGCGCCGGACCCTGGCCTGCCGCGATCATGTACATGGACGCCGGTGGGATCCGGCCCGCCATGGTCGAGATGGCGCAGCGGCTCGCGGATGTGGGTCACGTCGTGCTTCTGCCGGACCTCTTCTACCGCTACGGACCCTACGGGCCGTTCGTGCCCGCGGAGGTGTTCAAGGGCGACTTCCGCGCGATCCTCGGTCCGCTGATGGCCACGACCGGGAACGACAAGGCCGCCGAAGATACGGGCGCACTCCTCGCATACCTCGACACACGCAGTGACGTCGCGGGCCGCCAGGTCGGCGCGGTCGGCTTCTGCATGGGCGGGGGCATGGCGCTCGCCGCGGCGGCCGCGTTCCCGGACCGCTTCGCCACCGTGGCGAGTTTCCACGGCGGGAACCTCGCCACAGACGCGCCGACCAGCCCTCACCTGGGCGCACCGCGCATCAAGGCGGAGGTCTACGTCGCGGCCGCCGAGAACGACCGCAGCTACCCGCCCGAGATGGCCGCCAGGCTCGAAGCCGCGCTGACCGACGCCGGCGTGACGCTCCGCACCGAGACCTATCCCGCCGAACATGGCTGGATGATGCCGGACTTCCCCGTCTACGATCATGAGGCCGCCGAGCGTGGCTGGCGCGAGCTGAACGCGATGTACCATCGCGCGCTCCGTTGACCTTCGGGGCGGCAGGCGGTTCACCCGCGGAGAGAAAGCATGTTCACCCACGTCATGATCGGCAGCAACGACCTTGAGCGGGCCAGGGTCTTCTACGACGCCACCTTCACCGCGCTGGGCGGCAAGCTCGGTGCGATGGATGCCAGGGGCAGGTTAATCTACGCGCACGAAGGCGGTCGGCTGATGGTTTCGAAGCCGATTGATGGCAATCCGGCGACCGCGGCCAACGGTGGGACCATCGGCATCGCCGCCGCGAGCCCGGATCATGTTCTCGCGTGGCACAAGGCAGGCACCACGCACGGCGGCACCGCAATCGAGAGCCCACCCGCCGAGCGCCCGAACGGGGCCTTCGTCGCCTACCTCCGAGATCCGGACGGAAACAAGCTGACCGTGCGATCCAAGCCGTTGAAGTGACCAAGCTGCTACCCCGGTCTCAAATGGTCCTCGCAACGGCAGCCTGCGCGGATCGCAGCATGGCGTCCAGGGCCTCGGCGGGCGTTGGCCACCCGAGCGTCTTGCGCGGCCTGCCGTTGAGGGCTGCGGCGATCGCAACAAGGTTGAGGCGTCCCGTCCAGTCCCTCGCCAAGGTTGGCGGCAGCAGAAGAACTTAGATCCTACGCCGTCAAGTTGGGTCGGACTGGGTCAGCGAAAGATTTTGCCAAAGCTACAGCCGCCGAGATCAGCGCGCGATCCTCGCCGGGCCAACCGACGAGTTGCAAGCCGAGTGGAAGGCCCAAAGGAGACAAGTACACGGGCAGCGTGATCGCGGGAAAGCCGAGCGTTGTCCATGGCGTGCAGAACCGGGCGTCGCCGGTGGATTCAAGACCTCGCGGAGCCTCGCCGGATGCCGGAATAGTCAGCACCGCGTCGAGACCATTGAGGTATCCCGCCACGGTCGAGCGGAGCTCACGTTGGGCGTCGACAGCCTCCCAGTACTCGGTCTCGGACGTAGCCTCACCTAGCACGATCAACTCCGTCAGCACGGCGCTAACCTTCCTGGGGAAACGCTTCGTCAATTCCCCGAGGCCGCGTGCCGCCTCGTACGCCACCAGCGTGTCCGCCACGCGCTGGAGCTTGCGCCACGGTTCGGGCATCTCGACGGCCTGAACCTGGGCTCCCGCGTCGACGAGCCGTTGCCGGACAGACTGAAGAGTGACCTTCTGTTCCGCGTCGGCCGGTTCGCCGGACGGTGCGAGGATTCCGACCTTCAGGTTTCCGACAAAGCAGGGCGCCATCGGCGTTCCACCGAGGTGCTGAGCGAGGAGCGGGAATGCCACGGCGACGTCCTCGACGGTCCGCGCGAAGATCCCGACATGGTCGAGCGACGGGCTCAAGGGCTGCACGCCATCGCGTGGCAGGACGCCGAAAGTCGGTTTGAACCCGACGACGCCGCAGAACGCGGCCGGACGGATGACCGAGCCGAACGTCTGGGTTCCGAGAGCGAGCGTCACCACCCCGGCGGCGACCGCGGCGGCGGAGCCGCTCGACGAGCCCCCAGGCGTATGGTCAAGGTTCCACGGGTTGCGTGTGGGGCCCGCACGGCGCCAGGCGAACTCCGTGGTCACCGTCTTGCCGAGCACGGTGGCGCCGAGCCCGCGCAGCCGGGCGACGATCTCGGCGTCCCGCCCGGGACGACGGCCCTCGTAGATCGGGGATCCGCAGGCAGTCGGCATGTCTGCGGTGTCAATCAAGTCCTTGACCCCAACCGCCACTCCCGCGAGCGGACCGGCCAGAAGGGCGTCGGGGACCCTGTCCGGTAGATGAGCGAAGGCGTGAAGCCTGGGCTCCAGCGTCCGCGCGCGTTCCCACAGAGGGGTGACCAGCGATTGCGGGTGCCGGCCTGAGGCGATGCCCAAACGGATCTCCGCAATTGACGCGGCGACAACTGAAGCGTGAGCATGGTCCGACATGGGCTCACACGCTGAGATGTTGGAGCACGCGGGCGCGCGCGTCGGGCGCGGCCGGCCCCTCGTCGTCTATCTCGCCAAGCTTCAGCACGGCCCAACGGTCCGCGACCTTGAGCGCGAAATCGAGGTTTTGCTCCACAATCAGGATGCTCACACCGCTGGTCGCCCGCTGGTTCAGGAGGACGGATGCGATCTTGTCGATCACCGAAGGCTGCAGTCCTTCCGAAATCTCGTCGATGAGGAGGAGCCGCGGCCTCAGCATCAATGCGCGGGCGAGGATCAGCATCTTCTGCTCGCCGCCCGACAGCGTACCCGCGGGCTGTTTTAGGCGGTCCTTGAGAAAAGGAAAGTAGTCGAACACGCGCTCAAGTGCCTGCGAAAGCTTGGCGTCGCTAGCGACCGCGAGCCGGAGGTTGTCGCGAATCGAGAGGTCCTGGAACAACGGCTGCTCCTGCGGGGCATAGCCGAGGCCGAGGGCCGTCAGCTTCGACGGCGACAAGCCGGACACCGACGTTCCGTCGACCGCTATAGATCCGCCGCGAAGCGCCACCATGCCGAGGATGGTCTTTAAGGTGGTCGTCTTGCCCATGCCGTTCTTTCCGAGCAACGCGACGATCTCCCCCGGGCGGACGTTGACTGACACGCCCTGCACCACGGAGATCGCGCCGTAGCCGCTGACCACATCCTTGAGGACGAGGTCGGCGCCGCCTTGCGGACCGAGCCTTCTTGCGGCCTCAGTCATGCCCGCCTCCCGAATAGATGGTCTTGACCGTTTCGGAGTTGACGACCTCGTCGACCGTGCCGTCGAGCACGAGTCTTCCCTGATGGAGGACGACGATCCGCGAGGAGATCTGCCGCACGAAATCGAGGTCATGCTCGACCAGCACAGCCGCGATGCCGAGCTCACCGGTCAACGTCCTCAGAACCGTACCGATGGTGGTGCGCTCGGCCTTGGTGAGGCCTGCCGTCGGCTCGTCGAGCAGGATCATCCTTGGCTCCAGCGCAACTACCATCGAGAGTTCGAGCGCCTGTTTCTGGCCGTGAGAGAGCAGGTGCACCGGCGAAGCCAGCATGCGGTCCAGCCCCGTCATTCGCATCACGTCGATCGCTGCTTGTGGCAGGCTCAATGCCTGGGCTCGCCCAACCGGACTCAGGCCGTCGTGCGAAGCGCGCGCGAGCAGAAGGCAATCCGCGACGGTCAGGCTCTCGAACACGCTCGCGACCTGGAACTTGCGGCCGATGCCGAGCGCGACGATCCGGTTGGGCGTGAGGCCGGCCGTCGAGGAGCCGTCGATGGCAATCTCGCCTTTGATCGGCTCCGTCCCGTCGCTGAGGCAGCGCATCAGCGTGGTCTTCCCGGCACCATTGGGACCGACCAAACTGACGAGTTCGCCGGGGCGGACTTCAAGGTCGATGTTTTCGAGGACCGTCAGGCTGCCATAGGACTTGGCGAGGCCGGAGACCTTGAGCAGCGGATCGGCGTAGTCGCGGCTCGCCGGCAGCGAGGCGCGGGCCCTGAGTGTCGGTGCGAAGCCCTCCGCGCGTCTTGATGGCAGCCATCCGACGACGCGGCTGGCGAGTTCCGCGAGCCCACCGGGCAGCAGGATGATGACCGCCACGAAGGTGGCGCCGAGCAGCAGCTGCCAGAGGAACGGCAGGTTGCCCGAGAGGTTTGCAGCCAAGTAATCGATTGCGACCGTGCCGACCACCGGACCCAGCAGCGTGCCGCGGCCGCCGAGAGCGACCCAGATCACGAGTTCCGTCCCGAACAGGAAGCCGGCGTTCTCCGGCGCGACCACGCCGGATGCGTTGGCAAACATGAAGCCCGCAAGCCCCGCGACGCCGGCCAGCACGGTCGTCATCAGGATCTGAAGCCGCTTCGGGTTGAGGCCGAGATAGGCGCAGCGCGCATCGTTGTCGCGAACCGCGACGAGCGCGCGGCCGGCGTCGGAGCGCACGAACACCCAGGCGGCCAGCGTCACCGCGACCAGAACCATCGCCGCGAGGCGGAAGAACCCCGCCGGCTCGAACGGAAGCACGTCGAAGCCGACGAGGCCACTGCTCGAACCCGTGAGTTCCCCGCCCGAATAGATCAGCTGCGTCACGACGATGGGGAACACGAGCGAGATCACGGACGCGTAGAGCGCGGTCGAGCGGTGATAGAACGAGAGCCATCCGACTGCGAGCCCGAGCAGGGTCGAGGCCGCGACCGCGACGCCGAGTGCCGCCGCGATCCATTCCGGCGCCCCGCCGAAGCGTCCGAGCATCATGGCGGCCGCATAGGCGCCGACGCCGAAGAACGCGGCCTGGCCGAAAGTCAGGATGCCCATGAAACCCCACAGGAGGTCGACCGTGACGGCGAGGACCGCGTAGATCATCGAGCGGGTTAGGACGTTGACCGCGAAGGGGTCGAGGAACAGTGGGGCGACCCAGAGCGCGGCCACGGCGACCGTCGCGGCGACCAGCGGCGCGAGGCGCGACAATCGCATCGACCCGCTTAATACGGATGCGGCTATGGCCGGTGCGGAGGTTTCCTTAGGCACGGGAGAATCCTTTCGGGTTGATCCGCAGCACCAGTGCTGCGAGGACCGCGATGGCGATGCTTCCGAGGATCGGGCTGACGAAGGTGCTGATGAGCACCTGGGCCGCCCCGAACGCGAGGCAGGCGAGGGCGAGAGCAGGCAGCGAACCGTTCGCCACCATGACCAGCATGAAGGCGCCGATCAGCCAGCCCACGCCCATGTTCGGGTCGACGCTGGAGAGCGGCGTCAGCAGCACACCCGAGAGCGCCGCGAGCCCCGCGCCGATCATGAAGGTGAGCAGCCTGACGCGGGCGGTATCGATGCCGAGCCCCCGCGCGAGCGTCTCGTTCATGATAACCGCGCGGGCCGACAGGCCGAGGC
Source organism: Methylobacterium planeticum (assembly GCF_008806345.1). Classification (GTDB taxonomy): domain Bacteria; phylum Pseudomonadota; class Alphaproteobacteria; order Rhizobiales; family Beijerinckiaceae; genus Methylobacterium; species Methylobacterium planeticum. The sequence continues at coordinate 125,790 of NZ_VZZJ01000008.1, read as the reverse complement.
GCGTGCCCTCGATGGTCGCCGCGAACGCCACGCCGACGACGATGGCGGCGGCGAGCGCCACGAGGCGGTAGGCCGAATAGTCGACGCCCAGCAGGTTCACCGTTCCGGACACGAGGTTCGGGGTCAGCTGGACATCGCGACCGAAGCCGAGCGTGATCAGTTGCCCGATGACGATGCCGAGTCCCCAGGTCGCGAGGATCGCGTCGAGCGGCCGCCTATAGAGCGGGCGGATGATGAACAGTTCCGACAGCGCGCCCAGGGCGCCCCCTACGACGAAGGCGAGCGGCAGCGCGACCCAGGGGTTTAGCCCAAGATGCGTCGTCACCACGGCGCAATAGGCCCCAACCGTGATCCACGCCCCGTGGGCGAAGTTGATGATTTTCAGCACGCCGAAGATGGCGAGGAGACCGATTGCGACCACGAACAGGACCGCCGCCGTAGTCAAAACGTCCAGGATCAGCAGCATGACGCTCTCCCGATCTTTGATGGGGAGCCGGCCCACCCTCGGCGGGCCGGCGCGAACTCAGTTGAGCTTCGGGCACTGCTCCCCGGGATCGACGTCCTTGAACGTGCTCACGACCTTGACCGAGCCGTCACCCTGGACCTCGCCGAGGTACATCGTCAGCGGCGCATGATGCTGCTTGCTCATGCCGATCAGGCTTCGCGGACCGGTAAAGCTGACGGTCGGAAGTGCCTCCAGCACCTTGGAGGCGTCGGTGCCACCGGCCTTCTCGACGGCAGCCTTGTAGAGGTAGATGGCCTCGTATTGAGGAACCGAGAGGTCGTTCGGAGTCCTGAGGTCGCCGCCGAACTTGGACTTCATCGCGGCAAGGAACTTCTTGTTCTCGGGACTGTCGATCCCGGTGACGTAAGAGGCCGACAAGTACATGCCCTCGGCGCCGGCGCCCATGCTCTTGGCGGTCCCCTCATCGACCGCGAGGTTGGCGAAAGGCAGCGAGACGCCCGCACCGCGCAGCTGCTTGATGAGCGTGACGTTGGGTGCGCCGCCAGCCGTTGAGGTGATCAGTGCATCGGCCTTCGACTCCTTCAGCTTGGAGATGGTTGACGTCCAGTCGCTGCCGTCCATCGGCAGGTATTCCTCGCCCACAACCCTGCCGCCGGTCTTCTCGATGTAAGCCCTCGTGAAGGCGAGCATGCCGCGCCCGAAGGCGTAGTCGCTGCCGATCAGGAAGAAACTCTTGGCGCCTTTATCCCTGGTAAAGGCATCGACCACCGGGGGCACCTGCTGCTCCGGCACCCACGCGTTGACGAACATGTTTTTGTTGCAGGACCGGCCCTCATAGAAGGACGTGTAGATGAACGGCTTGCGCCCCTTGGTGACGGCCGGCAGGCCGGCATTCCGAGCCGCGCTGGTTTCCATCGAGATGATGACGTCGACCTTCTTGGAATAAATCAGGGCGTCGAAGGCCTTCTGTGCGCCCGCGGCACCGGAGGCGTCGTCGGCGATCTCAAGCCTGAGCTTCCGGCCGAGCACGCCGCCCGCCGCGTTGATCTCCTCGACGGCGAGTTCGGAAGACTGGACGACGGACGGCGCGACGACGCTGTTCGCGCCCGACAGGCCGACCGGCACGCCGATGACGATGGGGGCATCGTCGGCACGGGCGAGGGCGGTGCTCAATGCGAGGGCGGCTGCGATGCCGACGACGTGGCGGATTGGCATGGTGTGGTTCCTTCCGGTTCGTTGCAGGGGAGCGGGGATCAACCGTAGACGTCGGTGCGGCGGTCGCTCAGCACGGAGTTGAAGTCGCTCAGGTCCTTGCGTCCCGCCTCGTCGAGGTCGACGGTTGCGGTCAGGATCTCGGGCCGGTCGCGGCTCGCGGGTCCGGAGAGCGTCCAGCCCTTCGTGCCGATGATCAGGCTCTGGCCCTCGAAGGGCTGCCCGCGCTCGACGCCGACGCGGTCCGCGCAGGCGATGAAGACACCGTTGGAATGCGCGGCCGCCCGGTGGAGCGTGTTGGCCATCGCGGCCTCGCCCTCGGGTTGGCCCGGCATCGGCACCCAGTTCGTCGGCACGCAGACGATCTCCGCGCCGGCGAGCGCGAGCTGTCGGAAGGTCTCGGGGAACCAGCCATCGTAGCAGATCGCGACGCCGATCTTGCCGAGCCCGGTGTCGAAGACCGGGAAGCCGACATCCCCCTTCACGAAGAACAGGTTCTCCCGATTCCACAGGTGCGCCTTGCGGTAGACGCCGATGAAGCCATCCGGGCCGGTGACCAGCGCCGCATTGAACAGCCTGCCGCCCGAGCGCTCCGCGATGCCGGCGACGATGTGGACGCCGAGCTCGACGGCGAGCGCGCTCCAGGCCGTCGCGGTCCTCCCTCCCGGGACGGCTTCGGCCAGCGCCGAAGCCTCGTCCGAGGACTCGAAGACGTAACCGGTGTTGGCGAGTTCCGGCAGCACGATCAGCTTGGCGCCTGCCTGCGCGGCAGCGCGGATCAGCTCCGACGAGCGCGCGACATTGCCCTCGACGTCGCCGAACTTCGGCTCGAATTGGATGCAGGCGACCTGTATTGGTGGGCGAGCGGGATCATTCGCTTGGATCATGATAGCTCCAAAACGCAAAAAAGCCCCTGGACACGGAAGTTATCCGCAACCCAGAGGCTTCATAGCCAAGATGTAAGAGCAGCAATCCTGCTGCAGGGCAATCTTGCCCAGTCCGCTCATCCTATCAGCATTCCGCCGTCACGCAAGCAAACAAAAATCGCAGCGGCTGCCTCGGTTATGGGCGTGGGGCCAAGGAGATGTGCAGCCCTAGTCCACCCATAGCTTCGTGGGCTGCGACGACACTTTCGGCGACCCTTGTCATTGTCATGCAAGCTGAGGTCGCACGTTCGCGAAGTAATCGGTAAGCCGCGTCCTCGTTCATAGCGTTCATTTCCGTGAGGAATCGCACCGCTTTCTCTACGGTCCGACGGCCTTTCATGGTTTCCTCAAGTTTCTCGATCTTGTTGGTCAGGCGCGTCTCGTAACCCCGGCGGTATCGCGCCAACGCGAACTGGGAAAGGACGCCGCGAGCCCTCAAGGGCTTGTTGAGCACGCCATGAGCGTCAAATTCAACGAGCGCCTTCAGCGACGTCGGACTCTCGTACGTGACAATCGCGATCACCGCCGGGCGCATCTCCTCGATGGCGGGCAGGAGGTGGGTCACGTCGAGATCGTCGAGCTGGATAAACAGCGTGTCGACTTCGGGCGGGAGTGCCGCCGGCGGCGGCCAAGTGACCTGCACCTCGCAGCCAAGCCGGCGCAGTTGATCGACAAGGATTGTGCCTTCTTCGTCTTGCGGATGGACGACGACAGCGCGGGCGCGGCGCAGGTCGTCCAGGATCTTGCGTGCCTGGCCGCTCAATGGCCGACGCCCTCCTCAAGCCAGTCCTGCTCGAACCGGGACGAAGCGAGATAGGGGTCGGGTCTCACCGGCCGCCGCGCCCGCCAGACGACCTCGAACTGGCCGTCCCCGCGCGCCACGCCGATGCCCGGAGTCACCCAGACATGCCGGGTCTCGGCGTCGAAGCTCAGCTCGCCCTCGGGAGCGGCGAGGACCTGCCGCATTGCGGCCCCACCCAGGCGCTCCGCATCGAGCGTGCCCGCCTGGGCGAGGGCGCGGGCGAACAGGTGGACCTGGGCGTAGGCGGTCTCCGACCACATACTCGTCACCCGGTCCGGTCCAAAGCGCTTCCTGAACGCCGCCACGAACCGTCCGTTGTCGTCCCCGGGCAGCGTCTGGAAGTAATGACCGGCGAGGATGTGGCCGGAACAGAATTCCGGGCCGATCGCCTGGATTTGGCCCTCCGACATCGTCAGGCTCGCGATGGGACAACGGTCGCGCGGTATGCCGGCTGCGGCATAGCTCCTGTAAAGCCGGTCCGCGCCCCGGCCGACCACGGTGGAAAACACGGCGTCGGGCGCCGTCCGCACGATTTCCTCGACTAGGCGGTCATGGGGTTCCTCGCCGGCGTCGAGCGGCGCGTAGAGCTCGCCGACGACCGTGCCCCCCTTGGACTCGATCAGGTCGCGCATGACGCGATTGGACTCACGCGGATAGATGTAATCCGACCCGACGATGAAGATCCGCGGGCCGTACTCGGCGATCAGGAAATTCGCTAGGGCGAAGACGCTCTGGTTGAGGGTGGCCGCCGTATAGACTACGTTCTCTGAATACTCGAAGCCTTCGTAAATCGACGGATACCAGAGCAGGCCGTTGTGTCGCTCTAGGGTGGACAGGACCGTTTTTCGGCTCGCCGACAGCGAGCAGCCGAATACGACCTCGACGTCGTCCTCCGCTAGCAGCTTCCGGGCGAACATCCGATACGCGTTGTTATCTCCGGCGGGATCGTAGCAGACCGGTTCGATCTGCCGGCCGAGCACGCCACCATCTCGATTGATCTCCTCGATCGCGAGGGCTGTCCCGAGGAAGTGTTCCGTCTCCGTGACGCCGCTGACACCGCTGCGCGAGAAGAGGACCCCGACGCGCCACGTCTCTTGCGACGCCTTCATCAACGTCGTCCCTGACATTCGTGCGTGAGGGCTTGGGAAGGCCGGTGTGACCAAGCCTCAGGCCAGTCGCCTTGACCGCATGTTCCGCGCGAGCGCTTCAATTCCCTAACCCCATGCGGTCTTGGCCGTCTGTTCGGCGCCTCCGGACACGACAGCTCACAAAGCTAATGCAAGGGGGTGGCCATGGGTAGCCGGCAGGCCACTTCCTGAACTCTGACCGGCTCGGGCGGCGATGGGTTTGGCACCGGCTTCTCTTGGAATCCCGACAGAGGACGAAGGCCCGCGGACCCATGATCACGATCCCGCCCGCTCGCCCCGGCGCACTGACTCCTCAACAGCGTCATCCTCGTGGCCGGCGCACCCAACACCCCGAGGATGGAAGCGTCTGCTGACCCACGATACTACCTTCAAAGCCGACATACCGCTTTCGGCCAGGATCAGTCCTGGACATCCGTTTCTGGCCTGTCACTGCCTCGAGCGGTTTCGTCGTGCCAGTGGTACGTCTCGTCCTCGTAGCTAATCACGGTGTCGTGGTCTGGCGCGCGCTGCTCGGCTGCAGCGCGCTCGGCTGCAGCGTGTGCATCTGCCCGGGTTGGGAACGTTTCCGAGAACACGTCGCCGACCTTGTAGGCCCAGCCTCCGTCGTGCTCGACGATCCGGTACGTGATGCGTGCCACGGCATACTCTCGCTTCTGCAGGAGGCAGAGCGGCACTCTGCTCTCTCATTCCAGCGAGACGCAACCCTGCGTCTCCATCCGGCCTGTGCCTCTCCCAGGTCGCTTCTCAGTGCGCAGCAACAGGCTGTGCCGTGGTTTCGTCGGAGATGCCGACCTTCGCCCAGACATAGAACGCAAGCAGCGCCACCGGCAGCCCGATCAGCGACGTCCCGACGAAGAACCAAGCGAAGCCGACCCGCTCGATAGCGAAGCCCGAAAAGCCCGCCAGCACGCTGCCCGGGAAGGCGCAGAGCGACGTCATGAGCCCGAATTGGCTCGCCGCATGCTCGGGCGAGGCGAGCGTCGACATGTACGTGATCAGCACAACCGACGCGAAGGCATAGGCGAAGCCGTCGATGCTGACGGCGGCCGCGAAGGTCCAGAACGCCGTTCCGCCGTCGCCGCCATGCGCCGCGAGGTAAGCGAGGCTGAGATGCGAGGCCGAGCCAGCCACAGTCCCGATGAGTAGGCTCGGCAGCATGCCGATTCGTGGGATCAGAGCGCCAGCCAGGAAGGTGCCGCCGAGCGCAATCCAGAAGCCGAAGAGTTTTGTGACGGTCGCGATGTCGGTGTTGGAGAAGCCCTGGTGCTTGAACAATGGAACTGCCATCGCGCTTGCGATGTAGCCCGGCATCCGGAAGCCGGCAACGAGCAGCAGGATGACTGGCGCGGTCGGACCCAGCCGGGTCAGAAGTTCCCGGATCGGTGCCCAGACCGTCTCGATAAAGCCTGTTCGGGCGAGGTGCGGGTGCTTGTCTGACGGCGGCTCGGGCGCGAGCACGGCCGCGATCATCCCCGGCAGCATCAGGGCGCCCATGCAGAGATACGCGCCGCGCCAGCCGATCCTGTCGGCGAGGAACAGAGCGCCGGCGCCAGCCGCGAGGTTACCGACCCGCCAGCCAATCTCTGTCCAGGACGACAGCACAGCCTGCTTCTCGGGAGGTCGAACGCTGGTGATGCGCCAACCATCGATGACGAGGTCGAGCGTGGCTCCAGCAAACCCCAGGGCCACTGACAGGACGATCGTCCAGGTGAGCTGATGCGCCGGATCACCGAACGCGATGCCGGCGAGCGTTGCCATGACGCCGAGCTGCGCGACAACGATCCAGCTTCTCCGTCGACCGAGGAAACGCCCGAGCAGAGGCGGATCGTAGCGGTCCAGGAACGGCGCCCACAGGAACTTGAACTTATAGGCAAGGGTCAGCTCGCTCAGGAGCCCGATCGTCGCGATCGAGATCCCGACATCCGACAGCCAAGCCGACTGTGTCGCGTAGACGAGAAGGAACGGAATACCGGACGTGAAGCCGAGGCCGAGGGCCGGCGCGATCCGCCGATCTGTGAACAGGGCCGACCAGAAAGGCGTCGGCTCCGGGCGTCCCACGGTCGCTGATCTCATGCGCGGTTCTCTCCGGTGCTGCCCGCGCTGAACGGACCGAGGCCGACGTCATCTCATGAACTGAGATGAGCGTCTGGCCGTTCCCGGCACGCCTTTTCGCCGAATCTGTCATTCCGGATGAGCAGACGCACCGCAGATGGGCCGCCGAATTCCCATCAGAGCTGCAAAGCGCTACCCGGAAATCTCCGCCTCTTCACGCGGCGGCAGCGCTCTTTTCGTTTGCCGTCTGCACTTCCACCTGGCGCCGCGTCAGCTCCGTCAGCTCCGCGTTCCACCTCCATCCACGCGTCATCTCCAGGTTCTCTGATCCTCGCATTGAGCCCGGTCCAAGCCAGCCGGTCAGGTTGGTTGTTCAGACCCCCAATTCGAGCGATCGGGGTATTGGAGCTCGCCTTCGTCCCAAGCTGGGGAACCGGTCCGCTCCTGCGATCAGTAGAGATCGCATGAGTTGGATCGTCGCTTGAGCTGAAGCAGATTCCAAATGCTGTTCCTCGATATTTTCCAGGCAGGGGAATAGCTTCTCAAAGGCATGATCGGCCGTGATGCGAGCCATCGACCACTCGGCGAACACGCGCTCCTCCGCATGGACCAGCTCCAGCAGCTCCACCCGCCGGTGACGCAGGTCGCAGCAGATGCGTTCGAACGTCGCCTCGATCGCCGGAAGCGGCCCCTCCAGAGCCTGGATGAACACGCCGCGGGTGTGCAGCAACGCACCCGTGAGATCGTTGACTGCGTTCCGCGCCTCGGACAGGCGGATGATCTCGATCAACTGTTGCTCGATGCTTGCCGCTGTGCCGACCAGATCCATGTCGCTGCGGTAGAGAAGCCGATGTATGGTCATGGATGGTTTTCTTCACGCTGTTTGCGCGATCCGGTTCTCCGGAGAGAACAGCATCGCAATCTTATCCGCCGGGACCGGTCGGCTGATCAGGTATCCTTGCAGCTGGTCGCAGCCTTCACCGGCGATGAAGCTCGACTGCGCGTCGGTCTCGACGCCCTCGGCCGTCGTCTTCATGCCGAGGCTCGCGCCCAGCATCGTGATCGCACGCACGATCGCGGCGCTGTCCTTGTCGTCCGGAGTTTGCCGAACGAAGGACTGATCGATCTTGATCTTGTCGAAGGGAAAGCGGCGCAGGTAGCTCAGCGAGGAGTAGCCGGTGCCGAAGTCGTCCATCGAGATGCGGATGCCGAGCGTCCGTAGCTCCCGGAGAATCGCCAGCGTGCGCTGCTCGTCCTGCAGCAATGACCCTTCGGTGATCTCGACCTCGAGGCGGAAGCCGGGCAGCCCCGTCTCCGCCAGGATGTTGCGGATCGTCACAGCGAGCCTGGCGTCGCGGAACTGGACCGGCGACAAGTTGACGGCCACGGTCAGATGCTTTGGCCAGGAAAGAGCCTCCGCGCACGCCGTCCGCAACACCCATTCGCCCAAGACGCCGATCAGCCCGGTCTCCTCCGCGAGGGGGATGAAGTCGGCCGGCGAGACGAGGCCGCGCTGCGGATGATGCCAGCGGATCAGAGCCTCCGCGCCGTCGTAGGCTCCCGTTCGGGCATCGACTTGCGGCTGGTAGTACAGCTCGAACTCCTGCCGAGCGATGGCTCGTCGGAGATCGAGCTCGAGCGTGCGGCGCGCTTGGATGCGCGCGTTCATGCCGGCCTCGAACAGACGGTATCTGCCGCGTCCTTCCTCCTTGGCGCCGTACAGCGCGAGGTCGGCGTTGCCCATCAGCAGATCCGGTGTCTCTCCGTCGCCGGGCGCGAGTGCGATACCGATGCTCGCACCGACGTTCAGGATGTGCCCGTCGATCAGAAAGGGCCGTGCGAGGATGTCGATGATACGTTCGGCGACCGCCTGAATCGCCGGGAGATCGGTTCCCCCAGCCTTCAGGATGGCGAACTCGTCGCCCCCGAGCCGGGCGACGAGATCCCCGTCGCGCAGGGCCCGCAGCAGCCGATTGGCTACGCGGCGGAGAAGCTCGTCGCCCATGGCGTGCCCAAGGGTGTCGTTGACGATCTTGAAGCGGTCGAGATCGAGCATCAGGAGAGCGAACGTCGCGTCCTCGCCGCGTCGCGAAGCGAAGCGCAGGGCCAGCGCCTCGTTGAACTGATGCCGGTTGGCCAGCCCTGTCAGGGTGTCGTGGTGGGCGAGCCGGTGCATCTCGGCCTCGGCCCGCAGCCGCTCGCGTTGGTCACGGACTGCCACCACCGTGTGCGGCTTGGCCTTGATCGTGATCGTCTGCGCGATCACGCGCACCGGAACCTCGGCCTCGTGGCCGTCGCGGAGGAGGGCATCGATCTCGTGCGTGAGCGGGATCCTGGCGACCGAGAGGTCCGGCAGGATACGCTGGAGCGGCGCCCCGATCAGGCTGTCGCGCGACAGCCCGAGAACGCGCTCAAGGCTGCAGTTGATGCCCGAGATCGTGTCGCCGTCGCAGATCATGAGGCCCTCGACCGCGATATTGGCCAGGTCGTGCAGGCGCTGGTTCTCGGCCTCGTGCCGCTGCCTGTTCATGTGCCAGAGACGCAGCGCCGTTAGCGAGAAGCCGACGATCAGGAGCGCGGCGTTTGCGGTCAGGATGGTGAGGATGGTGGCGTCGATGCTGCCGCCCGGAATCTCGATGCTCGGATCGAACACGATCGTGACGGCACTCATTCCGAGGAAGTGCGTTCCGCAGACGGCGAGAAGCAGGACGAGCGGCGCGACGTTGCGAACGCGCCGGTGTCGGCTGAAGCCCAGCACCATCGACAGGCTGCCGAGAGCAACGCCGACACTTATCGACACGGCCACGGTCGAACTCTCCCACTGCAACGTGCCCTGGACGTGATAGGCGCCCATGCCGGTGTAGTGCATGGCCGAGACGGCCAAGCCGACGATCCCGCCACCGACGATGCGGCCTGGGAGGCTCGGGCGTGCGACGACGACGCCCGTGCCGAGGCCGACCAGCAGGATCGCGACCAGGAGCGACGCGGCGGTCCGACCCGCGGCGAAGCCGAACGGCATGCTCGGCTCGAAGGCCAGCATCGCGATGAAATGGGTAGCCCAAATGGCCGAGCTCGTGGCGATGACGCCCGTCACTCCCCAGATCAGGCGCTCCTTCCCGGCTCCGCTCCGGAACACCTGCCGGCCCATCGCGAAGGTCGAGCAGGTGCCCAATGCACAGATCAGGGCAGCGACTGCGATAAGCCGCAGATCGTGTTGGGTCGCGACGCAGTTATAGAGCTGGGTCATGATCTATACAGGTTCGTGAGATAGGGAAAGATCGGAACGGAAGATTGAGATTTGATGGAGTTCGTAGGGACGATGGACTGTTTCATTCATGTGTGCGGTTCATCTCGATCCGAGTGAGGCACGATGAGTTGGCTTGAGCACGCCCTCCTTCAATCGCTGAACGCAGAAGCGAGGGCTGTCCTCGCGATGCCTCCAGGCACGTATCGCTGGCCGAAGGCGAGGGCTTGTTTGAGCCCGATCAGATGCTGAACCAGATCAGGCCGCCCGGCTTTGCGCGAGGAGATCACTCATCGCCTGCCTCAACATTGTGGCCTGATCCACGAGTGAGCGCGCCACTCCTAGCATCTCACCGGCCCCACCTCCGGCTGTCTGAGCCGCGCTGCTGACCCCGTCGATATTACCTGCGACTTGCTGTGTGCCGGTGGCTGCACGCGCCACGTTGCCCGCAATTTCCTGCGTGGCGGCACGCTGCTGATCAACGGCCGCCGCCATGGTGCCGGCCACGCGGTCCATCTCCTCGATCATCACGGCAATCCGCCCGATGGCGCTCACGGCGTCATGGGTGGCGCTCTGCATCGCGCCCACCTGTGCGGTAATTTCGTCTGTGGCTTTCGCCGTCTGACCCGCGAGGCTCTTCACCTCGGCAGCCACAACTGCGAAGCCCCGTCCCGCCTCACCTGCGCGCGCGGCCTCGATGGTGGCATTGAGCGCCAGGAGATTGGTCTGGCTCGCAATGCTACTGATGAGTGCGACCACGTCACCGATCCGGCTCGCTGAACCCGAGAGGCCTTGGACCGTGACATCGGTCTGCTGCGCGGCTCGATTCGCAGTCTGGGCGATCTCAGCAGCACGGGAGACCTGCTGGGAGACGTCGCTGAGCGAGGCAGACAGTTCCTCCGCGGCTGCCGCCACCCCATCGACGTTGTGCGACGCTTCCTGCGAGGCATCGGCTGCGGTGAGCGCCAGCTTCGAGGTCTCGGCTGTGACCGTCACCATCATCTCGGCTCGGCTGCTGACCGTGCCGGCGCCGCTCGTGACCGCCTCGACGATGGCCTGCACCGTGCCTTGGAAGCCCTCCAGCTGCGACAGCGTCCGTTGCCGGCTCGTTTCCTGAACCCGAGCATAGGTTTCCAGCAGCAGTTCGAGATCGAACCATGCCACCTTCTCGATGACAGACGCGAGGGCCTGCCCGCTGGCGATCTGCGCGAGCTTGAGATGCGTGTTGACGCCAGAGGACAAGGGTCGGTTAAGCCCAAGCTCCTTCAAGATCGCACGACAGACTGTGAAGTGGCAGACTGCAACCGCATAAGCCGGGACGCCGTGCCTGCTGAAGGCGGTCGCCAACCGCTCAGCAGAGGCTTGAAACCCCTCTTTGAGATCACCAGCGGCAGCGCGCACCCAGTGCGCCACGCGCGCCTCGTGCACGTCAGGCAGCATCAGGGCACGCTGGATCTCAGGCCAGCTGGCGAACTCAGCATGCAACTCGGTCAGCAAGTGCGGCAGGCGTGTTCGCGCAAAGGCAGCATGCTGCTGGAGAAGGATAAGATCGCCACTGGAGATGTGGAACGCGGCAAACCGCTTCTGCTGATCCGTCTCACTCATGATCATCCACCCTGCATACCGACAACACGAGCGGTAAGATCACGCGCTTCGTCCATGACCGGATGGCGCAGCCATCCAGAATGTTAGCGCCACAGACTTGCATCTCGTTCACGTTATATTTCAATAAATCTCCTAATTATAAATTAACAACATTGCCAGGGTAGGCCTGCATAAATAAGCACTGCCGTTCTGCCTGTTTTTTGGCGTTTTTTCGAAAATTAAACTCAGAGCTTATGAGTTCAAATTTGCCCACAAATCCCGATTGATTGTAAATGACTTAAAGAATTTCTTCTCAATGATCGAAAGAAGCCCCGGTGTGTCCGCAAGTTGTATGAAAGAAAACAATGTGTCCAGAGACGCAACAGCGTCGATGATGGCACGTCTGGCGAAAGCGTCGGACGTGTCGGAAGGCGCACCGGTCGAGGGCCTTGCAGGTTCGTGGGAGGGCAAGGGGAGAAGTCAACACATTCTGATCTCTTCGGGATTTATCGCGACCGCAGCAGGGAATGACGTCAGTGCGAAAGCTGTGAGCCGTCGTCGTTCTGCTCGCACCAGAGAGCCAGATCGGCGAGACGAGGTCACTCGGAAGCTCCGAGAGCCTTTGGGCATTGAGGTCAAAACCGGAAATGCAAACGGTTCATCACTTCTGCAAATACTGGTAATAGCGTTGATTGATCAAGCGCTTCACATATCGCCTTCTATTCCAAGAAATGCCTCAAATTCCGGCCTGCCCTCAACATCTTGAATGAGCATTCGATTTAGTGAATGATCAGAGGCGTGGACGTCTAACTCTTAGAGATTTTGCGTTGTCATTGAGAATAAGTGTTCATACTTCTGTCGCGCGTTGAGATCAACCTGACCGCGCAGCACGAATTCTTGGATGACGTGCGCACGGTCACCTCGTTCCAGACCTATGCGCCGGCGCTGCTGATCCGCACCCCGACTGGCCGGTTCAGCGATGACGTGTACGGCCGCGTGGCGGGTGGCCTCAACCTGGATCTCGGCAACGGCTTGAGCGGAGTGATCACCGGCTCGACCAGCTTCGCGCGGTCAGGCGGCGATGACCCTACCGTGAGCGCCGGCCTGCGCTATCGGTTCTGAGCCTTCGCCTTCGCCCCGTGAGAAGCACCTGGGCCCGGCTTTAACAGCCGGGTCCTTCTGCTTTTCGGCTTGGCGAGGGCCCATCAGCCGCCCCGCGCTCCGAACTCACGCGCGCGATCGGCCTCGGCCGTGGCGGAGTTGCGGCCCGACGATCGTGTCGGCTCCTTCCACGACCTTAAGGTAGCCCAAGCTACTTAAGATTTAGTACAATTCACGGAGCGGCAGTTTCTTACGGTCCAGGATTTAAGAAGACACAACACCACCCGTTTCCTTTTGCGGCGCAGCATTGGCTCGCAAACGCAAAACCACAGCTAATATTGTATGCAATTCACTTTCATGTTGATCTCTGATGGCTTACGTGAGACAGCACGCTCGTCTATCGAAGGCCTGTTGGGAGAGCCCAGGCTGGCGCAAGTCGGCTATGGCGTCTGTAGAGCAACCGCCCCTGGAAGCTCTGAGGCACAATCTCAACCGGTTGGACGGTCTGGATTGCGGCGCAGCTTTGCGTCCACCGACGAGCTGAACACGACCGAGTCATCGGACGGATGCAGTTCCTCGGTACTCGCGACAGATGGGGGCAGCCGAGGTGCTTGCCGCGGGCATTTTTGCCCGCCCGTCGCGGGAGGTTCAATGTCAAGGCTCTCATCGAAGATCAATTTCGACGCGTTTGACGCGAACTGGAATGCTGAGCCAACTCCCGCCGAGTTATTTCAGTCAATCGACGTGGCGATTTACACGACTGACGCGGATGGCTGGCTGACCTACTACAACGACGCAGCCGCCGCATTGTGGGGTTTCCGACCCGTTCTCAGTAAGGCGCGCTGGAGCGGTGCGTGGCGCATGTACCGTCCGGACGGCTCACTCCTGTCGCATCCCGACTGCCCACTGGCGACGGCGTTGAAGACCCATCGCATTGTCCGCGCCACTGAGGTGCTTCTAGAGACACCGGACGGAGACGATGTGCGGGTCATGACCCGTCCGACCCTCCTCCGCGACGCAGCGGGTACCGTGACGGGGGCCTTCGACGTCCTACAGAGGTGCGCCCGACCTTTAGGTCGAAATCTCCGGATGGATTACCGCGCAGGTCCGTCGCTGGCGATCCGATCGTTGTCAGCGGCAGGGCCGTGATGGGGCGGCAAGAGCTCAGGAGGGGCCTTCGGCAAGCAGCGATCAATCTCTCGCATGATCCAGCGCTTCAGTCGAAGTTTACGAGACCGAGTCATCGCCGCCGCCTCCGAAACCGAAATCGTCTGCCCGGTAGGTTAACCGATAGTTAACGTCTGCGACTGTGTCGGCAAAATGGCGGCCATCGTCCCAAGTGCTGATCAGGCGCACGCCTTCGAGAGCCGGTCCATACGCCATCAGCATCAGCGTGGGAGTTCATGCATGTACTCGGATCTTGACCGAGCCAGACAGGGCTTCAATCGAACCAGCGAAATCCTCGCCGAACTCGAGCGCGTCAGCCCTGACGGGCCGGAAGACGCGGTCCGACATAATGCGTTGCTGCATATCGCCCGACTTCGGGCCTACATCGCATTGGGCCGCGTCGCGGAGTTGGAGCGCAGCACCCACGCGCACAGGGCCTGCGAAGGGCCGCCGACCAATCGCTTGTTCTGACCATCGTGAGAATTCGAGCCGGCCAAGGAGGCGCTGAAGATGCAGCGACCTTCGACCGACGGAAATCTGAAAGTGATGGCATGGCATGAGCGGAGGCTCTCGGCGCTCGGCCCCGTCCGGCGCGGGACCTACTCGTCGCCGGGCTGGCTTACCATGAGCACCGTGGCTTCCAGACGCCCACGATCGAGCGCGCCGGTCGGGCTCCTGCGTGCTGTGGTTCCGCTCGTGAGTGCAGGAGGCGTTTGAGCCATCCTCACCGTCTGCAAAGCGTGATCGAGCTGAGCCCGCGTCGAGACGTCAGCGAGAAAGGTCAGTCCGGCGATGAAGACGGCCGAGACGAACCCGCTTGTGAGGATGGTCGAAGGGGTGAGCACGGGCGCGATCCTGATGACGCGCAAGCGTACCTGGCCTTGTGCGTCCCGGATGCAGCGGCGCCGACACATGCGGCGAGGGATCGCCCTGCCGGCCGTTGCCATCCCCACGAACCTGACGCCAGTGCTGCTGTGATGGCCGCATGAGCAACGTCATCCGCCCGCAATTCGGCCAAAGGCAACGACGAGCCTTCCGGCGACGATGAGAAGGGTGTGGAGGCGCTCGGTATCAACGGCGTGGAGGCCGGCTACCGGGTCGGGTTGGTACAGGACGACAGTGGCCCGGAGGGCTCGGTGTTCCGGGTGTTCGTCGGAAGACTCGACAGCGATGATGTCGAGGCTGCGGCTGTCCTGACCCTTTACGCCAGAGGGTGGGGATGATGCCGACGCGATCGGTCTCGCCATCCTGCGCACCCTGGAGATCCGTCGGGCGTGGTCCGGATGATACCGGCGCGACGTGAGAGGCACGGCGCGCCGGACTTAGCCTCACTCGGCCAGGGCCGGTTCTGCCGCCTTGCGCCTGGCGGCCCGCTTCCTGGGTGTCTCCGCAGCCACAGGCGCGTCCGCAGCCTTCTTCCGGCCGCCGCGGCCCTTCGGCGCTGCGACAGCCTCCGAGACCTTCTCAGGTGCGGCGCCGGCCTTTGTCGCCGGCTTGCGGCGCTGCTGACCGAGTCCAAGGCTCCTGGCGAGCGAGGAGCGCTGCTCAGAATAGGAGGCCGCGACCATCGGGTAGTCGGATGGCAGACCATGCTTGGCGCGGTAAGCCTCCGGCGACAATCCGCGGATCGTCAGATGCCTGCGCAGGGTCTTGTAGGGCTTGCCGTCTTCGAAGCTGATCAGCGCATCATGGCTGATCGACTTGCGGATCTGCGCCGGTGTGGCCTTGATCTCCGGCTCGCTCGTCGCGGGCGCCTGGCCGAGGCCAGTCACGGCGGCGTGGACGCTCGCAATGAGAGCCGGCAAGTCGCCAGCGGCAACGTGATTGTTCGAGAGGTAAGCCGACACGATGTCAGCTGCGAGCTCGATGTGGTTGGTCTGAGGGGTTGTTTCGGTGTGAGGACCTACTTCGGCTTCGGACATTTCGAGACCTGACTGTTTCGGAGGTCTCGATTACTACGCGGTTTCCGTGCGCTGGCAATTCGCAATCGCTATAACGCAAAGACTTTTTAGGAAGAAGTTCGATTTGGCACGGCGCTTTATGTGAGCCTATCACGCCTGATCACGCCACCGCAGCTAATCGCGCAAATGCGGATGGTCGGATGCTTCCGCCGATGCTGAAGCAGTACGGTCGAGCTTGCAGAGCCCAACTCCACGTGGAGGCGGCGCACGGGCCAAGATCGTTACGCTCCCGGACGTCACGCCCCGCACGCCGTGGACCTGCGGTGCGAAGTGATGCTGCTCTCACCCTGTTGCTGCCTCTCCCGCTCCAGCCGCAGCGCCCTCAACGGCTCGGGTCGTTCATCGCGGGTGCGCTGCTGGTTTTCGGGTTCCATCCAAGCAGCTTGCGCGACGTGATCGCGGTCCGCTGCCCTGGCGGCCCTTGTCTCAGCGCGGTCGAGAACGTGGCTGGGGGGATTTGGCATAGGCTCTCCCGCGTTTCGGCACAGGAGAGTGAGGGCATCCGGAGTGAGGGCCTGGCCAAAACAACAATTTTCCTCAGCGAACCGAAAATTGTTCATTTAGGAGCCGATGGCATTCGGATGCTTCCTTATTGGACCCGAACGTCCTTCTCAGTTTTCAACCTGCGAAGGGCTTCTGTGAGCATGACATGTAGCTGCTCAAGCGACCTGTGACCGAGCGGGATCCCCAGCTGAGCACCATCGGCGGTTTCAAGCAGAATGATGGCGGTCTCCTCGCCGAGCATCATCTCTGCCTTGGCCATACACATGGGCAGAAGGAAGGAGTCGTCGCGATCGAACTCTACATCGGTCGCCTCTCGAACATCGAAGCCCTTGGCTTTGCTGGCCATTGCAGCCTCCGTTCCTGCCACTGCGTGGCCCACCGATGTCGAGGGCTCATGCTGGCAGCCAAATTTCAAAGCTTCCTGAACGCGGCGGCGTTGCGGCCGTCGAGGCCGTATTCGCCGAAGAGCGCCACAGCTAATGGGCACCGGGGCCGCCGAGGGACTGCAGAGCGTGCAGGTCAAGTGCTCGGCTGTTCCGCACCGGGCGTGGGCGCGCGCCAGTTCCGTCGACGCGTTCTCTCTGCCTGCGCCCGGAGAGCATGCATCTCCTTGGCGTGCGCGCAGATCTGATTGAGTTGTGCTTTGAAGCGGGCGTCCTCGAACCAGCGACATGCGTCGTGCAGGATGTCGTTGCCGCGAAGCGTCTCGACGATGCTGCGGTGATCAGCGTGCAGCCCTGAACGAGCCAGCGATCTCGCCTCGTTCAGGGCCTTGGCCCGGTGCCTTGCCTGATCATCGCCCATGGAAAGATCTCCGATCCGAGGCACATTCGCGAAGTATGGTTAACGATATCTAAAACGCGGCTCACAATGGCGTTGCTACTGCGATCAGTTTGTCCACGAACGTTCACGGACGAAGGGACCTGTTCCGCGCAAAGGTCGATGGGTCACTGCGCGACGGCAGGCTCGTTGCGCTCGCGCACCTCAACCGAACCGCTGATGAGCGCTGCGTCCGCGATTACACGCAAGCGGCCGGCACCGCTGCCTCAGCCCTTCGTGATATACTCAAGCATGACCTGCTCCTCGGCCTCCATGGTGAGGAGGCGATGCTTCACCACGTCTCCGATCGAGACAATGCCGACAAGCTTGCCGTGCTCGCAGACAGGCATGTGGCGGAAGCGTTGGTCCGTCATCAGCCGCATGACCTCATCGTTGGTGGTCTCGCGCCGGCAGATGACCACCTCACGGATCATGTGGTTCGAGACGGGAGCGTCGAGTGCGGCGGCACCCTGCCGCGCCAATGCCCGCAGGATGTCGCGCTCCGAGATAATTCCAACGAGGGTCCGGGCCTCGTCCGTAACGACCAGGGCGCCGATGCTCTTCTCGGCCAGCAGGTGGATGGCATCATCAAGGGTGCGGTTGGGCTGCACCATAGCGACGGCGGAGCCTTTCTCGGCGAGGATGTGGGCGACGGTCATGGGTCTCCCTCCTAGAGAAGCAGGCGCGCCGTCAGCCCGCAACGCGCTCAGTGACAACGGTCGATTTTCTGGTACCCTTTTCCAAGCTTAGACAAGTTTTATTGCATGACAAAGCGAATGTACGCAAAAGCATACCCCTGCAGATTCTCCGGACGGATCTGAGAAGAGCATTTGCTAGGATCGAAACCGTTCAACGGACAGGAATTTCTGCGGACAGGCGTCCAGCGGACGGACTTCGGGTCCTGCGGACGACCGTTCGGGTTCTCGGCCCTGGCCTCGGCTCGGGCTTTTTCTTGTGTGGAGGGGGCCTCAGCAATCGGAACGCCTGGTGGATGGCAGGGGTTCTGCCAAGGTTGCAGCGAGATGCTGCCCGGAGGGCCGACGCATGATCACGATCCTTCTGATCCTCCTAATCCTCGCCGCGTTCGGCGGTGGCTTTTACGGAACCGGGGGCGCCTATCCCTACCGCACCGGCGGCTGGAGCCTCGGCGGCATTCTCGTCGTCGTGCTCATCGTCCTGCTCGTCATGGGACGCGTCTGACGTACGTCCTGACCGATGCTCCTGTTCGGCAGGCCGTCCCGAAGGACTGGCGGCCTCGCCCACTCGGCAGGTGGCGGAAACAGCCGAGAGCTGGCGGCCTGGTTTGCAGTCTGGGCGCGGCCGGCACCTCTATGCCGGTCTCAGACCCTCAGCGTTTCGGACCGCTGAGGTGTCTCATTTGGCTCTGGACTATCGCAAGTCAGGATCTCGGAAGCCCGGAAACAACCCATAGGAGACGCCGAACGTGTCTCACGGCTCAGTCTTGTCTGGGTACACCTCGGAGAGACGCGCTTTCAGGCCTAACTGTCGACGCGCGATCCCGCACCCGACCAACCGGGCACTCCCGGATCCGGTCGAAACGCGTATCGGTGCCGATCGCGGGGAGCAGCATGACCGTGCGCCCCGCGCGCGAACTCTGGGGTGGCAGTCACCGGCCCGGCACGTCACCTTCCCCGAACGATGCCGCGGTCGGTGATCCCGCCGGGCTACTCAGCCGAGAGCGGAAGGAACTTGCAGCGCCGGCCGGCGATGAACTCTTGCGAGCCGGTTGGCCGGGAGATGGGACGACGGCCACGGATACCGATGGCAGATCATGAGCGGGAAGTACGCCATACGCCAGGAAGGCAAGGGCTGGACGGCCTACAACACGAGGACGGGCGAGCCGGTGCGCCTGAACGGTGCTGCTCAGGTCGGCCTCAGCCGAGAGGTGGCCCAGGAGATCGTCCGGACCTTGCAAATGCTGGAGCCCGGGCCTGACAAAAGCGTGGCGGGCTGAGGGCGGCGTCAGCCTCAAGGCTGTTCGTGCGGGCACATAGAGCCGCGAGCTGGCTCTCGACCGCCCGCAATTCTGCCTTGGCCTCGCAGGTGTCCTGATGGCGCTGGGCCTGGACCTCAATGAGCAGGTATTGATCGGCCCGACGCGCCTTCAACTCCGCGATGCGCCAGTCCAGAACGCCAAGCCTGTACTCCGCTTCCCTTGTCACGCGCCCCTCCTTCTGTCTCAAACTGCAGCAGCCCTATCGGACGACAACCAGACCGTGCTTGCGCGAAGGAAACCCGGGCATCATGCGCCCCCCGGGGGGGGCCAATGCGCGCCATAACGCTTGGCACACCGAGACTCGCACATGTGGAATTTGGGGGAAAGCCCTACTGTGACAGAGTAATCGACTGTACGAGCTGATTTTGTTAATATTATATTAACTTATCCGAAGTAAAATATAAGGTTATGCAAACGGGCAAATACGCCATGGCGATTGTCGTCTTCGACCCGATCACCGGGAAGCTCGCAGCCATCCAGCCACCAAAGCGTGCCCGTCCGTCACGTCCCCAGTCTGCGGGACAGATACGTCACGACGGCAGCCGAGCGGGGTGCAGTTCTGATTCGGATCATGGATCAGAGCGGGCATTGGGATACCCGGACCGTCGTCGGGTACATCGGCCGCGGCAACGCCTTGAAGGATCACTCGGGACTGGGCTCTTGCGAAGCTTTCAACGCTGATCCTGATGAACGTCGAGTACTTCGACACGACCAGCGGACGACCGTAGTTCTTCGAGCCCTTCTCCATGTCGACCTTGGTGGCCCAGTTCACCACCGGATCGAACTTCTCGGCGACGAGGAGCTCGCCGCCTTGTCCTTGACCGGCAGAACCGTCGCGGTGTTGGTCTCGCCCTTCTTCGGATCGCCGTTCACGACCGACCAGTTGACCTTGCCGGTCTTGGCGTCGAGCGAAGCGCCTGAATAACCGGAAGACCATTGCCAGATTATCCCCGCTGCGCGCGAGGGGGGGGAAACCCGCTGCGAACTCGAGAGGGCCGCCTTCACGAGGGGAGCAGCGCTGGAGCGTTCGGGCGTGGCCATCTGGGTCCATGCCCATCCGACGCGAGCACCGCTTCTTCGATCCCGTCGACTGGCCGCAGCCCTCAGCCGTGATCCGGTCCCGGAGGGCAAGGGGCTGCCGTGAGGGCTGCGGGCGTCCGCATACGCGCAAGCGACGCCGAAGCCACGGCAGGCGGGAGCGCGGACACGCTTGGACGCGAGAACGAAGAAGGACGGTTTGTCGAAATAAGCCGGAGACGTCGTGTCGAAACGACGTCTCGGATCCCGGCTAAGGTTTTGATTTATTTGGTGGGCGCACTAGGGTTCGAACCTAGGACCCGCTGATTAAGAGTCAGCTGCTCTACCAACTGAGCTATGCGCCCTTATCGCTTGTCAGCGATCCGCCGCGGCCACCAAGTCCGTCGGCGAGGTGGGGGCTGATACCAAGGGGGCCGGGGGCTGTCCACCCCCGGCCTGCACTTTTATTGGCTATTCGGCCGCGGCGTGCTGGGCGTGCAGGCGCACGGCCGTGGCCGAGAGCTTGTTGAGGGCCGAGAGGTAGGCCTTGGCCGAGGCGACCAGGGTATCCGGGTCGGCGCCGCGGGCCGTCATGGTGCGCTCGCCGGCCTTCAGACGCACCGAGACCTCCGCCTGCGCGTCCGTGCCCTCGGTCACCGCGTGGACCTGGTAGAGCTCGAGCTCGGCCTCGTGCGGCACCAGCGCCTTGATGCAGTTGAACACCGCGTCCACCGGCCCGTTGCCGTCGGCCTCCTCCGTCAGGGTGCGGCCGTCCATGGCGATCTTCATGGTGGCGCGCTGCGGCCCGCGGGTGCCCGCGATCACCGAGAGGGAGACGAGGCGGATGCGGTCGTGGGCGGTGGCGAGGTTCTCGTCGACCAGGGCCTCGATGTCCTCGTCGTAGACGTGCTTCTTGCGGTCGGCCAGCGCCTTGAAGCGCTCGAACACGTCCTGGACCTGGTTGTCGGACAGGTGCAGGCCGAGCTCGTCGAGCTTCGAGCGGAAGGCGGCGCGGCCGGAATGCTTGCCCATCACCAGCGAGGTCTTGCTGACGCCGACCGAGGCCGGGGTCATGATCTCGTAGGTCTCGGTGTGCTTGAGCATGCCGTCCTGGTGGATGCCGCTCTCGTGCGCGAAGGCGTTGCGGCCGACGATCGCCTTGTTGAACTGCACGGGGAAGTTCGTCGCGTGCGAGACGAGCTTCGAGGCCCGGGTCAGCATCGTCGCCTCGATGCCGGTCTCGTAGGGCATCACGTCGCCGCGGGTGCGGATCGCCATGACGATCTCCTCGAGGGCCGCGTTGCCGGCCCGCTCGCCGATGCCGTTGACGGTGCACTCGACCTGCCTGGCGCCGCCCTCGACGCCCGCGAGCGAGTTCGCGATGGCGAGGCCGAGATCGTCGTGGCAATGCACCGAGAACACCGCCTTGTCGGCGTTCGGCACGCGGGCGCGCACCTGCTCGAACATGGTCCGGTACTCCGCGGGCGTGGCGTACCCCACCGTGTCGGGCAGGTTGATGGTCGTGGCGCCGGCCCGGATCGCGGCCTCGACGCAGCGGCAGAGATAGTCGATCGGCGTGCGGGTCGCGTCCATGGCGGACCATTCCACGTCCTCCACGAGGTCGCGGGCCTGGGACACGGTCTTGAGGATGATCTCGACGACCTCGTCCTCGGTCTTGCGCATCTGGTGGGCGAGGTGGATCGGGGAGGTCGACACGAAGGTGTGGATGCGCCCGCGGGCGGCGTGGCGCACCGCCTCGCCGGCCCGGGCGATGTCGCCCGGGATCGCCCGGGCGAGGCCCGCGATCACGGCCCGCTTGGCGCGGCGGGCGATCTCCGCCACCGCCTCGAAATCGCCGTTCGAGGCGATCGGGAAGCCGGCCTCGATGATGTCGACGCCCATCGTGTCGAGGAGCTCGGCCACCGCGAGCTTCTCGTCGAGGGTCATGGTGGCGCCGGGGCATTGCTCGCCGTCGCGCAGGGTGGTGTCGAAGATGAGGACCCGGTCCTTGGTGCCCTGGGGGGTCGTGGTCTGGCTGGTCATGGCGGTCGTGTACCCTGGTCGCGGCGCGCCCCGCTGTCGCGGCCGGCGGCGCCCTGTAAGCCTGTCGTCGTGGCGGTCCGCGTCCCCTGAGTGCCCAGGCGCAGGCGCCCGGCCGGCCCTCAGGGGCGGCTAAGGAGGAGGCTGGCGAGGGGCGCGCGCGACCGCGGCGCTGCGGGGGCAGCGTGGGCGGCGATGGGCGCGGAGCCGGCTCTGGCCAAGGCTCGTCTCTCCTCGGGGCACGATCGGGGGCAGCGATCGGCGGTGACGAATCGGGGCGGCGCGCGCGCCGGGTCCCGCACAGGCGACCGTACCTAGCCCCGGCGCGGCGGAAAGACAAGAACGGGCCGACGAACAGGCGGCGGGCGTCCGGCCGGACGCCGTTCGGGGACGCGCCCCGGGCCCGGAAGCCTCCTCGGGCACGGAAGCCCCCTCGGGGAGTGAAGCCCCCCTCCGGGCCGGAAGCCCCCCTCGGGGAGCAGCCTCGTCAGCGCCGCTCCATTGCCGCGGCGGCGATCCGGCCTAGCTTCGGGGCAGCCCCACAGGCCCGCGCCGGGGATCATCCCGGTGCCGCACAAGAAACCGGATGGAGACCCCCACCATGTCGCGCCTGCTCTCGCGCTCCCTGTCCCTGCGTCCCCTCGCCTGCGCCGGCCTCGGCCTCCTCGCCGGGACGGTGCCGGGCCTCGCCCTCGATGTCCAGAAATCCGTCGACGTCGCCGCGCCCCCGGCCAAGGTCTGGCAGACCATCGGGGATTTCTGCGGCATCGGCTCCTGGCACCCGGCCATCGAGACCTGCGCGCCCTCGGAGAAGGACGGCAAGAAGATCCGCACCCTCAGCCTCAAGGGCGGCGGCAGCATCGTGGAGGAGCAGGTCATCCGCGACGACAAGGTGATGTCCTACACCTACGTCATCCTCGAGAGCCCGCTCCCCGTCAGCGACTACAAGTCGACGATCGCGGTGGCGCCGGAGGGCGCGGGCTCGAAGGTGACCTGGGACGGCACGTTCAACGCCAAGGGCGCGCCGGACACCGTCGCGAAGGACGCGATCGAGGGCATCTACACCTCGGGCCTCAAGGCCATCGCGGACAAGAGCCGGTAGGCCCGACCCATCCGGGTCGGCGCGCGTCCGGCCGGGCGCGACCGCCGCCGCGGGGCATCCCGCGGCGGCGCAGGACGGGCCGCGCCGCGGGGCATCCCGCGGCGGCGCAGGACGGGCCGCGCCGCGGCGATTGACCGCCCGGCGGCGGAGCGGCACAAACCCGGCGGCGCCAAGCTGCGCCGTACGCACGCCCTGCCGTGAACCCGGGATGCCGCCCTTGACACCGCACCGCCTGAGCCCCGCCCGCGCCGCCCTCCTGTCCGCCACTCTCCTGCCCGCCGTCCTCCTCGGCGCCTGCCAGCCGAAGGCGGGCGCGCCGCCCGTGGCGATTGCCGCCGCCACGCCCCCGGCGATCACGCCGCTGCCCCAGGGCGCGGGCTGCGGCCCCGCCATCGCCCGGACCCAGGCCGTGGTGGACAGCGACGTCGCCACCGGCAACCTGAACCAGCCCGTGGGCGCCCGCTTCGGCGCCGATCTCGCCCGCGCCGCCTCGGCCTGCGCGGCCGGGCGCGAGGGCGAGGCCCTGCACCTCCTCGCCGCCGCCAAGTCCCGCTACGGCTACCCGTAGGCCGGTCCCGCGGGGCCTCGCGACCCCTGGGGCGCCCACGCCCCGCGAAGCCTCAGCCCCACGCACCGCGGAGCCTCAGCCCCGCGGGCAGAAGGCCTGCGCCAGGTAGGCGCGCACGAAGCCGGGCATCCGGCCCGGGTCGATGTCGCCGAGGGACCGGGCGATCACGATGCGGGCGAGCTCGGGCTCGGCCTCGCGGGCCCGGTGCGCCTCCATCCGGTCGCGGAGGGCGTCCGCCGCCTCCGGGAAGGCGACGGGGCGCAGGAAGGCGCATTGCCCCTCCCCGCGCAGGAGCAGCCACGCCTCGGGCGCGTCGTCGGGGAGCGCGAGGCCGGTCTCCTCCCGCAATTCCCGGACGGCGCTGCCGGCGAGGTCGACGCCCGCGCCGCGGACGTCCCCCGGGTCCGGGGTGCCGCAGGGGAAGTAGACCTGCCCGGCATTGGCGGTGTGGCCGCCCATCTCGCCGAGGAGCACGGCCCCGTCCCGGCTGCGGGGCACGATCGCCGCGAAGGCGTTGGCGACGGGCCCCTCCGGGCGGCCCGCGTCCCGGAAGGCGAGGAAGCGCGCGTAGGTCGTCTCGAAGAAGCGGGCCTCGCAGGCGCCGTCCGCGAGGCTCAGGCCGCAGGCGAGGAGCACCGGCCCGTCGAACAGGCCCGGCCGCTCGGCGACGCGCCGCGCCCAGTTCTCGGCGATCGCCCGCGCCTCGGCCCGCGCCCAATCCCACTCGTAGGGGACGAGGCGGGCCGTCAGGCGCCGGAGCGGGTGGAGCGTGAAGCCGGCGGCCCCGCCCCTCTCAGGCAACGAGGCTGCCCTCGCTGACCAGAACGGCGGCGCCCCCGATCTCGACGGAGCGCAGGACGCCGTCCGCGATCACGAGCTGCAGGGCGATCTCGCTCGGGCGGCCCATGGCGAGGCCCTGCCGCAGGACGACGTCGTGCGTGCCCGTGCCCAGGGGCTCGAACTGCATCAGCACCCCGGCGAAGGCCGCCGCCGCCGAGCCGGTGGCGGGATCCTCCGGCACGCCGAGATGGGGGGCGAACATCCGGGCCTGGTAGCGCTGGCCGAGCCCCTCGGGGTCGGAGGCGTAGAGGTAGAGCGCGCCGGTCCCGCCGAAGCCCTCGCCGAGGGCCGCGAGGGCGCCCGGGTCGATCCGGGCCGCGTCGAGGCGGTCGCGGGAGGCAACCGGCACGAAGGTGAAGTCGACCCCCGCCCCGTGCCGGCTCGGACCATGGGCGCCCATCCCAATATCCTCCGGCGCGAGGGAGAGGGCGGCCGCGAGGGCCGCGGGCTCCGGCCCCTCCCCGAGGAAGCTCGGCAGCGCCGGGGCCTTGAAGCGGGCGCGGCCCCGCCCCGCCCCCGCCTCGACCACGCAGGGCACGATGCCGATCGCCTCCTCGAGCCCGAACGCGAGGGCGTCGGCCCGGGCCGCCCCGACCCCGCGGGCCTGATCCTGCAGCCCCAGGAGCACCGCGGTGCCGACGGTCGGGTGCCCGGCGAAGGGCAGCTCGCGCGCGGGGGTGAAGATGCGGATGCGGGCCCGGTGGCGCGCCTCGGCGGGGGGCAGCACGAACACCGTCTCGGACAGGTTGAACTCCCGGGCGATGCGCTGCATCGCGGCCCCATCCAGGCCCTCGCCGTCGAGCACCACCGCGAGCGGGTTGCCGGCATAGGGCTCGTCCGTGAACACGTCGAGGGTGGCGAAGCGGCGTCGGGTCATGGGAGCGGAACACCTTCGGGGCGCGCGGGAAGGACGCCCCCGGCCGCGCGGCCGGGGGCGTCGGCGTCGCGCCGAAGCTGTCGGGTCGGCGCTCGATTCGCAATGGCGGCGGGCGCCGGGCCGCGCCGACATCAGGGCAATGCCGGGGCGCGCGGCAGATCCTGCGCCTCAGCGCCGGAGGCCGCCGGAACCAGCCCTGGTGAGCGAGGTTCCGGCCCGGCACATCCGCAATCCGCTAGGGTCTTCCAGTCGCCGGGTCTTCCATTCGCGATCACGGTCCCGTCGAGGTCGCACGGGATCTCGACCCCTCGGGCGGACGGACCCGGAGGACCGCCCTCACACCGCCTCGACCGGGAAGGTCTCGCTCGGGGACACGAACTCCTCCTGCGCGGCCACCGTCAGGATCTCGCGGGAGCCGGCCTCGGCGGTGCGGCGCAGCAGGCCGTAGACGGAGGCCGAGGCCATGCCGAGCGCCAGGGCGGCCGAGCCGGTGCGGGCGTAGTGGACGAAGAACAGGGCCGCGATGGCGTCGCCCGCCCCGTTGACGTCGAGGGCGAGGCGCGGCGTGCGCACGCACCAGAACCCGCCCCCCTCCCCGGCCAGGAGGTCGATGGCGCCCGGCGGCGTCGCGTCGGTGATGAGCGAGGTGACGAGCACCACCCGGGGGCCCAGCGCCTGGAGGGCCGCGACCGCGCGCTTGGCCTCCTCCAGGGTGCCGGTCGGCAGGCCCGTGAGCACGTCGAGCTCGAACTGGTTCGGGGTGACGATGTCGGCGGCGGGCACCGCCTGGCCGCGCATGAAATCCGGGATGCCGGGGCGCACGTAGACGCCGCGCCCGGTATCGCCCATCACGGGGTCGCAGGCGTAGAGCGCCCGCGGGTTGGCCTGGCGCACCGCCCGGACCGCCCCCAGGATCGCCGTGCCGATATCGGCCGAGCCCATGTAGCCCGAGAGCACCCCGTCGCACTGGCCGAGGACGCCGCGCTCGCCGATGCCGAGGACCAGCTCCTCGATGGCCGGCCCGTCGAAGACGCGCCCCCGCCAGGCGCCGTAGCCGGTGTGGTTCGAGAACTGCACCGTGTGGATCGGCCAGACCTCGACGCCGAGGCGCTGCATCGGGAAGACCGCGGAGGCGTTCCCCACATGCCCGTAGGCGACGTGCGACTGGATCGACAGAACCTTCACCGGGAGCCTTCCTCTCGCGACGCGAACCCGAGACCGGGTGTTAGCCCCGTTCCGGGCCGCGCGCATCCCCGCGGCGGCTCCGCCCGCGCGGGTTCCGCTTGCGCCGCCGCGCCGGGCTCCGCACAGAGGGACCCGGCCGGGCGGCCGCGGCGGGGCCGGGGCGCGCCCCAGGACCGCA
This sequence comes from Methylobacterium planeticum, assembly GCF_008806345.1. GTDB lineage: Bacteria > Pseudomonadota > Alphaproteobacteria > Rhizobiales > Beijerinckiaceae > Methylobacterium > Methylobacterium planeticum. The sequence goes on along the minus strand of NZ_VZZJ01000008.1, from coordinate 98,980 downwards.
TCCGAGGATCGCGCTGAAGGATCATCATGGACTTCGACGCCCTGCGCACCGCGACCCTCGGCTTCGTCGAGGCCAACAAGGACTGGACGCCGCTGATCGCGGGGGTCCTGGCCTTCTGCGAATCCCTCGCCTTCCTGTCGCTCCTCGTCCCCGCGACCGTGATCCTGCTCGGCATCGGCGCCCTGGTGGGGGCGGCCCAGATTCCGTTCTGGCCGGTGGTGCTCGCCGCCGCGCTCGGGGCGGCCCTCGGCGACTGGGTCTCCTACGAGTTCGGCCACCACTACAAGGACGGCGCCAAGCGCCTGTGGCCGATGCGGCGCTACCCCGAGATGGTGGCCCGGGGCGAGGCCTTCCTGCACCGCTGGGGGGCGGCGGCCGTCGCCGTCGGGCGCTTCTTCGGGCCGGCCCGGGCGGTGGTGCCCCTGATCGCCGGCATGTTCGGGGTCGACCGCCTGCCGTTCCAGGTCGCCAACATCCTGTCGGCCCTGGTCTGGGCCTTCGTGCTGCTGGCGCCGGGCGCCGGCCTCCTGACCCATTTCCAGGGCTGAGGCCGGCTCAGCCCTCGTCGCCCTCGCCGCCCTCGTCGTCCGGGTGGCTGGAGAGGAAGAAGGCGTGGCGGCCGTGGGCCGCCGCCTCCGCCACCGCCCGCGCGAGCACCGCCTCCGCGGTGTCGACCCCGAGCACCTCGGTCCGCCGCAGCAGGATGCCGAGCCCGTGCTCCGGATCCCAGGAGCAGCCGAAGGCGAGGCCGACGAGCGCCGGGCCGGCTCCCGCCCCGGGATCGTGGACCTGCACCCGCACGGGGGCCAGGGCGGCCCCGATCTCGGCGGGCTCGGGCAGGGAGACGCTCTCGTCGCCCTCGACGAGGCCGAGCACGTCGCCGATCCGCGGCATCGCCCGGGCCACCGCCTCGACGATCGCGGCCGCGACGGCCTCCTGCTCGGCGGCGAGCCCCACCAGGGCCGCGATCCCGGCCGCCGTGAAGGCGACCCCGTTCTCCGGGGGCCCGAGGCGGAGCCAGCCGGGCTTGGCCCCCCGCGCCGTCCCGAACAGGCGCTCCCAGGACGACAGGCCGATCTCAAGATCATCGCCGGCGCCGCGCAGGCGCGTCCGGAGCGCGTCCGGAATGTTGGCGACCTCGGGCACGGTATCCATGACGCTCCCCGAACCGGTGGCGACCGCACGACCCGCCTATAGCATCGCCCGTCCGGCGCGGCACGCGCCGTCGCACGCGATTCGTTCGAACGATCATGAACGGATCCCCCGGTTTTCGATGGGCTCGTTCATGAATTCTTCCATGCTCGTGCGGTGCCGGCGCCGCAGGTGACAAGGCCGGACCGAACTGGTTCGATGGGGCGCCGTCCCGATTCGGGACGCCCGCCCGGCCCCCCGAACCCCTCGATTCCGCCCGTGTCCGCAGCGCTCTCCCTCGCGATCCTCCCCCCCGACCGGCGCCAGTCGCCGACGGCCGCCAGCGTTCAGCGCGGCGTGCGCAGGCTTTTCGCCGACCTCGGCCAGGTCACGATCCCAGAGTTCTCGCTGGCGAATGGACGCCGCGCCGACGTGATCGCGCTCTCTGCTTGCGGAAAGCTCACCATCGTCGAGATCAAGTCGAGCGTCGCCGATTTCCGGGCCGACAAGAAGTGGCCGGACTATCGCGATTACTGCGACCGCTTCTACTTCGCCATCCCCGAGAGCCTGCCCGAGAGCCTGATCCCGGAGGAGGCCGGCCTCATCGTGGCCGATGCCTTCGGGGGCGCGATCCTGCGCGATCCCGCCGACCACCCCCTGAGCGGCGCCCGCCGCAAGGCCGTGACCCTGCGCTTCGCCCATTGCGCCGCCAGCCTGCTCCACGCCCTGGCCGACCCCGGCGCGATCCGCGACGGCGTGCTCTGACCGCCCGCCAGGGCCGGCCCCGCCCTGGCGGGACCGGCACTAACCAATTGGTAGATCATCGTTTTTAAACTTCTGGTCGCGTGCCGGATCAGGCCGCGTGGGCCGCGATCCAGTCCCGGGCGAGGGTCAGATCCCCCTGGCTGAGCCCGTGCCCGACGGGCAGCCGCCGGTGCTCGACCCGGGCCCCGGCCCGCTCCAGCTGCGCGGCGAGGCGCCCGGAATTCTCCGCCGGCACGATCGGATCGACCGCCCCCGACAGGATCAGGACCGGCTTGCCCCCGAGGTCCCCCGCGGGCGGTTCGGCCAGCGGCACCATCGCGCGGATCAGGACGGCGCCGGCCAGCACCTCCGGCCGCAGCAGGAGGAGCGCGGCCGCGATGTTGGCGCCGTTCGAGAAGCCCACCGCGACGGGGGCCCCGATCCCGTAAGCGTCGCGCGCTTCCTCAATGAAATCAGCGAGTTCTCCGGTCCGGCGGCGCAGGTCCGCCTCGTCGAACACGCCCTCGGACAGGCGCCGGAAGAACCGCGGCATGCCGTTCTCCAGGACCGGGCCGCGCGGCGAGAGCAGCGCCGCCCCGGGGGCCAGCGCCCGCCCGAGGGGGATCAGGTCGTTCTCGTCCCCGCCGGTCCCGTGCAGGAGCAGGAGCGGGGGCCGCTCCGGGCCGGAGGCCGGCTCGAAGCGGTGGCTGAAGGCGAGCGTGGTGGCCATGGCCTATCTCCTTGTCAAATCTCGGTTTTTCCTAGGCGACCTTCGGCAGCACGGCCTCGATCTCGGCCCGGTGCGGCTCGAGGAAGGGCGGCAGCTTCAGCGCCTCGCCGAGCGCCGTGACGGGCTCGTCGACGGCAAAGCCCGGCACGTCGGTCGCGATCTCGAACAGCACGCCGCCCGGCTCGCGGAAATAGACCGAGCGGAAGTAGTTGCGGTCGCGCTGCTCGGTGACCGCCAGCCCGTGCTCCTCCGTCAGCTGGCGGACCATCGCGGCCTGGGCCGCGTCGTCCGCCGCCCGGAACGCGATGTGGTGGACCGATCCGGCGCCCTGACGCCCCCGCAGGAAGTCGCCGACCGCCCGGAGCGTCACGGACCCGCCGAGATCCGTCCCGCTGCGGAAGCGCGTCTGCGCGCCCTCGCGCCCGACCTCGTGGAAGCCGAGCACGCCGGTCAGGATCGCCGCCGTGGGAGCGGCCTCCCGCAGGAGCAGCGTGACGCCGTGGAAGCCCCGGATCGCGTGTTCGGCCGGAACCTCGCCCGCCGTCCAAGCCGGCTCGGCCTCCGCACCGTCTGTGCCCACGAGGGCCAGCGCCATCCCGTCCGGGTCGCGGAAGGGCAGCACCGTCTCGCCGAAGACCTGCGCGGGCGCCTCATGGGTCACCCCCTGCGCGATGAAGCGATGCGTCCAGTAGCCGATCGAGGACCGGGGCACGCGGAAGGCGGTCTCCTGCGTCTCGCCGATCCCGGTCCGGCCGGGGACGGCATGCTCCCAGGGGAAGAAGGTCAGGATGGTGCCGGGCCGCCCCGTCTCGTCGCCGTAATAGAGGTGGTAGGTGCCCGGATCGTCGAAATTGACGGTCTTCTTCACGAGCCGGAGGCCGAGCACGCGGGTGTAGAAATCCACGTTGCGAAGCGCCGGGCCGGAAAAGGCCGTGACGTGATGGAGGCCGTGCTCGGACATGATGATCATCTCCCGTTGGACCCGGCATCGGGTCGATGGAGGCAATCTGGCTCTTCGGATGAGGTGAGAAAATAGAAACAACAGAAATCCATCGTTTCCAAAGAATGCCTGGATCCGTCACTGCGACGTGGAAGCGTTGGCCGCCTTCGAGAGCGGCGCCGAGCAGGATCCCTGGCGCGTGTCACCGATCGAGCTTGAGCACTTGAGGGGTGTCTGGCCTTAAAGCTCTGACCTGATTTGAGAAAATTCCTGGCGCGCGCAGGCCGGACCGGTCTCGGCTGACGCTGCTGAGGTTCGGTCAATCGCGGATCGCGACGGTCTCGGTCAGGAAATCGATGAAGCAGCGGATGCGCAGGGCGAGCCGGTCGTCCCCGGCAAAGAGCACATGGATGTCCTCAGCGTCGCCCGGGCTGAAGGCCTCGAGGACCGGGGCGAGGCGGCCGGCCGCGACGTCGTCGGCGATGTGGAAGCGGGCGAGCCGCGCGATCCCGGCCCCACCGAGGGCCATCAGGCGCACCACCTCGCCGGAATTCCCCAGGAAGCTGCCCTGAACCGGACGCTGCACCACGTCCTCGCCGATGCGAAACGGCCACGTGTCGAGGGACCGGCGGAAGCTGAAGGTCAGGCAATCGTGCCGCGGCAGGGCGTCGGGGTGCTCCGGCACTCCGCGGGCCCGCAGGTAATCCGGGCTCGCCACCAGCATCATGCGGCTGCGGCCGAGACGCTTCGCGCGAAGGCGCGTGTCGCGCAACGGTCCGATCCGGATCGCCACGTCGGCCCGGGCCTCGATCAAGTCGATGATCTCGTCCGTCAGCGACAGCTCCACGGTCAGCCGCGGATAGGCGGCCAGGAAGGTGGGCAGCACCGGCACGATCGCACGCAGACCGAAGGGAACCGATGCGTTGACTCGGAGGCGTCCGCTCGGCTCGGCGGCCTCCCGGTTCAGGCTGCCTTCCATGGCCTCGAGCTCGGTGAGCAGGTCGCTCGCGCGCAGGAAGTAGGCCTCGCCCTCGTTCGTCAGCCGCAGGGAACGCGTGGTGCGCTGGATCAGGCGGGTGCCGAGACGCTCCTCGATCCGCGCAACGGCGCGGCTCACGGCGGAGGGCGTCTGCCGCAGCGCCTTGGCCGCCGCCGCGAAGCTGCCGCGGCGCGCCACCTGAACGAAGGCCTCCATCTCGCCGAGCCGGTTGTCCACGCAGCCACCCCATTCGTGCATTGGATGCACGACGATCGTGCCGCCTCGCCGCCTTTTCAGCAATGAACCGGAGCGGCATCTCTCTGGGGATTGGACCGACGGGTGCACGCCCTCCCCCCACAATCCCGAAGAGGCATCGCTATGGATCTGAAGCTCAACGACAAAACGGCCCTGATCACCGGCTCGACCGCCGGCATCGGGCTTGAGATCGCCCGCAAGCTCGCCGCCGAAGGCGCGTCGGTCGTGGTCACGGGTCGGTCCCGCGCAAAACTCGATCAGGCTGCGGCCCTCGTCGCGGCGGAGCCGGGGGCCGGACCCGTGCGGGGCGTTCTCGCCGACGCGGCGACGGCGGAGGGTGCCGAGATCCTGGCCCGCGAGGTCCCGCGGGTGGACGTGCTGGTGAACAATCTCGGCATCTACGAGTCGAAGCCCTTCGCGGAGATCGCGGATGCGGATTGGCACGGCTTGTTCGAGACCAACGTCGTCAGCGGCGCGCGGCTCGCCCAGCGCTATTTCCCGCCGATGCTCGACCGGAATTGGGGGCGGATCATCTTCGTGTCGAGCGAGTCCGGCCTCGTGGTCCCGCCGGACATGATCCACTACGCGGTGACGAAATCGGCTCAGCTCACCATCGCGCGGGGCCTCGCGCAACTCACGAAGGGCACCGCGGTGACGGTGAATTCGGTGATGCCGGGGCCGACCCGCTCGGAGGGCATCGTCGATTTTCTCCGGAGCGTCGCCACCGATCCGAACGCCGCGCCGGAGGTTCTTGAGGCGGAGTTCTTCCGCCTCCACCGACCCCTGTCGCTGATCCAGCGCATGATCGAGCCGGAGGAGATCGCCGCGCTGGTGGCCTATCTGGCGAGCCCCCTCTCCGCCGCCACGAACGGGGCGGCCTTGCGGGTCGAGGGCGGCATCGTGCCGACGATCGCGTGAGCGGATCGCCGGCCGCGCTCGCTCAGCCCCGGCCGCTGCGCCGGGCCGCCACCCGGGCCAGCGCGGCGAGATCCTTCTCGCCGTCGCCATGGGCCATCGCCTCGATCAGGTTGTCGCGCAACACGCTCGCGAAGGGCATCGGCACGCCGACGGCCTCGGCGGCAGCCAGGGCGAGACGGACGTCCTTGGCCCCGAGCCTGAGGTTGAAGCCCGGCGGTTCGTAGCGGTCGGCCGCGATCGAGGCGCCGTAGCCCTTGTAGACCGGCGAGGCGAAGAGGGTGTTGGTGAGGAGATCGAGGAGCTCGCCCCCCGCGACGCCGTGCCCCTCGGCGAAGGCTGCGGCCTCGCCCATGGCCTCGATGGCCGAGACCAGCATGAAGTTGCCGGCGAGCTTCACGGCATTGGCGCGCTGAGGCTCATCGCCGAAGCGCCACGTCCGGGTCCCCATCGCGTCGAGGAGGGGCGCGGCGCGGTCGATCGCCGCCGCCGCGCCGGCCGCCACGATGTTGAGCGCGCCCTTCTCGGCAACGTCCGGGCGCCCGAAGACGGGAGCCGCCACGTAGGGAACGCCCGCCCGTTCATGGAGCGCCGCGAGCTCGGCCGCGAGCGAGACCGAGATCGTGCTCATGCCGAGATGCAGCCCGGGGCGCTCGGGCGAGTCGAGCAGGCCGCCCTCCACGATGACGCCGCGCAGGGCCGCGTCGTCGGCCAGCATCGTGATCGCCGCGTCGCCCCGGAAGGCCTCCGCCGCGCTCGCCACGGGTTTCGCCCCCGCGACGGCCTTGGCGGCGTCGGGGGAGCGGTTCCAGACCCGGACCGTGTGGCCCGCCCGGATCAGGCTCGCGGCCATGCCCTGGCCCATCCGGCCGAGGCCGATGACTCCGACATCCATCTCGGTTCTCCTGTTAAAATATTGATATCAATGGCTATTCAAGAATTCGAGCGTCAGCTCGTTGAAGCGCTCGGTCGCCTCCATGTGGACGAGGTGGCCGACGCCCTCAATGATTTCGGCGCGGCCGTCGGCCATCCGCGCGGCCAGCGCCCGGGCATGGGCCGCGTTCTGGCCCATTCCGGGCTGCAGCTCGGGCGGCGCGTAGGGCTTGCCCGGCGCGTTGTGATCGTTGGCACCCATGACGAAGAGGGCCGGCGCCGTCACCAGGGGGATCTCGTGCACGACCGGCTGGCCCCAGATCGCCTGATAGGAATTCACGAAGGATTGGAGCCAGCGGGGATACTCGCCCGAGTCCTTCACGCGCTCGCGGATCTCGACGAACGGCTCGATCGCCGCGGGCGGCAGGGACAGGGCGTAGCTCGTGATCAGCTGGCGCCGGTAGGCCTCGGCCGTGAGGGCGCCCTCGCGCTGCAGGAGGACGTCGTTCGAGACCGGCGGCACCGCGAATCGGTAATCCTCGAGGCCGAGGGGGGCTTCGAGGACGAGGCTGTTGACGCGGTCCGGGGCGTTGCGGGCGAGGCGGATGGCGAGCATGCCGCCCATGGAATGGGCCACGACGTCGACCCGGGCGAGGCCGAGGGCGTCGAGGAGCGCGACGGTGTCGGCGGCCATCCGGTCGAAGCCGAAGGGGCCGACGGGCTTCGAGGACTTGCCGAATCCGAGCTGGTCGGGGACCACCACGCGGTAGCCCGCGCGGCTCAGCGCGACGATCACGGGCTGCCAGTAGCTCGCCGGAAAGTTCCGTCCGTGCAACAGGATAGCGGTGCGCCCGTTGGGTGCGGCGGCGGGCGCCACGTCCATGTAGGCGAGGCGCTGGGCCTCGTTGTCCCGGGTCAGGGGCAGGAAGCGGACGGGGTAGGGATAGGCGAAGCCCTCGAGCCCGATGCCGAGGGGCGCGGGCGCCTGCGCGCGGGCCGCGACGGGGGCCGCCAGGGGCGCCGCGGCGAGCCCGAGACCGAGGAGCAGCATGGAACATTTCATGAACGATCTCGCACGCAAGCCTTGAACAAATCCACGTTCGCGGGGTGACATAGGGCACTTGAGGGCCCACCAAGCGGCCGATATCGCCCGAAGGCGCATCAGGAGCACGCGACGATGGCCGGAACCCAGGGCCCGACACAGCGCCAGGGCCCGGCCGGCCGGGCGGCGGAGGAGGGCGGCGCGCCGCCGGCGGAGCCATCGCCGGCGGGCACGCCCCCGGACGGGTTGCCGCCGCGGGAGCGCATGCTGGCGCTCCTGGCCATCGCGCTTGCCATGACCATGGCGATCCTCGACGGGGCGATCGTGAACGTGGCCCTGCCGGTGATGGCCAAGGACCTGGCGGTGAGCCCGGGGGCGGCGATCTTCGTGGTCAACGGCTACCAGATCGCCGTGACGGCGGCGCTGCTGCCGCTGGCCTCGCTCGGCGACATCCTGGGCTACCGGCGGGTCTATCTCGGGGGGCTCGCGGTCTTCACCGTCGCCTCGGTGGCCTGCGCGCTCTCGCCCTCCCTCGCGGTCCTGATCGCGGCGCGGCTGGCGCAGGGGCTCGGGGCCGCGGGCATCATGAGCGTGAACATCGCGCTCGTGCGCTTCATCTATCCCCAGCGGATGATCGGGCGGGGCGTCGGCAACGTCGCCCTGATCGTCGCCATCGCGTCGGCGGCCGGCCCGACCGTGGCGGCCGCGATCCTGACCGTGGCGACCTGGCCCTGGCTGTTCCTCGTGAACCTGCCGGTCGGCCTCCTGGCGCTCCTCGTCGGCTCGCGCACGCTCCCGGCAACGCCCCGCAGCGGCGCCCGCTTCGATGCCCTGAGCGCGGGGCTCAACGCCCTGACCTTCGGCCTGCTGATCATCGGCATCGACGGGATCGGCACCCCGGAGGGGCGCGGGCTGGCGCTCGCCGAGATCGCCGGGGCGGTCGTCGTCGGCTCGGTCTTCGTCTGGTACCAGCTGCGCCTGCCGAGCCCGCTCCTGCCCGTGGACCTCCTGCGGATCCCCGCCTTCGCCCTCTCGATGGCGACCTCCATCGCCTCCTTCGCGAGCCAGATGGTGGCCTATATCGCCCTGCCGTTCTACTTCCAGGACGTGCTCCACCTCTCGGAGACCCAGACCGGCTTCCTGCTGACGCCCTGGCCGCTCGCCATCGCGGCGATGGCCCCGGTCTCGGGGCGCCTCGCCGACCGCTACGCGCCGGGCCTCCTCGGGGGCATCGGCCTCGCCATCATGGCGGCGGGGCTGACCGGGATGGCGCTGCTGCCGCCCGCGCCCTCGACCCTCGACATCGTCTGGCGCCTGACCCTGTGCGGCCTCGGCTTCGGCCTGTTCCAGTCGCCCAACAACAAGGTGATCATCACGAGCGCCCCGCGGGAGCGCAGCGGCGGCGCCAGCGGCATGCAATCGACGGCGCGCCTCACCGGCCAGTCGCTCGGCGCCGCCCTGGTGGCGGTCCTGTTCGGGCTGACGCACGGGTCGGGCACGGCCGAGCCCATCGCCCTCTCGCTCTGGTGCGCGGTGGCGCTCGCCGGCACCGGGGCGCTCGCGAGCGTGCTGCGGCGCCAGCCCGGCGGCTAGCCGCCGCGGGGCCCGCCGCAGCGAGGGCGTTCCGGGTCGTCGGGGGGCAGGGTGGGCGGACCGCCTCGTCGGGATCGGTCCTGCGGTCGTCCGGCAGACCAAGAACGGTCCGGCCGGTCGGGGAATATCCGGGGCTCCGGATGGGCCCTCGCCGGGGCGGCGCCCTCCGGCGCCGGGGCGGGACCGGAGCGGCCGTCCCGCCGCGGATCCCCGATACCGGGGCTCCGGATGGGCCCTCGGCCGCCGCGGCCCCCGCGGCGGGCGGGGACCGGGGCGCGTCGGGTGGTCTCAGGACTTCAGGTGGGCCGCGAGATGCTTGTTCATCTCGAACATCGTGCACTTGTCCTTGCCGAAGACCTTCTTGAGCTTGTCGTCGGCCAGGATCTCGCGCTTGTTCGCCGGATTCTGCAGGTTGTGCTTCTTGATGTAGTCCCAGACCTTGCTGACCACCTCGCCGCGGGGCAGCGGGCTGGTGCCGACGATGGCGCCGAGCTCGGCCGAGGGCTTGAGCGGCTGCTGCAGGGCGTTCGGCTTGGCAGCGCCGCCTTCGGCCTTCGCCTTGGGGGCAGCCTTCGCCTTCGGCGCAGCCTTGGTCTCCGTCGTCTTGGTCGCCATGATTTCCTCCGGTGCTCGCGCTTGAAACGCGGACGCGTGGCAGCTCCGCTGGCCGGAGCGCATAGCTGCAACAACTAAGCGGTGCCGCGAGCGTTCCAAGGGGAAACTGTCGTTATCCCCGCTCTCATCCACAGGTCTGGCAGGCTCTGAACGGTTTCCGTGCCGTTCGGACGGCCCGAGGATCGGTTCAAATCGGGCGATGACTTGCCCAGACCACGCCACTACTTCGCGCGGGGGCGGGATCGGGCGGCCCCTCGGGGGGTGCGAAAAACCAAGCCGCCGCAAACGCTTAGTGGAGCCCTCGAAGGGGCGCGCCCCGTCTCCCGCCGCGCGGCCCGCGCCTGGGGCGGTCCGGTGGCGCCCGTCCCCCGGGCGGGGGCCGCGCGGGCGGCGGATGGCCCGATCCCGGACGAACGATTTTTGCGCACGAAACGCCCGGTTAAGCCCCGGCTGCCAGCGTGCGCGCATGTTCATCACCGCCACAGCCCTCGCGCTCTGCTCCGCCTGCGCCCTCCTGCTCGGTCTCGGGGCCGCCATTGCGGCCGAGGCGCGCGGCGACGCGGCGGGCCGGGACGCCGGCCTGGTCTGATCGGCGCCCCGCCCGGCGCGCGCCTCGGCCGCGGCCCCGGAGCCGGCCGGCCCGGCGCCCCCCCTTCGCGGTGAGCCGGCGCGGCCACCGCCTCGCGCCGGCGCTCCCGAGGGTCGGGACGCCCCGCACCGGAACCCGCTTCCGCCCCGGCGCTTACCTTCGCTCACGGGCCCGTCCGGGCCTCGCGGCCCGCCGGATGCCCCGGCCCGGCGCCCCCTCGAGCGATGCGGGAGCTTCCATGCCCACAGACCTGCCGACCGATCCGCAGAACGAACGCCATCTCCGGGCGCCCGGCTCGATGGAGCTCGACCCGGCCAGCGAGGGCGTCGCCATCGACGAGACGCCGCGCCTGATCGCCTCGAACAAGGTCGAGGGCACGGCGGTCTACAATCGACAGGGGGAGCATCTCGGCTCGGTCCACAACTTCATGGTCGACAAGGTCTCGGGGCAGGTCGCCTACGCGGTGCTGGCCTTCGGGGGCTTCCTCGGCCTCGGCGAGAACCACCACCCCCTGCCCTGGCGGGCGCTGACCTACAGCGTCGAACTCGGCGGCTACGTGGTCGACCTCGACCGGGACACCCTCGCGGGCGCCCCGAGCCACGGGCCGGGCGAGGACGCCTTCGCCGACCCGAGCTATGGCGGGCGCCTCGACGACTATTACGGCGGCCGGCTCGTCCCGACCGCCTGACCCGGCAGAGCGGCGACCCCGGACCCGGGGTCGCCGGCTTCACCGCGTGGGGCCGGAGCCGGGCCCTGCGGAACTCCGCTTGGCCCCGGTTCCGGACCGGCCATTACGACAGCACATTGTCGTGTTGACATTCAGTTGTCGACGGGACAGGAATGGGCGCATGACGCGCCTCCATCCCGCCACCGGCGAACAGACGGACCGCCTGCGCCGCGCGCTGACGGGCCTCGTGATCGAGGTGTTCCGCCTCAACGGCGACCTGCTTGCCGCCGGGGACGCCCTGGTCGGCGACCTCGGGCTGACCAGCGCCCGCTGGCAGGTGCTCGGCGCAGTCGCGCTCTCGCCCATGCCCCTCCCGGTGGCGCACATCGCGCGCAACATGGGCCTGACCCGGCAAGCCGTGCAACGCTCCGTGGACGAAATGCGCGAGGACGGCTTCGTCCGCCTCGAACCGAACCCGCATCACCGACGCGCCATGCTCGTCACCATGACGGAGCGGGGCGCAGGGGCCTACCGCGCCGCGAGCGAGCGGCAGGGACGATGGGCCGAAGCCCTCTCGGCCGGCCTGCCGCCCGAGGGGATCGAGGCCGCCGGAGACCTGCTGCGCGAGATGCAGCGTCGCCTTGGGGGTCTCGATACCCCTGCCGCCGCCGTCATCGAGATCGAGGAGACCTGAGATGCCGAAGTTCGTCGAGATGGATCGCGCCGTCACGCTGGCCGATCAACTCAAGAGCGAGGAAGGGCCGGTGGTCCTGATCAACACGTTCGTCATCTCGTCCGAGGACGCCGACCGCTTCCTGGCCGCGTGGGGTGCCGACGCCGCCATCATGAAAGGTCAGCCCGGGTTCATCTCGACCCAACTCCATCGCGGCATCGCCGGTAGCGGCACATTCCTGAACTACGCCGTCTGGCAGTCGGTCGCTCATTTCAGGACTGCCTTCGCCGACCCCGCGTTTCAGGCGCGGCTGGCGGATTACCCGGAGAGCGCGACGGTGAGCCCGCACCTGTTCCACACGATCGAAGTTCCCGGCATCTGCGTCGCCTGAGCGACGATTGCTGCCGACCTCGCATGCGAGGTTGCCGCGCCGCTTGCCTCCCGGCAGGATCGCGTGGCGGCCCCGGTGAGGCGTGGCGATGGGCGTGGCGATGGGCGTGGCGATGGGCGTGGCGATGTCCTGGCAACTGCACTGGCTTGAAGCGTCCGGCGATCTGAGCCCGTGGCGTGCCACGATCATCGCGGAAGTCGAGATCGCCCGGAACGCGGTGGCGGGCGTGCTGCCCCCGGCCCCGCTCGACATCCTCGTGCAGCGCCTGCCCGGTGCGGTGATCCCCGAGACAGGGACCGCGGGACAAGCCATCCGGGGGAGCTTGTTCTCCCTCGCGCTCGACCCCGACAATCCGAATTTCGAGCGGTCTCTGCGCGATGGGGGCCTGCGCCGGACCGTGGCTCACGAGGTCCACCACTGCCTGCGCATGGCCGGCCCCGGCTACGGCTGGACGCTGGGCGAGGCTCTCGTGAGCGAGGGCTTGGCGGGCCAGTTCGTGAGCCGCCTGTTCGGCTCGCCGCCCGAGCCGTGGGACTGTGCCGTCTCCGACGCGGCGCTCGAGGCGAACCGTCCGGATCGGGCGACGCTCATCGGCGCCGGCTACGACCACCGGGCTTGGTTCTTCGGCTTCGGGGGACGCTATCCCCGCTGGCTCGGCTACACCCTCGGCTACCGGATCGTGGGCGACTGGCTGGACGCCGCGCCGGATATCGGCGGCGACACCTGGATCAACGTCCCCGCACACGACGTCATCGCGGCAGCCTCCGGGCGCACCTTGTCGAACCTCTGACGCGTCGACCAGGTCGGCCCTCACCACCACGGCCCGCAACCCACCGCAAGCCGATGCCGCGCCCGGGTCCCGAGCCTCGGATCCCGGTTCATCCGGCTGGCAGGAGAGCCCGGATTCGGATCGCCTGATCCCGGGACAGCCAGCCCCGGCCGATCCGGCCGCCCCGCGGCCGAGCGCCGGCACCCCGAAACCACCCTCTCGAAGGCCTGAATCGAAGGCCTGAATCGAAGGCCTGCGCGCGCGAGACCTCGGCGCGGCCGCCATCGGCGCGCGAGCACGTCCGGCGATCGGTCCGCAAATATTGTCACGCCTCGACGAAGTTCAATCAAAGGTTGAGAAAATACTAGTTCGGATAACCCTTGGTAATAGTTTCAGCAAATTTATCACATTCGCGCGATTTGTTTTGAAACCGCCGACAGACGACATTTAAACAGGTCTGGATGGCTCGATCTTTCTTGAATTGAAATGTCCTACCTGTATCTTCAGGTCAGGTTTGGCTAAAAACTCCTCACAGATCAGGATAGATGGCAAAAAATGACCTTCACTGAAGCCGAATAGGTCGATAGGGCGAAAATCGCTCAGATTTGACCGCCTCGAAGGGCGAGCCGGATTGGGTGCCGCGCGCAGGGCCCGAGCGAAGACCTGTGTGCGCGTCCCCAGGGAACCGGTGCGAGACCTGATCTGCGCACCGGCGACATGGAGACCGCGTCGATCGACATCACGTCTCGCACCGAAAAAGTCTGGAATGAGCGAAGTCTTGGAGCATAAGTCGCGAACGAACATGACGTACAATATCCCAAACCTTGCCTTCTCGTCGCGCGAGTTCCTGCGCATGATCGAGTCGTTCGGGCTTTCCGGCAATTGGGGCTGGCATTTCGCGCGCAACGAGTACATCTGGTCTTCCGGGATGTACAAGCTCTTCGGAATCGAGGACGGGTCGGTGCAGCCGGATTACGAGCTGTTCCGCAGCCTCGTCCATCCGGAGGACCGGGCCAAGCTCGAGGATGCGGGGCAGATCCTGCACGAGGGCATCCTCGGCAACCACACCTTCCGCATCGTCCGGCCGGACGGGACCATGCGGATGGTGCTGAGCCGCGGCGACGTCTACTTCACGCCGGACGGGGCGCCGGCCGGGGCCGCCGGCGTCGTGCTCGACATCACGAACCAGCAGCGCGCGGCGCTGGCCGTGCGGGTGCACAACGACCGCCAGCGGGCCGTGTTCGAGCACGGCATGATCGTGCCCTGGGTCTGGACGGGCGACGGGCAGGCCCTGCACGCCCCCGGCTGGTGCGAATTGACCGGGATCGCCCCGGAGGACCTTCAGCGCGACTGGCACGCGCCGATCGAGGACCGGGCCGCCATCCTCCAGAAATTCGCGGAGGCGCGCGAGCGGGGCGAGGCCTCCTCGCTGGATTTCGCCGCCAAGCTGGCGGACGGGAACCGGGTCGCGCTCCGGGCCCTGATGGTGCCGGTCTCCAACGGCGGCGGCCCCGTGCGGGAATGGACCGGCCTGACCTTCCCGCCGACCTCCGCCACCCCGGAGCCGAAGCGCCAGCCCCTGGCCCCCGGCAACGAGCAACTGGTGCGCGGGCTGCACCTGCGGGCGGCGCGCGGCCTCCTCGACTGGACCCTCTCGGACCTCGCCGAGGCCAGCAAGCTCTCGCTCTCCACGATCCGGCGCCTCGAGGAGGATGCGGACGGGCCGCTGGCGCGCAGCCGCCACGCGGTGGTCCAGGCCCTCCGCCAGGCCGGCATCGCCTTCACGATCGTCGAGGGCACCACCCTCGCGGTCGCCAAGGTGGCCTGAGCGCCGGCCGGGCCGCCTGGGCCCGGCGGCCGTCCAGGCCGTTTTACCGGCTCAGAACTTGCCGCCGACGCCGACGCCGCCGCTGGCGCTGAGCGCGGGGGCGAGGCTCCCGGAGGACGAGGAGCCGCCGCCGGCGCCCTCGATCTCCTCGCGCTGGATCCGGCGCGGGCCGGCCTCCGCCGCGCGGGCCTCGCCGCGGCTGTTCTGCGGCAGGTCGAGGCGCCGGGTCGGCGCGGTCTGCAGGGGGTTGCCGTCCGGATCGGTCGTGGGGGTGCGCACCTCGCGGTTCGACAGGGCGCCGCGCATGGAGGGCGGCGGCCCGAGATCGGAGGCCGGCATCACGCCGCCGCCGCCGCCGCCGAGGGCCTGGCAGCCGCCGAGCGCCGCCGTCGCCAGCGCCGCCGTCGCCAGGAGCGCGAGCAGGCCGGAGCGGGCGCCCAGCCCGGGCCGGGCCGGGACCGAACGGGGCTGGGGGGAACCGGACATCGGGGCCTGGGACATAAGGGCCTGGGACGTGGGAACCTGAGACATGGGGGGCCTGATCCTCTCCGTGGCCGCACCTGACGTCACGGCTCGTATTGTCATTCGGCGCCTCTGTACGACGAGGTTTTGGCGAAAACCAGTCACGCTCCCGCGCGCAGCACGGGCCCTGCACCGGTTCGGGCGCCGCCACGGCGCGGCCGGACGGGACGGGAGGGCGGGCCGTGGCAGCGCCCCCCTGGACAGGGCGGCCCGGCGCGGCCACCCTCCGGCCCGGATCTTGCCGCAACCCCGCGGCTCCGGATCCATAACTTCGCCTTGGTCCCCGCGCATACCGGTCCGCATCCGCCCGCCTCGGAACCCCCCGGAACGGCCGCGGTTGTGCCCCGGAGCCGGCGCGACACTTCATCGAGGAACCCGCGTGTTCAGAACCGTCCGGATGATCGCGACCACGACGATCACCCTGTGGGCCGCCGCAGCCGCTGCCGACAACGCCGCCCCGGCCCCCGCAGGCGGCGAGGCCGTGCCCGGCGCCGCCGCCCCGGCCCAGCCCGCGACCACGCCCGTCGCGCCCCAGGCCGCGCCGCCCCAAGTTCCTCCGGCCCAAGTTCCTCCGCCCCAGGTTCCTCCGGCCCAGGCCCCCCCGGCCCAGGTTCCTCCATCCCCGGCCGCCGCCCCGCCGCCCGCCGCGACCGCGCCGGCCCAGATCCCGGTGACGCCGCCGCCGACGCCCCCGCAGGGCACCCCCGCCACGGTGCTCGACACCCAGGATTACGAGAGCGTGCTCGGCAAGGGCGTGCGCAGCGCCAACGGCGACGAGCTCGGCCGCATCATCGACGTGATCATCGACAAGGACGGGCGCCCGCGCGCCGCCATCATCGATTTCGGCGGCTTCCTGGGCGTCGGCTCGCGCAAGATCGCGGTGGACTGGCGCTCCCTGCGCTTCACCACGGACGGCAAGCCCGGCCGCCTCGTGCTGCAGCTGAGCCGCAACCAGGTCCGGGTCTCCCCCGAGTACAAGGCCGGCGAGCCCATCGTGGTGCTCGGCCCCGCGAGCCCCGCCGCGCCGGACGCGGCCGACCAGGCCACGGCGCCCCAAGCCCCCCCGCAGGCATCCGCGCCGGCCGCGACGCTGCCGGGCTCCGTGGTTCCCGCCCCCGCCGCGGCCCCGCCCCCCGCGCCGGCCGACAAGCCCCCCGAGAAGGCGCCCGATAAATGACGGTGCCGCGACCCCAGTACCGGCGCGCCGTCCACCCGCGCGAGCGCATTGCGCCGCGCTTCGAGCACCGCACCCGCCCGGTGCGGTTGAGCGAGGCCTCCCCGGAGGCCACGGAGGCCGCGCCCGACGTGATCCCCCAGACGCCCTCCGACCTGCCGACGATCTCGCGGGCGAGCCGCCGGGGGCTCGACGCCTTCGCGTTCTTCGTGGCGAACCTGCAGACCGGGTTCGGGCCGTTCCTGGCGGTCTACTTCACCCAGGCCAAGTGGACCCAGTCCGACATCGGCTTCGCCCTCACGGTCGGCAGCCTCGTCAGCCTCCTCGGCCAGGTGCCGGGCGGCGCCTTCGTGGATGCGGTGCGCTCGAAGCGCTTCGCCGCCGGGGTCGCCGTGGCGGCGATCTCGGCCAGCGCCTTCGCGCTCGCGGTCTGGCCGAACTTCCTCATCGTGCTGCTCGCCATGGCGGCCCACTCGGCGGCGAGCTGCGTGCTCACCCCGGCCATCGCGGCGATCAGCATCGGCCTCGTCGGGCATGCCCGGGCCGGCGAGCGCCTCGGCCGCAACGCCAGCTTCCAGGCGCTGGGCAACGCGCTGGCGGCGGCCGGCATGGGCGCCTGCGGCTACTACCTCTCGAACGACGCGGTGTTCTACCTCACGGCGACCCTGGTGGTGCCGACCCTGATGGCCCTCTCCTCGATCCGCCCCGGCGAGATCCGGGACGTCAGCGCGCCCTCCCCCGGCCCCGGCGAGGCCGCGGCCCCGGCAGGCGGCTCCGGCCTGCGAGCCCTGGCGACGAACCGGGCGCTCCTGTGCTTCGCCGCCTGCATGGTGCTGTTCTTCCTGGCGAACGCCGCCCTGCTGCCCCTCGTCGGCAGCGTGCTGACGCTGCGCGCCAGCGAGACCGCCACGGCGCTGATCGCCGCCTGCATCATGGTCCCCCAGGGGGTGCTGGCGGTCTGCGCCCCCGCCTTCGGCCGGGCCGCCGAGCGCTGGGGCCGGCGCCCGATGCTGCTCGTCGGCTTCGCGGCCCTGCCGGTCCGGGCCCTGCTCTTCGCCTACACGGACAGCCCGACGCTCCTCGTGGCGATCCAGGTCTTCGACGGCATCTCGGCGGCCGTGCTCGGCGTGATGGTGCCCCTGGTGGTCTCCGACGTGACCCGGGGCACCGGCCGCTTCAACCTGGCCCTCGGGGCGGTCGGCACCGCCATGGGGATCGGGGCGGCGCTCTCGACCTCGCTCGCCGGCATCATGGCCGACCGGCTCGGCAGCCACACCGCCTTCCTCGGCCTCGCGGTGGTCGGGCTCGCGGCCTTCGGCCTCCTCGCCCTGATCATGCCCGAGACCCGGCGCCGGGGAACCGCCTGATACCGGACGAAGCGCAAAATCGCGGGGCCCGGCACCGAAATCGCATCCCGCTCAACTCACGTTCAGCTTCAATGGATAAAAGCATTCCGGACGGGCGGGCCCTTGCAACGTATGGTGACGCTTTCGCGTTGCCGCCACAGGGATCACTTTCTCGCATGCGTGCAAGCGCGTCCCTCTTCGCCCGTCAGGTTCGCTGAAATCGAGATGGCCATCGCGATGGAAGACCTCTGCCAATATGCCGACCGGCCGTGGGCCTTCGTGGGGCGCTACCTCAAGCGCCGCGCGCTGCCGCACGCCGTCATCCTCGTGGCCGTGCTGGGCGCGGTCGGCTTCTCGGTCAGCACCGACTACGCCCTCAAGGGCGTGGTCGACGCCCTGAGCAAGGGGCCGCAGGCGGGGCTGATCTGGGGGGCGCTCGGCGTGCTGATCGCCTTCATCGCCGCCGACAACATGCTCTGGCGCGTGGCGAGCCTGGTCGGCTCCTTCACCTTCGTGGGCGTCACCGGCGACATCCGGCGCGACCTCTTCCGGCACATGACCGGGCACTCGCCCTCCTTCTTCGCCGACCGTCAGCCGGGCACCCTCGCCTCGCGCATCACCGCGACCTCGAACGCGATCTTCACGGTCGAGAACATGTTCGTGTTCAACGTGATGCCGCCCTGCGTCGCGGCCTTCGGCTCGATCGCCTACATCGCCACCGTCAACCTCACGATGGCGGCGGTCCTCGCCGGCATCTTCGGCGCCGTCGTCATCCTGATGTTCAAGATGGCCGCCGCCGGCAAGCCGCTCCACCACGACTTCGCCGCCAAGGCCGCGAGCGTCGACGGCGAGATGGTCGACCTCGTCGGCAACATGCCGCTGGTGCGCGCCTTCTCGGCCTTCAAGCGCGAGTTCAAGCGCTTCGACGGCACCATCGGGGTCGAGATGCGCTCGCGCCGCTCCTCGCTGCTCTACCTCGAGAAGCTGCGCATCGTGCACGCGATCCTGACCGTGCTGGCGGTGCTCGGCCTGCTCTACTGGGCCATCACCATGTGGGAGGCGGGCCAGGCCACGAACGGCCAGGTGGTCCTCGTCTGCACGCTGGGCATCCGCATCCTGGCCGCCACCCGCGACCTCGCGGTGGCCCTGGTGGACGCCACCCAGCACACCGCCCGCCTGTCGGAGGCCCTCCACACCCTGCTGCAGCCCCACGACCTGATCGACCACCCGGAGGCCGTGCCGCTCACCGGCCACGGCGCCAAGATCGACTTCCAGCACGTCGCCTTCGACTATCCGGACGGCCGCGGCGTGTTCACGGATTTCGACCTCGCCATCGAGCCGGGCCAGCGCATCGGCCTCGTCGGCAAGTCGGGCGGCGGCAAGTCGACCCTGTTCTCGCTGCTGCAGCGCTTCTACGACGTGAAGGGCGGCCGCATCCTGATCAACGGCCAGGACATCGACCGGGTCACGCAGGAGAGCCTGCGCGAGGCCATCACGGTGGTGCCGCAGGACGTCTCGATGTTCCACCGCTCGCTGCGCGAGAACATCCGCTACGGCCGGCCCGACGCCTCGGACGAGGACGTCTGGAAGGCCGCCGAGGCCGCCCATTGCACGGACTTCATCAACGCGCTGCCGGAGGGCTTCGACACCATCGTGGGCGACCGCGGCGTCAAGCTCTCGGGCGGCCAGCGCCAGCGCATCGCCATCGCGCGGGCGATCCTCAAGGACTCGCCGATCCTGCTCCTCGACGAGGCCACCTCCGCGCTCGATGCCGAGTCCGAGGAGGCGATCCGCCACGCGCTCGCCAACCTGATGAAGGGCCGCTCCGTGATCGCCATCGCGCACCGGCTCTCGACCCTGAAGGATTTCGACCGGATCGTGGTCCTCGAGGGCGGCCGCATCATCCAGGACGGCTCGCCGGACAAGCTCACCCATCTGGACGGCTTCTACCGCGAGCTGATGAAGAAGGAATCGATGTCGATGTCCGCCCTCGCCGCCGCCTGACGCGGCCGGGCGGGAGTGGAGATCGGGCCGGCGCGGGGAGACCCGCGCCGGTTTTTTCATGCGGGGCCACGGTCTGGGCGTCCAGCGCCCCTGTTCGATGGCGGAGCGCCCCCCCTCTGCCGACCGGGTGAGGGGTGCGACATGTCCGGATGCGTCGCATCCCTCACCCCGGCCCGCTGCGCGGGCAAACCTCTCCCGTTCGGGAGAGGGGGCCCGTCGCGCCACCCGCGCCCACCTCAGGACCACGACTCACTCCGGACGGCGGTGCACCCACCTCTCCCGTCCGGGAGAGGTAGAGTCGGCGCCAGCCGACCGGATGAGGGATGCGACCTCTCCGGAAAGGTCGCACCCCTCACCCCAACCCTCTCCCGCACGGGAGAGCGGGCGCGTCGCGCCACCCGCGCCCATCTCGGGACCACGATTCACTCCGGACGGCGGGCCGCCCCACCTCTCCCGTCCGGGAGAGGTCGAGTCGGCGCCAGCCGACCGGGTGAGGGATGCGACCTCTCCGGATGCGTCGCATCCCTCACCCCAACCCTCTCCCGCACAGGAGAGGGGGCGCGTCGCGCCACCCGCGCCCATCTCGGGACCACGATTCACTCCGGACGGCGGCCCGCCCCACCTCTCCCGTCCGGGAGAGGTCGAGTCGGCGCCAGCCGACCGGGTGAGGGGTGCGACCTCTCCGGAAAGGTCGGATCCCTCACCCCAACCCTCTCCCGCACGGGAGAGGGGGCCTGTCGCGCCACCCGCGCCCTTGAACGGCAGGGCGCGGACGGCAGAGCGCCCCACCTCTCCCGTCCGGGAGAGGTCGAGTGCGCGGCACGCGCACCGGGTGAGGGGTGCGACCTCTCCGGAGAGCGAGCCTCCCTCACCCCGGCCCGCTTCCGCGGGCAAACCTCTCCCGCTCGGGAGAGGGGGCCTGTCGCGCCACCCGCGCTCACCACGGAACCACAACGCACTCCGGACGGCAGAGCGCCCCCCTCTCCCGCACGGGAGCGGGGATGTGGCGACGTTCGTCAATTTTGAAATTCCGGCGCGCTCGGGCCGCCGGGCCGGGGCCGAGGGCGCGCTACTCCACCACCAGCTTGTAGCTCTGCCCGGTCCGCAGGGTCGCGCCGCGCTCGAGCCCGTTGAGGACGAGGAAGCGGTCGAGGGCGCGGTCGGAGACTGCCATGCGCTGGGCGAGATCCTCCGGGGTCCCGGACGGCGCGGGCACGATCTGGATGCGCAGGGGCTTGAGCGAGCGGGTCTCCTCGGGGGAGACCGCCGCGAGACTGCCGGTCCAGCGGCGGAAGGCGGGATCGGGGTCGGTGGCGCCCTTGGCGGCCATGATCATCCGGTAGGTGGCCTCGCCGACGCGGATCGCCGCGAGGCGGAAGGTCCAGTCCTTGCCGCGCGAGACCGCCACGACCGCCGGATGGCCCGCGATGGTGCGGCCCTCCACCGAGCCGGCCTCGATCGCGTCGTTCCACGTCGCCTTGAGGACGTCCTCGAGGCTGCGCTCGGGGTTCGCCTCGACCTGATCGAACAGGAGGCGGCGGCTGCCCTCGTTGGTGGTGCCCAGCACCGCGTTCTTGGTGTTCTCGATGGTGAAGCCCTCCGGCACCTCGAAGGCGATGCCGAGGCTCGGATGCAGGAAGCGGCGCCCGCGCACCACGCCCTCGCCGGGATTGTCGCCGTAGGCGATGCCGTCGATCGCCGCGAGGTAGCGGGCCCGATCGTCGGTGCCGACCCCCGGCGCGCCGATGCGGCGGGCGGCCCGGGTGACGAGGGTGATGCGCTCGGCCGTGCCCGGATGGGTCGCCAGCATGTCGGGCTCGCTGGCGCTGCCGGCGCCGGTCTTCAGCGCGATGGTGCGGTTGAGCGCGGTGAGGAAGCGGCCCGCCCCGAACGGGTCGTAGCCCGCCCCCGCGAGGGTGCGCACGCCCACCGCGTCCGCCTCGAGCTCCTGCTCGCGGGAGAAGCGCGCCAGGGCGAAGCGGGACTGGTTCTGCAGCTGCGCGCCGGTGGCGGGGTCGTTCAGCACGTCGGCGACGACCCGGCTGACGAGCTGCGAGCGCAGCTCCAGCTCGGTCCGGGCGTTGGCGTGGCTGAGGGTGACATGCGCGATCTCGTGGGCCAGCACCGCGGCGATCTCGGAGGTGTCGCTCGCCAGCGCCAGCAGTCCCCGGGTGGCGTAGAGCCGGCCGTTCGGCAGCGCGAAGGCGTTGACCACGGGGGAGTCCAGCAGGGTGACCACGTAGGTCTGGTCCGGCCGCTCGCTCGCCTTGACGAGCCGGTCCGTGACCTCGGAGACGAGGCGCAGCGTGGCCGGCGCCCGGTACTCGCCCCCGAAGGAGCCGACGAGCTTGGCGTGGTCCGCATCCGAGACGGTGCGCGCCCGGCCCGTGGTACGCGGCGCCTCGGCCGGGACGGACACGGCGGCGGGCGTCAGGACCGCGCCGGTCTGGTCGCCGGCGCAGGACGCGAGGCCGAGTGCCAGGGCGGCCAGGCCCAGGACGGCCCGGCCGGAAACGCCATGAGCCAAGACGCCCTGGCCCGGCGCGCATCCGCGCGCGGATGCCGGCCCCCGGCGCCGGCTCGATCCCTCGGCTCGCTTCGCAACCCCGCCCATGCCGTTCAGCGCCGCAGCGCCCGCTCCCTCTCCGGACCCGCCCCCGGGTCGTGGCCTCGTCCGTCGTCCTCGCCCAGGACCTCGATCATCTCGGCGCTGGCGACATCGATGACCGGCCCGCGCCCGATCTCGACGATGCCCCGAACCCGGACGATCCGGCCCTTCAACCCGGCCGCACTCAAACCATGATCCTGCAGCCGGCGCCAAGTGCGCTTCGACACGATCACGGTCAAGCCGTCCTCGCCGCGGCGCACGAAATCGAGATAGGTGCGC
This sequence comes from Methylobacterium planeticum, assembly GCF_008806345.1. Taxonomy (GTDB): domain Bacteria; phylum Pseudomonadota; class Alphaproteobacteria; order Rhizobiales; family Beijerinckiaceae; genus Methylobacterium; species Methylobacterium planeticum. Next base: position 76,313 of record NZ_VZZJ01000008.1, on the reverse strand, counting down.
GCCGCGCGCTCGCCGACGCCGACGATGCGCCCCTGCGCCACCACGAAGCGGCCGGCCGCCGCCCGGAGCGCCGCACCGTCCGCCGCCGCGGGCCCCGGCGCGCGCCAGAGGCCGAGCCCGGCCCGGCGCGCCGCCGCCTCCGCGGCGAGGAGACCGGGGCGGCAGAGCACGTCCCCCTCCCCGGCATCGACCTGCGCGAGGCCGCTGCGAATCAGGCCGCCCGCGAGGTCGACCGGCTCGACCTCGGTGCCCTTGGCCTCACCCGCGCCTGCCTCGCCCTCGGCGATCGCGTCGATGCGGCTGCGGCCCCAGCGGTCGGGCTCGCCCCGCACCGTCACCGTCAGGGCGCGCCCGCGGTGGCGGGCGAGCCACGCCGCGGCGGCCCCGGCCGCGTCCGGATCCTCCGGCCAGCGCAGCGACCCGAGGAGCGCGCGGCCGCCGGAGCCCAGCGCGATCTCGCCGCGGGGGCCGACGCCCTCGATCCGATCGATGCGGGCCGGGGCGGCGCGGCACTCCGCCGGGCCGGACCGCGGGGCCGCGAGCGCGGGGCCGCCGGAGATGAGGCCCAGCACCGCCGCCCCGGAGCGCATGCCCCATCGCATGCCCCGCCGCATGTCCCGCCGCATGTCCCCCTGCCCCGTCATCGCCGCCCTGCCTGCCCCGCGCCGTCGTCCGAACGTCAGACTGCCCCCCGAGTGCGGCAGTCTGACGGAAAACCCGCCGCCCTGTCCGGCCCGCGGGGCGTTTTCCACCCCCTGCGGCAGGGGCGTCACACCGGGCCGGCCCGCCGCGCTCGAGGCCCGGCCAGGGTGCCGCCGGATTCGTGCAAAATCGGGGCCCCGCCCGGCGCGCATGGCCGGTTCGGCGCTTCGTACGGTTTCTCCGGGGTTCGGCTATTGTGTCATTCTACACAATCAGACAGAGCAATCCGCCACAGCGGAGCCCGCCGCGATGCCCAACGACGCCGATCCGCCCGCACGCGACTTCGTGCCGGCCCTGCCGCCCGCCGGGCCGGGGCAGCTCGACGCGTGGTGCGCGGACGAGCTCGAGAAGGCGGCGGCCTGCCTCGAGGACGTGGGCGAGCGCGCCATGGCGGCGAGCCTGCGCGGCATCGGCATCCTGCACCGGGTCAAGGCCCTGGAACTCGACCTGCGCCAGCTCGGCCGATCCCCAGGGACGATGGGACCGGGGGACACGGCACCGGGGAACACCGCCCCGATCCGGTTTGCCTTGCGGGGGGATGATGGTAAGGACGGGACGGTTCAGTCTCCGTAGCTCAGCTGGACAGAGCACAGGTTTCCTAAAGACATGAATTGGGCGCCGCGCCGGGAAACCACGCGGCGGATCCGCTCAAATTCGGGGAAAGCTTCCGGCGCAAACGGCGCCCTGCCGATCCCGAGCCAAGCCTGGATTGGACCTGATGGTCCCCGGGGCCTTCAGGCCTTCGGGGGCGTCGGGTCCTCGGGGCCTTCGGGCCTTCGGGGCCTTCAGGCCTCCAGGAAGGTGTAGAGACTAGACGGGCGGCACCTAACGGCCCCGCGCTGGCGCGGGTCCCACGGTGAAGGGATAGTCCAGGCCACGAACGCCCGTCCGGGCGGCGGCGAAAGCCGAAGTGGTATGAAACCTGGGGTCGCAGGTTCGAGCCCTGCCGGGGACGCCATCGCCTCCCGCCTCCGACGGCGCGAGGCCGTTCCGGAGCGGGCCGATGCGCGCGAGCGCTGAGGCCCGGTTTCGTGCTAGAGTCCGGTCGGGTGAGTACGTATTCGAACGTCGCCGTCGTGACAAAGTGTCAACGGAACCTTAAGCGTGAATGCGCGGAACCGCGGATCCCAAGGTCCGATGGCTGAGGCGGGCGTACGAGACACGCGATGGCTGGACAGAAGACCGATCAGCGGGACGCCTATATCGGGCAGCGCATCGCCGAGGAGCGCCGCCGGGCCTCGCTGACGCAGCGGCGCGTCGCCCAGAGCTTCGGCATGTCGGCCGCGCAGCTCCAGAAATACGAGAAGGGCACGAACCGCATCAGCGCGGTCCATCTCGAGATCCTAGCCCGGATGACCGGCGTGCCGATCGAGCACTTCTTCCAGGGCATGAAGCGCCTCGACGACATCCCCCTCGACGGCTTCGGCGAGAACCGGCAGCAGCCCTATTCCGGCGAGAGCGAGTGGCAGGGCCTCGTCGAGGTGGTGGCGCGCCACGTCGACGAGCATTTCTCGGAAGGGGCCCGGCGCGACCTCGCGGCCGCCGTCCACGCCCTCGACCGCAAGTTGAACGGCTGATCGGCCGGAAGTTCCGTACGATATATCGGACGCGTTCGGCAAACCATCTTGACCGGTGGCGGGGCCGGTGCAAGAAGTCGAGCTTCGTCAGACCGGGTCTAGCGCCAGACGCATGAGGGCGCGCCCGCAACCGGGGGTGCATCCCATGCCGCGTTCCGACTACCTCTTCACCAGCGAATCCGTCTCCGAGGGCCACCCCGACAAGGTGTGCGACCGGATCTCCGACACCGTGGTGGACGCCTATCTGACGGCGATGCCGGAGGCCCGCCTCGGCGTCGAGACCCTGGCCACCACGAACCGCATCGTGATCGCCGGCGAGGTGCGCGGACCCGATTCCGTGACCTTCCGGGACCTCGAGCACCTGACCCGCGAGGCCGTGCGCGACATCGGCTACGAGCAGTCCGGGTTCCATTGGAAGAACAACGACGTCGCCATCCACCTGCACGCGCAATCCGCCGACATCGCGCAGGGCGTCGACGCCGCGGGCAACAAGGACGAGGGCGCGGGCGACCAGGGCATCATGTTCGGCTACGCCGCCGACGAGACCCCGGAGCTGATGCCGGCCCCGATCTTCTACGCCCACAAGATCCTCAAGGACCTCGCCGACGCCCGCAAGGCGAAGCAGGGCGACGCCGCCCTCCTCGGGCCGGACGCCAAGAGCCAGGTCACCGTGCGCTACGCGAACGGCCGCCCGGTCGAGGTGACGCAGATCGTGCTCTCGACGCAGCACCTCGACGAAACCCTGGATTCGGCGGACGTGCGCGCCATCGTGGAGCCCTACATCCTCAAGGCGCTGCCGCAGGGCTGGGTCACCGAGGGCACGGTCTGGCACGTCAACCCGACCGGCAAGTTCGTGATCGGCGGCCCCGACGGCGATGCCGGCCTCACCGGCCGCAAGATCATCGTGGACACCTACGGCGGCGCGGCGCCCCACGGCGGCGGCGCCTTCTCGGGCAAGGACCCGACCAAGGTCGACCGCTCGGCGGCCTACGCGGCGCGCTACCTCGCCAAGAACGTGGTGGCGGCGGGCCTCGCGAGCCGGGCCACGATCCAGCTCGCCTACGCCATCGGGGTGGCCAAGCCCCTGTCGATCTACGTGGACCTGCACGGCACCGGCAAGGTCGACGAGGCCAAGCTCGAGGCGGTCCTGATGGATGCCATCGACCTCTCGCCCCGCGGCATCCGGACGAAGCTCGGCCTCAACAAGCCGATCTACGCGCGGACCTCGGCCTACGGGCATTTCGGCCGGGCGCCCGAGGCGGACGGGGGCTTCTCCTGGGAGCGCACCGACCTCGCCGCCAGCCTCACGTCGTCCCTCTCCTGAGCCTGAGCATGGCCGGGGGGGACGAGAGCCCCCCCCGACCGGGCGGAGGCGACACGGCGCCGGAGGGTCCCGAGCGGGCCTTCTTCGGCCGCCGCAAGGGCAAGCGCCTGCGGGCGGGCCAGGAGCAGCGCCTCGCGGACCTGCTGCCGAGGCTCCGGGTGAGCGTGCCGCCGGACGGGGGCCGCCTCGACCCGGCGCATCTCTTCCCCGAGCCCAAGCGCGCATACTGGCTGGAGATCGGCTTCGGCGGCGGCGAGCACCTTGCCGCCCAGGCCGCGCGCCATCCCGACATCGGCATGATCGGGGCCGAGCCCTTCGTCAACGGCGTGGTCAAGCTCCTGCGCGCGGTCGACGAGGCCGGCCTCGCCAACGTGCGCATCCGCGACGAGGACGTCACGGCGCTGCTCGCCGCCCTGCCGGAGGCCTGCCTGTCGCGGGTCTACCTGCTCTATCCCGACCCCTGGCCGAAGCGCCGCCAGCGCAAGCGCCGCTTCGTGTCGGACGAGTCCCTCGCCGAGATCGCCCGGGTGCTGCGGCCCGGCGGCCTGTTCCGCTTCGCCAGCGACATCGACGACTACGCCGGCTGGACGCTGGTGCGGGCCGCGCGCTGCCGGGCGCTCCGCTGGAGCGCGACGCGGGCGGCGGACTGGACGAACCCCTATCCGGACTGGCCCGGCACCCGCTACGAGGCCAAGGCCGTTGCGGCGGGCCGGCGCCCCACCTACCTGGAATTCGCCCGCGCCGGACCCGCCTGAGGGCCTGCCGGTGCGGCCCGAGGCCTCAGGCGAGCGGACGGAAGGCCCCGAAGGTGTCCTCGCGCACGCACGCGGCCCTTCGCCGGTCTTGCCGCTGCAGAGCTTGACGTTCATCCTGCGCGGGGGTGCGGGACGGCGGCGGACGGTCCCGCGGGAAAAGGTTCGGATTGGGCGACAGGGTGGATCACGACCCCGCTGCGAGCACGATCGACCTGCATCGCGTGGCCTTCGAGGAGGCCGCGGTCGGTCTCGCCATCGTCTCGGCCCACGATCATTCGGTGCCGGGCAGCGCCGCCCACGAGAGCACGATTCTCGACGCCAACCGGCATCTCTGCCACCTCCTCGGCTACGGGGCCGGCGAGCTCGTCGGCATGCCCCTGTCGGACCTCCTCGACCGCCCGAGCCTGGTCGACGGGGTGCAGCGCTGGCGCCGGGCCGACGGCCGCCCGGTCGACGTGCGGGTGCGGCGCTCGGCGGGGCTCGGCACCTCCCTGGTGGTCGAGGCCATCGATGCCGACGAGGCGGTGCGGGCCGAGCAGAACCGCGAGGCCCTGATCGCGGCGGGACTCGGCGAGTGGCGCTGGGACAGGGGGACGGGCCTCGTCACCCTGTCGCGGCGCGCCGGGCAGATCCTCGGGCACCCGCCGGGGCCCTCCCTGTCCTGGACGGACCTGCGCGGGCGGATCGGCGAGGCCGAGGCGGCGCGCATCGCGGACGTGGTGCGCGAGGCGCTGGCGGCGGGCCTGCCCTACGCCGTCGAGTGCCGCCTGCGCCGGGCGGGGGACGACCGCGAGATCATCGTCGGCACCCGCGGCCAGGCTCTGTTCGGGCCGGATGGCGGGCTCACCGGCATGGTCGGGGTGGTGCAGGACATCACGACCCGGGTCGAGGCGCGCGACGCCCTCCTGGGGCGCGAGCAGCGCCTGCGGGTCGCGACCTCGCTCGCGCGCCTCGGGATCTTCGAGTGGCACATGCTCGAGGACCACGCGATCTGGGAAAACGAGCGCATGTTCGAGATCTTCGGCCGCACGGCCGCGGACGGCACCGTGGGCAAGACCGAGTTCCTCAACGAGCTGCTGCACCCCGACGACCGGACGGCCGTGCGCCAGGCCATCTCGACGGCATTGCGCGACGACGAGATCCTGCACGCCACCGGCCGCATCCGCCGCAAGAGCGACGGCACCTGGCGCACCATCGACATGGCCGGCCGCTTCGAGCGCGACGCCCCGAACCGCCTGCCGCGCCGGCTCATCGGCGTCGTGGCGGACGTCACCGACCGGCGCCACGCCGAGGAGCGCCAGACCCTCCTGATCCGCGAGCTGCACCACCGGGTGAAGAACACCCTGGCCACCGTCCAGGCCATCGTCGGCTCGACGGCCCGGACCGCGTCGAGCATCGAGAGCTTCTACGAGGCCTTCGTGGGCCGCATCATGTCCCTCGCCCACACCCATTCGGTGCTCACCGAGGACACCTGGCAGACCGCGAGCCTGCGCACCCTCCTGGTCAACGAGCTGAAGCCCTACGCGGAGGGGGCGATGGACGGGGCGGGCGACGGGCGCATCGCCCTCGAGGGGCCGCCGATCGACCTCGCCTCCGAGATCGCGGTGCCGATCGGCATGGCGATCCACGAGCTCACCACCAACGCGGCGAAGTACGGCGCCCTCTCGACCCGCAGCGGCCGCGTCGCGGTGACGTGGCAGCTCCTGCCCGGCGGCCCGGCCGGGATGCTGCGCTTCGCCTGGCAGGAGAGCCACGGCCCGCCGGTGCAGCCGCCCCGGCGCCAGGGCTTCGGCTCCCGCCTGCTGCAGCGCGTGCTGACGACGCAGGTCCAGGCCGAGGTCGAGACCGAGTACCCGCCCGAGGGCTTCCGCCTGACCATGCTGGCCCCGCTGCCGAAGCGCAACGACGCCCTCAACCCCCTGGCCTGACGGGTCGGCGGCGGTGCCGGCCTCGGCGCGCCGCGCGCGGGAGGCCGCGCTGAGGGCGGATCGCCCGGGCCCGGCTCAGGCGGCGCCGCGCGTGTCGGATTCGCCGCCCGCCTCGACGAAGGCCTTGAGCTCGTCGAGGGACGCGAAGGTGAAGCGGCCCCGGGGCGTCTCGGCCTCGATCGAGCCGTTCGAGAACATCACGTAGGTGTTGCTGCCGGACGCGTAGGTGCCGACGACCTCGAGCTTCGGCGCGGGTTCGGCCTCGGCCTCGGCCTCCGGCTCGGCCGGCTCCGGCGAAGCCTCGGGCTCCGGCTCCGGCTCCGCAGCCGTGTCCAGGGCGGGGCGCAGGGGCGGAGCGGCCGTCTCCGGCGCCACGAACAGGTCGTCCTCGGGCGCGATGCCGTCATCGGGCTCCGGCACCGCCTCGGGCTCGGACGGGGCGGGTGCGGGGGGCGGCGGCACGAAGCCGGCGGGTTCCGGCAGGGGCAGCTCGGGCTCGATCTCCGCCCGGTGCGCCTCGGACGGATCGTCCGCGAGGGTGGAGGCGGACGGTGCGTCCCGCTCGGGGAACAGCGTGTCGGTGAAGGTCGGCTCGGTGCCGGCTCGTCCGGAGGCCAGGCCCGCGCCCGCGAGCCCGGTGCCCACCAGACCCGCGCCCGCAAGCCCTGCGCCCGCAAGCCCTGCGCCCGCAAGCCCTGCGCCCGCAAGCTCCGCACCTGCCAGGCCCGCCCCTGGAAGCCCGGCGGCGGTGCCGAGGACGGGGCGACCGCTCGCCGGCGCGGGTCCCGCGCCCTCGGGCAGGACCGGATCGACCCGGGCCGGGAAGAGGGGCGCCGCGGCCTTCGAGGCGCTGCCGAACTCCCTTGCCGGAGCCCGGTCCGCATCGCCCGCCGCCGGCAGGGCCCGGGCGTTGACGGCCCGCTCGACCCGGCGCAGGCCGCCCGCCACGACCCCGAGGGCGAGGATCACCGCGCCGGCCGACGCCACGGTCGCGCCCGCGATCACCATCGCGAGACCGCTCTCGAGGCGGACGAAGGGAAAGCCCTGGATGACGGAAGCGATGCCCCCGATGATCATGACGGCGGCGAGCGCGAACAGCGCGAGGATCATGCAGCTCTCTAAGCAACGGCCGGAGGATCCGGGCCCCGAACAGTAAAGCCTTGGGGGCGTTTTGCAAAACCGGCCCGAGCCCGGAAGCCCGCGAAAAGCCCCGTCGTCCACGGCCGATGTCGCCCGCGGTTGGCCCGGGGTCAAGCCGGGGTCGAGCGTGGGGGCGCGCGCCGCGGCGGGGCCCGGGCGCGCTTTCACCAGGCGCGCTTTCACCAGGCGCGCTTTCACACAGGCCGATCGCGGCCCCGGCGTTGCCGAGGCGCGGGCACCGACTTACCTAAGCGGCCGTTGCCTCATGGACGGCGCGCGGATTGCGTTGCCGCCGGCAAGAACCTCGAACCCGTCTTCACCCGACGTGCCTTCACCTGAAGCCGCCGCAATCCCGGAGAGATGCCGATGACCTTCACCCTGCCGGAACTCCCCTACGCCTACGACGCGCTCGGGCCCTACATGTCGAAGGAGACCCTCGAGTTCCACCACGACAAGCACCACAAGGCCTATGTCGACACGGGCAACAAGCTGCTCGAGGGCACAGACCTCCAGGGCAAGAGCGTCGAGGAGATCGTCAAGGCGAGCTACAACACCAACCAGGCGCTCTTCAACAACGCCGGCCAGCACTACAACCACATCCACTTCTGGCAGTGGATGAAGCCGAATGGCGGCGGCGCCATCCCGGGCGCGATCGCCAAGAAGATCGACGAGGACCTCGGCGGCGCCGAGAAGTTCAAGGCCGACTTCATCCAGGCCGGCATCGGCCAGTTCGGCTCGGGCTGGGCCTGGCTCGCCGTCAAGGACGGCAAGCTCGCCATCCTGAAGACCCCGAACGGCGAGAACCCGCTGGTGCACGGCGCCAAGCCGATCCTCGGCGTCGATGTCTGGGAGCATTCCTACTACATCGACTACCGCAACCGGCGCCCCGACTACCTCAAGGCCTTCATCGAGAACCTCGTGAACTGGGAGCACGTGGAGCAGATGTACGCCGAGGCCGCGAAGTAAGGCTCTCCGCCGATCCCGCGCCGCGGGCGATTTCGCCCGCGGCGCCCGGTTTCGCCCGATGCCGGCCCTTGAGGCCGCGCGCGAAACCGGCTCTTGATGCGCCCCGCCGGGCCGACCCGGCGCCAGCCGGGGCCCGCGCCATCTCCGCTTCAGACCCCTTGCCGTCGCCTCGGCCGGCCCGCCGCCCCCCGCCCCGCCCCGGTCCCGCGCACGCCCGATGATCCGCTCCATCCTCTCCGTCGGCGGCTGGACGCTGGTCTCGCGCGTCACGGGCTTCGCCCGCGACGTGGTGATGGCCGCCGTGATGGGCGCCGGGCCGATCGCCGACGCCTTCGTGGTGGCGTTCCGGCTGCCGAACCATTTCCGCGCGATCTTCGGCGAGGGCGCCTTCAACACCGCCTTCGTGCCGGCCTATGCGGGCCTCGCGGAGGCCGGGGAAGCGGGGGCGGCCCGGGCCTTCGCCGACCGCATCTTCAGCCTGATGCTGGCGACCCAGATCGTGCTGCTCGCGGTCGCGCTGCCGGCGATGCCCTGGGTGGTGCGGGCCCTGGCGCCGGGCTTCTCGGAGGATCCGGAGCGCTTCGGGCTGGCGGTCTCGCTGACCCGGATCACCGTGCCCTACCTGCTGTTCATGACCCTGGTGACGCTGCTCTCCGGGATCCTCAACGCGCATCGGCGCTTCGCGGTGGCGGCGGGGGCGCCCGTGCTCCTCAACCTCGCCATGCTGGGCGCGCTCGGGCTCACCGGCCTGTTCCCGAATGCGGGCTACGCCGCCGCCTGGGGCGTGGCCCTCGCGGGGCTCCTGCAATTCGGCCTGCTCTGGTGGGGCTGCCGCCGGGCCGGGGTGATGCCGGGGCTCGCCGCGCCGACGCTGCGCGACCCCGCCATGCGCCGCTTCTTCACGGTGCTCGGGCCGGCGGTGATCGGCTCGGCCGGCTTCCAGATCGCGGCCTTCGCCGACACCATCATCGCGAGCCTGCTGCCGACCGGCGCCGTCTCGGCCCTCTACTACGCGGACCGGCTCTACCAGCTCCCCTTCGGGGTCATCGCCATCGCGGCCGGCACCGTGCTGCTGCCCGAGATGAGCCGGCGCATCGCGGCCGGCGACGTGGCGGGGGCGCACGCGGCGCAGAACCGGGCCGCCGGCTTCTCGCTGGCGCTGTCCGCCCCCTTCACGGTGGCGTTCCTGACCCTGCCCGGCCTGATCATGGCGGCCCTGTTCCAGCGCGGCGCCTTCAGCGCCGAGGACGCCGCCCGCGCGGCCTCGGTGCTCGCCGCCTACGGGCTGGCGCTGCCCGCCGTGGTGCTGGTGCGCAGCGCGGTCGCGAGCTTCTACGCCCGGCAGGACACCACGACGCCGCTCTACGCCTCGCTCACCGCCATCGCGGTCAATGTCGGGCTGAAGCTGCTGCTGACCGGGCCCTACGGCGTCACCGGCCTCGCGCTCGCCACCGCGGTGAGCCAGTGGGTGAACCTGATCCTCCTCGTCGCTCTGGCGTGGCGCCGGGGCTGGACCGCGCCGGGACGCGGCCTCGGGATCACGGTCCTCGGGGTCGTGATCGCCTGCCTCGGCCTCGCGGCGGTCGCGGTCTACGGCCTGCCGCTGGCCGAGCGGATCGTCCCGGCCCTGCCGCACCTGCGCGAGATCGCGGTGCTCGGGCTCCTCGGGCTCGCCGGCGCCGCGCTCTACGGGCTGCTGCTGCTGGCCACGCTCCACCTCTTCGGATTGCGCCTGCGCCGGGCCTGAGGGCTCCTGCGCAAGCCCGCGAGGGCTCGCCGCGGAGGCCCTCGCGCGCCAGATGCCCGCTTCCAGGACCCGGAGTTCCCCATGGACGCATCGCGCCTCACCGCCGGCAAGGCCGCCGCCGTGTTCGACGCCTACGGCACCCTGTTCGACGTCCACGCGGCCGTGCAGGCGCATGCCGCCGCGGTCGGGCCGGACGCGCCCCGCCTCTCCGAGGTCTGGCGCAACAAGCAGCTCGAATACAGCTGGATCACCAGCCTGATGGGGCGTTACCGCAGCTTCTGGTCGATGACCGAGGAGGCCCTCGACTACGCCCTCGCCCAGCACCCCGGGGTGGACCGGGGATTGCGTGGACAACTCCTCGACAGCTACCGCGACCTCGCGGCCTACCCGGAGGTGCCCGGCACCCTGCGGCGGCTGCGGGCGCTCGGCCTGAAGACCGCGATCCTGTCGAACGGCAACGCCGCGATGCTGGAGCGGGCGGTCGCCGCGGCGGGTCTCGGCGACCACCTCGACGCGGTGCTCTCGGTCGACGCGGCGGGCGTGTTCAAGACGGCGCCGGCGGCCTACGCGATCGTCCTCGACAGCCTCGGCGTCGCCCGCGAGGCGGTTCTGTTCTGCTCCTCGAACCGCTGGGACATCGCGGGCGCCGCCGCCTTCGGCTTTTCCACCGCCTGGGTCAACCGCAGGGGCCTGCCCGACGAGTATGCCGACCTGCCGCCGGATGCCGTGATCGGCAGCCTCGACCCCCTCGCCTGATCAGGGCCGGCCGCGGAGCGAGGCCGGCTGCCCCGGAAGGGCGAGCCGGTAGCCGGTCTCCCGGATCGTGTCGCCCTCGACGCGGTACACCCCGAGGGTCCGGTCGCTGTAATTGCCGATATAGACGTAGGCCCCCGACGGGTCGAAGGCGACGCCCTGCGTGACGGCCCCGGCCGGCGCCTCGCCGAGGTAGCGCAGGCGTCCTTCGGGCAGGATCGCGACCAGCACCGCCGCGCCGCCCACCGTGTAGGACGGGCTCGCCCGGGGAGCGGCCGCGCCCTTCACCACCGAGATCGCGGCGCGGCGCCCGTCGGGGGCGAGCGCCAGGGTCTCGGCGGTGTCGCCGACGCCGAGATGGTCGAGCACCACCGGGCGGACGCCCCCGGCCCGCATCAGGCTGACCGCGTCGGCATGCCCGTCGCTCGGGCTCGCGCCCGCGTTGCCCGAGAGCACGAAGGCGCCGTCCGGCGTCACCTCGAGCCCGTAGGTGCCGGGCCCGACCGGCATATCGAGGGCGGGATCGTGGCTGACGCGCGTGCCGTCGCGCGTGCCCTCGATCGCCAGCACCCCGACCGTGCCGGCCTTGTTCTTGGCCACGAAGGCGCGGCTCTCGTCCGGGGCGATCGCCACGGCGGCGGCCTCCGCGCCGACATCGACGGTGGCGGCGACCCGGACCTCGTCCCCGATCGTCAGCACCGTGACGCTGCGGCCCTCGCGGTTGGCCACGAGGGCGAGCCGGCCCGACCGGCTGATCGCGACGCCCGAGGGCTGGCGCCCGACGCGCACGACCTGGCGCACCCGGGGCGGCTCGGCCGCGAGATCGACCACGAACAGGCGGTCGTCGGCCTGCGCGTACCAGGCCTCCCCCTCCCGCCGCATGGTGACGGGATTCGTCACGAGGCCGAGGCGCCCGTCCGGGGTGATCTGGAGGTTGGTCGGCGGGCCGTAGACCGAGGTGTCGAGCGCGGGCGAGGCGAGGACGTGGGCGAGCCTCGGCCTCGCCGGGTCCGCGATGTCCACGATGGCGAGCCCGTCGGCGCCGTTCGGCCCGTTCTCCGAGCCGCCCGGGCGGAAGAAGGTCTTGCCGTCGAGCCCGACGAGGAGGAAGGGCGGGCCGTCTGCCGCCAGCCCCGGGAAGGCCGCGAGGGCGAGGAGAAGCCCGAGCCCGATGCGATGCGCCGACCGGCGGCGTGGTCCGTCCTGCCGGGCGGACGCCCGATCGGATTGTGCGCAGTTCATTCGCGGATTCTTAAGCATCGGGATGTTGGATCCGTCCTAGCACGAACCGGAGATCTCGCGCGTGCGCCTCACCCTTTCCGTCGGCCCGGTCCGGGCCGGTCTTCGCGCCACCCTCGTCGGCGGCCTCCTCCTCGCCGCCGCCGCGCCGGTCTCGGCCCGGGACGGGCGCAACGCCGCGATCATCGGCGGGGTCGCGGCGGGCGTGCTCGGCGGCGTCGCCGCCGGCGCGCTCATCAACGGCGCGAACCAGCCCCCGCCGCCCCCGCCGCCGGAGTACCGCGCCCGCCGCATCGTCGAGGAGGAGCCGGTCGAGACCGTGGTGGTGCGCCGCGAGCGCCGCGGCCCGGTCTGCCACGACGAGCGCCGCAAGGTCTGGCTCGACGAGGAGGACTTCACCGACAGGCGCGTCGAGGTCTGCGAGTAGGCCCCGCCTCACTTCACCAGCAGCCAATCCTCCACCACGAGGGCGTCGAGCCCCGTGGTGTAGAACATCAGGATCGCGTCCTCCGCGGTGTGGAGGATCGGCTTGCCCATCACGTTGAAGCTCGTGTTGAGCAGGATCGGCACCCCGGTGATGTCCCGGAAGGCGCCGATCAGGGCCGCGTAGGCGGGGTTGCGCTCCGGCGTCACGCTCTGGAGGCGCCCGGTCCCGTCCGCGTGGACCACCGCCGGAACCCGCGCCCGCACCGCCTCGCGCCAGACCAGGGTGCGCTCCATGTAGGGACTGTCGGCGTAATCCTCGAACCAGTCCGGGCCGGCCTCCGCCAGGATCGAGGGCGCGAAGGGCCGGAAGGCCTCGCGGTACTTCACCTTGGCGTTAAGCGCGTCCTTGGCCCAGGCGGGGCGCGGATCGGCCAGGATCGAGCGGTTGCCGAGCGCCCGCGGGCCGAACTCCGCCCGCCCCTGGACCCAGCCGACGAGCCCGCCCCCGGCGAGGATCCGGGCGGCCTCCCGGGTCACGCCGTCATGGCCGAGTCGCCGGGCCCGGGGCTCCCAGGCGGCCATGCGCGCGAGGGGCTCGGTCGAGACCCCGGAGCCGAGATAGGGGCTGAGCGGGCGGGTCTCGGGCGCCGGCCCGCCCCAGTCCGGATGGTCTTCCGCGTAGGCGAGCCAGGCGGCCCCGATCGCGTTGCCGTCGTCGCCCGGCGCCGAGGGGACGTGGAGGCGGGCAAAGCCCGAGCGGCCGATGACCCGGCCGTTATAGGACGAGTTGAGGCCGCAGCCGCCCGCGATGACGAGGTTCCGGTGGGGCGCGAGCCGCTCCGCCTCGGCCACCAGGATGTCCATCATCTCGCCGAAGAGCTCTTGACCGCAGCGGGCGAGGTCGGCCCAGCCGACCTCCTGCGCGTCCGCCGGCCGGCGCGCCAGGATCTCCCCCGCCACCGCCTGCACGGTGGCGTCGTCGGTGAACCTGAGGCGCCCGCCCTCGCCCGAGAACAGCCGGCGCAGCAGGCTCATCAGCTCCGGATCGGTCCGGCCATAGGGCGCGAGCCCCATGATCTTCCATTCCTCGCCCTTGATCTGGTCGAAGCCCGCGAGGTCCGTGATCAGCCCGTACAGGAAGCCGACGGAGCCGCGGCCGCGGTGACGGCGCACCTCCTCGATGCGGTTGTGGCGCATCCGGTAGATCGCGGCGGCGCCGGTCTCGCCCATGCCGTCGACGACGAGCGCCGTCGCCTCCGCGAAGGGGCTGCCCCAGAGCCCGTAGGCCGCGTGAGTGAGGTGATGCGGGTAGCGGCGCTGCGCCACCACCTCGGCCCGGGGAGCGCCGCCGGCGCCGCGCGTCTCCTGGTCGAGGGCCAGCAGGGTGCCGTAGCCGGCCCGCCCCTGCGCCAGCGCCAGCTCGGCGATGAAGATGCGCTCGGCGCGCTCGGGCACGAAGGAGCGGTTGAGGGCGGTGCCGTGCCGGCTCAGGGCTTCGAGCGTGAAGGCGCCGCCGCGCTCCTGTCCCTGCAGGAACTCGGTGAATTGCGGCCCCCAGGTCGAGGCGATGACGATCTCCGAGCCCCGCGGCACGTGGCGCTCGAGGATGCCGACCATCCGGGTCGCGGCGTCCGGCTCGCAGTTCGGGGCGCGCTTGTACTGCAGGAAGCGCTCGGCGGCCTCGGCGAAGATCACCCCGCCGTCCGGGCCGATCAGGGCGAGCGCCGGGTCGTGGAAGGTCGTGGCGAGGCCGAGATAGTAGCGCATCGGGTCTTCCTGCGGCTGCCCCATCCGGTGGAGGGGCCGGGTTACAGGGCGCGGCCGGACCCCGCAACGCCCGCGCCGCCGCGGTCCGGCCGCCGCCGCCCGGACGCCAGGGCCAGGATGGCGGCGCCGACGAGCCCCGACATCAGGGAGCCCGCCAGCACGCCGAGCTTCGTCTCGGTCGCGTGCAGGCCGTCCGTGAAGGCGAGGCCACCGATGAACAGGCTCATGGTAAAGCCGATGCCGCAGAGCACCGCCACCCCGTAGACCTGCGCCCAGCTCGCATGGGCGGGCCGCGCGGCGAGGCCCGCCAGGACGGCGAGCCGCACGCTCGCGAAGATGCCGACCTGCTTGCCGAGGAAGAGCCCGAGCGCCACCCCGAGGGTGACGGGGTCGCGGAGCGCGCCCGGGGAGAGGCCGAGCAGCGCCACGCCCGCATTGGCGAAGCCGAAGACCGGCACGATGGCGTAGGTGACGAAGGGCGTGAGGGCGTGCTCGAGGATGTGGAGCGGCGAGGCCGGGTCCTCGGGCCGGCCCGGGCTCGGACGGATCGGGATGGTCAGCGCCAGGAGCACCCCCGCCACGGTGGCGTGGACGCCCGAGCGCAGCACGAAGAACCAGAGGGCGAGGCCGAGCAGGAGGTAGGGGCCCAGGGCCGTGACGCCGCGGCGGTTCAACAGGACGAGGATCCCGAAGGTGGCGGCGGCCAGCCCCAGCATCGCCGGATCGAGGCCGCCGGTATAGAACAGCGCGATGATGGCGACCGCCCCGAGATCGTCCACGATCGCGACCGCGCTGAGGAAGACCTTCAGGGAGACCGGCGCCCGCCGGCCGAGGAGCGCCAGCACGCCGAGCGCGAAGGCGATGTCGGTGGCGGCCGGGATCGCCCAGCCGCGCAGGGTGTCCCCGCCCCGGTTCAGGGCGACGTAGACGAGGGCCGGCACCACCATCCCGCCGAGGGCCGCGAGGCCGGGCAGGGCCCGGTCGGGCCAGGTCCGCAGCTGCCCGTCGAGGGCCTCGCGCTTGATCTCCAGGCCGACGAGCAGGAAGAACACGGCCATCAGGCCGTCGTTGATCCAGTGCAGCAGGCTCAGGGGGCCGAGGTGGAGGTGGAGGATGCGCTCGTAATCGGTCGCGAGCGCCGAGTTCGCCACCACGAGGGCGAGGGCGGCCGCCGCCATCAGGACGAGGCCGCCGCCGGCCTCGCTGGTCAGCGCGGCGCGGATGGCGGAGAGCGGGCGCGGCCTGTTCATCGGCCCGGGGTGCCCGGCTTTGCCGGCCGAGACAACCCTGCCCCGGTCAGGAGGCGGGGCCGAGCGCCGCGCGGATCAGCCGCTCGGCATCCCCGCTCGACCACTCGGCCGGGCCCTTCATGACGCCGATCTCGCAGCCCTTTGGGTCGATCAGGAGGGTCGTCGGCAGCCCCGTGGAGCCGGTGTCGCGCTGGATCGCCGGCAGCACCCGGCCGCCCGGGTCGGCGTAGTAGGCGAGCCGCGCGATGCCGTTCTCCTTCAGCCAGGCCAAGGGCTTGTCGAGGTTGCGGGTGTCGACATTGATGGCGACCACCGCGAAATCCGCGCCGCCGAGCGCGCCCTGGAGCCGGTCGAGGGCCGGCATCTCGGCCTTGCAGGGGGCGCACCAGGTCGCCCACAGGTTGACCAGGAGCGTGCGGCCCCTGAGGTCGGCGAGGCTCACCTCCGCCCCTTGCGCGTCCTTGAAGCTCAGGGCCGGGGCGGGTTTCGCGGCGTCGAGGACCTGCATGGCCGCGACCTCGCCGCGGGCGAGCGGCGCGAGGCGGGCGCGGGTGGCCTCGCTGCCGGCGCAGGGCTCGGCGCGCGTGTTTCCGTTGCCCCCGGTGGAGCCCGTCCCGTATAGGGCGAGTCCGGCGCCGAGCGCCGCGATCAGCGCCGCCCCGTAGACGAAGGAAGTCAGGCGGCCGGGCATCAGCGTTGCGTCTCCGGGGCGTGAGGCGGCGAGAGGGTTTGGAGAATCATGAGCAACCGGATGTGGGGCGGGCGCTTCGCGAGCGGCCCCGCCGAGATCATGGAGGAGATCAACGCCTCCATCGGATTCGACAAGCGCCTGGCGCCCCAGGACATCCGCGGCTCGCTGGCGCATGTCGCGATGCTGGGCGCCGCCGGGATCGTGCCTGCGGAGGATGTGAGCGCAATTCAGGACGGGCTCAAGGCGGTCCAGGCGGAAATCGAGGCCGGGCAGTTCGAATTCAAGCGCGAGCTCGAAGACATCCACATGAGCGTGGAGAGCCGGCTGCGCGAGATCGTCGGCCCGACGGCCGGGCGCCTGCACACCGCCCGCTCGCGCAACGACCAGGTCGCCACCGACATGAAGCTGTGGGTGCGCGACACCCTGGACAGCCTCGACGCGCAGGCGGCCGGGCTGCAGCGGGCGCTGGCCGAGAAGGCGCTGGCGCATGCCGACACCGTGATGCCGGGCTTCACCCACCTGCAATCGGCCCAGCCCGTCACCTTCGGGCACCATTGCCTCGCCTACGTGGAGATGCTCGGGCGCGACCGGGGCCGGTTCCGCGATGCCCGCGCGCGCCTCAACGAGTGCCCGCTCGGCGCCGCGGCGCTGGCCGGCACCTCCTTCCCGATCGACCGCCACGCCACCGCCGCCGCCCTCGGCTTCGACCGCCCGACCGCGAACTCCCTCGATTCCGTGGCCGACCGCGACTTCGCGCTGGAATCCCTCTCGGCCGCCGCGATCTGCGCCGTGCACCTGTCGCGCTTCGCCGAGGAACTGGTGGTGTGGACCTCGGCGCAGTTCGGCTTCGTGCGGCTGTCGGACGGCTTCACCACCGGCTCGTCGATCATGCCGCAGAAGCGC
The DNA here is from genome assembly GCF_008806345.1 of Methylobacterium planeticum. Taxonomy (GTDB): domain Bacteria; phylum Pseudomonadota; class Alphaproteobacteria; order Rhizobiales; family Beijerinckiaceae; genus Methylobacterium; species Methylobacterium planeticum. The sequence continues at coordinate 59,145 of NZ_VZZJ01000008.1, read as the reverse complement.
AACCCCGACGCGGCCGAGCTGGTGCGGGCGAAGGCGGGTCGGGTGATCGGGGCGCTGACCGGCCTCCTCATCGTGATGAAGGGCCTGCCCCTCGCCTATTCGAAGGACATGCAGGAGGACAAGGAGGGCACCTTCGACGCGCTCCAGGCCCTCTCCCTCTGCCTCGCGGCGATGACCGGCATGGTGCGCGACCTCGAGCCGGCCTCCGACGTGCTGGCCCGGGCCGCGGGCTCCGGCTACGCCACCGCCACCGACCTCGCCGACTGGCTGGTGCGGGCGCTCGGCCTGCCCTTCCGCGACGCCCACCACGTCACCGGCCGCCTCGTCGGCGCGGCCTCGGCCAGGGGCGTCGGGCTGGAGGACCTGTCGCTCGCCGAGATGCAGGCGGCGGAGCCGCGCATCACTGGGGACGTCTACGCCGTGCTCGGCGTCGGGAACTCGGTGAACAGCCGCACCAGCTACGGCGGGACGGCGCCGGCCAATGTCCGGACCCAGGCCGAACGCTGGATTGCACAGCTTGGCCGTGAGACGGCCTGAAAAACGAGCAGGATGCGCGCCCAAATGGGCGTGCGTTCACGGTCTAGCTATGTGACGCTTGCTAAGAAGCGGCCCGAGCGTTTCGGAGATCGTCGCATGCCCGTGGAAAGTTGGATCACGCCGGAGGAGATTCCCGCCCTCGCCGCCGCCGCGGCCGCGGCGATCGACGTGGCGCTGAGCGGCCTCGGCGAGGCGCAGCGGGAAGCGTTCTGGCACTCCGTGCGCAAGTGCTACAACACCCCCTACAACGACCCGCCGCCGCGCAAGCGCACCTTCGCGGTGTCGGCGATCATCGCCGAATCCAAGGCGCGCCTGCCGCTCGCCCCGCCGCCCGTTCCGGCCCCGATCCAGGCCGGCATCCAGGCCGCCTGAGGCGCGGGCGCCGTTCGGCGGCGCGGCGCGAGGCCCCTCGTCGGCGCCCCTTGCACCGAACGCGGCCCCTTGCCGAACCCGCGCTCAAGCTTCACAAGTTGCACCCTGAGTTCTGCGTCCGGCGCGCCCGCGCCCGGCTGCGCTCGGACAGAGCCGCATTCCCCGGCGGCCGGTGTGCCTCCCGTCGCGCCCGATCATCTCAGGAACGACGCCCTCAGGACCTGCCGATGTCTCACACGAAGTCTCATCCCCAGGCAGCGCGTGCCGAGGTGGCGCGTGCCCGCGCGGTGCGCGGCCTTCCCCTCGCCGCCCTCCTCGTCGCGGCCGCCCTGCCCGCGGCCCCCGCGACGACGGGGCTCGCGGTCGCGGCGGGCGCGGCCGGCCTCGCCCTCTCGGCGGCCCCGGCCCTGGCGCAGGACGCCGCCCCCGAGGAGCCGCAGGGGCGGCGGCGCGGGCGCGGCCGGACCAGGGCCGGCCCCAAGGCGGCCGTGACGCCGCCCGGCATGCAGCAGGCGACGCCGGTGGCGATCTTCGGCGACTGGAACGTGTTCGCGAGCGGCCAGGGCAGGACCCGCCTGTGCTACGCCATCGCCCAGCCGACGACGCGCTCGCCCAACACCCTGAAGCGGGACACAGCCTACCTGTTCGTCACCGTGCGCAAGGGCGAGAACGTGCAGAACGAGGTCGCGGTGATGCTGGGCTTCCCCTCGAAGCTGGCCGCGAGCCAGACCAAGCCCGGCTCCGGCCCCGCCTCCACGGACCCGATCCTGACCATCGGCAGCACCCGCTACGGCCTCGTCGTCAAGGATGGCAATGCCTGGTTGCAGAACCCGGCCGAGGAGGCGCGCGTCGTCGCCGAGATGAGCGGACGCAACCCCAAGCTCTCGGTGAAGACCACCTCCCTGCGCGGAAATCCGACCAGCGACGAGTACGCGCTGGCCGGGTTCGGGGAGGCGATGAAGCGGACCCGCGAGGAGTGCAAGTAGGGGTGGAGCCCGGGCCGCCCGCCCGGGGCGGCCCGACGCGCCCGGCCTCAGACGGCGACGAGGCGGGGCTCCTGCGGGCCGCGGCGCTCGGCCGTGCCCCGGCGGTCGGCGGGCCGGGTGCGCTGGCGGACGCGCTCGCGGGCCGCCTTGGCGGCCTGCTCGACGCTGCGGAAGACCGCACCGTCGAGGGGATCGAAATCCCGTGAGGAGGAGAAGAACCGCACGCCGCCGGGCTCCGGCACGGCGATGCCGGCGGTGACCTCCCCGATCTCGATGATCCGCGCCGTCGGCGCCGGTTCAGGCGCGCGCTCCGCGTGGAGGCGGTTGCGGGCGCGCGCCGCCAGGTGATCGGTGAAGGGGTCGGCGAGGACGGCCGGGCTCGGGGCGGTCAAGGCGCGCGCTTCGGCGCCTGCGAAGGACTGGGACATGGACAGGAGGCTCCTGCGGCCGGGACTGCGCCGGCCCTGCGATCGGTCTGCGAGCGAACATCGGCCGGGGCCGGAGCGTCAGCGTCGACAGCAATCGCGCGACCGGGACGGCCGGGCGCGGAATTCAGGGAGCCTCGGAAGCAACGGAGAAACAGTCACGGCAAGTCATCCTTTCGATGAAGGACCACGAGGCGCGAGCGCTTCGCGGTGCTTTAGCGTTTGGTGACGCGGCGCAAGCTACACACTTCAAATCACCGCGGCGGGCGATGCGGGGCTGCATCGCTCGACGTCTTAAGGATGGTGACGTAACCTCTTCTCGTCAACGGAGAATTCTTTCAAATGCAAGCACGGCCGTGGGACGAAGCCGGTCCCCGAGGCCGCTCGCGCAGGCGCTTTCTCCGCTCTCAGGCGGCGCGCAGGAGTCCCGCGAGATCGCGGTAATCGCGGAAGATCCGGGCCGCGCCCGCCGCCGCGAGGTCGGCCCCCGCCCGGTCGTGCCCCCAATGTCCGCCGCCCGTGAAGCCCACCACGCGCATGCCCGCCGCCCGCGCCGCGGTGACGCCCGGCACGCTGTCCTCGATGACGAGGCAGGTCTCGGGCGCCGCGCCCATCCGGGCCGCCGCGTGCAGGAACAGGTCCGGGAAGGGCTTGCCGCGGGGGACCTCGGCCGAGGAGAAGATCCGGCCCTCGAAGAGTGGCAGAAGCCCCGTCAGCCCGAGGGAGTGGCGCAGCCGCACGGGGTCGCTGCTCGAGGCGACGCAGGCGGGCAGCCCGAGGGCCGCCACCGCCTCGGCGACCCCCGCCATGGCGCGCAACTCCCGGTCGAAGGCCCGCAGGGTGTCGGCCTTCACTGCCTCGACGAAGCCCTCCGGCGCGGAGATCCCGTAATCCGCCGCGATGTGGCCCATGATCGAGGCCATCGAGGTGCCGGCGAAGCGCGCCCGCACCGTCTCCAGGTCGATCGCGACGCCGATCCGGTTCAGGCCGGCGGTGAGGCGGGCGAGGCTGATCGGCTCGCTGTCGATGAGGACGCCGTCGCAATCGAAGACCACCAGGGCCGGGACGCCCGCGGGGCCGGGCCGCGGGGCCGGCCGGTCTTCGCACACATCCGTGGGATCGCCTCGCCGCAACAGGTCCGCTCCTCAAGCCTCGCGGGGCTCCCTCTGGCATGGGGCACCCGGCGGGGCAATCGGCACGGTCGTCGCTTGCGCCGCGGGCGCCCGCCCCCTACTCCACCGGTTGCACCCTGAACGCGGGCGTCCCCGGCGCGGGCGGCCCTCGGGCCCGAGATCGAAGACACGCGATGTTCCGCTTCCTGTGCCGCTTCTTCGGCCTTCTTCTCCTCGCCGGCGGCTTCGTCGCGCTGGTCTACGACGGCGCCCGCTCGATCGCGAATAACGGCCTGCGGGTGACGCCGCTGAGCGAGCTCCTGTTCACCCTGTTCAAGGACAAGGCGAACGCCCTGCAGGGCACCGTCGAGGGCGTGGCGCCCTGGCTCTGGAAGCTCCTCGTCCTGCCCCTCACCCTGGCCCCCGCCGCCCTGCTCGGGCTCGGCCTCGGGGCGATCCTGCTCTGGCTCGGCCAGCCGGCCCGCCGGCGCACCGGCGTCCTGACCCGGCCCTGAGGGCGCGCCCTAGACGGCGATCTGCCAGCGGGCCGCGTAGGCCGGGGTCAGGAACAGGCTCTCGGGGGGCGCCCGGTGCGGGGGCGGCAGCCGCAGCGCCTCGTCGAGGAAATCGAGCGCGGTCCGGAGGCCGTGCAGGGTGTAGGGCTTGGCGATGACGCCCATCGCGCCGGCGTAGTCGCCGCCGAGGTCGTTGTCGCCCGCATCCGGCGGCGGCGGGCCCGGCTCCTCGTCGACCGGGATGCGGCGCTCGTTGGCGGTGACGAAGATGACGGGCATCCGGGCCGTGCGGGCGAGCTGGCGCCCGACCACGATGCCGCCGCCGCTGTCGCCGAGGCGCAGGTCCACGAAGGCGAGGTCCGCCGCGAGCGTCGGGATGCGGGCCAGGGCCTCGGCGGTGGACATGGCGGTGGCCACGACCTCGTGCCCGGCCGCCACCAGCAACGCCTCGAGCTGCATGAGCAGGAGCGCCTCGTCCTCGACGACGAAGATCCGCAACGGCCGTCGCTTCGCCATACGGACCGAGGACCCCTCACCAAAGCGGCGTCGAACCAGCACGACGCCACGACGCCTCCCTCGGCACGCCCGTCCCCGGTGGCGGTGGCCTCAGGCCTGCGTCGGGAGCGCCACCGCGGCGGGCATCCGCACGGAGACCCGCGTGCCGCCCCGCGCGCCGCCCTCCACGATCAGCTCGGCGCCGAGCTGGCGCGCCAGGGTGCGCATCAGGGACTGGCCGAAGGAGGACGTGCCCGCCGCCTCGGTGGCGATGCCGACGCCGTCATCCTCGACGACGAGCAGGACGCGGTCCTCCGCCCTCCCGATGCGGATCGCGAGGCTGCCGGCGCGGCCCTTCACGAAGGCGTGCTTGAGGACGTTCGTGACGATCTCGTTCACGAGCAGCGCCAGGGCTGTCGACTTCTCGGCGGCCACCACCACGGAGGCGAGATCGAGCTCGACCCGGATGTCGCGGCGGCCCGTGGCGCCGACGAGATCCGTCACGAGGTCGCGCACGAAATCGGCGACGTCGAAGCGTGAGACGGTCTCCGACTGGTGCAGCAGCCGGTGCACCGTGCTGAGCGCCTCGATGCGCTGGAGCGTGTCCGACAGGGACCGGCGCACGGCGGGGTCGGGGATGCTCTGGCTCTGCAGGACGATCATGGCCGAGATCATCTGCAGGTTGTTCTTCACGCGGTGGTCGATCTCGTGGATCAGGGTGGTCTTCAGGTCGAGCACCCCCTGCAGGGTGCGGTTCGCCTGCTCGCACTTCTCCAGCATCCGGTAGCGGTCGGTGACGTCGTGCTGCGCGGCGAAGAAGAAGCGCAGGCTGCCGTCGTCGCCGTGCACCGGGCTCAGGTAGAGGGCGTTGTGGAAGGTCGTGCCGTCCTTGCGGTAGTTCAGCAGGTCGATGTGGATGTCGACCTCGTCGCGGATCGCCGCGCGCACCCGGGCCACCGCCTCCGGGCAGGTGCCGGGGCCCTGCAGGAAGCGGCAATTGCGCCCCGTCACATCCAGGCGCTCGTAGCCCGTGAGCCTGAGGAAGGCCGCGTTGGCGAAGACGATCGGGTTGTCGTGCCGGCGCGGATCGGTGACGATCATGGGCATGCGGGCCTCGCGCATGGCGGCGGCGAATGCGGCGCCCCTGCCGAATTCCGCCTGTTCCGAACCCGCAAGGCGCCGTGCCTCGGCCTGCTCCATCTCGCTCCCCCGGCCGCCCGTGGCGCGGCATGCGCCCTTTGGGCTGCAGCGCGCTCGGATGGACGCTAGCCCGCGACCGCGCTTCGTCAAGGTCAAAACGAGCACCGAATGTCCAGTCGGGGATTTTGCCTGGAAGCATCGCACGTCAGAGCCCGTCGACGGCCAGACTAGCCGGCAGGATGAACTGTTATTGGTCTTGGCGAATCCCTGCGCGGCGCCGGCGAATCAGCGCGACGCCCGCGCGGACCTGCGCGGCACCGGCCCCGCGCCCGGGCCGGGGCACCCGATCCGGCAAGCGGCGCCTTTCGTCTTGCCGGTGTCGCGGCTGCATGCGACACCGCCCGCCGATCTTGGACGGGAGATGTGGGACCGATGCTGGAGCGGACGTTCGAGCGGGCTTTGTTCGCGTGCCGGTGGCTGCTGGCGCCGTTCTACGGCGCCCTGGCGGTCGGCCTGTTCGTGCTGCTGGTGAAGCTCCTGCAGGAGCTCGCGCATTTCGCCCTGCACGCGATCGAGTCGAACGAGTCCCAGACGATCCTCGGGGTCCTGACCCTCGTGGACCTGTCGTTCACCGCCTCGCTGCTGATCATCGTGATGTTCTCGGGCTACGAGAACTTCGTCTCGAAATTCGACCATTCCGACCACAAGGACTGGCCCGAATGGATGGGCACGATCGACTTCACCGGGCTGAAGCTGAAGCTGATGTCCTCGATCGTGGCGATCTCGGCGATCCAGCTCCTCAAGGCCTTCATGGACCTGAAGGCGAACACCGACCGCGAGCTCGCCTGGCTCGTCGGCCTGCACATGGTGTTCGTGGTCTCGGGCCTGCTGATGGCCCTCACCGACCGGGTCGCGGCCGGGCACCACGACAAGTAGGGCAGCCCCCGGATCATCCCCGAGGCGCCGGGAGGCGCGCGTCGCCTCAGCGGGTCTTGAGCACCGAGCGGCAGGCGGCGGGGAGCGCGGCCATCGTCATCGGGGGCCTGGGCTTCGGCTTCACCTTCGGGGGCTTGGGGTGCAGCACCGCGTCGCTGAACCAATAGGCCAGCTCCTCGCCGCAGCCGTCGCCCGCGGGCGGGGGCGCCTGGTCGCCGCACTCGCCCGCGCCGTCCGGGCAGGCGAGGCGGATATGGTAGTGGTAATTGTGCCCGTACATCGGGCGCACCTTGGTGAGCCAGCCGCGATCCCCGCCCGCCTCGCGGCAGAGCGCCTTCTTGATCGCCGCGTTGACGAAGATGCGCGCCACCTCCGGCTGCTGGGCCGTGAGGCGGATCAGCCGCAGGTGCTCGGGCGTCCAGACCCGCGGGTCGATGTCGAGGCGGTCGCCCCGCACCATGTCGGTGGCGGAGGTCTCCTCGCGCTCGGCCCGGCTCATGCGGTGGCTCGGCATCGGGGTCAGCCAGACATCGGCGTCGAGGCCGAGCTGGTGCGAGGCGTGGCCCGTCAGCATCGGGCCGCCGCGAGGCTGGGACATGTCGCCCACGAGGAGGCCGGTCCAGCCGACCTTCGGCGCCTTGGCGGCGAGGCGCTCGATGAAATCGACGAGGTGGGGCGTGCCCCACATCCGGTTGCGGGAGAGCCGCATCACCTGCCAGGTCGCCCCGTCGACGGGCAGCGCCTCGCCGCCCGAGAAGCAGCCCTTGGCATAGGAGCCGTAGGGATGGGCGGGGCCCGGCGCCGGGGTGGCGGCGCGGCCGAACAGCTCCTTGGCGGGGGTCGAGGGTGCGTCGGGGTCGGCGAGGGGCGGCAGGGGCCTCGGGTTCACGCTGCCCTTGTCCTGAGCTCCGGCCGGGGCCGTGAGGCCGAGGAGCAGGAGGGCGGCGAGGGGGGCGAAGCGCGGCTGTGTCGGCATGCGGGGCAAGCTATCCGGTCGGGCGGGGCGGCGTCGAGGGCGGCGCAGCGCGCGGGCGGCCCCGCGCGCTGCGCCGGAACGTCGCCGTCGCGGGCGGCGTTTTTCGGGCAGACGCAAACATCCTTGTCCGGGAGTGACGCCATGGAGACGGCCACCATCGAGACCAGCCCCCGCAGCCTGATCGCCAGCGACCGGGTGATCGGCACCGGCGTGCGCCGTCCGGGCGGCGAGCGGGTCGGCACCATCGAGCGCCTGATGCTTGACAAGCAATCCGGCCGGGTCGCCTACGCGGTGATGAGCTTCGGCGGGTTCCTGGGCCTCGGCGAGGGCTACCACACGCTGCCCTGGAGCGTGCTGCGCTTCGAGCCCGAGCTCGACGCCTACGTGGTCGACATCACGGAAGAGCAGCTGCGCGACGCGCCGCCCCGCTCCCCCGAGGGCACCGACCCCTCCCAGGACCGGGACTGGGAGGACCACATCCACCGCTACTACAACGCCACGCCCTACTGGGGCATCTGAGCCCGGCGGGGCATCCGAGCCCGGCGCGGGGGCCCCGCCTCACGCGGCCGGGCCGCACCAGCCCGGCAGGTAGGCGGCGTCCGGCGACTTCGCGTGGCCCATGGCCGCCTCGAGGGCTTCGGAGAAGTCGCCCTCGATGCGCTTCGCCTTGACGCGGTGGCGCAGGAAGTCGGCCCACAGGAACTCGCTGAAGGGCGTCGTGTCCTTGGCGAAGCCCCCGGCGCGGCGGAGCTCGCCCGCGAGGCTCCGGTAGGGGTCGTCGGCGAGGTCGGCGACCGCCTTCGGGATGTCCTGGAAGCCGACGCGCACGCCCTCCGCGTCGTAGGGATGGGCCCACGCCTTGTGGTCGCAGACCGTCCAGAAGGCGGCCTTGTCGAGGTTGTGCAGGTCGGCCACCACGGTCACCAGCACGTTCTCGACGCCCTCGAGCTGCAGGGCGCGGGCGAGGTGGTGGTGGTCGATGACGTAGTGGCGCTTCTTCGGCCCGAGCAGGGTCGGGATCATGTGGGCGCCGAGGAACTCGGCCTTCTTGTCGGCGTCGTGATCGCGCCAGCGCCGCCGCTTCTCCTCGACCTCGCGATAGCCGACCGTCATCTGGGTCGGGCGCAGCTCGGCGATCGGAACCGGCTTGAGAAGGGGTTCGCGCAGGGTCATGGGGGCATCTCCGGATTGAGGGCGCGCTGAGCCGCCAGAGACACCCGCAGCAGCCTGGGGGATAGGGGGACGCCGCTCACGCTTGTGTGTTCAGGCCAGGCCCCCGAGGGCGCGGATCCGCCGCCACTCGGCCTCGGTCACGGGCTGGACCGAGAGGCGGGAATTCGTGACGAGCACCATCTCGGCGAGAACCGGGTCCGCCTTGATGGCGTCGAGGCCGACCGGGCGGGGCAGCGCCTCGACCGCGCGAAGGTCGACCATGCCGAAGCGGCCGGTCTCGTCGGTATGGTCGGGATAGTAGGGCCGGATCACCTCGACGATGCCGACCACCGCCTTGCCCTCGTTCGAGTGGTAGAAGAAGCCCCGCTCGCCGACCTCCATCGCCATCAGGTGCTTCTTGGCGAGGTGGTTGCGCACGCCGTTCCAGTGGGTGCCCGCCGCCCCGGCCGCGACCTGCCGGTCCCAGGACCAGGTCGCGGGTTCGGACTTGTAGAGCCAGTACGCCATGCGGGGACCCCTTCGCGGATGCGGGGGCAGGTTTAGCGCAGAATGCCGGGCCGCTCCCATGGGTCCGGGGGCGTCATCCCGCCCCGCGAACGGGCTATCCGGCCTCGGCCCTGAGCGGGCGCGCGAGGAGGCCCGCCACCACCGCCTCGACGCTGGCTCCGCCGGACACGATGGCCGCGACCGCCTCCGCCACCGGCATCTCGACCTCCCGGGCGCGGGCCAGCGCCACGAGGGCGGCGGCCGTGAAGGCGCCCTCCGCGAGCTTGCCGCCGGAGGCCGCCTCCGGCGTCGCGCCCTCGCCGAGGCGCTGGCCGAAGGCGAAGTTGCGCGATTGCGGCGAGGAGGCCGTGAGCACGAGGTCGCCGAGGCCCGACAGGCCCATCAGGGTCTCGGGCCGCCCGCCATAGGCGCGGGCGAAGCGCATCAGCTCCGCGAAGGCCCGGGCGATGAGGGCGGCGCGGGCGCTCTCGCCGAGGCCCCGGCCCGCGACGATGCCGGAGGCGATGGCCAGCACGTTCTTGCCCGCGCCCCCGATCTCGACGCCGCGCACGTCGTCGGTGTGGTAGAGGCGCAGGCTCGGGCCCGACAGCATCCGGGCGAGGCGCGCGGCGAGATCCGCATCCTCGGACGCCAGGGTGACGGCGGTCGGCAGGTTGCGGGCGACATCCGCCGCGAAGCTCGGCCCGGACAGGACCGCGACGGGGGTGCCCGCCGGCAGGCCCTCGGCCGCCACCGCGCTCATGAAGGCGTCGCTTCCCCGCTCGATGCCCTTGGCGCAGAGCACGGCCGGGGCGCCGGGCCTGAAGGCGGGCCCGAGCTGCGCCAGCACGCCCCGCAGGGTCTGGGCCGGGGTGACGAGGAGCACGGCCTCCGCCGTCCGCAGATCCGCGCCCTCGGCGGTCGCCCGGATGCCCGGGTGCAGGGGCACGCCCGGCAGGTAGCGGGCGTTCTCGCGGGTCCGTTCCAGGCGCTCCGCGGCCCCGGCGTCGCGCAGCCAGAGGGTGACGGGCCGGCCCGCCGCCGCAGCCGCGTTGGCGAGGGCGGTGCCCCAGGCGCCGCCACCCACGACCGCGATCGTGCCATTCGGTTGCGCGCTCATGCCCGTCCTCCCGCCGCCGCCCCGTCCTGCGCCCCGAACGCGGCGCCGGTCAGGCGATACAGCACGTGCCGCCGCAGCGGGTCGTCGGCGGCGAGCGCCGGATGATCGAAATCCTCGGCCGGGTCGCGGGTCATGCCGAGCCGCTCCATCACGCGCCGCGAGGGCGCGTTCCCGGCGGCCGTGAAGGCCACCACGGCCGCGACCCCGCAGCGGGCGAAGAGGTCGCGGAGGGCGAGCCGGGCCGCGCGGGTGGCGAGCCCCCGGCCCCAGCCGGACTGCGCCAGTCGCCAGCCGACCTCGACCAGGGCGCCCGGCCGCTCGCCCCCCGCGAACGGCATCGGCCGCATCAGCCGCATGGCGCCGACGAAGCCGAGGAACGGCTCCGCCGGCGCGGCTCCTCCCTCGAGGCCGACGGCCCAGGGGCCGAACCCGTCCGCCTCGAAGCGCCGGTCGAGGGCACGGGCCTCCCACAGGCTCTCGCTCCGGTTCTTGAGATCGGGGAAATGGCGCATCACCGCCGGGTCGGCGTTCAGGGCCGCGAAGGGCGCGTCGTCGCCCCGGCGCCAGCGGCGCAGGATGAGCGCTCCGTCCCGCAGGCCGTCGGGGGCGGCCGGCACCTTGCGCTTGCCGCGCCACTGCAGGGAGCGGCGGTTGAGGAGGTCGAGGTCGGCGCGGTCGGCCAGCACGGCCTCGCCGAGGTCGATCGCGGTGGCGAGGCGGGCCGGCGGCATGTTCGCCCAGGCCGGAGCCGTCACGCTCTCGCGCCAGGGACCGCCGCAGGCATTGTCGAGGAGGATGCGGGCGAAGCAATGGTCGAGGCGCACCGGCCAGCCGGGCCGTCCCCGCGCGGCCTCCGGCAGGCGCCGGTCGACGAGGTCGCGCCAGCGGGCCTGGATCTCGGGCGGGGCGCCCGCATCCGCCGGGAGCGGCGCGGGCGCGAATGCGGGCTCGGGTGCGGCGGGGGGACGAACCGCTTCCAGGAAGTTGCCCCGCGGCAGGACGAGGCGCCCGGTGCGCCTCACGCGGCGGGGGCCTCCGCGAAGGGCCAGCGGGCGCGGGCGGGCGCCGTGAGGTCGTCGACGAGGCCGAGGCGCAGGCGCTCCAGCCCGGCCCAGGCGATCATGGCGCCGTTGTCGCCGCAGAGGGCGAGCGGGGGCGCCACGAAGGCGAGGCCCGCCTGGCCGGCCTGGGCCGCGAGGGCGCGCCGGATGGCGCCGTTGGCGGAGACGCCGCCGGCCGCCACCAGGGCGGTCGGGTGTCCGGCCACGGCCCCGAAGCCGCGCAGGGCGACGCGCAGGCGGTCCACCACCACGTCCACCACGGCGGCCTGGAAGCCGGCGCAGAGATCGGCGACGTCGCGCTCGGCCAGCGGCGCGATCCGCTCCGCCTCGATGCGCAGGGCCGTCTTGAGCCCCGAAAGGGAGAAGTTCGCCTCGCGCCGGCCGAGCATCGGGCGGGGCAGCGCGAAGCGCTCGGGATCGCCCGCCTCCGCCATGCGCTCGACCTCGGGGCCGCCCGGGTAACCGAGGCCGAGGAGCTTGGCGACCTTGTCGAAGGCCTCTCCGATGGCGTCGTCGATGGTAGTGCCGAGCCGGACATACTCGCCGACGCCCTTCACGGCGACGAGCTGCGTGTGGCCGCCCGAGGCGAGCAGCAGCAGGTAGGGGAATGCCAGCCCGTCGGTGAGCCGCGCCGTCAGGGCATGCGCCTCGAGGTGGTTGACGGCGACGAGCGGCCTGCGGGCGACGAGGGAGAGGGTCTTGGCCGTCACGAGGCCGATCAGCACGCCGCCGATCAGGCCGGGCCCGGCCGCCACCGCGATGCCGTCGAGATCCGCGAGCCGCATCCCGGCGGTTTCGAGGGCGCGGGCGATCAGCCGGTCGAGCACCTCGACATGGGCGCGGGCGGCGATCTCCGGCACCACGCCCCCGTAGGCCGCATGCTCGGCGATCTGGCTCAGCACCTCGTTCGCCCGGATCAGGCCGCGCCCGTCCTCGCCGGGGGAGACGATGGCCGCGGCGGTCTCGTCGCAGGTGGTTTCGATGCCGAGGACGTTCATGGCGATCAGTCGCGTTCCGCTGCCGGGGACGGGCCGGCACCCTACCCGCCAACGCCCCCGGGGGGCAACGAGGGGCAGGGCACGGCAGCCCGGCCCCGCGCCCGCGGCGCTACTCGACGGGGGCGATCGCGATCTTGATCGTGTCCCGCTTCGCGCCGCTGATCTCGATGATCACCGGGGCGGTGCCGAACTGGTAGCGCAGGCTCTTGCGCAGGGTCGGGCAGGCGGGATTGAGGGTGTGCGCCATCGGCGGCCGCGTCGTCTGGCCGTCCTGGCTGACGTCGATCCAGGCCTCGTCCGAGAGGGTGACCTGGTAGATCCCGGGCTGGATCGGGGCGGGGAAGCGCAGCACGCCGCCGTAGCTCCCCGGCGGGGGGACCTTCGAGGGCGAGACCGGGAAGGCGACCTCGGCATCGGGCTTCAGCGCGAGCACGGCCCCGGGCATCTCCGCCCGCACGGCGTCCCCCGAGGCGACCTGCGCCAGCCCCGGCGCGGCGAACCACGCCTCCTCGCGCATCAGCGACCACGCGAAATCCGTGCAGGCGGAGGGGACGGGCGCGGCCGGACCCGACGCGGGCCGGGCGGCGGCCCCGGCTTGGCTCTCCGGCGCGGCCTGGCCCTCCGGCGCGGGCTGCGCCCGCGCCCCGGCGCCCGCGAGGACGAGGGCCAGACCGAGGAGCGCCCGGCGCATCCGCCTCAATCCACCGCCACCATCACGTCGGAGGCCTTCACGACCGCGTAGGCCTGGCCGCCATTGGTGAGCTTGAGGGCGTCGACGGAATCGTTGGTGATCGAGGCGGTGACGATCTGGCCGGGGGCGATCTCGATCTTCACGTGCGCGGTGGTCGCGCCCTTCTCGATCGCCACGATGGTGCCCTTGATGACGTTGCGCGCGCTGATCTGCATGTCGTGTCGCTCCTGTCGGGCCACCGATCGCGGCGGCCTCTCCCTAACACCGGGCCGGCGTGACGGTTCGATCACGCGCGGTCAACAATCCGCGGCCCCGTCAGGGGTCCGTATCCCCAGCCGTCGGATCACCGTCCGCCTCGGGGATGGGCGGAGCGCCCCAATCCGCCAGCACGGCGTTCAGCGCGTCGAGGACGAAGTGGCGGGCGCTGTCGCGATCGTAGCCCTCGGCGAGGAGATCGTCGTAATCGGTGAAGGCATGGCGGGCATACGCGATCAGCGCGAGGCGCGCCGCGGTGTCGGGCGCCGCGCGGCGGAGGCCGGGGCTCGCGAGCGCCCGGTCGAGGGCCGCCTCGGCCTCGAAGGCGGGGAGCCGCGGGGCGAGGCGGCGCAGGCACGCGGCGACGGCCTCGCGGCGGTTCGACGGGGGCATCCCGGTGGCTGGTCTCGGCAAGGCCTTCTCCTGAGCCCGCACTTTTCGCTTGCGGCGAAACGCTTTGTCGACACCCTGCACGCCATAATTTCCGCCACTCCGCGCGCTACCGCGCGGGTTGCAGCCGGTTGACGGCCTGCCCCGGCCCGAGTGTCGAGGCGGGCCGCGGCACCTCATCCTGGGGATCACAATCCATGCGCCGCATCCTGGCCGCAACAGCCCTCGTCTCGACCCTCCTGACCGGGGCCGCCCTCGCCCAGGAGCCCGGCCGCTCGGGAGCGCCCCCGCGCAACATCACGTCGACCGGCGTCACCAAGCCGCCGGGCGGCGGCTCGCCGATGGCGCCGGCGGCCCAGGCCGAGATGGCGAAGGCCCAGAAGGCCGCGACCAACCGCGACAAGGCCTGGGACTCGAAGATGCGCACCACCATGGGCTCGATCTGCAAGGGCTGCTGAGGGTGGGCGGCTGAGGCCGCGCCCGTGAGGACGGGCCGCTGAGCCCGCCACCCCGGCCGCGCCCCTCGCGCGATCGCGGCCGGCCGTGATCCGGTTCGAGGGCGTCTCGAAGCGCTTCCCCGGCTCCGCCGACCCGGCGGTGGACCGGCTCGACCTCACCATCCCGGAGGGCACGACCTGCGTGCTGATCGGTCCGTCGGGCTGCGGCAAGTCGACGACCCTGCGCATGGTCAACCGGCTGGTGGAGCCCGATTCCGGCCGCATCACCGTCGGGGACGCCGACGTGATGGCGATGGACCCGATCGCGCTCCGGCGCGGCATCGGCTACGTGCTGCAGGGCATCGGCCTGTTTCCCCACCGCAGCGTCGCCCAGAACGTCGCCACGGTGCCGCACCTCCTCGGCTGGCCGCGCCGGCGCATCGCCGAGCGGGTCGAGGCCATGCTCGACCTCGTCGGCCTCGATCCCGCGACCTTCCGCGACCGGCGCCCCGAGGCGCTCTCCGGCGGCCAGCGCCAGCGCGTCGGCGTCGCCCGCGCCCTCGCGGCCGACCCGCCCGTGCTCCTCATGGACGAGCCCTTCGGGGCGGTCGATCCCGTGGCGCGCGGGCGCCTGCAGGCGGAGATCGGCGCGATCCTGCGGCGGCTGTCGAAGACCGTGATCATCGTCACCCACGACATCGACGAGGCCATGCTGATGGGCGACCGCGTCGCCCTGATGCGGGCCGGGCGCCTCGTCCAGGCGGATGCGCCGGCCGAGATCCTGGCCCGGCCTGCGGACGCCTTCGCGGCCGCCTTCGTGGGGCAGGACCGGGCGCTGCGGCGCCTCGCCCTCACGACGGTGGCGGAGGCCGCCGAGCCCGGGACGGCACCGGAGGCGGCCGAGATCGCCGCCGATGCGCCCCTGCGCGACGCGCTCTCGGAGATGCTGGCGCGGGGTGCGACGCGCCTGCGGGTCGCGGGCGACCCGGACCGGGTCCTGACCCTCGAGGCGATCCGCGCGGTGGCGGCGGTGGCGCGCACCCCCTCGGATTAGGCTCCCCGAACGCGGAAAGGGCCGCCCTCGCGGGCGGCCCTTCCGGATCTCGATGATCGTCTCGGCGACGGGCCGGGATCAGCGCGAGTAGAACTCGATCACGAGGTTCGGTTCCATCTGCACCGCGTAGGGCACCTCGCCGAGGCCCGGGACGCGGGTGACGCGCGCGGTCATCTTCTGGTGGTCGACCTCGATGTAGTCGGGCACGTCGCGCTCGGCGAGCTGGCTCGCCACGACGACGATCTCGAGCTGGCGAGAGGCTTCCTTCACCTCGATCACGTCGCCGGGCTTCACGAGGAAGCTCGGGATGTTCACGCGGCGGCCGTTGACCTTGATGTGGCCGTGGTTGACGAACTGACGCGCCGCGAAGGGGGTCGCCACGAACTTCGCCCGGTACACCACGGCGTCGAGGCGGCGCTCGAGCAGGCCGATCAGGTTCTCGCCGGAATCGCCGCGCAGGCGGATCGCCTCGGCGTAGTAGCGGCGGAACTGCTTCTCGGTGATGTTGCCGTAATAGCCCTTGAGCTTCTGCTTGGCGCGCAGCTGCGTGCCGAAGTCGCTCATCTTGCCCTTGCGGCGCTGGCCGTGCTGGCCGGGGCCGTACTCACGGCGGTTCACGGGGCTCTTCGGGCGGCCCCAGATGTTCTGGCCCATGCGGCGATCGAGCTTGTGCTTCGCCTGAATCCGCTTCGACATCGCGTGTCCTCTCGGTATCCGAGTCTATCGAGGAACGCGCCCTCCTCTTCCCGATGGCGAGACGCCGCCGGGACGACAGAGCGGGGCTGAGCCCGCTCACGGGTGCGTATGAAAAAGCCACGGGGCCCCTCATCGGAGCCCCGCGAACCCGGCGTCCTTAGTGCAGCCGGGCGGAATGGTCAATCCTCGGCGATCGACGCACCGGCGGGGCCGGGTCTTGCCGGCCGGGGCTTGCCGGCCGAGCCCTATTGCAGGGCGAGCGGCATCGCCTCGAGCGTGACCTCGGCGAGCCCGCGGCCCGCGAGCGAGGCGCGCAAGGGGGCGTTCAGGCCCTCGCCCCCCGTGAAGGCGCCGAGGACCGGGGCGTCGCCACGCACCGACCGGTCGCCGGGGCCGAGGAGCTGCGTCACCCGCCGGGCGATGGCGGGAGCCGGGTCGATCCAGGTCACCGGCCAGGGCGCGAGGCGCTCGAAGCGGGGGAGCAGCAGCGGGTAATGGGTGCAGGCGAGGCAGACGACGTCGGTGCGCCGGCCGTCCTCCGCCGTGACGAAGCAGGGGGCGAGCTCGGCCATCAGGGCGGCGTCGTCGACGGGCGTGCCCGCGAGCTCGGCCTCGGCGTAGTTGGCGAGGTTCGGCGAGCCGACGAGGGCTACCCGGCAGGCGCCCGCGTAGGTCCGGATCAGGTCGTGCGTGTAGGCGCGGGCCACGGTGCCGGGGGTGGCGAGGAGCGAGACGAGGCGCGAGCGCGTGGTCTCGGCGGCGGGCTTGATCGGCGGCACGACCCCCACGAAGGGCGTCTGGAAGGTCTGACGCAGCCCCGGCAGCACGAGGGTCGAGGCCGTGTTGCAGGCGATCACCACGAGATCGGGACGGTGGCGCGCGAGCAGCCGCTCCATCACGGCGAGCACCCGGGCCACGAGGGTCGCCTCCGAGAGCCGGCCGTACGGGAAGGCGGCGTCGTCCGCGGCGTAGACGTAGCGGGCATCCGGCCGGGCGCGGCGCACCTGCTCCAGCACGGTCAGGCCGCCGAGGCCGGAATCGAAGACGAGGATGGTGGGCTCCGGCGCCGCCCGGAGGACGGCAGCGGACAGGCTGGCCCCGGCCATGAGATCGATCCGCATCTGACGCGCGTTCCGGCACCGTAGGAAGGGCACAGTGTCGGGCCCGAGGGTTAAGGCCATCTCACTGAGTCCGGAAAATGGCCGTCGAACGCGGAGGCGATCTCGTAACCGCACCGTTAGGTGCGAGACGGCACGGGGCGGGATGCCGCGACGAACGGTGCCACGGCCCCGAGCGTTGCCGAAAACCTGTGGGCACATATTTCCCTCGGCCACGCCTCCCCGTGGGACGGGTTTCTCCGTCGCGCGGGCAACAGGGGACGATCGTCATGGCAGCGACGGCGGCAATCCGCCCGATGGGCTCGTATCAGGCGCAGGCCGCCTTTCCGCCTCCCGCCCTCTCGGCGCGTCCGGCCGACCGGCAGGCCTGGATCGCGGCCTTCCGGCATGTGCGCGACGAGACCGAGCGCCGCGCGGCCCCCCTCTCGCCGGAGGATCAGCAGATCCAGTCGATGGCGGATGCGAGCCCGACGAAGTGGCACCGCGCCCACACGACCTGGTTCTTCGAGCAGTTCCTGCTGCGCGAGCACGCCCCCGGCTACGCCATCTACGACGAGCGCCTGCACTACCTCTTCAACTCGTATTACGTGGCCGCCGGCCCGCGCCAGCCGCGCATCCTGCGCGGGCTGATCACGCGGCCCACCGCCGGCGAGGTCGCGGGCTACCGCGCCCACGTGGACCGGGCCGTCGCGGCGCTCCTCGCCGGGGCGACGCCCGCGGCCCTCGACGTGGTGCTGCCGATCCTCGAGATCGGGCTCTACCACGAGCAGCAGCACCAGGAACTCCTTCTCACCGATATCCTGCACGCCTTCGCGCAGAACCCCCTCGGGCCGGCCTACGACCCGGACTGGCGCTTCCCCCGGCCCGAGGCGTGCGCCGGCACGGTCGACCTGCCCGGCGGCGTCACGACGGTGGGGCACGCGGGCGAGGGCTTCTCCTTCGACAACGAATCGCCGTGCCACGACGTGCTGATCCTGCCCGTCCGCATCGACCGGGCGCTGGTGACGAACGCGCAATGGCTCGCCTTCATGGAGGACGGGGGCTACGCCCGGCCGGATCTCTGGCTCTCGGACGGCTGGCTCGCCGTGCAGGCGGAGGGCTGGGAGGCGCCGGGCTACTGGCGCCGCGACGCGCAGGGCAGCTGGGCCACCATGACCCTGGCCGGCCTCCGGCCGGTCGATCCGGGCCTGCCCGTCACCCATATCAGCTACTACGAGGCCGACGCCTACGCGCGCTGGGCCGGGCGCGACCTGCCGACCGAGCAGGATTGGGAGGTCGCCGCCCGCGACGGGGCGCTGGACGACGCTTTCGGCCTCGTCTGGCAATGGACCCGCAGCGCCTACACCGCCTATCCGGGCTACCGCCCGATCGCGGGAGCGCTCGGCGAGTACAACGGCAAGTTCATGTCGAACCAGTTCGTGCTGCGGGGCTCCTCGGCGGCCACGCCGGACGGGCATGCGCGGGTGCCCTACCGCAACTTCTTCTACCCGCATCAGCGCTGGCAATTCACCGGCCTGCGCCTCGCCGAGGTCCATTCCTGATCGGACATCGCGCCCCGTCCCACACCCCGCGTTGCCATCGCGTTCCTGGAGAGAGCCCGTGACCATCAAGCCCGTCTTCAAGGACGCGACACCGCTCAGCCGCCTGCCCGACGATCGGGACTTCCTCGCGGACGTGCTCGCGGGCTTCGCCAAGCCCCAGAAGCAGCTCGCCGCGAAGTACTTCTACGACGCGGCCGGCTCGGACCTGTTCGAGGCCATCACCCGGCTGCCCGAATACTACCCGACCCGGACCGAGCTCGGCATCCTGGACGCCCGCGGGGCGGAGATCGCGGCGGCGCTGCCGCGGGGCGCGAGCCTCGTCGAGTTCGGCAGCGGCTCCACCGTCAAGGTCCGGCGCCTGCTGCGCCACCTGCCCGAGCTCGCCGCCTACGTGCCGGTCGACGTCTCCGAGAGCTTCCTGCGCAGCGAGGCCGAGGCCCTGCGGGCGGACTTTCCGAGGCTGCGCGTCGAGCCGGTCGCGGCGGATTTCACGCAGCCCTTCACGCTGCCGCAGGATCTCGGTGGCGCGGCCTTCGCGGGCTTCTTCCCCGGCTCGACCATCGGCAATTTCGAGCCGTTGGAGGCCGCGCGCCTCCTGGCCCAGTTCGGGCAGGAGCTCGGGGCCGGCGCCAGCCTGATCGTCGGCGTCGACCTCGTGAAGGATCCGTCCGTGCTGGAGGCGGCCTACGACGACCGGGCGGGCGTCACGGCGGCGTTCAACCGCAACCTGCTGACCCGGATCAACCGGGAGCTCGCGGGCGATTTCGACCCCGAACGCTTCCAGCACCGGGCCGTGTTCAACGCCGCCGCCTCGCGCATCGAGATGCACCTCGTCAGCACCCGCGCCCAGACCGTCACGGTGGCGGCCCGGCGCTTCGCCTTCGTGGAGGGCGAGACGATCCATACCGAGAACAGCTACAAGTACACGATCGACAGCTTCCGCAGCCTCGCATTGCAGGCCGGCTGGACATCGGCCGCCGTCTGGACCGACCCGCAGGCCCTGTTCTCGGTCCATGCCCTGACGCGGGCGGAGTGAGGAGGGGTCCGGCGTCCCGCGAGGGAGCGCCGGCACACGACCCGAGACGGTGTCGCCGACGCGCGGGATCTCGCCTCAGCTCGCCAGGACCCGCAGGACCGCCGCCGCGGCGCGCGCGCCGTCGAGGGTGGCGCCGCCGACCGTCATGGCACCCCCGTCCGCCAGCGCCTCCCCCGCGAGGAAGACCCGGTCGGCGATGGGACGGCGCAGCCCGAGGCGGGCCTCGGCGCATCCGGGCCTGGCGATCGAGTAGCCGCCCCGGGCGAACGGATCGGTCCACCAGCCCGCGAGACGCCCGCCCGTGACGGCGCCGCGGGCCTCGGTGCCGAGGATCTGCACGAGGCGGTCCGTCGCCTCCGCGATGGCGGCGGCCTCGCCCGCCTCGCAGAGGGCGCGGGCCCCGTCGCCCCCGAGATTGGCGATCGCGAGGGGACGCCCGAAGGGCGCCATCTCGAAATAGAGCGTCAGGTCCCGCTCCCCCCGCCGCGCCACCGAGACGGCATCGCCGACGGCCTTCAGATCGAGTCGGGCCGGGTCGAGGCGCAGCGCGATCTTGGTGTAGGCGCCCATGCCGAGGCCGGCGAGGGCGGCCTCGGTCCCGGGGGGCAGCCCGGGCGCGAAGCGGATCGCCCCCGAGGCCAGGACGCCGACCGGCACCGTCACGATGACGGCGGCCCCCGCGAGCGTGCCCCGGCTCGTCGCGACCGTGACCCCGGCCCCCGACCAGTCGATGCCGGTGACGATGGTCTCGCGCCGCACCGGCAGGTCGGCATGGTGGCGCGCCACGAGGGCACCGTAGCCGTCGACCCAGAGATCCTCCCCCGACCAGAGCCGGTCGTAATCGGCGAGGGAGACGCGCTCGGGCTCCTCGCCGAGGGACAGGCGGGTGAGGTTGGCGGCCGCCTGCGCGGCCCCGGCGCCGCCGACCTGCGCGGCCGCCCGGATCGAGCGGTCGTCGCCCGAGGGGACGAGGAGCGCCGTGAGGGTGCCGAAGCCCGCGCGGCGCGCGTCGCGCTCCGCCTCGGTGGCGGGCCGGCCGTCGATCAGGAGGGTGCGGGCCCAGCCGGAATCCGCGCCGATCCGGGCCTTCTCGCGCTCCGCGATCCCCCGCCAGGGATTGCGGTCGGCCCAGTGGATGTACTGCGCCCCCGCGTCGAAGGCGGCGTCGGGGCCGAGGCTCGCATCCGTGAAGGCGCGTCCGCCGATGCGCCCGCGCGCCTCGACCAGCGTGAAGGCGTGCCCGGCCCGGCGCAGGACCTCGGCGGCCGCGAGACCGGCGGCGCCCGCGCCGACGACGATGACGGGACCGTCGCGCTGCGCGGCCCGCAGGGGTGGGGCTGCCAGCAGGGCAACGCCGGCGAGAAGGCTGCGACGGGTGAAGTCCATGGGTGACCGGACGCGCTCGCGGATGCGGCGGGCTGAAGATCAAGTCCTGCGCCGGCCGAAAGCTCCCGGGCGCGGGGTCAGCTCCGCTTCTCCATCATGGCCTTGACCTGCATGAGCTGGTCCCAGACCTGCCCCGGCGAGGTGCCCAGGAGATCGAAGCCCGCGCTGATGCCCCAGTAGATGCCGAGGATGATCACCGGAACGAGGATCCAGGCCAGGATCTCCTCGCCCCGCCGGCGGCGCTTGCGCCGGCGCCGGCGCTCCTCGCGCCGCGTCAGCTTCGGCGGCGGAGCCTGGCGGGAGACCGGCGTGAGGGGGCCCTCATGCAATTCGCTCGTCATGTTGCCCCCTCAACGTCCCGCGCGGCACCTGCGCGCCGCGCTCTTACCCTCTGATCACGAAAGACTGAAGCCTCGGCGGGCCTTTCCGGCGCTCGTGAGCGGATTAGGCCCGCACGAGCGGCACCTTGGGCACGGTGCGCACGCCGCCCGAACCGCCGGACCCGCCGCCCTTGTCGTCCTTCTGGGCCTTTTTGCGGGTGGTCGCGCGGGGCTTCGAGCGCTTGTGCTTCCGGGTCGCGTTGGTAACGTCCTTCTCGGGTTTCGGCGTCACGGGGCCGGCCGGGAACTCGAAGCCGAGGCTGTCCTTCTCGCCCGCCTTGGCCTCCGCGTCCTCCGGCTTCTTGACCACCACCTTCACGGCACCGCCATCCTTGAGGCGTCCGAACAGGACCTCGTCGGCGAGCGGCGTCTTGATGGTCGACTGGATCAGCCGCGCCATCGGGCGGGCGCCCATCGCGTCGTCGTAGCCGTGCTCGACCAGCCAGTCGCGCGCCTCGTCCGAGAGCTCGATGGTGACGTTGCGGTCGGCGAGCTGGGCCTCGAGCTGGAGCACGAACTTGTCGACCACCTTGGCGACGACCTCCTTCGGCAGGTGGCCGAACGAGATGATCGCATCGAGGCGGTTGCGGAATTCCGGCGCGAACAGCCGGTTGATCGCCTCGACGTCGTCGCCCGAGCGCTTGGTCTGGGTGAAGCCGTAGGCCGACTTCGCCAGGTCGGACGCCCCCGCATTCGTCGTCATGATGATGATGACGTTGCGGAAATCGACCTGCTTGCCGTTGTGGTCGGTCAGCTTGCCGTGGTCCATCACCTGCAACAGGATGTTGAACAGGTCCGGATGCGCCTTCTCGATCTCGTCGAGGAGAAGCACGCAATGCGGGTGCTGGTCGATGCCGTCGGTCAGCAGGCCGCCCTGGTCGAAGCCGACATAGCCGGGGGGCGCGCCGATCAGGCGGCTTACGGTGTGGCGCTCCATGTATTCCGACATGTCGAAGCGCAGCATCTCGATGCCGAGGGAGGCGGCGAGCTGCTTGGCGGCCTCGGTCTTGCCGACGCCGGTCGGGCCGGCGAACAGGTAGGAGCCGATCGGCTTGTCGGGATCGCGCAGGCCCGCCCGGGCGAGCTTGATCGCCGAGGTCAAGGCCTCGATGGCGTTGGTCTGGCCGTAGACCACCCGCTTCAGGTTCTCGGTGAGGTGCTGCAGCACCACCGCGTCGTCCTTCGAGACGGTCTTGGCGGGGATGCGGGCCATCGTGGCGATGGTCGCCTCGATCTCCTTGACGCCGATGGTGCGCTTGCGGCGCGCCTCCGGCAGCAGCATCTGCGAGGCGCCGGTCTCGTCGATCACGTCGATCGCCTTGTCGGGCAGCTTGCGGTCGTTGATGTAGCGCGCGGACAGCTCGACCGCCGCCTTCACGGCATCGGTCGTGTACTTGAGCTTGTGGAACTCCTCGAAATACGGCCGCAGACCCTTCACGATCTCGATCGCGTCCGGGATCGACGGCTCGTTCACGTCGATCTTCTGGAAGCGGCGCACCAGGGCCCGGTCCTTCTCGAAGTACTGGCGGTACTCCTTGTAGGTGGTCGAGCCGATGCAGCGCAGCGTCCCCGAGGCGAGGGCGGGCTTCAGGAGGTTCGAGGCATCCATCGCGCCGCCCGACGTCGCGCCCGCACCGATCACGGTGTGGATCTCGTCGATGAACATGATGGCGTTCGGGTGCGCCTCGATCTCCTTCATCACCTGCTTGAGGCGCTCCTCGAAGTCGCCGCGGTAGCGGGTGCCGGCCAGCAGCGTGCCCATGTCGAGGGAGAAGACGGTGGCGTCGGCCAGAACCTCCGGCACCTCGTGCTGGATGATCTTGCGGGCGAGGCCCTCGGCGATCGCGGTCTTGCCGACGCCGGGATCGCCGACGAGGAGCGGGTTGTTCTTCTGCCGGCGGCAGAGCACCTGGATCGTGCGCTGCACCTCGGATTCGCGGCCGATCAGCGGGTCGATCTTGCCGTCGCGGGCCTTCTTGTTGAGGTTGACGCAGTAGGCGTCGAGGGCGTCGCCCTTCTTCTTGGTGCGGCTCTCCCCGTCCTCGCTGCTCGGACGCTCGCCCGAGCCCTCCTCGTCGGCCCCGCGCACGGGCTTCGCCTCGGAGGCGCCGGGGCGTTTGGCGATGCCGTGGCTGATGTAGTTGACCGCGTCGTAGCGGGTCATGTCCTGCTCCTGCAGGAAGTAGGCGGCGTGGCTCTCGCGCTCGGCGAAGATCGCCACCAGCACGTTCGCCCCCGTCACCTCCTCGCGGCCCGAGGACTGGACATGGATCACGGCGCGCTGGATCACGCGCTGGAAGCCGGCCGTGGGCTTGGCGTCCTGGCGTCCGTCGCCGGTGAGGTTCGAGAGTTCGGTGTCGACATATTCGACGAGGCTGCGCTTCAGCGCGTCGATCTCGACGTTGCAGGCCCGCATGACGGCGGCCGCGTCCTGATCGTCCACGAGGGCGAGGAGCAGGTGCTCCAAGGTCGCGTATTCGTGCCGGCGTTCGCCGGCGAGCGCCAGGGCGCGGTGGAGGGCTTGTTCTAGGCTACGTGAGAAGCTTGGCAAAGCGCTGCCCTCTGTCTGGGGTGCCTATTTCTTTTCCATAACGCACTGGAGAGGATGTTGATGTTTGCGGGCAAAGTCCATCACCTGCGTCACCTTGGTCTCCGCGACCTCGTAGGTGAACACCCCGCACTCTCCCACCCCGTTGTGGTGGACGTGCATCATGATCTGGTAGGCGTCCTCGTGGCTCTTGTTGAAGAACCGCTCGACGACGTGGACCACGAACTCCATCGGCGTGTAGTCGTCGTTCAGCAGCAGCACCCGGTAGAGGCTCGGGCGCTTCGTGCGCGGCTTCGTCCGCGTGATGATCGCGGTGTTCGAGCGGTCGTCGCCCCCCGGTGCACGCGGATCCGAGGCGGCGACGACCGGGGTCCGCTCTGTGCCCGGCCGAGGCGCGGCAGGCAGGGATGCGGAGCCCCGCATCGTCGGGACGTGAGACATCTGAATCGAACCGACCCCATCTGGCGGCATGGCTGCTCGCGGGGCGCGCCGGCGAGGCGCGCTCGCTACGACGGCAATCTATAGAGCGGGACGCGACTTCGCCAGTCGGCTGCGCGCACTTGTCCGTCACTCCGCGTCGATCGGTGCGAAGCCCGGCGACGGCCTGTGCGCCGGGGCACCGGGCCGCGCCGGGCGCAAGGCCTTGATCGAACACGGGAAGGCCGTCCGGCAGGGCGCCCGGACGGCCAGGAGCGCCCGGACGGCCAGGAGCGCCCCGACCGGGGTGCGGGCGTCAGGCGACCTTGGAGGTCAGGCCCGCGAACGGCTTCGCCAGGTCCCGGGCGAGGGCCACGTAGAGATCGCGCAGGGTCGCGGCCTGGGCAAGCGAGCGCTCGTAGGAGCCCTTCACGTAGGCGGTCTGGACCTCCACCGCCTTGCCGAGGCTGCCGGCCTTCGTGAGCTTCTCGGCGGTCGCGACGGTGTCCTCGAAGGACTGCTTGGCGAAATCGACCATCTCGATGCCGATGGTCTGGGTCGTCTTCGAGGCGGCGCCGACGCTCTGCATCACGGCGCTCATGCCGGTCTTGAGGGCGGCTTCGGTGGTCTCGAGGCTGTTGCTCATCGTCGATCCGGCGCCCCGCTCGGGACGCCCCTTCCAGGTTGGAGTGTGCAAGGGCGCCGGATCCGGCTCGCCCGAGGCGAGCCTGCCGGCAAGCCAAATATGTGCACTGCAACATGGATCGTCAAGACCATGTTGCAGTGCGAAACAAAGCCGCGAAAGCGCCTCAATCCATTAACCGGCCCGTAACCGCATCCTCCTACCGTAATTGACAGACGTTGCGAGGGCACGGCGCAGGCGCGCCCCTCGTGCAGATGGTGCGTTGCAAACCGGCGATGCCGGAAGGTCGGGGGCGGTCAGTCGTGATGCGTAGCGTATCGAGCCGCTCCGGGATGTCCCGCGCGCTGCCTGCCGCCCTCGCCGCCGCCGCGGTGCTCACCGCCCTCGCCTCGCCCGCCGAAGCCCGGCGCCGGCACGGCCATGCCCGCGCGGGCGGCGGCTACAACCCGCCCTACGCCGCGATGGTCGTCGACGTGAAGACGGGCAAGACCCTGCACGCCGTCAACGAGGATTCGCTGCGCCACCCGGCCTCCATCACCAAGGTGATGACCCTCTACATGCTCTTCGAGCAGATGGAGAAGGGCCGGTTCGCCCTCGATTCCGAGCTGACCATCTCGGCCCGTGCCGCCGCCCAATCGCCCTCGAAGCTCGGCCTGCGCCCGGGCTCAACCATCGAGGTCGAGGACGCCATCAAGGCGATCGTGACGAAGTCGGCCAACGACGTGGCCTGCGCCATCGGTGAGAACATCTCGGGCTCCGAGGAGCGCTTCGCGCAGGCGATGACGGCCAAGGCCCACGCCCTCGGCATGAGCCGGACGAACTACGCCAACGCCTCCGGTCTGCCGGATGCGGACCAGGTCACCACCGCGCGCGACCTGACGATCCTCGCCCGCGCCATCCAGGATCGGTTCCCGCGCTACTACCGCTACTTCCAGACCCGCTCCTTCGCCTTCCGCGGGCGGGTCATCGGCAACCACAACCACCTGCTCGGCCGGGTCGAGGGCGTGGACGGCATCAAGACCGGCTACACCCGCGATTCGGGCTTCAACCTGATGACGGCGGCGAAGTCGGACGACCGCCAGATCGTCGCCATCGTGCTCGGCGGCAAGTCGGGGGCGAGCCGCGACCGGATCATGGCCGACCTCGTGCGGGCGAGCCTGCCCCGCGCCTATGCGGGAGCCCGCCAGACCAGCCCGACCACGGACGTCGCCGAGCGCACCCGCCCCGCGGTCGTGGCCGACGCCGTCTCCCGTACCCGCACGCAGGTCGCCTCGGCGGAGGACGACGAGATCGAGACCACCGCCTCGACCGACCGCAACCAGCCCCTCGACATCAGCCCGAACCGCGCCACCACCACCCCCGGCAGCGCCGGCATGGCCTGGAAGTCTGGCCCGCAGGCCCTTCCGAAGGCGGCCCAGGCCTACGCGGCCCCGGCCGGCGGCCAGGCGCCCTTCCCGGGCTCCGCCAAGTCCGAGGCGCGCCTCGCCTCCGTCGATGGCGGCCAGGCCCGCACCGAGGCGCCGAAGCCCCTGTCCGGCCCCCGCGTCGTGCCGAGCCCCTGGGTGATCCAGCTCGGTGCGATGGACGACGAGGACAAGGCGAAGTCGATGCTCGCCGAGGCCCGCAGCCGCGGCGGCGGCGCCCTCGCCAAGGCCTCGCCCTACACCGTCAAGGTCGAGCACGGCGGAGCCACCCTGTTCCGGGCGCGCTTCTCCGGCTTCTCCGAGCAGGATTCGGCCCAGGATGCCTGCAAGGCCCTGAAGCGCAGCGGATTCAACTGCTTCGCCACCCGGAGCTGAGGCTCCGTCGACGGGATTCGGGGGCGGCCGTCAGCCGTTCCCGCAGAGTTCGCCGCAGGACGCGGGGTTGAACCCGGCCGCGGCGAGGACCGGCGCGCGCGCCGGTCCCGAGCGACGCCGCGCGGGGCCCGGGAGGGGCGCCGGGCGTCACCACTATCTGGCAACGCGCGTGGAGTATCAGCGATGTCGGTTCGTCAGTCTGTCCCGAGCCGCGTTGACGCGCGCGGCCCGCTCGGCGGTTCCGCCCTGGTCGGGGTGAAGCCGCTTCATCAGCGCCCGATGGGCCGTGCGGATCTCCTCTGGGGACGCCCCGCGCTGAAGCCCCAGGACCTCATAGGCCTCATCCTGCGTCATCGCCCCTGGGTCCGCCGGGCGGCGCGCCCGCGCGTCGGCATCGCGCTGAGCGTCTACACGCCAACCGGGGTGCCGGCCGTCGAGATACGCCTCTAGCAGGCGCGCGCCCTCGGGGTCGCGCAGGCGGCAGATCCCGAGCAGGTCGCGCAGGACGTCCGGTGCCAGCCGGTCGAGGGGCTCCCCCGCCAGCGGTCCGGCGCGCACGAAGCCGGGGCCGAGGCTGCCGTCGGGGAGGATCGCGAGCTCGATCACCGGGGAGCGGCGCGGCCGGGCGGCCGGCCGCAGCCGCTCGGCGAGGCCGCGCAGGCCGGCCGCACCCCATAGGCCCCGGGCGCCCGGCTTGCCCTTGAAGACGCCGCGCAGGCGCCGCCCGAGATTCTCCGGCCCTTCGAGGAGCCAGACCCCGCCGAGCCCGAGGACGAGCGCGAGGTCGATGCGCCCGCGCAGCAGGAAGAACGCCGCCAGGACGAGGGCGCCCCAGGCCGCCACGCGCCGCAGCAGCCGCCCGGTCAGGGCCGGGCCGAACCGGGCGCCGTTCTTCGAGAACCACCAGAGGGCGAGGCAGGCGAGCAGGCCGAGCGCGAGGGCCATGCTCAGCGCCGCACGTCGTAATCGGCCGAGACCCGGCCGCCGATGCGCAGCTTCACCCCGTTGCCGAGGTCCCGGAACCCGTCGGACGCGGCCGCGGCGCGCGGACGCGCCTGCGGGCCGCAGCCCGGCTGCGGCGGCAGGCGCACCCCCTCCGGCGCGTCCTCCGGGCAGAGGCGCGCGCGGGCGGGACGCTCGCCGGCCGGAGCCGGGGCGGCGGCGAGGAAAGCCGCCATCAGCATCAGGGCTCTCACAGCCGGTTCTCCGCGACGTCCGTCGTCGTCACCCGCACCGTGCGGGTGCGCCCGCCGCGCTCTACGGTGAGATCGATCGGCTTGTCGATGCCCGCCGCCTCGATCGCGGCCGTGAGGTCGGCGAGCCGGTGCACCGGGCGGTCGCCGACGCCCACGATGACGTCGCCGATGTCGCCGGTCTGCAGGTCGACGCCGCGCAGGCCCGCCTGGGCCGCCGGGGAGCCGCGCAGCACCCGCAGCACCACGACGCCGTCGATGCCGAGGCGGGCGGCGGTCGCCTCCTGGCCGGCGATGATGCCGATGCCGGGGTTGCGCACGCGCCCGTTGCGGATGAGGTCCGGGACCACCCGGTTCACTACGTCGACCGGCACCGCGAAGCCGATGCCGGCGCTCGCGCCCGAGGGCGAGAAGATCGCGGTGTTGACGCCGATCAGCCGGCCGGCGGAATCGAGCAGGGGCCCGCCGGAATTGCCGGGATTGATCGCCGCGTCGGTCTGGATGACGCCGGACAGCTCCCGCCCCTCCCCCGTGGGCAGGCGGCGCTGCAGGGCGCTGATCACCCCCGTGGTGAGGGTGTGGTCGAGGCCGAACGGGTTGCCGATGGCGTAGGTGGCCTGCCCGACCTTGAGATCGGCGGAGGTGCCGATGGCGAGGGGTGGCGGCGTCCGGGTGAGGCGCCCGAGCTGCAAGACGGCGAGGTCGTAGGCCGGCGCGGTGCCGACGACGCGGGCGGAGACCACCTCGCCGGAGGAGAGGCGCACCGAGATCGAGCCGCCCGACTGCGTCGCGCCCTGGACCACGTGGTTGTTCGTGACGACGTGGCCGGCCGCGTCCCAGACGAAGCCGGTGCCGGTCTGCGTGCCGCTGCCCTGCCCCTGCCCCTGGCCCTGCTCCTCCTCGTCATCGAGGCTCATCAGGGCGCGGCCCTGCGCGGCGGCCTGCGCGAAGACGTGGACGACGGAGGGGCTCGCCCGCTCGAACAGCGCGACGGTGGTGGCTTCCGCGGGCGCGAGGTCGCCCCGTGCCGTGATGGCGCGCGGCGTCTCGACCGAGAATAGGAGGGCGGTGAGGTAGGGCTGCGCGACGAAGAGCGTGAGGAGCACCAGCACCGCGGCCAACGCGATGCGCGCGAAGCGATCCGGCACGAGTGAACACTCCACCCCGTTCGTCCTGAGGCCGCAAAGCCACAGGGCACGCGCGTCCCGACGCGGGACGGACGCCCTTAACTGGGCGTTCAGGTTGCGGGCTTCAACGCTTGATGACGCCTGAACGCCGAGGTGTGGCAGCGCACGGTTGCACGGCGGCAGTCAAGCTAACGAAATGGTCACCCCTCGGGCTCACAATCTTCATCAAGTGAATGGGGAGCATCCTGGGGCGGCAGCCGAGCGCTTTGTGTCGAAATCATGGAGCGCGACGCGTTTAACTTGCGTCAATAGTTTGACCGACGACAGCAATGTGGGCGGAATGACCGCAAAGCCGCCCAAGTGATGCTTCCATTTGCAGGCAAACACATCCGGCCTTGGCTGACCCGTCTACTCAGGCCGTCAGCCGGCCCTCTACGGACGAACACGGTTCGGAAGGAACAGACTGAGATGGAAACCGAAGCTCTCGAACGCCCCGCCGATCTGACGATCTGGCGCACCGTGCCGGCGACCTCCCCGCTGGCGCAGCCCGAGCGCTATGGCACCCTGCGCGAGGCGATCGCCGCGGCCGCCGGAGCGCTGGCCGACCCCGCCAAGCAGCCCTGGATCATCACCGAGGAGGGCGAGATCCTCTCCCCGAACTGGATCCGCACCTACCTGAACTGAGGACCGCCCGAGGATTGCGGGGATAACGCCGAGGCGACTTTCGCCCGAGCGACCTCCGATCCGGCCCGGTCCGCCAACGACGCGGCGCTGCCGCCCGGGACCGTTCGGTCCGAGGGGCGGCTCCGTCGACAGGTCTGGGCAGGAACGGCCGACGGAGCTGTCGGACGAGGAAACCGATCCGACCGGCTCCGAGGGTCCCGAAATCCGATCCAAGCCGCATTCACAGACTTGAAGCCAGGCGGCAGAGCGTCGGCCGTGCGAAGCGCACCCTCGCCGAGCGCCGGCCCGCCTCCTTAGCCAACGTGAAGGTCGCCCCTTCCGGGCCGGATTAGCGTCGCTCTCCGGCAAGGCCCGGAGAGGAGACCGTGATGGCGCGCTACTTCTTCCATCTTCTGACCGGCCGCACGTTCAGCCGCGACGAGGAGGGCGTCGAGATCGGCACCCTCGACGATGTCCTGGCCCATGCCGCCGTCCTCGCCCGCCGTCTCATGGAAGAGACCTGCCTCGCTGGGTCCGCGACGCGCAGCGCCTTCGCGGTCGAGGATTGCGAGCGCCGCCTGATCCTCCACCTCTCGTTCTCGTCCCTCGACGGCTTTCGCCTCCACAAGTCCGGCCTCGACATGTCCGGGCTCGACACGCCCTGCGCCGACGCATCCCGGCCCGATCCCGTTCCTCCGACCCTGCACTGAGGCGCGGCACCGGCCTCTTCGGCACCCGCGCGCGTCGGGTCAGAGGGTCGCAGGCGCGCCGTTGCGCCCAGGTGCCGGAGGGCCGGCGCGGCCCCCCTCGATCACGGTGACTAACGCACGTTAATCCGGGGCCCCTGGCCCGCCGCTAAGGTCGCGGCGTCGCGTATCGAGCCGTCTGGATCCTGGCTGGTGGACAATCCGATCATCCGCAGGCTGGAGGGGTTCACGCGGCTGTCGCGCGACGAGAAGCAGGCCCTGGCGGAGGCGGCCTCGCAGCGGGTCCGGCGGCTCGGGGCGCGCGAGGACATCCTCGTCGAGGGCGAGCTGCCCCGCGACGTGCACCTCGTGCTCGACGGCTGGGCCTGCCGCTACAAGACCCTGGAGGACGGGCGGCGCCAGATCATCGCCTTCCTCGTGCCGGGGGATACCTGCGACCCCCACACCCTCGCTTTCCGGGAGATGGACCACTCCCTCGGCGCCCTGACGGCCGTGACGCTGGCCGAGATCTCGCGCGAGGGGCTGCAGAGCCTCACCGAGACTTCCCCGCGGCTGAGGCAGGCGCTGGTCTGGACGATGCTCGTCGCCCTGGCGGTGCAGCAGGAATGGACCGTGAGCCTCGGCCAGCGCACGGCCCTCGAACGCCTCGGCCACCTGTTCTGCGAGCTGTTCCTGCGCCTGCGCGCCGTCGGGCTCACGGACGGGAACAGCTGCGAGCTGCCCCTGACGCAGGGCGATCTCGGCGACGCCACCGGCCTCTCGAACGTCCACGTGAACCGGGTGCTGCAGGTATTGCGCAATTCCGGCTTGATCATCCTGAAGGGACGCATCCTGACCATCCCGGACCTGGCGCGACTGCAGGAGGTCTCGTTGTTCAGCGCCACCTACCTGCATCTCGACCGGGAGGGAGGCTCGCTCGACGCGAACGAGCCCTGAGACGGGCTCGCGCACGGCGCGAGCGTACCGGAACCGCGGTTTCTCTCGCGCTCTTCACGTATGTGAATGTCGCCTCACCCACCCCGCCCTACCCATGGTGGGGCCGGAGGAGCCAACCCCCCTCTCGTCCGGCTGGCACCGCCGGTCGAACTTTCCCCCGATCGCTTGAGCCGGCGGTGCCTATTTCCCGACAGCACCCGGATCGGATCGCGCCGCGCGCGGTCACTCGGCCGCGTCGCGCCCCCGAAAGCCCTCGATGCCCCGGCGCTCCGGGTTGATCGCCGCGAGGGCGCGCTTGGCCGCCTCGAGAGGATGCTCGGATTCGATGCGCACGGAGGTCAGGTCCGGGCTCTTGTAGACCGTCACGATGGTGTCCATCACCTCGGTCAGGGTGGTGCGCTTGTCCTCGGGGGCCGCGATCAGGAGTTGCAGGCCCCAGGCACGGTAGAGGTCGACGAGCCCCTGGGAGTTGCGCACGTCGAGTTTGGAGAAGGCCTCGTCGAGGAGGCAGAGGCCGAGGCCCGGATTCTCGTCGCCCGGCCGGTCCCCCGGATAATAGGCGCTCGCGAGGGAGGCCGCGATCGCCACGTAGAACGGCGCCTGCGCCTCGCCGCCCGAGCCCCGCAGCGCCCGGCTCGACATGGTGGTGCGGTTGCCCGCCCGGTCGCGCATGCCGATCTCGTAGACGAAGTAGTTGCGGTAATCCGCGAGGCGGGCCGCGTCCTCGCTGCCCGCGATGAGCTGCGAGATCTCCTCGAGCGCCGCCGCCATCGGCCCGTCGCCGGAGGCCGGCAGGACCGTCTGGGCCGCGTCCGGCGAGCGGGCGACCTCGGTGGCCAGCGCGTGCACGGCGGCGTAGCGCCGGTCGACCGTCGCCTCGAAGGCGTAGGTCTGGCCCGTGAAGGTCTGCGAGGAGAGACGCTCGTTCAGGGCATCGAGGCGGGCGCGCACCCGCTCGAACTTGTCGGCGAGGCGCGTCAGCAGGTCCTCGGTCATCAGGCGCCGCATCTCGCCCTCGGCCCGCTCGGCCTGGGCCCGGTAGCGGCGCAGCTCGTGGCCCGCCACCTCGTCGTGCTCGCGCTTGGCCCAGGCGTAGCCGAAGGTCGCCGGGACGTCGCCCTTGGCCAGCGGATTGTCGATTCGCCACTGCGCGCAGTACTCGGCGAGGTCGCGCTCGGCGGCACGCCCGTGCGAGCGGGCGCTCTCGGCGGCCTCCTTCGCGGCAGTGCGCTCGCTCGCCGCGAAGGCGCTGATCTCCTTGGCCTCGAGGCCGCGCAGCTCCGCCCGCACGCCCGCCGCCTCGGCGGGATCGAGGGCCTGGCCGCGGGCGAGGCGGATGCGGAGCGCATCGCCGCTGCGCAGGCGGTGCAGCGCGCCGCGCCGCGCCACGAGGGCGGCCCGGACCGCCTCGCGGGCGGAGGCGAGGCGCGCCCGGAGCTGCGCCTCCTCGCTGAGCAGCGCGTCGAGCTTGGGCTCCAGCATCTCGGCGAGCTCGCGCAGATAGGCGGTGCGCTCGGCCGCCAAGGCCTTGATCTCGGCCGCGATCCCGTCGGTGTCGCGCTTCTCGATGGCCTCGCGCTCGGTGGTCAGGGTGCGGCGGCGGCCCTCGATGCCGTCGGCCTCCTCGCGCAGCACGTCGATGTCGAGATCGCCCCGGGCGATGCGGGCGCGGATCTGCGCGGCGGCACGGGCCGCCTCGCGCAGGACCACGGCCTCCTGGCGCAGGCGGCGCGCCTCCACCACCGCGGCCTCGTGGTTGCGGCGGCTCTCGGGGGTCGGGCCGCGTTGGCCGCGGGTCATCAGGAGGTCGACGGAGCGCGTCACCGAGTAGGCCATGCCGGCGGTGGTGCGCCCGCTCGGCGCCACGGCGCGGCTCATCTGGGCGAGCTGCGCGTCGTTGGCCGCGAGGTCGTAGCCGCCGAGGCGCACGCCGAGGAACGCCTCGGCATGGGGATCATGGGTCTCGATCACCGACATGGCGCCGTCGTCGTAGCGCCGGGCGCGATGGCGCGCCGTGTCGGTGGTCTTCACCAGGATGCAGCGATGGTACTGGTTGCGGCCGGCCTGGAGCACGCCGAGGGCCTCCTCCAGCCGATCGGGCGGGACTACGAGGGCCTCGCGCGCCCGACCGAGCAGCGCCTCGAGGGCCGCCCCCCAATGGGGCTCGGCCACCTCGGCGAGCTCGCAGATCGGCACCGCGTCGATGCCGCGGCGGGCGAGCTCGCTCCGGAACGCCACCGTGTCCGGGGAGAGCCGCGCCGCCGCGGACCCTCCGCCGGCCGGCGGGGCGCAGCGCTCGGCCTCGACCTCCTGGGCGCGGGCCTTCAGGGCCACGTCCTCGGCGGCGCGGTCGAGGGCCTCGTCGAAATCCGGCAGGCGCGCGAGCCCGTCGAGGAGGCCGGCCAGCACGCCGTCCGGCCGCAGGGTCTCGTCGAGGGGCGCTTCCTTGCGCAGGCCCGCGCGGGCGCAGGCCTCCGCGAGCCGGGCCGCCTGGGGCGCCGCCTGCCGCAGGGTCGCGGCGACCGCCTGGAGCTTGCCCATCTGCTGGATCAGTCCGACGCAATCGGCGACGCGGGCGTTCAGCTCGCGCCGGTCACGCTCCAGCATGGCGAGGCCCGCATTCGAGGCGGCGAGCCGCCCCTCCGCGGCGCTGCCCGCCACCAGGGCCTTGCGCTCGGCGATCTCCCCGTCGATCTCGCGCACGAAGCCCTGGCTCGTGCGCACGCTGTCCCGGGCGATGCGCAGGGCCTCGCTCCCCTCGCGCAGGCGCCCGCGGACGGCCAGAAGGTCGACGGTGCGCCGCCGCAGGTCGGCGAAGGCGGCGCGGGCCTCGTGGGTCGCGGCGGCCAGCACCCCGTCGCCCCAGGATTCGTAGCGGCCGACGAGGCGGCCGAGGCGCTGGAGCTTGGCCTCCAGCTCCTCGATGGTCTCGAGGAGCCGGCGCCAGTTCTCGACGGATTGGCGCACCCGGGCGACGTCGAGGGGCTCGGGATCGAGCACGAAGGAGCGCACGAAGGCGCTCGAATCGAAGATCGGCTTGAACGCGACGGCGTTCGAGAAGGTGCGCAGGAAGTGGCGCGGGTCCGGCACCGGCGCGCCCTCCCGCAGGGTGGCCAGCACCTCGTTGGTGAAGCGTTCGCCCGAGGTGCGGAACTCCTCGAAGCGCTCGGACCGGGCGCGCAGGTCGGCGGCAATCTCCGACCAGGGGGCCGTGAAGCTGCCGTCCGGCGTGCTCCGGGCGTAATCCGCGATCTCGAAGCGATGTCCCGTCGCGATGAAGCGCGACAGCACCTCCTCCTTCGGCTCGTCGGAGCGCGCGGCGAGCGCGAGGCCGAAGGACACCGTGCGCCCCGTCACCTCGTTCTCGAAGACGAGGCAGATCACCGTCTCGCAGGATTCCCGCGTCGGCCGCCCGCCCTCGGCAGGGTCGCTGATCCAGCCGAGGCAGTAGTCGCGCACCGTGCGGGCGCTGCGGCCCGAGGCGGAGGCGTTCAGCGCCAGCCGGCTCGCGTTGTTGCCGGCCAGAACCGTTCCGACCGCGTCGAAGATCGTCGACTTTCCGGCTCCCGTCGGCCCGACGAGCGCCGCCGCGCCTCGGATCCGGATCTGTTCACGCCGGATGAGATACCAGTTCGAGAGGGCGATGTCGGTGAGGAGATACAAACCGGGCTTTCCGGCCGCGACGGCGGGGAGGTGGACGGAGCGCCCAGTTGGCCGGACTTTCCGGGCGATACAAGGGCGGCGGCGACACGGTTGGGCGGTGATCGCGCCCTGCCCCCGTCGCCGGGGCGGGCCTGCCCTAATCCTCGCCCGCCTCCGACCAGGCGCGGATCGCCTCGATCCAGGCATCCGGCGCGATCACCGCGATGCCGGGAAGGATCGAGACCGGGGTGATGCGCTCCGTGCGGTCGCGCTCGCCCAGGCGCAGCGCGCCGCGGCGGGCGAACAGGCGCAGGCACTCGATCAGGCGCGCCTCCTCGGGCGGCTCGCTGCGGGCGGCAGTGCGGATGCGGTCGGCGATGTCGTCGGTGGTGCACTCGACGAAGCCGTCGGTGGTGACCCGATGGTCGCGCAGCCCCTCCTCGTAGGCGAGACGCAGCGCCAGCAGCACCAGGGTCTCGTCCTTGCGCAGGCGCTCGGAGGCCATGTCGTGGCGCACGCCCGCGGGGGGCAGGCGCAGGCAGACCATCTGGTCGCGGTGGGCCACCTCGAAGGCGTAGCCGAGGCAGGCGAAGTAGTCGCGGAAGAACGGGGCGTAATGGCGGGCGAGCTCGTAGGAGCGGCCGATGCCCGGGGTGTCGGTATAGATCACCTGCGTCTTCAGGAGCACCTGCAGCGCGCGCGCGAGCTCGTCCGCGTCCGGCGCCCGCGCGCCCGGGGGCGCCGGCTCGTCGCCGTCGACGATGGCGCGGAAGGCCTCAAGCATGGGGCCTCGCCCGGGACTTGGTTGCGGGGCGGCCCTGAACTCCGAGGCCGGACCCGGCCCCGCGTCGCTCGACCACGAAATCAGGGCATTCGAGCCAGCCGTTCGAGACCCGGCCCTCGGCGCGCGACAGGGTGTAGCGCTGCATCAGGTGCCCGTCGAACAGGACGTCGATCTCGCGCAGGCGCTGGAAGATCACGAACTCGTCCACGTCCGCCACCGGGATCTCCGAGCCCCGGATCGCCGCGGCGCGGCCGAGCTTCCCCTCGAGGAAAGCCACGATCGCCTCCGGCGTGACGGTGGTGCGGCGGCGGAACTCGGCCTTGGCGTTGACGAAGGCCTCGATCGCCGGATCGAGGACGACCTCGGGCAGGGCCTCGACGGTGACGGGGGCCCTGCGCTGGCGCGGCCCGTAGAGATGGCCCTCGCCGATGGGCGGGCGCAGGAGCGAGAGCGCGGCGGGCAGGTCCGGCGGCTCCGGCGCGGCGCCGACCGCCCGCAGGGCCGCCGCGGTCCGCTCGATGCCGAGGGAATCCGGCCGGTCCATGTAGCGCACGGCCGCCGCGATGCGCCGCTCCATCCGCGCCACGATGTCGTCGACGACCTCGAGATGCCGGTCGAGGCCCTCGAACACGGCGAGGATCTCGGCGAGGTCGAGGCGCACCGCCCGCTCGGCCGCCGCGAGGTCGGTGGCCCGGCCCTCGCGCAGGCGAGCCTCGGCCAGCGCCCGGATCAGCAGGAAATCGCGCAGGGCCTGGCCCGCCTCGCGCACGATGGCGGAGCGGAAGCGGAATGGGTTGAAGCGCGTGTGCAGCGTCCGGTAGTCGCTGATCAGGTGGCGCTCGACGAAATCCTCGAAATAGAGGCGGAAGGCCGCGCGCAGGTCGTCCTCGCGCAGGATGCGCTCCTCGATCTTGCGCATCGAGCCCGCGAGGGAGCGGACGTGGCCGAGGAAGGTGCGGGCCGCCTTGGCGGCGTTCGAGAGCGCCTCCGAGCGCTCGCCCGGATTGGCGACGGCGCTCTCGAGGCTGCCCAGCACGTCGAGGACGGCGCCCCCGTAGGAGCGGGTCTCGCCGCGCTCGAGGCGCGACAATTCCTCGAGGAGGAGGCGCGCCTCCGGGTCGAAATCGACCACCGGCACGTAGCGCTCGCGCCGCTCGACCAGCCAGCCGGATTCGGTGAAGCGCCGGTAGAGGGCCGAGCGCCGCTCGACCGGATCGGCCGGGATCGCCTCGTCGTCGGCGATCTGCTCCGACGTCCAGCCGGCGGCGAAATCGCCGATCGCGGCGAGGAGCTCGCCCTTGCGGATCGGCTCCACCGAGGCACCCATCACCCGCCGGTGCAGGTGCAGGAGGAGCGCCGCGTTGAAAGCCCGGCTCGGCGAGGCGAGCGGCCGGAACAGGTCGTCGGCGAGGTGCGTGAAGAGCATCGTTCGCCCCCGCCGGGACCGTGGATGCGCCTACTTGGCGCCGAGGAGCTCGACGTCGAAGATCAGCGTCGCGCCCGGGGGAATCAGGCCGCCGGCGCCGCGGGCGCCGTAGCCGAGCTCGGCCGGGATCACCAGGGTGCGCTTGCCGCCGGTCTTCATGGTGGCGACGCCGAGGTCCCAGCCCTGGATCACCTGGCCTGCGCCGATCGTGAAGGTGAAGGGCTGGTTGCGGTCGCGGGACGAGTCGAACTTCTTGCCCTTCTGGCCGCTCTCGTCGAGCCAGCCCGTGTATTGCACGGTCACCTTCTGACCGGCCTTCGGCTCGGGGCCGGTGCCCACGACCTCGTCCTTGTACTTGAGGCCGGACGGCAGGGTGACGTAGTCGGCGGCGTTGGCGCTAGCGGTCATGGCGATCAGCACGGCTCCGGCAAGGGGTAGGATCGAGCGAGGCATGGGTCCTCCGAGGGGTCCGATGTCGCGGACCTTCGCGGGGCCTCTTACGAGGTCGGGCGCCCGGACGCCAGCCGCGGGAAGCCCGTGCGCGGCGAAGCCGGACGGAGCCCTCCCGGCCCCTCGCGCGTTCTCCGGCCTTCGAGCCGCCGAGACGGAAGCCCCGGAGATCCGATGAGCGTCACCGCCGAAGACTGGGATGCCCGCGTCACGCGCCTTTCGGAGAAGATGCCGGACAACCTGCGCCGGGCCGTCGACTGGCTGCGCGAGCCCTCGCGGCTCTGGATCCGCGTCATCGCGGCGATCCTGCTGATCCTCGGGGGCATCTTCTCGATCCTGCCGGTGCTCGGCCTGTGGATGCTGCCCCTCGGCCTCGCCCTCCTGGCCCAGGACGTACCCGTCCTGAAGGTGCCGATGGAGCGGGCGGCGCGCTGGATCGAGGCGAAGTGGGCGGCGTTCCAGGCCTGGCGCAAGTCCTGAGCACGCCTCAGCGGCAATCGCCCCAGGCGCCGAGCGTCTCGGTCTCGTCACGGCTGATGTTCTCGGAGGCCGCGGCCGGGGGCGCCTCGTCGCAGAGCCGGTCCCCGCCGATCGCCGAGAAGGCCGCCCGCACGTCCGGATCCGCCAGCGCCCGCGCGTAGGCCGCCCCGTCGCGGCAGGTCAGGCGGCCCCGGTCGAGGCTGGCATAGACCCGGCCGGTGGCGTGCTCGGCGAAGCGGATCGTCGCCATCCGTCGCGCGCATTGGCGCAGGAAGTCGGTGTTGCGCTCGGGCGCCATCTGGCTCGGGTCGGGATAGACCGCCTCCGGCCCGTCCGCGTCGATGTTGATCTTCCGGAACCGGTCGACGTCGAGGAGGAACTTCAGGTCGAGGATCGTCATCACGCCGTTGACCCCGAAGGCCACGGTGCGCGGGCGCTCGCCCTCGGGCACGCTGTTGTCCAGGAACTCGTAATGGACGCGCTTGTCCGCCTTGAGCGCCCAGGTGAAGAACAGGCGCGGCATCCCCGTATAGGCCTCGACATTGTGCGCGAGCAGGTCGTCCACCGCCTTGTAGCGGCCGAACTGCTCGCCCCGCTTCCAGGCCCGCTCCACCGTGGCGTCCGGGGGCGTGATCATGAACAGCATGAAGACGAGATGGCCGAACCGGGTGAGGAGCTGGCTGCCATCCTCGCTGCTGGCATCGGCGTTGAAGCTGTCGAAGCGGAAGCGGTCGATCAGGAGGTGCGACATCCGCCCCTCGCGGGCCTTGCGGGCCATGTAGCGGTCGAGCTTCTTGTCAACGACCTCCACTTCATGGCCCGTCAGGGTGCCGGCGTAGCGGCGCGCGGGCCCGAGGGAATCGTAATCGAGGAGGTACTTGCGCCAGATGTCGGGGGTGATCACGGCGAAGTCGGACCATTGCACGCCGATGCGCCCCGCGAGGGCCCGCTGCAGCGGGCGCATCGTGCTCTTGCCCGAAGCGGAGGCGCCCTTCACGTTCATGACGATGGGGTGTTCCTGCGCCGCGAGCGCGTGGTAGCCCTCGCGGACCGCCGCCTCATGGAACCAGGGCTCGATCAGGCGCCCGATCTGCCGGCTGCCGTAATCGTTGGTCACGAGGGTGCAGGCGAGCGAGCGCAGCAGCGCAGCGTCTCCGATGAGCTTGCCCCGGTGGCGGATGATCGCCGAGACGACGCGCTGAAGGGCCGCCGCGGCCGCGGCCGCGAGGGAGCCCGCATCCGCCGCCTCCCGCGCGCGCCATTCCGCGATGTGGCGCTGCGCCCGCTCCTCCAGGCTCTCGCGCACCGGCGCGACGGGGGGCGGGGCGCGGTCCCCGAGACCGAGCCAGGCGCGCCAGGACGAACCCCTCCGGATGTCCGGCGCGGGTGCCGGGCCGGGCGACAGGATGGCGGCGATCTCGCGCTCCAGAAGCGCCTCGGCCTCACTCCGCACCGCCTCGAAGCTGCGGCTGATCTCGGGGGCGTGCGGGGTGATGAAATCCGACAGGATCGTCGTGACGATGCGGCGGAAATTGACGCCGAGATCGGCGTATTTCTCGCCCACCGGCACCGAGAGATCCGCCATCACGCGGATCAGAAGCTCGTGCACGGCGAGGCGTTCGGGCCGGAAGGCCGCGAGATCCTGCAGGGGCAGGCCGGAGAAGCTGCCGAGCTCGAGAGCGTCCTCGAGGCGGGTCGAGACGTTTTCCGGCCGGTATATCGTGGCGAGGGGCAGGTAAGCCCGCGGCAGCGCGGATTCGATGCCCGGCCGCCAGGGGCCGAGGTCGGACGTCTCATGCTCCGTCGTCGCGCTCGTCACCGGCATCGGCCCTCGCCTGTCCGTTGAAGCGTGCCGCGATCCCCACCCTTCGCACCCCGGAGGCGCGCGGCGATGCGGCTCAGGCGGCGGCCGGCTCCGCCCGGAACAGGCTGGCGCAGCCGGAACTGCGGTGCATGCTCAGGATCGAGGCGCGGTCGATATCGGGGTTCTTCTCGAGGACGCTGCGGACGCAGGCGACCACCTTCTCGTACTGGCCGGCGTCGTAGTTCTGCTCGAGCGGGCTGACCGCGATGTAGGTCTCGACCACGAGGACGCGCTCGGCGCGCTCCCGGGTCACCTCGACCGCAATCCAGGCGGATTTTACCAAGCGGCTGCTGGCAAGCATGGGCGAACCTCCAAGTTTCGGCCGGTCTGACCGGCTCTTGCGGCAAGAATGGACCGCGAAGGCCTGCCTGCCAAGACCCGCTCCGCCCCGATCCGGCAGGTCTCGGGGGATCCGTGCCGGAGTTCATCGCAACATCGCGCGGCCCGAACCCTCGTCAGAGACTTCGCGGGACCCGTCCGGCGAGCGGGAGCCTCAGCTCTGGTAGGCCCGGCTGATCGTGTCGAGGATGATGCGCGAGGCCTCCGAACCATCCGGGTAGAACGCGATCAGCGACGACAGCAGGCCGAGCGCGACCACCAGCAGGACGGTGAGCTCGTCGCGGCCACGCTCCGTCTGGGCGATGGCGAGACCGGCGAAGGGGACGCTCTGCAGGACCAGGACTGCGGGAATGTTCATGGTTCGGGTCCGGAAGGTGGAGGGCCGTGTCGGCCTGCGATGGATGTTTCGGAGAGGTGCCGGACTCCTGGCACCAAATCTTTTTCGGAGGGAGTGGATTAAAAACGCATCAGATGCGTGTTTGGAATATTGCATACCAGAGACGATTGTTCCATCCTTGCGGGAACGGCCCCCGGGTCGCCAAAAAAGGAATCAGGGATGGAACGTCAGGATCCACCGTCGGCCAAGTGGCGCCAGCTCGCCCTCGGCGTGCTCTGCATGGCGATGATCGCCAACCTGCAATACGGATGGACGCTCTTCGTCGATCCGATCGACGCCCAGTACCATTGGGGCCGCGCGGCCATCCAGCTGGCCTTCACCTTCTTCGTCGCCACCGAGACCTGGCTGGTGCCGATCGAGGCCTGGTTCGTCGACAAGTACGGCCCGCGCATCGTGGTCTGCTTCGGCGGCGTCATGATCGGGCTCGCCTGGATCCTTGACGCCTACGCGTCGTCCCTGCCGCTGCTCTATCTCGCGGCGGTGATCGGCGGCATCGGGGCAGGCTCGGTCTACGGCACCTGCGTCGGCAACGCGCTCAAGTGGTTCCCGCACCGGCGCGGCCTCGCGGCGGGCGCCACCGCCGCCGGGTTCGGCGCCGGCGCGGCGCTCACCGTGGTGCCGATCGCCAAGATGATCGCCGCGAGCGGCTACCAGACGGCCTTCCTGACCTTCGGGATCATCCAGGGCGGCGTGGTGATCCTGCTCTCCTTCTTCCTGCGCAAGCCCTCGGTGGCCGCGCCGGTGCAGCGCAAGACCCTGCGCCTGCCCCAGGCCCAGTTCGACCGGACGCCGCGCGAGGCGGTGCGCACCCCGGTCTTCTGGGTGATGTACGCCATGTTCGTGATGGTGGCGGCGGGCGGCCTGATGGCGGCGGCACAGATCGGGCCGATTGCCCACGACTTCGAGGTCGCGGACGTTCCCGTCAGCATGCTGGGCTTCCAGATGGCGGCGCTTACCTTCGCGATCTCCCTCGACCGCATCTTCGACGGGTTCGGGCGCCCCTTCTTCGGCTACGTCTCGGACAATATCGGCCGCGAGAACACCATGTTCATCGCCTTCAGCATCGCGGCCCTCGCGGTGATCCTGCTGATCTCGAACGGGCACAGCCCGATCGTCTTCATCCTGGCGACAGCCGTGTATTTCGGCGTGTTCGGCGAGATCTACTCGCTGTTCCCGGCGACCTGCGGCGACACGTTCGGGTCGAAATACGCCGCCACCAACGCGGGCATGCTCTACACCGCCAAGGGCACCGCCTCGTTCCTCGTGCCCTTCGCGAGCCTGGTCTCCACCGCCTATGGCTGGTCGGCGGTGTTCGCGATGGTGATCGGCCTCAACGCGGTGGCGGCGATGCTCGCCCTGTTCGTGCTGAAGCCCCTGCGCACTCGCTATCTGACGGCCGAGCCCGCCGGGGCCGTGCTCAGTCCGAACTCCGCCCGGGCGGCCTGACCCCGGCCCCCGGCCTCGCCTTTTCCAGGAGCAGCCGACCCTGCGGCGGCGGATCCCGAGGGGTCCGCCGCCGTCGATGTGTCCGGACCGGTGGCGCCGCGCCTCGATCTTGCGCGCATTTTCAGCGACACTCGCGCGGCGCCGGGCGGAAGCGCTGCAGTGACAAATTTCAGATTTGACACTTGGTATCTGGTATGCCAGATTTCGATCGTGCGCGAACCGGCTTTCCGGTTTGCGCCGCGCTCGATGGGCCGACCGGGCGGGGCCTTCGCGAGCGTCTTGCCGCAGGATCGAGCGCGCCCGGCCAGACGCACGAGGCTGCCCTCGCGCGGGTCTGACGAACCCGCCAGGCCCTCCCCGATGCTTGAGACCCACGCGGACGACGTCGAATCGACGCGGCGCGCACACGACGCCGCGCGAGGCCATCGCGCGTGCGAACCGGAGGAAATGGCCATGGAACAGGAATTCCGCGTCCGGGCGCGCGCCGCCGCGGACGCGCCGCGCCGCAGCATCCGCGACAGGCCCAGGATCGGGCTACGCGACCGGTCCGAATGCGCCGCGATCCCGAATATCCCCGTGCGGGCCGACGTCTGGCACCTGAAACCAGACGATGTATAAGTCATAGGATATACCGCCTACCACGCGCCGGGCCCCGCCCTGGTCACCGCCGACCTGCCGTGCGACGCCCCGCAAGCCCGAAGACCGGGCGTGGC
The DNA here is from genome assembly GCF_008806345.1 of Methylobacterium planeticum. Classification (GTDB taxonomy): domain Bacteria; phylum Pseudomonadota; class Alphaproteobacteria; order Rhizobiales; family Beijerinckiaceae; genus Methylobacterium; species Methylobacterium planeticum. The sequence goes on along the minus strand of NZ_VZZJ01000008.1, from coordinate 16,255 downwards.
GCCGGCATCCCGTTCACTCGTTCAGGACTGAGAGTAACCCATGGACAAGGCTCTCGAAGGCGTGAAGATCCTCGACTTCACGCACGTGCAATCCGGCCCCACCTGCACCCAGCTTCTGGCCTGGTTCGGCGCCGACGTGATCAAGGTCGAGCGTCCCGGAGCCGGCGATGCCACGCGTCAGCAGCTCCAGGACATCCCGGACGTGGACAGCCTCTATTTCACGATGCTGAACCACAACAAGCGCTCGATCACCCTCGATTCGAAGAACCCCAAGGGCAAGGAGGTGCTCTGGCGCCTCGTGAAGGAGTGCGACGTCCTCGTCGAGAACTTCGCTCCCGGCGCCCTCGCCCGCATGGGCCTGACCTGGGAGAAGATCCACGAGGCCAACCCGCGCATGATCCTGGCCTCGGTGAAGGGCTTCGGCCCCGGCCGCTACGAGGATTGCAAGGTCTACGAGAACGTCGCGCAATGCGCCGGCGGCTCGGCCTCGACCACGGGCTTCCGCGACGGCCTCCCGATGGTGACGGGCTCCCAGATCGGTGATTCCGGCACGGGCCTCCACCTCGCTCTCGGCATCGTCACGGCCCTCTACCACCGCACCCATTCGGGCCTCGGCCAGCGCGTCGACTGCGCCATGCAGGACAGCGTGCTCAATCTCTGCCGGGTGAAGCTGCGCGACCAGCAGCGCCTGGCCCACGGCCCGCTCCACGAGTACAGCCAGTTCGGCGAGGGCGTGCCCTTCGGCGACGCCACCCCGCGCGCGGGCAACGATTCCGGCGGCGGCCAGCCCGGCCGCATCCTGAAGTGCAAGGGCCACGAGAACGATCCGAACGCCTACCTGTACTTCATCACCCAGGCCGCGGTCTGGGAGCCGATCTGCGACATCATCGGCGAGCCGGGCTGGAAGTCGGACCCGAACTACGCGACCCCGAAGGCGCGCCTGCCGCACCTCAACGAGATCTTCACCCGCATCGAAGCCTGGACGATGACGAAGACTAAGTTCGAGGCGATGGACATCCTCAACGAGTACGACATCCCCTGCGGTCCGATCCTTTCCATGAAGGAGATCGCCGAGGACGACGCGCTGCGCCGGACCGGGACGGTGGTCGAGGTCGATCATCCGACGCGCGGCAAGTACCTGACGGTCGGCAACCCCATCAAGCTCTCGGCGAGCCCCTCCGAGGTGGCGCGCTCGCCGCTGCTCGGCGAGCACAACGACGAGATCCTGCGCGACGTCCTCAAGTACACCGACGAGGAGATCCTCGAGATCTCCGGCTCCGGCGCCATCGGGGCTGTGCAGAAGATCGCCGCCGAGTGATCCTTCGCGGCCCCCGGTCCCCGGACCGGAGGCCGCCGCGATCCCGTCGTTCCGGGGTGCCTCGGCCGGGCCCGGAATCGAGACCACGGGTGGCGCTCCAGCCTGCTTTGCCTGAGTGTCTGGATTCCGGGGCCGCCCGCGGCGCCCCGGACCGTCGGCGTTTCCACCGTCCGCCGGTCACACCCGAACAGGTTCGGAGCCCTTCATGCGCATCGCATTCATCGGTCAGCAGGATTTCGGCAAGTCCGTGCTCGAGGCCTTCCTGGCGCGGGGCGACGAGGTCGCCGGCGTGTTCTGCGCCCCCGAGAAGGAAGGCGCGCGGCCGGACGTGCTCAAGGTCGCCGCGCTGGAGAAGGGCCTGCAGGTCTTCCAGTTCCCGAGCCTGAAGAGCGCCGAGGCCGAGGAGGCGATGCGGAGCCTGAACGCCGATCTCGGCATCATGGCCTACGTGCTGCAGTTCGCGCCGCAGAGCTTCGTCAACATCCCGACCCACGGCACCATCCAGTATCACCCCTCCCTGCTGCCGAAATATCGGGGCCCTTCCTCGATCAACTGGCCGATCGCCAAGGGAGAGACGGGGACCGGGCTGTCGATCTTCCGCCCGACCGACGGCCTCGACGAGGGCCCGGTGATCCTGCAGAAGACCTGCGAGATCGCGCCCGACGACACGATCGGCGAGGTCTATTTCAACCGGCTCTTCCCCCTCGGCGTCGAGGCGATGCTGGAGGCGGCCGACCTCGTGGTGACCGACCGGCACGTCGAGATCGCCCAGGACGAGGCGGCGGCGAGCTACGAGGGTTGGTTCCGCGCCCGCGAATCCGCGATCAACTGGGCGAACCACGTCGATCACATCTACAACATCATCCGGGCCGCCAATCCGGCGCCGGGCGCCTGGACGACCCTGAACGGCCAGAAGCTGCAGATCTTCGATGCCCGCAAGCACTCGGTGCGCACCATCGGCGCCGTCAGGGGCAAGATCGGCGAGGTGACGGAGGTCGGCGAGCAGTCGATCCGCGTCACCGCGCAGGGCGGTCAGATCGAGATCTTCAAGCTGAAGCTCGAGGGCGGCAAGAAGGTCTCGGCGGCCGAGCTCGCGCAATCCGGCGCCCTGAGCCAGGGCACGATCCTGGGCGGCTGAAGGCGCGTCGCGCCGGAGACAGCGCCCGTTTCACACTCAATCCTGCTGGGGCGATCAGGGTCGTTTGACATTGGGTATCTGGTATACCAATATTTCTTCATAAACTTGGCGCGCACTCCTTGCGGCGGAACCGCTGGCCCGGCCGGAACGGTCCGCCGACCACAGCGGGATGCGCCGCGGGCAGCCCGACGGCTAGGAGTCGGGGCAGCTTTGCGCTAGGTCTCGGCGACCGAGGCTTGGGCGTGAACCGGAGCGAGGCTCGGAACGGTTATTGGGTGATGTGATGGTGAAGAGCGACCAGTTCAGTATTACGCCGATCGTGGCCAGCTCCAGCCTGCGCACGCTCGCCTACGAGGCGCTCAAGGCGGCGATCACCAAGATGGACATCTACGGACGCCCCGACGAGGTGCGTCTCGACGAGCGCAAGCTCTCGCAGGATCTCGGCGTCAGCCGCACCCCCGTGCGCGAGGCGCTGACCGTGCTGGAGCAGGAGGGCTTCGTCCGCTCCGAGGCGCGACGCGGCGTGTTCGTGATCAAGAAGACCAAGAAGGAGATCGTCGGCATGATCCACGCCTGGGCGGCGCTGGAGAGCATGGCGGCGCGCCTGGCCTGCGAGCGCGCGACCGATGCGCAGCTGAAATCCCTGCGGGAGATCTTCCCCGAGTTCTACGAGGGCAAGCCCTCCGAGCACATCGATGAGTACTCGGACGCCAACATCCGCTTCCACCAGACCATCATCTCGCTCGGACAGTGCGAGGTGATTCAGGACCTCTCCAGCAACCTGCTGATGCATGTGCGCGGCATCCGCAACACCGCCCTGCGCCAGGGCGAGCGGGCCGAGAAGTCGATCAGGGAGCATGTGCAGATCATCAAGGCGCTGGAGGCCCGCAGGGACGATCTCGCCGAGCGCCTCGTGCGCGAGCACGGCCTTGGTCTCGCGGCGCACGTGCACCAGTACGGCGACTACCTCGAGTAGCCTTTCGCAGCAGCCCCTGCCGATCGCTCGGGACACGCCGCGGCGCATCGATCGCCGGGTACGAGACGTGGTGATCCGGCTTGTCTGCGGTCGATCTGCCGGACCTTGGTCTCTGGCTGATCTCTCGTCGATATCGCTTCGAAGCGGCGGGGTGCCGGATCGTTTCGGAACGCTGGCCCACTCCGGATCGCAAACATTTCCGATCAGGGCAGCGCGAACTGCCCCGCCGAACGCCATGCGCTCATCTCATGCAGGGCGCTCCGGAACGGCGCCCTATGCGGCTCGCACATGAATGGCATGTGGTGTTTGGCATTCCATACTGCAGGGCACCATGCGATCCATTGCATCGCAACATGCTCTCCGGGAGCCCACCATGATCCTCACCCTGTCCGCCGCCTTCCTCGCCTGCGCCAGCCTGCAGGCGCTGCTCCTCGTCATGCTGGCCGATCACCTCACCGAGGCCTCGCAAGCGGCGGGCGACAGCAAGGATCTGAGCCCCGCGGGTCGCTACGCGGGCATCGCCTGAGCCGGCGCGCGCGACGTGGGTTCGAGATCGGCACCGTCCAGGCATCCGAAGGCGTCGTGGCATTGGGCGAATGTCCCGGTTGCGGCACGTCCCGCGCGTTCAGGGTCGTAACGGGCCGGCGCACGGACAGGGCAGCAAATCCCAAGAGATTCGCGGTCCGACACTCTGGTATTTGGTATACTGTGATGTTAGCATCGATTCGTCCTTCCTGAGACATGGGACTACCTTCAGCGCGCCCTCCCCCAGGGGCGCGTTTTTCTTTAGTTGCACTGCACAATGTAAGATCGGCAGTCTCAGGTCCTACGGGATACGATCGAATAATCTGCCGATCGTCTGCCTGACATCGAGCACCTGGTTGCTCCTTCCGGCAGCTTCGCGGATCAACCCCTCGCCTTCCGGCGTTGAGGGATCTTCCGAATGACCGGCCGCATCCTGTCGGCACGGTCGGTCGCGGAGCCTGAGGGGAGCATGAGCATATGACGGGTCAGCCTGCCCGAGCCGAGACGTCCTGGGCCGCGATCATCGCGAGCGCCTACGCGGCAGACACGAAGCCACCGCTCACCCCCGAATTGACCAGCCGCGTCCGGACGGATCTCGCCGCCCTCGACCTTCCGGAAGGGGCACTCGATCCATCCAGGATCGAGGCTGTGAACGGGAGCCTCGACGCCTTCGAACTCGCCCTCGAGGCCGTTGCGGGGCCGCGCCTCGTCACGACGGATGCCTCGGGGCATGCCGACATGGCCTACCGCTCCGAAGCCGGCCGTCCGCTGCGCTCGTTCGGTGGCCAGTGACGGCAAGTTCGACCCGAACACTACGACCCGGATTTTCCAACACCGGACGTATGCGCAGCGGTGGGACCAGGCATTCGCGAAAGTCTGGCCTGACGGGCCAAACGGGCTTGTGAGAAGCCGGAACCGGCCCTGACGGTCAGCCGGGAGGGCGTGCGAATTAAAATTCTATCGTTCGCACGTGCCCGTTTCGCACGTTTCAACCCTTCTAAACTCCTCTTCGAGCGATATCGGCCCGAAATCCTGCATCATCGTGCCGGATTTTTGGCACCGCAAAAGGAAATATTGCAGCATTGCCGTAATCCTGAAGATGCGGCGGGCATGCGACCGCATCCTTAAAGATCCTCGGAGGCGGTTCGTCGGAAACTTCTCGCACCTGAAAACACGTGCTATGCCGCCGGGCAGAAAACGTTCAGCGTGATGGAACGGTTTTTCTGCACTGCACAATGCAACGGCGCGCTTCGGCGTCACGAGACCCCAGAGTCGCGACCTTGCTGAAACTTGTATTTTGTATGCCAGTGATTAGAGTGGCGGGATGAGCCAGCACGATATCTCCCGCGTCCAGCGGTTCGACCATCCAGGCCGTGGACGCGACCGGGCGAGACCGGTGCCGAAGGGCCGTCAGGTCGATCCGACAGCCAAGGTCGAGATCGAAACGCTGCTCGGCGGCGCCTCGCGCCAGCGCGATCTCCTGATCGAGTACCTGCACCTGATCCAGGACACCCATGGGCAGATCAGCGCGGCCCATCTCGGCGCGCTTGCCGACGAGATGGGTCTCGCCTTCGCGGAGGTGTTCGAGACCGCGACCTTCTACGCGCATTTCGACGTGGTGAAGGAGGGCGACACCGCGATCCCCGCCCTCACCGTGCGCGTCTGCGACAGCATCACCTGCGCGATGCACGGGGCCGAGCCGCTCCTCGCCGCGCTCCAGGCGGAGCTCGGGGCGGGCGTGCGCGTGGTGCGGGCGCCCTGCGTTGGTCTCTGCGACCACGCCCCCGCGGTCGAGGTCGGCCATAACTTCCTGCATCGGGCGGACGTCGCGAGCGTCAAGGCCGCCGTGGAGGCTGGCGACACCCACGCGCATGTGCCGGACTATGTCGATTACGACGCCTACGTGGCGGGCGGCGGCTACGAGACCCTGGGACGCCTGCGCGCGGGCGATCTCACGGTGGACGACGTCCTGCAGGTCCTCGACGACGGGTCGCTCCGGGGCCTCGGCGGCGCGGGCTTCCCGACAGGCCGCAAGTGGCGCTCGGTCCGCGGCGAGCCGGGGCCGCGCCTGATGGCGGTCAATGGCGACGAGGGCGAGCCCGGCACCTTCAAGGACCAACTCTATCTCAACACCGATCCGCACCGCTTCCTCGAGGGCACGCTGATCGGCGCCCACGTGGTCGAGGCGGACGACGTCTACCTCTACATCCGCGACGAGTACCCGATCGCCCGCGAGATCCTGGCCCGCGAGATCGCCAAGCTTCCCCCGGGCGGTCCGCGGCTCCATCTGCGCCGCGGCGCGGGGGCTTACATCTGCGGCGAGGAATCTTCGCTGATCGAATCCCTCGAGGGCAAGCGCGGGCTGCCGCGGCACAAGCCTCCCTTCCCGTTCCAGGTCGGCCTGTTCGGCCGCCCGACGCTGATCAACAACGTCGAGACCCTGTTCTGGGTGCGCGACCTGATCGAGCGCGGGGCGGAGTGGTGGAAGAGCCACGGCGCCAACGGCCGCGTCGGCCTGCGATCCTACTCGGTCTCGGGCCGGGTGAAGGAGCCGGGCGTGAAGCTCGCGCCGGCCGGCATCACCGTGCAGGCGTTGATCGACGAGCATTGCGGCGGCATGGCCGAGGGCCACAGCTTCGCGGCCTACCTGCCGGGCGGCGCCTCGGGCGGCATCCTGCCGGCCGCGATGGGAGACATCCCGCTCGATTTCGGGACCCTCGAGAAGTACGGCTGCTTCATCGGCTCGGCCGCCGTCGTGATCCTGTCCGACCGGGACGACGTCCAGGGCGCGGCGCTCAACCTGATGCGCTTCTTCGAGGACGAGTCCTGCGGGCAGTGCACGCCCTGCCGCTCGGGAACCCAGAAGGCCCGGATGCTGATGGAGAACGGCATCTGGGACACCGAACTCCTCGGGGAGCTCTCGCAATGCATGCGCGACGCCTCGATCTGCGGCCTCGGCCAGGCGGCCTCGAACCCGCTGTCGAGCGTGATCAAGTACTTCCCCGACCTGTTCCCGGCCCCGCGCCCGATGGCGGCCGAGTAGGCGGGACCACGAGCGACGTCGCCCGACCCAAGGCCGCCGTCCGCGGCGGTCCATGAAGACAGAGGGCTCCCTGGGGCCAACCCGGGAGTGGGAGCGAAACCTGATGAGCAGCGGCACCCAGAACAGCAACCCGAGCGGCACCGATCCCCTGGTCAAGGCGCCGACGGGCCCGCAGGATGCTGGCGGTCAAGGCGCGGGCGCGCAGTCCGGCGGCTCTGACGCGCAAGGATCGAAGTCCGGCGGGCAGGCGGGGCCGGTCGCGAGCGGCACCCTCGGCCTCAAGAACATCCCGGCCGGCATCCCGGGCGTGATGTTCGAGCTGAACGGCGAGACCGTCGAGGCGAGGCCCGGCGAGACGATCTGGGCCGTGGCCCAGCGCCTCGGCAACCATATCCCCCATCTCTGCCACAAGCCCGATCCCGGCTACCGGCCGGACGGCAATTGCCGCGCCTGCATGGTCGAGATCGAGGGTGAGCGCGTGCTCGCGGCCTCGTGCAAGCGCGTGCCCGGCGTCGGCATGAAGGTGAAGACCGACAGCGACCGCGCCGAGAAGGCCCGCGCCATGGTGCTCGAGCTCCTCGTCGCCGACCAGCCGGCACGCGAGACCTCGCACGACCCGGATTCGCATTTCTGGCATCAGGCCGACCACGTCCGGATCAGCGAGAGCCGCTTCCCGGCCTCCGAGCGCTGGGAGGCCGATGTCAGCCACCCGGCCATGAGCGTCAATCTCGACGCCTGCATCCAGTGCAACCTCTGCGTCCGCGCCTGCCGCGAGGTCCAGGTCAACGACGTCATCGGCATGGCCTACCGCTCGGCCGAGGCCAAGGTGGTGTTCGACTTCGACGACCCGATGGGCCAGTCGACCTGCGTCGCCTGCGGCGAGTGCGTCCAGGCCTGTCCGACCGGTGCCCTGATGCCGGCGGCCTATCTCGACGACAACCAGACCCGCACGGTCTATCCCGACCGCGAGGTCGACAGCCTCTGCCCCTATTGCGGCGTCGGCTGCCAGCTCTCCTACAAGGTCAAGGACGAGACGATCGTCTACGCCGAGGGTCGCGACGGCCCGGCCAACCACAACCGCCTCTGCGTCAAGGGCCGCTTCGGCTTCGACTACGTCCACCATCCCCACCGCCTGACGAAGCCCCTGATCCGCCTCGACAACGTGGCCAAGGACGCCAACGATCAGGTCGATCCGGCCAATCCCTGGACCCATTTCCGCGAGGCGACCTGGGAGGAGGCCCTGGAGCGCGCCGCGGGCGGCCTGAAGCAGATCCGCGACACGCACGGGCCCCGCGCCCTCGCGGGCTTCGGCTCGGCCAAGGGCTCGAACGAGGAGGCCTACCTCTTCCAGAAGCTCGTGCGCCTCGGCTTCGGCTCGAACAACGTCGATCATTGCACGCGCCTCTGCCACGCCTCCTCGGTGGCGGCCCTGATGGAAGGCCTGAACTCCGGCGCCGTGACGGCCCCGTTCTCGGCGGCCCTCGATGCCGAGGTGATCGTCGTCATCGGGGCGAACCCGACGGTGAACCACCCGGTCGCCGCGACCTTCATCAAGAACGCCATCAAGGAGCGCGGCGCCAAGCTGATCATCATGGATCCGCGCCGGCAGGTCCTGTCGCGGCACGCCTACAAGCACCTCGCCTTCAAGCCGGGCTCGGACGTGGCGATGCTGAACGCGATGCTGAACGTCATCGTGGAGGAGGGCCTCTACGACGAGCAGTACATCGCCGGCTACACGGAGAACTTCGACGCCCTGAAGGAGCGCATCCAGGAGTTCACGCCCGAGAAGATGGCGCCCGTCTGCGGCATCGACGCCGAGACCCTGCGGGACGTCGCCCGACTCTATGCCCGCTCGCGCGCCTCGCTGATCTTCTGGGGCATGGGCGTCAGCCAGCACGTGCACGGCACCGACAACGCCCGTTGCCTGATCGCGCTCGCCCTGACCACGGGCCAGATCGGGCGCCCCGGCACGGGCCTCCACCCCCTGCGCGGCCAGAACAACGTGCAGGGCGCCTCCGATGCCGGCCTGATCCCAATGGTCTACCCGGATTACCAATCCGTCGAGAAGGCGGCGGTGCGGGAGTTGTTCGAGAACTTCTGGGGTCAGTCCCTCGACCGCAAGGCGGGGCTCACCGTCGTCGAGATCATGCGGGCGATCCATGCCGGCTCGATCCGCGGCATGTTCGTCGAGGGGGAGAACCCGGCCATGTCGGACCCCGACCTCAACCACGCCCGCCACGCCCTGGCGATGCTCGACCACCTCGTGGTGCAGGATCTCTTCCTCACCGAGACGGCCTTCCACGCCGACGTGGTGCTTCCCGCCTCGGCCTTCGCCGAGAAGGCGGGCAGCTTCACCAACACGGACCGGCGCGTGCAGATCGCCCGGCCCGTCGTGCCGCCCCCCGGCGAGGCGCGCCAGGATTGGTGGATCATCCAGGAGCTCGCCAACCGGATGGGGCTGTCCTGGACCTACAAGGGCCCGGCCGACATCTTCAACGAGATGGCGCAGGTGATGCCGTCCCTGAACAACATCACCTGGGAGCGCCTGGAGCGCGAGGGCGCCGTCACCTACCCGGTCGACGCGCCGGACAAGCCCGGCAACGAGATCATCTTCTACGCCGGCTTCCCGACCGAGAGCGGGCGCGCCAAGATCGTGCCCGCCAACATCGTGCCCCCGGATGAGATCCCCGACACCGAGTACCCGATGGTGCTCTCGACGGGCCGCGTGCTGGAGCACTGGCACACCGGCTCGATGACGCGGCGCGCCGGAATCCTCGACGCGCTGGAGCCCGAGGCCATGGCCTTCATGGCGCCGCGCGAGCTGCACCGGCTCGGGCTCGAGCCCGGCGACACGATGCGCCTCGAGACCCGGCGCGGCGCCGTGAACGTCAAGGTCCGCTCCGACCGCGACGTGCCGGTCGGCATGATCTTCATGCCGTTCTGCTACGCGGAGGCCGCCGCCAACCTCCTGACGAACCCGGCGCTCGATCCGATGGGCAAGATCCCGGAGTTCAAGTTCTGCGCCGCCCGCGTCTCCTCGGTGGTGCCGACGCAGATCGCCGCCGAATGAATGCGAGCGCCCCGTGGACCGGAAGGTCCGCGGGGCGCTCGGTGATCGCTCGTCGTCCTGACGCTGCTCGACGCGAGGGCGGTGCCCCCTCGGCGCCGCGCCTCACTCGCCCGCGTCGACGAAGCTCAGGCGCAGCCGGAAGCCGTCGTTCAAGGAGGCCGGGAGCGGAGCCGGCGGCGCGCTCTCACCGCTCAGGCGCAGGGCGTAGGTCAACGGCTCCGGCAGGGGCTTCAGAGCCGCGGGCGCCATCGCGTAGGCGACGCAGGTGGTGAGGCAGGCCGTCGCCGCGACCTGGGCGGCCGCCCAGTGCAGCAGGCGGCGCCGGAAGGCGCGGCCGCTCCACATCGGATCGCTCCGCTCCTGGCCCGGGAGGATCGCCGCGTCGGCGGACGCGGCGACCTGCTCCTGCGGGCCCGTGCTGAACTCGAAGACATCCCGGACGGGATCGATGGTGTGCAAGAGCATCGTCATGTCGCGCAAGATCGCGTGAATTCGCTAATCCCTCGTAAACCCCAAGCTTTACGACGGCACCCTGGGTCGTCGACCGGACAGCGTGATTGCAACCTGCGCAGTTACAAGCGTTGAAGGCAGACCTGCCCGAGATCGCGACGACGACTCTGTTTCGAGCAAGGGCCTCTTTTCCGGGACATGGGGAGGGCTATCCTCAAATCATGCTTTCGCCCTGGACGACGCAGGGCGGTACTCGTCATGAACCAGACGGAAACGATTGCCTTACAAATTTTCCGGTAGAGTCAGGCCGACGTTTACCGAGCGAAGGGGCACTGGCACTTGGCTCACGATTGGGCCCGATCGCTGGCGATGATGCAGGATTCCTTCGTTCTCCTCATCACCGATCGGCAGGCGCAGATGCGGGGCCTGGCGAGCGGCGTCGAGCGGATGGTGACCTGCACGTGCCTGCCCCCCGGCGCGAGCCTGCCGGAGGAGCGTCCCCTTCTCGTCATCGTCGATGTCGACGAGGCCCGGCCGGACAATGCCGCGGCGATCGCCGCCCTGACGCAGCGCACTAGCGCGGGGGCGGTGCCCTGCCTGACTCTCCTGCGAAATGCCTGGATGCGCGAGGGCCGCACCGGGGACCTCCCCGAGAATCACCGCGTGCTGCCAGCCACGACCCCGCGCGACACGATCCTCGCCAAGGTCCTGGAGATGATCACCGTAGCGGCGAGGGCCTGCTCCGCGAAGGCGCAGCGCCTCGAAGCGCGGGCGGTGGCGGCCACCGGCGTCGTGACGGACATGTTCTTCACTGCGGCCGCCGGTGCCCCCCTGAGGCCGGCCGAGGCCGACCGCGGCACCGAGACGGTGCTCGACGCGATCTCGGAGACCGGCATCCGGGCTTGGCTCGAGATCATCTGGAAGCACGACGCGCAGGTCTACCAGCACACCCTGAGCGTGGCCGGCTACGCGGCGGCCTTCGGCAACGAGATCGCCCTCAGCCGCGACGACCACCATCGCCTCACCAAGGCAGCGCTCCTGCACGACATCGGCAAGTCCAAGATCCCGGCCGCGATCCTGAACAAGCCCGGGGGCTTGACCCGGGACGAGATGGCGCTGATGCGCGACCACGCCGCCCTCGGGGCCGACCTCCTCATCGCCCAGGGCGGCTTCGAGCCCGAGATCATCGACGTGGTCCGCCATCACCACGAGAAGCTCGACGGGAGCGGCTATCCGGACGCGCTCGCGGGGTCCGCGATCACCGACCTCGTGCGCATCGTGACGATCTGCGACATCTTCTCGGCCCTGACCGAGCGCCGCGCCTACCGGGCGCCCCTCGGCATCACGGAGGCCGTCACCGTGATGACGGGGATGCGGGGGGAACTCGACCGGACGCTGATGCACGCCTTCGCGCCCATCATCGCCCGTACGACGGCGACGGACTGGCTCTGACGGAATCACCGGTCGCGATCCGGCCGCGGACCAAGCGTGGCTGCAAAGGCACAGCGGTGCCTTTCAGCACGCGACGCGATGCCGTGCAGGTGGGATGGCGCCTGTTTCACCGCCGCAAGGGCGGTTGAGGAGTTGGGCTCAAGATGTTGCCGCCTGAACGATTTTCCGGCCAGGACTGAGTATTCTAGACTGTTGCAGAGCGCCGCCCGCTAGCCTCAAGGTACTCCGACGTACCTCTTGGGGATATTGCGTTCAACTGCATTGTTGATCATACAGTGAATCCCACACCCGGCCCAGCGGGCCGTCTCGCACAATCCCCGTCCCAGCACGAATCAATCGTGAGAGGTCATCCCATGGCCCGATACTTCTTTGACTTCCTTGGCTCTTCATTAACGACTCATGACGACGAGGGAGCGGATTGTCCTGACAAGGACGCGGTCTCGCGAAAAGCGCTCGAGGCCCTCTGCGAGATCGCGGCCGACCACCCGCAGCGCTATCTCGGGCAGCACCTGCGGATCGCCGTGCGCAACCAGGCGGATCAGGTCGTGATGACCGCCTCCCTGCAGCTCTCCGCCTCCTGGCTCGCCGCCGAGCAGACCGCGGCGGCCTGAGGCGCGCGGACCGCGGCGGACGGTCTCGCGTCCCCGGCCGCATCCAGGCGTCGGGGCGCCCGGATCAAATCCCGCTCCCATCCGTCTTTCCTGCGAGCGATCTGCGGCCGGACAGCCGGGCTTGCGCGGGTGGGCGGCAGGAGAAGGGTTTCCCGTGAGCATCGGATTGATCGCGCTCCTCGACGACGTCGCGGCCTTGGCCAAGATGGCGGCGGCCTCCCTCGACGACGTCGGCGGGCAGGCGGCCCGGGCCGGCGCCAAGGCGGCGGGCGTCGTCATCGACGACGCCGCGGTCACCCCTCGCTACGTAGTGGGCTTCGCGGCCGAGCGTGAATTGCCGATCGTCGGCCGAATCGCCGCGGGCTCACTGCGCAACAAGCTGATGTTCCTGTTGCCGGGCGCCCTGGCGCTCGGGGCCCTGGCACCCTGGGCCATCACGCCGCTGCTGATGCTCGGAGGCGCCTACCTCTGCTACGAGGGGACCGAGAAGGTCTACGAGGCCCTGGTCCCGCATCAGGCCCACGCCCACGAGGCGCAGATCGAGGCCGGCGCGGAGAGCGGGCAGGCCCTCGAGGATCGCCGGGTGGCGAGCGCGATCAAGACCGATTTCATCCTCTCGGCCGAGATCATGGCGATCACCCTGGCGGCCGTGCCGGAGGGCGGGTTCTGGACCAAGGAGGTGGTGCTGGCGATCGTGGCGATCGGGATCACGGTCGCGGTCTACGGCTGCGTCGCCCTGATCGTGAAGGCCGACGATGCCGGCGTCGCCATGGCGAGGAGCACCGCCCCCGCCGTCCTCGGCCGCCTGATCCGCGGCTTCGGCCGCGCCCTGGTCAAGGGCATGCCGGTCTTCCTGAAGCTCCTCGGGATCGTGGGCACGGCGGCGATGATCTGGGTCGGCGGTGGCATCCTAGTGCACGGCCTGGAGGCCTACGGGCTGCCCTGGCTCGGCCACGCCATTCACGAGGCGGGCGCGTGGGCCGCGGATGCGGTGTCTCCGGCCGGCGGCATCGTCGCGTGGTTCGTCACCGCGGCGGGTTCGGGCCTCGTCGGGCTCGTCGTCGGCGGCCTGCTGATCCCGGTGACGAGCCACGTCCTCGTCCCGGCCTGGAAGGGGGTTTCGCAGCTTCGCGAGAAGGCGGCCTGAGGCGCGCCCGCGGGGCGGCCTGCCTGCGTTTGCGCAACGACAGCGGCAACACCGGCCGCGGGGCGCGATGGTCCCCCCGCAAACCGGGCGCTCCGTCATGGTCTCGTGCTGAGGGTTGAGGGTCGGGCTGGTCGCGCCTGCGGGGCGCGCAACGGCCTCTCAGGCCGCCGCGGCGGCGCCCTCCCGAGAGCGCATGGCGCCGACGATCATGCGCTCCTCCTCGAGGAAGAACGCGTGCATCGAATTGTAGAAGCGGTGCATCGAGCGGCACGCCTCGTAGACCGAATCATCGCGCTCGCCCTTTGCAAGCTTCAGGTATTCCTCGGCCTTGAGCGTAGAGATGCGTGCACCGTCGGCACAATCGGCAAGAGCTCGGCGGACCTGTGGCGGATAAAGATCATCAGCAACGACGCGTTGTGACATGTGGAAGCGTTCTCCCGGCGTAATTGTTCGCTCTCGACCAGCATCGGTGCTGATTTGACGTTGATGCGTGATGCCGCTTGAGACCAGCCCGGAGCAGACCTCGGGCGCAATCTCGGCCTAGCTGGCGATCCACGCCAAAATAAAGGCGAATACAAATTGCAGCAGCATCAACGATAAAGTCAGGCTAATCTGAGGTACAAAGCCAGACATCGATTGACAAGCCCCAGCAACGCAGGGAAAGACATACTCCAGAAACCATCAACACTTCCAGATCCGGTGCGGTCCCGTACGCCGCGCGGGACGGCCGCGGAACGGCCGACCGGATGGGCGTGTGATCGCGGTCGCGACCAGCAACGACCGCCCGAATGTCGGCGACGCCACGAGATTGAGGGATGCCGACCGCGTCCGGTTGTTTCGCGCCATGTGGGCCTATGCCGGCACCTCTTCGCTGAGCGGCAACTCGGTGATGCACGAGATCGATACATCCTGGAACGAATTCTGGACCGGAAACAGCGTTACCCGGGATATCGAGGTCCGGGACGGCAAGCTCGTCTTCACGACGATGCCGCGGATGTCCGTCCAGGAGGGGAAATCGGAAGTCCTGACCCTCGTCTGGGAAAAGATGACGTAGCCGCCCCGCCTCGCGGCCTCTGCGCCGCCCCGTGGGCAGGCTTCGCCGGTGCCACGCAGGGAACCCGCAGGTTGCGGCGGGCGGAGCATGAGCCTGCGGATCAGTTCGGCGCGGAGCGGCGTTCTTCCGTCACAGGGCCGCTGCCCCAAGGAGCACGCCCATGGCACTCGTCATCATTACCGAAATCAATGGCCGGCCGTTCTCCGAAGCCTACGAATCGGTCGGAGAGGTCCTGAAGCGGGCGCGGACGCTCAGCGCGACCTCGCAGAACGTCCAGATCCGCGATTCCAGCGGGAAGCGCTACACGCCGGACGACTTCGCGAGGAGCCTGCAGGGGGCGGCGATCCGCTAGCTCAGGCCCACGGGTCCGACACGGGACCCGATCCCGCCTCACCCAGCATGGTCACTCCGGGCGCCTGCTCCGAAAAGCAAGCTTTGCCTTGCCCGCGTGCATCAAGGTACGAATCGATACGCGCGGATCTCCAGTACACTTGCTACGGATGCGCATTCCCTTACCTTCGATGACTGGCAAATCGCGAATTGGTCGGGTTTCATTAACCCGATACGACTTAACTGCAGCCATGCGAGACGAAGGAGTTCGAGACTGCCGGTGACGGCGGGCGCCGGGACTCTGCCGACGAGGTTTGCCGATGCCGGGACGTTCGCCTTCGCGTGGCACCGTGACCAATCTCGAGGAGAGGTCGGCCCGCCCCCCTCCCGCGGCGACATCGAGGCGGTCCTGATCCGGTTCGCCTTCCAAGAGGAATTGCTGTTCGAGGGCCTGTGCGACATCCCGCCGGCTGCCAGCAGGGTCCGGACGCGCCTGCAGCGGACAACCGATGCCCTGATGGCGCTCCTGCAAACCCGCTGAGCCGTCCCCCACAAGCCAAGCCCGAGGTGCCACCGTGATGCTTGCCGAATCCAGTCTCCTGGCCGTGTCCCTGCTGAGCACCGGCCTGATGGCCATCCGGGGCCTCAGTGCGCGGCCCTACGACATTCTCCTGATGATCCTGTCGGCCGCGACCACCGGCCCGCTGCTCCTGCTCGGCCTGCACTGAGGCTCCCGCATGCGGCGGCTCCGATCCCCCGGCGCGTCCACCCGCACGGGCGGCACGAGATCGTCGACGCGCTGACCGCGTCAGTTGCCCCTCGACGCCCGGTCTTCATTGCGGCATGCCGCGGCGGACGCCGACGCAGGGCGTCCTTGCAAAATAATCACCTGTGACAACCGGGATGAAACGCACGCCCTGGCCGTGGGGTCCGGTAGGCGTGGCCGCCCGCCCTTGCTATGCCTCCGCATCGGCCGGAAGACCGGGCAACGGTCGCCGTGGGAGGACACCATGGAAACCACCGCAATCCGTACGTCGGCGCATCCCGCGCCGAGCTGGCTGTCGCGCGAGCACATCGTTGCCAAGCCGGGGTTCAACCGCTGGCTCGTGCCGCCGGCCGCCCTGGCCATCCATCTCTGCAT
>NZ_VZZJ01000079.1 GCF_008806345.1 Methylobacterium planeticum | reverse complement strand
TGTGCGTGCTTCTCAATGATGGCGACGCGGCGCGGTTGGCTTCGATCGCCGGCGACCGCTCGCGCCCCCTCAAGCACATCCAGCGCGCCCGCATCGTCCTGCTCTCGGCCGAGCGCCTAAGCGTCCAGGAGATCGCCCGGCAGGCAGGTGTCAGCCGCCCGGCCGTGTGGCGCTGGCAGCGGCGCTACGCCGAGGCGGGCGTCGAGGGCCTGTTGCGCGACAAGACCCGCCCGCCCGGCACGCCGCCCCACCCGACCGAGACGGTGGCCGAGGTGCTGGCGCTGACCTGCTCCGAGCCGCCGGGCGAGGTTACGCATTGGACCGGCCGCGCCGTGGCCCGGGCGGTCGGGATCTCGTTGCGCGCCGTGCAGCGGATCTGGGCGGCCCATCGCCTCCAGCCGCACCGGTTACGCACGTTCAAGCGCTCGCATGATCCCGCCTTCGCCGCCAAGGTCGAGGACGTCGTCGGCCTCTACATGGACCCGCCCGCCCACGCGGTAGTGCTGTCCATCGACGAGAAGAGCCAGATCCAAGCCCTGGAGCGCACGCGCCCCTACCGACCGCCCGCCCCCGGCCATCCAGCAGCCCAGACGCACGACTACACCCGTCACGGCACTACGACGCTGTTTGCCGCCCTCGACGTCCTGGCAGGCACCGTGCTCGGCCGTTGCATGCAGCGCCATCGCCACGGCGAGTTCATCCGCTTCCTCAACGCGGTCGAGGCTACCGTCCCGACGGGCAAACTCGTCCACGCGATCCTGGACAACTACGGCAGCCACAAGCACCCGAAGGTGCGCGCTTGGCTCACCCGACACCCGCGCTGGACCTTCCACTTCACCCCGACTTCGGCCTCCTGGCTTAACGCGGTCGAGGGCTTCTTCTCGACGCTCACGCGCCGCCGGCTGCGACGAGGCTCCTTCACCGGCGTCGTCGACCTGCAGGCGGCGATCAAGCGCTACATCGCCGAGCACAACCGACACGCCAGACCCTTCGTCTGGATCAA
>NZ_VZZJ01000078.1 GCF_008806345.1 Methylobacterium planeticum | reverse complement strand
ACCGTCTGTGTGCTCCTCGATGATGCCGCCAAATCACAGCTGGCCGGGATCGCCGGGGATCGATCCCGCCCGCTCAAGCACATCCTGCGGGCCTGCATCGTCCTGCTCTCGGCCGAGCGCCTGAGCGTGCAGGACGTGGCCCGCCAGGCTGGCGTCAGTCGGCCCGCAGTCTGGCGCTGGCAGCAGCGCTACGGCGAGGAAGGCGTCGACGGCCTGCTGCGCGATAAAACCCGGCCGCCCGGCACACCGCCTCATCCCACGCGCATCGTGGCGGAGGTGCTCGCGCTGACCTGTTCGGAGCCGGTCGGTGAGGTCACCCACTGGACCGGGCGCGCGGTTGCCGCGCAGATCGGGATCTCTCTGCGCTCCGTCCAACGAATCTGGCAGGCGCATCGCTTACAACCGCATCGCGTGCGGACCTTCAAGCGCTCGCACGATCCGGCCTTCGTCGAGAAGGTTGAGGACGTGGTTGGCCTGTACATGGACCCGCCCGCGCACGCGGTGGTGCTATCGATCGACGAGAAATCTCAGATCCAGGCTCTGGAGCGCACCCGCCCCGCCCAGCCGCTCGGGCCAGGTCATCCCGCTGCCCAGACCCACGACTATGTCCGCCACGGCACCACGACCCTGTTCGCGGCCCTCAACGTCTTGGAAGGCACCGTGCTCGGTCGCTGCATGCAGCGTCACCGCCACGGTGAGTTCCTCCGCTTCCTCAACGCGGTCGAAGCGGCCGTGCCGCCCGGCAAGTCCGTCCACGTGATCCTGGACAACTATGCGGCTCACAAGCACCCGAAAGTCCGTGCCTGGCTCGCCCGCCATTCCCGGTGGACCTTCCACTTCACGCCGACTTCGGCCTCGTGGCTCAACGCGGTCGAGGGCTTCTTCTCCGCTCTCACCCGCCGCCGTCTGCAGCGCGGCACCTTCACCGGCATCGTTGACCTGCAGGCCGCCATCAATCGCTACATCGCCGAGCACAACCGAAGGCCCAGGCCCTTCGTCTGGACCAA
>NZ_VZZJ01000077.1 GCF_008806345.1 Methylobacterium planeticum | reverse complement strand
CGCCTGCGAGCCGATGCCGGCGGCCCAGGGCGCGGCGGCGTAGAGCAGGCCCCCGAGGGCGAAGAAGGTCGCGTAGGTGAGCTTCCGGCCGATCCTGTCGGAGAGGGAGGCCCAGAAGAAGCGTCCCAGGATGTTGAACAGGGACAGCAGCCCCACGAAGCCCGCCGCGATGGCGGCGATCTGGGCCTTCTGTCCCGCGTCGAGCTGCCCGAAGGCCACGCCGGGCTGGCCGATCAGGACGCCGCCGAAGATCTCCTGGAGCATCGGCGAGGCCAGGGCCAGCACCCCGATGCCGGCCGACACGTTGAGGCAGAGCACCAGCCAGATCAGCCAGAACTGCACCGTCTTGTGGGCGTCGTCGAGATGGACGTGGCCGGAGGCGATCATCGCGTTGCGGGAAGCCGGCGGGGTCCAGCCGTCGGGGCGCCATCCCGCCGGGGGGACCCGGTAGCCGAAGGCGCCGCCCAGCATGAACACGATGTAGCCGGCGCCCATCAGCGCCAGGGTCTGCCACACGCCCGCGGTCTCGGCGGTCCGGAAGGTCTTGATCAGGGTGTCGGCCAGCGGCGAGCCGATCATCGCGCCGCCGCCGAACCCCATGATCGCCATGCCGGTGGCCATGCCGCGCCGGTCCGGGAACCACTTGATCAGGGTCGAGACCGGCGAGATGTAGCCGAGCCCGAGGCCGATGCCCCCGATCAGGCCCATACCGAGCCAGACCAGCCAGAGCTGGTGGACGTAGACCCCCGCCGCCCCGATCAGGAAGCCGCCGCCCCAGCACAGGGCGGCGACGATCCCGGCCTTGCGCGGCCCCGCCCGCTCGAGCCAGCCGCCGAAGATGGCCGCCGACAGGCCCAGCATGACGATGCCGATGGAGAAGACCATGACGAGGTCGCTGACGCGCCAGTCGCAGGTGGTCGTCACGAGCGCGGTCATCACGCCCATGTCCGGGCAGGCCGCGGCGGCGGACAAGCCGACGCTGAGCGCCCGCGAGAGGGGGAGCCAGAACACCGAGAGCCCGTAGGCCATGCCG
>NZ_VZZJ01000076.1 GCF_008806345.1 Methylobacterium planeticum | reverse complement strand
GATCGGGAGCTTGCATGAGACGCGAGAGCATCGCCGCTTTGAGGGAGTGCCTGGGGCAGCACCTTTCGCTGCGCAAGAGCCGACTGGAGAGTTTCTGCGTCCTCGTCGTGGGCGTTCTCCTGTCGCGCACCGTCAACCTGAGCCACCTTGCAGGCACGTTCCCGACCCGGGCGGACCTCGCTTCGAACTATCGCCGCCTGCAACGCTTCTTCGAGCAGGTCGTGCTCGACAGCGATCAACTGGCGCGCATCGTCGTCAGGATCGCAGGGATCGGGTCGGGGCCCTGGCTTCTGGCCCTTGATCGCACGTGCTGGAAGTTCGGGCGGCGCGACCTCAACATCCTCATGCTTGCCATCGTCCACAACGGCATCGCTATCCCGGTCTTGTGGGATGTGCTTGACCGGGCCGGAAACTCGACCACGGCCCATCGCGAGGCTCTGCTGTCCCGCTTCTGCGACGTCTTCGGAGCAAGAGCCGTCGCTGGATTGATCGCCGACCGGGAGTTCGTCGGCACGGCCTGGATGACGTTCCTGGCCGAGAACGACATCCCGTTTATCTTGCGCATCAAGGATGCCTTCCAGGTCCGCTTGGCCGACGGGCGCTGCTGCGCGGTCACATCCCTGTTCCGCAAGCTCACAGTCGGCGGTCGCTGCTACGTGCGCGATGATTGCCGTCTCGGTTCACGCGACAGCGCACTCGGTCCGCCAGTGAAGCTGTCGGCGACCCGGCTGGCGAGCAAAGACCTGCTCGTCGTGGCCACCAACACCGATCCCAAGACTGCCCTGGCTCATTACCGCCGGCGTTGGGAGATCGAGACGCTGTTTGCCGCCATCAAGACGCGCGGCCTCAACCTGGAGGAAACCCACCTCACCCATCCGGATCGCGTTGCCAAGCTCATCGCCGTGTTGGCGATCGCCTTCAGTTTTGCTCATGCCATGGGAGAATGGCGGGCCAAGCACCGGCCGATCATCATCAAGAAACATAGGCGGAGGGCCCAGTCGATCTTCCGCTTCGGCTTCGACCTTCTGAGACAAATCCTGATACAGGGGCAGCATGAGGCCGTTCAATGCTGGAACGCCATCGCG
>NZ_VZZJ01000075.1 GCF_008806345.1 Methylobacterium planeticum | reverse complement strand
GGGCCTTAGCTGTAGGTCAGGGTTGTTTCCCTCTCCACGACGGACGTTAGCACCCGCCGTGTGTCTCCCGCGCAGTGCTCTTGCGTATTCGGAGTTTGGTTGAGTGCGGTACCGCTGTGGGCGGCCCTAGCCCATCCAGTGCTCTACCCCGCAAGGCATATCGTCGATCCGAAGATCGAGCACGCGAGGCGCTACCTAAATAGCTTTCGCGGAGAACCAGCTATTTCCGAGTTTGATTGGCCTTTCACCCCTAGCCACACGTCATCCAAGACCTTTTCAACGGGCACTGGTTCGGACCTCCAGTGGGTGTTACCCCACCTTCATCCTGCACATGGCTAGATCACTCGGTTTCGGGTCTAAAGCAGCGGACTGAACGCCCTGTTCAGACTCGCTTTCGCTGCGCCTCCACCTATCGGCTTAAGCTTGCCCACTACTTTAAGTCGCTGACCCATTATACAAAAGGTACGCGGTCACCCAGAACGGATCTTGGGCTCCCACTGTTTGTAAGCATCCGGTTTCAGGTACTGTTTCACTCCCCTCGTCGGGGTGCTTTTCACCTTTCCCTCACGGTACTGGTTCGCTATCGGTCGCTGAGGAGTACTTAGGCTTGGAGGGTGGTCCCCCCATGTTCAGACAGGATTTCACGTGTCCCGCCCTACTCGTGTCCTGGAATTCGTCCGTCCCGTACGGGGCTGTCACCCATCTCGCCGGCCATTCCAGACCGTTCCGGTAAACTCATTCCAGGCGCTGGCCTGATCCGCGTTCGCTCGCCACTACTGACGGAGTCTCGTTGATGTCCTTTCCTCCGGGTACTTAGATGTTTCAGTTCCCCGGGTTCGCTTCAAACCCCTATGGATTCAGGGTCTGATACCTTCATGCGACCCATCGTAGTGCCAGACCACGGGTTGCCCCGCAGCCTCGCAATACGAAGGGTCGAAGGTGGGTTTCCCCATTCGGAAATCCCTGGATCAAAGCTCGTTCGCAGCTCCCCAAGGCTTATCGCAGCGTACCACGTCCTTCATCGCCTCTCAGCGCCAAGGCATCCACCGAATGCTCTTAAGGCACTTGATCGCTCTCATGATCGATGTCCGCACA
>NZ_VZZJ01000074.1 GCF_008806345.1 Methylobacterium planeticum | reverse complement strand
CGCTGTTCGTGCCCGAGATCCAGAAGACCTTTGGCTGGGACCGGGCGGCCATCCAGGTGGCGTTCACCATCTTCGTGGTGGTGCAGACCTGGCTGACGCCGATCGAGGGCTACTTCATCGACAAGTACGGCCCGAGCCGGGTGGTGCTGTTTGGCGGCCTGATGACGGGTCTGGCCTGGGTGATCAACTCCTACGCCACCTCGCTGACCGGCTTCTACCTCGGCTCGGTGGCCGGCGGCATCGGGGTCGGCTGCGTCTACGCCACCTGCATCAACAACGCCCTGAAGTGGTTTCCCGACCGGCGCGGCCTGGCGGTCGGCCTGACGGCGGGGGGCTACGGCGCGGGCTCGGCCCTGACCATCCTGCCGATTGCCAAGATGATCGATGCCGGCAGCTACGCCCAGGCCTTCTTCGTCTTCGGCCTGATCCAGGGCGCCCTCATCATGCTGGCGTCGCTGTTCCTGCGCGCGCCGTCCCGGGACGAGGTGCGCTTCTCCAGCACGGTGCTGCAGTCGCGGCGGGACTACACGCTGGGCGAGGCGCTGCGCACGCCGGTGTTCTGGGTGATGCTGCTGATGTTCACCTGCACGGTCACGGGCGGGCTGATGGCGGTGGCCCAGCTCGGGGTGATCGCGCAGGATCTCGGGGTGAAGAACTTCCAGGTCAACCTGTACTTCTTCGCCATGGCGGCGCTGCCCTTCGCGCTGATGCTCGACCGGATCATGAACGGCATCTCGCGGCCGCTGTTCGGGTTCATCTCGGACCGGATCGGGCGGGAGAAGACGATGTTCATCGCCTTCGCGATGGAGGGGATCGGCATCGTGGCGCTGGGCTATTTCGGCTCGAACCCGTGGGCGTTCGTGATCCTGTCGGGGGTGGTGTTCCTGGCCTGGGGCGAGGTCTACTCGCTGTTCAGCGCCACGGCGGCGGACACGTTCGGATCCAAGCACATCGGCAAGATCTACGGGGTGCTGTACTGCGCCAAGGGCTTCGCGGCGCTGTTCGTGCCGGTGGGCAACCTCCTGATGCAGGCCACCGGCACCTGGGCGAGCGTGCTGTACACGGTGGCGATCATGGACCTGCTGGCGGCCTTCCTGGCGATCGCGGTGCTGCGCCCGATGCTCCGGCGCCACCATGCCGCCAACGGCGCCCCCGTGCCCAC
>NZ_VZZJ01000073.1 GCF_008806345.1 Methylobacterium planeticum | reverse complement strand
CGACAGAGACAACGACGGTAGCGGCGGCAGGTCCGGGGCGCGGTGGCCGGATGTCCCGGCAGCGTAAGCGCGATGCGGTGCTGCGGCTCGTGCGCGGTGAGGACCTGGAGACGGTCTCTCGCGAGCTGGGGGTCACGGCAGCGACCTTGAGCGGCTGGCGCGATGCCTTTCTGTCCGGGGGCGAGGCCAACCTGGCGACCCGCGCAACCAACGGCGAGGCGCTGGAGAGCGCCCGTCTGAAGGCCAAGCTCGGCGAGATGCTGTTGGAGCGCGAGCTTCTGGAGGCCAAGATCGCAGCTCTGGAGAGCGGCCGCCCTTTAGCGCGGCGGAGGTGGAAGCCATGAGCCGGACCTGCTCGCCGAGCCGCGGCAGGCCCTACGGTCTTGCGCGGGTCTGCCGGGTCTGGCGGACTGCCCGCGCCAGCGTCTATCGCCAGCGGCATCCCGCCCAGCCGCGCGCCCGGCGGCCTGGACCGATCGGACCGATGCCGGATGCAGCCCTGGTGGAGCGCATCCGCGGCGTCCTCGCCGCCAGCCCGTTTCACGGTGAGGGCCACCGCAAGGTCTGGGCGCGGCTGCGGGTGGCTGGCGTGCGCACCTCCAAACAGCGCGTGCTGCGGCTGATGCGCGAGCATGATCTGCTCGCGCCCTCCCGCGTCGGATCTCCCCGGGGACCGCGTAACCACGACGGCACCATCATCCCCGAGGCGCTGGACACGATGTGGGGGACGGACATGACCACGACCTGGACGGGCGAAGGACAGGTCGCGGTGTTCATCGCCATCGATCATCACAACGCCGAGTGCGTCGGCATCCATGCGGCCCGGCGCGGCACCCGCTTCGAGGCGTTGGAGCCGCTGCGTCAGGGCATCCGCCGCCATTTCGGTGCCTTCGCCCAGGACGCGGCGCGCGGGCTCGCCATCCGGCACGATCACGGCAGCTGCTACATGGCTCACGATTTCCAGGCTGAGCTGACCTTCTTGGGGGCGGAGAGTTCGCCCGCTTTCGTGCGAGCTCCCGAGGGAAATGGCTGCGCCGAGCGCTTCATCCGCACGCTGAAGGAGAACCTGCTCTGGGTGCAGAGCTTCGACACCCTGGAGGCCTTGCGCCAGGCGCTGCTTGCCTTCCGCGAAACCTACAACACCACCTGGCTCATCGAGCGGCTCGGCTTCCAGTCGCCCGCCGCTGCCCGCCAGGCA
>NZ_VZZJ01000071.1 GCF_008806345.1 Methylobacterium planeticum | reverse complement strand
GGCTCGAGCGCCGGCGCGCCGAGGGCAAGCTCTCCAACCTCCAGCTCAAGCTGCTGCAATCGCCGCTGTCGGGCGCCATCGGCATCGGCCATACCCGCTGGGCCACCCACGGCCGCCCCAACGAGATCAACGCCCACCCCCACGCCACCGAGCGCCTGGCGGTCGTGCATAACGGCATCATCGAGAACTTCCGCGAGCTGAAGGCCGAGCTCCAGGCCCACGGCATCCGCTTCGAGACCGAGACCGACACCGAGGTCGTGGCCCAGGCGGTCAGCCACGCCATGGCCCAGGGCCTCGGGCCGGTCGCGGCGGTGGCCGCCACCCTGCCGCGCCTGCGCGGCGCCTTCGCGCTCGGCTTCCTGTTCGCCGGCGAGAGCGACCTTTTGATCGGCGCCCGCCACGGCGCGCCGCTCGCCATCGGCTACGGCGCGGGCGAGACCTATCTCGGCTCGGACGCGCTGGCGCTCGCCCCCTTCACCGACGCCATCACCTACCTGGAGGAGGGCGACTGGGCCATCCTGACCCGCGAGGGCGCCGAGATCCGCGACATCGCCGGCGCGGTCGTCACCCGGCCGCGCCAGATCATCGCCGCCCAGGCCTACCGGGTCGACAAGGGCAACCACCGCCACTTCATGGCCAAGGAGATCCACGAGCAGCCCGAGGTGGTCGGGCGCACGCTGGCCCATTACGTCGACCTCGCCGAGAGCCGGGTCGCCCTGCCGGAGGCGCTGCCCTTCGACTTCGCCCGGCTGTCGCGCCTGACCATCACGGCCTGCGGCACCGCCTATTATGCCGGGCTCGTGGCCAAGTACTGGTTCGAGAAGCTCGCCCGCCTGCCCGTCGAGATCGACGTCGCCTCCGAGGCCCGCTACCGCGAGGCGCCGCTCGCGGCCGACGGGCTGACGCTGGTGATCTCGCAATCGGGCGAGACCGCCGACACCCTGGCCTCGCTGCGCTACGCCAAGGGCCAGGGCCAGCCGACGCTGGCGATCGTCAACGTGGCGACCTCGACGATCGCGCGCGAGGCCTCGGCCGTGCTGCCGACGCTGGCGGGCCCCGAGATCGGGGTGGCGTCCACCAAGGCGTTCTCCTGCCAGCTGACCGTGCTGCTGTGCCTGGCGATCGCGGCCGGGCGGGCGCGCGGCACCCTGAGCCTGGCCGAGGAGGCCCGCCTCGTCGACGCGCTGATCACGGTGCCGGGGCTGATGGCGGAGGCGGTCAAGCAGGAGGGCGAGATCGAGCGTCTCGCCCGGGAGATCGCCAAGGCGCGGGACGTGCTCTATCTCGGGCGCGGCACCGCCTACCCGATGGCGCTGGAGGGCGCGCTGAAGCTGAAGGAGATCAGCTACATCCACGCGGAGGGCTACGCGGCGGGCGAGTTGAAGCACGGGCCGATCGCGCTGATCGACGAGAGCGTGCCGGTGATCGTGATCGCGCCGCACGACGCGATCTTCGA
>NZ_VZZJ01000070.1 GCF_008806345.1 Methylobacterium planeticum | reverse complement strand
GGTTGCGATCTTCGAGGCGGGGGCGGCCGAGGCGGCGGCGCGGGATCTGGGCGGTCCGGTCTGGGTGGTCAAGAGCCAGATCCATGCTGGCGGGCGCGGCAAGGGCCACTTCCTGGACGCTCCCCCCGGCGCCAAGGGCGGCGTGCGCGTGGTCAAGTCGGCCGCCGAGGTCGCCCGGAACGCCGCCGAGATGCTCGGCCAGACCCTGGTCACCGTCCAGACCGGCCCGGCCGGCAAGCAGGTCAACCGCCTCTACATCGAGGAGGGCGCCCAGATCGCGGCGGAGTTCTACCTCTCGATGCTGGTCGACCGCGATACCGGCGGCGTCGCCTTCGTGGTCTCCACCGAGGGCGGCATGGACATCGAGGCGGTCGCCCACGACACCCCCGAGAAGATCCACACCATCGCGGTCGACCCGGCCACCGGCATCATGCCCCATCACGGCCGCGCCGTGGCCCGGGCCCTCGGGCTCTCGGGGTCGCAGGCGAAGGAGGCCGGCGCGCTGACGCAGAAGCTCTACGAGGCCTTCGTCGCCAAGGACATGAGCATGCTGGAGATCAACCCGCTGGTGCTCACCGGCGAGGGCCGGCTGCAATGCCTGGACGCCAAGATCGCCTTCGACGCCAACGCCCTCTACCGCCACCCCGAGCTCCTGGCGCTGCGCGACGAGACCGAGGAGGACGCCAAGGAGATCGAGGCCTCCAAGCACGACCTGGCCTACATCGCGCTCGAGGGCACGATCGGCTGCATGGTCAACGGGGCGGGGCTGGCCATGGCCACGCTCGACATCATCAAGCTCTACGGCGAGAGCCCGGCCAACTTCCTGGACGTGGGCGGGGGGGCCTCGGAGGAGAAGGTGACGGCGGCCTTCAAGATCATCACGGCCGATCCGAACGTGCGCGGCATCCTGGTCAACATCTTCGGCGGGATCATGAAGTGCGACGTGATCGCCCGCGGGGTGATCGCGGCGGTCAGGACGGTGGGCCTGACGGTGCCGCTGGTGGTGCGGCTGGAGGGCACGAACGTGGCGGAGGGCAAGGCCATCATCCGGGGCTCCGGGCTGAACGTGATCCCGGCCGACGATCTGGACGATGCCGCCCAGAAGATCGTGGCGGCGGTGAAGGGAGCCTGAGATGTCCATCCTGATCGATCAGACCACGCAGGTCCTCTGCCAGGGCTTCACGGGCAAGAACGGCACCTTCCACTCCGAGCAGGCGCTGGCCTACGGCACGAAGCTCGTTGGCGGCACCAGCCCGGGCAAGGGCGGGACGACGCATCTGGGTCTTCCGGTGTTCGACACGGTGGCGGAGGCGCGGGCGGCGACGGGGGCGCAGGCCAGCGTGGTCTACGTGCCGCCGCCGGGGGCGGCGGACGCGATCTGCGAGGCGATTGCGGCGGAGGTGCCGCTGATCGTGTGCATCACGGAGGGCATCCCGGTGCTCGACATGGTGCGGGTGAAGCGGGCGCTGGTGGGCTCGAAGTCGCGTCTGGTGGGGCCGAACTGCCCCGGGATCGTGACGGCGGGGGCGAGCAAGATCGGGATCATGCCGGCCAACATCTTCCGGCCGGGCAGCGTCGGGATCGTGTCGCGCTCGGGCACGCTGACCTACGAGGCGGTGTTCCAGACCTCGCAGGTGGGGTTGGGCCAGACGACGGCGGTGGGGATCGGGGGGGACCCGGTCAAGGGCACGGAGTTCATCGACGTGCTGGAGCTGTTCCTGGCCGATCCGAAGACCGAGTCGATCGTGATGATCGGGGAGATCGGCGGGTCAGCGGAGGAGGAGGCGGCGCAGTTCCTGGCGGACGAGGCGCGGCGGGGGCGCCGGAAGCCGATGGTGGGCTTCATCGCGGGCCGGACGGCGCCGCCGGGCCGGCGCATGGGTCATGCGGGGGCGATCATCTCGGGGGGCAAGGGCGGGGCGGAGGACAAGATCGCCGCGATGGAGGCGG
>NZ_VZZJ01000007.1 GCF_008806345.1 Methylobacterium planeticum | reverse complement strand
CGCCGCCCTCGCCCACGCCTAGCGCAAACCCGAACAACCCCGCGCGCCCCGCATCCCCGCGGGGCGCGGTATGGATCCGCACGGATGAAACCGGCCCCGGCAGACGTCAGGCATCGAGACCGTCGCCGCGCCCGGAGCCGACCGCACCATGACCAGAGCTTGCTTGGTTCGTTCGCGAGGCGCGGACACCGATCGCCGCGGAGGCCGGCCATGACGATCGGCATGGCCCTCGCCGTCCAGAGCATTCCCTTCGCGATCCTGTTCTTCGCCACGAACGCGCCCCACCGCGACATCTTCCTCGTGGCCTACACGGCGGCGCTCGGCCTCGTCGTGTCCCTGATCGCCCTGGCGGACGGCGCCCTCCCGATTCCGGCCGTGCCCCTCGCACCGCACGAGCCGCACCGCTAGGCGCGGATCGCCTCAGGGTTGCTGGCATGCCAGCTGCACAAATCGGCGCCCGATGCACAATTTGAATACAAAACGCGCATCCCGGATCGGCCGAATAGCGTCCCTGCGTAGTAAAAATTTCGAATGCAACACGCTGACGATCGAACGCAACCGATCGGTACAGTTCGGTACTGGCCTCCCGGCGCGGTGTTCTGCGTAGACACTGTCCGCCGTAAAGTATAAGAGTCACACTTCATCTCGGGCGGCGCAGGTGGCGTCGTGGGCTTCAGCGTGCGGTTCCATGTATGCGCATCAGACGAAGTTGGCCTCGGATGAGGTCCAGGAGTTGCGGCGTGAGGGTGGCCGCTACCTGCGGGAGTTGCGCGAAGCGCGGGGCCTGTCGCAGCGGCAGCTCGCGGGCCTGATCGGCGCCGAGTTCTACACCTTCGTCTCGCAGATCGAGACGGGCCGCGGCCGGATCCCGCCCGACCGTTACCGGACCTGGGCCGACGCCCTCGGGGTGGAGCCCCGCCCGTTCGTCCGCAACCTGATGCGCTATTACGATCCGGTGACCTTCGACATCCTGTTCGACGGCGCCCAGCAATCCGAGATCGCCACGGCGAAGGCCGGCTGATCCCGGCATTCCCCTCCCGAGACGCCCGGGCGGATCGCCTGCCGCCTCAGCGCGCCTTGCGGCTCGCGGCCTGATCCTGCCCGCGCGCTACCTCGACACGCACGCCCCGCCCCGCCACCAGGATCTCGGTCAGGAACGCGCCGATGGCCCCGATGGTGCAGACGAGCGCGATCCCGAAACAGCCGAACAGCACGCTCGCGATGGTGGCGTCGCGCAACGCTCCCAGGAACAGCGTCAGGACCGAGATCCCGGTCATCACCGCGCCGAGGGAGGCCAGAACCACCGCCCCGTCGAGGATGAAGGACCGCCGCCGCAGGTAGGTGAGGTAGCGCGAGAGGTGCGCCGCCTCCGCCGGGTCGGCGTCGTCGAGGCGCACAGCCGTCGCGTCGACCTTGTCGGCCACGCGGGCGAGCCGGGTCGAGAACACGTTCAGCAGCGTCGCCAAGGCCGACAGCAGGAACGCGGGCGCCAGCGCGACCTGGATGATATGCGCGACGCTCTCGAGCGGGCCGGCGCTGGCGGCATTGGGGAGCATGACGGCCCTCGGAGTTCAGGCCGCCGGCCCGTAGCATCGATCGCGCGTCGCCGTCAGCCGCCGCGGCTGAGGACCGGGCAGCTGGAGGCGCCGACCGGGCCGAGCACCACATCACCCTGGTTCGGATTGTTGACGGCGAAGGGGGAGACGTCGCGCACCCCGATGAAGCCGGGGCCGAGCTGGGGCTCGAACAGGCCGTCGCCGATGCGGATGAAGCAGCGATCGAGCACCGCCTCATAATCGAGGCTGATCGATGCGACGGGCGGCGTCCCGCCTCCGGGCCCGCAGGTCGCGGTCAGGTCGAGGCGCCCCGGGCGCATCATGCGGATCGGGGCGGAGCGTCCCGGACCGACGCGCAGAACCGGTGCCCCGTCCTGGCTGACGAGGAGCGTGTAGGCGGAGCGGTTCGTGACGCGGCGGGTGCAGCCGGCCGCGGCCTCGCCCATCCAGGTCGCCAGAAGGGCGACGGCCACGGCTGCCGGGATGAGACGGCCAGGACACACACGCATGGAACCACTCGCTCCCTCGGGCCGACGGACAGGCCGGCCAGTCGGGAGGTCAGGCGCGCGGCGCCCGGGGTCCAGCAAGCCTTGTCACGAGACCGGAGGATGGTACGAATTCTCACGCGGTGCAACCGTGGGGCGTCCCGGCATCGAGATGCCCTTCCGCAACCACGCCTGGCCTGCCGCGTCGTTCCCAAGCGGTGGCAGGCCACCCGACCTTGCGAGTTTCCGCCATGCGCGCGACATCCCTCAGCGGCCTCGCCCTTCTCGGCCTCGCCGCCCCGGTCCTGGCTCAAGGGCTGCCGAGTTCGAACCTCAACAGCATCAACGATTCGCTCGCCGCGCAGGGACAGGCGCGGTCCTTCCAGCAGCAGCAGACGACCGACTTCAACACGCTCCGGATGCTGAACCAGCGCGATGCCCAGGCCCAACCGGTCCCCGGCCTCTACGCGCCCGTGGTGCCGAGGCGTGGCACGCACCAGGGCACGGGCGGTCGCGGGTCGATCCGCGCCGGCGGTGCGGGAACGAGCATCTGCAGCGGCTGCTGAGGACCCCTCACCCGCGCAGGAACGGAAGGAGGCGTGCCAGGACGTCGTCCGGAGCCTCCTCCTGGACGAGGTGTCCGCAGGGGAGTGCGGCCCCCTCGACGCGATCCGCCTTGGCGCGCCACGTGGCCAGCACGTCGTAGAGCGCGCCGACCGTGCCCCTTTCGCCCCAGAGGGCGAGGAGCGGCACCCGGATCCGTCGCCCCGCCGCGTCATCCTGCCGGTCGTGCTCGAGATCGATCCCGGCCGCCGCGCGATAATCCTCGCAGATCGCGTGGATCGCGCCCTCGCTCCGGTAGGCGCGCAGATACTCGCGGATCAGCCGCTCCTCCGGGATGCCGGGCGTCGCGCTCTGTCCCCTCAGGTGATGGCGCAGGTAGGCCTCCGGATCCGCCCCGATCATGCGCTCGGGCAGGGGCTCCGGCTGGATCAGGAAGAACCACCAGAAGTAGCGCGTCGCGAAGGCTCGGTCGGTGCGCTCGTACATCGTCAGGGTCGGGGCGATGTCGAGGACCGCGAGCCGCGCCACGACCTCCGGATGATCGAGAACGAGGCGATGCGCGACCCGCCCTCCGCGATCGTGGCCGACGACGGCGAATCGGGGATAGCCGAGGCGCTCCATGACGGCGCGTGCGTCGGCGGCCATCGCTCGCTTCGAGTAGGGCGCGTGGTCGGCGGCAGAGGCCGGCTTCTCGCTGTCGCCGTACCCCCGCAGATCCATGGCGACGACGGGGTGCCCCCCGGCGACGAGCACGGGCGCAACCGCGTGCCACGTCGCGTGCGTCTGCGGATGGCCGTGCAGGAGGAGGACCGGAACGCCGTCCCCGTGCGGTGACACGGCCGTCCGGATCCGGACGGGCGGGTTGCCGACCCGGAGATCGGAGATCGTGAAGCCCGGCAGGAAGGTGCTCGGATCAGGCTCGAAGGGTGGCGTCGTCATCGGTCCGCGTCCGTGCTCAGGCCAGCCAGGGGTTCGTGGCGAGGTGGGCCGCCTCGAAGGAACGGATCGCCTCCGCCTGATCGAGGGTGGTCCCGATCGCGTCGAGGCCGCGGACCAGGGCCGCCTTGCGCAGCGGCTGGATCTCGAACCGGATCTCGGGACCGTCCTGGGGGAGGATGACCTCTGGGGGCAGGTCGACCGTGAGGTGATTGCGGGCCGGATCGGCGGCTGCCTGCGCGAGGCAGGCGACGGCTTCGGGCCCGAGGGTGACGAGGAGAAGCCCGTTATTGGCGGCGTTGTCCGCGAAGATGCCCGCGAAGCTCGTGCCGATGATGGCGCGAATGCCGAGCTGGAGAAGGCCCCAGACCGCGTGCTCGCGCGAGGAGCCGCAGCCGAAATTCGGTCCGACGACGAGGAAGCGCGCCCCGGTCCATTCCGGCCGGTTGAGGACGAAGTCCGGCCGGGGCTCGCCCGGCCGGGTGAAGCGCAGGTCGAAGAAGACGCCGTCGCCGAGGCCCGCCCGGTCGATGCCCCTCAGGAACTGCTTCGGCATGATGACGTCGGTGTCGATATTGGCGCCCGGAAGGGAGGCGGCAGGGCCGGTGACGCGCGTGAAGGGCTGCATGATCAGGCCTCCGTGCCGAGATGGCGGACGTCGGTGAGATGGCCGGCGATGGCGGCGGCGGCGACCATGGCGGGGCTCATCAGGTGCGTCCGCCCGCCCGCACCCTGGCGTCCCTCGAAATTCCGGTTCGTGCTCGACGCGCAGCGCTCACCGGGCGCCAACACATCATCGTTCATCGCGAGGCAGAGGGAGCACCCGGACTGGCGCCACTCGAATCCGGCTTGGATGAAGATGCGATCGAGGCCCTCCGCCTCCGCGGCGCGACGGACGCTCGACGAGCCCGGCACCACCATGCCCCGCACCCCTTCGGCGATGCGGCGCCCGCGCAGGACGGTCGCCGCCTCCCGCAGATCGGACAGGCGCGCGTTGGTGCAGGATCCGATGAAGGCACGCTGGATCGGGATGGCCGCGAGGGCGAGGCCGGGGGTGAGGTCCATGTAGGCGATCGCCCGCGCCAGATCGCGGCGGCGGCCCGGATCCGGCTCGGCGCCCGGGTCCGGCACGCGGCCGCCGATCGGCCCGGCCTGATCCGGGCTCGTGCCCCAGGTGATCATCGGCTCGATGTCCGCCGCCGACAGGTGCACCTCGCGATCGAAGACGGCGTCCGGGTCGCTCTGCAGCGTGCGCCAGCGCGCGGTCGCCGCCTCCCACAGGGCGCCGGCCGGCGCGCGCGGCTTGTCCCCCAGGTAGGCCAGCACGGCGGCGTCCGGCGCCATGACGACGCCGCGGGCGCCGCACTCCACCGCCATGTTGCAGATCGTCATGCGGGCCTCGACCGGCAGGGCCGCGATGCCATCCCCGGCGAACTCGACCGCGAAGCCGGCCGCCCCGTCGGCACCGATCCTGCGGATCAGGTCCATCACCACGTCCTTGCTGGTGACGCCGGCCGGGAGAGTCCCGTCGAGGGTCACCCGCATCGTGCGCTGGCGGCGGTACATTAGGGTCTGGGTCGCGAGGTAATGCTCGATGTCCGACGTGCCGATGCCGAAGCCGAGCGCGCCCAGCGCCCCGTAGGTGGTCGTGTGGCTGTCGCCGGCACCGATCACCATGCCGGGCAGGACGAAGCCGAGCTCCGGGGCGACGACGTGCTCGATCCCCTGGAGCGGATGAAGCACATCCAGCAGCTCGATGCCGAAGTCGCGGCAGTTCTCCGCGAAATAGGCCACCTGCCGCGCCGCTCCGGGATCGGGCATCGCGGCGACGCGCGCGGCCGCGGTCGGATTGACGTGATCGACGATCCCGAGGGCCGCCGAGGGACGCCAGACCGGCCGCCCCCTCGCGCGCAGCCCGCTGAAGGCCTGCGGGCTGGTGTACTCGTTCAGCACCGTTCGATCGACGTAGAGGAGGATCTCGGCGCCGGGTCCGGTACGGTCGTCGAGGCGGCGGACGGTGTGGGCGTCGACGATCTTGTCGTAGAGCGTGCGGGGCTGCATCTCGGGTCGGACCTTGCCTCAAGCGCCGGATTTGGATGCCGGGCAGTGAAGCGCATCGCCGAGGCCGGGGCCAATGCCGATCCGGCATGCATCGATGCCGATGGCCGGAGGCGGCGTCCGCGTCCGGCGCGTTGACCGCCGCGCCGGTGTTCCGCATCCTCGCGGGCAGGCAGGTCGCGGCGCGTCCGCGCGAGAGACCGGGAAGCGATGGACGCGGCGTGGCTCGAGGATTTCCTGGCCCTGATCGATTGCGGGCACTTCTCCAGGGCCGCTGAGCAGCGCAACATCACCCAGCCGGCCTTCAGCCGCCGCATCCGCGCCCTCGAGGACTGGATCGGCGCAACGCTCTTCGACCGGGACTGCCAGCCCGTCGCCCTGACCGCGGCCGGCGAGCGCTTCCGACCGGTGGCGGAGGAAACCCTGCGGCGCCTGTTCCAGGGCCGGGAGGCCGCGCGCGAGGCCGGCCGGAGCGCCGCCGCGACCCTGCGCTTCGCGGCGACGCAGGCCTTGTCGCTGACCTTCTTCCCGACATGGCTGCGTGCGATCGAGGCCGCCGACCCCCTCGAGGCCACGATCCATCTGACCGCCGCCCATATGAGCGCCTGCGAGCAGATGATGCTGCGGGGCGAGGCGCAATTCCTCCTCTGCCACCACCACCCGCGGGCGGCGAACCTGCTGCTGACGGAGCAGTTCCGCTCACTGGTGCTCGGGGCGGACCGTTTGCTCCTCGTGAGCGCACCGCAGCCCCACGGATCGTCGCCGCGCTTCACCCTGCCGGGAAACCCGGCGGAGCCCGTTCCTCTTCTGGCGTTCAGCGAGGAATCGGGGCTGGGGCGCATCCTGACGGGCGCGCGCCCACGGATCGACGGTGCAGGCGGTCTCCGCATCGCCTTCACCTCGCACCTGGCCTCGGTTCTGGTCGCCATGGCGCGCGACGCGCGCGGGGTCGCCTGGGCGCCGATGAGCCTCGTATCCGCAGACCTTGAGCGCGGCTCGCTGGTGCGGGCGGGGCCCCCGGACGAAGACATCCCGATCGAGATCCGGCTGTTTCGCCCTCGGCCGCGCCAGAGTCCGCCGGCGGAGAGGCTCTGGGGCGCCATCGCCCAACGGAACGAGGCGGACGCGCAAGGATCGTTCGGCGGGCCCAGCCTTCGCGATCAGCATGGCAGCCAGTCTGAGAACTGAGCGCCATGCCGTATGATTTCGTGTATGCGTTTTGAGCTTAGATCTTGTTCTCGAGAGTTCTGAGAACTGCGGCAAGCTGATCAGCTTGTGCTCGCGTCAAGCCGCTACTGACGGCTCCACCATTCCGATAGATGGTGTACGTCCCGTCGTGGGTCGGTTTGATTTTGATCGAGGCCATGAGATCCTTCGGTCGGCGCCGGCGCAGCGGCGTGGGCCAAGCTTAA
Source organism: Methylobacterium planeticum (assembly GCF_008806345.1). Taxonomy (GTDB): domain Bacteria; phylum Pseudomonadota; class Alphaproteobacteria; order Rhizobiales; family Beijerinckiaceae; genus Methylobacterium; species Methylobacterium planeticum. The sequence goes on along the minus strand of NZ_VZZJ01000007.1, from coordinate 228,743 downwards.
CCATTCATGACCGATCCGCAACCCGGCTCGGGCCGATCGGAGATTTCCGTGTGCCGGCGCACGTCGCGCGCCTGCGATCCCGCATGGCTGATGCCCGCGGCGCCGGGTGGCAAGGCGTGCTCACAGGGCGCACATATGGGGTGTCGCCGGATGATCGGCGACGATTTCTAGGACTACTCCCGTGGACGTGTTCACCGCCAAGACCCTCGTTTCCGCTGTTCTGGTCTTCGGCATCGCTCTATTCTCGCTGGTGTCGTTTCAGCACTTCATCACAGAGATCGTCGACGATCTCCGGGCAGCGCGAGAGTCGTCCAGCTTGGCCCCTGAGCGCGATCCCGAGCATTCGCGCCGCGTCTGAGGCCATCGGCGCACGATCCACAGGTTCCGAGCGCATCGGTCTGACCGGTCGCGGGGATGACGCGCGGGTCAGGCGCGCCAGCGCGGCGGATCCTCGTAGCCGAGGGTTTGAACGATTTCCCGATAGGCGCCTTCCGGGAAGGCCTTCAGGGTCTGGGTCCGGATGTTCCCCAGCATCCCGAGTTGCAGGTTGAAGCGCGCCGCCACCGCATCGTCGGGCGCCTCGTAGACGGCAATCACATCGTAGGGGCCGAGCGTCAGGAAGAATTGCCGGAAGGCTCCGCCCATCTGGGCGAGAAGCGCCTTGGCGGCATCGAGCCGGCGCGGTGAATCCGAGGCGGTACGCGCGCCCTGGTCCGTCCAATTCGCCAACATGATGTAGGTCGTCATCGTGTGCCTCCACAGACGAGGCTTTGCCATTCGGCATCATCTCACAAGTAGATTTCGCAATCCAGACGCTCTTTCAATGCATCTCCGCGTATGCATGACGACAAGCTTCGGTACGGTCCCATCGGAATAACAAACCCCAAGCTTCGCGATATTGTTTCGAAGTCCTTCAGTGAGCGGGTCATCACGTAGAGGCATGGAACGGAAAGCAGGAGGGGCGGTATCGTTGCCGCCCGTCGCAGCGGTGAACCGGCGACGCCGTCCGTCGCGGATCCTGAGGCGGTCGCGCAGGCGTCGCGCGCGAAATCCCGGCTCGCGATCCCGGCCCGGATCGCGCATAGGAGGGGCGAAGTCTCTGCGGCTCGACGGAGTGCCCCGATGGATACCGCCGATCTCACCCCCTACGCCGGTCTGGTGCTGGAGGAGGCGAGCCTGCCGGAACTGCCGAACCATTACCGCGGCAAGGTCCGGGACAATTACGACCTCGCCGATGGGCGCCGCATCCTGATCAGCAGCGACCGCCTCAGCGCCTTCGATCAGATCCTGGCCGCGATTCCCTTCAAGGGGCAGGTCCTGACCCAGACCGCCCGATACTGGTTCGAGGCGACCCGGGACATCTGCCCGAACCACGTCCTCGCCTATCCGGACCCGAACGTGGTGGTGGGGCGGCACCTCGCCATCCTGCCGGTGGAGATCGTGGTGCGGGGCTACCTCGCCGGCTCCACCGCCACCTCGATCCTGACCCAGTACAAGGCCGGCGCCCGCACGATGTACGGCCATACCCTGCCGGACGGGATGCGCCCGAACGAAATCCTGGCCGCGCCGATCATCACGCCGACCACCAAGGCGATGGACGGCGCCCACGACGAGCCGCTGACCGCCGATGCGATCCTGTCCCAGGGGCTGCTGACGGCGGAGCAGTGGCGCAGCGTCTCCGAGACCGCCCTCGCGCTCTTCGCCCGCGGGCAGGCGCTCGCGGCGGAGCGCGGCCTCATCCTGGCCGACACCAAGTACGAGTTCGGCACCGACCCGCAGGGCCGCATCGTGCTCGCGGACGAGATCCACACCCCCGACAGCAGCCGCTACTGGTTCGCCGCGAGCTACCCCGAGCGCTTCGAGCAGGGCACGGCCCCTGAGAGCTTCGACAAGGACTTTGTGCGCAACTGGGTGGCGGCGCGCTGCGATCCCTACCGCGACCCAATTCCGCCGATCCCGTCCGAGATCGTGCTCGAGACCGCGTCGGTCTATATCCGCGCCTTCGAGACCATCACGGGGAAGCCTTTCGTGCTGCCCGACCGGGACGAGGCGCCCCTCGAGCGCATCCGCCGCAACCTCGCGGCCTATCTGGCGGCATGAATCCGGGCGGCATGAACCCCGGCGGCACGAGCCCGGACCGCAGCGCCGCCGATCTGTCGGTCGATCCGGACTTCTTCGCCCTCTTGACCGGGAGCCATGCCCGCCTCGTCGGGCGCCCGCTCGTGCCGCCGGGCTGGGACGCGGCCTGGCTCTACCGGGAGGCCCCCTTCGCGGTCCTGGCGCACGACACCAGCCCGGACCCACGCTTCATCTACGCCAACCGGACCGCGCAGGCGTGCTTCGGCTATGATTGGGCGGCGATCACCGCGCTGCCGTCGCGGCTCTCCGCGGAGGCGCCGAACCGCGCCGAGCGGCAGGCGCTCCTCGATGCGGTCGCCCGCGACGGCTTCGCGACCGGCTATCACGGCCTGCGCATCGCCCGCAGCGGCGACCGGTTCTGGATCGAGGACGGCGTGGTCTGGCAGGTGATCGACCGCGCCGGCCGCGTCCGCGGACAGGCCGCGACTTTCGCGCATTGGCGCGCCGCCTGATCCCGGACCGCTCCGTCGGCGCGGCACTGCCTGTCGGAATCGCGCCCTGGAGAACTTGCGAGAACCGAGCCGCCGTGTCCGGAACCGATCGGCCTGCGCGCTCTGCATCGGCGCCGCGATCGTCCCGATCGGGTGCGCGCCCTCGCCGGGGACGATCAGGCTCTCGATCAGCGCAGAACCCGGGGTGGCGGGTCGAGATCGAGCCGATGCGGGCTTCCGTTGCTGGTCGAACCCATCATAAGCCAGTCTGTCGGGAGCATCCCCTTGCCCGGATCGGGATTGGACCGGGGAATCCGGAAGGCCGGCGCGCGACCGGCAGGCGGAACACGGATCGGCGTTCCACCACTAATCCGGATGCGCCGCGTCAACTCATCCCGATGAGGCATGACAACTCCACTTATGCAATGGCTGAGATAAGCCGTTCAGCCGACTGAAGGAGACCGACCGGGCGGGCCCCGCACGGTCCATCAATCACAGTCGGGAGACGCACTCATGCCGAGCTTGAGGACGCCCGAACGCCGCCGTCTGCGGATCTCGCTCCCCATCCTGGCCGCCTGCCTCGCGGTGCCGGTCGCGGCCCTTGCGGAGGAGCCGGGACGCGACCGGGTCGCCTCTCTGACGGACGACGATCCGAGCGAGGCCGCATTTCCGCCGACACCGACGTCCCTCATCACGGCGCAGAACGTCTCCGGCGTCACCGGGGACGCGATTCCCCTGGCGCTGCGGATCGATGCCCGGCCGGGACGGTCCGTCGCCAGCACCTACCTGCTCGGTCTCCCGAAGGGCGCGCGCCTCTCCGACGCCGACCACGCGGTGACGGCCGCAGACGAGAAGGCCGTGATCGACGTGACCGACTGGGACCTGCCGCAGCTCGCCGTCACGCTGTCTCCGGCGCAGGCGGGCTCCTACACCCTCGCGGTGGTCGCGGTCTCGCGCCCCGAGAACGGCGAGCCGATGAATTTTACGCGCTCGACCTTCGTCCTCGATGCGACGTCCGCCCCCCGGGACGCCGCGCCGCGCCCCGAACGCCTGGACAAGGCGGCAGCGCGCGAGGCGATCCGGCCGGTTCCGGCCGCGCTTCCGCCGGCACCCGCGCCGAGGCAGGTGCCGGCGCCCGTCGACATTCCGAAGCCGCGGGGGGCGGCCCTCACCGCCGAGGTGTTCATCCCGGAGGCGCCGGCGAATCTCGTCCGCGAGCCGGCGCCCCGCGCCGCCGCGCCCCGCCCGGCCGGGGCCCAGCCGTCGGCCTCGCTCGCCGCCCCCGCCGCCGTGGCGCCCGCAATCACGCCGCCCGCCGCATCTCGGCCCGCGGCACCATCCGCCCCCGTGATGCCCACCGCGACGCCTGCCGCCGCGACCCCTGCCGCCGCGACCCCCGCCGCCGCGCCCCCTGCTGCCACGCCGGCCGTCCCCGCGGTCGCGGCCGTCGCGGCTCCGGTCCGCAGCGCCGAACCGGACGGCAAGGCGCTGGTCGCGCGAGCCGAGCGGCTGATCCGGACCGGAGACATCAGCGGGGCCCGCCTCGTCCTCGAACGAGCCGCCGACCGGGGCGATCCTCGGGCCACCTTCCTCCTCGCGCAGACCTGCGACCCCCGCATGCTGCGGGTCTGGAACGTCCAGGGCCTGCGGCCCGACCCGGACCGGGCCCGCGCCCTCTACGCCAAGGCGGCCCAGGAGGGCCTGCGCGAGGCGAAGCCCCTCGCCGAAGTTCAGCGCTGAGCCCCACGCGAAACTGGAGTACCTGGAAGATGTCGAGGCACGCGACGATGTCCGCCCTGGCTGGTCTGGCGCTCCTCTTCGGAGCGGCCGGGGCCGGGGCCCGCGAGAAACCCCAGGCCCCCGAAGCCGAGGCGGCGCCGGCGGCCACCGAGGCGGTGCTCGGCGAGCGGATGAACGCCAACACGGTCTCGGTGATCACCGGCACGCCCGGCGGCACCTATTTCCGCATCGGCGCCGACCTCGCCTTCGTCCTCGACGACGGCGACAAGCTGCGGATCCTGCCCATCCTCGGCAAGGGCGCGGGCGAGAACGCCTACGACCTGCGCTTCCTCAAGGGCGTCGACCTCGGCTTCGTGCGCACCGACACCCTCGAGCAGTTGCGTCAGGACAAGCGCCTCAAGGACATCGACCAGCGCATCCAGTACATTGCCAAGCTGTTCAACGACGAGTTGCACGTCATCGCCCCCAACGCGGTCCAGGACGTGCGCGAGCTCGCCGGCAAGCGCGTCACCTTCGACGTCAAGGGCAGCGGCACCGATTATAGCGGGCGCGCCATGTTCCACGGCCTCGGCGTCGCGGTCGAGGCCGTCAACGTCGACCAGCCGACCGCCCTCGAGATGCTGCGCAAGGGCGAGGTCGCCGCGGTGGTCTCGGTCGCGGCCAAGCCCGTCTCGGTCCTGGCCGGCTTCGATCCGGGCGAGCGCTTCCACCTCGTCAAGACCCCCTACCCCGACACCCTGAGCGAGGCCTATGTGCCGGCCTCGCTGACGGCGGCGGACTACCCGAAGCTGGTGCGGGGCGGCGAAACGGTCGAGACCCTGGCGGTGGGCACGGTGCTGGGCGTCTACAACCATCCCAAGGGCTCGGAGCGCTACAACAAGCTCACCCGCTTCGTGAACGCCTTCTTCACCCAGTACGACAAGTTCCTGGCGCCGCAGCGGCACGCGAAGTGGCGGGAGGTCAACCTCGCGGCCTCGGTCACCGGCTGGACCCGGTTCCGCCCGGCCCAGGAATGGCTCGACAGCCACCGCGGGCAGGACGTCGCCTCGCAATCCGAGCTCGAACAGTTCCTCGACGAGCAGCCCCCGGGCCGGGCCGCCGACCGCGAGCAGGTCTACAAGGCCTACCTGAAATGGCGTCAGGCGCGCACGGGTGCACCTGGGCCAGGCCCACGGACCTTGAGCGCGTCGCGGCCATGACACTGCCCTGACCGCTCCCCCGCGCCGGCACGGGGCCGGTCCGGAAGCCTAGCGACGGGCCTCCGTGGCCATGCGGACCGCGAGGCCGGCCAGGACCGTGCCCATCAGCCAGCGCTGCAGCACGAGCCAGGCCGGGCGCCCGGCGAGGACAGCCGCGATCGAGCCCGCCAGGACAGCGATCACCGCGTTGACGCCGACGCTGATCACGATCTGGGTCGAGCCGAGGATCAGGGACTGGCCGAAGATGCTGCCGCGCTCCGGATCGAGGAATTGCGGCAGCAGCGAGAGATACATCACGGCGATCTTCGGGTTCAGGAGGTTCGTCACGAACCCCATGGTGAACAGGCGCCCGGGCCGGTCGGGCTGCAGGTCCCGCACCTGGAAGGGCGAGCGCCCGCCGGGGCGGACGGCCTGCCAGGCGAGGTAGAGGAGATAGAGCGCGCCTCCGAACCGGAGCGCGTCGTACGCGAAGGGCACGGCGAGGAGCAGCGCCGTGATCCCGAGGGCGGCGCTGACCATGTAGAAGACGAAGCCGAGCGCCACGCCGGCGAGGGAGATCAGCCCCGCCCGCCGCCCCTGTGCGATGGAGCGCGAGACGAGGTAGATCATGTTCGGGCCGGGCGTCAGCACCATCCCGAGGGAGATCAGCGCGAAGGCGACGAGGCTGGCGGCCGTGGGCATGGGGGCTTCCGGTCTGGGCAGTGATGCCCGAATTGCATGCAATCCGACCTGAAAGCCGGGCAGCCCCGAGCCTGTCCCGGTTGCGACGGCCGCGTCAAGCCGAGGACGCCGCCCGGACGACCGGGCGGGCTCAGGCCGGGGCGTTCGCCAGCGCCAGCAGCGTGTGCAGGAGGACGTTGGCGCCCGCGGTGCAATCCCCCTGCGTGGCGGATTCCGACTCGTTGTGGCTGACGCCGTCGCGGCAGGGCACGAAGATCATCGCGGTCGGCACCGTGGCGGCGAGGTTGCAGGCGTCGTGGCCGGCCCCCGAGACCATGCGCCGGTGGGACAGGCCGAGCGCGCCGGCGGCGGCCTCGACCGCGCCGACGACTGCCGGATCGAACGGTACCGGCTCCTTCCGCCAGATCCGGGTGAGCGCGACGCTGAGGCGCCGCCGCCCGGCGATCGCGTCGATGCGGGTCCGGATTTCGGCCTCGGCGGCGTCGAGGGTCGCGGATGCCGGGTCGCGCAGGTCCAGGGTGAAGCGCACCTGCCCCGGCACGACGTTGCGCGAGGGTGCGCCGATCGCAGCCTCGCCGATCGTCGCCACCGCGCTCGGCCCGTGCGCCTCGGCGACCGCCTCGACCGCGAGAGCGATCTCGGCGAGCCCGAGGAGGGCGTCGCGCCGACGCGGCATCGGCGTCGTGCCGGCATGGCTCTCGAAGCCCATGATGGTCCCGTCGAACCAGGCGATGCCCTGGCCGCCCTCCACCACCCCGATGGTCTTGCCCTCCGCCTCCAGGATCGGCCCCTGCTCGATATGCAGCTCGACGAAGCGGCCGATCCGGCGGGCGCCGACCGCCTCCTCGCCGCGGTAGCCGATGGCGTCGAGGGCCTCGCCGACGCTGATCCCGGCGGCGTCGCGCCGCCCGAGGATGTCCTCGGTAGTGAACTCGCCGGCATAAGCCGCCGAGGCCATCATGGCCGGGGCGTAGCGCGAGCCCTCCTCGTTCGTCCAGTTGACCACGAGAAGCGGCGCCTCGGTCTCGATCCCGGCATCGTTCAGCGCGCGCATCACCTCGAGCCCCGCGAGAGTCCCGAGGATGCCGTCGAAGCGCCCCCCCGTCGGCTGCGTGTCGAGATGCGAGCCGCAGGCGATCGGCGGCCGGCTCAAGTCGCGCCCGCGCCGCAGGGCGAACTGCGTCCCGAGGGCATCGACCCCGACCTCGAGGCCCGCCGCCACGCAGGCATCACGGAACCAGTCGCGGACCTGACCGTCCTCGGGGGAGAGCGTCAGGCGGTTGAGGCCGCCCGCGGGCGTCGCCCCGAACGCCGCGGTCTCCAGAATCGTCGACCACAGGCGTGGTCCGTCCACCCGCAGGTTGTGCGTCGTGGTTGTCATCGGGTTCCTTTCTTCTGAAGGGCGCGGAGGGCGGAGCCGCGCGTGACCGGGCCGCGGAGGCGCCGCACCGTCCCGCGCGAACTGGCAAGAGCCATACCGAAAACGCATGCTTCGGGGAAAACATCCGCCGATGGGGCTCGTGGAATCGCTGCCAAGCATGGCTCGACCGTATCTTGTATGCACCGTGGCCCGATGCTTGCCAGGGTCGTGCCGCCATCAACGGAGTGCACATGACGGCGCCCAAGGTCCAACTCAGCCTACGCGGCATCCGCAAGTCCTTCCCGGGCAAAGCCGGCCCCGTGCCAGTGCTCGACGGGCTCACTTTCGATATCTACGAGCGCGATTTCGTCAGCATCATCGGCCCGAGCGGCTGCGGCAAGACGACGGTGTTCAACGTCATCGCCGGGCTGCTCGAGCCCGACGGGGGCACGATGATGTTCCGCGGCGAGATCGTGCCGGGCCTGCGCGGACGCGTCGGCTACATGATGCAGAAGGACCTGCTGTTTCCCTGGCGCACGGTCCTGCAGAACGTCATGCTCGGCCTCGAGATGAAGGGCGTGGCGCAGGGCGAGGCCCTCGACACGGCGCGCGAGTACCTCTCGACCTTCGGCCTGTCGGGCTTCGAGAACGCCTATCCGAAGACCCTCTCGGGGGGCATGCGCCAGCGGACGGCGCTGATCCGAACCCTGATCATGGACCCGGACATCCTGCTCCTCGACGAGCCCTTCTCGGCCCTGGACTACCAGACCCGCCTCTACCTCGAGGGGGTGCTGCTCGACGCGGTCGAGACCTTCAACAAGACCGTGGTCCTCGTCACCCACGACATCGACGAGGCCGTCGCGCTCTCGAAGCGGGTCGTGGTCCTGGGAAACCGGCCGACCAAGGTGAAGGCGGTGCACGATATCGGGCTCGACGCCCGCTCGCCGGTCGGCGCCCGCAGCGACCCGCGCTTCGCCGAGTACTTCCACACGCTCTGCGGAGAACTCGACATCCAGACCCGCGCGAGGGCCGCCTGATGACGTCGCACGCCCTGAAGAACGCGGCCGCCGCCAAGATGTCCGCCCAGGCGGCACCGGTCCGGCGGAAGCCCGGGGCCCTCGCGCGGGCCGCCGACACCATGGTCGGCCGCGGCCTGATCCAGGCGCTCGCCGTCGCGGCCTTCTTCGCCGCCTGGGAGGTCGCGGTGCGTGCCGGATGGCTCACCGAGTTCCTGGTCGGCGCGCCCACGGGGATCTGGCGCGTCTTCGCCGCCGCGATGGCCGACGGGTCTCTGCCGGTGGACACCTGGTACACCTTGATCGAGGCGATCCTCGGCTTCGTCATCGGCACGGCCCTCGGGTCCCTCGCCGGGCTCGGCCTCTGGTACTCGGTCTTCATCGCTCGCCTCGTCGAGCCGTTCATCGTCGCCATCAACTCGGTTCCGAAGATCGCGCTGGCGCCGATCATCATTCTGTGGTTCGGCACCGGCTTCATCTCGAAGGTGGCGCTCGCGGTCTCGCTCACCGCCCTGGTGGCGCTGATCGCGGCCTACCAGGCGGCGCGCGACGCCGATCCCGATCTCCAGGCGCTCCTCGCCTCCATGGGCGCGACCAAGAACCGGATCTTCCGCAGCGTCATCGTGCCGTCGACGCTGCCGGCGATCATCGGGATGTTTCGGATCAATATCGGCTTCGCCCTCGTGGGCGCGGTGGTCGGCGAGTTCATCTCGTCCCAGCGCGGCCTCGGCCACCTCATCTACACGGCCTCGTCCCTCTACGACCTCAACACGGTCTGGGTCGGGCTGTTCGTGCTGATGTTCGTCGGCTTCGTCCTCTACCACCTGATCGACTTCGCCGAGCGCCGCATCCTGCCCTGGCGGCAGGTCAGCACCGCCGGCCAGGTCCAGGTCTAGCGCTCGCTCTCCGGCGCTCCCAACCGGTCCGCCCATGCGGGCCGGCTCTCTTCCCACGTGTCACAAGGACCCTGCACAAGCCCATGACGCCCAGCCGCCCGTCCCTCGCCAAGCGCCTCCGCCCCCTCGCGGCCCTCTGGCTCGCCGGCCTCACGATCCTGCCGGCGCAAGCCGGCCAGAAGGTCACGATCTCCCAGGCCTTCCAGTCGATGCTCTACCTGCCCTTCTACGTCGCCATCGGCGAGGGCATGTTCGAGAAGGAGGGGATCGACGTCACGAAGGAGACGGCGGGCGCCCCGAACGTGGCGCTCTCCGCCGTCATCTCGAAGAGCGCGCAGTTCTCGATCCACGGTCCGGAATGGACCGCGATCGCGGCGTCGAAGGGCGCGCCCGTCAACATCGTGGCGAACGTCGTCAACGGCGCGGCGGTCTGGATCGCGACGGCGCCGGACTTCGACTACAAGGACGTGCAGAGCCTGAAAGGCCAGAAGATCGTCTCGGGCCTGATGCCGACGACGAGCACCTCGCTGTTCCTGAAGCTCCTCAAGGAGAACGGCCTGAAGCAGAGCGACGTCGACATCACGCAGGTCCAGATCGGCTCCGAGCCGGGGCCGTTCCTCGCCGGCCAGGCCAAGGTCGCGGTGATGTACGAGCCGGGCCTCGATCAGGTCGTCGCCAAGGGCATGAAGGTCGTCCTCGGCTTTCCCAAGCTCTACGGCCCCTACGCCTTCTCCTCGGTGAGCGCCCGCAAGGACGTCGACCCGGTCCTCGCCCAGAAGGTGGTGAACGGCATGCAGATGGCCATCCGCTTCATGCAGGCCAATCCCGACAAGACGGTCACCATCGCCAAGCGCGAGTTCCCGAGCCTCGACCCGGCCGTGGTGGAGAGCGCGGTCAAGCGCATGATCGCCGAGAAGGTCTACCCCGAGAGCGTCGATATCTCGCCGGAGGCCCTGCGGGTCGGCATGGAGACGCAGGTCGCGCTCGGCAACCTCGCGGCACAGCCCGACTACGCGACCTTCGTCCGCCGCGAATTCATCGAGAAGACGCTCTCGGCGAACTGACGCGATCCGGCCCCGCGCAGCATCGTCCGCGCGGGGCCGGGGCCGCGAGCCAGACCTGTTTCACGGATCGATCCCAACGATGCTGCATCACCTCGGCCTCGTCGCGGCACTGCGCGCCTTCCGCTGCGGCGAGACGACCCCCGACGCCTACCTGACCGCCTGCCTCGACGCGGCCCGGGCCCGCGACCCGGGCCTGCGCGCCTTCACGCACCTGGCCTCGACCCTGCGCGCCGGCACGGGGCCCTTCGGCGGCATCCCGGTCGGGATCAAGGACATCATCGCGACCGCCGACATGCCGACCGCCAGCGGCTCGGCCGCGTTCGCGGACCATGTCCCGGCGGCGGATGCCTGGGTGGTGGCGCGGCTCCGCACCCTCGGGGCCTCCATCCTCGGCAAGACCGTGACGACCGAGTTCGCCTGGCGCCATCCGGGCCCGACCCACAATCCCTGGCGGCAGGGTCACACGCCGGGCGGCTCCTCGAGCGGCTCGGCGGCGGCCGTCGCGGCCGGCCTCGTGCCGCTGGCGCTCGGCAGCCAGACCTTCGGATCCGTGATCCGCCCCGCCGCCTTTTGCGGCGTCGTCGGCCTGAAGCCGAGCTTCGGCGCCATCCCGCGGGTGGGCGTCCACCCGCTCGCCGGATCCCTCGACCACGTCGGGCTGTTCACCCGTTCGGTGGCGGATGCGGCCTACGCCCTGTCCTGGCTCGCGGCCCGGGACGACGGTGACCGCCATGGCCGACCGCTGCCTCCGTTCACGGTCGATCCGGAGGCCGGCCTCGAGCCCCTGCCCGCGCCGCGCCTCGCGCTCCTGCGCGGCGCGCTCTGGGACGAGGCCGAAACCGAGCAGCGGGACCTGGTCGAGGCGGCGGTCCGCCGGTTCAGGGCGGCCGGCGGCCGGGTGGAGGAACTCGTCCTGCCCGAGGCCTTCGAGGCGCTCCCGCGCGCGGCACGCACCATCCTGGCGGCCGAGGCGGGCGCCACCTTCGCGCCCCTCGTGGCGCGGTTCCCCGACAGGACCAGCCCGGTCCTGAAGGATCTCGTACGGGAGGGCGCCGCGCTCTCGGCCATCCCGTATGTGGACGCCCTGCGGCTGCAATCCGCCCTGCGGGCGCAGCTCGGTCCGGTGCTCGACGGCTTCGACGCGATCCTGACGCTGCCGGCCTCGGGCCCTGCGCCGGAGGGACTGGCCTTCACGGGCGACCCGGCCTTCTGCGTGCCCTGGACCTGCCTCGGCGTGCCGGCCATCACCCTGCCGGCCTCCGAGACCCCGGACGGGCTGCCCCTCGGGATCCAGCTGGTGGCCCCCTACCGCGCCGACCTGCGGCTGCTGCGGACGGCACTCTGGTGCGAGGCGGCCCTGTCGCGGCCGCAGCGCTTCCCGCATAATCGCGTCTGACGCTTCCCGGCGCACGCCCTTCCCTCACCCGCCACAGAACCCGAAGCCCATGCTCTCACTCCTGTCCCTGCGTCGACGCATCGAGGCCGGCGCGCTCACTCCCGAAGGCGCGGTCGCGCTGGCGCGCGAAGCCATCGCGGCCCGCGAGCCCGAGGTTGCCGCCGTGGTGAGCCTCGCCCCGAACCCCGTGGTGCCGGTCCACGGCCCCCTCGCGGGCATCGCGGTCGGCGTCAAGGACGTCATCGACACCGCCGACCTGCCGACGCAGCTCGGCTCGTCGATCTACGACGGCTGGCAGCCGAAGACCGATGCCGCCGCGGTGGCGCGGCTGCGCCGGCTCGGCGCCGTGCCGCTCGCCAAGACCACGACGACGCCCTTCGCCTTCCTCGACCCCACCGCGACCCGCAATCCCCGCGCGCCGGGGCGGACCCCGGGGGGCTCCTCGGCCGGATCCGCCGCCGCGGTGGCGGCCGGGATGCTGCCGCTCGCCCTCGGCACCCAGACCGGCGGATCGGTGATCCGTCCGGCGGCCTATTGTGGCGTCGTCGGGGTGAAACCGTCCTTCCGGCTGCTCCCGACCCTTGGGGTCAAGTGCTTCTCCTGGACCCTCGACACCCTCGGGATCTTCACCGCGAGCGTCCCGGACGCGGCCCACGCCCTCGCGCTGATGTCCGGGCGGCCGGCGATCGACCTGCCGGCGGGCGCGCCGGCGGCGCCCCGGATCGGCCTGCTCATCCCCGATTTCTGCGATCCGGCGGAGGCGGACGCCCTCGAGGCGCTCGGCCGCGCGGCCCGGGCCGCGGAGGCGGCCGGCGCCGTGGTGCGCGACGCAGCCCTCCCATCCGCCGTGACGGCAGCCTTCGCGGAGCACGGGACGATCCAGGATTTCGAGGCGGCGCAGGCGCTCGCCTGGGAATACGACAACCGGCGCGACGCCCTGCCGCCGCTCCTGAAGGCGCATCTCGCCGCCGCGCAGGGCATCGAGCCGGCGGCCTACGATGCGGCCCGGCGGATCACGCACGCGGCGCGGCGCAGCCTGAAGGCGGTCTTCGGCGCGGAGGCGTTCGACGTGATCCTGACCCTGTCCGCGCCGGGCCATGCCCCCGAGGGATACGCCTCGACGGGGGATTCCCGGTTCAACCGCCTGTGGACGCTGATGGGCGTGCCCTGCGTCAACGTCCCGATGCCCGGCGGCGGGCCCCCGCTCGGCGTGCAGATCATCGCGGCCTTCGGGGACGACGGCCGGGCCCTCGCGGCGGCCCACTTCCTCGAGCGCGCGCTGGCCTGACGGCGGCTCGAGCGCCGGCGCCGGGGGGCGCCGGCGTCGCGCTCAACCGGCCAGGCGTTCGTGGGCCATATGAATCTCGCCCACGACGTTGGCGCTGAGATGATCAATCGATTTCTGGTCGAGCTTCGCCTGCGTCAGGACCTGCCGAAGTGACGCCTCGCCATTCCACCCGGCACCGCCCATATTGGGCAGGTAACGCCGCAGCATGGCACTGACGATCTTGTCCCGCTCGTATCCACGATGACGCACCAATTGCCGTATGCGCCCGACCAATTCATCGATTCCGTTGAGCGGCTGATCCGCCTTCTGAGTTTTCGTGACGGAATAATACATGCTCATGAGGCAACCCCGGAACAGATCTTCAACCTGAACCGGGAGTGATTAATGTCGCGTCAAAATGCTATCGATCACGGAAATTTCACAACGTAAACGTGCATCAAGCGGGCTGGGGCACAGGCAGCATATCCCCCGCTAGTGCCAGCGGATCAGCAGCGCGATCCCGGCGAGCATCAGGGCGACGAGCATCCAGACGGGGCCGCCGGTCGAGGCGTATCCCACCATCCCGATGAAGCCGAGGACGCCGGACCAGACCAGAACATGGGCGAGCGGATGCATGGCAGGCGCTGTTGCAGGGAGGGGGCCACTCCGCGCGGGCTCACCCGCACGGTGCCGGAACGCCCGCCTTCGATCGATCTGACCCCAGGGCTGCACTGATCTTCGGGGCATTTCTGGGGCTGTGGCGATGGAGGCCCGGAAGCGTACCGAGGCGGCGATGCCGACAGTGCGCCACCGGGCGCGCGGGGAGGCGCCAAACGGCACGCCCGGCGCCGGGCGGCCGACCCACATGCAAGTCGGGGCAGGCAGACACGGTCTCGGGGATCCGACGGAGACCGCGCTCCTCGGAAGGTTTCGGCTCATGAACAGGCTTCTGGTGCCGGCAGCCCTCGCGACCACGCTCGGCCTCGCGCTGACCGCGGTCGCCGCGCAGGTCTCGCACGGCCCCGGGGGCGGCCGCCTGGCAAACCGTCGCCGCGGAGCACTGCGCCGGCGATCCGGCGACGCGCCGCGCACCGGCCTGGCGCAGCCCCTTCGAATAGGTCTGATCCGGGGATTTGCCGGGGAAACGGACGCGCGCGCGCCGCGCCGGCGTCACCGCCCTTGCCAAATCCCTGCGACGATCTGTAATGATACCGACCCCTTCCCGGTCCCGGCGGTCCACTTCGCGGCCCGCGGGCATACCGGAGCCTTCCTCGCTCCGACGCGCCGTCGCAGTCGGTTCTCCGCAGCGATCGTCGGATCTCTTTCAAGGCCGGGCGGGTGTCGGCAAGCGTGGCGGATTTGTCCTCGCCACACCCGTTTTCGAATTCGCGGCCGGTATGTCCGGCCGAGATGGTTTCGTGAGGTCAGGCAAGGAATGGGCGGACGCACAGCACCGGTTGCCGTTGCTCGTGCCGCAAGCGCGCGCGTCCTGCGTCGCGCCGGTTCGCCCTTCCCCCTGGCCATGTTCAACCCCAGGCGCGCCGAAGACCGGCGCCGTACGGCGGTTGACGGCAATCCCTTCCCAACAGCCCCCACGGCCTCGGTGACGAGGCCGGCGCGAGTGTTTCTCAGGACGGCCCGCGGGCCGGGAGACGCTCCACCGGGACAGCTCGGCCTGAGGAGAGCGACGTCGGCCGCCATGTCGAAAGTTCGTCATGGCCAACAACAAGATGCTCATCGATGCGATGCACCCGGAAGAGACCCGGGTCGTCACGGTTCACGGGTCTAGGGTCGAGGAATTCGACTTCGAGGCCGCCAACAGGCGCCAGCTCCGCGGCAACATCTACCTCGCCAAGGTCACCCGCGTGGAGCCCTCGCTCCAGGCGGCCTTCGTCGAGTACGGCGGCAACCGGCACGGCTTCCTCGCCTTCAACGAGATCCATCCGGACTATTACCAGATCCCGCTCGCCGACCGGCAGGCCCTGCTGGAGGACGAGGCGCGCGACGCCGAGGAGCACCGCGAGCGCGAGGAGCGCCGCCGCTCGTCGCGCCGCTCGCGCGGGCGCCGGGCCGAGCCCGCCGCGGCGCGCAACACGGATTCGGTGAGCGCCGAGGACGGCGTCGAGGGCGGGGAGGCGGATCACGCCATCGCGCCAGGCAGCGACGCCTCCGCCGACCTGCCGGACGCCGTGCTGGACGCCGCCCTCGCGGGTCCTTCCCCGGAGGGCGAGGCCGCGCCCGACGAGGCGCACGATCAACGGAGCGAGGACGCGCGTCCTGCCGGGGATCAGGCCCAGGCCGAGGCTTCACCGGAGAGCGAGGCCCCCGAGCCCGTCGCCGAGGGGCATCCCGAGAGCGTGCCGGCTCAGGCAGCCGACGCGGCGGACGCGCCCGTCGAGGCCAGGGAAGTCCCCGCCGCCGAGGCGGACGAGCAGGACGAGGATTCGGGCGACGACGCGGAGGACGACGAGGATTCCGACGAGGACGACGATTCCGACGACGACGAGGATTCGGACGACGAGGAGGAGATCGAGCAGGTCGGCGGCAACGGCGACGCGCTGGCCGAGATCCCCGAGCGGCCCCGGACCTACCGGCGCCACTACAAGATCCAAGAGGTGATCAAGCGTCGTCAGATCATTCTCGTGCAGGTGGTCAAGGAGGAGCGCGGCACTAAGGGCGCCGCGCTGACCACCTACCTGTCGCTCGCCGGGCGCTACTCCGTGCTGATGCCCAATACCGGGCGTGGCGGCGGCATCTCCCGCAAGATCACCAGCGCGGCCGACCGCAAGCGCCTCAAGGAAGTCGCCCAGGACCTGGAGGTGCCGGACGGGATGGGCGTCATCCTGCGCACCGCCGGCGCCTCGCGCACGAAGCCCGAGATCAAGCGCGACTTCGAGTACCTGATGCGGCTCTGGGAGAGCGTGCGCGAGCTGACCCTGTCCTCGACCGCGCCGGCGCTGGTCTACGAGGAGGGCTCGCTGATCAAGCGCGCCATCCGCGACCTCTACAACAAGGATCTCGAGGAGGTGCTCGTCTCGGGCGAGGACGCCTATCGCGAGGCCAAGGACTTCATGCGGATGCTGATGCCGGCGCAGTCCAAGGTCGTGAAGCCCTACCGCGATCCGACGCCGATCTTCGCCCGCCACGGGGTCGAGCAGCAGCTCGACGCGATGTTCTCCACCCACGTCTCCCTGCGCTCGGGCGGCTACCTCGTCATCAACCCGACCGAGGCCCTCGTCTCCATCGACGTGAACTCGGGCCGGGCGACCCGCGAGCACGACATCGAGGACACCGCGCTCAAGACGAACCTCGAGGCCGCCGAGGAGGTCGCGCGCCAGCTGCGGCTGCGCGATCTCGCGGGCCTCATCGTGATCGACTTCATCGACATGGAGGAGAAGCGCAACAACCGCGCTGTCGAGAAGAAGCTCAACGAGTGCCTGAAGAACGACCGCGCCCGCATCCAGGTCGGCCGCATCTCGCCCTTCGGCCTGCTCGAGATGAGCCGCCAGCGCATCCGCACCGGCGTGCTCGAATCCTCCTCGATCCCCTGCGCCCATTGCGGCGGCTCGGGGTTCGTGCGCGCGACCGCGTCGGTGGCCCTGCACATCCTGCGCTCGATCGAGGAGGCGCTCCTCAAGACGTCGAGCCACAACCTCATCCTGCGCACCCGCACCGAGGTGGCGCTCTACATCCTCAACCAGAAGCGCGCGCATCTGCACGAGCTCGAGGTCCGCTTCGGCGTCACCGTGACCATCGCGGCCGACGAGCGCCTGATCGCCACCACCGCCTACCAGCTCGACCGAGGCGAGCCGGCGCAGCGCGCCGAAGGTCCGGTCACGGGAATCCGCGCCGTCGCGATCTCGCCGGCCATGGAGGTCGAGGACGAGATCGAGGAAGAGGACCTGATCGAGGGGACCGCCGAGGAGGTCGAGCCGGAGGAGGCCGAGGCCCGCGCCGACCCGCGCGAGGACGGCGAGGGCGAGGCCGAGGGCCAGCGTCGCCGTCGCCGGCGCCGTCGCCGGCGCGGCGGCCGCACCGAGGGCGGCGACGACGAGCGTCACGCGGAATCCGGTGAGGCCGACGAGGATGCCGAGGACGCGGTGGCCGCCGAGGCGCCTGCCGACGAGAGCGTGAGCGAGCCGGCCGCGGAGGCTCCGCGGGAAACCGATGAGGAAGGCGGCCGCCGCCGCCGCCGCGGCCGCCGCGGCGGACGCGGGCGCTCCGAGGGGCGCGGCCGCGAGGACGCTGCTCCGTCCGAGGGCGATGGCGAGCCTCGGGGCGATGCCGCCGAGATCGCGACGCTGTCGGCGGAGGAGCCGGTGAGCGCGGAAGCGATCGCGGCGATCGAGGAAGCCGCCCCGCGCGAGACGGCGATCGACCTGCCGGTCGCCGATCCGGCCTCAGAGGCACCGACCGTCGAGCCCACCGCGCCCGTGGTGCCGACGCCCGAGCCGGTCGCGGTGGTGCTGACGCCGCCCTCCGATCCGGACCGCCCGAAGCGGGCCGGCTGGTGGTCGCGGACCAAGGCTGCGCTGACCGGCGATTGAGTCGCGAGCACGCAGGCCGGTCGTCTCGCTCCCTCCCGGACCCGGGAGGGAGCGACGAATTCGGTCTTGGCAGGATTCGGCGCCCGGTCTTTGCGACGCAAAAGAGCGCGAATCCTGTGCGAGCGTGAATTCGTTATCGCGTTGAAGACACTTCGGTCGTCACGGACTGGCCTCGACGGCCCGGTTTCGGTCGAGCCCCGAGCCGATCCCGTCCTTAACGGTCGATTGAACATTTCATGAGCGGAATGCGCGGATCCAGTCTCGGGACGCGCGACACCATGCTGAGCTTCTTCCGCAGATCAGCCCTGGCGGAACCGATCCCGGTGGACATCGCCCCCGCGATCGCCGCGCCGGTCGTCGAAGCGGTCGCCGTGCCGGCTCCGGCCGGCGCCGATCTCGGTGCGATCCGGCGTCAGGCGAGCCTATCCGCGGCGGCCTCGGAGGCCGGGACCTCGATCGGCTGGATCACCCACGACGCATCCCAGGTCGCCGACCAGGCCCGCCTGATCGCGGCGGCGAGCGAGGAGGTCGCCGCCGCGACGAGCGAGATCGCCGCACGCTCGCAGACCTCGGCCGAGACCGCCGAGCGGGCGCGTGCCGGCATCGCCGAATGCGCGCACGACATGCGTCTGGCCGGCGACCGGATGCAGGTCATCGAGGCGCGCACCGCCGAGATCGGCGGCTGCCTCGACGGCTTCGCCTCGGCCGCGCGCCGGATCGAGGAGATGGCGAGCGCCATCGCGGCGATCTCGGCGCAGACGAACCTGCTGGCGCTGAACGCCACCATCGAGGCGGCGCGTGCCGGCGAGGCGGGGCGGGGCTTCGCGGTCGTGGCCGGCGAGGTGAAGGCCCTCTCGGCGCAGACCGCCAGGGCGACGGAGGAGATCCGCGCCCGCCTCTCGACGCTCCAGGGCGAGCTCTCGGCGATGCAGGCGGCCGTGGACCAGAGCCGGGCCGCGGTCTCGGCGGGCTCCGACGTGATGGCGCGCGCCAATGCCCGCGTCGAGGCCGAGAGCGCCTCCGTGGCGGCGGCGGCGGCCGAGATGCGGGCGATGGCCGAGATCATGGACCAGCAGATCCTGGCGACGAGCGAGATCTCCTCGAACGTCACCCGGATCGCCAACGGGACCGAGAAATCCCGCGGCGAGATCGCGGATGCGATCGGCAGCCTCATCACCCTCGAGGCCATGAGCCGTCAGATGCTCGCGGGCGAGGGCGCCGGGTCCGTCGGCGCCCGCCTCGCCCGGTTGCCGGCCGATTGCGCGTCCTGGCGCCGCCGCCTCGCCTCCGTCCTCGTCGGCCTCGACGCGGCGAGCGAGGAGGCGGCGACCTGCCTCGGCCAGGAAGCCCCGCTTCCGGCCGGCGTCCAGGCCGTCCTCGACGCCGCGCGCCGCCATGCCGGCGCGGTCGTCGCCGGCGTGCGCAGCTCCGACTGGGATTCCGCGACCCAGAACTTCCGCGATTTCGAGGCGAAGCTCGCGGAGGCGGTGACCGCCGCCGGAGCCGCCGAGGCCACCGCCGCGGCCGCCTGAGGCCCCGCGCTTCGGGAGGCGCCCCGCCGTCAGCGCTTCAGCCACCCGCGCAGCCGCTCCACCGCCTCCCGGCAATCGGCCTCGGAGCCGGCGAAGGAGAAGCGCATGTGGTGCCCGCCCTCCGCGAGGTCGAAATCGAGGCCCGGCGTCGCCGCGACGCCGGCTTCGGCCAGCATGCGGCGGGAGAAGTCCGCGGCGTCGTTCGTCAGCGCCGAGACGTCGGCGTAGAGATAGAAGGCGCCGTCGGCCGGATGCGTGCGCCCGAGGCCGAGGCCCGGGAAGGCGTCGAGCAGGATCGCGCGGTTGCGGGCGTAGCCGTCCCGGACCGCGTCGAGCTCTTCCCCCGCCTCGAAGGCCGCCAGCGCCCCGACCTGCGAGAGGTAGGGGGCGGAGATGTAGAGGTTCTGGGCCAGGCGCTCGACGGCGCGGACGAGGGCCTCGGGCACCACCATCCAGCCGACGCGCCAGCCCGTCATGCAATGGTATTTCGAGAACGAGTTGATGACGATCGCGTCCGGCTCGAACTGGAGCGCCGTCGCGGTCGGCACGCCGTAGCTCAGCCCGTGGTAGATCTCGTCGGAGATGAATGGCAGGCCGAGGTCGCGCGCGGCGGCGCAGAGCTCGCTCAGGCGCCCGGGCGTGATCACGGTGCCCGAGGGGTTGGCCGGGCTCATCACGAGGACGCCCGACAATCCGTGCGCGGCGTGGGTCGCGCGCAGGCAGCCCGCGGTCGGCGCGAAGCGGTCCTCGGGCCTCAGCACCATCGGGGCGGACACGAGGTCGAGGGCGGCCAGGATGCTGCGATAGGCGGGGTAGCCGGGCTGGGGCACGGCCACGCGCTGGCCGGCATCGAACAGGCTCATGAAGGCCAGGACGAAGCCCGCGGACGAGCCCGTCGTCACCACGATCCGCTCGGGCGGCACCGCGACCCCGTAGGCCTCGCGGTAATGCCGGGCGATCCGCTCGCGCAGGACCGGGAGGCCGAGCGCCTCCGTGTAGGGCACGCGGCCGGTCTCCAGGGCCCGGCGCGCCGCCTCGATGACGGGGCGCGGCGCCGGCGCCGAGGGCTGGCCGACCTCCATGTGGACGACCCCCTCGCCGCGCCGCTCGCGCGCCGCGGCGGCCGACATCACGTCCATGGCGAGGAAGGGCGCCACCGCGGCGGCGCGGCGGGACGTGGCGAGGGTCATCGGAGTTCCGCCTGTCGGCGGGCCGGGGCCCGCGGGGCTCGATCGGTCGATCGGGATGAGGGCCGTGTTAACGGCTCGGCCGGCCGGCCTCAACACGGGCAGGGGCCGCGCCGGGCGGCCGCGCATGCCGACGCCCGGCGCCGGGAGTGGATTTGACCTGCCGCCGCGAAAACGCCTAACCCAGCGGCTAGTCACCCTTCACGCGCTGCGGCCGCCCTTGGCCCGCCGCGATCCGCGAGGACGTATGCCGCTCTCCCGTTCCATCTCGATCCTGGCCCTCACGCTCGCGCTCGGCACCCTGCCGGCCCTCGCCCAGACGACACCCGCGACGGAGACGCCCATTGCCGCGCCCTTCACGGAGGCGCAGCGCCACGCGATCGAGGCGATCATCAAGGATTACCTCGTCAAGAACCCGGACGTGCTGCAGGAGGCGATCGCCGAGGGCGAGAAGCGCCAGCTTGAGACGCAGCGCCTGGCGCAGGCCGCCGCCCTCAAGGAATCGCAGGCCGCGCTCCTCAGCAGCCCCCACGACGTGATCGCCGGCAACCCCGCGGGCGACGTCACGATGGTGGAGTTCTTCGACTACAATTGCGGCTATTGCCGCAAGGCGCTCGCCGACGTGCAGGCCCTGATCAAGTCGGACCCGAAGCTGCGCGTCGTCATCAAGGACTTCCCGGTCCTTGGGCCCGAATCCCTCGAGGCGAGCCAGATCGCGCTTGCGGCCAAGCAGCAGCTGAAGGGCGACAAGCTCTTCGAATTCCATCAGAAGCTCCTCGAATCGAAGGGCCGCGTCAACGCCGCCAAGGCGCTGCAGGTCGCCAAGGAAATGGGCCTCGACACCGCCAAGCTGCAGAAGGACGCGCAGGGCCCCGAGGTGAAGGCGGCGCTCACCGAGAACCGCGGCCTCGGCGACAAGCTCGGCTTGTCGGGCACCCCGGCCTTCATCATCGGCGACGAGATCATTCCCGGCGCGGTCGGCGTCGAGCCGATCCGGAAGACCATCAGCGACGTGCGCCAGTGCGGCCACGCGAGCTGCTGAGCGGCGCGGGGCGGTGCCCTGTGCCCGGCTTGATGCGGCGGCGATGCCCTGCTGGCCGGCGCGAGGGACGTCCGGGCGCTTTCTCGGCCGGTGCCGGTGCACCTGCGGCCGGAAATGCTCTAAGACCACCACCTTCCGTGTCCGCGCGCCGCGCGGACATGCCTGACCACGCGGTTCCATGACCTCGATCCACGTCCTCAATGGGCCGAACCTCAACCTCCTCGGACGGCGCGAGCCCGGCATCTACGGCACCGCGACGCTCGCCGACATCGAGCGCGACCTCGGCGCCCGGGCCGAGGCCCTCGGGATCGCCCTGACCTTCCGGCAGACGAATCTCGAAGGCGAGCTCGTCGGCTTCGTGCAGGAGGCGGGCCTCGCCGGCGCGGGGGTCCTGATCAACGCCGCCGCCTACACCCACACCTCCGTGGCCCTGCGCGACGCCATCAGCGGCAGCGGCGCCCTCGCGGTCGAGGTGCACCTGTCGAACGTGCACGCCCGCGAGGCCTTCCGCCACGTCTCGCTCATCGCCCCCGTCTGCGCGGGCGTGATCTGCGGCTTCGGCCCGCACAGCTACCGCCTCGGCCTCGATGCGCTCGCGCATCTGATGGCCGCCCGCACCCCGAACTCCGCTTCCAAAGACTGATCCGATGCCCAAGCACGAATCCATCGACCCCGAGCTGGTGCGCGAACTCGCCAACCTCGTCACCGAGACCGGCCTGACCGAGATCGAGGTGGAGAAGGGCGATCTGCGGATCCGCGTCGTCCGTCGGCTGGAGCCCGTCAACGTGCAGGTGGCCGGGCCGGTCCCGGTCGCCGCCGTGGCGGCGCCCGCGCCCGTGCCGACGCCGGGGCCCGGCACGGCCCTCGACCGCGGCAAGGCCGGCGCGGCCCATCCCGGCGCCGTGCTCTCGCCGATGGTCGGCACCGCCTATCGCCGCCCCTCGCCCGATGCCAAGCTGTTCGTCGAGGTCGGGTCGCGGGTCGAGAGCGGCGAGAAGCTGCTCCTCGTCGAGGCCATGAAGACCTTCAACGAGATCGTCGCGCCCCGCGCCGGAACCGTGACGGCGATCTTCATCGAGGACGGGCAGCCGGTCGAGTTCGGCGAACCCCTCCTCGTGATCGAGTGAGCGGCGGCGCATGTTCGACAAGATCCTGATCGCCAATCGCGGGGAGATCGCGCTCCGCATCCTGCGCGCCGCCAAGGAGCTCGGCATCGCGACGGTCGCGGTCCATTCGACGGCGGATGCCGACGCGATGCACGTGCGCCTCGCCGACGAGAGCGTCTGCATCGGCCCGCCCGCCGCCCGCGACAGCTACCTGAACATCCCGTCGATCATCGCCGCCTGCGAGATCACCGGCGCGGACGCGGTGCATCCGGGCTACGGGTTCCTCTCCGAGAACGCCCGCTTCGCCGAGGTCCTGGCCCACCACGAGATCGGCTTCATCGGCCCCAAGGCCGAGCATATCCGCACTATGGGGGACAAGATCGAGGCGAAGCGCACCGCCAAGCGCCTCGGTATCCCCTGCGTCCCCGGCTCCGAGGGCGGCGTCGAGGATCCGGACGAGGCCAAGCGCATCGCCGCCGGGATCGGCTACCCGGTCCTCGTCAAGGCCGCCTCCGGGGGCGGCGGGCGCGGCATGAAGGTGGCGCGCTCCGAGGCGGACCTGGAGCAGGCCCTCGGCATGGCCCGGAGCGAGGCCAAGGCCGCCTTCGGCGACGATGCGGTCTACCTCGAGAAGTATCTCGAGAAGCCGCGCCACATCGAGGTGCAGATCCTCGGCGACGGGCGCGGCGACGCGGTGCACCTCGCCGAGCGCGACTGCTCGCTCCAGCGCCGGCACCAGAAGGTCTGGGAGGAAGGCGGCTCGCCGGCCCTCAACGAGGCGATGCGGGCCGAGATCGGGGCCATCTGCTCCAACGCCATGAAGGAACTGAGCTATCTCGGCGCGGGCACGATCGAGTTCCTGTACGAGGACGGCAGGTTCTACTTCATCGAGATGAACACCCGCATCCAGGTCGAGCATCCCGTCACCGAGATGATCACCGGCATCGATCTCGTGAACGAGCAGATCCGGGTCGCGGCCGGCGGCCCGCTCTCGGTCTCGCAGGGCGACATCCGGGTCGAGGGGCACGCGATCGAGTGCCGGATCAACGCCGAGCACCCGGCGACCTTCCGCCCCTCCCCCGGGCTGATCACCTATTTCCACCCGCCGGGCGGCCTCGGGGTGCGGGTCGATTCGGCCGCCTTCCAGGGCTACCGGATCCCCCCGAACTACGATTCTCTGATCGGCAAGCTGATCGTCCACGGACGGACCCGCAATGAGTGCCTGATGCGGCTGCGCCGGGCCCTCGACGAGTTCGTGGTCGACGGGGTGGATACCACCCTGCCCCTGTTCCGCACCCTGGTGCGCAACGCGGACGTGCAGAACGGGCTCTACGACATCCACTGGCTGGAGAAGTTCCTGGCCGAGGGCGGCCTCGACACCTGAGCCGGAGCGGCGATCCTCGGCCGGCGCCGGGTCTCGCATCGAGACACCACCGGAGCCACGCTGAGCAGACCCGGCGCACGGTGCCGGATCTCGGCAACACCGCCGGCGGTCCCGCGGGGTTCCGAGCGTCATGCCACCGACGCAAGCACCTCGCGGCGGGGTGATCCCCGCCGTTTTCGTTCAGACAAGGCTCTGGTCTTCCGACCCTTGCCGCGCCAGACTCCCCCCATGCATGACGGCGCCCGCGTAGAGATCACCCCCGAGATCCTGCTCAAAGCCTACGCGGCCGGCATCTTCCCGATGGCGGAGGACGCGAGCGACCCGACCCTCTACTGGGTCGAGCCGCGCGCCCGCGGCGTGCTGCCCCTCGACGGGTTCCGCATCCCGAAGCGCCTCGCCCGCACGGTGCGCTCGGACGTGTTCGAGGTCCGCAGCGACACCGATTTCGAGGCCGTGATCACCGGCTGCGCCGCGCCCCGCCGCGACAGCGAGCGGACCTGGATCAACTCCCGCATCCGCGAACTCTACGGCGCCCTGTTCGACCAGGGCTACGTCCACACGATCGAGGTCTACGAGGCCGGGTCTCGGACCATCGTGGGCGGGCTCTACGGGGTCTCGCTCGGGGCGGCGTTCTTCGGGGAGAGCATGTTCCACCTGGCCCGGGACGCCTCGAAGGTCGCCCTCGTCCACCTGATGGCCCGCCTGCGCCGCGGCGGCTACCGCCTGGCGGACACGCAGTTCGTCACCGACCACCTCGCCCAGTTCGGCGCGGAGGAACTGCCGCGACACGTCTACAAGCGGCGCCTCGCGGACGCACTCGCGGCACACGCGAACTGGCAGGCCTGGCCGGGCCGGGCCGGCATCACCGGCGCCGAGGCCCTGGCCGCCCTCGGGCTCGGGGCGGCGGAGACGTCCTGACGGGCCCTCACGCCGCGCCGGACCTCAGCGGAAGAGCGCGTCGAAGATCGATTGCGGCTGCTGCGGCGGGGGCGCCGGGGCCGGCCCCTCGTTCGACGGGAAGAATTTTCGCGAGGGCTTCTGGCGCGGCTGGACCGGCACGCCGCGCGGCGCCTCGACGTCGACCTGTCCGGCCGAGTTGACCTGCTGGGCGGTGCGGGTCGGGTCCTTGTCGCGCCCGCCGCGCTTCGGCTTCTCGGGCTTGGAGGCCATGGCGGGCACGTCCTCCTGCTCCTTGGCCTCCACGGTCACGTCGGTGCCGCCCTTACAATCGACGAGCCAGACGTCGTAGATCGGGTGCTCGATCGCGTGCAGGCCCGGGCTCGAGGCGAACATCCAGCCCGTGAAGATGCGCCGGTACTTGTTCTCCAGCGTCACCTCGTCGACCTCCAGGAAGGCCGTGGTCTTGGCGCTCTCGGTCGGGGGGCGGGTGTAGCAGACGCGCGGCGTCAGCTGCAGGGCGCCGAACTGCACCGTCTCGTCCACCGCCACCTCGAAGGAGACGATCCGGCCGGTGATCTTGTCGAGGCCCGAGAACACGGCCGTCGGGTTCTTGATCTTGTCGGCCGAGGCCGGGAGCGCGCAGAGGCCCAGCGCGGCAAGGCCGAGCGCGGCGCGCGAGACTCGTGCGGTGATGCGGCTCAAGGCTCGCCCCTCTCGAATGGACGGCGCGCGGGAGAACCGGCGCATCCGGCCTTCAATACCCGAACGGTGGTGGAAAAAGGGCGAGGGGCACGGGCGGAGGGGCCGGGCGCCCTATTCCCCCGGCGTCCAGGGCACGTAATCGCCGGTCGCGGCCGGGCGCTGGCCCCAGGAGAGCTGCGAGCCCTTCGGCCGGTAGGCGCCCGCGGTGCCCGTGAGGTTCTCGACATGCGGCTTCTGCCACTCGCGCGGGGTGTAGCTCTCCTCGCTCGGCGGCACGTCGACGGCGTGGCAGAGCCAGCCGCGCCAGCCCGGCGGCACCTTTGAGGCGTCGGCGTAGCCGTCATAGATCACCCAGCGGCGCTCGGGGCCGACCGAGCGATCGATCAGCGGCCCTTGGGCCCGGTAATACTTGTTGCCGAGTTCGTCGCTCCCGACGAACTGGCCGCTCCGCGCCGTGTAGAGGGCGAGCGACATGGTCTGCCCGTTCCACCAGGTGAAGATGCGAAGCAGCGTGTCCTTGAGAGCCATCGGCTTCCTCTCGTAGCGCGCGTGGGGGCGCTCGCGGCCGGAGCCCGGCGCGCGCCCGCGTTTATGATGAGCGGGGGCCCCCAAGTCCAGCCGCTTCTGGGATCACGGGGGCGGGCCCGTCATCCGGGCGGTGTCGCTTTCGCGTCACGCAGGGCCTCATTCGCGTCACCGGCAGGCTCCTTCGCGCGGGCCCCGCCCTTCCCCCCGGGTCGCCGGGGACGGCGCTGTGGATGCAAAAATTTTCCGCGCGGATTCCATGAAGCCGAAAGCGCACTTAGGGCTGCGGCGGAAATATCCACAACTTTTGGTTCGCCACCACAACATCTAGCGCGGAACATCGCCAGTGGCTACCAGTTGTTGACGTGACGGGGCCCGGAGCGTTAATGTTCGGCTCACGGTTCGAGAGACGCCGCCCGGAGAGTCGGGCCGCTCGGAGAGCCACTCAGCGTCAAGTTCCGGCGTACCGGCCCGCTCCCCGATGCGGTCGGATTCGCCTCCAGTGATCAGGCTCGATCCCCTGCGCAGGGCCGCAGGTCGAGCCCTCGTGTCCCGTCGGGAGAGGTGTGTTTCATGCGGTTCGAGCGTCGCTACACCACGGCCGGTCAGTCGCCCTACGCGGCCATCCCGTTCCGCAAGGCCTTGAGCGAGATCCGCAATCCGGACGGCTCGGTGGTGTTCCGCCTCGAGGGCATCAACGTCCCGGAGAGCTGGAGCCAGGTCGCGAGCGACGTGCTGGCGCAGAAATACTTCCGCAAGGCGGGCGTCCCGGCGCGCCTCCGGACGGTCGAGGAGAACGACGTCCCGAGCTTCCTCTGGCGCTCGGTCGCCGACGAGGCGGCGCTCGCCGAGCTTCCCGAGGACGAGCGCACCGGCTCCGAGGTCTCGGCGACCCAGGTGTTCGACCGCCTCGCCGGCTGCTGGACCTACTGGGGCTGGAAGGGCGGATACTTCACCTCCGAGGCGGATGCGAGCGCCTTCCTCGACGAGCTGCGCTACATGCTGGCCCGCCAGATGGTGGCGCCGAACTCGCCGCAATGGTTCAACACCGGCCTGCACTGGGCCTACGGCATCGATGGCCCGAGCCAGGGCCACTATTACTGCGATGACCGCACGGGCGAGCTGACGAAGTCGGCCACCGCCTACGAGCACCCGCAGCCGCATGCCTGCTTCATCCAGTCCGTGCAGGACGACCTCGTCAACGACGGCGGGATCATGGACCTGTGGGTGCGGGAAGCCCGCCTGTTCAAGTACGGCTCGGGCACCGGCTCGAACTTCTCGCTCCTGCGCGGCGAGAACGAGAAGCTCGGCGGCGGCGGCAAGTCGTCGGGCCTGATGAGCTTCCTGCGCATCGGCGACCGCGCGGCCGGCGCCATCAAGTCGGGCGGCACCACGCGCCGCGCCGCCAAGATGGTCATCGTCGACATCGACCATCCGGATATCGAGCAGTACATCGACTGGAAGGTGAAAGAGGAGCAGAAGGTCGCCGCCCTGGTGACGGGCTCCAAGGTCGTCTCCAAGCACCTGCAGGCCGTGATGAAGGCCTGCACCCAGTGCGAGGCCGAGGGCGACGCCTGCTTCGACCCGGAGCGCAATCCCGCCCTCAAGCGCGAGGTCAAGGCCGCCCGCAAGGCGATGGTGCCGGACGCCTACATCAAGCGGGTGATGCAGTTCGCCCGGCAGGGCTTCACCAAGATCGAATTCCCGATCTACGACACCGACTGGGATTCGGAGGCCTACCTGACGGTCTCGGGCCAGAATTCCAACAACTCGGTCTCGCTCACCGACGACTTCCTGCGGGCGGTCGAGGCGGATGCCGACTGGCGCCTGACGGCCCGCACCACCGGCAAGGTGACGAAGACGCTCAAGGCCCGCGACCTCTGGGAGAAGATCGGCGAGGCCGCCTGGGCGTCGGCCGATCCGGGCCTCCACTTCAACACCACGATGAACGACTGGCACACCTGCCCGGCGGGCGGGCGGATCCGGGCCTCGAATCCGTGCTCCGAGTACATGTTCCTCGACGACACCGCCTGCAACCTGGCCTCGGCCAACCTGCTGACGATGTACGATCGCGAGGCCAAGCACTTCGACGTCGCCGCCTTCGAGCATCTCAACCGCCTCTGGACGGTGGTGCTCGAGATCTCCGTGATGATGGCGCAGTTCCCCTCGAAGGAGATCGCCGAGCTGTCCTACCGCTACCGGACGCTCGGCCTCGGCTACGCCAATATCGGCGGCCTCCTGATGACCATGGGCCTGCCCTACGACTCGGACAAGGGCCGCGCCCTCGCCGGCGCGCTCACGGCGATCATGACGGGCGTCGCCTACGCGACCTCCGCCGAGATGGCGGCCGAGCTCGGCACCTTCTCGGAATATCCCGAGAATGCCGACGCGATGCTGCGGGTGGTGCGCAACCATCGCCGCGCCGCCCATGGCGAGGCCGACGGCTACGAGTTCCTGAGCATCACCCCGGTGCCCCTCGACCTCGCCAACGTGCCCCAGGCCGACATCGCCGAGCATGCCAAGCTCGCCTGGGACCGGGCCCTCGCCCTCGGCGAGGAGCACGGCTACCGCAACGCGCAGGCGACCGTGATCGCGCCCACCGGCACGATCGGCCTCGTGATGGATTGCGACACCACCGGCATCGAGCCCGACTTCGCCCTGGTGAAGTTCAAGAAGCTCGCGGGCGGGGGCTACTTCAAGATCATCAACCGGGCCGTGCCGGACGCCCTGCACGCCCTCGGCTACCGCGCCTCCGAGATCGCCGAGATCGAGGCCTACGCGGTCGGCCACGGCTCGATGGGCCAGGCACCCGCGATCAATCCGGGCTCGCTGCGCGCCCGGGGCTTCACCGACGAGAAGATCGCCCTGGTGGAGGGCGGCCTGAAGTCGGCCTTCGACATCAAGTTCGTGTTCAACCGCTGGACGCTCGGCGACGAGTTCCTGCGCGACGGCCTCAAGGTCCCGGCCGACAGAATCGTCGACCCGACCTTCGACCTGCTCGGCTTCCTCGGCTACAGCCGCAAGGAGATCGAGGCCGCCAACACCCATATCTGCGGGGCGATGACCCTCGAGGGGGCGCCGTTCCTGAAGCCCGAGCACTACGCGGTGTTCGATTGCGCCAACCCGTGCGGGCGCATCGGCAAGCGCTACCTGTCGGTCGAGAGCCACATCCGCATGATGGCGGCGGCGCAGCCCTTCATTTCCGGAGCGATCTCCAAGACCATCAACATGCCGAACGACGCCACGGTCGAGGATTGCAAGGAGGCCTACAAGCTTTCCTGGACCCTCGCCCTCAAGGCGAACGCGCTCTACCGCGACGGCTCGAAGTTGTCGCAGCCCCTCAACGCGGCGCTCATCGCCGACGAGGACGAGGATGCCGAGGACGCGGTCGAGGCCCTGATCCAGGCCCCCGCCGCCGCCAAGGCGACCCAGATCGCCGAGAAGATCGTCGAGCGGGTGATCGAGCGCGTCGAGCGCATCCGCTCCCGCGAGAAGCTGCCCCACCGCCGCAAGGGCTACACCCAGAAGGCGGTCGTGGGCGGCCACAAGGTCTACCTGCGCACCGGCGAGTACGATGACGGGCGCCTCGGCGAGATCTTCATCGACATGCACAAGGAGGGCGCCGCCTTCCGCTCGCTGATGAACAACTTCGCCATCGCGATCTCGCTCGGCCTGCAGTACGGCGTGCCGCTCGAGGAATATGTCGAGGCCTTCACCTTCACCCGCTTCGAGCCCGCGGGCTTCGTGCAGGGCAACGACGCGATCAAGAACGCGACCTCGATCCTCGACTACGTCTTCCGCGAGCTCGCGATCTCCTACCTCGCCCGCATGGACCTCGCCCATGTCGACCCGTCCGAGATCGGCAACACCGTGCTCGGCGGCGGCGTCGGCCAGGACAAGCGCGACGACACGATGAGCCCCGTCGTGGCCAACGTCGTCTCGCGCGGCCTCCTGCGCGGCTCGGCCGACCGCCTCACCCTGATCCAGGGCGGCCCGGCCGGCGCGACGGCGGGCGTCGGTTCCAGTGCATCGGGCCAGACCGCCCCGGCCGGCGGCGTGGTGCACGCGATGCGGGGCGCCACGGCGCTGAAGGTCGCACCGGCCGAGGCCGGCCTCGCCGAGACGATCGCAGCCACCCTCCCCTTCGCCAAGCCGGACCGCACCGTCGAGGATCGGCGCGCCGAGGCGAAGATGAAGGGCTATGTCGGCGAAGCCTGCCCGGAATGCGCGAACTTCACCCTCGTGCGCAACGGAACCTGCCTGAAGTGCGACACCTGCGGCGGGACGACCGGGTGCTCGTAGCGTCCCACGACGCCGGCGGCGTCCAGCGGCACGGTTCGGTCCGCGCGCGTTCGGGCTGCTCCGTCGGATCGGTGATGAACGCGACGAGCGGACAGAACGGCATCCGGGCCTAGCAGGACCGGTTGCCCGGCCCGCCTCCTTCGGCGGGAGGGAGTGCGGCGCCGACGGCGCCGTGCCGCCCGCCGCGACGGATCGGGCCGGGGCCCCCTCGGGATCGTCGGCGCCTACGGCGGTGTGCTGCCAGCCGAGGTCGCTCGCACGCGCGGGCCCTTGCGATTGGCCGGCCCCGATCTGGAAGGGCCCGCCGCCGGGGCCTTTCGCGAGGCGCGGCATCCGGATCGCCGTGATCTTCGCGCCCCGAGCCCGAGCCCGTCCTCCGCCGCAGCGATCCCCGCGGCGCGGAGGCCGGCGCGAGGGTGGCGCGGAGAGGCCCGCGAGGCGGCATCGACACGGATCCCGATCGTAGGCTGCGCGGCAACACGAAGCTCGGGGCCGGAGCGTTCCCTCCCGAGCCACCGGGCGGGCCGCGGCCTTCAGGAATGGGGTGCGGCCGTGCGATGGTTCCCCGTCCGGGTGGCCGGATTCCGAGCGCGGCCCGGCCGCCGCGCCCCGGATTGGCGCCGTATCCCAGCGAGGCCAGCATGTCCGACGATCGCTATCACAAGAAGTCGCTGGGCGACCGGCCCCTGCACCCCGAGACCCTGATGCTCGGCTACGGCTATGATCCGGCCCTGTCCGAGGGCGCGGTGAAGCCGCCGGTCTTCCTCACCTCGACCTTCGTCTTCACCTCGGCCGAGCACGGCAAGGCCTTCTTCGACTACGTCTCGGGACGGCGCGAGCCGCCGGTGGGCGAGGCGGCGGGGCTGGTCTATTCGCGGTTCAACCATCCCAACAGCGAGATCGTCGAGGACCGGCTGGCCGTGTTCGAGGAGGCCGAGGCCGGGCTGGTCTTCTCCTCCGGCATGTCGGCCATCGCCACCACCATCCTGGCCTTCGCGCGGCCCGGCGACGCGATCCTGCACTCGCAGCCGCTCTACGGCGGCACCGAGACGCTGATCGCCAGGACCCTGGCGGGGTTCGGCATCACGCCCTTCGGCTTCGCGGACGGGACCGACCCCGCGAGCGTGCGCGAAGCCGCCTCCCGCGCCGCCGCGGCCGGGCGGGTCAGCGTCATCATGGTCGAGACGCCCTCGAACCCGCTCAACACCCTGGTGGACCTGGAGCTGATCCGGGCGGTCGCCGACGAGATCGGCGCCCGCCAGGGCGGCGAGGCCCCGGTGGTGGTCTGCGACAACACCCTGCTCGGCCCGCTCTTCCAGCGCCCGCTGCGCCACGGCGTCGACATCTCGGTCTACTCGCTGACGAAGTATGTCGGCGGGCATTCGGACCTGATCGCGGGCGCCGCCCTCGGCTCGGCGGCGCGGATCAGGCCGGTGCGGATGCTGCGCTCGGCGATCGGGACCGGGCTCGACCCGCATTCCTGCTGGATGCTCGGGCGCTCCCTCGAGACCCTGACGCTGCGGATGAGCGCGGCCAACCGCAACGGCGAGATCGTCGCCCGGATGCTGGCCGAGCACCCGAGGGTGTCGCGCCTTCACCACCTCGCCCATCTGGCGCCGGGCTCGCCGCAGGCCCGCGTCTATGCCGGGCAATGCGCGGCGCCGGGCTCGACCTTCTCGTTCGACGTGGTCGGGGGCGAGGCGGAGGCGTTCCGGGTCCTCAACGCGCTGCAATTGTTCAAGCTCGCGGTCAGCCTCGGGGGCACCGAATCGCTTGCCAGCCACCCGGCCTCGACCACCCATTCGGGCGTGCCGAAGGCGGTGCGCGACCGCCTCGGCGTCGCGGACGCGACGATCCGGGTCTCGATCGGGATCGAGCATCCGGACGATCTGGTCGCCGACCTCGCGGCGGCCCTCGCGAGCCTCGGCTGAGCGTTGCCGGAGGCCGCGAGGGCGACCGATACGCCTCACGGCCTCCCCAGGATGGTTCCGATGAAGCCCGTCAGGGCCGCGAGCGTGTCCGGAAAGGCCTGGCGCTGCGGCTCGTGCCCGACCCCCGGCAGCCAGCGCACGCTGAGGCAATCGCGCGGGCAGAACGCCTGCGCCGCCTCGATCTGGGCCCGCGTGCCGTAGGCGTCCTCCGCGCCCTGGAGGATCAGGAGCGGGACGCCGCACCGCGCGAGGGTGCTCCGGATGTCCCAGTCGCTCCGGTCCGGGTCCAGCCACGCCTCGTTCCAGCCGCGGAAGGCACCCTCGACGTCGGCGTGCCGGCGCGCGAGGCGCTCGCGCAGGGTTCCGGCCTCGTAGGCGGCCCTCGCCCGGCGCGCGCCCGCGAGCGTCGCCGCCTCGACGAAGAAATGGGGGGCGATCAGCGCGCCGCCGCGGATGCGCGGATCGCCGCCGGCCAGAGCGAGGGCGGCGATCGAGGCGCCGTCCGAATGACCGATCAGGAGGCCGCGCCGGAACCCGATTCCGTCGAGGACGCGGGGCAGCACCGCCTCCGCTTCCCGTTCGAGGAAATCGAGGCGGCGCGGCAGGCGGACCGGGCTCGACGCCCCGTAGCCCTGGCGCGAGTAGGCGAGGACGCCGCATCCCGTCTCCGCGGCGAGCGCCTCCGGCAGCGGCCCCCATTGCGCGGCGCAGCCGAGGCCCTCGTGGAGCAGGACCAGCGTCGGCGCAGCCTCCGGCAGCGGCCCGGTGAAGCGGTATTCCAGCTGCACCCCGTCGAGTTCGAGGAAGCCGGCGGGTTCCGGGCGGATCATGCCGGGACCGGTCCCAGGGTGTCGGCGATCGTCAGCGCGATCATCACGGTCGGCACGTTGGTGCTGGCGCTCGGCGGGCGCGGCATCAACGAGGCGTCGGCGACGACGGGCACGTCGACCGCTTCCGGCAGGGCGCTCACGGGCGGCTCAGCCGACGGCCGCGCGCCAGTCCGTCCCGGGCGCCAGCACCGCATCGAGATCGACCTCGGCCTCCCCCGGGACCCGGATGCGCTTGAACTTCATCGGGGGCGCGTCGAGGGGAGCTGTGGCGTCGAGGCCCATCTTGGCTCCGACGCCGTCGCGCGCGGACGGGTCGAGCTTCGAGCCCTGCGCGTTCGCGACCACCACGAGGTCGCGGTCCGCCTGGAAGCGGGTCGAGACCGCCCACTCGACCTCCTTCGGGTCGTGGATATCCACGTCCGTGTCGACCACGACGGCGTGCTTGATGTCGTAATGCGCCGCGAAGGCCCCGAGCAGCACGTTCTTGGCCTCGCCCTCCTGCGATTTCCGCAGGCGGACGTAGAGGTGGTAGCGCCCGACGCCCCCGAGGGAGAGATGCACGTCCTCGACCCCGGGGAAGCTGCGCTGGAGCGTCGCCAGGATCGTCGCCTCCCGGGGGATCGCGCCGAGGAGCAGATGTTCGAGGCCGCCGCCGACGATCATGTGGAAGATCGGGTTCGGCCGGTGCGTCACGGCATCGACCTGCATGACGTGGCGCCTGGCCCGCTCCCCGTAATATTGCGGGAACTCGCCGAACGGGCCCTCGGGCTCGCGCACCTCGGGCAGAAGCCGACCCTCGATCACGATCTCGGCCTCGGCCGGCACGCGCACGTCGTTCGTCAGGCACCTGACCACGTCGAGGGGCCGGCCCGTGAGAGCCCCGACGATCTCCAACTCGTCGCGGCCGAGGGGCACGATCGC
This sequence comes from Methylobacterium planeticum, assembly GCF_008806345.1. Lineage (GTDB taxonomy): Bacteria > Pseudomonadota > Alphaproteobacteria > Rhizobiales > Beijerinckiaceae > Methylobacterium > Methylobacterium planeticum. The sequence continues at coordinate 194,645 of NZ_VZZJ01000007.1, read as the reverse complement.
CTGAGAGGCCAGGAGGCAGGCGGGATCGACGCCGACCACCAGGGCAACCTCGAGGCCCCGTCCCTGCGCCTCAGCCTTTCGGAAGAAGTTGTCGGTGTGCCGCGGCAGCACCAGCACGCCGATCCGGTCCGGGCCGCTGATCTGGCAGCGCAGGATCGCGACGTTCTGCACGCCCGTCTCCGGGTCCCGCGAGATCATCAGGCCGGCCGAGATGTAGGGGCCGCTGTCGTGCTCGTTCAGGGTCGGGACCGGCAGGAGCCTCAGGATGTCGATGCCCTCTCGGTGAATCACCGCCTGCGCGGGGGCGGACGTCCTCTCGCGCCAGGGCAGCGGCTCGGCCGCGGCGCGCTGGAAATGGGCGACGAGGCGATCCGGCGCGGTGCCGAGCGCCTCCGCCATCCAGGCTCGGCTCGAGACGAGCCCCGAGACGATGGTTCCGGGATGGCCGCCGGGCTGCGGAAACAGGCTGGCACGATGCCCGTCGAGCCGGTTCGCCACCGCCGCCGCCTCGTGCCGGAGGCCGATGCCCGGACGCGCCACGGCGAGGCGGCCGGTGGCGGCCAGCCGATCGAGCCAGTCGCGCAGCGAACGGACGGGGGCGGGCTCGCTCATGCTGTCCTCGCGGATGCGGCGCTCTCGACCGGCACCGTCACGGGTGGAAGCGTTAAGCCCTTCCGGCGGTCTGGAAAAATAACGATTGCTGATGGGCCGCATCAGCCGGTCTGAATTGCCGGCAGCACCCCGGGCATGATCCCCTGGCGCCCGCCGCCCACGCGAGCCGAGCCCCGTCCATGGACCTTCGCCAGATCTCCTACTTCGTCGCCCTGTTCGAGGAGGGCAGCGTCACCCGGGCGGCGCAGCGGATGAACGTGGTCCAGCCCGCGCTCAGCATGCAGATCGCCAAGCTCGAGCGCGAGTTCGGCCAGCGCCTGTTCGACCGCCAGCCCAAGGCGATGGTGCCCACCGCCGCCGGCCGCACGCTGCACCGGCTGGTCCAGCCGATCCAGCGCGACGTCGCGGAGGCCCGCGCCGCCATGGCGCGCCTCTCGCAGACGGTCTCGGGGCGGGTCACGGCCGGCATCCTGTCGTCCCTGTCGATGAGCGTGGTGCCGAGCGTCCTGGTGCGCTTCGCGGCGGCCTATCCCGAGGTCGAGCTGTCGCTGGCCGACGGCTACACCAGCACCTTCATCGAGGGCGTCGGCACCGGCGCCCTCGATCTCGCGGTGATCAACCGGCCCGCCCGCCGGCTCGGCCTCGTCACGGCGCCCCTCCTCGACGAGGAGATGGTGGTGGTCGGCGGACGCGACACGCCGCTGCCCGTGCCGCTGCCCCTCCGGATGGCCGATCTCGCCGCCCTCGACCTGATCCTGCCCTCGACCCGGCACGGATTGCGCCTGGAACTCGACCGCCGCGTCGGGGCGGCCGACGTCACCCTGAGCCCGAAGCTCGAACTCGACCTGCCGCCGGCGATCGCGGATTTCGTGGCGCGCTCGGCGAGCTTCACCGTGCTGCCGAGCATCGCCGTCAGCCGACAGCTCGCGGACGGGTCCCTCAAGGCCTACCGCATCGTGGCGCCGCGCATCGCGCGCGAGCTGGTCATCATCCATCATCCGAAGAACCCGCTGAGCAACGCCGCGCAGCTCTTCATCGCGATCCTCGGGGAGGAGCTGAGCGCGGCGGCGGCCGCGCTGCAGGCGCACATCATCACCGGTTAGGCCCCTCTGCGCCTGATCGCGCGGATCAGCCAACGTTATTCGACAGGCGTGCCCGCCCCCCGATACCTTCCGGCAAAGTGAGCCGCGCCGGGTGCGGCCGGATCCGGAGGAAAGATGAGCGCCCTGCCCCTCGTGGTCGGCATCTCGGGTGCCTCCGGGGTGATCTACGGCATCCGTCTCCTGGAGATCCTGCGCGATCTCGCGATCCCGGCACACCTCGTGATGTCGCGGTCGGCGGAGGTGACGCTCGCCCACGAGACCGACCTCAAGGTCGCCGACGTGCGGGCCCTGGCCGCCAGGACCTACGCCCAGGCCGATATCGGCGCGTCGATCGCGTCCGGATCCTTCCGGACGCGCGGCATGATCGTGGCGCCCTGCTCCATGCGCAGCCAGGCCGAGATCGCCACCGGCGTCACCTCCGGGTTGCTGACGCGGGCGGCCGACGTGACGCTGAAGGAGCGCCGACGCCTGGTCCTGATGGTGCGGGAGACGCCGCTCCATACCGGGCACCTGCGCACCATGACGGCGCTCTCCGAGATGGGCGCGATCATCGCGCCGCCGGTGCCGGCCTTCTACGCGCGTCCCGAGAGCCTCGCCGAGATGGTGGACCACACCCTCGGGCGGGTGCTCGACCTGTTCGACATCGATTTCCACGGGGTGCGGCGCTGGCGGGCCGAGGAGTCCTGACCAGGGCTCAGTCCGGGCCGAGCGTCGCCCGGAGCATCTGCAGCGGCGCGTCCGGCCAGGGCCGGCCGAGATGGGCGGAATAGAGCGCGAGGGCGTCTCCGCCCGAACCTGCGGGCCCCGTCGGCGATGGCGCTGCGGCCGACAGGGCCGCGAGGGCGAGGCGCTCCGCCTCGAGTTCCACCGCCTTGATCCGCTCCCGCAGCGCCTGCGTCGGCTGCCCCGGCAGCAGCTCGGAGCGCATCGCCCGGCGGACCGCCCGCAGCGGCGCGATCACCTGCGCGCGCCAGGGGGCGGCCCGGGCCTCCGCCCGGACGATCGCCGCCGCGTCCACCGGCCGGCCGGTTTGGGCGCACCAGATCAGGTAGAGGAGGAGCGCCACGTCGACATCCGCCTCGTCCTGCAGGGCGAGGCAGGCCTCGGCGATGCCGGGCCGGCCGTAGAACGCGCAGGCGAAGGTCCAGAGGGGGTCGCCGGTCATCGGGATGCTCCGCCGCACGCGATGGGGCGCTCAAGCCCGGTCGAGATTGCCCTGCGTCTCCTCGGTCAGGAAGGCGCCGACCAGATAGACCAGCGTGACGCCGGTGGTGACGACGGCGAGCACCATCGGGATCTGGCTCGGGCCATCGGACACGAGGGAGACCAGGGTCGGTAGCATGCCGCCGAGGGCGAAGCCGATATTCCAGGTCAGGCCCGTGCCGGTGGCGCGCACCGCGGTCGGGAACTTCTCGTTCAGGAAGATCAGCAGCGGCCCGTAGCTGGCGTTGGCGATGAGTGCGAGGAGGCAGGCGCAGGCCGCGACCCCCGCGAGGCTCGTCGTGTTCGCCATGGCGAGGAACAGGGCCGGGAAGGCGAAGAGGCGGATCACCCCCATCAGGATGAAGGACTTCTTCCGCCCGAGGTGCTGGCTCAGCTCACCCATGCCGCAGGCCCCGACCGCCGCCGCGACGTTGGCGCCGACGAGGATCATCGAGGCGCTCGCGTTCGGCACGCCGTTCACGAGCTTGAGGACGGTCGGCAGGTAGCCGGACGTCAGGTAATAGGCCGCCCCGCCCCCGAAGGCGATCAGCACCGAGACCGCGAAGCTCGCCCGGTTGGCCGGCGAGAACAGGGCCCGGATCGGCGAGGCCTCCGCGGGCGCCCCCGCGCGGATCTCGGCTTTGCGCGCCTGCAATTGCCGGAAGATCGGCGATTCCTCGAGGTTGCGGAACAGGATCAGGCCGACCACCGAGGTGAGGAGGCCCGAGAAGAACATCAGCCGCCAGCCCCATTCGGCGAAGGCCTCGCCCGGCGCGATCAGCGAGACGACGTAGAAGACGAGCGAGGCGAGGAGGCCGCCGATGGCCGAGCCGCCGCCGCCGACCGCGCCCGACATCAGCCCGCGCCAGCGCTCGGGCACGGATTCGGTGCCGATCGTGTGGGAGGCCGCGACCACGCCGCCGACGAAGATGCCCTGGACGAGGCGGAAGAGGAGGAAGATCGCGGTGGCGAGCCAGCCGATCTGGCCGACCGTCGGCAGGAGGCCGAAGACCGCCGTCGACAGGCCGACGCCGGTCACCGCCACCATGAGGGCACGGCGCCGGCCGAAGCGGTCGGCGTAGGAGCCGAACAGGGCCGAGCCGAGCGGCCGGATCAGCAGCGTGACCGCGAAGGAGGCGTAAGCGCCGGCGAGCGAGAGCATCGGCTTGTCGGCGGGGAAGAACAGCGCCCCGACGACGGGCGCGACGTAGAGCAGGATGAAGAGATCGAACAGGTCGAGGCCCCAGCCGAACAGGGACGCCATGGCGGCCGTCAAAGTCTGACGGCCCGTGGGCTTGGCGAGGGCGGCGGGATCGGGCGAGAGCGTGGCGGCGGTGGACATGCGTTTCCTCCCTCGGGCGCGGCCGTGACCGCATCGGGCGTGGATTTCGGCCGGTCTTGCTGCCGGCTCCGGGGGGCCTGTCCGGCCGCGCACCCTGATTGCCCGCCGATGCGGGATGGCTCTGGCGGCTCGACCGGCCGGGGGCGTCCACGCGCGGCGGCCGCTCCCGGTCCGTCGCGCCTACGATCCTGTGAAGCGCGGGGCCCGCTTCTCGTGGAAGGCCTCGACGCCCTCGCGGAAATCGTCCGCCTGGCGCAGCCGGCTGTAACAATGGCCCTCGAGCTCGATCGCGATCGACAGGCTCGCATCCTCGGTGTCGTTGAGGAGCTTCTTGGCGGTGCGCTGGGCGATGGGGGAGAAGGCCCGCAGCTCCTCGACGAGGGCATCGACCGCGGCTTCGAGCTCGGCATCGGGCACGCATTCGGTGGCGATGCCCCAATCGAGGGCCTGACGCCCGGGGATGCGCTTGGAGCGCATCACGATGTCCTTGGTGCGGGTGATGCCGACGATCTTCTGGAGCCGGGCCGAGCCTCCGGAGCCGGGAATCTGGCCGAGCTTCTGCTCGGGAAGCGCGTAGCGGCAGGTCTCGGAGACGATGCGGAAGTCGCAGGCGAGCGAGATCTCGAAGCCGACCCCGAAGGTGTAGCCGCGGTTCGCCGCGATCACGGGCTTGGAGCATCGGGCCGGGGCGGCGATGTTCCAGGCGAGCTTCGAGACGTGCTCGGGCGAGGCCTCGAGGAACCCCTTGATGTAGCCGCCCGAGGAGAAGTGCTCGCCCTCCGCGCGCAGCACGATGACGCGCACGCGCGCATCCTCGTCGAGGGCCTCGAACACCTTCCGGATCTCGTCGCGCTGGGGCATCGCGATCACGTTCATGGGCGGACGGGCGAGGATCACGTCGGCGCGCGCGCGCTCCGCGTCGATCTCGACCCGGAAGCCGTCGAGGTTCGTCAGGCGCGGATCGGTGGTCTGGGGATCTGTCGTCATGGACTCGGGCTCTCGTTCGAGGGTGTCGGAGGACGGTGAGGGGTCGGAATTCGCAAGGTGTCCCGCTCAGGCCGCGGCATGCCCTTCGGAGGGGGGCTCGGCCCCGCCCTCGGGGATGTACGCGCCGGCCACGAGCTGGCGGCGCAGCAGCTTGCCGACCGGGGATTTCGGGATCTCGTCGACGAAGACGTAGCGGCGCGGGAGCTTGTGGCTCGGCAGGCCACCCTCCCGGCAATGGGCGTCGAGGGCCGCCGCGTCGACGCCGCCGCGCCGCTTGACGAAGGCCGCGACGATCCGGCCCCAGCGCTCGTCGGGCAGGCCGACCACGGCGACCTCGGAAACGGCGGGATGCAGCGAGAGCCGGCTCTCGATCTCCACCGGCGAGACGTTCTCGCCGCCGGTGATGATCATGTCGTCGACCCGGCCGGTGACGAAGACGTCGCCATCGGCGTCGGCAAAGCCGGTGTCGCCGGTGAAGTACCAGCCATCGCGAAAGGCCTTGGCGGTCGCCTCGGGGCGGCGCCAGTAACCCTCGAAGGCCTCGTCGCCGCTCGCGATGACGGCGATCTCGCCCTCCTCGCCGGGGGCGGCGGTCGCGTTCGGGGCGCCCGTGAGAGGCACGATGCGCACCATGGTGTTGAGGCCGGCCCGGCCGGCCGAGCCGGGCTTGACCGCGGCCTCGTGGTTGACCGTGAAGGTGTAGACCTCCGACGAGCCGTAATGGTTGACGAACAGGTCCGGCCGGAACGCCTCGGTGAGGCGGGCCAGCAACCCGTCGGTCATCGGCGCCCCGGCAAATCCGAGCTTGCGCACGGAGCCGGTCTCGGTGGTCGGGAAATCCGGATGGTGGACGAGGTCGTGGTACAGGGTGGGCACGAGGTAGAGGTTGGTGATGCGTTCGGACGCGATCAGCCGCAGGGCACCGGCGACGTCGAAGCGCGGCAGACAGACGAAGGTGCCGCCGATCAGCGACATGGCCAGGAGCGAGCGCACCCCCATCGTGTGATAGAGCGGCATGACCCCGAGGGTCCGCTCGGCGCGTCCGTAGAGATTCTGCGCCACGTGGGCGAGCGCCGCCGCCCGTTCCGTCCGGTGACGCCGCGGCACGCCCTTGGGCTTGGCGGTGGTGCCCGAGGTGTAGAGCATCAGCGAGATCGCCTCCGCGTCGGCGCGCGGCTTCGCCGGGTCGGCGTCCCCGGCGGCGAGGTCGCGGAACGCCGTCTCGCCGGGGCCGGCGGCCATGCCGACCGCGATGCGGGGGATCCGGCCCGGGCCCTCGCTCGCCCGCAGGCTCTCGGACGAGACCGGCTCGTAGGCGATCGCGCGGGCCTCCGCGTCCGCGACCGCGAAGTCGATCTCGTCGGGCTTCGCCCGCCAGTTGATCGGCGTGATCACGATCCCGGCGAACTGGCAGGCCCAGTGCAGGGTCGCGGCCTCGTACCGGTTCTGCAGGACGGTGACGAGATGGTCGCCGGGCCTGAGCCCGAGCCGGTCGAGGCCCGCGACGGTCGCGGAGATCACCGCGAACCATTCGGCGTAGGTCAGGCGGGTGTCGCCGTCGACGATGGCCGGCGCCCGCGGGTCGCGCGAGACGCTCGCCAGGAAGCTGGTTCCGAGATCAAGCATGGGCGTTCTCCCAAGGGGCCGGGGCCGGGCCCTCGCCCCGCAGTTCCGCGGCCGCCTCCAGCGCGGCCTCGATGATCGGCGCGTAGCCGGTGCAGCGGCAGAGATGGCCGCCGATGACCTCGGTGATCTCCCGGCGCGACGGGCTCGGCCGGCGGGCGAGATAGGCGTCGAGAGACATCAGGATGCCGGCGGTGCAGAACCCGCATTGCAGGGCGTGGCGGCGCCGGAACGCCGCCTGGAGGATCCCGAGCCGGCCGGGCTCCGGCGCCAGGCCCTCGACGGTGCGGATCGCGCAGCCCTCGATGCCGACCGCCAGCGTCAGGCAGGCGCGGGCCGGCACGCCGTCGATGGAGATCGTGCAGGCCCCGCAGACGCCGTGCTCGCAGCCGACATGCGTGCCCGTGGCGCCGAGGCCGTGGCGGAGCGCGTCCGTCAGCAGGGTGCGGGTCTCGACCTCGACCGTGGCCGGGCGTCCGTTGAGGGTGAAGGCGACCATGTGGCGTCCCTTCGCGTCTAGCTGCGGCATGGCGGGTCCTCCCGGTCGGTCTCACCCTTCGCCACCCTGGCGGCGTCCTCCAGCACGCGGCGCCCGAGGCTGCGCACGAGGTCGCGGCGGTAGCGGGCGGTGGCGTGGAGATCGTCGCCCGCGGCGAGGTCCCACGCGAAGGCGTTGAGGGCGTCGTCGAGGGCCGACCCGTCGAGACGGGGAAAGTCGCGGGCGGTGGGCCGGTCCGCGACGCCGCCGATCGCGAGCCGCATGCGCGTGCCGTCGACCACGGCCGCGCAGGCGACGATCGCGAAGTCGCCGTGCCGGCGCCCGACCTCCGCGAAGGCGTAGCCGGTGTCGCGTCGGCGCAGGGGATACGCGATGGCCTCGATCATCTCGTCGTCGGCCTTCTCGGTCACCATCATGCCGGTGAAGAAGGCCTCCGCGGCGACGCGGCGGGCCTTCCGGCGGCTGCGCAGGCGCACCTCGCCCTCGAGCGCCACGAGGCAGAGGGGGATCTCGGCGCTCGGGTCGGCATGGGCGACGGAGCCGCAGAGCGTGCCGCGCGCCCGGGTCTGGAGATGCCCGACCCACGGCAGGGCGGCGGCCAGGAGCGGCAGGTCGTCGGCGAGTCGCGGCCGCTCCAGCAGGATCGCCTGCCGCACGCCGGCGGGGACGACGAGGGCGCCCTTCTCGAGGCGGGGTTCCTGGAGGGCGGCGATGCGCATCACGTCGACGAGCATGGCGGGCTTGGTCAGCCGCATGTTGAGCATCGGCATCAGGGACTGGCCGCCCGCGACGATGCGGGCCTCGGGCCCGTGCTGGCGCAGCGCGTCGAGGGCCTCGTCCAGGGATCCGGCGCGAACATAGCCGAACGGGGCGGGCTTCATGCCGGAACGCCGAGGCGCGCGAGCAGCCGGCGCAGGAAGCCCGGAAGTCGCGGGACGCGGCCGGACGACCCGCCGGCCCGGCGGGCGAGGGCCGCGAAGAACCCGCCGATGATCACGCGCGCGGCGCCGTCGAGGAGGCGCCCTCCGACCGCCGCGACCTTGCCGCCGACGGCCGCCTCGTAGACGTAGGAGACCCGGGTGCCGCCCGCGCCGTCGGGTTCCAGGGTGATGCGGCCGGAGCCGCCGCCGCTGCCGAGGCCACCCGTGACGGTGCCGGTCAGCGTCGCCGCCCGCGGCGCGTCGAGGTCGGACAGGGTCACGTCGGCCTTGTAGCGGCCCTTCACCGGGCCGACCCCGAGGCTGACATCGGCCTGGAAATGGGTGTCCGAGAGCTTCCGCACCCCGTGCGACCCGGGGATGACGGAGGCCAGAACGTCCGCATCGAGGAGCATCGCCCAGACCGCCTCGGGCGGTGCGGTGACGGCGGCCGTGCCCTCGCCGCGCAGGGTGCGGTCGCCGGGCTTGGCCGACGGCTTCGGGGCGGCGTGCCCGGCGGGGGGCGCGGGCTCGTCCCCGGTCGCCGCGAGGCCGGCGAGCTTGGCGGGCGTCAGGGGCAGGTCGATCGCGTCGAGGCCGAGGGCATCCGCCACCGCGTTGGCGAGGCAGACCGGGGTCGACATGCAATTGCCCTCGCCCACACCCTTGGCGCCGAGGGGCGTGAAGGGCGAGGGACTCTCGACGTGCAGGATCCGGAGGTCCGGCACCTCGGTGGCGGTGGGCAGCAGGTAATCCGCGAAGGTGCCGGACAGGAAGGCGCCGTCGTCGCCGTAGGCGAGTTCCTCGTAGACGGCGGCGCCGAGCGCCTGCGCGAAGCCGCCGCGCACCTGCCCCTCGACCATCCCCGGATGCAGCACGCGCCCGCAATCGTGCATCGTGACGTAGCGATCGATCCCGATCTTGCCGGTGACCCGGTCGACCTCGACGCCGCAGAGATCGAAGATGAAGCCATGGCAGAGGGAGGAATTGACGCGATCCTCCGCGTCCGGCGCCGTCAGTTCCGGGGGCGTCCAGAACACCGTCTCGCGGATGGCCGAGCCGACATCCTCGGGCACGAGCCCCGGCGACCAGTGGCTGGTGGCGGCCACGCGCCCGAAGGGCAGGCCGGCATCGGGGTTCGTGCGCGAGGCGATGCGCCCGTCCGTGAAGACGAGATCCTCGGGCCGCAGGTTCAGCTGCGCCGCCGCGATCCGCGCAAGCTTGTCGCGCAGCCGCGTGGCGGCCAGATGCGCGACGCCCGCCACCGCGGCGGCGAAGCGGCTCGAGTAATTGCCCGAGGCGATCGACCACGCGTCCTTGGCCGTGTCCAGGTCGGTCGTGACCCGGACTTGGCTCATCGGAATGCCGAGGACGTCGGCCACCACCTGGGCCAGGACGGTGCGGTGGCCCTGCCCCTGGGGCACAGACGCGACCTGCACGGTCACCGAGCCGACCGGGTCGAGGGTGATGGTGGCGGTCGATTGCGCGCCGTTCTTCGGGCCGGCCTTGGCGCGCTCGGCCGCGGTCAGCACCGTGGTGATGTAGCCCATGTTGGAGACGCTCGGCTCCACCGCCGCCGTCAGGCCGATGCCGTAGAGGCGTCCCTCGGCTCGCGCCGCCTCGCGCCGCCGTTTGAGCTCGTCGAGCCCCCCGTCGCGGGCCGCCTCGTCGAGGGCGCGCTGGTAATCGCCGGAATCGTAGAGGGCTCCGGTCGCGGTGCGGTACGGGAAGGCGTCGGCCGGGATCAGGTTCCGGCGGATCACCGCGAAGGGATCGAGGCCGAGGGTGTGGGCGATGCGCTGCATCAGCCGTTCGAGGGGATAGTAGACCTGCGGTCCGCCGAAGCCGCGCACGAGGCCGGTCGGGGTCTTGTTCGTGAGCACGACGCGATTGCGCACGGCGACGTTGCGGATCGCGTAGGCGCCGGTGAGGTTGCCGTGCATCCGGTAGAGGGTGGCGGGCTCGGGCGCGCGCAGATACGCCCCGCAATCCTCGACCTGATCCCAGTCAAGGGCGCTGACGCGCCCATCCGGGTCGAAGGCGGCCTTCAGGATGGTGACCCGGTTCGTCGCGGAGACGGACGCCGAGAGGTGCTCCAGCCGGTCCTCGATCCACTTCACCGGCTGGCCGACGAGGCGGGCCGTCGCGGCGATCAGGACCGCGTAGGGGGCGACGCCCTGCTTCACCCCGAAGCTGCCGCCGGAATCGGGCGGCGTGCGCAGGCGCAGGCGGTTTCCCGGCACCTTGAGCGCGCGCGCCACCACCGCGTGGATGCTGAACGGCCCCTGGAAGTTCGCCAGGACGTCGTAGGAATCGTCCGTCGGATCGTAGGCGGCGACGACCCCGTAGGTCTCCATCGGCGCGCCGGTATTGCGCGGATAGCGCACCGTCACGGACAGGCTGTGCGGGCTCTGGGCAAAGGCCGTCCCGGGGTCGCCGTAGCGGAAACTCCGGTCGCTCACGAGGTTCGAGCCGACGCCCTCGTGCAGGACCGCGCTGTCGGGGGCGAGTGCCGCGACGGGGTCGACCACGGCCGGGCGCACCCGATATTGCGGCTCGATCAGGTCGCAGCCGTCCTCCGCGAGGTAGCGGTCGCGCGCCACCACGATCGCGACCGGCTCGCCGACATAGCGCACCCGGTCGACCGCGATGGCGCGGGCATCGACGGCGGCTCGAACGGCCGGGACGAGGCCGGCGGTGACGTCGAGGAGGTCGCGGCCCGTGACGACGGCGACGATGCCGGGCAGCGCCCGCGCCGCCGCGGTCTCGATGCCGACGATGTCCGCGTGGGCGTGGGGCGAGCGCAGGATCGCCGCGTGCAGCGTGCCCGGCCGGGTGCCGAGATCGTCGATATAGCGGCCGAACCCCGAGAGCAGCGCGGCGTCCTCGACGCGCTCCACCGATCGTCCGACGAACGTCGTGTTCTCGATGCCCAATGCGCTTCCTCCGCCGGACCTCTCGCGGGTTCGGTGCTGGGAGGAGGATGGCGGCTCGGTGAGGGCGCGACGATGCCGCCGCGTCTCGCGACTTACCGAAACGTCTCATTTTGCGGGGGCCGCCGCGCGGAGAACAACCGTATCAGCGGCAGGACAGCCCGTCAGATCGCGGGCTCGCCGCCTCGGCGGACGATGCTGCGGAAGACGCTCGGAGGTACGCTGACATGGTCGCGGAAGAAGCGCGAGAAGTGCGCGGGCGCGGCGAAGCCGAGGCACGTGCCGATCTCCGCGAGGCTTTCCTCACTGCGCATGATCGCCTCGACGGCCTGCTCGACCCGAATCGCGTTGAGGAAGACGTGGGGCGGGGCGCCGGTGGATTGCTCGAACAGGCGGTAGAACTGCGCCCGAGACAGGCCCGCCTCCCGCGCCAGCGCGTCGGCCCCGAGGGCGGCGCCGGGCTCGGCCCGCATCCGCGCGACGGCACGCCGGATGCGCCAGTCGCCGGCATTGCGCCGGGCGGCGGCGCGCAGGGATTCGCTCGCCTCCCGCCACGCCGTGAAGCGCTCGATCACGGCGATCATCAGGCCGGACAGCAATTCGTCCTGGATGTGGGAGGAATCCGGTGCGTAGACCATCTCCGCGGCGAGATCGTGGGCCAACCTGCGGATCGCCGGCGTCACGCCGCCGAAGGGCTGGCCGAAGAAGCCGGGTGCTGCGCTTGCCGCCCAGTTGCGCCGGAAGGCGCCGAGCCAGTCCGGCTCGACGTAGAGCGCGAGGATCATCGCCTTGTCGCGCCGCGGATCGTGCAGGTAGGCGTGGGTCTCCCAGGCGTTGATCAGGACGGCCTGATCATCGGTGAGCGCCACCACGCGGTCGCCGACGAGGAACTGCGTGTCGTCGCCCTCGACCTTCAGCAGCACGTGGCAATGCGGATGGGCGTGGCGGACGAGGCCGCGGTCCATGTCGAGGAGAGCGACACGGCCGAAGGCGCCATGGGCGATCTCAAGAGCCTCGGACATCAGCGGTTTTAACACGCCATCCGGGGCGCAGCCAGATCCGGCCGTGCTCCGGCTCGGCTCAGGGCGACGTCGCCGGCTCGCTCCGGGGCACGGCGCTCTTCCGGGCTTGCGCGAACGCCATCACGACGAGGGGGATGACGAGCGCCACGTAGGCGTTGTCGATCCCGAGCGGGTCCCCGGCCAGGAACCAGCCGATCGTCAGGACGAGGGAGGCCAGGATGCTGACGACCGCCGCGCGCGGGCTGCCGAAGCGCGGGGCGTAGAAGGCGAAGAGGACCAGCACCGCGAGGGTTGCCCGCAGGGATTTCGCCAGGAACGTCACCTTCAGGATGTCGGGGGCGAAGATCGCGAGGGGGATCGGGATCAGGCCGACGAGGATCGTGGCGACGCGCACGAAACGCAGGGACGAGGCCCCTTCCTCGGTGCGGAGGCGCGAGAGATAGAAATCCTTGTACAGGAGCGTCGCGGCACCGATGCTGAGGGCCGAGATCGTGCCGAACAGGGACCCGGCCAACCCCGCCACGACGACGGCGGCGAGGAGATCGTCCATCCGGGCGATCAGCCCCGGCAGGGCCTGGATCGCCGGGATCCCGGGCAGGAGCGCCGCCGCGCAGACACCGACCAGGGCGGCGCAGATCCCGAAGGGGACGAGCAGGAGAGCGCAGTAGAAGCTCGCCTGCCGCGCGGTGCGCCCGTCCTCGACGGTGTTGATCGCCTGGATCACGTATTGGGTGGAGAAGACCGCGCCGATGCCGGCCACGAGCCAGGCGAAGATCTGGGGCCATCCGACCGTATCCACCGCGAACATGCGCTCGGGCAGACGCGCCTGCAGGGCCGCGAGGCCGCCGATCTGGGAGAGCCCGAAGACGACGGCGGTCAGGATGCCGACATACTTGACGAGCGCGTGCAGGACGTTGGTGTAGATCACCGAGCGCATGCCGCCGACGCTGACGTAGAGCGTCGCGATGGCGCCCGTGATGATGATGGCGCTGGTCCGGTCGACGTTGAGGAGGCCCGCCAGGATCGTGCCACCGCCCGCGTAGGTCGATATCGCCACGATCTGCAGCGCGAAGATCATGATGATCGAGGTCGCGAGCTTGGTCGGGCGGCCGTAGGCCTTGGCCAGCGCCCCCGAGATGGTGTTCTCGCCGAGCTGCTTGAAGCGGGGCGCCAGGAGGACGGCGTAGAGCATGAAGCCGATGGCGAGGGCCAGGACGTTCCAGGCCGCCGACAGGCCGACCTTGTAGGCCGTCTGCGTGGTGCCGACGCTCGTGGCCGTGCCGATGAACTCCGACATCAGCAGGAAGCCGATCAGGAAGGCGGGGTAGCGGGTGCCGCCGGAGGTGAAGCTTCCCGCGCTCTTGGCATAGCGCCGGGCCGAGAAGCTGATCAGCCCCATCGCCGCCATGTAGGCGAGGGTGAGGGAGAGGACGATCCAGTTCGGCTGCATCGGCGCGGCCTATCGACGGCTCTGCGCCGCGGGCACGACGTCACGGTCCGGCATATTTCCTCCAGCGTTCTCGCACCAGCCGTTCGGCTCTGTTGACGTCATCAAGCAGAAGCGACGGTCTTTGGCGAAAACTTAGGCTGTCCGAAGAGAGTAGCCAAACATTCAAATCTGATCGTCATGATCACGGAATTTGATGCTGGCTCCGGCAGGTGCTGGCGACTCCGGACAACGCTGGGCGCCCCCCGGCGAACCGGTTGCTCCACGGTCGGGCGCAACTGCGGACGCGTCGGCCGATGGTGGTCGGCGCAAGCCCGGCGCAGTCGGCTGCCCATCCTGACGGCGACGGCTGCGCCCGAGCCGCCGTCAGAAGCGGCCTGCCAGGGTCAGCCGCACGGCGGTCGGTTCGACGGGGTGGAAGTGCCGGTCGGCGACGCCCTCGGCCGCCTCGCCCGGCAGGCGCGAGGTGTAGAAGTAGGTGATCTGGTCGGCCTTGGCGTTCGTCAGGTTCAGGACGTCGAGGGACAGGCTCAGCCCGTTCTCGAAATTGTAGCCGATCCGGCCATTCACCAGCGCGGTCGGCTTCGAGCGCACCGAGTTGTCCTCGATCAGGGGGCGCGGCCCGAAATAGCGCAGGCGCATCGAGCCGAACCAGCCGAGGCCCTCCCCGAAGGTGATGCCCGCCGAGGCGATGGTGGTGGGCGCTTCGGGGACGCGATTGCCGACAGGGTCGTAGTCCGAGAAGCGCGCGTTGGTGATCGTGAGGTCGCCCTCGAGCCTGAGCCACGGGGTCACCGCGTAGCGGTTCGTCCATTCGAGGCCGAAGCGGCGGGTCGGCCGGCTCGGTTCGGTGGTGCCGGTATCGCCCTGGAACAGGTTCTCGGAGGCGAAGTCGAGCTGGAACAGGGCGAGCGCGGTCTCCAGCCCCGCGATCGAGCGGTTGCGGATGCCGATCTCGGAGCCGGTCGAGGGCACCAGGAAGGGCGAGCGGGCGATAGTGAACAGGGGGCTCGCCGGATCGACCGTGGCGGTGACGCCCCGCGCGTCGTTCGAGTGAAAGCCGCCGCCGTAGTTCACGTAGAGCTCGGTGTCGAACCAGGGGCCGAGCACGAGGCCGAGCTTCGGGTTGACGATGCCGTCGCGCGCCTTGCCCGAGTTCGCCGGCGTGTCCGAGCGGACATCGGCGTAGTAGCCGTCCGCCCGGAAGCCCACGCTGGTGCGCAGCCAATCGGTCCAGCGCAGCCGGTTCTCGTAGTAGAAGGCCGCGCTCGCCTCGAGCACCCGGTCGTCGAGGACGGTCGCGCGGTAGAGCCGGTTCTGCGTGTTGGAGAGCCCGACCCGGATGTCGTCGGTCCGGGTCTGGACGCCGATCTCGTTCTCCATCGGCAGCCCGAACAGGGCGCCCTGGAAGACGTGGCTGACCTCGCCGCCGCCGAGGACGCGGCTGTCGCGCTGGCGGAACTGGTCGCCGTTGACCGGATCGTTGAGGAAGTAGGTGAAGTTGTTCCAGAGGTTCATCTGGTAGCGGATCAGGTAGGCGCTCGCCCGTGTGATCCCGGTCTCGTCCGTGCGGCTCCAGCGCCCCGAGAGCGAGAAGCGGCCGGTATTGCCGCCGTCCGACGGATCGAGGGTGCCGAAGCGGCCGATCAGCCCCTCCGCGACCGCGCGCTCGGGGATCTGGTTGGTGGCGTTCCACTTGGCCCAGTAGGCCATGCCGGTGAGCGCGAAGCCGTCCGTGACGGTGCCCTGGCTGTAGCGCACCACGCCGTTGAGCTTGCCCAGCCGGTCGGGCACGGCCCAGGGACCGTCGTAGGTCTGCGCCTCGCCGGCCACGAGCAGGTGGCCCTGGCCGAGCGGCGCCGAGGCGATCGTCAGCGCCCGCTTGTAGCCGAAGGAGCCGATCGAGGTCAGCGCGACGTTCCGCTCGACCGTGTCGAGGTAGTCGATGCGCACGGAGCCGGCGGAGGCGAAGTCGCCGTCGCGCACGAAGTAGGGTCCCTTGTGGAACTCGACCGCGCCGACGAGTTCGGGGATCAGGAAGTTGATGTCGGCGTAGCCCTGTGCATGGGCGTTCGTGCGCATGTTGACGGGCATGCCATCGACCGTGATCGCGATGTCGCTGCCGTGGTCGAGGTTGAACCCGCGCAGGAAGAACTGGTTGGCCTTGCCCTCCCCCGAATGCTGGGTGACGATGAGGCCCGGGACCTCCTCCAGCACCTCGCCGGGGCGTGTGATGGGCCGGCTGTTGATCTGCGCGCCCGAGATCACGCCGGCGCTCGCCGCATCGACCGTCCGGAGGCCGCCGCCGATGCCGGAGACGCCGCCGACATAGCCCGCGCTCGCGGATACGACGCCCGGCATGGGTCGCGCTGCCTCGGCCGTCACCGCGATCTCATCGAGCGTCGCGGCCCCCGCCGCCTCGCCGCCGGCCGCCCGGGCGTGGGGTGTGCACCACGCCGCGACGGCGAGGCTCGACACCCCGACGAGCGCGCGACGGAGCGGGGATCGATCGATGCGTGAGGGCATGAGGGGGCTCGGACGCACGGGATGATCTCGATCGTGGCGGGTGGCGGAAGACGCGGCGGCCCTGTCCGGCATCATGGCGTCTCCGCCTCGTTCTCCTCGGGGTCGATCTCGGCCAGATCCGAGACCTCGCCCCGAAGGTAGCGCGCCTGGGCCTCTGCCACGCGCCGCGCGGCTTGGGCATGGCGGCTCGATGCCACGGTGGCCGAAGCGTCTGTCGGCAGGCCGCGCTTGATGGCGAGGAGTTCCGGGTCGCCCCAGCGGTCCAGCAGCGCCTGGAAGGCGTCGTGGCGGGCGCGCTCGAAGGGAATGCGCCGGCCCATCATGTCCTTGTACGGGTGCGCCGGGTGCAGGCCGGCGCACGGCACGTAGCCGAACGGGATCGGGGTCGTCGCCGCATGCGTGCGCCTGGCCTTCAGGAGTTTCGGCAGCAGGTGGGTGTGCGGTCCCTCCGGGCTGGTGCCGCCGTCGGGCGGGATCGGCGCGTAGACCTCGACGCGGCCGATCCGCGCCAGGAACACCCGATGGGGGCTCATCGCCACCATCTGAGGACCGATCGGGTTGGCGTGATCGAACAGCGGCAGGCCGACCCCGGACCGCAGGCGGGCGATCGCCTCCGGATCGCGCACGCGCACGCAGGCATCGATCGCCAGAAGGTCGAGGCCGAGATCGAAGAGAATGCCCTCCCGGTCTTGGGGGCGCGCCGCGGCATCGTCGGGTCCGAGTTCCGTGACGACGTTGCGACGGCTCATCGCGCAGGCGTGTTCCGGCAGGCAGAGGGCGAGCGCATGGTTCCAGCCCGAGGTGACCGGTGTCTCGTAGGCGGTCGGGAGAAGGTCGCGGGTCGGGGTCAGCGCGATGGCTCCGCGGGCCGTCGCCATGCCGAGGCGACCATCCGGAAGCTCCGACACAGCCTCGTCCGGATCGCGCATGAACTCCGCGATGACCCCGAAGCTGCCGAGGCTCCAGGCCGTGCTCGGATCGGCCAGGGCATCGCGCAGGAGCGCCACGACATCGGCATCGGGTTCGTCGAGCGGTGGCATCATCCCATCTCCTTCGTGCCGGGGCCGGAGCGCTCCCAGGGCAGAATGTATCGGGTTCCATCGAACGCGGTGCCACGGTGCGCGGCGACGCCGAAGGCCGAGGCGAGGAGGCCGTCCGTCAGCGCCGCGTCCGGCCGGTCATCCGCCACGAGGCGCCCATCCTCCATCACGATGATCCGGTCGCAGAAGCGCGCCGCCAGGGTGAGGTCGTGCAGCACGGCGACAACGCCGATGCCTCGCCGGCTGATCGCGCGGAGCAGGGTCATCGCGTCGAGCTGATGGGCCGGGTCGAGGGCCGTGATCGGCTCGTCGGCCAGGAGGATCTCCGCCTCGACGGCGAGCGCCCGCGCCAGGAGAACGCGCATGCGCTCGCCCGACGAGAGCGTCGGCTCGGCGCGGTCGGCGAGGTGCGCCACGTCGGCAAGCCGCATCGCCCGGGCAATCGCTGCCCGATCCGCATCGCCGAGGGCCGCGAAGGCGCGCCGGTGCGGCAGCCGGCCGAGCGCGACGATCTCCGACACCCGCATCGGCCAGCCGACGCCCGCGCCCTGGAACAAGGCCGCCAGCCGCCGGGCCCGCTCGTCGCGGCGGACGCTCGCCATGGCGCGCCCGTCGACGGTGAGCCGCCCCGTTGTGGCCGGGAGCAGCCCGGCGAGGATGCGGAGCAGCGTCGTCTTCCCCGCCCCGTTCGGACCGACGAGGCCGACGAAGGCACCCGGGCCGAGATCGAGCGAGACGTTCCCCAGGATGACGGTCCGGCCGATCCGAACGCCGACGGCTTCCGCGACGAGGCGCATCAGGTTCGCCCCTGGCGGCGGAACAGCAGCCCGATCAGGAAGGGCGCACCCACCAGCGCCGTGATGACACCGAGCTTCAGTTCGGGCCGCGAGGGCAGAAGCCGGATCGCGATGTCGGCGCCCAGCACCAGGGCAGCCCCGAGCAGCCCGCTCGGCCACAGGCTCGCGCCCGGGCGCGATCCGACGAGGGGCCGCACCAGATGGGGCACGACGAGGCCGACGAACCCGACCGCGCCGCTGACGGCGACGCCGCTGCCGACCGCGAGGGCCGCCCCGGTGACGATCCGGAGCCGGACCGAGACCAGATCGAAGCCGAGGCTCGCGGCCGTGTCCTCGCCGAGGGCGAGCGCGTCGAGGGCGCGCGCCGTCGAGAGCATGAGGATCCAGCCCAGCCCCATCAGCGGCAGGCAGAGCCAGACATGGTCCATGCTGCGGTCGGCCAGCGACCCCATGAGCCAGAACACGATTTCGAGCGCCGCGTAGGAGTTCGGCGCGAGGTTCAGCGCCAGGGCCGTGAGCGCACCCGCAAGGCTCGACAACCCGACACCGGCCAGGATCAGCCCGAGCGTCCCGGTGCCGCGCGCGGCCAGGAGGTTGATGCCGAGGGCGGCCAGGGCCGCGCCCGCGATCCCGCCGAGGGGCAGCGCGAGGCTGAGGCTGCCGGCGAGGCCGCCGTAGAACACCATCACGGCTCCGAGCGCCGCAGCCGAGGAGATGCCGAGGATGCCCGGATCCGCCAGGGGATTGCGGAGATAACCCTGCAGCACCGCCCCGGTGAGGCCAAGGCTGAAGCCGACGAGGGCCCCGAGCAGGGCGCGCGGGATCCGCAGCTCCCACAGGACGAGGGCCGGCAGCGTTGTGCGGCCGGCCAGCAGGTCGGCCATCGCGGACGGAACATCGAAGGCCGCGTAGCCGATCGCCACGGATGCGAGGACCAACGCCGCGACGAGGGCCGCGGCGATGACGATCAGACCCGCGCCCGCGAGCCTCGACCGGGCGGAGGCGCTCGCGCGTGGCAGCAACGCCTTCATCGGAGGGAAGTCCGCGCACGGGCGGCCGCGACGAGCCGCGTGACGACCTCGGCCACCTGGGGTCCGGGACAGGTCCAGAGGCGGTTCGGGACCGACACCGTCCGTCCCTGGCGGCGCAACTCGGCGAGCACCGGGTGGCGCAGCAGGGCGTCGGCCAGCGAGGGGGCTCCGCGCGCGCCCTCGTCCAGGATGACGAGGTCGACATCCGCGAGGGCGGCGGCCTCGAGCGACACCTGCCCCGTCCTGTCCTGACCGATCTCGGCCGCCACGTTGATCAGGCCGGCCGCCGTGAGGACGGCATCGCCCAGGCTGCCCGGCGCCACCGTGAAGGCGTTCGGCCGCATCACCAGGGCGCGCAGGCGCGGCGTCCCCGCCCATTGCATGGCCTCAGCGAGCCGGGCGTCGAGTTCGGCGATCATGGCCTCGCCCCGCTCAGGATGGCCGAGCGCGGCCGCGACCATGCGGATCTGCCCGCGCATGCCGTCGAAATCGGCCGGCACGCCGATCTCGAGGGGCGGGAATCCGATCCGCTTCAGCAGGGCCACCGTCGCGCGCGTGGTGAATGCTCCCGCGATGATCAGGTCGGGCTTCAGCGCGATGACCTCCTCCGAGAGCCCGCGGGTCCGCGGGAGGCCCTCGGCCTGCTCGGCCACGTTCGAGCCGCGCGGATCGCGGGCGAGATAGGACACGGCCGCGATCTGCTCGCGGTCGGCGAGGCGGAGCAGGAGTTCGTCCGCGCACAGGTTCATCGAAACGACGCGCGCGGGCCGGCCCTCGGCGTCGCCGGCGCCGGCGCCGGCGAGGCCCGCTCCGAGGAGCAAGACCATCAGCGAGACGGCACCGACCCTGATCCTGGCGCGATTCGACATCGGGAAGTCCTCAGAAGGCGGTCACGCGCACGCCGCCGTAGACGGCGAGGCCCGGTCCGAGGAAGCCGGTCGGGTTCTCGTAGCGGCGGTCGAACAGGTTATCGATCCGGCCGAACAGGCTCAGCGTCTCGCTCATTTCGTAGTTCGCCGAGAGGTTGACGAGCGTGAAGCCGGGGTTCTTCAGCCGCGGCACCGAGAAGTCGCGGTTGCCGTCGACGAAGGGGCCGAGCACGATCAGGGTCCCGGTGAAGGTCAGGCCGGGCAGCGGGGTCCAGAAGGCCGTGGCGCTGCCCTTGTGGCGAGGCCGGCGCAGCAACTCCTGGTGCGTGATCTCGTTCTTCGTCACCGTATTGGTGTAGTCGACGCGGCCGGACAGCGTCTCGCTGAACTGCACGGACACGAAGGCTTCGGCGCCGTAGGAGACCGCCCGGCCGACATTCTCATTGGACGTGAAGGTCGCGTTGCTGGTGATCAGGTTCGTGAAGTCGTTCCGGTAGTAGGTCGCGCCGACCAGGACCCGATCCCCGAGCGGCTGCTCGAGCCCCGCATCGTAGCCGAGGCTTTCCTCAGGCTTGAGGTTGGGGTTGGCGAAGAAGTTCGACGCCGGGAAGCTCTGGAAGAGCTGGCTCAGGGTCGGCGCCTTGAAACCCGTGCCGACACTGCCCTTCAGGCGGGTGTCGCTGAAGGGCAGAACGTAGCTCGGCGCGATGCGGAAGGTGGTCGCCGGGCCGAAGCGGTCATTCTCGTCGTGGCGCAGGTTGGCGACCAGGACGGCGCGATCGAAGGGGCTCAGCTGCGCCTCGCCGTACCCCGCAGTGTTGCCGTTCCTCGCCCGCAGGTCGCCGCTCCCGAACGGGCTCGGGTCGGTCGTCGACAGCCGCTCCTCGTCGCGCTGCGCGCCGAACAGGATCAGGTTGCCGGGGGAGAGGAGGTAGTCGCCACGATACTCGTAGCGGGTGCGCTCGCCGAGGCCCGTGGTCGGCGCAGGCAGGACGAGCGGGTCGAGGGGCCCCTGCTGGTGGTTGAACAGGTTCGAGTGGTTGATCGCGAAGACGTTGTGGAAGCCGGGCAGCGGCGTCCACTCCGCCTCGTTGCGGGTGAAGATCTGCTGCACGTCGGCCGCACTCCGGAACGCGGCCGGCGGCGCCGGGAACGTGCTGAAGTCGGTGCCGGTGAACAGAAGCCGCGAATTGATGAAGCGCGTCACCGAGTTGATGCGGAACGTATCGGTGAACTGGTAGCCGAACTTCGCCGAGACCGTCTCATTGTCGTAGAAGTTCGGATGGATCGGGCGTCCGGGGGGCACGAGCTGCGGCGGCGTCACGGGTGTGGCGGCGGCGCGGACGTGCAGGATCGAGACGGAATAGTCGAATCCGTCGGTCGAGCCGCTGATCCGGCCGCTCTGGTTGAAGGTGCCGAAGGAGCCGCCCTCCACGCGCGCGGTCGCCCGCGCCGGTCCCTCCCCCCGCGGGGTCGCGAACGAGATCACGCCGCCGATCGCGTCGCTGCCGTAGAGGCCGCTCTGGGGACCGCGCAGCACCTCGATCCGGGAGAGGTCGCCGGTGAGCAGTTGCCCGAAGTCGAAGCTTCCGTTCGGGTTCGACGGATCGCTGGCATCGATGCCGTCGATCAGGACCTTCACGTGGTTCGAATTCGAGCCGCGGATGAACACCGAGGTCTGGCTGCCCGGCCCCCCGCTCTGGACCACGTTGAGCCCGGGCACCTGCTGCAGGGCGTCCGGGACGGTGCGGCGCTGCTGCGCCTGCAGCTGCGTGTCGGTGAGCACCGTGACGCTCGATCCGGTGGCGGCGATCGGGGTCGGCACGCCGGTCGCGGAGACGGAGATCTCCGAGAGGATGGCTGTGGCCTCTGCGCTGCCCCGGGTCTCGACGAGGGGGGCGGCGACTTGCTGGGCCAGCGCGCCGGAGGACGGGATGGCAAGCACGGCGCAGGGCAAAATCAGCGCGCGCCAGAGCGTGGGTGCGGCAGGAGGGAACACGGACGGGCCTCGGGCGACGGCAGTGGCACGTCACCGCGAACGGAGGCCTCACCGAGCGCTTGCCATCAAGGCACGCGCTCGCCTCGACACCCACCAGGACACCCCGCCCAATGCGTTTCGCGTGTGACCACGACTGACGGCAGGTCTCCTGGCTCGCGGGTCGCTGCCCCTCATCGTCTTCCCAGGTGAGGCACCCAGTGACGTGTTGATGGAGGCTCGCCGCTTACAGTTGCGGGGGCAGCCGCGGCCTCGGAGCAAGCTCCTCACCGCGTTCCCTTTTGATCCTCGATGAGGAACCGTCGGCCACACCCTAACCCGGTGTCACCGCGTGCCGTCAACAGCGCAACGCGCGTTTCCGAGCCGGTGTGCCCGCAGGGCGACAGCGCGCAGCACGTGACCCGGCGTGCCCGAAACACATCGCCTCAGGACTGACGGCAGAGGCCAGTGGTGTGTCGCCACTGGCCTCTGCGCGTTCTCCAATCGTCAGATCGAGGGCGACCCACCCGACGGGCTCGAGGGCTGCGCCGTCGCCGGTCGCTCCACCGGGTGGATGGGGAGCGAATGGCCCCCTCTCATGCGGCGAAGCTCCATCACGGCTAGCGCCAGCGGAACTCCGATCAGGAACAGGGCGAACACGAGGCTCATGGCAATCTCCTCCGGCTCCATGAACGGACCCGTTGGAAGGCCGGAATCCGCCTGGCAAGCGGGGATCAATGTCTGAACGGCCGAAGCGGTTCGATTCCGTCCGGTAGAAACCACCGAGCCGATGCGGCGGAGAACCCCGCCTCGGACGCTCCCCGCTGCGGAAGCAGGCAGGCTCGGCGGTCCCGCCCTCCGCGAAGGGCGGCTCGATCGACACCCTCAGGCGGCCACGCCCGTCCTCTCATCGCCCCGCGGAGAGGAGGTGCCACATCCGCGGCGCTAGGCGCACCCGGTGCTGTCCGCGATCAGATCCTGCGCCGCGTCGAGCATGTCCTTCATCGCCTTCGAGGCCGCCCGATAGGCGGGCGTCCCTTGATCCCAATCGCTTCGCGTGATGCTGGAAATCATGCGCTCGGCCTCCCGCAGCGCGGCGTCCTCGGCTTGAACGAAGGCCGCGACGGCCTGGCGGTTGCCGAACGCACCATCGTGCAAGCGTTGACCGATGCGTTGCGTCGCGCCCGCCCGCATCGCCGCGGCATCCGCCTGCGGCGGCGCGAGCCCCGAGAGGATGCGCGCGAGGCGACGCTTCCAGGCCCCGATATCGGCCGGGAGGCGCACGAGATCGTAGGTCGGGGAGCCCGGCTCGACGGCATCGAGCGTCATCTGCGCCGACCCTTCGGCCTTCACCAGACGATCCGTGATGCTCTCAATCTCGGTCCGGGTTTTGGCGGATTTCTCGGCAATGCCCTGAACGTTCCTGGCGATCTCCTCCGTCGCCGACCGCTGCTGCATCAACATCTCGGCGAGCGCCCGGGTGAGGTCGGTCGTCTGGGTGATGCCGGCTTCCGCGTCCGCGATGCGCGACCCGAGCTGCTCCACGATCGCGTTGCCACCCGCGACCGCATCCCGGCTCTCGTTCACGGCGTCCGCGATCAGCCCCATCTCGCTCTGAAGCGTGCCGAGCCAGGTCCGGATCTCCTCCGTCGACTTCGCAGTCTGCCCGGAGAGCGCCTTCACCTCGGCGGCGACGACCGCGAAGCCGCGCCCCGCCTCGCCGGCGCGGGCCGCCTCGATGGTGGCGTTCAAAGCCAGGAGGTTGGTCTGCGCCGAGATGCCCGCGATCGTGCTCGCCATCGTGCCGATCTGCGCGATCGCGCCCTGAAGCACCTTCAGGCGCTGGTCGATCTGCGTGGTGCGCTCGTCGATGGCCTGCATGGATCCGCGGGCCTGCTGAACGTCCCGCAGACAGGCCGTCATCGAGGCCTGCGCCTCCTGCGACCGGTGCCCGGCGCTCTCCGAGGTCTCCGCGACCTGCGCGATCGAGGCGACCATCTCCTCGGTGGCGCTGGCGATGGTCTGAGACGAACTGGCGATCTGGCCCACGTCGTAGGTGGTCCAGCCGACATTGATGGCCGCTTCCGAGGCCTCTCGGGCGAGGCGCGCGGTATCGGCGAGATCGTGGAAGCGATTCTGCGTCCTCGCCCCCTCGACCCGGCGCACGGCATCGAAGAGGGCGCCCGTCCCGAGGTCGTTCAGCGCGAGCGTCTGATTGGCCGCAAGCTTTGCCAGCGCCGCAACCAGCCGCTCTTCCTCCTGTCGACGCTGCGCGACTTCGGGCGCATCGATGGCCGGAACCGATGGATGCCGTTGACCACGCAGCGCAGACCGAAACATTTCGCTCCCCCTTCTTGATTTGAGCAGATTACGATCATTGTCTTAATGCTTGGCTGACGCCTTTTTGCGCAAAGGGCGGGAAATCGGCCCGCGTTCGCCCACCGAACGGCGTCGTCCGTTAGGTCTGAGAAGGTCCGACCGTGTCGGCCGCGAAGGCGTCGCGCGCGCCGAGCGGCTTGGGTTTGCCTGCCGTGCTGTCGCGCACCGTCTGCCGTTCCATCTCGGCATTCAGCTCGGCGCCGAGCAGCACGATGACGGTGGAGAGCCAGATCCAGGTCATGAAGCCGATGCCGGCCCCGAGGGAGCCGTAGATCCGGTTGTAGCTGTCGAAGCTCGCGACGTACCAGGAGAACAGCACCGAGCCGCATGCCCAGCACAGAGCGGCGGCGACGCTTCCCCAGGTGACCCAGCGCCACTTGGCATCGCGGCGGCTCGGACCATAGCGATAGATCAGGGACAGGCCGAAGCTCACGAGCAGGAGCATCGCGGGCCAGCGCCCGATGCGCAGCGCGGCATCCGTGACCGCACCGAGCCCGATGAGGCTGAGGACCACGGGCAGGACCACCAGCATGGCGGTGATGATCAGGGCGAACACCATGCCGCTGAGCGTGAACAGGAGAGTCGTCGCGTAGAACCGGACCAGCGTCCGCTTCTCGTTCTCCTTGTAGATCACGTTGAGGGCGTCGAAGAGCGCGCTCACGCCGGAATTGGCGCTCCAGAACGCGATGCCGAGGCTGACGGCCGAGGCCGCGCTGAGCGTCCCGGTGCTTTGCCGGGCGACCCGCATGAACTGGTCGGCGATGAGGTCGAGGACGCCGTTCGGCAGCACGCCCGCCAGCAGGTTGAGGTGCTGGCTGATCGCGTTCGGATCGAGGAACATGCCGTAGAGCGACACCAGCGTGGCGAGGCCCGGAAAGATCGCCAGGAGCGCGAAGAAGGCGACGCCGCCGGCCGTGGCGAGCACGCGGTCCCGCGGGACCGATTGGACCACGCGCCAGAGGATGTCCCACCAGCCGCGGGCGGGGATCTCCGCCGGTCGCGTCGCGGAGCGGCCGCGGCCCGGCTCACGGCCTCGCTCGAGGGCGGCCTCGATGCCGCTCTCGTTCGGCGGACGCGTCCCGACCGAGCGCCAATCCGCCTCTTCCCCGGCCATGAGGACCTCGCTCGCGCGCGATGCTGCCACCCGGGGTTATAGGGCGGCCGGGCGCCGCCCGCGAGGGGAGGTCCCGGCAGGGCGTCCGGGCGGCACCGGCGCTCCCGAGCATCCTCAGGAGACGGCCTTGAGCTTGTCGGCCATCGACTGCGCCTTGTCCCGCCGCGACGAGAAGATCAGGGTGAAGAACACCCGCTGCACGCCGAGTTCGGCAAGCCGTGCCTCGCACTGCTCCGCCAAGCGACAGATGTCGCTCAATTCCCCCTCGATATTCGTCCCGTTCGGGTGCATCTCCGCCTCGAGGTCACTCGCATCGATGATGGCCTTGATTTCCCTGACGTAGGGCGAGACGGACGGCCCGACGCCCATCGGGACGATGCAGAGATCAGCGACGACCTTCATGGTGACCCTCGGCATGGTGAGTCAGGGGGCCCGGCGCGGGCCCGGCCTTCAGCGCCGCGGCGCCGGCGAGCCCGATCAGATAGCCGGACGAGCGGATTCGGGAAGGCACTTGCATGCGAGGCACGGTCGAGCGGTCCGATCGGGGGCCCGCGGCGGCGGCGACCGGCGCCGTGGAGCGCGCGCGAACCGAACGAGCCGGCTCGGGGAAGACACGAGTGCGGAGCGCCCGCGCCTCGGCGGAACCGAGGACGCGGCGGCTCAACGCGGCCCGGCGCCGTCACGATCGGGTGTGCGTATCCGCATCCCGGCGTGAGACGCTCTCGGCGAATTCCAGCACCTTCAGACGTGCGCTCTCGTCATCGATCGCCAAGAAGGCCTTGAGCAATCGCAGACTGTCGAGAAGCTGCTTGTCCTTCGCCGCCCTCTGGTCGGGCGACGGAGAGGCCAATGCGGGATCACTTGACGTCGCGGGTCCGTCCCCGGCCGAAATCACTGATGATTCATCGATCCCGAGAGCATCGGCCAAGCGGCTGAGGACGATCCCGGCTGTTTCATGCTGCGTCCTCAAATGCCTTCCCTCTGAAAGCTCTGCGACGACGGGACTGCCGCATCGAGAGCGGCGTCATCGCGGCCGGATCACAGAAAAACATCGTCCCGATCTTCAATCCAGCACGTCGGCACTGGTTAGGCCGGCCTGTCAACAAATGAGCCTATCCCGGGTCACAGGCATTTGATACTACCGATCATCGCCGATCTGAAACTGCTGGTTGTGTCCGATATCCGTCAGGTCTCCTTTGACATCATCCACCGGCTTCGGGATGCGCGCACGCGCACCGAGGTCTACGGCGAGTTGCGCGCGGCCGGTCACCGCTTCGGGTACGACGCCTTCCTGATCGGCGGTCTGCCGCAAACGGAAACCGAGGGCTTGCTCGATTGCGCGATGATCTCGGGTTGGCCACCGGAGTGGTCGCAGCGCTACCACACCCGCGGCTACCTGCACCACGACCCGGTCATCCGGCGCATCCGCGGCACGACCGACCCTTTCCTGTGGAAGGATGCCCCCTTCGAAACCGGGGATGAGCGTGCCGCCAGGGTCATGAACGAGGCCCGGGACTTCGCGCTGAACGACGGGTTCTGCGTGCCCTTCCACGATCTCGACGGCACGGAGGCCGGGGTGAGCTTCGGCGGGCAGCGCCTCAGCCTGTCCGAGGACGAGAAGGCCGGCCTCCACCTCGTCGCGATCTACGCGATGTCGAAGGCGCGGGCCGTCTCGCAGGCGCGCTCGCGCGGTGTCGAGCGCACGCGGGGGCACCTGACCGACCGCGAGGTCGAGTGCCTGAAGTGGAGCGCGGCGGGCAAGAGCGCCTGGGACACCTCGCAGATCCTGGCGATCTCGGCCCGGACCGTCGAGGCGCATCTCGCGAGCGCCAGCCGCAAGCTCAATGCGGTGAACCGCGTTCAGTCGATCGCGGAAGCCATGCGGCGCGGCATCATAACCTGACCGCACAGGCCGGCACTACCTCGTAAATCTACGAATGTCGGGCTTGCCCGGCATGCCCGATCCTCCTGGAAACAGCGAGGTTCGGGCATGTTCAAGTTGTTGAGCGGACAATGTGGAAAAGACGACGCCGGCCTGATGGACAAGGTCTACCGGTTTCGCCACGACTTCTTCGTCGATCATCTGAAGTGGGAAGCTTGCCGAAAGCCGGACGGGCGTGAGATCGACGAATTCGACACGCCGCATTGCTATCACGTCGTCGGCTTGGATGGTGGCACGGTCGTCTCGTACTCGCGCCTGCTACCGACCACGCGGCCCCACCTGCAGACGCACCTCTACCCCGAGATCCTTCAGGGCGCCCCCTCCCCGTCCGGCCCGCACATCTACGAGTGGACACGCTGCGCCGTCGCCCCCGCCAAGCGGGAGAGCAGCCGGGGCGTGGATGCGGTCTCGGGGCCGTCCTTCACGGCGGTGGCCGAAGCCGCGGCTCTCCTCGGCCTCGAAGGCCTCCTGGTGCAAACCCACCCGATCCTGGTCAGTCGCCTGATGAGCTTCGGCTGGGAGGTCGACCCCCTGGCGCTGCCCTGCTCCTACGACGGCTCCAGCATCCTGCCGATCTACGCGCGGCTCACCCCGGACACGATCGAGACCCATCGGCAGATCTTCCGGCTGTCCGGATCGGTGCTCGAGGTGGATCGGGTCCGGATTCCGAGCCGCACGCCGATCGACCTTCCCCACCGACGCTCGGCCTAGCGCCGATCTCTTCGCTGTCATCTCAAGGTCATCACCATGTCGGACCCCTTCGTCGTGCCGGGTCGGGAGCCAATGAGCCCCATCGAGCGAACCATCGCCTGCTGCCTCGAAGCGCGGGAGGCGCTGGGTCAGATCGCCGATCCGTTCCTTCAAACGCTGATCGACATGCTGTTGCTCGAACTCGGCAGCCGCCTGGCCGAGGACATCAGGCGATCGAACCCCAACGCGATCCTGTCCTAGGCGGCAGCCCCAGGGGCCGGGCGGCACCGCTCACGCGGTGCCGCAGCGGTGAGAACGGGGCAGGCCGGCCGGTTCGGGCGCAGCGGCAGGACCGACGAACGGCGACCTGCCTTCCCGGGTGGAGGAATGTGCATGCCGCGCTACTACTTCGATCTCCACGACTGCATCTCGGTCCGCGACGAGAGCGGCATGGACCTGCCGGATCTCGACGCGGTGCGGGCCGAGGCCTATCGCGCGCTCACCGAACTCGCAGCGAACCACGCCGCCGATGACGGCGGCGTGCAGATCTGCACGGAGGTCCGGGATGGGGACGGGAACTGCGTCCTGAGCGCGACGCTGCTGATCCTGTCGAAACTTCACACACCGGCCATGAGCGACCGTTGACGACGCCCGCCTCGGTCCCGCGCTCGCGGGCCGGGGGGCGCCAGGCCGGCGCTACCACCCGAACGGCGGCGGCGCCGGCCCCCGGTAGGCCTGTGCGGGAAGATCGCTCGAGAGCCGGTCGGGCTGGGCGGTGCGCGCGGGCGGCGGCGGCACGGCGATGGGGGGCTCGCTCATGCGTCGCTCGACGGGCGGGGCGACGCGGTCGGTGAGGAAGCGCGGCTGGTTCGCTGCCCCGGCCTCGCCGGCCGGCTTCGGCACGACGAAGGTCTGGGGGCCCTGGCCGGCATAGGCTTGCGGGGCAGCGGTGCGCGGCACCTCGCCCGTGAGGAGCGGTGCGGAGCGCGGAGCCTCGGACGGCACCGTGATCAGGGTCCGGCTCCCGTTGATCGCCACGGCGGGCGGGACGGGCTGGAGCGGGGCCGGCGACAGAACCGGGGACGGCTCGGGCTCGACCACCTTGGCGACGTGCGGCCTCGGCCGGCGCACCCGCGCAACGTCCGGCCCTTCGCCGGTCCGGATGACCAGCCGCTGGAGGTCGGCGATGAGGTTCTGCGACGCCGACGGCCGGCGCTGGCAGTGCTGGATGCGCAGCGATGCGGCGATCTCCCCGCCCGTCCAGCGGCTGCCCCCCGCCTCGCCGCCCCGAAGATTGTCGATCCACTGCCACGCGTAGGCGCAGCGCTCCGACAGGGCGACACCGAACGGCCCGTAGCGGTTCCGCATGGGCTGCCGCACGATCCGGTAGGCGCCCTCGCTCGACAATTGCGCGAGTTCACCGGCGATCCCGGATCGGGTCGGCCGCTCCATCGGAACGCCGCCGCGGCCACCGGTGCGCAGCATGACCTCGATGCGGCTCGTCGTGTCGGCGCCCTCGAGGCTGATCCGCTGCCGCCGCCCGTTGGCGTAAGGGGTCTCCTGCAGCGACTGGACCGAGCCGCCATGCGGCAGCGACACGAGCGGGCCGCGCTGCGCCGGAATGGCGTTCGTCTCGAGGGAGCTGAAGAAGGCCTCCGGCGCCGCCCTCCGGCTCAAGGCCGAGCGGTTGCCCGTCGTGTTGCAGGCCGGCAGCGCGAGGGCGATCAGGCCGAGCGCCAAAGCGGGTCTGACGGCCCGCCCGAGCGACGAACCGATGAGAGAACGGGAATCCATCTTACTGTCCCAGGGCTCGGGGATCCGGGCGCGGATTGCCCGAACCGAGGTCGAAGGCGCCGAAACGGTCGGTCTCGCCCTTCATCGGCGCACGGGCAGCGCCGCCGACGCGGGCTTCGGCAGCGATGTCGGCATGCGCCAGGGTTCCGACCGGCGGGGAGCCGCTGCCGATCTGGAAGCTCGGCCTGTCGGTCCCGTTCCAACCCGGCAGCAGGGTGTAGCCGTAGCGCTCGTAGGGCATCGCCGACGCGCCGACGACGCGGCGTGCCACGAGGGGCGGTGCGGCTCGGGTCTCGCGCAGGTACTCCCCATCCCGCGACGGATCGGGCACGATGGAGCCGCCGGCGAACCGCAGCGGGTTCTCGGCCGCCACCGCGATGGGGAAGTCGGTCCGCTTCACCGGAAGGGCCTGGGATTGGGGCGTCCGGGCCGCATTCGGCTTCGGCACGCGGCCGGGCGCGGCCGTCGCCGCTGCCAGCACGACCTGCGTGACCGGCTGGGCGACCCGGGCTGGGGCGCAGGGCGTCGGATCGGATTGCTGCGTCTCGCTCGGGAAGGCCTGCTCGACGACCTTCGGGAAGAGGCCGTCGTAGCGGTTGAGGACGTCGAAATACTCCCGGGTCCGCTTCAGACGCGCCAGCGTGATGGCGTAGCCCACGATGACGGGCTCGCGCGGCATCCACGCCGAGGCCCGCTGGAACCATTCGAGCGCCGTGTCGAACTGGCAGGAATTGTAGGCGTACCAGCCGAGCGCCTGCGCGCCCTCGCCCGATGAGGTCGCGAGCACGAACTTGGCGAAGCGGTCGATCCGGTTCGGCTCGAGCGGCGAGACGGGCGACTGCGTCAGGCGGCGCTCCATCAGGTCGATGTACAGAACCGTGTTCACGATCGAGGGACCGCGCCAGGCGAACGCCACCTCCTCGGCCTCCCGCTCCTGGCCCATCTCCATCAGGCTCAGGGCGAGACCATGCGCCACCATCGCGTCGCCGCCGCGCCCGACCGCGGCCTTGAACCAGTCCAGCGCCTCGCGGAACTGACGGCGCCGGTAGGCGTACCAGCCGAGCATGCTCATCTGCCCGGCATCGCCGATCTTGCGCGCGTTCTCCCCGAATGCGGTCAGGTCCGCGGGCTGGACGCGCGTGTCGGTCTCCCCGTGCAGGAAGGCGGCGATCCGGGCGCGGGTGATGTCGGGCTGGATCGGCCGGAATTCGCTCGATCCGTCGGCGGCGGCCCGTCCCATCGCGAGCAGCGGCTCGACCTGGGCCATCGGGAGACTGGCCATCGCCTTCTGGATGGTGGCGAGGCGCAGGGCCGTCTCGCTCTGCCGCTCGAGGATGCCGCGGTAGACGGCGCCCGCCGCCGCGGCCTGTCCGGTGCGGGCGTAGGCCTCGGCCACGAACCACGCGATATCGATGTCGGGGGCGCGCATCGCGTCCGGATCGGACTGGATGCGCGCGACGATGTCGGCCCAGGCGCCGCTCTGCGCGGCGGCCTTGACCTCGCTGCGGAAGGTGCCGCGCCCGAGCTTGCGTGCGAGCTCCTCGGAGGGCTGCCAATCCGGGTCGACCGCCCGCCGCGCGGTAATGGAGGCGCGCAGGTCGTCGAAGCGGCCGGCCGTGAAGAGGTCCCAGAGGGGCGCCTCCTCGGGCGGGCTCGGCTTCAGGCTGTCGAGATCGTTCGGGGGCGCCCAATTCGGGTGGCGGCGCTGGAGCCGGCGGATCTCGGCCTGCACGCGCTTCGTCTGGCCGTTGGCCGCGTAGTAGCGCAGCGCGCTCTCATCGACGATCTCGGCCTGGATCGACGGCGCCAGGGCATTGTCGAGGATCACCGGCGCGCGCCGCTCGGAAGGCTGCAGCACCCCGGTCGCGACGGGCCGGCCGGGCAGCGTCTGGGCGTGGCCGGATGCGACCGGCCCGCCGAACAGGCCGAGGACGGCCAGCAACACGGTGCAACCGAGCCGGTGGCGCGGGGACGGGCCGCCCTGCTCTAACGCCCAAGGCATGCTCTGTACCTCATCTGTGCCGCGACCAGCGCGAGGAGATGGAGTGTCGCCGGATAGTAGTTTTCGGCCTTGGCGGGCGTCATGAAGCTCGCCGGCACGGCCTCGCCGGACAGGGCGCAGGCCTCGAGCGCCGACAGGGCGGCGTAACCGGGCTCCTGCATCCACTCGATCGCCTGGCCGTCGGCGGTGTCGATGACCGGCAGGCCGGTGCGCTCCCGGGTCGTCCAGCTCTGGCCGAAGGCGGCGTGGGCGCGCCGGTCGCCGATCCCCGCCCAGGCGAGGTAGAGCGGCACCCGGATCGCATTGTACGAGAAGACCGCCGGAAATCCTGCCGCCGGCTTCGGCGTCGGGTCCCGCAGGGAGATCCACTCCGTCGGCAGCTTCGCGGGGCCGAACTGCGCCTTTGCCAGAAGGTCGAGCCCGCTCCGCGTCACGCTCGCCCAGTCGATCTCGCCCGCGACCGATGCGAGGCGGGGGAAGGCCGGGAAGACCCAGTAGGACAGGTTGACGACGGGCCCGTCCGCCCGGTCCTCGGCCGAGAAGCCGGACATCCCCGGAAGAAGCGGTTGCCCCTCCGCCTTGAACAGGATCGTGCGCCGGCCGATATCGACCGCGAGCCGCCGCGCGGCGACGCGATATCCGAGGTCGGACCAGGCATCCGCCGCCTCGACGAGGGCCCAGGCGACCAGGATGTCGCCGTCCGTGGCGTTGTTGAGATCGGCCACGGCGGGCCGCTTGTCCGGTTCCCAGCGCCAGGCGAGCAGGGCATCGTCGCGCACCATCAGGTTGGCGCGCGTCCAGTTCCAGATGCGCTGGAAGGCGTCGCGATCCCCCGCCGCGACGGCGAGCAGCATCGCGTAGCCCTGGCCCTCGCTGTGGCTGATCTGCCCGTTGCCGGTGTCGACGACCCGGCCCTGATCCGTGACGAAGCGCGACTTGTAGGCGAGCCACGCCGTCGGGTTGCCGAGGGCGTTGAAGAGCGTGGAGCCCCCCTCGGCCTGCGGCTTCGCCTCGGTCTCGGCTCCGGGCCGGCGCATCTCGGTCGGGGGCGGGACGGAGTCGGGCGTGGCATCGGTGGTCTGCGCGGCGGCCTGCGCGCCGAGAAGGCCGAGGAGCAGGAAGAGGCCGGCCTGGGCGCGTCTCATGAGCGCATGTCCTTCTTGTCCGCATCGTCGCCGGCCGCGTCGGGCCGCGGGGCCGCGCGCCCGGCGGCGTTCGCCCGACCGACATCGCGAAGCACGGCGTTCGTGCTCAGACCCAGCGCGATCGCCGCGGCGAAGAGCACGAGGACGTAGATCGACGGGTTCATCGAGAGCCAGCCGGCGAAGACGAGGCGCAGGTTGCCGAAGCCGCGGGGCTCGGTCTCGAGCAGGCGCGTCCGGTTGGCGTCGTAGGTCGAGATCGTGCCGTCGTTGGCGTCGAGCACCGCGACCCGGCCCTGCAGCTTGCCCCACAGGGCCGGCGTGCTGAGGCAGGCGACGGACGCCTGAAGCAGAGCGGCATTCGGGGCGGTGAACACCGTCACCACCGAGTTCAGGCTCTCGCCGTCGACGCCCTGCCCGACGACGAGCGAGGCGCGCGAGTGGACCTCGATCGGCGGATCCTTGATCTGGCCCTTGGCCCAGCCGACGGCGCCCTCGAAGGCCGATTGCGCGGCCGTGCCGATCTCGCCGGCCGCGTTCGAGATCTGGTCGGTGAGCGAAGGGGTTGGCCGCAGGGCCGCATCCCAGGCGGTCGCGATCTCCACCGCGTCGTTGCGCGTCCGGTAGCCCGAGCGCGGGCGCTCGGAGGACAGCGCGGCGACGCGCGCGCTCGCGGCCGGCAGGGTGCAGGCGGGCGGCACGTTGTTGCGGAGCCTGTCGAGGCTCATCCCGTCGGTGGCGGCCGCAAGGCCGGTGGCGCGTTCGCCTTCCGATCCGGGCGAGGCCGGCGGGGCCTCGGCGCGGCCCTGCCAGATCTTACGGAGGCGGTCCGGATCGATGCCGATGTTGCGGAGCAGGGCCGGATCGAGGGCCCGGGCCGGCGCCACGATGATGGCCGGCGCATCCCGGTCGACCGGGCGCTCCGCGCTCAGGGCGAAGTCGATGACCCGATCGGCGGCGATCGCCAGCCGGACCGCGATGGTGGCGGCCGCCGCCATCGTGTCGCGATCCGGTGTCGGGACGACGAGACGCGGACGCTTGTCGGCGAGCGTGTAGGGAAGCGCGCCCGTCGCCGTCGCGGCGAGATCCGGCACGCGCAGCGCCCGGGCGAGCTGGGGCACCTTCACGGTGGAACTATTCAAGAACAGAAAGCGCTTGTGATCGTCGCTCGGGTTGGCGGTATCGCAGGTGCGATCCGCCTCGCTCGGCAGAAGCGCCGTGATGTCGACGTGGTTGCGACCCGGCCGCCAGAGATCGAGGCCGAGGGCGATCGGCTCGCCGCGCAGCCGATCGCCCGCGGCCTTGGGCAGGGGGATGCTGGCGGCGTTGCGGCCGTTGATGTCGACCACGATCTGGGCGCCGACCTCGAGGCCCGGCGCGTAGCCGCCCGCGATCGCGAGGCCGATCTTGGCGTAGTCGGCCGGGACGAAATCGGCGGGCAGCGTCAGGTCGAAGCCGGAGCGGAACAGGCGGCCGCTGAACTCGCGGTTCTGGACCCCGAGGGTGTCGAGGCCGATCGTCTCGCCGCCGCGCACCGGAACGCCCCGCGCGAGCGCCAGGACCCGGAGGCCCTGCGGGCTGCCCACGAGGCCGTCCGAGCCGTCGCGCCGCTTCAGCGAGGCGAGGCCCGCGTCGAGGTCGTCGCTGGACTGTCCCGTGACCACGAGCGTGGCGGCGCGGGATTCGGTCGCTGGCTGGAAGCTGAGCGCCGTGCCGCCGGAGGCGTCGAGGCCCGGCACCGCGCGCAGCTCCTCGGCCGTCCCGACGACGAGGTTGAGGCCGGCCGGTCCCGGGATGAACGGGCCGAACTCGACGACCGCCTGCGAGAACCGCCCGACGAGGGCGAGCTGCTGCGCGGCGCGGATGATCCGCTCGAAGCTCGCCGGGTTCGGACGGCCACCCAACACGATGCGGATCGGCACGATGCCCTGCTCGTTCGGAGGGATCGCCGCCAGGTCCCGCAGGCTCGCGACGGAACCGGTCCCGGGCGGCAGGATCAGGCCGGTCCAGGAGGGATCGATCTGGGTCCAGAGCTCGAAGGTCGCCTGCAGCGAGCAGTCGACGCGATGGCGCTGGACGCCCGAGAGGTGGATCGCGTTGTATCCGGGCTTGAGAACCCCCTCGGGGATGTCGAACTCGATGATCTTGACGGCGCCGGGCGCGTTGATCTGCGCCCGCCCGATCACCGTGTCGTTCACCGAGGTGGTGATGAACGAGGATTCCGGCATCACCGAGATCGCCGCGAGGTATCCGATCCGGAAGCGGACGCGCTCGCGGACCTGCGCCTCGGTCAGGTAGACCGACCATTGCAGGCTGCTTTCCTCGCCGATCAGCCGGAGATTCTCCGCAACGCTCGGGAGGGGCCGCTGCGGGATCGGCGCGGAGGCCTGCACGACCGGAACGTCGGCGACGGGGCGTGCGGGCCGGGTCTGACGAATCTCGGGGCTGGCGGGCCGCTCGGACGGAAGGACGAGGCCTTTCGGCGCGGAGCGCCCGAGGAAGCTCTGCGCCTGCGCGGCGGTGATCGGGAGCAGGCCGAGGCTCGTGGCCATGAGGGCGGCGAGCGCGCGGCGCAGGGGGCGCCGCGCCGATGCGCCGGGGTCGCGATGGATGCGGAAAGGGGACATCTCGACCGTCAGCGCTCGCGTGAGGGGGAGAGGGGCCGGAACATCGGCCCTGCCGGGATCAGCATCATGGCCTCAGCCCGCCGCCGGCTCGGCGGTCGGCCCGAGATCGGCCGCGCGGCGCTTGCGATTGCGGGCGAGCGCTTCGTTCTCGGCATCGATCATCAGTTGCAGCCAGGTCGGTGGCGGCTCGCCCGCGGGCTCCGAGGCGATCTCGGCACCGGCATCCGGGGCCGGCTCGGTGACCCGGGCCGCGGCGCCCACCGGCAGCGGATTCTGGGCGGCGGCGCCGATGAGCTTGCGCCGCATGCCGATGGTCTTCGGCACCGGGATCTCGGCCTCCGCCTCGGCGGGGCGCCGCGTGCGCAGGCCCGCGACGGCGTAGGAGAGCGCGCGGAACGGCTCGGTGACGCCCCACCAGATGAACTGGGCGGTCCCGGCGAACAGGTTCTTGTGCCGGCGCCGACGCGCCTGGAAGCGCGTCATCGCCCCGGCATCGCCGTACATCAGGTCGGCGAGCGCGAAGTGGTCCTGCGGCCGCAGCCGCTCGAAGCGGCACTCGCACAGGGTCTCCTCGCCGACCGGCGTCGAGCCGGACAGCACCACCGGGATCGTCGGCCAGGTGCCGGATGCCGCCGAAGGCCCCTGGCCCTCGCGCAGGGGCACGATGGCGAGGAGGCCGGCGCTGGAATCGTCACCCCGGCGCATCGGCACGATCGCGTCCATGCGCAGCCGGCAGCGCTCGGCGGAGACCCGCTCGACGCGGACGTCGATGGCGAGCCCGTTCAGGGTCAGCACGGCCTGCCGATCGACCGCGAGCGAGGGTGTGGTCTCGACCTGGCGGCGTTCCGCCGTGACGCCGAGGGCCGCGCCGGCCTTGATGACGTTGATGAGGTTCCAGAGGCCGACCACGAGCATCAGGTTCGTGATGCCGGGCTCGAACAGGTAGCGATAGGCCGCCACGAGGCTGCCCGTCAGCAGGATGGCGTAGACGATGAAGAAGGGCAGCGCGAGCGGCGAGAGGTGGTCGTGGTCGAGCGTGACGTTCTTCGCCGTGACGTTGAAGGTGGGCTTGCGCGGCGACAGGATGACGGAGGCGGTCGCCTTGATCAGGAACAGCCCCTGAACATACTCGTAGAGTTCCGAGACGAAGGGCCAGCGCACGCGGCCGTAGAGATAGCTCTGCATCATCATGTTCACGATGATGTACGTTGCGGTGTAGGCCAGCGCCTCGTCGACGTTCGCGACGACGATCTTCATGTCGAAAAAGATGTACAGCAGCGGCGCGAACATGAAGATCAGGCACGGTATCGGGAAGAACCAATACGTCATGTTCGACATGTAGCAGAGGCGCTGGATCGACTTGAGGCCCCGCTTGAAGATCGGGTTCTTCAGGATCATGATCTGCAGCATGCCCTGGCACCAGCGCGAGCGCTGGCCGATGAAATCCCGCAGGGTGTCGGGCTGCAGCCCCGCGATCAGCGGCTTGTCGACGTAGACGCTGGTCCAGCCGCGCGCGTGCAATTCGAAGGCGGTCTCGCAATCCTCCGTGATGGTGATGCCCGAGAATCCCCCCGCCTCGTCGAGGGCCTTGCGCCGCAGGAGCGCGGCCGATCCGCAGAAGAACGAGCCGTTCCACTTGTCGAGCCCGCGCTGGCCGATGGCGTAGAACATCTCGTTCTCGGAGGGCATGCGTTCGAAGGTGCGCAGGTTCCGCTCGATCGGGTCGGGGTTCAGGAAGGCGTGCGGCGTCTGCACCAGGAACAGGCGCGGATCCCGGGCGAAATGCCCGATCGTCTCGCGCAGGAACGAGCGGAACGGCACGTGGTCGGCATCGAGGACGACCACGATGTCGCCGGTCGCGTGGGCGAGCCCATTGTTCAGGTTGCCGGCCTTCGCGTGGAGATTGCGCCTACGGGTGAGGTAGCGGACGCCGAGCGCCTCGCAGAGATGCTGGAGCGTCGTGCGGCGGGCGCGCGCCGCCATGCTCTTCTGTCGGTCGGGATCGGCGCATTTCTGGTCGGTGCCGCCATCGTCGAGGAGCCAGACCGTCAGCTTGTCCGCCGGATAGTCGAGGGAGCGGGCCGCGGCCAGGGTGGTGGCTAGGATGGACTCGTCCTCGTTGTAGCTCGGCACGAAGATGTCGACGCTCGGGAGCGCGTCCTCGTCCTTGATCAGCGCGGGTTCGCGGTTGAGCGGGTCGGCATTGATGACGAGGCTGAGGAACAGGATATAGAGATAGTAGAGTTCGGCCGCCAGAAGGATCAGGCCGGCGGTCAGGCTGAGCGGATCGGCCGACCACGGCAGCGTCCGGGTGATCCGCCAGTAGAAATACTTGATGACGACCAGGCTTCCGATCCCGAGGAAGACGTAATGCGAGGCACGTCCACGCGTGAAGAGCCAGATGCCGAGCATCGCGGCGATCGCGCAGAGGCTCATCTCCAGCTGCACCGCCGTGCCGACCGGCTGCAGCAGCAGCGCGACGACCACCGCGGTGGTGACAAGCCACGAGAGCCGGACGAGGAAAATCGGCATCGAGGTAAAGTCCTGACGTTGCCCGGGCTGCACCCGCCGAAACATTCGACGAAGCGGCTTCAATGTGTTTCAGAATAGGACGCGCCTACGCGAGTCTTGATCGGGATGCGCTGCCGTTTTGAGGCAATCGTCTCAGAATTGGCTAGAATGCCGCGCGCCCTTCAACACTGGTGTAGTAGCCCCCCTTCTGTACACGGTCATATGCATAGCCCGCACCAAGCGAGAACTTCATCGGGCCAACCGTGAAACCAGTCAGGTGTGCACCGACGCGCCATTGGTTGAAGAAGGCATCGCCCAGGAGCGTGCCCTCCGGGCCGACGAACACGCCGTCCGCGACCATGAAGCCGAGCTTGGCGCGGACGTAATAGGCGTTGAACAGGGTCGAGTACGACGCGTTCGCGGCGACCAGCGTGTTCAGCGTCGGGTTGAGGTAGATATCGGCCGCGACCTTCGCGCCGATGCCCGTGCCCACCACCGGATTGCGCGGATCGAGGATCGAGAGCTCGTTGTGCCGCACGTTGAAGCCGACATAGCCGGCGATCGCGGCCTGATCCCAGATCCACTCGTATCCGGTGAGCACGGTCCCCTCTTCCTGCTCGCCGCGCACCCGCGTTCCCGCGGTGGCGCCCGGATAGGAGTAGGTGCCCGCGATGGCCTGCACGCGGATGCGGGGGCCGCTCTCGACCAGAGAGCCGGCGGGCGCGATCGTCGTCGTCAGGGCGCCGAAGGCCGAACTGTTCGACGTCACCGTCGCGGCGCCGTCGAAGGCCACGATGTAGTCGTCGGCCCGGTCGGCCCGCTCGGTGCCGGTGTACCAATCCGCGCCGCAGGCCGATCCGGCCCAGAGCAGCGCGAGGGCGAGGCTCATTCCCCGCGCGACCAATGGCGTGCCCTGAACCACGGAACCTCTCCACAACCAGCGGATTTCGCCAAATGAGCTTAGCGAACGTTAGTTGATTTTGTTCAATTATCCCGGTTAACGAATGGTTAACACCACTTTATCTGGTCACTTTCATTCCTCTGTGTCTCATTTGCATCAGCGAACCGGGTACTCGATCGCCGGTTTGACAGCGAACGATCCGCTTATCGGTGTCCCGGCCCGCGGCTAATCTGAACAGAAATTGGGCAGATTGGATGAGACCGCGCCAGGATGCGCGCAACCTCAGCTGACGTCGTGCCGAAGTCGAAGATGGCTGCGAAATCCCGATGCGCGCCGCGCGGGGATCGGTTCAGCGCGGTCGCGTGGTTCGATCTGAACGGCATTGCGGTTGCGTCGTCCGGGATCGCGTCCCGGAGGCGCAAGATCGCGCGGCTTGGTCCGGTGCCGGCCGGCTCCGGGCACGGGACGGACCCGCGCGCCCCGGCATGCGGCATCGCCTCACGGTCCCGAGGGCAGGCTGAAGCGGGCGCTCGGGAGCCCGCCGCCTCTCGCCGTCCGGTGCGCGGGGGCGGCGCCGACGAGGCCGGACGGCCGGCCAGAGCCGGGGCAGCGTCGCGAGGAACGGACCCTCGATGCCCCGACCGGTCGGAGCCCGGTCCGGAGCGGCCCGGATTGGGGTCAGGCCGCGCGCGCGGACCTGTCGGCCTGCGTTTCGAGGGCGAGCGTCAGTTCGGCGAAACCGAACGGCTTGTGGAGTTGCTGGAACACCTGGGCATTCGCCGGCAGGTGGCCGCGCGGGCCGGCCAGGATGATCCGCAGGCGCGGATGTGTCCGCGAGATGGTGGCGGCGAGATGGAGGCCGCCCATCCCGGGCATCGCGTAATCGGCGATCAGGACATCGAAATCCCGGCGCGCCGACAGGATCTCCATCGCCTGCTCGCTCGCGGCCGCCACCGTCACCTCGTGGCCGAGTTCGGCAAGCGCGTTCGCCGCGGTCGAGCGCAGCAGCATGTCGGGCTCGACCAGGAGGATCTTGAGCTCGTCGGCCGGCACGGAGTCCGGCGCCTGGACGACCGGCTGCCGCTCCCCGGCGGGAAGCCAGAGGAGGACGTTGGTGCTGCCGCCGACGGCCTGCACCTCGAAGGCGGCGCCGATCTCGTC
Source organism: Methylobacterium planeticum (assembly GCF_008806345.1). Taxonomy (GTDB): domain Bacteria; phylum Pseudomonadota; class Alphaproteobacteria; order Rhizobiales; family Beijerinckiaceae; genus Methylobacterium; species Methylobacterium planeticum. The sequence goes on along the minus strand of NZ_VZZJ01000007.1, from coordinate 154,456 downwards.
GGCAAGATTGGCAACGGAGGTGAGCCCACGCCCCTTCGAGAGGTCGGCCGGTGCCGAGAAGGTCAGGCGCAGGCTCGGCCGCGTCGCGAGCAGGCTGGTGGCGGGCGGTTGCGCCGCTTCCACGATGAGGGAGACGCCGCAGCCGCCCGGGACGGCCGTCTTCACGTCGAGGACGAGGTTCAGGATCAGGATCTCGAAGTGCCGCTCGCTGCACAGGACGGGCGGCAGGTTGTCGTCGAGGGACAGGCCGATGGTGATCTGGGGCGCGACCGAGGATTTCAGGAACTCGGTCAGATCGTCGATGACGGACGCGATGTCGGTCTCGCCGAAGGACGACGCCTCGCGCCGGGTCAGCGAGGTCACCCGCCGCGTCAGCGCTGCGCCGTTCCGCGCGCCGCGCAGCGCGACATCGACCATGCGCTGGCTGTGCTCGGGAAGGTCGTCGCCGTAATGCTTGAGCATCCCGAGCGCCGTCATGACGACCGCGATCGCGTTGTTGATGTCGTGCACGATGCCGTCCGTGACGCTGCGCAGGAGCCCGTCCTTGCGCCGCTCGAGCGTGGGCTCGACGGGCCCTGCCGCGAGGGGACCGACGACGGGCGAGACGGAGCCCTTGACCGCGTTGACGACACCGACCTCCCGGCTCAGCACGTGCAGCCGCTCGCGCGTGTCGCCGTCGTCGAGGACCCGGGCCATGCGCAGGAGGAGGCGCCGCCCGGCGCGCTCGTCGTTCACCGGCAGGGTCCGGAGGGTAACGTCCTGGGGCGCGCCGCCGGCGGCGATCGCGGCCCGCATCGCGACCCGCATGAGGTCGCGGTCGTCGGGGTCGAGGCGGTTGACGAGTTCGTCCAGGGAGGTCGCGCGCTCGGTGGCGCAGGGCATGATCGGCAGGACCGCGTCGGTCCAGGTCACCCGCCCGTTGGTGAGATCGACTTCCCAGCAGCTCCAGCCCGCCATCGTCTTGAAGGCGCGGACCCGCTCGCGGCTGCGCACCAGCGCGGAGCGGGTATCCTGGACGATGCGCTCCCGGCTCCGCCCGCGGGCGATCGAGGCGAGGGCTGATTCCGCGAGGCCCTGCAGTTCCCGGATCGGCAAGGACGTGACCGGCTGCCCCGTCTCCTCCCGGGCGCACCAGGCCTCGATCCGGCGCAGGCGCCGCCCCAGGATCCCGCCCCCGAGCCAGGCCGCGCCGCCGGCCGTCAGGAGAGCGAGCAGGAGAAGCGGCAGCAGATGCAGGTCGGAATGCGGGCCGGCCACGGACTCGGGCGTTCCGCGGGCGAGGATCAGCCATCCGAGGCCCGGCCCCTCGTCACCCCCGAGGGAGGCCGAGGATTCGAGGGGTCCCGCCGCGCGCTCGCCGGGTGCCTGCGGGTCCGACTGGATGATGGCCCGCCCGCTCGCGTTGATCACCGAGAAGGCGACGGCCCGCCCCGGCTCGCCGAGGCTGCGGCGAACGCCCTGCGTGGCCTCCTCGACCCAGCGCGGCGTCAACTGAACCGCGACGACGCCCCTCGCGCCCTCGGCGATCGGCGCACTCACGATCACGTTGCGTGGGGCCTGCGTGCCGGCCTTGCTGCTCTCCGTGGCGTCCGCGGCCGCCATGCCTTGCAGGCCGCGGCCGAACCACAGGCTGCCGGACACGTCGGCATCGAGGAACTTGCCGCTCGCGGTCGCGCGGACGCGGCCCGTGCGGTCCGCAACCAGAATGTCGGCGTAGTCCGGGCGCAGCGTCTGCCACGTGGCCAGGAAGCGCTCGAGGCTGGCGGAGGATGCGCCCTCGCCGAGCTGCTCGCTGAGGGCGGCGAGGCTGACATCCCGCCCGACGTCGCGCAGGGTCCGGTCCAGGCGCTCGGCGAGGAGGGGCGCCGCGCGCTGCAGCGTCGCCCGCGTCTGCTCGACCCGCGCGGCGCTCTCCTGGAAGCTCGAGGCGACGAGCACGAGGGCACCGCCGAGGCCCACCGCCAGGGCGACGGAGGCGCCCGCGAAGGTGCGCAGCGAAACCTGAAACCGACGCTTGGTCATCAACACGCGCAGCCGTTCGAAGCCGATCGGAACCGGAGCGCGATGGTGCGCCGCACAGCAGCCGCGATGCTCAGTCGATAGGGTTAATAATCGGTTAACACCCAGTTGAGGCGGCAGGATCGCGCTGGCTCGATCGCCGGGACACCGGTCGCGAGCGGGCGAGATTTGGTGGAACCGACGAGATTGCCCTACCGGCCCGGATCATGACATCGCGCAGCGCCGGAGATCGGTTGAAGGTAAGCGCAGACCAATGCAATGCGAGCGATCAGATCGCCGCTTGTCTGGGCATCGACGCCATCACTGGCCCGCGGGACTGGATCAGGCGACCCGGGCGATCCCGATCAGAGGCGGCTCAGCCAGGACGGGCGGTAATACGGCTCCGGCCGGTAGCAGACATAGCCGTAGGGCCCATACCAGCGCCGTCCGACGCGGCAGGGCGGGAGGGCGGCCCGGCAGCCGCCGAAGCAGCCCGGCGCCGGGAGAACGTGGACGGGTGCGGCCGCTGGCGCCACCTGCGCCTCCGCGCGCGCCGGGGTGAAGGCGGTAAGGCCGGCGCCGAGGGCGATCATGGGCCCGAGCATCGCGAGGTGCCGCATGGCAGACCCTCCTTGTCGTCAAGCAGAAGAGCGCCGCCCGCAATGCCGGGCCGCGCATGCGAAGCTCAACGGGCGGGCTGTGCCGGAGTTCAGTCTCGGCGCCCCAGCGGTAACTACTGAGCGCTCCGTTCGCCTCCGGGCGAGCGCCGTTCCGGTTCCGCTCTGTGCGCTATGCACACGCTCGTGGCGGGGTTTCAGCCAGCCGTCCGCACCCTGTCGGCGGCGACCGATCGGTCGGGCACGCGGCCGGTCCGTCGGGCCACCGGGCGGCGCGCAGGCATCGAGAGACGATTTTGTTCACCATGGTCCAATCGTTCAAGAGGCGTTCAAGTTAGAACCTCTTAAAAGTGACGGATCCTCGCTTTCCACGGATACCTCATGACGCGAAACGCAGCACCGGACATCGGCGATCGAGACGCCGGCGAGATCGATGTCGCCGTCGTCGTCCGGGATCACCTCGGGGGTCAGCTCCAGGCCTATTTCGGCGATGCGCTGACGGAGGCGGTGCCGGAGCGGCTCCTCGGCCTGCTCGCGCGGTTCGAGGCGATCCTGGCGGAGCGCGGCGAGCGGGTCTCGAAGGATTTTCGCGCCGGCCTGATGAGCGCGCTGCCGGCGCTGCGCACGTTCGGGTTCTCGCTCACCGGGGATGGCACGCGCACGGATGATCTGGTTCAGGAGACCCTGGTCAAGGCCTGGGCCAACCAGCACCGCTTCCAGCCGGGCTCGAACATGATCGCCTGGCTCTTCACCATCATGCGCAACCAGTTCTACTCGGAGATCCGCAAGGCCAAGCGCGAGGTCGAGGACGCCGACGGTGCCCACGCGGCGCGCCTCACCGCGCGACCCGAACAGGACGACGTCATCGCCCTCAAGCGCCTTTACACGACCCTCGCCAAGGTCCCGGCGGCACAGCGCGAGGCGCTCCTCCTCGTCGGAGCCGAGGGCTATACCTACGAGGAGGCCGCGAGCCGGCTCCAGTGTCAGGTCGGCACCGTGAAGAGCCGTGTCAGCCGGGCGCGGACGCATCTCGCCGGGCTGCTCGGCTTCGACGACGCGCACGCGGCAGCCGAGGGGCTCTGAACCGGAGCCTTACGCCCGGCCCGCGCCCGCCCGACCCTGCGCGCGGCGCCGGCCGGGTCACCAGACGGTCGGCTTCGGGTTGCGCGCGTCGAATCCCTTCTGGTGCCAGTAGGGATAGGTCGGCGTCTCCTGGCTCGCCGCGTCGAGGCGCGCGACCTGATCCTGGCTCAGAGACCAGCCCACCGCCCCGAGATTCTGCCGGAGCTGCTCCTCGTTGCGAGCGCCGACGACGATGTTGGCGACGGTCGGCCGGCTGAGCAGCCAGTTGAGTGCGACCTGCGCGACGCTCCGACCGGTCTCGGCCGCAACCGCGTCGAGGGCGTCGACCACACCGAACAGGTATTCGTCCGAGACCGGGGGGCCGCCCTCCGCGCCGCCGGAGGCGATGCGCCCGCCCTGGGCCGACTGGCCGCGGCGGATCTTGCCCGTGAGGCGACCCCAGCCGAGCGGGCTCCACACCATCAGGGCGACGCCCTGGTCGAGGCCGAGCGGCATCAGCTCCCACTCGTAGTGGCGTCCGATCAGCGAGTAGTAGCCCTGGTAGGCCACGTAGCGGGCGAGCCCGTGGCGCTCCGATGTGGAGAGCGCCTTCATCAGCTGCCAGCCGGAGAAGTTCGAGGCGCCGATATAGCCGATCTTGCCCGCGGTCACGAGGTCGTCGAGGGCGCGCAGGGTCTCGTCGACCGGCGTCAGCGCGTCGAAGCCGTGCATGAAGTAGACGTCGAGATGGTCGGTGCCGAGACGCCGCAGGCTCGCCTCGCAGGCGCGCACCAGATGATAGCGCGAGGACCCGGTCTCGTTGGGCCCCTCCCCGACCGGGAACGTCGCCTTGGTGGAGATCAGCGCCTGGTTGCGCCGGCCCTTGAGGGCCTGGCCCAGGATCTCCTCCGAGGCGCCCTGCGAGTAGATGTCGGCCGTGTCGAAGAAGTTGACCCCCGCCTCGAGGCAGAGATCGACGAGGCGGCTCGCTTCCGCGACGTCCGTCTGTCCCCACCGCTGGAAGAATTCATTGGTGCCCCCGAAGGTGCCGGTCCCGAAACTGAGGACAGGCACCTTGAGGCCGGATCGCCCGAACTGCCGGTATTCCATCGGATCCTCGCTCTGTCTGAAACGGCGGTCGGCGCCGGCCGGACGCCCGGGCCGGCACCGATCGCCGCGGCGCTCCCCTGCGCGCAAGTCTTAGGCGCGGAACCTGCCCCGGCAACCCGCCTCCGGCGCCGCGCGGGGCGGGCCTGGCCTGCGTCGAACGCTTCCGGCGCCCCGCGGGGCTGGGGCTTTGCGCCGAACCGCTCGGCGGATCCGGCGCGGGCGGCCGGCGCCGGACGATCGGGCGCGGTTGTCCGATGCGACGCCCTCGGGCCCACGATGGCCCGTGCCGGGCGGGGCGGGGCGCGATGCCTTGCAAAGACCAAATCGCGTGCATCTTGCGCGAAAAATAAGCCGGCCGGCCACCTAGTCAGAATTCCTGCTCAGGTTGAATGTCCTCCCCAGCGTAACCGGAAGTAAGACTCTGTTGATGCTTCCGCCTGTAAGCCTGCAGGGGCCTGATCGAATCTGTTGCCGGGAGCGGTCGATCGCGTTCCCGGCCAGGAGGCCCCCGTGCTCGCCCAAGATTTCATGTCCTTCCATGAGGCGTCGAAGCGCAACGGCGTGATCCTGTCCTTCGGCGGGGACCTCTCGGAGAGCGTCCTGTTCTCCCTCGGCGAAGTCCTGAAGCTGCGGATGCAGCAGGACGACACCGATGCCAGCGTCGCCAAGCGGGTCTTCTCGATCTTCGTCGAGCAGGCCCAGAACATCATCCGCTACTCCGCCGACAAGGTCGTGCCGGCCGAGAAGCCCGCCGCCCGGTGGATCAGCGGCGGGATGATCGCGGTCGGCACCGAGGGCGGGCGTTTCTTCGTGGTCTGCGGCAACGAGGTCGGCCAGGGCGAGGTCACGGGCCTGCGCGAGCGCCTCGACCACATCACCGCCCTGAGCAGCGAGGAGCTGAAGCGCTTCTATCGCGAGAAGCTGCGCCAGCCGCCGGACGAGGGCAGCCTCGGCGGCAGCATCGGCCTGATCGAGATCGCGCGGCGGGCGAGCGCTCCGGTGGAGTACGATTTTCAGACGATCAACGCCGACCGCAGCCTGTTCTGCCTCAAAGCCTACATCTGAGGGAGAGGGCACCGATGAACCGCATCCAGCTTCCCGGCACCGATCGCTCACCGGAGGTCGATTTCGATTTCGCCAGCGGCCGCTTCGTCCTGCGCGGAGAATCCTACCCGGAGGACGCGGCTGCGTTCTTCGGGCCGCTGCTGCAATCCCTGCGCAGCTACCTGAGCGCCTCGGACGCGGCTCCCATCACCTTCGAGGTCGGCCTCGCCTATTTCAACTCGTCGAGCGCCAAGGCCCTGATGAACCTGTTCATGCCGCTGGAGGACGCGGCCGCCGACGGGCGCCCGGTCATCGTGCGCTGGCTCTACGCGGACGGCGACGACACGATCGAGGAGGCGGGCGAGGACTTCGCCGCCGATTTCGACCACGCCTGCTTCGAGATGGTGAAGGAAGCCCGGGTATGAAGACCCGGCGCGCCGCCGCCGCGGAGATCGAGCGGGCCGCGGCGACGGACGCCTTCAGCCTGTTCGACAACGAGGAGGCGATCCTCGGCCGGACCGAGGTGATGCTGGCGCGCCTCGCCGAGGTCGCCGAGGGGGTCCAGGAACTGGCCGGCGCCTATCGTCGGGGCTACCGCGAGCAGCGCCGCCTCGTGCGCCTGAGCGACCGCATGCAGGGCGACCTGCAGCGGGCCAACCTGCGCCTCGCCGACCAGCAGCGCGACCTGCAATCGCTGAACGAGGCGCTCTCCGGCGAGATCGAGCACCGCACCCGCCTCGAGGCCGAGTTGCGCCGGCTCGCCGACACCGACCACCTCACCGGTGCGCTGACGCGCCGGCGCTTCCTCGAGATCAGCGAGCGCGAGTGGCTGCGCACCGCGCACAGCCGGAACCCGGCCTGCCTGCTGATGCTCGACCTCGACCGCTTCAAGATGATCAACGACACGATGGGCCACGGGGCGGGCGATGCCGCCCTCGTCGCCTTCGTGGAGATCTGCCGCAGCAACCTCCACTCCCTCGATGCGCTCGGCCGCATGGGCGGCGAGGAATTCGCGATCCTGCTGACCGACACCGACGCGTCCGCCGGGATGCTCGTGGCGGAGCGCCTGCGCGCGGCCGTCGCGGCCACGCCGATCGCGGCCGGTCAGCGGCCGGTGGCCATCACGGTCAGCGTCGGGCTCGCGGCCTTCCGGCCCGGCGAGCCCCTCGCCGACGCCCTTCGGCGCGCCGACGCGGCGCTCTACGCGGCCAAGAACGCCGGCCGCAACGGCGTGCGCGGCGAGGTCGAGGATCAGGTACCCCGATGATCGAACCGGCCCCGCCCCCCGCCCCGCGCCGCGGGGGCGCCCTGCGCGGCGCCGGCCCGATGCGCGGCGGGGACGTGCTGTCCCGGCTCGGCTTCGCGGATGTGACGGCCGACGAGGCCCGGGCCGCCGGCACGATGAAGCCCGGGGCTCTGCGCGGCTCGGCCCGCGGGCGCGACCTCGACAGCCTCGCCCACACCCTGTTCCTGCGCATCTACCCGGTGATCGCCGCGGTGGTGCTGCTGACGCAGGTCGGCATCGCCTGGGTGAACTATAACGACCAGTTCCGGCTCTACACGGACCGCGCCAACCTGCTGGCGAGCCTCACGGCCGCGACCCTCGCGCGGGCGGAAGGGCGCCTGAACGCCGAGACCGCCAGGCCCCAGCTCCAATCCCTCTCCCTCGATCCGGCCTTCCGCTACGCGGCATTGCGGGATGCCGAAGGGCACCTCGTGGCGAGCGCCGGCGAATTGCCGCGGGGCCGCAACTGGGACCTCGTCCAGGTTTCCGCCGAGCTGACGCGGGCGGGCGAGAGCCCGGCGCTCGGCAGCCTCACGGTGACGCTCTCGGCGGTGGAGCTGCGGAGCAACGCCGAGAAGCAGGCCATGCTGGCGCTCGGCACGAGCCTCGTCCTGATGCTCGCCTTCGTGGTGACGCTGCACGCCAACGTGCGCGGGCATGTCCTCGCCCCGCTGAAGCGGCTTCTGACGGCGATGCGCGAGGTCGAGCACAAGCGTTGGGCGACCGTCGACCTCGGGGGCGCCTACCGCGCCAGCAACGAGATCGACGTGATCACCTCGGCCTTCAACCGCATGGTCGAAGGGCTGCGGACCGGCGACGAGGCCAAGCTGCTCCTGCAGGAGCTCGAGGCCGCCCACACCAAGCTCGAACACGCGAACCGTCTGGTGATCGAGAGCATCGGCTACGCCCGTCGCATCCAGGCCTCGGTCCTGCCGGAGCGGACGGCTCTGGCGGGAGCCGGCGTCGATGTGGCGGTGCTGTGGGAGCCGCTGCACCTCGTCGGCGGCGACTATTTCTGGCTGGAGGAGATCGACGGCCTCAGCATCGTGGCGGTGGCCGATTGCACCGGCCACGGCGTGCCCGGCGCCTTCCTGACGCTGATCGTGGCGACGGCCCTCGACCGGCTCCTGCACGAGCGCGGCCTGCGCTCGCCGGCCGAGATTCTGGCGGGTCTCGACCAGATGGTGCGGGCGCAGCTCCGCCAGGACGGGCGCGGCGCCGAATCCGACGACGGGCTCGATTGCGGCATCTGCGTCTGGGATCCCAAGACCCGAACCCTGCGCTTCGCCGGTGCCGGCCTCGCCCTCACCGCCATCACGGACGGGCAGGCGTCGCGCATCCGCAGCGGGCGCCGCGGCCTCGGCTATCCCCGGACCGGCCGCGAGGCGCTGCCGGAGACCGACATCGTCATCCCGGTCGTGCCCGGCGCCACCTTCTACCTGATGACCGACGGCATCACGGACCAGATGGGCCTGCCCGCACCCGAAGCACCGCCCCGGCTGATCGGTCAGCGCGCCGTGGCCGAGCAGCTCCTTGCCACCGCGACGCTGCCCCTGTCCGAGCAGGTCTCCGCCCTCGAGGCGCACCTGGCCGCCTATCGCGGCGGCGAGACCCGGCGGGACGACATGACCCTGGTGGTTTTCCGCCCGAGCTGAAGGCCGGCGACGCGGGCGGCGCTAGCGTAAAGAAGCGCTTAACTCGCTCGCTTTGCGGTAGTAGAAGCCGCAAGATGCAGGCACCGAACCTCTCGACCCACGCAGGACAGGCGATCTACGCGCCGAGAACGCTCGCGCTCTACGATCTCGTCGTGCTGCGCCTGTCCAACCCGCTGATCTGGCACTGCCCGACCCAGCGAATACTGAACCTCTACGATCAGCATGCCACCGACAGCCATCTCGACGTCGGCGTCGGCACGGGCTGGTACCTCGACCGCTGCCGCTTCCCGGTGCCCGAGCCGCGCATCGGCCTCCTCGACCTCAACCCGGATTCCCTCGCCGCCGCCGCGAAGCGGATCGCGCGCTACCGGCCGCAGACCTTCCGGGCCGACGTGCTTGAGCCGCTGTCGCTCCCGGCGACGCCGTTCCGGTCGATCAGCCTGACCTACCTGCTGCATTGCCTGCCCGGCGACATCACCCGGAAGGGCGCGGTGTTCGATCATTTGGCGCCGCTCCTCTGGTCGGGCGGCACGATGTTCGGTGCGACGCTCCTGTCGGACGGCGTCGAGCGCTCCGGCCCGGCCCGGGCCCTGATGCGGCTCTACAACCGCAAGGGCGTCTTCGCGAACGAGGCGGACAGCCTGGGCGGATTGCGGCGCGTGCTGGAGCGGCGCTTCCGGCAGGTCGAGCTGGAGGTGGTGGGCTGCGCCGCGCTCTTCGTCGCCCGCGACCTGCGCTGAGCGCGGCCCCGGCATCCTCCGGGGCTCGCAACGCCACACGCGTCGCCTGATCGCGCCCCGCGCACTGGTGCCTCGGGCGGCCTGTCGCTAAGACCCGCTCGGAGCCGGCCTCCGCCGCATCCGCGGCAGGGACCGGGAACCGACACGACGGAGCGGACCCATGAGCGAGCGCATCATCCTGCGAGCCGGCGAGGCCCTGGTGGCGGGCGGACCGCCGAACACCGCCTCCGAGCCCGAGGTGATCATCGGCGAGCTCGACGGGCCGGTCGGCACCGCGCTCGCGACGCTGACCGGCGATCAGGTCGTCGGCCACAGCCGCGTCTTCGCGCTTCTCAACACCGACATCATGGTCCGGCCGGTGACGCTCTGCGTCTCGAAGGTCAGCGTCGAGACCGCGAAATACACCTCGATCCTGATGGGCACCGTGCAGTTCGCCATCGCCAACGGCGTCCTCGACGCCGTGCGCGCGGGCTACATCCCGAAGGAGAAGGCCAACGATCTCGGGATCATCTGCTCGGTCTGGCTCAGCCCCGGCGTGATCGAGGCCGAGACCGTCGACCACAAGGCGCTGTTCGAGATCCAGCGCAAGGGCATGACGGAGGCGATCCGGAAGGCGATGACGAACGAGCCCTCGATCGACTGGCTGCTCGAGAACCAGGACAGGATCGTGCACAAATACTATCAGATGGGCCTCGACGGGAAGATCTGAGGCGTCATCCGGACGGCTCCGCCTGCGGGTCGGCGGCGCGGCATCAGGCGACGAGCGGGTCGGGATGACGCACGGCCCGGTGCGCCTGCATCAGGACGTCGAGCGGCAGCCACGCCTTCGGCATGTGGACCGCGTCCGCGGGCAGCCGCAGGCCGCCGCATTCCGGGGCGGAGGTCACGACGAGGCGCACGGCCGGCCAGAGCTTTCCGACCGCCCGCGCCAGTTCGACGCCGTTCATCTCGCCGGCGAGCGAGAAGCCCGTGAACAGCATCGCGATATCGTCGCCGCACCTCTGCAGCACCTCGACGGCGGCCTCGCCGCTCGCGCAGGTGATCACGTCGAGTTCCGTCTCCTCGAGCAGCGCCACGGCGCGGGCCCGGGCGGCGGCATCGGTGTCGACCACGAGGGCCATCGGTGCCGTGTGCGTAACCTTCCGCATCGTTACTCTTCCCTCCCGGCTTCGCAGCCTCTGAGCGTGCCTCGACCTGTCGCGCCTCGCGCCCTGCCGGCTCCCGCGCCGCGGCCGGGTGCCGGGACACGGATTTCCGAACTGCGAGCACGTGCCGCCGGTCCGCCCGCGCCTGGGCAGCCATCCGGCGATGCGGGCTCGATCCTTCCGATCGGCGGTTTGATCCGAGGCAGCCTGTATGGAGTCGAACGATCTCGGACGCGGATGGTTTCAGGCGCGGACGGGATCGGGTTCCGGGAGCGGCATCGGAATCCTGACATTTGCACCGCTTCCCTCAGCCGCCGATCCCCCGGACGCCTTGCAGCCCGTGTTGTGATGCAGCACTCTCCCGGCGCCGGCGAGACACGATGCCGGCCCAACAAGAAATGTCGCCGCGAGAATACGGCCGCCCAAGGGTGAGCGAGAACAACAAGCGCGCAAGCGGCGCGGCAACGGGAGGAACGATGAGCGACATCGCTCTGGAAACAGACGACCTGACCATGGAATTCAAGGGCTTCCGTGCCGTGAACGGAGTGGCCCTGCGTGTCCGTCGCGGAAGCATCCACGCGCTGATCGGCCCGAACGGGGCCGGCAAGACGACTTGCTTCAATCTCCTGACGAAGTTCCTCACGCCGACGGCCGGCTCGATCCGCTACAACGGCCGGGACATCACCCGCGCCAAGCCGGCGGACGTGGCCCGGCTCGGACTGGTGCGCTCCTTCCAGATCTCGGCGGTGTTCCCGCACCTCACCGTGAAGGAGAACGTCCGCATCGCGCTGCAGCGGCACAAGCGCGGCGACAGCTTCGACTTCTGGCGCTCGGAGCGCGTGCTGCGGGCCCTCGACGCGGAGGCGCTCGCCCTGGTCGAGGCCGTCGGCCTCTCGTCCTTCGCCGACACCCTGGCGGTCGAGCTGTCCTACGGCCGCAAGCGCGCCCTGGAAATCGCCACGACGCTCGCGCTCGATCCCGAGATGCTGCTCCTCGACGAGCCGATGGCCGGGATGGGCCGCGAGGACGTCGACCGGACCGCGGAGCTGATCCGACGGATCTCGAAGGACCGCACCATCCTGATGGTCGAGCACAATCTCTCGGTGGTCGCCTCGCTCTCGGACCACATCACCGTGCTGGCCCGCGGCAAGATCCTGGCCGAGGGCGACTACGCCACCGTCTCGAAGGACCCGCGGGTGGTCGAGGCCTATATCGGAGCCGGTCATGCCTGAATCCGCCCTCGCCGAGCGCGGAGCCGCCCCCGCTTCCGCCGCGGCGCCGAGCCTTGCCATCGAGGGCTTGGAGGGATGGTACGGCGAGAGCCACGTGCTGCACGGCATGCGCTTCGACGTGCGCCCCGGCGAGGTCGTGACCCTGCTCGGGCGCAACGGCGCGGGCAAGACCACGACGCTCCGGGCGATCATCGGCATCCTCGGCAGGCGGGCCGGCAGCATCCGCTACGACGGCGTCGAGACGATCCGCCTTTCCTCGCGGGCCATCGCGCGCCTCGGCATCGGCTACGTCCCGGAGGAGCGCGGCATCTTCTCCAGCCTCTCCGTCTACGAGAACCTGATGCTGCCGCCGCGGGTGAAGCCCGGCGGCATGACGGTGCCCGAGATCTACACCCTGTTCCCGAACCTGCAGGAGCGGGCGGCCAGCCAGGGCACGAAGCTCTCGGGCGGCGAGCAGCAGATGCTCGCCATCGGCCGGATCCTGCGCACGGGCGCCAAGCTCATCCTGCTCGACGAGCCGACGGAGGGCCTCGCCCCGGTCATCGTGCAGCAGATCGGGCATACCCTGGCGCGGCTCAAGAGCGAGGGCTACACGATCCTCCTCGTGGAGCAGAACTTCCGCTTCGCCCAGACCATCGCCGACCGCCATTTCGTTGTCGAACAGGGGCGGGTTGTCGATTGTATCCTGAATGCCGAGCTTGACGCCAATATCGGCAAACTGCACGCTTATCTCGGAGTGTAGCAGCTCCGGGGGCCGGCGGGCCTCATCGTCCGCCAGAGAAGATAAGAAGAGCCGCCTCACGGATCGTGCGAGCGACGGGCGTTCCTGCCCGTGCCATCGATCCGAAGACCATGCGGCGACAGGGAGTGGAACATGCTCAGAGGAATGCGGCTCGCCACGGCACTCGGCGTGCTGGTGGCAGGAAGCGTGGCCGCGCGCGCGGACGGCCCGGTCCCCGTCAAGATCGGCGTGCTGAACGACCGGTCCGGCGTCTACTCGGACATTTCCGGCGAGGGCTCCGTCGTCGCGGCCCGCATGGCGCTCGAGGATTTCAAGCCGGCCGATCACGGCCTCAAGGTCGAGATCGTCTCCGCCGACCACCAGAACAAGCCCGATGTCGGCTCCGCCATCGCCCGGCAATGGTACGACCGCGACGGCGTCGACGTGATCATGGACGTGGTCACCTCCTCGGTGGCGCTCGCGATCAACCAGGTGACGCGCGAGAAGAACAAGGTCCACATCAACTCGGGCGCCGGCAGCGCCGATCTCACCGGCTCGCAATGCACGCCGAACACCGTGCACTGGACCTACGACACCGCGGCCCTCGCCAACGGGACCGGCGGCGCCATGGTGAAGCGCGGCGGTGACACGTGGTTCTTCATCACGGCCGATTACGCCTTCGGCCAGGCGCTGCAGCGCGACACCTCGGCGGTCGTCACCAAGAACGGCGGCAAAGTCGTCGGCTCGGTGAAGACGCCCTTCCCGAATTCCGACTTCTCGTCCTTCCTGCTCCAGGCCCAGGCCTCGAAGGCCAAGGTGATCGGGCTCGCCAATGCCGGCGGCGATACCATCAACGCGGTCAAGCAGGCGGCCGAGTTCGGCATCACCGAGGGCGGGCAGGCGCTTGCCGGCCTCCTGATCTTCTCCTCCGACATCCACTCCCTGACCCCGAAGGTCGCGCAGGGCCTCGTCCTGACCGAGCCCTTCTACTGGGACCTGAACGACGCCACTCGGGCCTTCTCGGACCGCTTCTCCAAGCTCTTCGGCGGCAAGAAGCCCACGGCGGCCCAGGCCGGCGTCTACGCGGGCACGATCCACTACCTCAAGGCCGTCGAGGCCCTGAAATCGGCGAAGGACGGCGCGGCGACCGTCGCCAAGATGAAGGAACTGCCGACGGACGACCCGCTCTTCGGCAAGGGCGAGATCCGCCAGGACGGCCGCAAGATTCACGACATGTACCTGTTCGAGGTCAAGAAGCCCGGCGAATCGAAGGGCGAGTGGGACCTCTACAAGCTGCTCGCCACCATCCCGGGCAAGGAGGCCTTCCGTCCCCTCGCCGAGGGCGGCTGCCCGCTGGTCAAGGGCTGATCCCGGATCCCGGCCGGGTCGCGGGACCCGGCCGCCCGCATCGGCGGAACGAGGCGCAACCGAGCATGATGACGGCCCTGCCATGAGGATGATCCTCCCATGATGACGTTCCTCCCATGATGACGATCCTGGGCGTCCCGACCCAGGCGCTGTTCGGCCAGCTCCTCCTCGGGCTGATCAACGGCTCCTTCTACGCCCTGCTCTCGCTCGGGCTGGCGATCATCTTCGGCCTCCTGAACATCATCAACTTCGCCCACGGGGCGCAGTACATGATGGGCGCCTTCGTGGCCTGGATGCTGCTGAACTATGCCGGGCTCGGCTACTGGTGGGCGCTGATCCTCGCCCCGCTCGTGGTCGGGCTGTTCGGGGTGATCCTCGAGCGGCTCCTGATCGCGCGGCTGTACAAGCTCGACCACCTCTACGGCCTTCTCCTGACCTTCGGTCTCGCGTTGATCATCCAGGGCCTGTTCCGCCAGCAATACGGCGTGTCCGGCCTGCCCTACGCGATCCCGTCCGAGCTCTCCGGCGGCCAGCGCCTGCCCTTCATGTTCCTGCCGAACTACCGGGGCTGGATCGTCGCCTTCTCGCTCGTGATCTGCATCGTGACCTGGCTCGTCATCGAGAAGACGAAGCTCGGCGCGTACCTGCGCGCCGCCACCGAGAACCCGACCCTAGTCCAGGCCTTCGGGGTCAACGTGCCCCTCCTCCTGACGCTCACCTACGGCTTCGGCGTGGCGCTGGCGGCGCTGGCGGGCGTGCTCGCCGCGCCGGTCTACTCGGTGAACCCGAATATGGGCGCCGACATCATCATCGTGGTCTTCGCGGTCGTCGTCATCGGCGGGATGGGCTCGATCCTCGGCTCGATCCTGACCGGCTTCGCCCTCGGCCTCGTCGAGGGCCTGACCAAGGTCTTCTACCCGGAGGCCTCGGCCACCGCGATCTTCGTCATCATGGTGCTGGTGCTGCTGGTGAAGCCCGCCGGCCTGTTCGGCAAACCCGCGTGACGCCGCGCCCGACCCGCCCGAGGACCTGACCCATGGCCCACGCCGCCGCCCCGGTCGATGCCGCCCCGATCGCCGCCGCCCTCCCGGAGAGCCGGGACGCGAAGGCGCTGCACCGCATGGTCTTCATCGGCCTCGCGGTGCTCCTCGCCGTGCTGCCCTTCGGGCTCTACCCCGTCTTCCTGATGAAGGTGCTGTGCTTCGCGCTGTTCGCGCTGGCCTTCAACCTGCTGCTGGGCTACGGCGGCCTCCTGTCGTTCGGCCACGCCGCCTATTTCGGCATGGCGAGCTACGTCAGCGCCTACGCGGCCAAGAACTGGGGCGTCACGCCCGAGGTCGCGATCCTCGCCGGCACGCTCACCGCGGCGCTCCTCGGCCTCGCCTTCGGGGCCCTCGCGATCCGGCGCCAGGGCATCTACTTCTCGATGATCACCCTGGCGCTCGCCCAGATGGTGTTCTTCTTCTCGCTCCAGGCCAAGATGACCGGCGGCGAGGACGGCATCCAGGCGGTGCCGCGCGGGCGCCTGTTCGGGCTGATCGACCTCGCGGACGACCGGGTGCTCTACGTGCTGGTCGCGCTGATCTTCTTCGGCGGCCTGCTGCTGATCTACCGCATCATCCACTCGCCCTTCGGGCAGGTGCTCAAGGCCATCCGGGACAACGAGCCGCGGGCGATCTCCCTCGGCTACCGCACCACCCGCTACAAGCTCGCGGTCTTCGTGCTCTCGACAACGCTGGCGGGCCTCGCCGGCGCCACCAAGGCGATCGTGTTCCAGCTCGCCTCGCTGACCGACGTGCATTGGTCGATGTCCGGCGAGGTGGTCCTGATGACCCTCGTGGGCGGCATGGGCACGGTGTTCGGGCCCATCGCCGGCTCCTTCGTGATCGTCGCGATGGAGAACTACCTCGCCGAGTTCGGCGCCTGGGTGACGATCATCCAGGGCTGCGTCTTCGTGGTCTGCGTGCTCGTGTTCCGCGAGGGCGTCGTCGGACTCGTCGCGCGCAAGCTGAGAAAGCCGCTGTAGCGGCGGGAGACCGATGCGGATCGACGGCAGCAGCATCCTCGTCACCGGTGCGGCCTCGGGCCTCGGCGCCGCGGTGGCGCGGCACCTCGCCGGGCTCGGCGCCCGCCTCGTCCTGGCCGACCGCGACCGGGACGGCGCCACGGCCGTGGCCGACGCGCTCGGCCCGGCCGCCCGGGCCGTGCCCACCGACGTCACCAGCGAGGCCGAGGGGCGAGCCGCCGTCGCGGCCGCGGTCGAGGCCTTCGGCGGCCTCTCCGGCCTCGTGAACTGCGCCGGCGTCGCGGTGAGCGAGCGCGTGCTCGGGCGCTCCGGGCCGCACGCGCTCGAGAGCTTCGTCCGCACGGTGCAGATCAACCTCGTCGGCACCTTCAACATGATCCGCCTCGCGGCCGAGGCGATCGGCCGGAACGAGCCGGACGCGGGGGGCGAGCGCGGCGTCATCGTCAACACCGCCTCGATCGCGGCCTTCGACGGGCAGATCGGTCAGGCGGCCTACGCGGCCTCGAAGGGTGGCGTCGCCAGCATGACCCTGCCGCTGGCGCGCGAGCTCGCCCGCTTCGGCATCCGGGTCGTGACGATCGCCCCCGGCATCTTCGAGACGCCCATGATGGCGGCAATGACCGACGAGGTGAAGGCCTCGCTCGGCGCCGCCGTGCCGTTCCCGCCCCGTCTCGGGCGCCCGGCCGAGTACGCGGCCCTAGTGCAGCACGCCTGCGAGAACCCGATGCTCAACGGCGAGGTCATCCGCCTCGACGGCGCGCTCCGGATGGCGCCGCGCTAGGATGAGGGAGGACGACATGAGGCCGGATCCGATCGTCGTCGTGGGCGCCGCCCGCACCCCGATCGGCGCCCTGCAGGGCGCCTTCTCGGACCTGCCCGCGCCGCGTCTCGGCGCGGCTGCCATCGCGGCGGCCCTCGGCCGCGCCGGCCTCGCGCCGGAGGCGGTGGAGGAGGTGGTGTTCGGCTGCGTGCTCCCGGCCGGCCAGGGTCAGGCGCCCGCCCGCCAGGCCGCCCTCGGTGCCGGGCTTCCGCTCGGGGCGGGGGCCACCACGGTCAACAAGATGTGCGGCTCCGGCATGAAGGCCGTGATGCTCGCCCACGATGCCCTCGCGGTCGGCAGCGTCGGAGTGGCCGTGGCGGGCGGCATGGAGAGCATGACGAACGCCCCCTACCTGCTCGACCGGGCGCGCGCGGGCTACCGGATGGGCCACGGCACCATCCGGGACCACATGTTCCTCGATGGGCTGGAGGACGCCTACGACAAGGGCCGGCTGATGGGCACCTTCGCGGAGGATTGCGCCGAATCCTACCAGTTCAGCCGCGAGGCGCAGGATGCCTACGCGCTCGCCTCGCTGGCCCGCGCGCGGGACGCCGCCGCCTCCGGTCGCTTCCACGACGAGATCGTGCCCGTGACGGTCGGGTCCGGCAAGGCGGAGCGCGTGGTCGGCGAGGATGAGCAGCCGACGAAAGCCCGGCCCGACAAGATCCCGTCCCTGCGCCCCGCCTTCCGCGAGGGCGGCACCGTCACGGCCGCCAATGCCAGCTCGATCTCGGACGGGGCGGCGGCCCTCGTGCTGATGCGCCTCTCCGAGGCCGAGCGCCGGAGCCTGACGCCGCTCGCGGCGATCCGCGGGCACGCCTCGCACGCGCAGGCTCCGAGCCTCTTCACTACGGCCCCCGTCGGCGCCATGCGCAAGCTCCTAGAGCGGGTCGGCTGGGAGCCGGGCAAGGTCGATCTCTTCGAGGTGAACGAGGCCTTCGCGGTGGTCGCCATGGCGGCGATGCAGGATCTCGGACTGCCGCACGAGCGCGTCAACGTCCACGGCGGCGCCTGCGCGCTCGGCCACCCGATCGGGGCTTCGGGCGCGCGGATCCTCGTGACGCTGCTCGCCGCGCTCAAGACCCACGGGCTCGCCCGCGGCGTCGCGAGCCTCTGCATCGGCGGCGGCGAGGCGACGGCGGTCGCGGTGGAGCGGCTGCGCTAGCGGTTATCGCGCCGGGGCGGCTGCCGGCTCGGCGCGAGACGATGCGGCATGCCGAAGAGATCGGGAATGTCCCGTGTTCCATGGATCCCGGGAAAGCTTCCGGGACGCCGCCGGTCCTCCGGGGCGGGCAAGTCCGGCCGCTGGCGCGAGGCTCGGACGTTTCGCCGATCCCGAACGGCTTCCCATCGGGGCACCGCCCCGCCATGTCCGGTCCGGGCCTGAAACCCGGACCGGACAAGCCGCCTATTTCGTCTCCCCGCCGCCCCGCAGCTCCGGAAAGTCGCCCTGCGCGAAGGCGGTGCCCCGGTAGGCATCCTCGGTCCGGCCCTCGTGCTCCAGGCGCCGGAGCTGGACGCGGCGGATCTTGCCCGAGATCGTCTTCGGCAGTTCCTCGACGAACTCGATGCCGCGCAGGCGCTTGAACGGAGCGAGGCGCGCATTGGTGAAGCGGAAGATCGCCAGGGCGGTCTCGCGGCTCGGCTCGGCGC
Source organism: Methylobacterium planeticum (assembly GCF_008806345.1). Taxonomy (GTDB): domain Bacteria; phylum Pseudomonadota; class Alphaproteobacteria; order Rhizobiales; family Beijerinckiaceae; genus Methylobacterium; species Methylobacterium planeticum. The sequence continues at coordinate 135,980 of NZ_VZZJ01000007.1, read as the reverse complement.
CGGCCACGAGGGACACGTAGGCCTTCGGGATGGTGGAGCGGATCGCGTCGGGAGCCGGGATCACCGCGGCCTCCGCCACCGCCTCGTGCTCGATCAGCACGCTCTCCAGTTCGAACGGGCTGATGCGATAGCCCGAGGACTTGAAGACGTCGTCCGAGCGCCCGACGAAGGTCAGGTAGCCGTCCTCGTCCAGGAAGGCGACGTCGCCCGTGCGGTAGACCGCGCCCTCCACCGGCGCGATGCCGCCGGTCTCGGTCTGGTAGCCCTGCATCAGCCCGGCCGGTCGCTCCGCCCCCAGCGCGAGGCAGACCTCCCCCTCGCTCGCCGGCTGGTCGTCATGGTCGAGCACGCGCACCCGGTAGCCCGGCAGCGGCCGGCCCATCGCCCCCACCTTCACGGTCTGGCCGGGCGAGTTCGCGATCTGCGCCGTGGTCTCGGTCTGGCCGTAACCGTCGCGGATGGTGAGGCCCCAGGCCTGGCGCACCCGCTCGATCACCTCCGGGTTCAGCGGCTCGCCGGCGGCGCAGACCTCGCGGAGCGCGAGGGACTGGGCCGTGAGGTCCTCCTGGATCATCAGGCGCCAGACGGTCGGGGGTGCGCAGAGCGTGGTGACCCCGCAGCGCGCCATCACGGCGAGCAGGGCCGTCGCGCTGAACGGCGCCTGGTTGCAGACGAACACCGTGGCGCCGGCATTCCAGGGGGCGAAGAACGAACTCCAGGCATGCTTCGCCCAGCCGGGCGAGGACACGTTGAGGTGCACGTCGCCGGGCTGGAGCCCGAGCCAGTACATGGTCGAGAGGGCCCCGACCGGGTAGCTGCTGTGACTGTGCCGGACGAGCTTCGGCTTCGCGGTGGTTCCCGAGGTGAAGTAGAGGAGGAGCGGATCCTCCGCGCCGGTCTCGGCGTCGGGATCGAAGCGATCCGAGGCGGCGTCGGCCCCCGCATAGGCGTGCCAGCCCGCCGCCTGGCTCGGCCCGGTGACGATCCGGATGACGCCCTCGGTGGCGAGCTCGTCGCATTTCGCGACCTGATCCGGCCCGGCCACGATCATGCGGGCCCGGCCCCGGTCGATCCGGTCGGCCAGCTCCTCGGCGGTGAGGAGGGTCGTGGCGGGGATCACCACGGCGCCGAGCTTCATCGCGGCGAGCATCGTCTCCCAGAGGGCCGGGACGTTGCCGAGCAGGAGCAGCAGGTGGTCCCCCCGCTTCAGGCCGAGCGCGCGCAGGTGGTTCGCGACCCGGTTCGAGCGGGCTCCCATCTCGGCGAAGGTCAGCGTCGTCTCGTCGCCCGAGGCGGCGTCGACGATCCGGAGCGCCGGGCGGTCGCGGCTCTCGGGGCGCGCGGCGAGGTCGGCATCGAACCAGTCGAGCGCCCAATTGAACTGCGAGGCGTCCGGCCAGCGGAAGCCCGCATAGGCGGCCCCGTAGTCGGTGCGGTGGGTCAGCAGGAAATCACGGGACTCCCGAAAGCTCGGCATGGACGTTCTCCCAAGGTCGTCTTCGGCCAATTGTTGCTTGGCATCGTTTTTGGCATCGCCTTTTTGGCGTCGTTCTCGTGCGGCGCCCGTCATCCGCGCCGTCCCGAAGGGCCGCGCTACCGGTGCTGGAACTTCGCCGGCCGCTTCTCCACGAAGGCGGCCATGCCCTCCTTCTGGTCGGCGGTGGCGAACATCGCGTGGAAGACGCGGCGCTCGAAGCGGACGCCCTCCGTGAGCGTGGTCTCGTAGGCGCGGTTCACCGCCTCCTTGGTCATCATCGCGATCGGCTTCGACATGCCGGCGATGGTCTCGGCCGTGCGCAGGGCGTCGTCGAGGAGCCCCTCGGCCGGCACCACGCGGGCGACGAGGCCGGCGCGCTCGGCCTCGGTCGCATCCATGGTGCGGCCGGTCAGGCACATCTCCATCGCCTTGGCCTTTCCGATCGCGCGGGTCAGGCGCTGGCTGCCGCCGATGCCCGGCATCACGCCGAGCTTGATCTCGGGCTGGCCGAAGACCGCGTCGTCGGCCGCCAGGATGATGTCGCACATCATGGCGAGCTCGCAGCCGCCGCCGAGGGCGTAGCCGGCCACCGCCGCGATCGTCGGGATGCGCAGGGCGGCGAACCGGTCCCAGGCCGAGAAGCGGTCGCCCGCATACATCTCCGCGTAGGTGGCGCTCTGCATCTCCTTGATGTCGGCGCCCGCCGCGAAGGCCTTGGCCGACCCCGTGATCACGATGCAGCCGATCTCGGGATCGGCGTCGGCCTGCTGCACCGCGGCGATCAGCTCCTCGGTGAGCTGCCCGTTCAGGGCGTTCAGCGCCTTCGGCCGGTTGAGGGTGATCAGCAGGACGCGGCCGCGCGTCTCGGTGAGGATCGTCTCGTAGGCCATCAGCCCTGGTCTCCCGTGTGGCGGCCCCGGAGCATGTTGATGATGGCGGAGAAGTCGTCCCCCCCATGCCCGAGGCCCTCGAACACAGCGTAAAGCTGCGCGGCCTCCGCGCCCAGCGGGGTCGCGGCGCCCGCGGTGCCGGCGGCGGCCTGGGCGAGGCGCAGGTCCTTCAGCATCAGGCTCGCGGCGAAGCCCGGACGGTACGCGTTGTTGGCGGGCGAGGTCGGGACCGGGCCCGGCACCGGGCAATAGGTGGTGAGCGACCAGCATTGGCCGGAGGAGACCGAGGCCACGTCGAACAGGGCCTGCCGCGAGAGGCCGAGCTTCTCGCCGAGGGCGAAGGCCTCGCAGACCCCGATCATCGAGATGCCGAGGATCATGTTGTTGCAGATCTTGGCGGCCTGGCCCGCGCCGGCCTCGCCGCAATGGAAGATGCTGCGGCCCATGCCCTTGAGGATCGGCTCGGCGCGCGCGAAGGCGGTCTCGCTGCCGCCCGCCATGAAGGTCAGCGTCCCGGCCTTCGCGCCGCCCGTGCCGCCCGAGACCGGCGCGTCGACGGAGGGACAGCCGCGGGCCTCCGCCAGCGCATGCGCCCTGCGGGCGCTCGCGACGTCGACGGTGGAGGAATCGATCAGCAGGGTGCCGGAGGGGGCGGCCTCCGTGAGCTGCGTCCAGACCTCGATGACGTGGTGGCCCGCCGGCAGCATCGTCACCACGGTGCCGGCGGCCTCGGCCGCCTCGAGGGCGGAGCCGGCGATCTCGATCCCGGCCTCCTTCGCGGTGGCGAGGGAGGCGGCATCGAGGTCGAAGCCGCGCACCCGGTAGCCGGCGCGGACGAGGTTCGCCGCCATGGGTCCGCCCATGTTGCCGAGACCGATGAATCCGATGATCTCAGACATCTTTCGGTTCCTCCCGTTCTTCGCGGTCCGGGCGTCGCGCCCGCACCTGGTTTGTGGTCCGCAGGTTTCCCGAACCGGGGCTCGAGGCGTGAACGGCGATGCGGGACAACGGCGCGGGCGCCCGTCCCAGATCCGGCGGACGCGCCTCCGCCCGCCTCAGCGCCTCCCCGGGAACACCGTCTCCGCCCGCGGCTCGAGCCAGCGCGCGATCCGCGCCGGATCGACCTCCGCCAGAGCCGCGGGGCGCCAGCGGGGCCGCCGGTCCTTGTCGATCACGGCGGCCCGGATGCCCTCGCGGAAATCCCCCTCGGCCAGCATCCAGAGCGCGGCGTGGAACTCGCTCTCGAGGCTCGCCTCCAGCGACGGCGCGGTGCGGCCGCGGCGCAGCAGGCAGAGGGTGAGCACGAGGCTCGCGGGGGCCTTGGCGAGCAACGTGGTCCGAGTGCGTGCGGCGAAGTCCGATCCGTCCGCCTCCAGCGCGGTCAGGATCTCGTCGACCATGTCGTAGGCGAAGCACCGGTCGATCACGTCGCGGACCTCGGACAGCGGCGCGGGTCCGGGATCCTGCGCGCGGGCCTCGATCGCGGCGCCCACACCCTCGTGCCCCGCATCCGCCGGCAGGGCCGCGAGGGCGCCGATCAGGTCCGGCACGGCGGCGCGCGGCACCATCGCGTCGGCGAGCCCCGCGAAGATCGCGTCGGCGGCGCCGGCCGCCTCGCCGGCGAGGCCGAGATAGGTCCCGATCTCGCCGGGCGCCCGCGGCAGCAGCCAGGTCGCGCCGACATCGGGCAGGAAGCCGATGCCGGTCTCGGGCGTCGCGACCTGCGAGTGCTCCGTCACGATGCGGTGGCGGGCATGGGCCGAGATCCCGACGCCGCCCCCCATGGTGATGCCGTCCATCACCGCCACGACGGGCTTCTCGAACTGCGCGATCCGGGCGTCGAGGCGGTACTCGTCGCGCCAGAAGGTCTCGGCGAAGCCCGTGCCCTCGCTCGCGTAGAGGGAGCGCAGGTCGCCGCCGGCGCAGAGGCCGCGCTCCCCCTCCCCGCTCAGCAGCACCGCCCCGATGCCGGGATCGGCGGCGAAGCGGTCGAGGGCGGCATCGATGTCGCCGACCATGGCGTGGGTCAGGGCATTCAGGGCCTTCGGCCGGTCGAGGCGGATCCGCCCGAGGCTGCCGACCGCCTCGACGATGACGTCGCTGCCCATCAGCGTCCCCCGAGGAGCGAGCGGGCGATGATCACCCGCATGATCTCGTTCGTGCCCTCGAGGATCTGGTGGACGCGCAGGTCCCGCACGATCTTCTCGACGCCGTAATCGGCGAGGTAGCCGTAGCCGCCATGGAGCTGGAGCGCCTCGTTCGCCACGTGGAAGGCCACGTCCGTGACGAAGCGCTTGGCCATGGCGCTGAGGCGCGTCACCTCGGGCGCCTCGGCGTCGAGCGCCGCGGCGGCGCGCCACAGGAAGGTGCGGGCGACCTCGACCTCCGTCGCCATGTCGGCGAGGCGGAACTGCAGGGCCTGCAGGTCGCTCAGGCGCTGCCCGAAGGCCCGGCGCTCGCCGAGATACGCGATCGTCTTGTCGAGCGCGGCCTGCGCGCCGCCGAGCGAGCAGGCCGCGATGTTGAGGCGCCCGCCATCGAGCCCGGCCATGGCGTAGCGGAAGCCCGCGCCCTCGGGGCCGAGGCGGTTCTCCACCGGGACGCGCGCGTCGTCGAAGATCACCGCGCGGGTGGGCTGGGCGTTCCAGCCCATCTTGTGCTCGTTGGCCCCGAAGGCGAGGCCCGGGGTGTCCTTCGGCACGACGAGCGCCGAGATGCCCCGCGCGCCCTCCCCGCCGGTGCGGACCATGCAGACGTAGAGGTCGCTGGCGCCCGCCCCCGAGATGAACTGCTTCTCGCCGTTGAGCACGTAATGGTCGCCCCGGCGCTCGGCGCGGGTGCGCAGCGCGGCGGCGTCCGAGCCGGAGCCGGCCTCGGTGAGGCAGTAGCTCGCGATCCGGTCCATGCTCATCAGGCCGGGGAGCCAGCGGCGGCGCTGCTCGGCGTCGCCGTAGCTGTCGATCATCCAGGCGCACATGTTGTGGATCGACAGGAAGGCCGCGACCGTCGGGCAGCCGGTGGCCAGGGCCTCGAAGATCAGGGCGGCGTCGAGGCGGGCCAGCCCCGAGCCGCCGTGCTCCTCGCCGACATAGATGCCGGCCATGCCGAGCGCCGCCGCCTTGCGCAGGGTCTCGACCGGGAAGTGGCGCTCCCGGTCCCACAGGACGGCGCGGGGCGCGAGCTCCTCCGCCGCGAAGGCCGCCGCCATCGCGCGGATCGCGGCCCTGTCCTCGTCGAGCGCGTGGTCCATGGCCCCTCTCCCGCGTTCCGGCTCAGCGCATGGTCGGGATCGAGAACTCGGCGCCGCTCTTGATGCCCGAGGGCCAGCGCGAGGTCACGGTCTTGGTCTTGGTATAGAAGCGGATCGCGTCCGGTCCGTGCTGATTGAGGTCGCCGAAGCCCGAGCGCTTCCAGCCGCCGAAGGTGTGGTAGGCGATCGGGACCGGGATCGGCACGTTGACGCCGACCATCCCGACATTGACCCGCGCCGTGAAGTCGCGCGCCGCGTCGCCGTCCTGGGTGAAGATCGCGACGCCGTTGCCGTACTGGTGGGTCGAGGGCAGCGCCAGCGCCTCCTCGTAATCCTTGGCCCGCACCACCGAGAGCACGGGGCCGAAGATCTCCTCCTTGTAGATGGTCATGTCGGGTGTGACGCGGTCGAACAGCGAGCCGCCCATGTAGAAGCCGTTCTCGTAGCCCTGGAGCTTGAAGTCGCGCCCGTCGACGGCGAGGTCGGCACCCTCGCGCAGGCCGGTATCGATGTAGCCGCGCACGCGCTCCATCGCCTCGCGCGTGACGAGGGGGCCGTAATCGGCCGAGCCGTCATGCGAGGGACCGATCTTCAGGCTCTCGACCCGGGGGATCAGGCGCTCCATCAGCCGGTCGGCGGTGGCCTCGCCCACCGGCACCGCCACCGAGATCGCCATGCAGCGCTCGCCGGCCGAGCCGTATCCGGCCCCGATCAGGGCATCGACCGCCTGGCCCATATCGGCGTCGGGCATCACGATCATGTGGTTCTTGGCGCCGCCGAAGCACTGGGCGCGCTTGCCCGTCTCGGCCGCCCGCACATAGATGTAGGCGGCGATCTGCGAGGAGCCGACGAAGCCCACCGCCCGGATGTCCTCGTCCTCCAGGATCGCGTCGACGGCTTCCTTGTCGCCGTTGACGACGTTGAGGATCCCAGGCGGCAGCCCGGCCTCGAGGAACAGCTCGGCGATCCGGATCGGCACGGAGGGGTCGCGCTCGGAGGGCTTCAGGATGAAGGCGTTCCCGCAGGCGATGGCCGGCGCGCATTTCCAGAGCGGGATCATCGCCGGGAAGTTGAACGGCGTGATGCCCGCGACCACGCCGAGGGGCTGGCGCATCGAGTAGACGTCGATGCCGGTCCCGGCGCCCTCGGTGTACTCGCCCTTGAGGAGATGCGGGATGCCGGTGGCGAACTCCACCACCTCGACGCCGCGCTGGATGTCGCCCTTGGCGTCCGGCACCGTCTTGCCGTGCTCGCTCGAGAGGAGCTCGGCGAGGGCATCCTGCTCGCCGCGGATCAGCTCGAGGAAGCGCATCATCACGCGGGCCCGCTTCTGCGGGTTCTGCGCCGCCCAGGCGGGCTGCGCCGCGTTGGCGTTCTCGACGGCGGCGCGCAGCTCGGCCTTGCTCGCGAGCGCCACCCGCGCCTGGACCTCGCCCGTCGTCGGGTTGAACACGTCGCTGTAGCGGCCGCTGGTGCCCTCGACGGCCCTGCCGCCAATGAAATGCCCGATCGTGCGCATGGCCGCGCTCCTTCTGCCGTTTCCTCTGGATCCGGAGCACCCTCAGGCGATCCGGCTTTGGGCGGGAGGGTATCAGCGTTTCGCGCACACGGAAGCGCGGCAACTTCCCAAGGATTGTGCATCGATGCACAATGTCAGTGGAACTTGGTCGGCGGGCCTGGGTCAGTATCCCTCGGTCAGCGGGTCTTCTTCAGCGGGCCGCGGCGCGTGCGAGCGCGCGCGACGGTGGCCGGAAGCGTGGGCGGTGCCATGAGCAGCCGGAAGCCGGGCCGGAACTGGGACGATCTGCGGTTCTTCCTCGCGGTGGCGCGGGCCGGCACCCTCACGGCGGCCGCGGCTCAGACCGGCACGGAGCACACCACCGTCGCGCGCCGCATCCTGGCCCTCGAAGAGGCGCTGAACAGCCGCCTCTTCCACAAGAGCCACGTGGGCTACGCCCTCACCGAGGCCGGGGAGGGCCTGCTGGCGGCGGCGGAGGCGATGGAGAGCGCCTTCGTGTCCGCGACCGCGACGGCGGGCGGCGCCGGGCGGACCATCGTCGGCACCGTGCGCATCGGCGCGCCGGACGGGTTCGGCAGCGTCTTCCTGGCGCCCCGGATGCACCGGCTGACCGAGCGCCACCCGGGTCTCGAGATCGAGATCCTGGCGACCGCCCGCATCTTCAGCCTGTCGAAGCGCGAGGCCGACATCGTCATCAGCCTGTCGAGCCCGGAGCAGGGGCGCGTCGTGGCCCGGCGCCTGACGGATTACCGGCTCTATGTCTACGCCGCCGAGAGCTATCTCCGGGCGGCGGCGCCGATCCGCAGCGTCGGCGATCTCACCCGGCACCCGTTCGTCGGCTATATCGAGGACATGCTGTTCGCGCGGGAACTCAACTACCTCAACGTGATCGGTCCGGACGCGACGGCGCGGCTACGCAGCACCAACCTGCTGGCGCAGGTGCACGCGACGCTCGCGGGCGCGGGCCTGTGCATCCTGCCGGCCTTCATCGCCGCGGCCCATCCCGGCCTCGCCCCCGTGCTGGCGGACGCCCTCTTCCTGACGCGCGCCTTCCACATGCACATCCACGAGGACCACCGGAAGGCCGCCCATATCCGCGAGGTCGCGGCCTTCATCGCCGCCGAGGTGGCGGGGGCGCAGGCCCTGTTCGCCGGACCCTCGGTGGCGGGGCCCCCGCTGTAACCCGGAGCGGTTCCCGTGCGGACGCGCAGCCTCTAGCCTCGCCCTCAACCCGCCCCCTCGTCCGGCCGCCGCGGCTCGCGGGCGCAGCCGGACCGAAACCAACCCGGAGGACACCATGGTCAGCGCGATCGCCCTGCCCCGCCTGATGCGGATCGGAGCCGGCGCCTCGGGGCTCCTGCCCGAGGTCCTGGGCCAACTCGGGCTGAGCCGGCCCTTCATCGTCACGGACCCGTTCCTCGCCGGCAGCGGCCGCGTCGAGGCCCTGGTCGAGCGCCTGGCACCGAAGGGCATCGAGGCGTCGGTGTTCTCCGACACGGTGCCGGACCCGACCGTCGCGTCGGTCGACGCCGCCCTCGCGGCGTTGCACCGGGGCGACCACGATTGCGTCGTCGGGTTCGGGGGCGGCAGTCCGATGGACACCGCCAAGGCCGTGGCGGTGCTGGCGCGTCACGGCGGCCCCATGCGGAACTACAAGGCGCCCCACCTGCAGGACGCGCCGGGCTTGCCGATCGTCGCGATCCCCACCACCGCCGGCACCGGCTCGGAAGCGACGCGCTTCACGATCGTGACGGATGCGGAGACCGACGAGAAGATGCTCTGCATCGGGCTCGCCTACCTGCCCGTGGCCGCCCTCGTCGACTACGAGCTGACCCTGAGCAAGCCGAAGCGCCTCACCGCCGACACGGGCATCGACGCCCTCACCCACGCGATCGAGGCCTACGTCTCGCGCAAGGCGAACCCGTTCTCGGACGGCTTCGCCCTCACGGCGATGCGGGCCATCGCGCCGAACCTGCGCCGGGTCTGGACCGATCCGGGCGACCGGCCGGCCCGGGAGGCGATGATGCTCGGGGCGACGCAGGCCGGCATCGCCTTCTCGAACAGCTCGGTCGCCCTCGTGCACGGGATGAGCCGCCCGATCGGGGCGCATTTCCACGTCGCCCACGGCCTCTCGAACGCGATGCTGCTGCCCGCCGTGACGCGGTTCTCCGTCAAGGCGGCGCCGGCCCGCTACGCCGATTGCGCCCGCGCCATGGGCGTCGCCTCCGAGCAGGACGGCAACGAGGCGGCCTGCGAGCGCCTCGTCGCCTGCCTGACCGCCCTGAACGACGACCTCGACGTGCCGACGCCGCAGAGCTACGGGCTCGACGCGGAGCGCTGGACCCGCCTCCTGCCGCTGATGGCCGAGCAGGCGCTCGCCTCGGGCTCGCCCGCCAACAACCCGGCGGCGCCGAGCGCGGAGGAGATCGTGGGGCTCTACCGCGAGGTCTGGGCGGGCTGAGGCCCGCCCACCCGCCTCAGCGCGTCGGCAAGGTCAACGCGCCAGAAAGATCAGCGCGCCGGCCCGGTCACCGCATGGTCATGGGGCAGCCGCTCTCCTCCGCCTTGGCGAAGGCCTCGGCGCCGGGGATCGTCGCGAGGTGCTTGTAGAGGTCCCATTCCGACTTCGACTCGGCGGGCTTCTTGACCTCGAACAGGTACATGTCGTGGACCATGCGGCCGTTCGGCAGGACCTTGCCGCCGCGGGCGAAGACGTCGTCGACCGGCAGGGCATGCAGCTGCTTCGTCACCGCCTCGGTCTCGTCGGTTCCGGCGGCCTTCACGGCCTTGAGGTACTGGAGGACCGCCGAGTAGGTGCCCATGTGGACCATGTTCGGCATCTTGCCGGTGCGCTTCATGAAGCGCTGCCCGAAGGCGCGGGTCTCGTCGTTGAGGTCCCAGTACCAGCCCTCGGTCAGGGTCAGGCCCTGCGCCACCTTGAGGCCGAGCCCGTGCACCTCGGCGAGGGTGAAGAGCAGGGCGGCGAGGCGCTGGTTGCCCTCGGAGATGCCGAATTCCGAGGCCTGCTTGATGGTGTTCGCGGTGTCGTTGCCCGCGTTGGCGAGCCCGATCACCTTGGCGCCCGACCCCTGCGCCTGGAGCAGGAAGGACGAGTAATCCTGCGCCGCCAGGGGATGGCGGACGGCGCCCACGACCTTGCCGCCCTTCGACTTCACGTAGCGGCTGGTCTCCTCCTCCAGGGAATAGCCGAAGGCGTAGTCGGCGGTGAGGAAGAACCAGGTGTCGCCCCCCTGCTGCACCAGCGCGCCGCCGGTGCCGACCGCGAGGGCGCGGGTGTCGTAGGCCCAGTGGAAGCCGTAGGGCGTGCATTGCTTGCCGGTGAGCTCGCTCGTGGCGGCGCCCGTCACCATGGTGATCTTCTTCTTGTCCTTGGACAGGCCCTGGACGGCGAGCGCGACCGACGAGGTGGTCAGGTCCATGATCGCGTCGACGCCGTCCCGGTCGTACCATTGCCGAGCGATCGAGGAGGCGATGTCGGGCTTGTTCTGGTGGTCGGCGTTGAGGATCTCGATCGGGATGTTGTTGAGCTTGCCGCCGAAATCCTCCACCGCCATCTTGGCCGCCTCGACGGAGGAGCGCCCGCCGAACTCGGCATAGGTGCCGGATTGGTCGTTCAGGATGCCGAGCTTGATCGTGCCGCCCGAGAAGGCCGCGTCCTGGGCGTGGGCACCGAGCGGCAGCGTCAACGTGCCCGCCAGCGCCGCGGCGAGCGCCAGACCATTGCGTCGTGTCATCTGTGGTTTCCTCCAGGGTTTCTCTGCCAGAGCCCCAGCTCCCACGCCGCCGCGAGGGTGCGGTCCAGGCGCGAAGCTCGTGCGGGATGTCGCCGGGATCGATGTCCCGGAGCGTCGACAGTCCATGGCTCTCGGGACGGCTCTCGTTGAAGGCTGGCCGCCACGGCGCGATCTTGGCCCGCGCGAGGAGAGGCGACAAGAATAAACACCGATCCAACCGGAAACGACGCGGCTTCGATGTAACCGCGGGCCGCGCAACGTCGGCCCGCGGACCTGCTTCGCGGGCAGCGGATCCCCATATCGGGACGAAACCGGGGTGGGCGGTCTCGAATCCTCTCCATGCGTGAGACCGCTCACAGTCGCCGGCGGCAAACCGGGCGAACCTGTGGGCATCACGAGTGGAGACGACGATGACCCTCACGATCATTGATTCCAGGGCCGGCACGCGGGTGACGATGTGGTACCCGGACCTGCCGCCCGTTCCGCGCGAGGCTCCGGCCGTGGTGGTCCGCCACCCCCGCGTCGCCCGCGCCTGAGGAGGCCAGGATGAAGCGCTCGAACGCCCTGCGGGCGAAATGCACGATCCTGCGCGAGCTCGACCGCCGGCTCGCCGAGCAGAACACCGGGGCCGCCCGGGCGCCGTCCTACTCGACCTCCGAGCGGGCCTGATACCGGCCCGCGTCCCGTCGGGCGGGATCCTCCGCCCAGCCCTCGGCTCCGATCAGCGGAACGAAGCTGACGAGCCCCAGCGCATCCTCGCTGAAATCCTCCTCTCCCCGACGCAGCAGCCGCACGAGGCGCTGGCTGCCCGGCCGCGCGCCCACCGGCATCACGAGGCGTCCCCCGATCCGAAGCTGACGGCGGAGCGGCCCGGGCACCTCCGGGCCCCCGGCCGCGACCACGATGGCGTCGAAGGGCGCCGCCTCCGGCCAGCCGAGGGTGCCGTCGCCGTGGCGGACCGCGACGTTGCCGTAGCCGAGCCGCCCCAGGCATCGGCGCGCCTCCTCGGCCAGCAGCGCGTGGCGCTCGACGGCGAGGATCTCGGCCGCGAGGCGGCTCATCACCGCCGCGGCGTAGCCGGACCCCGCGCCGATCTCGAGCACCCGGTCCCCCGGCGCCAGGGCCGCCGCATCGATCATCAGCGCGACGATGTAGGGCTGCGAGATGGTCTGCCCGGCCGCGATCGGCAGCGGTCCGTCCTCGTAGGCGAAGGCGCGCAGGTGCGGGGGCACGAAGCACTCGCGCGGGACCGCCCGGACGGCCGCGAGCAACCGCGCATCGGTGAGGCCGCGCGCCGCGATCTGGCGCGCGACCATGTGGGCGCGCTGGCGGGCGAACTGCGCCACGACAACCCTCCGGCGCCGGACGAGGTATCGCCTCGTCAACGGCCCGGCGGGCCCCGCGATCCGCCGGGACGTAACCATCGGACCGATGCGGGTGAAGGCGAGAAGGCACGCGCCTTCGCGGCGATGGGCTGATAGGCTGGCATGCAGGGAGGGGGGCCTCGACGCGCCCCGCACGGGAGGCCCATGGGGTCAGGTGCGATGCTCACGCGGACGCCCGAGGAGGCCAGGTTCCGCTACGCGGATCTTCCCGTCCTGGCGCGGTTCGACGACGTCCTCGACGAGGCGCGGTTTCGGCCCGTTCCGTCCGGCTGGACGATCGGGCTCTGCGACATCGTCGGCTCGACCCGGGCGATCGGGGCGGGGCGCTACCGCGCGGTGAACTACGCCGCCGCGGCCGTCATCGCGGCGATGCGCAACGCCCTGCCGGACACCGAGATCCCGTTCGTGTTCGGCGGCGACGGGGCGAGCTTCCTCCTGGCGCCGGGCGAGGAGCGGGTCGCCGCCCCGGTTCTGTCGGCCTGCATCACCTTCGTGCGCGAGCGTCTCGACCTCGACCTGCGCGCCGCCCTGATCCCCGTGCGCACCGTGCGGGAGGCCGGCCACGACGTCCGCGTGGCGCGCTACGCCCCCTCGCCCGACGTCGCCTACGCGATGATCCGGGGCGGCGGCCTGGCCTGGGCGGAGGCGGCCCTCAAGGGCGGGCTCAACGCCCTGCCGGCGGCGCCCCCCGGCACGGAGCCGGACCTCACCGGATTGTCCTGCCGCTTCGAGGCGTCACGGGCGCAGAACGGCCTCATCCTGTCGCTGATCGTCGTGCCGCGGGCGGGCGGCGACGCGGCGGCGCTGCGGCGGACCCTCGCTGCGGTGATCGGGCTCGTCCAGGCCGACCCGCGCCTCGGGCGCCCGCTGCCGGAGGCCGGGCCGGATCTCGGCTGGCGCCCGGGCGCCGTCGCGCTGAGGCCGGCGCGGGGCGGGCACCTGCGGGATCTCCTCGCGCGGGGGCGGCGCCTCGCCGGGGCGCTCGCCTCGTTCCTGGCCTTCCGGGTGCGCCTCTCGGTCCCGGGCTTCTCGGCCCCGACCTATCTCCGCGAGCTCGTCGCCAACGCCGATTACCGGAAATACGACGACGGCCTGCGCATGACGATCGACGCCACGCCCGAGACGGCGCGGGCGATCGAGGCGCGCCTCGCGCAGGCCGAGGCGGACGGGCTCCTGCATTACGGCCTCGTCCGCCAGGGATCGGCCGTCGTGACCTGCTTCACCCCCGACCGGCTCGGAAGCGGCCATGTCCACTTCGTCGATGGCGGCGAGGGCGGCTACGCGGGGGCCGCGGCCCAACTCAAGCGCAAGCTCGGGGCCGGCGCCGCATGAGCGCGGCCGAGACCCTGGCGCGGACCGCCTACCGGGTCCCCTTCCTCGACAGCCTCGACCCCGTGACGGCGGACGCCCTCCGGGACCGCCTCGAGCCCATCGCGATCGCGGGCGGCCGGGTGCTGTTCGAAGAGGGCGAGGAGGCCGACAGCCTCTACGTGCTGGTCTCGGGCGCGGTCGGCGTCGCGAACCACGATCCGGCCTCCGGCCTGATCCGGCGAATCGCCCGCCTGTATCCCCCCGAGACCGTGGGCGAGGTCGCGCTCCTGTCGAACGGGCCGCGCTCGGCGACCGCCACGGTGCTGCGCGACTCGCTCCTCCTGCGCCTGAGCCGGGAGGCCTTCGACGAGATCGCGGCGCGGCACCCGAGCGCGATGCTCTACTTCGCCCGCCTCCTCGCCGACCGGCTGCGCAGCGGCGCGGCCCGCGCCGCGCCGCACCGGCCGATGACCTTCGCGGTGGTCGGCGTGACGCCGGGGGTCTCCGCCGCAGGCTTCGGCCACAGCCTCGCGGGCGCCCTCGGCGCCCGCACCGGCTGCCTCGCCGCCTGGCCGGAACATGCCGACGAGACCTGGTTCCACGCCTACGAGACCGAGCACGGGCGCGTCGTCTACGCCGCCGACGATCCGGTCTGCGCCTGGACCCGGCTCTGCCTGCGGCGGGCGGACCACGTGCTGCTCCTCGCCGCGCCCGGCCAGCCGCCCTTCCCGGCGCTCCAGGGCGTCGACCTCGGCACGCCGGACGGCTGGCGGCGCTGCGATCTCGTGATCGAGCAGGCCGCCGATGCGGCGGTGCCCCGGGCGCCGGACCCCGCCATCGACGCCCTCGGCGTCGCCATGCACCATCAGGTCCGGGCGGGCCGGGCCGCGGACCACGCGCGCCTCGGCCGGCTGGTCAGCGGGCGGGCGCACGGCCTCGTGCTCGGCGGGGGCGGGGCGCGCGGTTTCGCGCATCTCGGCGTGCTGCGGGCGCTGCGCGAGGCGGATTATCCGATCGATTTCGTCGGCGGCACCAGCATCGGGGCGGTGGTGGGTGCCAGCATCGCGATGGGCTGGAGCCTCGACGAGATCCAGGCCCACATCCTCGAGGCCTTCGTCTCGAGCTCGCCCCTCAACGACTACACGCTGCCGGTCCTCTCCCTCACCCGCGGCCTCAAGGTCGACACCCGCCTGCGCCAGCATTTCGGACAGGTCCGGATCGAGGATCTGTGGCTTCCCTTCCTCTGCGTCTCGGCGAACCTGACGACCGGGGCCGCCATGGTCCATACCCGCGGCGACCTCGTCGGCGCCCTGCGCGCCAGCATCGCGATCCCGGGCCTGCTGCCCCCTGTCATCGCCGAGGACGGCGTGCTCGTCGACGGCGGGACCATGAACAACCTGCCGGCGGACCTCCTCGCCGACCTGGAGCGGGGCCGCGTGCTCGCCGTCGACGTCGGCAGCGACCTCGCCTTCGCGCGGATGCCGATGCGCTCCTGGCGCGGCCGCATGATCCGGCGCCTCCTCGGCGTGCCGCAAGCCACGCCCGGCATCGCGCAGCTGCTGCTGCGGGCCGCGACGGTGTCGAGCGATGCCCAGGCCGCGATGGCCAAGGAGCGCGCCGCCGTGGTCCTGCGTCCGCCGCTCGCCGGCATCGACCTGCGCGACTGGGCCGCCTACGCGGCCGTGGCGGAGATCGGCTACCGGCACGCGGCGCAGCGCATCGCGGCGGACGGGCTGCGCCCCTGGTTGGAGCCGGCCGCGGAGTGAGGCCGCCTCAGAGGATGCCGTCGATCGTGATCTCGAGGCTCGCGGGGCCGCGGAGCGCCGCCCCCGGCCGGTAGGGCGGCGGATCCCGGGCGAGGCACGGCCGGACGAGGCGCTGGCACAGCCTGACCAGGGCGATCTCGACCTCGATCCGGGCGAGCGGCGCGCCCACGCAGTAATGCAGGCCGCCCCCGAAGCCGAAATGCTGGTTGTCCGCCCGGTCGGGGTCGAAGGTGTCGGGATCGGGGAAGCAGGCCGGGTCCCGGCTCGCCGCCGCGAGCACCAGCATCACGGCGGCGCCTTTCGGGATCGTCTCGCCCGCGATGGCGATGTCGCCGAGCGCCTTGCGGGTCCGGAAATGCACCGGCGGCTCGTAGCGCAGCAGCTCCTCGATGACGCGCGGCGCCCGCTCGGGGTCCCGGCGCAGCCGCTCCAGCTCGAGCGGGTGGCGCAGCAGCGTCAGCATGCCGTTGGTGATCAGGTTGACGGTGGTCTCGTGCCCCGCGACGAGGAGCAGGATCGCGGTCGAGATCAGGTCGAAGTCGCCCATCTTCGGGGTCGCCGGGTCGGCGTGGTTGGCGAGCCCGCTCAGCATGTCGTCGGTGGGCCGGCGCCGCTTCTCGGCGATCAGCCGCTTCATGTAGTCCGCGATCGCGTCGAAGCTGGCGACGTTGGCCCGGCGCGTGTCCTCGTCGCGGCGCGCATCGGGCTCGAGCGCCGTCGAGAGCTGCGTCGCCCAGGCCTGGAATTGCGGCTCGTCGGCCTCCGGCACCCCGAGAAGCTCGCAGATCACCGCCACGGGGAGCGGGTAGGACAGGTCCTCGACAAGGCAGACGCGGTCGCGGCCCCGGCAGCGCTCGATCAGCGCGTCGACCACCGCGGTGACCCGGTCGTGGGTGCCGCGCACGCGCCGCACGGTGAATTGCTGCATCACGAGGTGGCGCAGGGCGTCGTGGGCCGGCGGATCGCGGAAGATCAGCGGGCGGTGCGCCGTGGCGACCCGATCCTTGATCGGGTTGAGGATCCAGTCCTTCAGGACATGTCCCGTGTGCGGGCGCCGCGAGGGCGGCAGGTCCTCGGAGCTGAGCCGCGGGTCGAACAGCAGGCTGCGGATCTCCGCATGGGTGCTGACCGCGTATCGGCCGTCCCGCTGGCGCGCGACCGGCCGCTCGCGCAGCCGCGCGAGGAGCGGGTACGGGTTCGCCCGGTTCGCCGGATCGAGGATCTGCGCGAACAGGGTGTCGTCCGGCGCGGGCGCCGTCCCGGCGGGCGCGACCCGTGGCTCCTCGGCCAGAAGCGTGTCAGACATGAATGCCTCCCGTCTCGGCCGGCGCCGCGCGTCCGCGGCGGGGCGCCGGGAACCCCGGAACGTGGGTCGCGATCCGGGTCTGATCGGTGGCGTCGCGGATCGGCGGGAAGGGCCGGCCCGCCCGGATCTGCTCGGCATAGGCCGGGAGCCAGCGGCCCTCGTCGAAGGACACCGCAGCGATGCTGCGCCCCGCGCGGCCGTAGACGGCGAGGAAGCGGCGCGTGGCGCGGGAGCCCTGCACGATCGCCACCGTGTCCGCGCCCTCGGTCAGGCCCACCGCCTTGATGTTGACGCCGAACTGGCTCGACCAGAAGGCCGGAAGATGCGCGTAGGGCTGCTGGTCCTCGCGCGCGGCCAGCATGTTGCGGGCCGCGTGACCGGCCTGCTCGACGGCGTTGCCCCAGTGCTCGACCGCGATGAGGCGCCCTCCGTAATGGGGGTTCGGCCAGCGCGCGACGTCCCCGGCCGCGTAGATGTCCTGGCAGGGCGTACCGTCCGCCGCGAGGACCCGGCAGGCGCCGTCGCAGGTGAGGCCGCCCGCATCCGCCATCAGGCCGGCACCGGCGAGCCAACCCGTGCTGCGCACGGCACCGAGCGCCACGATGGCGACGTCCGCCTCGATCGTCTCGCCGCCCCGCAGATGCGCCCGCCGCAGACGCCCGAAGGTATCGCCCTCGAGCAGCTCCACGTGGACGCCCGGGCGGAAATCGACGCCGGCCCGCTCGAGCAGCCCCGAGACGACGCCGCCCACGAAGGTGCCGAGGGACCGCGCGAGCGGCGTCGGGTTCGGGTCGACCAGCGTCACGTCGATGCCGAGGTCGCGGCAGCAGGACGCCGCCTCGCAGCCGATCAGGCCGCCCCCGACGATGAGGACGTGGCGCGGGCCCTGCGCCAGCACGGCGCGCAGGGCCGCCGCGTCGTCCCGCCCGCGCAGGGTGAAGACGCCGTCGAGGGCCGCCTCCTCGGATCCCGGCCAGGGCCGGGCCTGCGCGCCCGTGGCGATGAGGAGGCGCCCGTAGGGCAGGACGCGCCCGTCCCCGAGGCGGAGCGTGCGCGCCGGCCGGTCGAGGCCGGTGGCGGCCACGCCGAGATGCCAGGTGGCCCGGAGCGGCACGAGGTTCGGCAGGGCGGTCGCCCCGGGCGCCAGCTCGCCCGCCAGCACGTGCTTCGACAGGGGCGGCCGGTCGTAGGGCGGGTGCGGCTCCTCGCCGACGATCGCGAGCGGGCCCGCGTATCCGTGCAGGCGCAGGGCCTCGGCCCCGCGTAGCCCCGCGAGGGAGGCCCCGACGATGACGATCCCAGGATCCAGGGACGGGCTCACGAGGCGGCCCCCGCCTCGGGCCGCTCCGGCGCGTCGAGCCCCTCAGCGCTGATGGCCCGGACCGGGCAGGCCTGCACCGCCCGGGCGATCTCGCCCCGCTTCGCGTCGGGCGGGGCGGGGTCGTAGAACAAAATCTCGTGGCCGCGCAGGACGAAGTGCTCCGGGGCCGCGTAGCAGCATTGGGCGTAGCCCTGGCAGCGGTTCAGGTCGACGACGACGCGCATCCGGCAAGCTTCCTTCGCGCCCTCGCGCGGCGAGCGGGTTCGAGGCTGAGGCCAGCGCATGCCGGCGAAGGCTTCTCGCGTCGCGGGCCCGAAAGTTACCCGCGGGGACGCCGCCGGCAAGGTCCCGACGCGCGATCCTCAATGTGGACCAGCGCCCGCCCCGTGACGAGGGCGCGTCAGCAACGGCACGCTCAGGCCCGGTCCCGGGAGAGCGGGTCGTTCGCCAGGCGGATCGGCTCGCCGTGCGGTGTCGCGGCGGCGGCGCGGGCGAAGGCGGCGCGGCGGTCCGCGAGGGCGTCGGGATCGGCGATGCCGCGGGCCGCCAGGAGCGTCTCGATGGTGGCGAGCCAGGCGGCGTAATCGGTCGCCCGTCCGGTGCGGCGGGTCTCGGCCCCGAGGGCGTCGGCCCACTCGCTCCAGCTGAACAGGCCGCGATCGTGAAGGGAGACCACGAGCGCGAAGGCCTGCGCCTCCCAGGGCGCGGAAAAGACCGGGTCCGCGCCGGCGCCGACCGGGATGGGATCCGCGCTCACGCCAGCGGCTCCAGGTAGCTCTCGAAGGCGTTGACCGAGACCGCGTGGCCGGGCTCGGCCGCCTCGCCCCAGAGTTCCGCGCCGGAGAACCGCACCGTGTAGAGCCATTGCGGCGCCTCGCCGGCGAGGCATGCGTTCGAATCCGGGAAGACGAAGCTGCCGTGCACGCTCTCCACCGTGCCGGTCCGGCCGCGGACGTAGCGCGGCAGGCGCGTGTGGCCGGGCGGGTTGATGATCCGGGCGCGGACGCGCTCGCCCACCGCGAAGCGGGCCGGCACGTCGAGGGGACGGTCGCTCGGGAAGCCCCGGTCGAAGAGCGGCTCGACTTCCGCGCCCTTGAGCACGCGCGTCACCGGTGCGGCGGGCGCCGAGACCGTTCCGGAGGCGATTTCCTCGCGGGTGGCGAGGCCGTGGGCCGTCACCTGCCGCTCCAGGGCCTTGAGCCAGATCGCGTAATAGCTCGAGGTCAGGTACTCGCCGGGCGGCAGCGCCTCGCGGGCGGCGCGGCTGGCATCGAGGTTCCAGCGGCCCGACAGGCCCATCGCCATGGCGAGGCCGAAGACGCGCTTCTCCCAGGCCGCGTGGAAGCGCGGCTCGTTCGGTTCGGGGGCGACCGGGCCGAACCCCTGCATGCCGCCGAGATCCTGGCCGCCGTTCATGCGCGCGCTCCGGGGTGCCGCGGCAGGCCGGTGCCGATCATGCTGTCGCGGGTGACGAGGGCGGCGAGCCCGGCCTCGTCGAGGTCCTCGGTTCCGGACGGGCGCATCGGCAGCACCATGTAGCGAAGCTCGGCGGTGGAATCCCAGACGCGGATGCGGGTGGAACCGGGCAGCGTCACGCCGAACTCGGCGAGCACCGCCCGGGGCTCGATCACGGCCCGCGCGCGGTAGGGCGGCGACTTGTACCAGACCGGCGGCAGGCCGAGCACCGGCCAGGGATAACAGGAGCACAGGGTGCAGACGACGAGGTTGTGCGCGTCGGGGGTGTTCTCGACGACCACCATGTGCTCTCCGCCGCGACCGCCGACGCCGATCTCCCGCAGGGTCGGGGTCGCATCCGCGAGCAGGCGATCCCGGAAGGCGGGATCGACCCAGGCGCGGGCCACCGCGCGAGCGCCGTTATGGGGACCGACCTTCGTCTCGTAGGTCTCGATCAGCGCGTCGAGGGCGGCCGGGTCGACGTAGCCCTTCTCGACGAGGATCGATTCGAGGGCCCGCACCCGCAGGTCCATCGGGGAGAGTTCGCTCCCGGATCCGTGCGCGTGATCATGCGGGTGGTCGTGCGGGTGGTCGTGGTTCTGCGGATCGTGGGGTTCGTGCGCCATGCGGGTCTCCGGGCGGGAGATTAATGCGCGCCCGGGCCGCCGTCACCCGTGCCGGGAGCGGAGGTGAGCCCCGTTCCCGCCGCGCCGCTCCTGTCCCGCCTCGCCTGTCCCTGGCGGATGCGGATCTCGCCAGCCGCGCCGCGCATCAGGCCCTTCCGGCCCAGGGCGTACGCATTGCGAGAGCATTCAATCCACGCGGCATCGCATTTGCGGAGCATTACCGAAGCGGCACTTGGGATATGAACAGAAATTTGTTTTCCAAAATACCTTCATACCGCAGTGCAATGCGGTATCCAGCATTTGTTAGAACAATTTGTGCCTTCGGGTATTGTCATTGGTCAGATCTTGTGCGAATGAGGCGCGTCCGTACATGGCTAGACGGGAGAGCCCAGACCGGCAGCGTCGGTTATGGCGCCGAGTGAGCGACCGCCCCCGGAAGCTCCAAGGCACAATCTCGTATGGTTGGACGATCTGGAGTCCGGGCGCTCGCGCGCCCGCCTCAAGAACCGGGCAGGTCCGCGACGTCGGTCCGGAACGGTTCCCCAGGAGGCCACGACAGATGGGGGCAGACGGAGTGCTGAGAGCGGGCATTTCGGAGCCCGCCTGTCGTGGGAGAACGCCATGGACGATGACGATCTGGTCTACGATTTTGACGCGCCGGACTCGGACTGGAACTACGAGCCGAGCCGAGCGGAATTGTTTCGGCAGATCGAATCCGCCGTCTACACGACCGATGCCGACGGCTTCCTGACCTATTACAACGAGGCCGCCGCCAAGCTCTGGGGGCGTCGCCCGATCCTCGGCGTCGAGCGCTGGTGCGGCTCCTGGCGGATCTACCGGCCGGACGGAACCCCCCTGCCCCTCGACCAGTGCCCGATGGCCGTCGCCATGAGGGAGGGGCGGCCGGTGCGCGGCGTGCAGGCCGTGCTCGAGCGCCCGGACGGCACGCGCGTCCCCTTCATGCCCTACCCGACGCCGTTGCGCGACGCGTCCGGCCACATCGTCGCCGGCTCGAACGTCCTCCTGGAACTGCAGCATCCGCAGCCGGTCCCGCTCGGCCCCTCCGGCGCGCCGCGCTACCGCGCCTCGGTGCTCTGCTGAGGCCGGCACGCCCCCGGGATGGGGCGCGGGCTCAAGCCCCGCCCCATCCCGGGGCGGCGTCGGGCTTCGCCCGGAGCCTTGACCCCCGCGGTTCGGGGGCCGGCCTACCCGTTCCGGTGGCCCTCGCCCGATGACGGACAATCCTGCCTCTCCGCCTGCCCCTCCGCCTGCCCCTCCGGCAGGGTCAGGCCGAAATGGCTGACGAGGTCCTGCACCTGCTGCGGGCTCAAGGTCCTGGGGTTGAGATTGCGCAGGAGCAGGTAGAGCTTGGCGGTCTCCTCCAGTTCCTCCGTGGCGAAGACCGCGTTCTCCAGGCTGCTGCCGGCCACCACCGGGCCGTGGTTGGCCAGCAGCACCGAGGCATAGCGCCCGGCAAGCCCCCGGATCGCGTCGGCGACCGCGGGGTCGCCGGGCCGGAAATACGGCACCAGGGCCGTCGCGCCTGCCCGCATCAGGTAATAGGGCGTCAGCGGCGGCAGCACCGCCCTCGGGTCGATCTCCGGCAGCATCGAGACCGCGACCGCGTGGGTCGAGTGCAGGTGCACGATCGCCCGCGCCTCGACCCGGCTGTCGTAGAGCGCGGCATGGAGCGGAATCTCCTTCGTCGGCTTGTCGCCCGAGACGAGGTTCCCGCCCGCGTCGAGGCGGGAGATCCGGGCCGGGTCGAGGAAGCCCAGGGAGGCGTTCGTCGGCGTGACGAGCCAGCCGCCGTCGTCGAGCCGCAGGGAGATGTTGCCGGAGGAGCCCGGCGTCAGGCCCCGCTCGAACAGGGAGCGCCCATAAGTGCAGATCTCCTCGCGAAGCCGCGTCTCCTCGCTCATGCGGTCGCTCCCTCGATGAGTTCGAAGCCGAGATCCACCGTCTCCGAGGGGCCGCCCGCGCCCAGGCGCTCGGCCGCGACTTCGCCGATGCGCAGGCGCGGGGTCCGGACGGTGGAGAGGGGCTGCGGCATCGCCGCCGTGATGTCGAGGCCGTTATAGCCGAACAGCGCGATGCCCCCCGGGATCGAGAGGCCGGCCTCGAGGCAGTGGAAATAGCCGCCCAGCGCCATGTCGTCGTTCGAGAAGTAGACGGCGTCGAGGTCCGGTCGGCGCGCCAGGAGGCGCCCAAGGGCCTCCCGGCCGGCGGCGGCCGAGGAGGGGCCGGCGAGGATCTCGCGGTCGCGCAGCGGGTGGCCCGCCGCCGCCAGGGCTTCGGCGAAGCCCGCGAGGCGCTTGCCCGCCCGCAGGTCGCGATCGAGATCGTGCCCGACGAAGCCGATCCGGCGGTAGCCGCGCCCGAGCAGATGCCCGGCGCTGACGCGCCCCACGGCGCGGTTCGAGAAGCCCACCACGATGTCGAGGCCCGGCCCGTCCGTGTCGATCATCTCGACGATGCGCACGCCGCTCGCCCGGAGGCGCGCCACCGCCCCCGGCGTGTGCTCGAGCCCGGTGACGATGAGCCCGGCCGGGCGCCAGGACAGGAGCGCCCCGATCAGCGCCTCCTCGCGCTCGGCATCGTAGTCGCTGACCGCGATGACGCTCTGGAAGCCGACCGCGTCGAGGCCCCCCGCGATGCCGCGCAGAAGCTCCGGAAAGACGATGTTGGTGAGCGATGGGATCACGATGCCGACGAGTTGCGAGCCCGCGGAGGTGGCCGAGCCCGCCAGGCTCCCGGCGAGGCGGTTCGGCACGTAGCCGAGCTGCGCGACAGCCTCGGCCACCCGGTCCTGCGTGCCCTTCGAGAACGAGCCGTGCTTGCGCAGGACCCGCGAGACGGTGCTCTCGCCGACCCCCGCCTCGCGGGCGACGTCGGCGAGGGTCACGAGGCGCTGGCGCGGCTGATGAACGTTCATGACCGCTCCCTCAAAACCCTGCGGGCTCGTCGAGCCGGACACGGCGTCCGCCGTCCGGGCGGAGACGACGTCATCCCGTCCGAGCACATACCAAGCTTCAGGTTCCGGAACAACCAGATTGGCAGCGCTGCCAAATGCTGTTAGGCAAGATGCAAGCGCTGCCAAAATGAGTCGCGCAAAGCATAAGCGCCCGTGGCGGACAACGTTCCGTCGCGGCTGAGGAGGACGTCCATGACCGTGCAAGCCGCCCGGATTCCGGGAGCTGCCGCTCCCCCGGCCGATTTCGTCGAGCAGACCTACACCAAGGTGTTCTGGCGGCTCGTCCCGTTCCTGATGCTCTGCTACGTCATCGCGTATCTCGACCGCGTCAACGTGGGCTTCGCCAAGCTGCAGATGTCGCAGCAGCTCGGCTTCAGCGAGACCGTCTACGGCCTCGGCGCCGGCGTGTTCTTCATCGGCTACTTCCTGTTCGAGGTGCCGAGCAACGTCATCCTGCACCGGGTCGGGGCGCGCGTCTGGATCGCCCGGATCATGATCACCTGGGGGCTGATCTCGGGCGCGTTCCTGTTCGTGAACTCGGCCACGAGCTTCTACATCATGCGCTTCCTGCTCGGCCTCGCGGAGGCCGGCTTCTATCCGGGCATCATCCTGTACACGACCGCCTGGTTCCCGGCGCATCGCCGCGCCAAGGTGATCGCGGTGTTCATGTCGGCGATCCCGATCTCGGGCATCTTCGGCAACCCGCTCTCCGGCTGGATCATGGACGCCTTCAACGGGGCGCACGGGCTCGCCGGCTGGCAGTGGATGTTCCTGATCGAGGCGGTCCCCGCGGTCCTCGTCGGCGTGGCGGTCTACCTCTACCTCGACAACCGCGCCTCCGAGGCGAAGTGGCTGACCGATGCCGAGAAGGCCGTGATCGAGCGCGACATCGCGCAGGACAACACCGGCAAGGACAACAGCCCGCACTCGATCGCGACCGTGTTCCGCGACCCCCGCGTCTGGTTCATGAGCCTGATCTACTTCGCCTTCGTCACGGGCCAGTACGGGCTGACCTTCTGGATGCCGACCCTCGTCAAGGCGACGGGCGTGCAGGGCAACTTCAACATCGGGCTGATCAGCGCGATCCCGTTCCTGTTCGCCGCGGTCGTGATGGTCATCCTCGGCCGCAACGCCGACCGGATGCGGGAGCGGCGCTGGCACCTCATCGGACCGGCCCTGTGCGGCGCCGTCGGCTTCATCGTGGCCGCGACCGCGACCGACACCACGATCGCCATCGCGTTCCTGTCGGTCGCCGCCGCCGGCGTGCTCACCTGCGCGCCCCTGTTCTGGTCCCTGCCGACCGCGTTCCTGGCCGGCACCGGCGCGGCGGCGGGGATCGCGCTGATCAACTCGGTGGGCAACCTCGCGGGCTTCGCGAGCCCCTACGTGATCGGGGCGCTGCGCGACCTCACGGGCAACACCGCCGCCGGCATGTACGCCCTCGCGGCGATGCTGGTCGTCGGCGCGCTCTGCGTGTTCGTGACGCCGGCCCGCATGGTCAACCGCTGATCCCGCTCCAACACACCGGAACACCTGTCATGACTGAACCAGCACGGACCGGCCGGGCCGCTCTGATCGGGCTCGGCTCGATGGGAACCGGGATGGCGCTCTCGCTCCTGCGGGCGGGGCTGTCGGTGGCGGCCTTCGACGTGAACCCGGACGCTGTGGCGCGGTTCGCCGAGGCCGGCGGGAGCGGCGCCGGGGCGCCGGCCGAGGCCGCCGCGGGGGCCGACATCGTCGTCTGCGTCGTCGTCAACGCGGCCCAGACCGAGGCGGTCCTGTTCGGGGCCGGGGGCGTCGCCGCGGCGATGCCGGAGGGCGCGGTCTTCGTCTCCTGCGCCACCATGGACCCGGCGGTCGCCCGCGACCTCGCGGCCCGCCTCGAGGCCACCGGCCGCCACTTCCTCGACGCGCCGATCAGCGGCGGCGCCACCCGGGCCGCCGAGGGCGCCCTGACGATCCTCGCCTCGGGCTCGCGCGCCGCCTTCGACCGGGCGCAGCCGGCCCTCGACGCCATGGCGGCCAAGCTCTACCGGCTCGGCGACGCGGCGGGCCAGGGCGCGGCCTTCAAGATGATCAACCAGCTGCTCGCCGGGGTGCACATCGCCGCGGCCTGCGAGGCGATCAGCTTCGCGGCCAAGCAGGGCCTCGACCTCGCCAAGGTCTACGAGGTGATCACGGCCTCGGCCGGCAATTCCTGGATGTTCGAGAACCGGATGAAGCACGTGCTCGACGGCGACTACACGCCCCGCAGCGCCGTCGAGATCTTCGTCAAGGATCTCGGCATCGTGCAGGACATGGCCCGGGCCGAGCGCTTCCCCGTGCCGGTGGCAGCGGCCGCCCTCCAGATGTTCCTGATGACCGCGGGCTCCGGCATGGGGCGCGACGACGACGCCTCGGTCGCCCGTCTCTACGCGCAGGTCGCCGGGGCGAGCCTGCCGGGCCAGCCGAAGAAGTGAAGAAGGAGGGTCACGCCATGCCGCGGTTTGCCGCCAACCTCACGATGATGTTCACCGAGCACGCCTTCCTCGACCGCTTCGCCGCGGCCGCGGATGCGGGCTTCCGGGCGGTGGAGTTCCTGTTCCCCTACGAGCATCCGCCGGAGGCGATCGGCGAGCGCCTGCGCCGCCACGGCCTGACCCAGGCCCTGTTCAACCTGCCCCCAGGCGACTGGGCGGCGGGGGAGCGCGGCATCGCGGCGCTGCCCGGCCGCTTCGCCGACCTCGAGGCCGGCGTCGAGACCGGCCTGCGCTACGCCGAGGCCACGGGGGTCGGGCGCCTCCACCTGATGGCGGGGCTCGCCGAGCCGCAGGACCCCGCCGCGCGGGAGGCCTATCGCCGCGCGGTCGCCTGGACGGCCGAGCGCCTGGGCGGCGCCGGGCTCGACCTCGTGCTGGAGCCGATCAACGCCCGCAACATGCCGGGCTACTTCCTCAACGATTTCGGCACCGCCGCCGCCCTCATCGCCGAGCTCGGCCTGCCGAACCTGAAGCTCCAGTTCGACCTCTACCATTGCCAGATCCTGCACGGCGACGTGACCATGCGGCTGCGCCAGCTGATGCCGATCATCGGCCATGTCCAGACCGCGAGCGTGCCCGAGCGCCACGAGCCCGGCTCGGGCGAGATGAACGACGCCCACCTGTTCGCCGAGCTCGACCGCCTCGGCTACGACGGCTTCGTCGGCTGCGAGTACAACCCCCGCGCGGGCACCACCGAGGGGCTCGGCTGGTTTTCGCCCTACCGCCAGGAGGCCGCCCGATGAGCCCGCGTCCCCTCGCCCTCGGGGCGGTCGCCGACGACTACACGGGCGCCTCCGACCTCGCCAATACCCTGACCCGGGCCGGCCTGCGCACGGTCCAGACCATCGGCGTCCCGGACCCGGGTCTCGCCCTGCCCGAGGTCGACGCCGTCGTGGTGGCGCTCAAGAGCCGCTCGATCCCGGCGGACCAGGCCGTCGAGCGCTCGCGGGCCGCGGAGCGCTGGCTGCGGGCGCGGGGCGCGACGCACGTGTTGTTCAAGATTTGTTCCACGTTCGACTCGACGGATGCGGGCAATATCGGCCCCGTCCTCGACGCGCTCCGGGCCGATTCCGGCGCCCCGATCGCCCTCGTCACCCCCGCCTTCCCGGAGACCGGCCGCACCGTCTACCAGGGCCACCTCTTCGTCGGCGCGCGCCCCCTGAACGAGAGCCCCCTCAAGGACCACCCGCTGAATCCGATGCGGGACGCCGACCTCGTGCGCGTCCTCGCCCGCCAGAGCGCCGCACCGGTCGGCCTCGTCGACATCGCGACGGTCGCCGAGGGCGTCGACGCGGTGACGGCCCGCCTCGACGCCCTCGCGCGGTCGGGCCACGGCTCGGCCATCGCCGACACCATCGTCGAATCCGATCTCGAGATCCTCGGCCGGGCGGCCCTTGGCCACCCGCTCTCGGTCGGCGCCTCCGGTCTCGGCCTCGGCCTCGCCCGCGCCCTGGTGGCGGCCGGACGCGGTTCGCCTTCGGCCGACGCCCTCCCGGGCGAGGGCGTCGGCGGCCATGCGGCCTGCCTCGCGGGCAGCTGCTCGCAGGCGACCCTCGACCAGATCGCGGCGGCGGAGGGCCACATGCCCGTGCTCCGCCTCGATCCGGAGCGCCTTCTGTCCGATCCGCACGCGGTCGAGGCCGCCATCGCCTGGGCGGCCGAGCGCCTCGACACCGGGCCTGTGCTGATCGCCACCAGCGGTACCCCCGAGGCGGTGCGCGCGCTCCAGGCCCGGCACGGCGGTGCCGGAATCGGTCACGCCATCGAGGTGGCGAATGCCGCGACCGCCGCCGGGCTCGTCGCCCGGGGCGTGCGCCGCCTCGTCGTCGCGGGCGGCGAGACCTCGGGGGCCGTCGTCGACCATCTCGGCCTCCGGGCCTTCCTGCTCGGCCCCGAGATCGCCGCGGGCGTCCCCGTCCTGCGCACGGCGAGCGGGCCCGAACCCATGCTGCTGGCGCTCAAATCCGGCAATTTCGGCGGTCGCGACTTCTTCGCCCGCGCCCTCGCGCTGATGCGCTGACCACTCCGACCAAGGACGCGATCCCATGCATGCCCTGATCCTCGGTGCCGCCGGCATGATCGGCCGCCGCCTTACGGACGCCCTCGCGCGATCCGGCCAGCTCGGTGGTCAGCCCCTGACCGCGCTCACCCTCGTCGATGTCGTGACGCCGCCCTCCCCCGCGGGGTTTGCCGGGAGCGTGACGGCGCAGGCGGCCGACCTCTCCGCGCCGGGCGCCGCCGAGGCCACCATCGCGAGGCGCCCGGACGTGATCTTCCACCTCGCGGCCGTCGTCTCGGGGGAGGCGGAGGCCGATTTCGATAAGGGCTACCGGGTCAACCTCGACAGCACGCGCCTGCTGTTCGAGGCGATCCGCTACGCGCACCTCGCGGACGGCTACCACCCGCGGGTGGTGTTCACCTCCTCGCTCGCCGTGTTCGGGGCCCCGCTGCCGCCGGTGATCGGCGACGACATGATCCTGGCGCCGGCAAGCTCCTACGGCACCCAAAAGGCGATGGGCGAGCTCCTGCTGTCGGACTACACCCGGCGCGGCTTCCTCGACGGGATCGGCTTGCGCCTGCCGACCATCTGCGTGCGGCCCGGCAAGCCGAACAAAGCGGCCTCCGGCTTCTTCTCCGGCATCATCCGCGAGCCCCTGGCCGGGCAGGAGGCGGTCCTGCCGGTGCCCGACACGGTCCGGCATTGGTTCGCGAGTCCGCGCGCCGCCACGGACTTCCTCGTCCATGCCGCCGGGATCGATCTCGCGCCGCTGGGGCAGCGGCGCAACCTCACCATGCCGGGGGTCTCCGCGACGGTCGCCGAGGAGATCGAGGCCCTGCGCCGCGTCGCGGGCGACCGGGCCGTCGCGTTGATCCGGCGCGAGCCCGACCCGGCGATCCTGCGGATCATCGAGACATGGCCGGAGGCCTTCGCCACCGAGCGCGCCCTCGCCCTCGGCTTCCGGGCGGATCCCTCCTTCGACGCCATCGTGGCGCTTCACGTCGCCGAGGCGGGCGCCTCTCCCGCCTGATCGCCGCGCGCTCGATGGCGTGAGCGCCCCGATCCGCTTCCGGCTTTGTTCGCCTGCGCGTTCCTGGGCCTGTCCGGCTCCCCCGCCCACGCCCTGCTCGGCCACAAATGCCACTTCTTGCAGGGACCGGACCCCGGTCGATGCCATCGGGGCTCCCTGGAGGATCTCCTGCGCCGCTCCCTCGGCGAGGGCATCGCCCGCGAGATCGCCCGAGAGATCGCCCTGTGGCGGAGTTGTGGCCGATGCTCTGCGACCCCAACCAGCGCGAGAGCGCCATCCTGGCGATCAGCCCCCGCGACGCCATGCCGGACGGCGGCCGAATGCGCATCGAGACCCGCAACATCGAGGCCGGGGCGTCGGCCGCAGCCCGAAACCCAGGTTCGACCCGGCCGCCACATCGCCATCGCGGTGAGCGACACCGGATCCGGCATGCCGCCGGACATGCTCGCCCAGGCGATCGATCCGTTCATCACCGGGTACGCCGAAACCGCTGCCTTCGGGAATGGCCACCCCGACCACAGGGCATGCCGATGATCGCGCAGCCCTTCTCGGCGGAGGCGCTGGCCACGCGCATCCGCCAGACGACCGAGATGTGAGCCGCCGGGCTCTCACCGAGCGTCCCTGCCAAACCCTGCGCTAGGGCACGGGAGCCGGGGGATTGAGAGTCACGATCCGATCCGGTGTCATCGGGCACGGCCCTAGAGGAGCGTGCCCTTCAGGATCAGCAGCGCGACAGAGAAGTAGATCACGAGGCCGGTCACGTCGACGAGGGTCGCCACGAAGGGCGCCGAGGCGGTCGCCGGATCGAAGCCGATCCGCTGCAGCACGAAGGGCAGCATCGAACCGGCGAGCGAACCGAAGGTCACGATCCCGACCAGCGCCGCCCCGACGGTCGCGGCCACGAGGGGCCAATGCGGACCATAATCGTAGAGCCCCGTCTTCTGCCAGATGAAGATGCGCACGACGCCGATCACGCCCAGGATCGCCCCGAGGAGAAGCCCCGTCGGCACTTCGCGCAGGGCCACGCGCCACCAGTCGCGCAGGCGCACCTGATGCAGCGCCAAGGCCCTGATCAGCAGGGAGGTCGCCTGCGAGCCGGAATTGCCGCCCGACGACATGATCAGCGGGATGAATAGCGTCAGGACGATGGCCTTCTCCAATTCGCCCTCGAAGCCCTGCATCGCGGAGGCGGTCAGCATCTCCGACAGGAACAGCGCGCAGAGCCAGCCCGCCCGCTTCCGGATCATCGTGAAGAAGCCGATATCCATGTAGGGCTCGGGCAGCGCCTCCATGCCGCCGAAGCGCTGAACGTCCTGCGTCTGCTTCTCCACCATGGCGTCGATCATGTCGTCGACCGTGACGATTCCGATGACGTGGCCGACCGCGTCGACCACGGGCAGCGCCAGCAGGTCGTATTTCGAGATCAGGCGCGCGGCCTCCTCCCGGCTCGCCGTGGGCGAGACCGCGAGCGGGCGCCGCCCCGGCGCGACGCTGAGGACATTGTCGTCCGGGTTTCCGGAGATCAGCCGGCGCAGCGGCACGGCCTTCGTCAGCGCGCGCGTGCGCGGATCGAGGACGAAGATCGCGTAGATGGTCTCCCGCGTCTTCTCGACATGGCGGACGTGATCGAGGGTCTGCGCCACCGTCCAGTTGCCCGGCACCGCGACGAACTCGGTGGTCATCAGCGAGCCGACCGTCTCCTCGCCGTAGGCGCTCAGACGATCGACGGCGCCCCGCGTCTCGGCGTCGAGGCGGGCGCGCAGGTCCGAACGACCAGGCTCCTCGATCTCGCGGAAGATGTCGGTGACGCGGTCGGCCGACATGCCGGACAGGAAGGACGTGACCCGGTCGCGCGGGAGCATCTCGACGATGTCGGCGGCACAATCGAGTTCGGGCTGATCGAGCACCTCGATGGCCCGGTCATGGGGCAGCCCGAGCAGGATGGCGGCAGCCACCTCCGGCGCTTCCTCGTTCAGGGCCTCGACGATATCCGGTGCCCGCTCGTCCGACAGCCGAGCGGCGAGCACGGACGGATCGATTCGGGTGTCGAAGGGGGCGATCTCGTTCATGGGCCTCGCCTTGTCTCGCTGGGGCTCACCGCGTGCGTCGAGCCGTGACCGGCGACGCGCGGTGGCCCGCGGGAGGCCCTCAGGGGGTCAGGCGGGCGCGCTGCACGGGGCCGGGCACGGCATGGACGATCGATCGGGACTGTCGCTGGGCATTGTCAGGGCTGTGCAATCGGATGCCGGCCGCGCGGCGGCTGCAGGCCGGCGGGTGGTGAACCTCGCGCGCGAGACCGTCAAGGCCAATTGCGATGCAGCGCGCGAATGGCCGGTCGCAAGGCCGCGAGCAGCTCCCAGCGCGACGCCGCACGACGTCCCGCGACCTGCGACATCCGGCACGATAGCTCTGGAATGTCAGCGATTTCGCGCCGGACGGCGCCATTTCGGGCTTGATCGGCGCGTGGGGCCGTCCTCCCTATGAGAAATATAAGTGTAGGGCCCACTTGTATTGCGCCCAACACATCGCTTATTTTCGCTCCATCGAATTGGAAGGAGAGACGCCATGGCTTGGTCAGCCCCCGTCGTTCAGGAGGTCTGCGTCGGCATGGAAGTCACCAGCTACGAGTCGGCTGAGATCGACACCTTCCACTGAGGCTCCGCAGGCGAAGCGAGCTTGTGCGGCTTGATCCAACGTCAATCACGAGGAGACACCCCATGAAGTGGTCCGCCCCCATCGTTCAGGAAGTCTGTGTCGGCATGGAAGTCACCAGCTACGAGTCGGCTGAGATCGACACCTTCCACTAAGGATCCGGCCACTAAGGATCCGGCGGCCTCGTCAAGCCTGCCTCGAACCTCGTATTTTCGCTTGCCCAATCAGGAGATCCCCCATGAAGTGGTCCGCCCCCATCGTTCAGGAATTGTGCGTCGGCATGGAAGTCACCAGCTACGAGTCGGCTGAGATCGACACCTTCCACTAAGCTGACGGCCGCCTCGGCGGCTTCAGAGGCGGGCGCCGTTCCTCCGGGAGCGGCGCCCTTTTTCATGCGGCAGACGCCGGACACCGCGGCCTCGATCGGATCGATGGCCACGCCCGGGCGCCGCTCCCAAAGCGCGAACAGCCCGACGACCCCCTCAGGGCGTCCGGCTGTTCGCGTCGTGGGGATCCCGGGCCGAACCCGGTCAAGGACATCAGAGACGGTAGCGGATCTGATCGGTCCAGAAGCGCTCCAGGCGTCCGAGAGCTTGGTTGAGGCGGCCGAAATCGTCGTCCGAGATGCCGCCGATCGGCTGGATCGTGCGGGCATGCTTGTCGTAGAGCCCCTGGATGATGTCGTGGATCTGGCGGCCCTTCTCGGTGAGGCTGATCCGGACCGAGCGGCGATCGGTCTTCGAGCGCGCGTGGTGCAGGTAGCCGGCCTCGACGAGCTTCTTGACGTTGTAGGAGACGTTGGAGCCGAGATAATAGCCCTTGGTGCGCAGCTCGCTCGCGGTCAGTTCCTTGTCGCCGATGTTGTAGAGCAGCAGCGCCTGGACGCTGTTGACGTCCTCGCGGCCGCGACGCTCGAACTCATCCTTGATGACGTCGAGCAGACGGCGGTGCAGGCGCTCCACGAGGTGCAGGGCTTCGAGGTAGGAGCCGCTCGCGGCGCCGGTCTCGGGAGCGTTGTTGGTTTCGACAACCTTGACGGCCTGGGACTTCATCTTGTGCCTCACCCGATCTGTTGTGCCGGTCTCGCTGGTTTCCGGCGCCGCTTATGGAGCCAACCTACGGGTGGGGAATGAAAGGTGGTTTAAGCGACAGGATGAATTCTCGATTTACTTCTGTAGGTAAATGCAAACTGAAGCGATGTTCGTAACCTTCCGTTTACCGGATCTCGCGGGCCGCCAGCCAAGATAAAATGAAGTAGATCGCAATGATACTTGCCTGCGCGCCGATCAACGGCAGCGGCATCGGCAACAGGTGCGGCGTCAGGAATGCGAGTGTCAGCGCCGAGGTGGCGGCGAGCAGCCAGACCACGCCACCCCACGCGCTCGTCAGCCAGAGCCCCACGGCGGCCGTGAGGTCGATGACCGCGAAGTAGACGATCACCGTCTGGCGCCCGACGGGCTCGGTCTCGAAGGCGCGCGCCCCCGGCAGGACGTCGAGGATCGACGCCCAGGCATGCACGCCCTTGGCGAGCCAGGCGAGGGCCGTGATGCGCATGAACCAGACCAGCATCGTGTCCCAGGTGGTCCTGGGCGCGGCATCGCTGCGTTCGATCCGGTCGCTCGACAGGTCGCCGACGCTGCCCCGTCCGAGTTTCAACGGTCCGCGCATCTCAGGCGAAGCTCGGCTCGGCCTGATCGGCAGGCCCGAATGCCGCGGCGATCACCGCGGGATCCACCGCGTCGAGGGTGGCGGGCCACCAGCGCGGCGCGTTGTCCTTGTCGACGAGGACGGCGCGGACGCCCTCGTAGAAATCGTGCCCCTTCATGATTCGCGTCACCAGCCGATACTCCGTCAGGATCGCCTCCGGCAGGCTGAGGCCGGGACCGCGCCGCATCTGCTCCCGGGCGAGGCACAGGCTCGTGGGCGAGCGCGTGCGAAGGAGCGCGGCGGTCTCCGCCGCGAAGCTCGAATGGGCCGAAGCCGCGACATCGAGGCGCCCGAGGATGTCGGTCACGCTCTCCGCCGAGAAACAATCGTCGATCAGGCCGCGCTCCGCCACGAGGGGCCCGGTCGCCGGTACCGGAGCGGAGCGCGCCGCGAGAAGCTCCGCGATGTCGCCGCCGCCCGCGAGGCCGTCGAGAATCGCGTCGAAATCGGCGGCGGGCGCATGGTGGGTGGCGAGGCCGGCCGTCATCGCGTCGCCCGGCCCGATCCGCGCGCCCGTGAGCGCGAGGTAGGTCCCGGTCCATCCGGGCAGGCGCGGCAGCAGGTGGGTCGTGCCGACGTCGGGGATGAAGCCGATGCCCACCTCCGGCATCGCGAAGGCGTAGCGCTCGGAGGCGATCCGCACGTCCCCGTGCACGGAGATGCCGACGCCGCCGCCCATGACGATGCCGTCGATCAGCGAGAGGTAGGGCTTGGGGAAGCGGGCCGCGTAGGCGACGAGGTGGTACTCCGCCTGCCACATGGCGTAGAGCGCGTGCTCGTCCCCAGCGCGGGCATGGTCGTAGATGCGGCGGATGTCGCCGCCCGCGCAGAAGGCCCGGCCCCCCGTGCCGCGCACGGCCACGCGGGTCACCTCCGGGTCCTTCTCCCACGCTTCGAGTTGCGCGTGCATCGCCCGGATCATGCCGAGCGAGAGGGCATTGAGGGCCTTCGGGCGGTTCAGGGTGACGAGGCCGAGGGCCCCGCGCCGCTCGAACAGGATCTCGCCGGGCGCCGCGTCGGTCATGGTCCGCATCTCTTCCATCGCGCGCCGGTTAGATGCCGCCGGGCCCCCCGCCGTCAACCGGAGGCGGCCCCCGCGCCGCGGGCGGGGCGGGTTTCGCCCCCATTTGCGAAGTGATACGCCCCTGTGGCGACGCGCGCTTCCCGGTCCCGTCAGAGTCACGTCACGCGAGAGACATCGCACGCCATGTCGAACGACACGCCCCAGCCCCGGCCGCTTGCCATCGAGACCGCGCAGGAAGGCGCCCGCGTCGAGGGCCTCAAGATCACGCAGCGCCCGCGCCGGAACCGCAAGGCCGATTGGTCGCGCCGCCTCGTACGCGAGCATACGCTCACCGTCGACGACCTGATCTGGCCGCTCTTCGTGATCGAGGGCAAGAACCGGCGGGAGCCGATCGCCTCGATGCCCGGCGTCGAGCGCCAGAGCGTCGACGAGATCGTGCGCGACGCTGAGCGGGCGGCCCGCCTCGGCATCCCGGCGGTCTCGTTCTTCCCCTACACGGAGAAGTCCCTGCGGGATCCGACCGGCTCCGAGGCGCTGAACCGGGACAACCTCGTCTGCCAGGCGGTGCGCGCGGTGAAGCGGGCGGTTCCGGAGATCGGCATCATGACCGACGTCGCCCTCGATCCCTACACCAGCCACGGGCATGACGGGCTCCTCGAGGACGGCGCCATCCTGAACGACGAGACGGTGGCGCTCCTCGTCGAGCAGAGCCTGATCCAGGCCGAGGCCGGCACCGACATCATCGCCCCCTCGGACATGATGGACGGCCGCGTCGGCGCGATCCGGGCCGGCCTCGACAAGGCGGGCTTTCGCGACGTGCAGATCATGGCCTACGCGGCGAAGTACGCCTCGGCCTTCTACGGTCCGTTCCGCGATGCGATCGGCACCCAGGCCGCCCTCGTCGGCGACAAGCGCACCTACCAGATGGATCCCGGCAACGGCGCGGAGGCGCTGCGCGAGGTCGCCCTCGACCTCGACGAGGGCGCCGATTCCGTGATGGTGAAGCCCGGCCTGCCCTATCTCGACATCATCCGGCGGGTGAAGGACGCGTTCGGCGTGCCGACCTTCGCCTACCAGGTCTCCGGCGAGTACGCGATGATCGAGGCGGCGGCCCGGAACGGCTGGCTCGACGGTGAGCGCGCCATGGTCGAGAGCCTGCTCGCGTTCAAGCGCGCGGGTGCCGACGGCGTCCTCACCTACTACGCGCCGCGCGTCGCGGAGCGGCTGCGCGCCGGCGCGTGACACCGCGCGTCGTCCGGAACTGCTTGCTCGTCGGTGCCGTCGGCGGCTTCCTGACGGGGCTCGCCGCCTGCGAGAATGCGGTGGAACGCCAACGCGTCACCCTCTGCCGCCGGGCGGTGCCGGCCCTTTCGCCCACGGAGACGGACCTCGCCGTCCTGCGGGCGGCGACGGGGCCTGCGCCCGATACGGTGCGGGTGGATTATCGGACCGGAACCCGCCCGCGCTGGGTGCTCTGCCGCTTCAATGCCGGGGCGGAGCTCGTCGGCATCACCACCGACCAGGGCCACCTCAACGGGGCGGCGCTCTACCTGCTCAAGCGCTATTACCTCGACACACCGGATGCGGAGGCGAGCGATCCGGCCCGCGCCGACCGAGCGCACTGAGCGACCGGCGCCGCGGTTGCCCCGGAGCGCGCCTCGGCCATCTTGAGGGTGGGCAGGCGGCTACCTACCTCAGGCGCTGCGACCCCTCGCCTTGCAGGACCTGACGGCCATGCTCAACCCCCCGCCCGGTTACGCCGAGCGTCTCGACACGCCCGGATACTTGCCCCCGATGCCGGTTCCGATGGTGCGCGCCAGCCTCGGGGCGCGCACGGTCGCGTATCTGCTCGATATCCTGTTCATCTTCGGATTCTCGATCCTCCTCTGGCTCGCGATCGCGGTGCTCGGGGTGATCACCTTCGGACTCGGCTGGACGCTGTTCGCCGTTCTGCCCGCGAGCGGCGTCCTCTACAGCGCCATCACGGTCGGCGGCGCCCGCCAGAGCACCCTCGGCATGCGGATGATGGGCCTGCGGGTCGTGGCGCCCGAGAGCGGCCGGCGGGTCGACTTCATCACCGCGGCGGTGCACGCCCTGCTCTTCTACGTCGCGGTCTCGACCTTCCTGCTCTGGTTCGTCGACATCGTCTTCGGATTCGCCCGCAGCGACCGTCGCCTCGGCCATGATCTGCTCCTCGGTCTCGCAGTTGTGCGAAGCTAGAGCGTACGGTTTCGCGCGCTGAAATTCTGGCGCGCGGGCGTGTCGAGGCAGTTGAGCGGAGCCGTGGTGGCGCTACACTCCACCGGCTGGTGCGGGCTCCCGCGCCGCCGGCCCCGAAGGCAACGTGAAGCGTGACGAGCCACCCGCGCGATACCCCGCAGTTCTACCTGACCGCCCCATCGCCCTGCCCCTACCTGCCGGGCCAGGAAGAGCGGAAGGTGTTCACCCACCTCGTCGGGCGGCGCGCCCGCGACCTCAACGAAATCCTCACACAGGGCGGTTTTCGCCGCTCGCAGACGATCGCCTATCGGCCGGCCTGCGAAACCTGCCGCGCCTGCGTTTCGGTCCGGGTCGTGGCGGAGGATTTCCGCCCGACCGCGAGCCAGCGCCGCATCCTCCAGCGCAACGACGACATCGTTGGCAACCCGGAGACCAACCGGCCGGCCTCCGAGCAATACGCGCTGTTCCGCCGATACCTCGACGCCCGACACGGCGACGGCGGCATGGTCGACATGACCGTGCTCGACTACGCCATGATGATCGAGGACAGCCATGTCGACACCCATCTCGTGACCTACCGCCGGCGCGGCCCCGACACCGCCATCAACGGGCGCGGCACCGGCGCACCCATCGCCCTGTGCCTGACGGACGTCCTCGCGGACGGGCTCTCGATGGTCTACTCGTTCTACGATCCGGACGTCGCCAGCCGCTCTCTCGGCACCTTCATGATCCTCGATCACATCCGGCGCGCCCGTGCCCTCGGCTTGCCCTACCTGTATCTCGGCTACTGGGTCGAGGGCTCCCGCAAGATGGATTACAAGGCCCGCTTCACCCCGCAGGAGCGGCTCCTCGCCCAGGGCTGGGTCCGGGTGGAGTGACGGCTGCCCCGGCGCCTCCCGCGAGGCGCCGGGATGTCTGTCCTCAAAACCGCGCGATGATCTGCGCCCGGATCGTGCGGGGCGCGTCCGGCGTGATGGTGTTGTCGGCCATGCAGATGTAGCGCCGGTCGAAGATGTTCTCGTTGTTCACCTGCGCCCGCACCGATCCGTTGAACCCGTGGAACAGGCCGAGGTCGAAGCGGTCGTAGCCCGGCAGCCGGATTGTTTTGGTCCTGCCCGAGAGGATGACGAAGCCCGGGTTGTTCGGCTCGGCCGGGCGCTGGTCGGAGCGGTCGAGGAGGCAACATGCCGTCGAGCGGCCCGCGTCGCCACGCGTTGAGCCGGTCCGCGCCGCATGCTAGGCGCCCCCTCAACCCTGGAACCGCATCAAGAGCCCGAGGCGCCCGATGATCCCCCGTTACAGCCGGCCCGCGATGACGGCGATCTGGTCGCCCGAGACCCGCTTCCGCATCTGGTTCGAGATCGAGGCTCACGCCACGACCGCGCTCGCCGAGATCGGCGTGGTGCCGAAGGAGGCCGCCGACACGGTCTGGGAAAAGGGCCGCGAGGCGGTCTTCGACGTTGCCCGCATCGACGAGATCGAGGCGGTCACGAAGCACGACGTCATCGCCTTCCTGACGCATCTCGCCGAGATCGTCGGGCCGGAAGCCCGCTTCGTGCACCAGGGCATGACCTCGTCCGACGTGCTCGACACCTGCCTCAACGTGCAGCTCGTGCGCGCCGCCGACATCCTGATCGCCGATGTCGACGCCCTGCTCGCCGCCATCAAGCGCCGGGCCTTCGAGCACAAGCTGACCCCGACCATCGGCCGCTCGCACGGCATCCACGCCGAGCCCGTCACCTTCGGGCTCAAGCTCGCCCAGGCCTACGCGGAGTTCGCGCGCAACCGCGCCCGGCTCGTGGCGGCCCGCGAGGAGGTCGCCACCTGCGCGATCTCGGGTGCGGTCGGCACCTTCGCCAACATCGACCCGCAGGTGGAGGAATACGTCGCCAGGCAGATGGGCCTCACGCCCGAGCCCGTCTCGACGCAGGTGATCCCGCGCGACCGCCACGCCATGTTCTTCGCGGCGCTCGGCGTCGTGGCCTCGTCGGTGGAACGGCTCTCGATCGAGATCCGCCACCTGCAGCGCACCGAGGTGCTCGAGGCGGAGGAGTTCTTCTCGGAGGGCCAGAAGGGCTCCTCGGCGATGCCCCATAAGCGCAACCCCGTGCTCACCGAGAACATGACCGGCCTCGCCCGGATGGTGCGGGCCTACGCGCTGCCCGCGATGGAGAACGTGGCGCTCTGGCACGAGCGGGACATCTCGCACTCCTCGGTCGAGCGCATGATCGGGCCGGACGCGACCGTCACCCTCGACTTCGCGCTGGCGCGCCTGACGGGGGTGATCGACAAGCTGCTGATCTACCCCGCCAACATGCGGAAGAACCTCGACCGGCTCGGCGGGCTCGTCCACTCGCAGCGGGTCCTGCTGGCGCTGACGCAGGCCGGCGTCTCGCGGGAGGATGCCTACCGGCTGGTCCAGCGCAACGCGATGCCGGTCTGGCGCGGCGAAGGCGATTTCCTGACCCTGCTCAAGGCCGATTCGGACGTGACGGCAGCCCTGACGCCCGAGCAGATCGAGGAATGCTTCGACCTCGGCTATCATTTCAAGCACGTGGACACGATCTTCCGGCGCGTCTTCGGCTCCGACGCCTGAGCCGGACCTGCGGGCCGGCTTGACGCCGGCCGCTTCCGCCGGATGCGGGACTGGCATCCGGCGCGTGGCGAGGCGGCACGGTCCACCACGGGGATGCGGTGGTGGCCCGGCTACAAGCGAGGCCCCGCAACGGCGGCGTTCCACGGCCGCGCGCCCGAGTCGCCGAGGCCGGGGCGCAGCCGGGCCGGGCGGAGGCCGGCTTTCGGGCGCATGCCCGCGGCATCGCCGGGCACCCTGCACGATTCCTGCACCCGGGCGCTTCTCCACCCCGCACGGCTCGCAGCCCCGGTTGTCACCAAACGCACTTGCGCCGCCCCCGGCGCCGATGCTTGGAAGATCCGGCCCACGCGGCCGAGCCCTGCTCCGAGGAGAATCCATGTCCCGCACCGTGTACCTCAACGGCAGCTTCGTTCCGTTCGAGGAGGCCCGCATCCCGATCATGGACCGCGGATTCCTGTTCGCGGACGGGATCTACGAGGTCTCCGCCATCCTCGACGGGCGGCTCGTGGACAACGAGGCGCATCTCGCGCGCCTCGACCGTTCCCTCGGCGAGATCGGGATCCGCAATCCCTACCCGACCGACGCATGGATTCGTCTCGAGACGGAACTCGTCGCTCGCAACGACCTGCGGGAGGGACTCGTCTACATGCAGGTGACGCGGGGCGTGGCCGAGCGCGACTTCGCCTTCCCGGCAGCGGACACACCCCCGAGCGTGGTCATGTTCACGCAGAAGAAATCCATCATCGGCAACCCGCTCGCCGAGACCGGCGCCAAGGTCGTGACGGTCGAGGATCTCCGCTGGAAGCGGCGCGACATCAAGTCGGTGGCACTGCTGGCCCAGGTTCTCGCCAAGCAGGCCGCCGCGCAGGCCGGTGTCGCCGAAGCCTGGATGGTCGAGGACGGGGCGGTGACCGAGGGCTCCTCCTCGACCGCCTTCATCGTGACGACGGATCGCCGGATCGTGACGCGCCCGCTCTCGACCGCGCTCCTGCCCGGGATCACCCGCGCGGCGGTCCTGCGCCTCGCGTCCGAGGAGAACCTGACGGTGGAGGAGCGCCTGTTCTCCGTGGAGGAGGCCTATGCGGCCGCGGAGGCCTTCTACACCAGCGCCTCGGCCTTCGTGATGCCGGTGATCGCCCTCGACGACCGGGCCATCGGGGCCGGCCAGCCCGGCCCGCTCACCCGCCGGCTCCGCGATCTCTATATCGGGATGGCGCGGGGCGCCTGATCCGGCCCCAACGGGACCCTGCACCGAGCCGCGGCCGGAAGCCCGCAGGAACGGATTCCGCAGGCAACGGTTCCTTTCGGACTGAGAGGCGTCCGAGAGGGAGGTTCCGATGCCGAAACACTTGTCAGGGCTCGCGGTGCTCGCCGTGAGCCTCTGCGCCACCGCGGCCCTTGCGCAATCGCCGGATGCGCCGCTGAGAGGCCGCGACACCGACCCGAACCTGCCGTCGCAGAGCCAGACGCCGCCCGAGAAGGTGCGGCCGAACGACGGGGCCGGCACGGGCCAGAACGGCGACACGACGCTCAGCGACAAGTTGCAGAAGAACGACGGGGTCATAGCACCGCCCGGCAACGCCGCGCCCGGCATGGTGGTGAAGCCGCCGGATCCCAATCCCGGCGCGATGCCGGTGATCAAGCCGGGGGAATTGCCGGGACAGGCCCCGAACACGGAAGCCAAGTAGGCGGAAGCGCCGCGCCATCCCGACCCGCCCGTCCCCTGCCGCGTGGGGCCGGCGCGGGCGCTTTGCTTGATTTTGAGGGCCGGATCGCGGAAAGACCCATCCGACAACGGGTTACCTTGAGGCCTCCGGCCGGGCACCCGTCCTGCACATCGGTATGGGTTTTAAGCGAATGGCGAACGTCGTCGTCGTAGGCGCCCAATGGGGCGACGAAGGCAAGGGCAAGATCGTCGACTGGCTCTCGGAGCAGGCGGACACGGTCGTCCGGTTCCAGGGCGGTCACAATGCCGGCCATACGCTCGTCATCGACGGTGTCACCTACAAGCTCGCGCTCCTGCCCTCGGGCGTCGTGCGCGGCGGCAAGCTGTCCGTCATCGGCAACGGGGTCGTGGTCGATCCCTGGCACCTCGTCGACGAGATCGCCCGGCTCCAGGCGCAGGGCGTCGAGATCTCGCCCAAGACCCTGCGCATCGCCGACAACGCGACGCTGATCCTGCCTCTGCACCGCGAGCTCGACCATTTCCGCGAGACCAACAATGCCGGTCTCAAGATCGGCACGACGAAGCGCGGCATCGGTCCGGCCTACGAGGACAAGGTCGGGCGCCGCGCCATCCGGGTGGTGGATCTCGCCGACGAGAGCACCCTGCCCTCGAAGATCGAGCGGGTGCTGACCCACCACAACGCGCTGCGCCGGGGCCTCGGCATCGACGAGGTCGATGCGGGCGCGCTGCTCGCCGAGCTGAAGGCCATCGCCCCGACGATCCTGCCCTACGCGGACGCGGTCTGGGCCCTCCTCGACGACCAGCGCCGGGCCGGCAAGCGCATCCTGTTCGAGGGCGCCCAGGGTGCGCTCCTCGACGTCGATCACGGCACCTACCCGTTCGTCACCTCCTCGAACATCGTGGCCTCGCAGGCCGCCACCGGCTCGGGGATGGGCCCGTCGGCCATCGGCTACGTGCTCGGCATCGCCAAGGCCTATACCACGCGGGTCGGCGAAGGCCCTTTCCCGACCGAGCTCTTCGACGAGGTCGGCGAGACCATCGGTGCCAAGGGCCGCGAGTTCGGCGTCAATACCGGGCGCAAGCGCCGCTGCGGCTGGTTCGACGCCGTGCTGGTGCGCCAGACCGTGCGGACCTCGGGGATCGACGGCATCGCGCTGACGAAGCTCGACATCCTCGACGGGTTCGAGACCATCAAGGTCTGCACCGGCTATCGCCTCGGCAGCGAGGTCCTCGACCACCTCCCGGCCAACCAGGCGGCGCAGGCGAAGGTCGAGCCGATCTACGAGATCATCGAGGGCTGGTCGCAGACCACCGCGGGCGCCCGGTCCTGGGCCGAGCTGCCGGCCCAGGCGATCAAGTACGTGCGCCGCATCGAGGAATTGATCGGTGCCCCCGTCGCC
Organism: Methylobacterium planeticum; assembly: GCF_008806345.1. Taxonomy (GTDB): domain Bacteria; phylum Pseudomonadota; class Alphaproteobacteria; order Rhizobiales; family Beijerinckiaceae; genus Methylobacterium; species Methylobacterium planeticum. Next base: position 94,111 of record NZ_VZZJ01000007.1, on the reverse strand, counting down.
TTGCTCTCGACGTCACCGGAGCGGGACGACACCATCCTGATGCACAATCCCTTCGAGGACTGAGCCTGAGAAATCCTCGTCCGGCGGCGTCCCGCGTCGGGCGGGGCTGCTGCGCTGAGGGGGCGGCAAGAGGGCGGACCCAGGCACGATGGCCGATTACTACCCGTTGCTGGCGCGGGCGCTCGACGCCCTGCCGGACCGCTCCCCCGCCATGCGCAAGGCGGTGTACGACCGCGCGCGCAGCGCCCTGATCGGCCAGCTCCGCTCGCTCGAGCCGCCCCTCTCGCAGGATGACATCGACCTCGAGAGCAGGGCGCTCGACACCGCCATCGCACGGCTCGAGGTCGATTACGGCGGCGCGCCCGCCCCGGCCGCAGAGCCGGTCACGGCTCAAGCGTCCGTCAAGCCGGCGGAGCCCGCCCGGGCACCGGAGCCCCCGCGGACGCCCGAGCCGGTGGCGTCTCCGGAGCCGGAGGACGGGCTGTTCGAACCGGAGCCGGCCGATCCGGTCGAGCCCGAACCCCGCAGGCCGGAGCCCGTCGCGCCCGCCGTCTCGAAGCCCGAGCCTGCCCTGCCGCCGGCGCCGCCGCCGAACCTCGGCCCCTCCCCGGCGGCCATCGGCCTGCCGGAGCCCGAGCCGCAGCGCGAGCCCGCCATCGCCATCGCGCCCCGCAAGCCGAAGGCGCCGACCTTCGCGGGCCCCGAGGCGACCGTCAGCGGGACCGCGCCGGCGGACGGTGCGGCACCGGAAGCGGCCGCGGAGGACGCCGGCCGCGTTGGCGACCCCGCCAACGGGCGCCAGCGGCCCCGGATCGACGTCGTGGCGCCCCGAGGCGGTCGCTCGCGGATGCTGCGCAACGTCTTCGTCGGGGGCGTGCTGGCCGTCGTGATCGGCCTGATCGCGGTCGCGGCCTTCCTCCTGCGCGACAAGCCCACCGACCTGCAGACGGGCGGCGCCGAGACCGCGGGGGCGCCCGCCGACGGCAGCGACGCGAAGTACTCGGACCGCGTCGGCGGCGAGCAGGCCCCCACCACCCCTGCCGCACCGAACCAGGGCGGCGCGAGCGCGCCTGCCCCGACGTCACCGCCGCAACTCTCGCAGGCGGAGCTCGCGGTCGCCCAGCGGGCCGTGCTGATCGAGGAGAACACCACGGCCCAGAACAACCAGGCGTCCACCACGGCGGGCAGGGTCGTCTGGCGGCTCGATGCCATCAGCGGCGAGCAGGGGCAGCCCCTCGAGACCGCCATCGTAGCCAATGTCGAGTTCCCGGATGCGGGCCTCGCCCTGACGATGACGATCCAGCGCAACCTCGACGCGACGCTTCCCGCCTCGCACACGATCAAGCTCGCCTTCACGGATACCGGGCCTGAGGGCGAGAAGCGGGCGGTGCAGGATGTCGGGCTGCTTCAGGCCAAGGACGACGAGAACGGGCGCGGCTCGCCGGTCTCCGGCCTGCCGGTGCGCGTGCGCGAGAACCTGTTCCTGATCGGCCTGTCGTCGCTGCGCAACGACATCGACCGCAACACCGACCTGCTGCTCCACAAGAACTGGTTCGACCTCGCGGTGCGCTACACCACGGGCCAGCGCGCCGTCCTGACCTTCGAGAAGGGAAATTCGGGCACGCAGCAGATGCAGCGGGCCTTCGACCAGTGGAAGTAGTTCGCCGCGCCTGAGCCTCAGCCCGGGCCCGGATCAGGCGACGCGAAAAGGCCGCCCGGGGGGGCGGCCTCGTGACGTTCGCGGGGTCGGTCCGATGAGGTCAGGCGCTGGCGCCGGCGCCCGCCCGGGGCAACTCGCGGGATGCGAGGTTGCGCTTGACCGCTTCCTGCACCTTCTCGAAGGCCCGCACCTCGATCTGGCGGACCCGCTCGCGGGACACGCCGAACTCGCCCGAGAGATCCTCGAGGGTGATCGGGTCGTCGGCGAGGCGGCGCGCCTCGAAGATGCGCCGCTCGCGCGGATTGAGGACCCCGAGCGCGTCGCGCAGCGCCGAGAGGCGGTTCTGCCCTTCCTCCTCTCGCGCGAGCACCGCCTCCTGGCTCGGGGTGTTGTCCACGAGCCAGTCCTGCCACTCGCCCTCGCCTTCCTCGCGCAGGGGCGCGTTCAGGGAGGTGTCACCGGACAGGCGCCGGTTCATGTCGATGACGTCCTGCTCGGGCACGCCGAGACGGGTCGCGATCTGCTTGACCTGATCGGGCTTGAGGTCGCCCTCCTCCAGCGCCGAGATGCGGCCCTTGGCCTTGCGCAGGTTGAAGAAGAGCTTCTTCTGGTTGGCCGTGGTGCCCATCTTCACAAGCGACCACGAGCGCAGGATGTATTCCTGGATCGCGGCCTTGATCCACCACATCGCGTAGGTCGCGAGACGGAAGCCCTTGTCCGGGTCGAAACGCTTCACGGCCTGCATCAGGCCGACGTTACCCTCGGACACCACCTCGCCGATCGGCAGGCCGTAGCCGCGATAGCCCATGGCGATCTTGGCCACGAGCCGCAGATGCGAGGTCACGAGCCGGTGCGCGGCCTCACGGTCCCCCCCATCCCGCCAGCTCTTGGCGAGGGTGAACTCCTCGGTGGGCTCGAGCATCGGAAACTTGCGGATCTCATCGAGGTAGCGCGAAAGGCCACCCTCATTCGCCAATACGGGCAAAGCGCCTGCCATGGCATACCTCCTTGGACTGTCCCCCGTCCGGGCGGACCACAATGCGGAGAGCCGCTCCTTGAGCCGGCCGTCCGATTCCCCATTTGTAGTGAGGAATCCCCCGATCCGGTAGCGGGTCCGCGACGCGAACGTCGTCATCAACGCGCGAACGGTTCGATGGGTTGAGTCTGTCACGAAAGGTCGCGGAACGCGGTGTGGTGGCACACCTCCGCCTGCCCTTCGCCTGACAGAGACCGGCCGGACGCGACGCGGTGTCCGCCCTCCTGTTCGCGCTCGGTGCTCGGACGGTTACGCCCCGGCCGCAAGCGCCGCCGCGAGCGCCGTCATCTCGGGCGGGAGCGGGCTCTCGAAGCGCAGATGCTCGCCCGTGCGCGGATGCGCGAAGCCGAGCAGCGTCGCGTGCAGGGCCTGCCGCCCGAGGGCGTCGAGGGCGGCCCGCGCGGTCTCGGACAGGCGAGCGGCCTTGGTCTTGAAGGCCCCTCCGTAGACGGCATCGCCGAGGAGCGGGTGGCCGCGATGGCTCAAGTGGACGCGGATCTGATGGGTGCGCCCGGTCTCCAGGCGGCAGCGCAGCAGCGAGGCCTCGGAGCCGAGCGGAGCCTCGACCCGGTAATGCGTCACCGCGTGGCGCCCCTCCTCGGCACGCACCACCGCGATCTTCTCGCGGTTGCGCTGGCTGCGCGCGAGATTCGCGTCGATCGTGCCGGTCCGCGGCTCCGGCACGCCCCAAGCGAAGGCCAGGTAGGCACGCTCCAGGGGACCGACCCGGCCATGGTCGGCGAACTGCCTCGTCAGGCCCTTGTGGGCTCGGTCGTTCTTGGCCACCACCATCAGGCCGCTGGTATCCTTGTCGAGCCGATGGACGATGCCGGGGCGGCGCACGCCACCGATCCCCGAGAGGCTCTCGCCGCAATGGGCGATGAGCCCGTTGACCAGGGTCCCGGCCTCGTGGCCCGGCGCCGGATGGACGACGAGCCCGGCCGGCTTGTCGATCACGATGAGGTCGTCGTCCTCGTAGGCGACCACGAGGGCCAGGGTCTCGCCCATCGGCTCGGCCGGAGCCGCCTCCGGGATCGTCACCGCCAGCACGGCCCCGGCCCCGACCTTCTGGGACGGGTCGCGGACGGTGTGCCCGTCGCGCCGCACATGGCCCTCCCGCACGAGATCCTGGAGGCGCGAGCGCGACACGTCCGGGAACGCCGCCACCAAGGCCTTGTCGAGCCGCACCGGCCCGGCCTCGACCACCGCTTGCCGCTCGTCCATCTCCAAAACCATGCCCTGCAAGGCCATCCCCGGGTTGTCCGATCATCCTGCCGAAAAAGGCGCGTCTCGGGCCTTGCCCCCGCGCAGGCTCGTCGGTATACGAACGCCTCCCGACCGGAAAGCTCCCATCGTCTAGCGGTCTAGGACGTCGCCCTCTCACGGCGAAAACAGGGGTTCGATTCCCCTTGGGAGCGCCAGTTGGATCCTTCACTACTGGTGGGATCCACGTCGGTGCTCCAGCGCCCTTCAGGTCCTGCGCAACGTTCGGCCGATGTCCGTCGAACGGTTGCGGCGCGCTGGACGCGTGAACCGTCGAGATGCCGGAGTGGCGGTCGAAGGCGCGCGGATCCCTGACGGCCCCGATCGGTCCATGACAGCCCTCCGGTCGGAAGGACGACCGAGCGCATCGCAAGCCCCCTCAACCGTTGCGGGGCGCGGCGAAGTGTGACAGGCCCTCACCCCGTGATCGCGGCCGCTTCGGGCGCCGTCGGCAGCATGGACCGGGCGGCCCCTCGGCCCAGTGACGTGAGGGTGTGTGCTGTGGAAGTTGCCCACGGATGACGGCGCGGAATCCGAAGCTGCTCGTCATCGTTCCGCTCTATCGTGCGCCGGAACTGATCGAGGGATTGTTCGAAAGTCTCCGATCCGTCGCCGATGAGGTCGTCGAACTCGGCGCCAGGATCCTGTTCATCAACGATTCGCCGGACGACCCGGGTCTCTCGGAGGCTTTGGCGAGCGCCACCGCGGCAGGGCTGGCCGGGATCGATTTCGAACTCATCGGCAACACGCGCAATCTCGGCTTCGTCGAGACGTCGAACCGCGGCCTGCGCCAGGCCCTCGAGATGGGCGCCGACGCGCTCCTGATGAATTCCGACGTGCTGGTGGCGCCCGGCGCCCTGCGGGAGATCGTGGAGGTCGCGAAGTCCGATCCCCTGATCGCCGTGGTGAGCCCGCGCTCGAACAACGCCACGATCTGCAATTCGCCCTACGGCGACCGGTTTCGGGATTACGACTACGCCGAAGCCCGCGCGGCGCACGAAGCGATCGTGCGGTACCTGCCGCGCGTCAGCTACGTGCCGACCGCGGTCGGCTTCTGCCTCTACATTCGGCATGGCGCCCTCGAGGAGTTCGGCCTCCTCGATGAGGTCTACGGCGGCGGGTACAACGAGGAAAACGACTTCATCATGCGCTGCAGCCGGCGCGGCCACCGCGCCGTGCTCGCCAATCGCGCCTTCGTGTATCACCTCGGCAGCATCTCGTTCGAGCAATCCGGCGAGGGGCGCAGTCCCCGGGAGATCCGGAACCGGAAGATCCTCGACGACCGATACCCCGAATACACCCGTGCGACCGAGCGCTACTACGAGGGCACCGACTACCTCTCCCAGCGCCTCTGCTCGGAATTGCTGCCGGACCGGCAGGGCAGACGGAGCATTCTGTTCGACTGCCGCAATATCGGCCCGTATCACAACGGGACCTTCGAGCTGACGAAGCGGCTGCTGAGCGCGTTCGCGGCGCAGTACCACGACACGTTCGCGATCTTCGTGTCCTGCGAGGAGGGCGCCTACGAATTCCACGCGCTCGACACGATCGACAACATCGAGCCGATCTTCGAGCCCGATCTCGAGGCGCGCTACTACGGCTTCGCGGTCCGGATCGCGCAGCCCTTCAGCTGGCACGACCTCGTCGAGATCTGCGGCTCGGCGCCCATCAGCAGCTTCGTGATGCTCGACACCATCGCGATGGATTGCCTGAACCTCGACGAGCAGGGCCTCGAGGCGCTGTGGCGCCAGATGCTGAACATGGCCTCGGCGGTGGGCTTCATCAGCCAGTTCAGCCGGGACGAGTTCGTCCGGAGGCTGCCGCTGCCCGCGAGCGTGACGGATTTCGTGACGCTCTGCTCCACCGACGTCGCCGACTACGCCTCGGCGGCGGTCGCCGGGCCGCCGAAGGATGCGGAGCGCAGCATCCTCATCATCGGCAACCACTTCGCGCACAAGAACATTCGGGCGACGGTCGAACACCTGCGCACCGCCGCCAAGACCCACCGGATCGTCGTTCTGGGCATCGACCTCCCGGACGAGCCGGACATCGCCAGCTACAAGTCGGGGCATCTCAGCAACGAGGCCGTCGACCGGCTCTACGCCGCGGCCTCGGTCGTGCTGTTCCCGAGCCACAACGAGGGCTTCGGCTTCCCGATCATGCACGCCCTGGCGCGGCATCGGCCGATCGTCGCGCGCAACCTCCCGATCTTCGAGGAGATCCGCGAGCGGACCGCCCTTCGCGACAACATCCACCTCTGCGACAGCACCCGCGCGATGGTCGATCTCGCCCTGACCTACCCGGCGTGGCAGCCGGAGCGGCACGCGGCGCGTCCCGCGCAGACCTGGGACCGGGCCGCGGCCGACCTCCACGACGGCCTGATGCGGGCGCTCTCGGCTTTCGATGCGCGCGATCTCCGGCGGCGCCTCGACGGCATCGACCTGTGCCGGAAGCGGCTCGAGGCCGTCGAGGAGGCGGATGCGGCGTGGCTCGGCCGGGACCAGAGCCAGCGCGCCCGCTCGGTCGCCCGGACCGCCGCCACCGTCCGGAAGGCGCGGACCGTCCGGTCCGTCTCGACGGACCTCCTCCGGCGGGCGTCCTGGGATGCCGCGCGCCTGGGCCGGCGCCTGCCGTTCCCGCGCCGGCCGAACGCGGAGGATGTCCTCACCGCGCTCGGCGCCCTGCCCGAGGGTCCACGCCTGACGCTGACCTCCGGCCGGATCGATCGCCTGCCCGTGGACGCGCCCTCGCGGGTGATCTTCGCGCGCGACCATCTCGACGCCTACTCGGTCCGGGATCTCTGCATCCGCCTCCTCGAGGTCAGCGACCGCCTCGCGGTCGGCGGCGTGCTGTTCTTCGCGGTGAGCGTCGCGATGCGGCGGCAGACCCTGCCGATCGATGCCGGCTCGCCCCGCGGCGTCGTCATCCTGTGCGCGAATGCCGGGCTGCGGGTGACGTCGGTCGAGACCGTCGGGCCCCGCATCATGGTGGCCGCCGAGAAGGTGCGCCCCTGGCTGGACCTCGCCGAGGGGGGAGATGACGAGCGCTTCGTCCGCGATCTGTATCGGGCGGCCTTCCGCCGGGATATCGATGAGGCCGGCAGCGTCCACGTGCGGGCGCTGCAGGCCGGCGCGTCGCGCGCGAGCCTCGCCAAGAGGCTGTTCAGCTCGGCGGAACGCATCGGCATCCTCACGCGCTCGGGTGCCCGGCCCCGGTTCGGCTCCGGCTGACGGACCCGTGCCCCGGACCCGCTCGTTCCGGCGAGGCGCGCCGGTGCCCTGCGGGCCTCCGGAAGGCGTACGGAAATTGCCTCGGTGCTGGCACCCCTTCGCGGCGCCCCCTAGAGTCCGGCCTCGGGAACCCGGACGAAACCGATCCCCTGTCCGGCGTCCGCCGCAACCGCACCGGCGAGTGATCGACCCATGACCAGCGACCCTCTCCTCTCCGGGCAAGGCATCGACCCGTCGGCGCCGGAAGCGCGCGTCGCCCAGACCTTTCCCCGGCTCGGCCCGGAGATGATCGAGCGCGTCGCGCGCTACGGCACCGAGGAGACCCTGTCGGATGGCACGCCGGTGTTCTCCCGCGGCCAGCGAGGCGCCGACTTCTTCCTCGTTCTGCAGGGCCGCATCGAGATCCTCGACCAGGAACACACGGGCGCGCTCCGCATCTTCGTCACCCATTCGGAGGGGCAGTTCACCGGCGAGCTGACCCTCTTCAACAACCGCGAGATCCTGGTGTCGGGGCGGGCGTCCGGCGAAACGCGCGTGGTCCGCATCACGCGCGACGGGTTCCAGCGCCTGGTGACCGGCGAACCGGATGTCGGCGAGATCGTCATGCGGGCCTTCATCCTGCGCCGCGTCGGGCTGATCCGGAGCAGCGTGGGCGGCGTGGTCCTGCTCGGATCGGGACATCGGCGCGACACGCTGCGGATCGAACGCTTCCTCGTCCGCAACGCCTATCCGCACCGGCTGCTCGACGCCGATGTCGACCCCGACGCGATCGGCTGCCTGAGCCATTTCGGCCTCAGCCGGGAGGATCTGCCGGTCGTGATCGCGCCCGGTATCGCGATGCTGCGCAACCCGACCAACGCAGTCCTGGCGGACGCCCTCGGCCTGACGGAGGAGATCGATCCGTCGCAGGTCTACGATGTCGCCGTGGTCGGCGCCGGGCCGGCGGGCCTGGCGGCGGCGGTCTACGCGGCCTCCGAGGGGCTCAAGACCATCGTGGTCGAGGGGATGGCTCCGGGTGGACAAGCGGGCACCTCGTCCAAGATCGAGAACTATCTCGGCTTCCCGACCGGCATCTCGGGACAGGCGCTCGCCGGGCGCGCGCAGGTCCAGGCGCAGAAGTTCGGGGCGCGGCTCGCCGTCTCGCGGATGGTCTCCGGCCTCGATTGCAGCGAGCGGCCGTTCCGGCTGCGCCTCGAGGACGGGAGTTCGATCCCGACCCGCGCGGTCGTCGTCGCCACCGGCGCCCGCTACCGCAAGCTCGACGTGCCGGGCTACGAGCACTTCGAGGGCCAGGGCATCTACTACGCGGCGACCGCCATGGAGGCGAACCTCTGTGCCGGCGAGGCGGTGATCGTCGTCGGTGGCGGCAACTCGGCGGGCCAGGCCGCCGTGTTCCTGTCCCGGACGGTGGCGCATGTCCACATCCTCGTCCGGGCGGAGGGGCTCGCGGCGACGATGTCGGATTACCTGATCCAGCGCATCGCCTCATCGCCGCGCATCAGCCTGCATGTCCGCGCCGAGATCACGGGCCTGTCGGGCGACGACGTCCTGCAGGAGGTGACCTGGGCGGACCGGGCGACGGGCGGGAGCGAGACGCGGCGGATTTCGAGCGTGTTCGTGATGATCGGCGCCGATCCGAACACCGAGTGGCTCGACGGCTGCCTCACCCTCGACGCCAGGGGCTTCGTCGCCACCGGGCGCGCCGAGGACGGCGCCGCCGCGGCATCCCCCTACGCCACGACGACGGACGGCATCTTCGCCGTCGGCGACGTTCGCTCCGGCTCCGTCAAGCGGGTGGCCTCCGGCGTCGGCGAGGGGTCGGTCGTCGTGCAGGCCATCCACCGCTTCCTCGACCCCGGCATCGTCTGAGCGCGCCGGAGGATTCAGCGTGGCGCGGCGTCGGGCGAAGGTCCGTCGCCGATCGGGCGGCCCGGCGCCGGGCTCGTGGGCTCCGGGCGGCCCGGCACCGGTGGCAGGGCGTCGGACCCGGCCCGGCCGGTGCGGGGCTGACGGGCGCGGGCTTCCTTGCTCTGGGCGTCCGCCACCTCCTGGCGGGTCCTGCTCAGGAGGCCGTCGAGGGTCGCGAGGTCCCGGGTCTGCGACATGATGCTGTCCGTGAGCCGGGCGAGCTGCGCCTGCGCCTCGCTCCGGCGCGCCTCGAGGGCGCTCACCTCGGCGCCGAGCCGGTCGCGCGTCCGCGTCAGTTCCGTCAGGACCTGTTGCATCGCCTCCCCCTGCCGGCTGATCCGCTCGACGCTGGCGCAGGCCGCCGCGAGATCCGTCTCGGTCGCTGCGGCGGTGGCGCGCGCCTCCTGGTCGGCCCGGTCGCATTTCGTACCTTTCCTTGAGTTTTCACGAAAATCGACGCTTCCTGCTCGGGCGCACCCGCTCGCGGCGCGCGACATCGGGGCGGCCCCGTGCGCGACACGCAACTCGGCGATCAGGATTTCGGGCAACCCGCCGCACTGACCCTCTGGCCGCATGCCGGGGACGCGAAGGCGGTCGAGCCCCGGCAATTGCCGAGCCTGCACGACGCCCTGCGCGAGGCCTACACGGCGTTGCGCGCCGGGACCGGCAGCCCGTGGATCATCACGGCGAGCGGCCTGATCCTGACGCCTGCCGCGCTGCTCGACATGATGCCGGCCCTGTAGCGCGAGCGGTTCGGCCCGATCGATGCCGCGATGCCAGCCGCGGACGCAGCGTCCGGCGGAACCGCGCGCCCCGCCCCTTGATGCGTCGTTGACCAAGCAGGGCAGCCCTGCTCCGCTACGGCCGCTCGATGTGCGCCAGCGCATCTGCATCGGACACGCCCGAACCTAGACAGCCCCGCTTAGGCGTGAGGGCTGAGGGCGATGGCCTCGAAGGTGATCCTGGTGTTGACGGTGCTGGCTTTCCTGACGACCGGGCGGGCACCCGGCATGCGTGAATTGCGGAACCCGGACGCGGAGCACGGCGGCGGCAGCGGCCGCACCTCGGTCGCGATCAAGCGGGCCGAGATCTGAGTATCCGCAGCTCGCGACAGGTCTCATCCCGGCTTCATCGATCGTCTCGATGGGGTTTGCGAGACATGGCGAGCAAGTCGCGGATCAGCTGCGAGAGATCATCTTCGGTGAAACGATGCCCCGTCCCTGCCACTGATCGGGATGCTTGCGGGCGCCTTCACGCTCCTGTCGCCCGGCTCCGAGCCGGCGCCCGGGCGCTGACATTCCGCGAGCGCTGTCCCGTGGCGCGTATCGACCTCGTCGGCCGGAGCGTGCTTCGATCCCTCCAACAACAATGGAGGGACGCCATGTCGAACCGTCACGATGTACGCCTGCTCTGCGGCGCCTGCGGGATCCCGCCCGAGGTCGGTTCTGAGACGCTGCGGGACCGCACCGCGACCTGCCCGAGCTGCGGCCGGAGCGACAGCTACGGCGCGGTCCTGCGGGAAGCCGGCCGCTATCTCGCGGACAGGATCGTCTGCGCGGAGATCGCGCGTCCGCCTCGGGCCGGAGATGTCCGGTTGCCGCCGACGAGCGGGGACGAAGCGGGGTTCCGTTGGGTGGCCGCCTGAGGACCACGCAAGGTTGCGATGCCGCACCGTGACCGGAGGGTGCGAAAAACCCCGATCTCCGCGATAGATGTTTCCGCGGCGCAGCCGGCGCAGGCTGCGCCGCCGCCACGCTGATTCTGGCCTGTCTACCACATAGGTGGTTGGCAGGGCGGCGGCCCGGTGCTTTTCCCTTTCTCCCGCGAGGAAGGGAGTCCGATGCACTGGCCCGCCGCTTACGCCGATTACAACGTGTTTCGCCGCCGCCAACGTCCTGCCCTGCGCTGCGCCGTCCGCCAGGACCGGCCCGTTCCCCTCTTCATCCGCGACGAGGTCTGGGAGTTCGGAGGCACCGCGATGATCGAGAAGCCGCCCGCAGGCTTCCAGCCCGAGGCGGCCCAGGAGGCGATGCGGTCTCTCGGCTATTACCTGTTCCGGGCCCCCGGCGGACGGACCTGACCGGAATTCGGCGGGGTAGCACGATCGCCGGATCCGGCCGGGACCTCCGATGCGGCATCATGCAACGTTGAGTTGGATCAAGAACGGTCGCTGACTACAATCGAGAGATTCGTCGGGGACGACGACATGGATTTCTCGGATCAAGTCCACGTTATTCTGGTTGATCGGGCATCGCTTGCCGGAGAGGCGCAGGGCGTTCTCTGTTTTGCAGTCCGTTGCGCGACCGCGGACGAAGCCTTGACGCTGGTTCGCGGTGGGCTGGCCTTCGGCGAGGCGGCCCGGGATTCGGGGATCCGGCTGTCCGTGGCGGAAGGCAAGGCCCTGAACCTGCAATCGAACCGGCCGAAGCTGATCACCGAGCTCCTGGCCAAGCCGCTCCCCGAGGACTGACGATCGTTCCGGCGTCCGGCCGTTCCGTCCTGGCCTCAGACCAACCGGATATCGTCGCGCCTCAACTTCAGCCGGCGAATCACGTCGCGGGACAGGCCGCCGACCACGTAGGCCTTCGTGCCGGTGGCCGAGAGCGCCTCGACGGCCTCGAGCGCCTCCGTCGCGCTCGGTTTGACCACCGCGTAGGTGCGGAGGGCCTCGCGTCGCTGGACGACGGAGACCAGGAACGCCTTGTATCGATCCCCCTTCGGCATGGCGCATCCTTCGCACAGGCGGGGCAGCCGGGAAACGGCCGGCACGCGCAGGCGGATACGGGTCTGGCAACGCAATTGGCACTTGCGGAGGTGCCCGCCTCAGGGTCGGTCGCGCGGTCCGTTGCGGACAGGGGGCGGGGTGTCAACCGCGGTCAATCACCGGGCGCCCGCGGTCCTCCAGCTCAGGTCCGGTCGTCGGATGGGCGCGACAACGGGCCCCGCCGCTGCAGGCGATCGCCGACGACACCCCGGCCTAGCGCCGGACCTCGCGGGCAACCCTCCTACGACGCCCTGCGTCGCCCCTCGGTTGCGCCGGAGCGCCATTCCGCCACCAGGATCTCGAGCCGGGCCTTCGCGGCAAGGCGCGCCTCGTCGAAGCTCGCGTAGAAGGTCGCGCAGGCCTCGCAATGGCCCCCGACCTCGTTGATGCGCCACGAGAAGCTTCCCGGCGCGAGGCGGCTCGGCCGGACGGTGATGCTGAACGGGTGGGCCGGCGGCTTGATCATCGGAAACCTCGTGAGTGCGGTCCTGCCGGCGCGGCCGTGGCGCGGATCCGGGTATCGCCGCTCATCGGGACGGGGCCTGCGTCTGGCCGCCGGGCGTGCGCGCCAGGGAGACGATCGCGCCCGTCGTCGTCGGCTCCTCCGTGCCGGGCGACCTCAGCGACCATTGCGCCGCCCGCTCTCGGTCGAGCTTCTGCGCGGCGTAGAGGGTGCCGATCACCAGCAATCCGAGGCCAAGGGCCGCCTTCGCCGCCATCCAGGTGCGCTTGATCATCGATCACCCTCGCACGGAACGGGCGGCCGGCGATACGGTCTTTTGCGGTGCCGCGACCGCCCCGGTTGCCGGCAGAAGAAGCGCCCGCCGCGGCGGGGCCGGGGCGGGCGAAGGTGGTTGGTGGTGAAGCCCCGGAAGGCTCAGCGGGGGCTTCATGAGACAGACGCGCGGCCGGCCGACCTTAGTCCCCCGCTGGCCTCCGGGTGCTGCGCCGGCAACCGAGCGTGGCGGCATCGGCCGCGTTCCATGCTAAGGATCGTGGACCTTCGGTCGTCGCGGCCGCGGGCCCAGGGAACCGACGGCCTCATGAGCGACGTGATCAAGCACGATTTCGGCAAGGGAAGCCGCGCCTCGACGCGGCGGCTGACCGATCAGATGCGCACGGCGCGCGGCATCGAGGCCGAGCTGCACAAGGATCCCACCCGCCTGTTCCACCTCGCCTGCGAGGAGATCATCGAGCTCAACGCGGAGATCAAGCGGGCGCAGGATGCCCTCGCCGGCGGCCTGCCCCACCTGGAGGTCGCGCACGTCCCGGTCCATCCGCAGGAACTCGAGAACCTGCGTGCCTGCGCGGCGATCGTGAGCGCCATCAAGGTGCTGGGCTGAGCGCCGCGACGCGGCGGGGCCAAGACGAACGGAGGCGTCGAAACCGTTCATTTCGGTCGCGCTTCGTTTACCATCAATCAAAACCGCTCATGCTAAGGCTCGCCGGCGACTAACGCACCGGACGAGTCATCCGCTTTGATGCAATCACTGATTGAGGACGGCTTGAGCCGCCCCTGGTGGGTGCTCACGCTGCCGGCGCCGCTCGAAGCGAAGTATCACGCAACCGTCGCGCCGGTCGCCGGCTGGTATCTCCAGTCCTGGCTGCTCGTCTTCATTGCCTTCAACATCCTGTCCCTCAAGGTCGACCTCGACGCCTTCGGGGCCGAGGCGGTCGCGGTGCCGGCCGGGCTGACCCTCGGAATCTTCGTGCCCCTGGCGCTCGCGGCGATCCTGGTCCTGCGCGGGCACCCCTCCTCCCGGAAGCAGACCCTCGCGGTGCTGGTGACGAGCCTCGTCGACATGGCGATCGTCCTGAACAGCGCCTGGATCGTGCCCACGGGCCACGCCGACACCTACCTGATCCTGGCCGCCATCGTGCCCCTGGTGGTCGGCATGATCGCCCCGATGCCGTTCCGGCACAGCCTCTGGTTCTGCGGCTGCGCGTTCGGGCTCTACGTGGTCTCGGTCCTGGCGCTCGGCCTCAGCGGGCCGAATGGCTCCGGCGTGCCGCTGCTCGTGGCGAGCCTCATCCTGGTGCCGCTCAAGCTCGCCTATTCGCGCGAGTGGGAGACGAAGCGGAGCTTCCTCTTCGGCCTGCGCGAGAAGGCGCAGGCCGCCGCCCTCGCGGAGGCCAATGCGCGCCTCACCATCCTGTCGGAGACCGACCCGCTCACGGGCGTCGCCAACCGCCGGCTCTTCACGGAGCGCCTGGACGGGGCCTGGGACCTCGCCGCCGCGCAGCGGGACTGGTTCAGCGTCCTCCTCGTCGACATCGACCGCTTCAAGCTCCTGAACGACACCGCCGGCCACGCGGTCGGCGACGATTGCCTGATCCGCATCGCCGAGGCGCTGCGCGGACCGGTCGAGGCCGGCGGGGGGCTCGTCGCCCGCTACGGCGGCGAGGAATTCGTGGCCTTCCTGCCCCGCACCGCCTCCGAGGCGGCCCGCGCGGCGGCCGAGGCTCTGCGCCGCATCGTGGCCGACCTCGCCCTTCCGCATCCCGGGCTCCCGGGACCCGGGATCGTGACGATCAGCATCGGCGTCGCGACGGCCCACGGCGCCGAGGGGATGCGCGGGCTCGGCTCCGGAGACCTCCTGAAGGCGGCGGACGAGGCCCTGTACGCGGCCAAGCGCCAGGGGCGGAACCGGGTCGAGGCGGCGCTGCCCGCCCCCGAGGCCGAGCGGGTGACAGCGGAGCCGCCGGTCAACGCGCCCCGCGCGCTGGCGCCAACCTGCCTCGTCTCCGTCGCCCCGCGGACGCGGGCGGCCTGAGCCGGCGCAGGGCGAGGAAACCCTTTCTTCACCACGCAATCGGAAAGCGGCGGACCGCACCCGCGAGCCATCGCAGCGCAACAAACGTGAAAGCAATCGATCCTATTGCCCATCGCTTAAGCATGAGGGCGAGGGCGATGGCCTCGAAATGGATCCTGGCGCTGACGGTTCTGGTCTTCCTGACCACCGGCCGGGCACCCGGGATGCGCGAGCTGCGCAACCCGGACGCGGAGCATCTCGGCGGCGGGCGCGCGGCGCAGGCGCTGAAGCGCGCGCAGGTCTGAGCCGGGGGAAATCCCCGCCGTCAGGTCAGGTCTCGCTGTCCTCGTGCTGGGCGTGCACGGTGGCCTCGAGCTGGCCACGCTCCTCGAGGGCGCGGATGGCGTGATGGCGGCTCAGGCTCTCGAACAGGTCGACGGCGGAGACGCGCCCGTCCTTGGCCATGTAGGCGGCGAGCCGCGCATAGTCGGTGGCGAGGCGCTCGTCGCGGGCGGCCGCCTTGGCGAGACCCGAGACCCGGGCCTGGAATTGGGTGAGCTGGCTGTCTGTTGCTGACATCGGGCTGCCTGCGGGTCCGTCGCCCCGTGCCCCCTAGACTTTGCCGATGCCAAGCTTGATGGCAATGGTGCTTGGGCTGAGACCCTGCGCCGCAAGCCCGAAAACCGCACCTTCGCGCCGGGGGGGGGCCAAGATCCCACCCCGAGGGTCCGCTTCCGCACCCGGCGCACGGCTTCGTGCGCGACGGCACCGTCGATTGAATCGGCGCGACGATGCGTTTCCCTGACGTCCGGCCCGGTTCGCCCGTCGAGATCGCATGATTCCGAGATTCCTGATCGCCGTCCTGCTGGCCGCCGCCCTCGCCCCCGCCGCGGCCTCGGCCCGGGACGGCTCCGCGCCTGGGGACGGTTCGGTCTCGACCCTGCAGCCGGCGCAGGCCGGGCGGGAGGCTGAGAGCCTTCTGCGCGAGTTGCGCCGGGATCAGGCGCGCACCCCCGCCCCCGGCGGGGCCCTGTCGCCGGGCACCCCGATGCGGAAGCAGGCCGACCGGATGCGGCGCGAGATGGCCGCGGACAAAAAAGGGCGCGGGGCCCGGAAGGCCTCGCGCCCGGATCAGATCACGGCCGACCCGGTCCCCCGCGGCATCTGCATCGGGTGCCGGTGACGGGCGCCGCGCGGTGCGGCGCCCGGCGTCGGATCACTGCGTGATCTCGTTGCCGCTGTAATCGATGTTGCCGGCGGCGTTCTTCTTCCACATGTACATCACGTAGTCCGGCCGGGTGATGTCGCCCTTCTTGTCGTAGGCGATGTCGCCGATCACGGTCTTGGTCGGCTTGCCCTGGTGCAGGTAGTCGGCGAGCTTCTTGCCGTCGGTGGAGCCCGTCTCCTCGATCGCCTTGGCGAGGATCTGCACGGCCGCGTAGGCGTAGAGGGTGTAGGCCTCCGGATCGATGTTCTTGGCCTTGAAGGCCGCCACCGCGTCCTTGGCGTTCGGGTTCTTGCGGGCGTCCGGCGAGAAGGTCATCAGGGTGCCCTCCGAGCCCGGGCCGGCGATCTGCACGAACTCCTTGTCGGTGATGCCGTCGCCGCCCATCAGGGGCGCCTTCAGGCCCTGGTCGCGCATCTGGCGCACGATCAGGCCGGCCTCGGTGTGGATGCCGCCGAAGTAGACGACGTCGACGCCGGCCTGCTTCAGCTTGGAGACGAGGGCCGAGTAGTCCTTCTCGCCCGGGTTGATGCCCTCGTAGACGGCTTCCTTGCCGCCGGTCTTGGCCTTGAAGACCTTCAGGGTCTCGTCCGCGAGGCCCTTCCCGTAGGGGGTCTTGTCGTGGATGAAGGCGACCTTCTTGCCCTTGAAGTTCTTGGCGAGGTACTCGCCAGCGACCGCGCCCTGCTGGTCGTCGCGGCCGCAGGTCCGGAAGGTGTTCCAGTTGCCCCGCTCGGTGAACTTCACGTTCGTCGAGGCCGGGGTGATCTGGATGATGCCGGCATCCTGGTAGACGTCGGAGGACGGGATCGAGACGCCGGAGTTGAAGTCGCCGACGACCACCTTCACGCCTTCCGAGGCGAACTTGTTGGCCACCGAGACGCCCTGCTTCGGGTCGGAGGCGTCGTCCCCGGTGGAGAGCTCGAACTTCTGCTTCTTGTCGCCGACCTTCACGCCGCCGGCCTTGTTGATGTCCTCCACCGCCTGGCTCGCGCCGTTGCGGATCTGCGCCCCGAAGGCCGCGCTGCCCCCCGTGACCGGGCTGGCGACGCCGATCTTGATCTGCGCCTGCGCTCCCCCCGAGAGGAGTAGCCCGAGGGCCAGGCCGGCCAGCAATGTCGTTCTCATGGTCTCACTCTCCGTATGGCCATCCGGGCAGGCGCAAGGTTCGCGCGGAGCCGGACGGATTCAGGGCTGCTCGGGCGCGGGATCCTGCGCGCGCTCCCGCCAGGTCAGTGGCGAGGTGCGCGCGTAGAGCCAGCGATACTGGGTGGTCATCTGCCGGGTGCGCTTCACCCGGAAGCCGATCGCGCCGACGATCAGCACGACGGCCGCGTCGACGAGGTAGTAGTGCAGCGAGAGGAGCGTCCCCTCGAACAGCGCGAAGTGGATGAAGCGCACGGCACCCGCCAGGACCAGCAGCGCGAGCGCGCATTGCCAGAACGGGCGCCAGCCCTGGGCGATGCCCCGCGCGGTCATCCAGGCGGCCCAGCCCCCCATCATCACCGTCACGAGCAGGAACAGCCCGATCGAGCTTTCCTCGAAGAGAATGCCCTCGCCCACCTGTCACGCCCCTGCCGGCTGCCCGGCCGCATCCGGCACGGGATGTCCGCCCTCGAGATAGGCGGCCTTGATCGAGGGATCGTCAAGCAGGGCGCGGCTCGGCCCGCTCAGGGTGATGCGCCCGTTGACGAGGACGTAGCCCCGGTGCGCCAGCTTGAGGGCGTGATAGGCGTTCTGCTCCACGAGGAAGATCGTCATGCCGTCCCGGGTGTTCAGGTCACGGATGGCGCCGAAGATCTGCTTCACCACGAGGGGCGCGAGGCCGAGGGAGGGCTCGTCGAGGAGGAGGAGCTTCGGCCGGCTCATCAGGGCGCGGGCGATGGCGAGCATCTGCTGCTCGCCGCCCGACATGGTGCCGGCGCGCTGGTTCAGGCGCTCCTTCAGGCGGGGGAACAGGGTGCAGACGCGCTCCAGATCCTCCGCGAAGTAGCGCCCGGCGTGGAGCGTCGCGCCCATCTGCAGGTTCTCGTAGACGCTCATGCGCGGGAAGACGCGCCGCCCTTCGGGCGATTGCGCGATGTTGAGCCGCGCGATCTCGTGCGTCTGCAGCCGCGTGATGTCCCGGCCCGCGAAGGTGATGCTGCCCGAGCGCGCCCGGGGGCTGCCGAAGATCGTCATCATCAGGGTCGACTTGCCGGCCCCGTTCGCGCCGATGAGGGTGACGATCTCACCCTCGGCCACTTCGAGGTCGACCTCGCGCAGCGCCGCGACGCTGCCGTAATAGGCCGAGACCCCACGGACCGAGAGGAGCGGCGCGCGCGCCGCCGCCTGCCGGGCGCGGGTCTCCTCGACCAGGACGTTGATGCCCGCGACGCTCATGCTTCCGCTCCCGTCACCGGCACGGTGAGCCCGACCTCGGCGTCGACCGCCTCGATCTCCTCGTCCTCGACGCCCAGATAGGCCGCGATCACCCGCGGATCGGAGCGGATCTCCCCCGGCGTGCCGTCGGCGATCTTCACGCCGTAATCGAGCACCACCACGTGGTCCGAGATCTCCATCACCACCGACATGTCGTGCTCGATGAGCAGCACCGAGGTGCCGTCGACATCGCGGATGTGGCGCAGCAGCGCGTTCAGCTCCAGCGATTCGCGGGGGTTGAGCCCCGCCGCCGGCTCGTCGAGGCAGAGCAGCACCGGCTCCGTGCACATGGCACGGGCGATCTCCAGGCGGCGCTGGGCCCCGTAGGGCAGGTCGCCGGCCGGGTCGTCGGCCCGGGCGATCAGGCCGATCCGGTCGAGCCAGGCCTTGGCGCGCTCGATGGCGGCGGCCTCGGCGGAACGGTAGCCGCCGACGCCGAGCAACCCGAGCACGGTCATGCCCGAGGCGCGCATCAGCGGCGCGTGCTGGGCGACGAGCAGGTTCTCCAGCACGGTCATGCCCTGGAACAGGCGGATGTTCTGGAAGGTGCGGGCGACCCGGGCCCGACGGTTGACGGCGTGGTTCGGCAGCCGCTCGAGGAGGTGGCCGGTGCCGTCCGCGTGCCGGAGCGTCAGCATGCCCTCGGTCGGCTTGTAGAAGCCCGTGATGCAGTTGAACACCGTGGTCTTGCCGGCGCCGTTGGGGCCGATCAGGGCCGTGATGTCGCCGCGCCGGACGACGAAGGAGAGGTCGTTGACGGCCAGCAGGCCGCCGAAGCGCATGCTCAGGTGCTCGACGGTGAGGACGGCGTCGCGCTGGGGGATCGGGGCGGTCATCAGCCGTGCCCCTCCCGCACGAGGCTGCCCGCGATGGCGCGCCGTTCCTTGAGGGCGACCGAGGGCACGCGCACCGAGATGAGGCCGCGCGGGCGCCAGACCATCATGGCCACCATGGCGAGGCCGAAGAGCAGGAGACGGTACTCGCTCGGGTCGAACCCCTCGCCGAAGATGGCCTTCAGGAAGCCGAGGTTGCGCAGCATCTCGGGGCCGCCGACCATCGCGATGGCCGCCACCGCGACGCCGACCTGGCTGCCCATGCCGCCGAGCACGACGATCGCCAGGATGATGGCGCTCTCCAGGAAGTTGAAGCTCTCGGGGCTGATGAAGCCCTGGCGGACGGCGAAGAACGAGCCCGCGAACCCGCCGAACATGGCGCCGAGCGCGAAGGCGGTGAGCTTCGTCGTGGTGGTGTTGATGCCGAGCGAGCGGCAAGCGATCTCGTCCTCGCGCAGCGCCTCCCAGGCCCGGCCGATCGGCAGGCGCCGCAGCCGCAGGGTGACGGCGTTGGTGAGGAGCGCCAGCGCCAGGATCAGGTAGTACAGGAAGACGTTCCGGTGCATCGAATCGAAGGTGAGGCCGAAGCGGGCCGCGAAGCCGTCGTCGCCCGCCGTGAAGGGGATGCCGAAGAAGGTCGCCCGCGGGATCGAGGAGATGCCGGCGGCACCTCCGGTGAGGTCGACCCAGTTGATCAGGACGAGGCGGATGATCTCCCCGAAGGCGAGGGTCACGATGGCGAGGTAGTCGCCGCGCAGGCGCAGCACCGGGAAGCCGAGCAGCATGCCCCAGAGCGCCGCGAACAGCCCGGCCAGCGGCAGGCAGACCCAGAACGAGAGCCCGAAGGTGGTGGAGAGCAGCGCGTAGGCGTAGGCGCCGACCGCGTAGAAGGCGACGTAGCCGAGATCGAGCAGCCCCGCGAGCCCGACCACGATGTTGAGGCCCCAGCCCAGCATCACGTAGGTGAGGATGAGGATGCCGAGGTCGATCCAGTAGCGCGACTGGCTCAGGCCCCCGGTGGCCAGGACCGCGATCAGGGGCAGGCCGAGGGCGAATCCGACGAAGACCGGCACGGCGAGGCGCGAGACCCGCTGGCCGGCATTCGGCTCGCCGTGCACCGCTTCGGTCGCCTGATGCGCGGAGGGCGTCAGCGCCTTGCGGGCGTCGCGCCGGGCCAGGACCAGGCGCTGCAGGACCCGGACGACGAAGACCGCCGCGCAGAGCCCCGCCACCAGCCCCCAGCGGGGCACGAGGTCGAGGGCGCTGTTCTGGCTCAGCTCGGTCCGGAAGCTGACGATCGGGATGCAGAGCCCGAGCGCCACGAGGGCGTAGAGGCCGGCATCCCGCAGGATGTCGGGGAACGACGCCGCGCCGTCCGACGGACCGGTTCGCGAAGCCTGCATCGCGCTCAAACCTTCTCGACCTCGGCCCGGCCGAGGATGCCGGAGGGCATGAAGATCAGCACGATCGCGAGGATCGAGAAGGCCGCCACGTCCTTGTACTCGATGGAGAAATAGGCGGACCAGAAGGTTTCGATCAGGCCGATGATCAGCCCGCCCAGGACCGCGCCGGGGAGCGAGCCGATGCCGCCGAGCACGGCGGCCGTGAAGGCCTTCACGCCGGGCACGAACCCGTCCGAGAACGAGACCACCCCGTAATAGAGCAGGTAGAGGACGCCCGCGACGGCCGCGAGGGCGGCGCCGAGCACGAAGGTCAGCGAGATGGTGCGGTCGACGTCGATGCCGAGGAGCGCCGCCATGCGCCGGTCCTGCTCGCAGGCGCGCTGCGCCCGGCCGAACGAGGTGCGCTGGACGAGGTACCAGAAGCCGAGGAGCAGCACCGCGGTCACCGCCATGATCAGGCACTGCTTGTAGGAGAGCGTCACGGCGTAGCCGCCCTGGTCGAGGAGGGTGATGCCGCCGTTGAGCATCGGCGGCGTCGGCTTGTTGCGGGCGCCCTGCGTCACCTGCACGAAGTTCGAGAGGAAGATCGAGACGCCGATGGCGGAGATCAGGGGCGCGAGGCGGAAGGAGCCCCGCAGCGGCCGGTAGGCCACCCGCTCGATCGCCCAGCCCCAGAGGGCGGTGAGCACCATGGTGAGCACCAGCACGATCAGCAGCGCCAGCGCGATGGAGGACAGGCCGAGCCAGGTGGTGAGCAGCAGGAACAGGATCAGGGCGACGAAGCTCGAGACCATGAAGACGTCGCCATGGGCGAAATTGACCATGCCGATGATGCCGAAGACCATGGTGTAGCCGATGGCGATCAGGCCGTAGATGGACCCGAGCGTCAGGCCGTTGATGAGTTGCTGCAGGAATACATCCATTCGGCGCTGTCTCGCGTCCTGACTACGAGCTTCGATCTCGGGGGATCCGGCGGCTTTCGGACTGCGCGTAGGCCGGGGGAAACACCCTGCCGCGCCCCGGCGAATGCCGGGCCGCACGGCCGGAGCAAGTCCCGTACCGCGGCTCCGATCGCGCGCCCTCCTCCCCGTCTCCCTCGCGGTCCCGACCTTAGCGGCCGGATACGGGGCGGACCATAGACGATCGCTCCGGAAAATGCGCCCCGGATTGCATCCGGGCGGATTTGCAACGCGACCTCGCCCGTCCGGGCGAAAATGTCCGTCCTGCCTGCCCGGCAGGCAGGGCGCCCATGGCGTGGACGGGAGCGCAGGAGGGAATTCCGGGCCGGGGCTGCCGCGACGCGAGCCGGTCGCCGACAGAAGACATCTTTCCTTCCAAGCCGGCAAAACTGCATACAACTTGAGGAACTTATCGCAGCGCAGCACCGATACTGCCCGGACAGGCGGCGGCGAGGACTTGCATTGTCTGAACGACGGGTTAACGTCGCTGCATCGTACAAGCGTTCGACGATCAACCTTCTAAGGCAGGGTGGCTCCCATGTCCGAGATGATGATGATTCGTGTTCGTCCGACCCAGGACGGGACCTACACGGTCTATCGCGGCTCGACCGCGTTGATCTCCGGGCTGACCCGCCTGCAGGCCGAGCGCTACGAGGCGACCATCGCCCGCCAGGAGCGCGGCGCGCTGCATTTCGCCGACGCCTGATCCCGGAGCAGCCCCCGCACAGCGCCCGTCCGCCGGCCTGAACGCGCGTCGCCCCGAGCAGGGGCGGCCTCTGTTCAGCCCTGCGTCAGGGCGAGCGGCCCGAGATCCGTGACCGTGCCGTCGCCGTCGAGGCCGCGGCGCAGGCCCGTGATCGCGTGCCGCCCGCCCTCGCGCGTGAAGGCGTAGAGGTAGTAGGCGGCGCGCCGGCCCGGCATGCCGTCGTGGCCGCCGTGCACCCCGTCATGGCTGCCCACGCGCGCGGAGGCCGAGGGCCCACCCACGATGGGCACCCCTGCCCCGTCCGGCCCCGGCATGAAGCCGACGCTGCCGACATGGTTGTGGCCGTGCAGGATCAGCTCGGCGCCGGTCCGCCCGATCAGGGCGGTGAACTCGCGCGCGTCCTTGAGCTCGCGCCCCGCCGCCGCCCCGCCGGGCTGGGGCGGATGGTGGATCATGACCACGCGGCAGGGGCGCTCCTGCTCCTGCGCCAGCATGCGCAGCATGGTCTCGGCCGCGGCGAGCTGCGCCGGGCCGAGGCGCCCGCTCGCCACGAAGGGCTTCGTCGGGATCGCCGAGGACAGGCCGATCAGGGCGAGCGGCCCCCGGCGGCGCAGGTAGGGAAAGGCGCGGGTGCGCCCGTCATCGTCGGAGGTGAAGGGGCCGCAGGCATCGAGCAGGCCCTCGAGCGAGCCGCGCACGTAGGCGTCGTGGTTGCCCGGCACGAAGCTGACGCTCTCGGGGGCGCCGAGCTCGGCCAGGAAGCCCCGGGCCGTCTCCCACTCGCTCGGCAGGCCGATGTTGCAGAGGTCCCCCGTGCAGGCGATGTGGTCGGGGGCCTGCGCCCGCAGGTCGGCCACGAGGGCGGAGAGCACCGCCATGTCGTGGCTGCGCGAGCGCCCGCGGCGCCAGTTGGCGTAGCCGGTCACACGCTTGCTCAGGAGCTGCCGGAGCCGGGGCCGCGCGAGCGGGCCGACATGCGGGTCGGTCAGGTGGGCGAGACGGAACACGGGAGGCGCCATGGGCCGGATGCGGATCGCGAGGGTTGGGGCAGGCGTGCGGCCCCCCGCATCGCGGCTCGGCCGGCCCCGTGTCAAGCGAGGCCGGCCTTCGCCTCAGGCATTGCCGATCACCACACCCGCGAGCAGCACCAGCACGCCGCCGAGCACCACCTGCAGGGTCGCGCGCCAGAACGGCGTCGCCATGTAGCGCGTGCGGATTGCCGAGATCGCCAGGAGCTCCGCCGCGACCACGATCACCGCGAGGCCGGTGGCGAGCGCGAAGGCGTTCGGCCAGGAATCGGGGATCGCGTAGGGCAGCGTGTGCCCGAGCCCGCCGAGCGCCGTCATGACGCCGCAGACGATCCCACGCATCAGCGGCGAGCCGCGCCCGGTGACGCGGCCGTCGTCGGAGAGGGCCTCGGTGAAGCCCATGCTGATCCCCGCCCCCACCGAGGCCGCGAGGCCGACCAGGAAGGTCGCCCAGTTGCTGTGCGTGGCGAAGGCCGCCGCGAAGATCGGTGCCAGCGTCGAGACCGAGCCGTCGATCAGGCCGGCGAGCGCCGGCTGCACGTATTGCAGCACGAAGGCGCGGTGGCGCTCGGCGGCCGCGGAATCGGTGGAAACACCCCCCGAATTCGCCAGAATCATCGCATTGCCTCTCAGATTAGATCGATTCCAACTTATACATTGGAACCGATCTAAACAAGCGCGGCGCCGCTTTTTCGCCGCCTCGGCGGCCTAGGCCGCGTTCCGGCGCGCCGGCCCCGGTTGCGCCCGCAACGAGATCGGGGCTAGACAGCCCGCGCCTCCGGTGGTGTCCGGTTCGCCAGCCGGTCCGTCACCGAGGTCGCGCGTGCGTCCGGATCCGGCCCAGAGCAATTGCGGACCCGCGGGGCCGCAGGCCTCAGAAGCGAGACATGAGCCTCGTCAAACGCATCAGCCGCCGCCCAGCTGTCCAGCGCGCCCTCAGCCGGGTTGCGTCCGGGTACCTGGACCTCGTCCGGCGCACCAACCGCTTCGTCGTCGAGCCGACGGGGCCGGATGCCTGGCTCGACGGGGTCTCGCCCTTCATCGCCGGCATGTGGCACGGCCAGCACCTGATGATCGCCTTCATGCGCCGGCCGCACGACCGGGTGGCGACGATCATCTCGCGCAACCCCGACGGCAACATCAACACGATGGCCCTCGAGCGCCTCGGCGTCCGGGTGATGCGCGCCTCGGGCGCCCGCGGCCGCGCCGTGCGCGACGTCCGCGCCAAGGGGGGCGCCGAGGGCCTGCGGGCGATGGTGCGGGCGCTGCGCGACGGCGAGACCGTGGCCTTCAGCGCCGACGTTCCCAAGGTCTCGCGCCGGGCCGATGCGGGCATCCTGACGCTGGCCCGCTTCTCGGGTCGCCCGATCGTCCCGGTGGCGGTGGTGACGAGCCGGCACATCCGCTTCAACAGCTGGGACCGGGCCTGCCTCGGCCTGCCCTTCGGGCGCGGCGCGATGGTGTTCGGCGAGCCGATCCACGTCCCGCGCGAGAACGAGCCCGAGGATTTCGAGGCCCTGCGCCAGCGCCTCGAGGCCGAGATGAACCGGGTGCACGACCGGGCCTACACCCTGGTCGGGCGCCCCGACCGGGTGGGGCCGCCCGCATGAAGGCCCCGCCCCTCACCCTGCCGCTGCGGGCCTACCGCTACGGCCTCTATCTCGGCGAGCCCGCGGTGGCGGGGCTGCTCGCCTGGCGCTCGCGCCGGGGCAAGGAGGATCCGGGCCGCCTCACCGAACGCCGCGGCCTGCCCGGGCGCGCCCGCCCGGTCGGCTCCCTCGTCTGGATGCACGGGGCCAGCATCGGTGAGGCGCTGTCGCTGATCGGCCTCGTCGAGGGCATGATCCGGCGCGGTTTCTCGGTCCTCGTCACCACGGGCACCCGGAGCGCGGCCGAGCTGATCGGCCACCGTCTGCCCGCCGGGGCCGTGCACCAGTACATGCCCCTCGACGCGCCGCGCTGGGTCGAGCGCTTCCTCGACCATTGGCAGCCCGACCTCGCCCTCGTGGCCGAATCCGAGATCTGGCCGAACACGGTTGTGGCGCTCCATGCCCGCGACATCCCCCTGCTCCTCGTCAACGGGCGCATGTCCGAGCGCTCCTTCAAAGGCTGGGAGCGCGCGCCGCGCACCGCCCAGGCGCTGCTCGCCCGCATCGCCATCTGCCTCGCGCAGACCCAGGACGACGCCGAGCGCTTCGCCCGGCTCGGCGCCCCGCGGGTCAGCATCGCCGGCAACCTCAAATACGATTCGGCCGTGCCCCCGGCCGACCGCCAGCAGACGGCCTATCTCGGCGAGATGATCGGCGACCGCCCGATCTGGGTCGCGGCGAGCACGCATCCGGGCGAGGACGAGATGGTGGCCGAGGCCCACGCGGCCCTGAAGGAGCGCCTGCCGCGCCTCCTCACCATCGTGGTGCCCCGCCATCCGCGCCGGGGCGAGGCGGTCGCGGGCTGCGCCGCGGCGGCGGGCCTGCGCTCCAGCCGCCGCGCCGCGGGCGGGCGCCCGCAGCCGAACATCGACGTCTACGTCGCCGACACGATCGGCGAGCTCGGCCTGTTCTACCGCCTGAGCCCGCTGGTCTATCTCGGCGGCTCCCTGGTGCCCCATGGCGGCCAGAACCCGATCGAGCCGATCCGCCTCGACACCGCCGTGCTGCACGGACCCCACACGCACAATTTCACGCAGGTCTACCGCGCGCTCGACGCCGCGGAGGGCGCCCTCGCGGTCGCCGACGCCGCCGAGCTCACCGCGAGCGTCGGCGCGCTCCTGGCCGATCCGCTCCGCATCCGCAGCATGGCGGTGGCCGGCCAGCGGGCGCTGCGCCCCTTCGAGGGCGCGGTGGAGCGCACCCTCGCGGTCCTCGACCCCTTCATCGCGCAGATGAAGCTCGCGGCCCTGCACGGCGCGTGAGCCGGCGCCCCCCGCAGGGCCGGGAGCGGCCCGCATGATCCGCCCGCCCCGGTTCTGGTCGGCCGCGCCGGATCACCCCGCCGCCCGGCTCCTCGCCCCGCTCGGGAGCGCCTACGGGGCGCTGACGGCGGCCCGGATGGACCGGGCGGGCGCGCGGGCTCCCTGCCCGGTGCTCTGCCTCGGCAACTTCACCCTGGGGGGCGCCGGCAAGACGCCGACCGCCCTCGCGCTCGCCGCGTTGCTGCGCGACCTCGGCGCGGAGCCGGCCTTCCTCAGCCGCGGCTATGGCGGGCGCCTCGCCGGGCCGGTTCGGGTCGATCCCGCGCGGCACCGGGCGCGCGATGTCGGCGACGAGCCGTTGCTGCTCGCCCGCCACGCCCCGACCCTCGTCGCCCGCGACCGGGTCGCCGGGGCGCTGGCCTGCGCGGCGGCGGGCGCCCGGGTGATCGTGATGGATGACGGCCTGCAGAACCCGAGCCTGATCAAGGACCTCGCCCTGGCGGTGGTCGACGCGGCTTCGGGGAACGGCAACGGCCGGCCCTTCCCGGCGGGTCCGCTGCGGGCGCCGCTTCCCCGGCAATGGCCGCATGTCGCCGGCGTGGTGCTGGTCGGCGAGGGGCGGGCGGGCGAGGCGGTGGCGGCCGAGGCGCGCGTGCGGGGGCTTCCCGTCCACCGGGCGCGGCTGGTGCCGGAGGCGGGCGCCTCACCGGGGCGCCGGGTCCTCGCTTTCGCGGGGATCGGCCGTCCCGAGAAGTTCTTCGACACCCTGCGGGCGACCGGCGCCGAAATCGTCGCCACCCGCGCCTTCCCGGACCACCACCCCTACACGGCCCGGGACCTCGCGGCCCTCGCGGCGGAGGCGGCGCGCCGCGGGGCCGGCCTCGTCACGACGGAGAAGGACGCGGTGCGCCTGCCCGCGGGCCACGAGGTCCCGACCCTGCCGGTGCGCCTGATCTTCGCCGACGCGGCGGCCATCCGGGCCCAGGTCGCGCCGCTCTGCCGCGGCTGATCCGCGTCAGGGGCGGAAGCCGAGCAGCGCCGCGCCGAAGCCCAGGAAGAGCCCGCCGGTGATCCGGTCGAACAGGCGCTTCAGCCCCGGGCGCGTCAGGAAGGCGGCGAGGCGCTGCCCACTGAGGGCGTAGACCCCGTACCAAAACAGCTCCGCGCCCGCGAAGGTCGTGACCAGAATCGCGAATTGCGGGGCCTGCGGCGCGCCGCCGTCGATGAATTGCGGGAAGAAGGCGGTGGCGAAGAGGAGCAGCTTCGGGTTGCTGAGGCCGATCAGGAACCCGTCGCGGACGAGCCGCGGCGCCGTCAGCCGGGGGCCGGCCGGCAGCGCGCCGGGCTCGGCCGCGATCGGCCCGTCGGCGCCCCGCCACGCCTTGACGCCGAGATAGAGGAGGTAGGCGACGCCGGCGTAGCGGATCACCTCGAACAGGGTCGGGGCAGCGACCAGCACCGCGCTCAGGCCGGCGGCCGAGGCCGCGAGGACGAGCAGGATCGCGCTGAGGCAGCCCGCCATGGTGGCGATCGTCCGGCGCACGCCGAGCCGGACGCTGCGCGTCAGCACGTGCAGCATGTTCGGCCCCGGCGTGCCGCAGAGGAGGAAGACGGCGCTGAAGAACAGCCACCAAGTGTGAAGGCTCATCGGTCGGTCTCCGGTCGGCGGGGCTTCCCCGCCTCGGCCCCGCGCCCGGTGGGCGCGGACCGGCTGCCGGCTCAGGGCCGGCCGGATTCCTTCAGGCGCTGGAGCGCGGCCTCGGGCGTCGCGAAGGCTTCCTGGCGCTCGACACTCCAGTAGCGCAGGGCATCGAGGGTGATCGCCGTGCCCGTCACCGCGCAGCGCACGAAGCTGCCGGGCTTGATCACCCGCATGGTGCCGTCGCCGTACTCGACCACAGCCTCGCCGCTCGCCCCGCGCTCGTAACGGCCCAGCATCCTGCTCTCCCGGCTCGCCGATCCTCCGATGCGTCATAGGAGCCTGCCCGGGCCTTGTCGATCTCGGCCCTCGACAGGCCGGCGGGCCCGGTGCCAAAGATCACGCATGGAGGCCGCGTCGATCGACGGTTCAGCGGGCGCGGCCGCAGGAGATGCCCGGTGACCCCCGACCTCTCGGCCCTGTTCGAGGCGGCCAAGACGGTGCGCGCGAACGCGCACGCCCCCTACTCGAACTTCCCGGTCGGCGCGGCCCTGCGCGACGAGCAGGGGCGCATCCACGCGGGCTGCAACGTCGAGAACGCCGCCTATCCGGTCGGCACCTGCGCGGAAGCCGGGGCGATCGCCGCCATGGTGGCGGGGGGCGGGCGCGCCATCCGGGCGATCCTGGTGCTCGGCGAGGGCCGGGGTCTCGTCACGCCCTGCGGCGCCTGCCGCCAGCGCATCCGGGAAT
This sequence comes from Methylobacterium planeticum, assembly GCF_008806345.1. Classification (GTDB taxonomy): domain Bacteria; phylum Pseudomonadota; class Alphaproteobacteria; order Rhizobiales; family Beijerinckiaceae; genus Methylobacterium; species Methylobacterium planeticum. Next base: position 65,622 of record NZ_VZZJ01000007.1, on the reverse strand, counting down.
TCGCCCCCGGCGCGACGCCGGTCCACGTGGCGGGGCCGGAGGGCCTTCGGCGCAGCTACACCCTCGACGCGCTGCTGCCCGAATCCTTCGGGCCGGAGACGCTCCGTGCCGATGCCTGAGATTCCGGCCGACCCGATCGTCGCGCGCACCGCCGAATCCCTGAGCGAGGCGGGCTTCGCGGGGCCCTACGCCTGCGCCATCGTCACCGGCACCGGCCTCGGGCCCCTCGCAGCCAGCCTGTCCGGGCGCCTGTCGCGGCCCTACGCGGGCATCTCGGGCTTCCCCGAGCCCGGCGTCAGCGGCCATGGCGGCACCCTTCACAGGGGCCTCCTCGCCGGGCGGCCCGTCCTCGTCTTCGAGGGCCGCTCGCACGCCTACGAGCGGGGCGACGCCGCCGTGATGCGCACCCCGATCGGGGTGGCCCGGGCGCTCGGCGCCGGCGCGCTCCTCCTCACCAACGCCTCGGGCTCGCTGATGCCGGAGGCCGGCCCCGGCAGCCTCGTGATGCTGACCGACCACCTCAATCTCGCGGGCCTCAACCCCCTGGTCGGCGAGGCCAGCGACGCCCGCTTCGTGCCGATGACGCAGGCCTACGATCCGGCCCTGCGCGCGGCCCTGCGGGCGGCGGCCGAGGCCAGCGGCGTGCCCCTGCTCGAGGGCGTCTACGCCTGGTTCTGCGGCCCGAGCTTCGAGACGCCCGCGGAGGTGCGCATGGCGGGGCGCCTCGGGGCCGACCTCGTCGGCATGTCGACGGTGCCGGAGGTGATCCTCGCCCGCTTCTTCGGCCTGCGGGTCGCCGCCCTCTCGGTGGTGACGAACCGCGCGGCGGGGATCGGCGGCGGCGACCCGCGCCACGCCGAGACCAAGGAGGCGGCGGCCGCCGTGGCCTCCGATCTCGTCCGCCTCGTCGCCGCCTTCGTGGGCCGCCTCGAGGTCGAACCGATGCCCGCCTGGAGCCCGCACGATGCTTGAGCCCCCCTTCGATGCCGCCGCGGTGGCGCGCCGGGCGCTGCCGCTCCTCGACCTCACCGACCTCGGCGACACCTGCACCCCGTCCCGGGTCGACGCCCTCTGCCGCGAGGCCCGGGCGAGCGGGGTCGCGGCGATCTGCGTCTGGCCGCAATTCGTCAGCCAGGGGGCGCGGGCGCTCGCGGGCTCGGGGGTGCGGGTCGCCACGGTGATCAATTTCCCGGGCGGCGGCGAGGACGTGGAGCGCGCCGTCGAGGACACCGAGGAGGCGATCGCCGACGGCGCGGACGAGATCGACCTCGTCCTGCCCTACCGGGCCTTCCAGCGCGGCGACCGCGAGGCCGCCCGCGCCATGGTGGAGGCGGTGCGCGACGTCTGCCGCAAGCCCTGCCTCAAGGTCATCCTGGAGACCGGGACCCTCGCGGACCCGGCGACGATCGCGGCGGCGAGCCGCCTCGCCCTCGAGGCCGGGGCGGACTTCATCAAGACCTCGACGGGCAAGAGCCCGGTCTCGGCGACGCCCGAGGCCGCGGAGGCGATGCTCGGGGTGATCCGGGGCCTGCCGGAGGGGCGCCGGGCCGGCCTCAAGGTATCGGGCGGCCTGCGCCGCGTCGCGGACGCCGCCGCCTACCTGGCGCTGGCCGACCGCGCGATGGGGCCGGACTGGGCCGGCCCGGCGACCCTGCGCCTCGGGGCGAGCAGCCTGCTCGGGGAACTCAGGGCCGCGCTCGGAGCGGAGGCGTGAGGCTTCCGCAGGAGATCATCCGGCGCAAGCGCGACGGCGGCACCCTGGAGGACGCGGAGATCGCCGCCTTCGTGGCGGGCCTCACCGAGGGCAGCGTCACGGAGGGGCAGGCGACGGCCTTCGCCATGGCGGTGTTCTTCCGCGGCCTGTCCCTGCCCGAGCGCATCGCCCTCACCCGGGCGATGACGCGCTCGGGCACCGTGCTCGCCTGGGACCTGCCCGGCCCCGTCCTCGACAAGCACTCCACCGGCGGCATCGGCGACACGGTGAGCCTGGCGCTGGGGCCGATCGTGGCCGCCTGCGGCGGCTTCGTGCCGATGATCTCGGGGCGCGGCCTCGGCCATACGGGCGGGACCCTCGACAAGCTCGCGAGCATCCCGGGCTACCATGTCGGGCCGGATCTCGACCGCTTCCGCGCCGTCACCCGGGCCGTCGGCTGCGCCATCATCGGCCAGACCGCCGACCTCGCCCCCGCCGACCGGCGCCTCTACGCGATCCGCGACACCACCGCGACGGTGGAATCCCTCGATCTGATCACCGCCTCGATCCTGTCGAAGAAGCTCGCGGCGGGGCTCGACGGCCTCGTCATGGACGTGAAGACGGGCTCGGGCGCCTTCATGGCGGAGCACGACGCCGCGCGCGATCTCGCCAGCAGCATCGCCACCGTGGCGAACGGCGCCGGCCTGCGCACGGTGGCGCTCATCACCGACATGGACGCGCCCCTGGCCAGCGCCGCCGGCAACGGCGTCGAGGTCGCCTACGCGATCGACTACCTCACGGGGCGCCGGCGCGAGCCGCGCTTCCACGCCGTCACGCTGGCGCTCGCCGCCGAGATGCTGGTGATCGGGCGCCTCGCCGCCCACCACGCCGAGGCGGAGGCGCGGGTCGGGGAGGCCCTGGATTCGGGGCGGGCCGCCGAGGTCTTCGCCCGGATGGTGGCCGCGCTCGACGGGCCGGCGGACCTCCTCGAGGCGCCGGAGCGGCACCTGCCCCGGTCCGAGATCGTCCGCGAGGTCCGGGCCCCGGGGACGGTCGCCGCGGTGGCGACGCGGGAGATCGGTCTCGCGGTGATCGGCCTCGGGGGCGGCCGCACCCGGCCGCAGGACCCGATCGACCCGGCCGTCGGCTTCACCGACCTCGCCCGCCCCGGCGACGCCACCGGCCTCCTCGGGATCGTGCATGCCCGCGACGCCGCCGCGGCCGACCGGGCCGAGGCGGCGCTCCGCGCGGCCTACCGGCTCGGCGAGGCGCCCCCCGAACGCGCGACCGTGCTGGAACGGATCGGCTGAGGCGCGGCGCGCGCGCCCTCCCCCGTCCGGGAGAGGCCCCTGCGCGCCGCGGCCGGCCCGGTGCTGGCGACTACCAGCGGCCGCGGTGGTGGTGATGGTGGTGCCGGTGGCCCCAGCCATGGTGGCGATGACCCCAGCCGTGATGCCGGTGGCCCCAGCCGTGGTGGCGATGCCCCCAGCCGCGATGGTGGTGGTGATGGTGACCCCAGCCGTGGCCGCCGCGCACCGCGATGATGCCGGTCTCGGCGCTGTCCGCGACGGCGGCGGAGGGCGCGACGGGGGCGGCCTCGGCGCGGGGCGCGGCGGCCACGAGGCCGCCGGCGAGCGCGAGGGCCGCGGCCAGGATCCGGACGCGGGCGGACCAGCGCGTGCTCATGGGCCTGGCGGACACGGGCGTGGCGGACACGGGCGTGACAGACATGGTCGTGACGGACACGGGCGAACTCCTGCTCAACGCGCCGGCGGGGACGGCCGGCATCGGGAACAGGGTTAGGCCGCAACGCATGAATGCACCCTGACGGAGGCGGGGCGCGTCCCGTTCAGCTTGAGCGGGTCGGGCGAGGCCCGGCCGTCAGGGACGGCGGTAGGCCCAGACGCGCGCCGGGGGCAGGTTCAGCCAGACCCGGTTGGAGCCGCTCGCGGTGTAGCTGCCGGACTGGCAGCGGGCCGGGATCGGCGGCACCACCGCGTAGGTGAACTGCACGAAGGGGGCGCTCGGGAGCATCAGGTCGTGGGCCGAGTTCAGGAGCTCGAGGCGCTGCTCCAGGGGCTTGGTGAAGAGCGGCAGGCTCGAGATCGTGGCGGCGGCGGGCTCGGACAGGGTGCCGGCCAGCGTCTCGCGCATGTTGTAGGCGTCGCCCCGCACCACCGTGGCCCGCGGGAAGCGGCGGCGCAGCAACTCGCAGAAATCCGGGTTGAACTCGACGAGGACGAGGCGCTCCTGCGCGACGCCGCGCCGGATCAGCGCCTCCGTCACCGGGCCGGTGCCCGGGCCGAGCTCGACCACGGAGCCGCTCAGGCGCGGGTCGACATAGGAGGCCATGGTGCGGGCGAGCATCCGGCCCGAGGGCGTCACCGCCCCGGTGACGAGGGGGCGCTCGAACCACGAGCGCAGGAACCGCGCCTCGTCCTCCAACGGGTCGCGCCGCTCCCGCACCACACCGGTTGCAGCCAAGGCTTTCGCGCGGGAACGACGTAACGGCGGCAAGACCGAAGTCCCTCGTATCGACGGGTGGATGGGATAGGCTAGACGACGAAAGCCTTCTTACAGTCAAGGCGGCGGCTGTGCATAGCACCACCGCCGCGCGCCGCGCCCCAACGACCGGGCCGCCGGGGTGGCACCAGAACCATAACCGGCCGCGGGGCGAAACGATCCGGGGTTTCGGCCCCGGGCCCCTCAGGTGCGCGCCGACCCGCTCAGGCCGTCGAAGAAGTCGCGCACTTTCGAGAAGAAGCCGGCGCTCTCCGGGTGGTTCTCGTCCGAGGCGGTCTGGTCGAATTCCTGCAGCAGCTCGCGCTGGCGCTTGGTCAGGTTCTGCGGGGTCTCGACGAAGACTTGGATGTAGAGGTCGCCGACGTCGCGCGCGCGCAGGACCGGCATGCCCTTGCCCTTGATGCGGAACTGCTTGGCGGTCTGGGTGCCGGCCGGGATGCGCACCTGCGTCTGCGAGCCGTCGATCACCGGCACGGTGATCTCCCCCGAGAGCGCCGCGGTGACCATCGAGATCGGCACGCGGCAGAACAGGTCCGCCCCGTCGCGCTGGAAGAACTCGTGCGGCTTGATCGAGAGGAAGACGTAGAGGTCCCCCGAGGGGCCGCCGCGCTGGCCGCTCTCGCCCTCCCCCGCGAGCCGGATGCGCAGGCCGTCATCGACCCCCGCCGGCACGTTGATCGAGAGGGTGCGCTCGCGGCTGACGCGGCCCGCGCCCCCGCAATTGCCGCAGGGGTCGTCGATCACCTCGCCGCGCCCGTGGCAGTTCGGGCAGGTCCGCTCGATGGCGAAGAACCCCTGCGCGGCGCGCACCCGGCCGTAGCCCGCGCAGGTCGGGCAGGTGCGCGGCTTCGAGCCGGCCTTGGCGCCGGAGCCGGCGCAGACCTCGCAGGTGACCGAGGTCGGGATCTTGATGGTCTCGGCCTTGCCGGTGAAGGCCTCCTCGAGGGAGATCTCGAGGTTGTAGCGCAGGTCCGCGCCGCGCTCGCGGCCGGGCTGTCCGGGGCGCCCGCCGCGTCCGGGCTGGCCGCGCCCGTCGCCGAAGAAATTGTCGAAGATGTCGGACATGAAGTCCCCGAACTCGTTGCCGAATCCGGGTCCGCCCGCACCGCCCTGGCTGAACGCCGCGTGGCCGAAGCGGTCGTAGGCCGCGCGCTTCTGGCCGTCCGAGAGGCACTGATAGGCCTCGTTCAGCTCCTTGAACTTGATCTCGGCTTCCTTGTCGCCGGGATTCCGGTCCGGATGGAAGGACATGGCCAGCTTGCGGAAGGCCACCTTCATCTCACCGTCCGACGCGGTCTTTGAGACGCCCAGGATCTCGTAATAGTCCCGCTTCGACATTCCCCGGCCCCAAGGTCCTCAAATAGGCCGATCCCCGGGGCTGTGCCCGGGGAGCGTGCCGTCATCGCGCGACGAGGCGCGGGCCCGGATCTCTCCGGGCCCGCGCGCAGAAAGCAAGCCTCAGGCCCGCTTCTTCTGGTCCTTCTCGTCGACCTCCTGGAAGTCGGCGTCGATGACGTCGTCCTTCTTCTCGGCGCCGGCCGCGGCCGCCTCCGGGCCGGCCTCGCCGCCCTGGCTCGCCGCGTACATGGCCTCGCCGAGCTTCATCGAGGCCTGCATGAGGTCCGTGGTGCGGGCCTTGATCGTCTCCACGTCCTCGCCCTCGAGGGCGGTGCGCAGGGCGGTGATGGCGGTCTCGATCGCGCCCTTGTCGGCCTCCGAGACCTTGTCGCCGTACTCCTTCACCGACTTCTCGGTGGCGTGGACGAGGCTCTCGCCCTGGTTCTTCACCTCGACGAGCTCGCGGCGCTTCTTGTCCGCCTCGGCATTCGCCTCCGCGTCCTTGACCATGCGCTCGATATCGGCGTCCGAGAGGCCGCCCGAGGCCTGGATGCGGATCTGGTGCTCCTTGTTCGTCGCCTTGTCCTTGGCCGTCACGTTGACGATGCCGTTGGCGTCGATGTCGAAGGTCACCTCGATCTGCGGCATGCCGCGGGGCGCCGGCGGAATGCCGACGAGGTCGAACTGGCCGAGCAGCTTGTTGTCGGCCGCCATCTCGCGCTCACCCTGGAAGACCCGGATGGTGACCGCGTTCTGGTTGTCCTCGGCCGTCGAGAAGGTCTGGGACTTCTTCGTCGGGATCGTGGTGTTGCGGTCGATGAGCCGCGTGAACACGCCGCCGAGGGTCTCGATGCCGAGGGAGAGCGGGGTCACGTCGAGGAGCAGCACGTCCTTGACGTCACCCTGGAGCACGCCGGCCTGGACCGCCGCGCCGATGGCCACGACCTCATCCGGGTTGACGCCCTTGTGGGGCTCCTTCCCGAAGAAGGCCTTCACCACCTCCTGCACCTTCGGCATGCGGGTCTGGCCGCCGACGAGCACGACCTCGTCGATCTCGCTGGCCGAGACGCCCGCATCCTTGAGCGCCTTGCGGCAGGGCTCGATCGTGCGCTGCACGAGGTCCTCCACGAGGGTCTCGAACTTGGCGCGGCTGAGCTTCAGCGCGAGGTGCTTCGGGCCCGAGGCGTCCGCCGTGATGTAGGGCAGGTTGATCTCGGTCTGGGTCGCCGAGGACAGCTCGATCTTGGCCTTCTCGGCGGCCTCCTTGAGGCGCTGCAGGGCGAGCTTGTCCTTGGTCAGGTCGATGCCCTGCTCACGCTTGAACTCCGCCGCGAGGTACTCGACCACGCGGTTGTCGAAATCCTCGCCGCCCAGGAAGGTGTCGCCGTTCGTGGACTTCACCTCGAACACGCCGTCGCCGATCTCGAGGATCGAGACGTCGAAGGTGCCGCCGCCGAGGTCGTAGACCGCGATGGTGCCGGCCTTCTTCTTGTCGAGACCGTAGGCGAGGGCCGCCGCGGTCGGCTCGTTGATGATGCGCAGGACCTCGAGGCCCGCGATCCTGCCCGCGTCCTTGGTGGCCTGGCGCTGGGCGTCGTTGAAGTAGGCCGGGACCGTGATGACGGCCTGGGTCACCGGCTGGCCGAGATAGGATTCGGCCGTCTCCTTCATCTTCTGCAGGGTGAAGGCGGAGATCTGGGAGGGCGAGTAGCGCTTGCCGTCGGCCTCGACCCAGGCGTCGCCGTTGTCGCCCTTGACGATCTTGTAGGGGACGAGACCCTTGTCCTTCTGGGTCATCGGGTCGTCGTAGGTGCGCCCGATGAGCCGCTTGATGGCGAAGAAGGTGCGCTCGGGGTTCGTCACGGCCTGCCGCTTGGCGGGCTGGCCGACGAGGCGCTCGCCGTCATCCGTGAAGGCCACGATCGACGGCGTGGTGCGGGCGCCTTCCGCATTCTCAATGACCTTGGGCTGCGTGCCTTCCATGACGGCCACGCAGGAATTGGTGGTGCCCAAGTCGATACCGATAACTTTACCCATGGTGGGATCCCTCTGTTGTTCTGATCAAGCAGACCGCCGAGCCCCGAAGCAGCTCGGCCCATGGCGGTGCGGAATGGAATTGTGAGGGCGGAACCGGCACCGGAAACGGCTCAATCCGGTGCTTAATCCCGCGCTTCGCCGGATATAAGAAGGTCCATGCGGGCTCGCAAGGCGAAGCAGGCGGTTCCGCACCGAGCACGCTATCCTCCTGAGAGATCTGACGGTTCGCCGGCCGCGGCGCCGCTTTTCCCACGATCCGCCCGGCGATTTTGTTGCCGAGCCGCCACGCCCGCGCCATCGATCGCGTGCTACACTCGGGGGGAACCGACGATCCTGCCGGCGGAACCCGGTTCCGGCAGCATCCGTCCAGGCTCTCCGGCTCGAAAGACTCGATGCGTCCGATCCGCGTTCTCGTTCCCCCGCTCCTCGCGCTCGCCGTCCTCGCCGCCCTGCCCCAGGCAGCCGCCGCGCAGAACTTCTTCGAGGAACTGTTCGGGATCGGTCGCGCGGCCAAGCCCCCGGTGCCGCCGCGCGGCGTGCCCCAGGCGCCGCCCCAGGGCGTGCCGGAGCCCGGCGCGCCGCTGCCCCCCGGCGTCCCCGGCGAGCCGGGCGCCGAGGCGCCCCGGCCGGCCGCGCCCCCGAAGCCCGTGGTGCTGAAGGCGCCCGGCGACGACAACGTGCTGGGTCAGGACCTCCTGCTCAACGGGCTGAACGGCTCGCTCAAGCTCGAGCGGGCCGGCACCGCCATGACGGCGCGCCTGACGCTGCCGGGCACCAAGGTCTCGCAGCCGACGGAATCCTGCTCGGTGCCGCTCAACGGCGGCAAGCCCCTGACCCTGACCTCCGAGGGACGGCCCGAGGGGGTCGGGCGCTTCGAGGCCGCCGCGGCCGAGTGCCCGCTCCGCTTCGAGGTGCTGGAGGGCGGCGTGCTGGTGACGCCGCTCGGCGGCAACCCGGTCTGCACCTTCTCGGCCCAGGATTGCGCCACGACGCCGCGCGGCCTGTGGGGGCCGGCGGCGGCGGGCCTGATCCCGCGTTCGGCCGAGTTCGACACCGCCCGGGGCATCGCCGACAAGGCGGTGCGGGACAATTACAAGCTGATGACCCAGCGCGCCCGCCGGGAGGACGTCCGCCCGATCGTCACCGAGCAGGCCGCCTTCTCCTCCGACCGCGAGCAGGTCTGCCGCACCTATGCCCGCGAGGGCGCGCACGGCTTCTGCCACCTGCGCTTCTCCGAGGCCCGGGCGATCGCCCTGGCGACCCGCCTCGGCGTCACCCCGGGCGCCGCCCCCACCGCCTCGGCGGCCCCGCGCCCGGTCCGGCGCAAGCCCCCGGTCGAGGGCATGAACCCCGACGCGGTCGGCGCGCCGCCGATGGGCGAATAGGCGCGGGAGGAGGCGTCGGGCGTCCTTCGGGGTGCGCCGGCGGCGGGGGTGTGCGACGGCGAGACGGCGCCCGCTCAGGCGCGCCCGGCGCTCAACGACAGCATGGCCGGGTCGATGCCGTTGCTGCGCAGGATCCGCTCGTACTTCGCGTCGAGGGCCGGGTGGAAGATCAGCTCCGGATCGGCCGGGCAGTTGAGCCAGCCATTGGCCATGATCTCGCTCTCGAGCTGCCCCGCCTGCCAGCCGGCATAGCCGAGCGCCAGCACGGCGCTCGCCGGCCCGTCGCCGTTGGCGATGGCGCGCAGGATCTCGACCGTGGCGGTGAGGCAGATGCCGTCGTCGATGATCAGCGTCGACTGGTCGATGTGGAAATCGTCGGTGTGCAGCACGAAGCCGCGCTTGCCCTCGACGGGGCCGCCCATCAGCACCGGCATGTGGCCGACGCGCTCGCGCAGGCGGATCGCGTCCGCCTCGGGCGCCACGTCGAGCTGGACCAGGAGGTCGGGCATCGAGAGGTCGGTCACGGGCTTGTTGACGATGATGCCCATGGCGCCGTCCGCCGAATGGGCGCAGACGTAGATCACGGACCGGGCGAAGCGGGAATCCGTCAGCCCCGGCATCGCCACCAGGAACTGGCCGTCGAGGAAGGCAGTGTCGCCGTGGCGCGGGTTCTCCATGCCCATATGCTACGCCCCCCGGATGCGTTGTCCAGCGCGCAAAGCGCCCTCCCCCACCCTTGTGCGGCGTGGTGCAGCGCCCTCGGCCCGGGTCTCTCGCCTCGACAGGCGCCAGCGGCCACGCTAGACGGGCCGCACCCTTCAGCCCGCGGCGCGCATGCCGGCGGAGAGGCCGCCGCGGCGGCCGGCGACCGAGGAGACAGCGGATGACGATTCAGGTTGGCGACCACCTGCCCCAGGCGACCTTCCGCGTGAACGGCCCGGACGGCCCGCAGGCCCGCACCACGGACGACGTCTTCAAGGGCCGCCGCGTCGTGCTCGTCGGCGTGCCGGGCGCCTTCACGCCGAGCTGCCACCGCAACCACCTGCCGGGCTTCGTCGCCAAGCTCGCCGAGATCAAGGCCCGGGGCATCGACGCGGTGGCGGTCACCGCCGTCAACGACGTGTTCGTGCTCGATGCCTGGTCCAAGGCCTCCGGCGCCGAGGGCATCGAGTTCCTGGCCGACGGCAACGCCGACTTCGCCAAGGCCACCGGCCTCGAGATGGACGGCACCGGCTTCGGCCTCGGCATCCGCTCGAAGCGCTACTCGGCGCTGATCGAGGACGGCGTCGTGCGCAACCTCAACATCGAGGAATCCCCCTCCAAGGCCGAAGCCTCCGGCGCCGAGGCGCTGCTGAAGGTGATCTGAAGGGGCTTTGAAGGGGCTTTGAAGGGGCTTTGAAGGGGCTTTGAAGGGGCCGGCGCGCGCGCGGGCCCCGGCCCCTCACCCCGCCCGGCCGTAATCGCGCGCGTCGCGGGCGGTGCGGTGGAAGCTCAGGCGGCGGTCGTATTCGCGCGGGTCCTTCGGCTGGACGAGGGCGCCGGGGGGCACGTTGAGCCAGTCGACGAGGCGGGTCAGCAGGAAGCGCAGCGCCGCGCCCCGGCACAGGATCGGCAGGGCGGCGACCTCGGCGGGCGCGAGCGGGCGCACCGCCTCGTAGCCGGCGATGAGGGCGCCCGCCATGTCCCGGTGGAAGCGGCCATCCGCCTCGAAGCACCAGGCGTTGAGGCAGATCGCGAGGTCGTACGCGAAGGCGTCCGTGCAGGCGAAGTAGAAGTCGATCAGCCCCGACAGGTCGTCGCCGATGAAGAACACGTTGTCGGTGAAGAGGTCCGCGTGAATGACGCCGCCGGGCAGGCCCCGGGGCCAGCCCGCCTCCAGCACCGCGAGGTCGCCGCGGATGCGCTCGGCGAGGCCCGGCGCGACGCTGTCGGCCTGCGCCCCAGCCTGCGCGAACAGCCCGCGCCAGGCGCCGACCGAGAGGTTGTTCTCCCGCACCATCCCGAAATCGGAGCCGGCCGCGTGGAGCCTCGCCAGCGCGCCGCCGAGCGCCCGGCAATGGTGGACCCCCGGATGCTTGACCGAGACCCCGTCGAGGAAGCTCACGATCACGGCCGGGCGCCCGCACAGGCGCCCGAGCGCCGCGCCGTCGCGGTTGCGCACCGGCTGCGGGCAGGCGAGCCCGCGGCGCGCCAGATGCGCCATCAGGTTGAGGAAGAACGGCAGGTCGTCCTCCCGCACCCGCTTCTCGTAGAGCGTGAGGATGTAGGAGCCCGCGGTGGTGTGCAGGAAGAAGTTGGTGTTCTCGACGCCCTCGGCGATGCCCTTGTAGGAGAGCAGGCCGCCGATCTCGTAGGCCGTGAGAAAGGCGGTGAGCGCCTCGTCGGATACCTCGGTGTAGACGGCCACGCCTTCGCTCACCTTCTGGACTGGGCTCATGCGGAACGGGACTTCGACGAACGAAGGGGCGCCGACCGGGCGCCCCTGCACGAAGTCCGTCGGTCCCGGGGGCGGCGCCGCGCCCTACTCGGCGGCCTCGCTGCGGAGTTCCCGGGGCAGCGGGAAGGACATGTCCTCGACCACCGTCGAGACCGTGTCCACCGTGACCTCGTAGCGGGCCGCGAAGGCGTCGATGATCTCCTCGACCAGCACCTCGGGGGCGGAGGCCCCGGCGGTGAGGCCGAGGCGCCGCACGCCCTCGAAGGCCGGCCAGTCGATCTCCTCGGCGCGCAGCACCAGGCGGGTGATCGGGCAGCCGACGCGCTCGGCGACCTCGCGCAGGCGCTGCGAGTTCGAGGAGTTCGAGGAGCCGACCACGATCAGGGCGTCGACGAGGGGCGCGATCTGCTTCACCGCCTCCTGGCGGTTGGTGGTGGCGTAGCAGATGTCGTCCTTGTGCGGCCCGGTGATGTTCGGGAACTTCTTCTTGAGGGCCTCGACGATGTGGCGGGTGTCGTCGACCGAGAGCGTGGTCTGCGTCACCCAGGCGAGGTTGTTCGGGTCGTCGGGGGTCAGGGCGGCGATCTGCTCCAGGTCCTCCACCAGGGTGATCGAGCCCTTGGGCAACTGCCCCATGGTGCCGACGACCTCGGGATGGCCCGAATGGCCGACGAGGAGGACGTGCCGCCCGCGCTTGTGGTGGATCTCCGCCTCGCGGTGGACCTTGGTCACGAGCGGGCAGGTCGCGTCGATGGTGGTGAGGCCGCGGCTGTCGGCGTTGGCCGGCACCGTCTTGGCGACGCCGTGGGCCGAGAAGATCACCGGGGCGGAGCCGTCCGGCACCTCGTCGAGCTCGCGCACGAACACCGCGCCCTTCCGCTTCAGGCTCTCGACCACGTACTTGTTGTGGACGATCTCGTGGCGGACATAGACGGGGGGGCCGTAGATCGCGAGCGCCCGCTCGACCACGTCGATGGCGCGCACGACGCCGGCGCAGAAGCCCCGGGGGGCGGCCAGCAGGATCTCCAGGGGCGGCTTGGCCCCGGCGACCTGAGACCCGTCGGCCTGTGCCGCGGCAGCGTGGGCCCCGTCCGGGGCGGTGGGATTCGTGATGTCGGCGCTCATGATCCGGGATGTGGCGAGGCGGAGCCCCCCCTGTCAACCGTCTGGCCGGTCGAAACCCGCCCGCTCCTCGCGCCTCCATAGCACATTTGCCGGACGTGGTGACTCCCGGTGACGCAGGGGAGCCATGAGGGCGGGGGCCGGGCCCCGACGGCGAGCGCCCGCCGCCGCCCGGGAGGCGTCAGGATCGGGCCCGGCGCCGAACCGTACTGAACATTGACCCAGACAGTTTCGCCGAACCGTGCGGGTCCATCCCTGGCCGCCCGGCGCACCGACGCGCATCGTCGCCCCGCAGCGGAGACGACGGACATGCGCGGCGGAGCGGGAGGCGGGGCATCGCGGGCGGCGGGCGGGCGGCTTGGCCGGGCCGGGCGCCTCCGGCACGGGCTCGCGGGGATCGCCGCCGCGCTCGCCCGGTTCCTCGCCCGGCTTTCCGAGAACCGCCGCCTGCTCGCCGAGCTCGGCGCCATGTCGGAGCGGGAATTGCGGGATATCGGCCTGACCCGGCAGGACGCCGCGGATGCAGCGCAGCTGCACCCGGCCGAGGATGTCGGCGGCCTCCTCGCGGCCCGCCGGGCCGAGCGGCGGGCCGCGCGCCGGGTGCGGTGCGGCACGGGGGCGGGCGTGACGGGCGGCGGAGCGCTGGGCTAAGAGGGTTCGGATTCCGAGGGGACGTCGCCGTCCGGCGTCCCCGGAGGCGGCCCCTCCAGCCTGGACCCGTGATGGCGAGCCCGAGCGAACATGCGAGCTTCCTGCCGCCGGTCCTGACCTTCCTGTCGGCGGCGGTGATCGGCGTGCCGATCTTCCGGCTGATCGGCCAGAGCGCCGTCCTCGGCTACCTCGTCGCCGGGGTGCTGATCGGCCCCTTCGGCTTCTCCCTGATCGCCGAGCCCGAGACCGCCGCGAGCGTCGCGGAGATCGGGGTGGTGCTGCTCCTGTTCATCGTCGGGCTCGAGCTGCACCTGTCGCAGCTCGTCTCGATGCGCCGCGACATCTTCGGCCTCGGCACCGCGCAGCTCCTGATCTGCTCCCTCGTCCTCGGCGGCGCCGGGTTTCTGTTCGGCCTCCCGGGCACGGCCGCCACCGTGATCGGCATCGCCCTCGCGCTGTCGGCGACGGCGGTCGCCCTGCAGCTTCTCGAGGAGCGCGGCGACCTCGGCACGCCCTACGGCTCGCGCGCCTTCGCGGTGCTGCTGTTCCAGGACCTGTCCGTGGTGGCGATCCTGGCCCTGATGCCGCTCCTCGCCACGGCGGGGGGCGGGGGCGGCGAGAGCTTCTGGTTCGGGGCGGCGGTGCAATCCACCGGCAAGGCGCTGGTGGCCATCCTGGCGGTGGTGCTCGTCGGGCGCTACGGCCTGAACCCGTTCTTCCGCCTGCTCGCCGCGAGCGGCGCCCGCGAGGTGATGACGGCGGCGGCCCTCCTGGTGGTGCTCGGCACCGCCCTCCTGATGCAGGAGGTCGGGCTCTCGATGGCCATGGGAGCGTTCCTGGCCGGCATCCTCCTCGCCGAATCGAACTTCCGGCACCAGCTCGAGGCCGATATCGAGCCCTTCCGCGGCATGCTGCTCGGCCTGTTCTTCATGAGCGTCGGCATGTCGATCGACGGCGGCCTCGTGCGGGCGATGTGGCCGGCCCTGTTCGGCGCCACCGCGGCGGCGATCCTGATCAAGGTCGCCCTCGTGGCCGGGCTGTTCCGGCTGTTCGGCTCCTCCTGGCTCGACGCGGTGCGGGGCGCCGCCATCCTGGCGCCCGCCGGCGAGTTCGCCTTCGTGCTCCTGCCCGTCGGCGGCGGCCTCGGCCTCCTCGACGCCAACGCGACCCGCTTCGCGGTGGCGCTCGCCGCCCTCACCATGCTGGTCGGGCCCGTCGCCGCCAAGGCCCTCGACGCGGCGCTGGCGCGGCGCCCCAGCACCGCGCTCGAACCCGGCACCGACGTGATCGAGTCGGCGGAGGCCCGGGTCCTCGTCATCGGCTTCGGCCGCTTCGGGCAGATCCTGACCCAGGTGCTGCTGGCCGAGGGGGTCGGCGTCACGGTGATCGACAAGGACGTGGAGCAGATCCGCTCCGCCTCGCGCTTCGGCTTCCGGGTCTATTACGGGGACGGCACCCGGCTCGACGTGCTGCGCGCCGCCGGCATCGGCCGGGTCGAGCTCGTCTGCATCTGCATCGACGAGCCGGAGGCGGCCCTCAAGATCGTCGACATGGTGCACGAGGAATTCGAGAGCGTGCGCACCTACGTGCGGGCCTACGACCGCACCCACGCGGTCGAGCTGATGAACCGGGACGTGGATTACCAATTGCGCGAGACCGTCGAATCCGCCCTCGCCTTCGGGCGCGCCACCCTGGAGGGCCTCGGCGTGCCCGACGAGGTGGCGGCGCGCACCGCCGAGGACGTGCGCAAGCGCGACGTGGCGCGCCTCGTGCTGCAGCAGGCCGGCGCCCTGCCCGACGGGTCGAGCTGGATGCGCGGCGCCCAGAGCGAGCTGAAGCCCGAGCCCCTGACGGCTCCCCAGCGCCCCGCCCGGGCGCTGAGCGCCGAGACCCGCGACATCATCGGGGTCGAGCGCCGCGACGCCGCCCAGCGCGCCCTCGAGGCGCAGGAGGCGGAGGTCCGGGAGCGGGGGGCGCCGGATCCAGAGGCGCGCGATCTCCAAGCCCGCGCGCCCGAGGCCCGCGATCTCGAGACCCAGGACGGCAGGCGGGATGCCTGAGGGCCCGATCAAGGCCGGCGAGGAAGGCCTGCCCGGCCGGCCCGTGCCGGCGGCCGAGGTCCCGCGCTTCGTCGCGGGCTCGACGTTCCGCCACGTCGTGGTGATGAGCGCCACCGGGTCGATCGGCCTGATGGCGATCTTCGTCGTCGACCTGCTCTCGCTCCTCTACGTCTCGAAGCTCGGGGACCCGAAGCTGACCGCGGCGGTGGGCTTCGCCACCATCGTCCAGTTCTTCGCCATCTCGATCAATATCGGGCTGATGATCGCGGCCGGCGCCCTGGTCTCGCGGGCGATCGGGGCCGGCGACCACGCGGGCGCCCGGCGCCTCGCCACCTCGGGCACCCTCCACGGGATCGTCGTCGCCGCCCTCCTGGTCCTCGTCATGCTGCCCGTGCTCGATCCCCTGCTGCGGATGATCGGCGCCGAGGGCGAGACCCTGGCGGTGGCCGAGCGCTTCCTCTGGATCGCCCTGCCGTCGAACGTCCTGATGGGGCCCGGGATGATGTTCTCGGGGCTGCTGCGCGCGGTCGGCGCCGCGCGCCAGGCCATGTACGTGACCCTGGGGGGCGCCATCGTCACGGCCGGGCTCGACCCGCTCCTGATCTTCGGGGCCGGCCTCGGGGTCGACGGGGCAGCGATCACCACGGGGGTGGCCCGCGGGACCTTCGCGCTCGTCGGCCTCTGGGGCGTCTGGCAGCACCGGATGCTGGCCCGGCCGAGCCTCGCCGACACGATCTCGGACGCCCCCGTGGTGTTCCGGATCGCGCTCCCGGCGGTGCTGACGAACCTCGCGCCCTCGGTGGCGAGCGCCTTCATCGCCCACGCGCTGGCGAAGTTCGGGGCCGTGGCGGTGGCGGCCAACGTGGTGATCGACCGGCTGACGCCGGTGGCCTTCGGGGGCCTCTTCGCCATGTCGGGCTCGATCGGGCCGATCCTCGGCCAGAACTGGGGGGCGGGCCGGTTCGACCGGATGCGGGGCGTGCTGCGCGATGGCGCCCTCGTCACCGCCCTCTACGTCGCGGTGGTCTGGCTCGCCCTCGTCCTCGCCCGCGGACCCCTGATGTGCCTGTTCGAACTCGACGGGCTGGCGGGCGATCTGTTCGGGTTCTTCTGCTTCGTGAGCGGCGCGGTCTGGTTCTTCAACGGGCTCCTGTTCCTGTCGAACGCCTCGTTCAACAATCTCGGCTTCCCGTTCCTCTCCACCGGGCTGAACTGGGGCCGGGCCACCCTCGGCACCATGCCGCCGGCGCTCGCCGGCGCCGCCCTCTACGGACCGCCCGGGGTGATCGCCGGAATCGGCGTCGGCTCCCTGGTGTTCGGGAGCCTCGGGATCGCCCTCGCGTTCCGCACCGTGACCCGGCTGGAGCGGCGCGCCGAGGCGATCCGGGCCGCCAACCCGCCGCTGCCCGAGGCCGTGCGGGTCGAGGCCGAGGCGGTGCTGGCGGAGGCGCCGGCCCGGACCGGCGCCCTCGTGTGAGGCGCCGAGACCGCGCCCTCGTGCGAGGCGCCGAGACCGCGCCCTCGTGCGAGGCGCCGAGACCGCACGCGATCGGCCGGGTTTCGGGGAATCCACGGGCGATTCGGGCCCGGCGCTCCCCGGATCGGCACCCGCGCTGGCCAGTGGTGGCCCAATCGGACTAAGCTGAGAGCGAGCGTGAGGTTCACGCCCGTGGCGCCCCGGTGCCGGTGGATGAAGGGCCCAGCGGCGATGTTCAATCCGATCGACATGCTTCAGGCCCAGGGAGCGGCCGCCTGGCAGGGCATGGGCCAGCCCTTCGGCCTGACCCCCGACCAGACCCGGCGCGCCCTCGAGGCGCTGATGCCGGCCTTCGCCCTCGGGATGCAGCGCAACGCCGCGCAGGACCCGACCGGCCTGTCCCAGTTCTTCGGCCTCGCCCCGGGCCGGACCCCGGCAGGCGCCGAGGCGATGCTCGGCGGGATGTTCGGCTCCCCGGCCCTCGCCCAGGCGGTGCTGCAGCAGGCGTCGAGCGCGAGCGGTGTCGGCTCGCAGGTGCTGCGCCAGATGCTGCCGATGATGGCCGGTATGATCGTGGCGAGCATCGTGCACATGATGCTCAACCAGACGCTGCCGGAGCCCGCCCCCCGCGCCGCGCCGGAGCCGGCCAATCCCCTGCTGGCCGCCGCCCCGCTCTGGGCGGACATGATGAAGGCCTTCCTGCCTCCCCCCGCCGCGGCCCCGAAGCGCCCGGGCGCCCCCCGCGCGCCCGCCGGCCCGAAGGCCGAGCCGGCCGCCGATCAGGCCCCCCTCGACATGTTCCAGCAGATGCTCCGGACGGGGGCCGAGGTGCAGGAGCAGAACGTGCAGGCGATGCAGAACATCTTCGAGGCGTTCTGGACCGATCCGGCCAAGCCCGCGGAGGCGCCGCGCCGCGGCGCCCCCCGGAAGCGGCCAGAGCCCAGGAAGCGCTAGGCCGTCCGGGGGCCGCGCCTCGGTTCGGGGCCCCGCCGCGGGCCGAGGGGGCTAGTTGAAGCTCGCCCCGACGTTGTTGCTGATGCGCTCGTAGATCGTGGTCATCCGCTCGCCGAAGACGCGCACGCTTCCGAGGATCGCCACGAAGATCAGCCCCGCCACCATGGCGTACTCGATCGCGGTGGCGCCGCCCTCATCCGAGACGAGCCGACGGACACAATCTAGGGTTGCGCGTCCTCGCTGCCCCCATGGTCCCGGCTTCGTCATCGGTCGTCGTCCTCGTGGCGCGTGCGAGGGCGCATCCTAGACGGGCTTCGTTTCGGAGACTTTAAGTCGATCGCCGATTCGCGCCGATCCGGTGCGCCGGGATTCCGGAACGGCGCAGGCAGGCCCCGGCACGGTGCGGCCGGGCCCCGCCGGAGCGGCGCCCGGCCGCGCGCCGCCTCAGGCGTGCCCGGTCTCCTTGCGCAGCGCGTCGATGCGCTTCGAGGCCTCGGCCTTGTCGAGGTCCGGATCGAAGGCCTTCGGCTCCTTGGCCTCCTCCGAAAGGGTCTTGAGGTAGGAGGCCTGCGCGCCGGTCATCGGCTCGCCCCCCGTGGTCCACTGGTCCGGATCCTTGATCTGGTTCGAGACGTCCTTGGGATCGGTCTTCGGGTTCGCGTCGGCCTTCGACGCCTCGGCCGTCTTCGCAGGCGCCCCGGCCTTGGATGTCGTGCTTGTACGGGCGGTGGGCTTGGTCATGCGCGGATCTTTCGTTCATGAAATGTTCCGCATCAACGCGTGCGACGGAGCCCGGTTCCGGGCCCTGTCGCCGCCCGCGAGCCCTCAGGCGGCGTGCGCCTTCGGCTGGACCTCGGCGCTGTAATCGTCCATCAGGGTCTTGGTCATCGCCGCCGGCGTGAACCGGTAGGGCCCGATCTCGGAGACCGGCGTGACCTCGGCGGCCGACCCCGTGATGAAGCACTCGCTGAAGCTCTCCATCTCCTCGGGCCGGATCCGCCGCTCCACCACCTCGAAGCCGCGGCGGCGCGCCAGGTCGATCACGGTCTGGCGGGTGAGCCCGTCGAGGAAGCGGTCGGCGAGCGGCGTGTGGATCACCCCGTCCCGGATGAAGAACACGTTCGCGCCGGTGCATTCCGCAACGTTGTCCTCCCAGTCGAGCATCAGGGCGTCGGCGTAGCCCCTGTTCTCGGCCCGGTGCTTCGAGATCGTGCAGATCATGTAGAGGCCGGCCGCCTTCGAGGTCGAGGGCGCGGTGCGCGGGTCCGGCCGGCGGTAATCCGCGATGTCGAGCCGGATGCCCTTCATCTTGGTGGCCGGGTCGAAGTAGCTCGGCCATTCCCACGCCGCGATGGCGAGGTGGATGGTGTTGTTCTGGGCCGCCACGCCCATCATCTCGGAGCCCCGCCAGGCCACCGGCCGCAGATACGCGTCGGACAGCCCGCTCGTCTTCAGGACGAGCGCCTTCGCGGCCTCGATCTCGTCGACGCTGTAGGGAACCGTGAAGTCGAGGAGCTCGGCCGAGCGGCGCAGCCGCTCCGAGTGCTGCCGGCTCTTGAAGATGCGGCCGCCATAGGCCCGCTCACCCTCGAACACCGCCGACCCGTAGTGCAGACCGTGGCTGAGGACGTGAATCTTGGCCTCCCGCCACGGCACCATGGCGCCATCGAACCAGATGGTGCCCTCGCGCTCGTCGAACGGGATCACGGACATGGCGCTTGTTCCTCGTCGCGCGGGCCGCCGGGACGGGACCGCGGGGTCAATCGATCGGGCTTGAAGCCGGCGGGCGGGCGCGGGCGCGCGGGCGCCGGAGCCCCGTCTTGCCGGAAGGCTTGACGGGTATCAACCGGACTGAGATATGTCAACAACACTGACTTAAATCGGGACTGACCGAGACGTGACACGGCCCATGACGCGCGAAGAGGTATCGGTGGCCGGGATCGCCGAGGCTCCGGGCCGGGACGCGCCGGAGGCGCAGGGCCGGGACGCGCCGGAGGCGCAGGGCGTCGCGAGCGACGACCTGATCGAGCTCCTATTCTTCGCCTACCGGGACTTCGTCGGCGATCCCGACCGGATCCTGGCCGAGTACGGGTTCGGGCGCGCCCACCACCGGGTCCTGCACTTCGTCGTGCGCTATCCCGGTCTTACGATCGCCGAACTTCTCGATATCCTGCGGATCACGAAGCAGAGTCTCAACCGGGTGCTCAAGGACTTGATCGAACAGGGCTATGTCGAGCAGAAGACGGGCACCAGCGACCGGCGCCAGCGGCTCCTGTTCTGCACCGGCGCGGGGGCGGATCTCGCCGCCGACCTCACCCGCGTGCAGACGCGCCGCGTCGCGCGCGCGCTCGCCGACCGCGCCGAGCCGACCGGCGCCTCCGCCGCCTCGGCCCACGATTTCCTCCTCGCCATGATCGAGCCCGACGAGCGCGCCGCCGTCTGCCGCCTGATGGCGCGCCGCTCGCGGGGCACCGCCTGATGTCGGGCGGGGCCGCCAGCGCGCGCTACGAATTGTCCGATCAGGCGCCCCACGTCCTCGTGGTCGATGACGACCGGCGCGTGCGGGAGCTGCTCTCCCGCTACCTGTTCGAGCAGGGCTTCCGGGTCACGGCGGCGGCCAACGCGGCCGAGGCGCGGGCCAAGGCGCAGAGCCTCGTCTTCGACGCCATGGTGCTCGACGTGATGATGCCGGGCGAGAACGGGTTCGACTACGCCCGCAAGGTCCGCGAGACCTCGCGGGTCCCGATCCTGATGCTGACGGCCCGCAACAACACCAACGACCGGGTCCTCGGCCTCGAGATCGGCGCCGACGACTACCTGCCGAAGCCCTTCGAGCCCCGGGAGCTGATCCTGCGGCTCAACAACATCATCAACCGGGCCTCCGGGCCGAGGCGGGATTCGGGCGGCGACGTGGTGACGTTCGGGCCCTTCTCCTACCGGATCGAGCGGGGCGAGCTGCGCCGCGAGGACGAGATGATCCGCATCACCGAGCGCGAGCGCGAGATCCTGACGATCCTGGCGGCCGCGGGCGGCGCCAATGTCGAGCGCGACGCGCTGGCGGGGAACGGGGGCGCGGCGGCGGAGCGGACCATCGACGTGCAGATCAACCGGCTGCGCCGCAAGACCGAGGTCGACCCCGCCAACCCGACATTCCTCCAGACGGTGCGCGGCGTCGGCTATCGCCTCGTCATCGACTGAGCCGCGATGAACGCGCCCGACCCCGCCCTGGCGCGGATGATGCGGGAGGCGCGCCGGGTGCGCGCGACGATGCCGGGGCCGCTCACGCTCTGGCGCAGGCTCGCGCGGGCGATCGGCGACGCGCTGCCGAAGGGCCTCTACGCCCGGTCGCTGATCATCATCATCGCGCCCGTGGTGCTGCTCCAGTCCGTGATCGCCTACACCTTCATGGAGCGGCACTGGCAGCTCGTGACGAAGCGCCTCTCCTCCGCGGTGACGGCCGACATCGCTGCGCTGATCGACATCTACGAGAGCTATCCGCAGGACAAGGATGCCGAGACGCTGACCCGGATCGCGGGCGAGCGCCTGAGCCTCGACCTCGACGTCCTGAAGGGCGCCAGGCTCCCCGCACCCGGCCCGCGCCCGTTCTTCTCCATCCTGGACGAGGCCCTGTCCGACGAGATCAAGCGCCAGATCGGGCGGCCCTTCTGGATCGACACGGTCGGCCGCTCGAGCCTGATCGAGATCCGGGTCGCGATTCCGGACGGCGTGATGCGGATCACCGCGCGGCGCAGCCAGGCCTACGCCTCGAACTCGCACATCTTCCTCGTCTGGATGATCGGCTCGTCGCTGGTGCTCCTCGGCGTCGCGATCCTGTTCCTGCGCAACCAGATCAAGCCGATCCTGCGCCTCGCCGCCGTCGCGGAGGGGTTCGGCAAGGGCCGCGAGATCGAGTTCCGCCCGCGCGGCGCCCGGGAGGTGCGGCAGGCCGGGCACGCCTTCATCGAGATGAAGCGGCGCATCGAGCGCGCGATGGAGCAGCGCACGACGATGCTCAACGGCGTGAGCCACGACCTGCGCACCATCATCACCCGCTTCAAGCTCTCCCTCGCCCTCGTGGAGCAGACGCCCGAGGTGGAGGACCTCCTGCGCGACGTCGACGAGATGAGCCGGATGCTCGAGGCCTACCTGGCCTTCGCGCGGGGCGATTCCGCCGAGCCCGCCGCGCCGACGGACATGCGGGCGCTGCTCGAGGACCTCCGCACCGATGTCGAGCGCCTCGGCGCGCACGTGGCGGCGGTCGACCTCAACGGCTCGCCCCTGGTGACGGTCCGGCCCGACGCCTTCCGCCGCTGCCTGTTCAACCTCGCGGCCAATGCCGCGCGCTACGGCGAGACCGTCGCGATCTCGGGCCGGGAGGAGGCGCGCTCCTTCCTGGTCTCGATCGACGACGACGGGCCGGGCATCCCGCTCGAGAGCCGCGAGGAGGTGTTCAAGCCGTTCCTGCGCCTCGACGACGCGCGCCAGGACGCGGGCGGCTCCGGCCTCGGTCTGGCCATCGCCCGGGACATCGCCCGGGCCCATGGCGGCGACGTCTCGCTGCACGACAGCCCCCTCGGCGGCCTGCGGGCGACGGTGCGCATCCCCGCCTGAGGATCGACCGGCGCGATCGTCCCCGCGGCGCTCCGGCCGCGAGCCCGCGCCGTCAATCGCCGCGGGCCGGCAGAATCTTTCGCCGGGGGTGTCCCCAGCACGGCCCGGCGGTGCTATGCACGGTCGCTTTTTTCGCGAAACCGACGCCGTGGGCGATCCCGGCGGTCCCTTCAGACGTGAGTGCCGACCATGAACCCGCTGACGCCGCTCCTCATCCTCGTGCTCGTGCCGATCGCCGCCATCGGCGCCGTGCTCTACACCGATCAGGGCATCGAGCCGGCCTTGTTCTACGCCTCCGTCAAGACCTTCGTGATCCTCGGCGTGCTCGGCGTCGCGCTGTCCTACGCGGCGAGCCGCCTCGCGGACCGCTCCAACACCAACGGCTGAGGCATGGGCGCGGGCTGTGCCGGCCCGGTCCCGGCGGCCCCGATCCTGGCTGCACGATCCTGGCTGCACGATCCTGGCCTGCACCAACCTGACCGGGGCAGGATGGCCCCGACGCCGTCCGTCCTGAATCGTCCCTGAGAGGAGGCCGCTCCATGCTCACGATCGTTCCCGCATTCGGGCGTATCGGCGAGGAGAACGCCTTCGCGGTGCTCGCGCGCGCCAACCAGCTGGCCTCCGAGGGACGCGACATCGTCAATCTCGGCATCGGGCAGCCCGACATGCCGACGCCGGCCCATATCGTGGAGGCCGGCATCCAGGCCCTGCGCGACGGGCACCACGGCTACACGCCCGCCACCGGCATCCTGCCCCTGCGCGAGGCCGTGGCCCGGGACATCCATCGCCGCCACCGGGTCGAGGTCTCGCCCGAGAGCGTCCTGATCGTGCCCGGCGGCAAGGTCACCATGTTCATGGCGATCCTGATGTTCGGCGAGCCCGGCGCGGAGATCCTCTACCCGGACCCGGGCTTCCCGATCTACCGGTCGATGATCGAGTTCACCGGCGCGACGCCGGTGCCGGTGCCGATCCGCGAGGCGAACGGCTTCGCCTTCTCGGCCGAGGAGACCCTCGGCCTCATCACCGACAGGACCCGCCTCCTGATCGTGAACTCCCCCGCCAACCCGACGGGCGGCGTGACGCCGAAGCGCGAGATCGACGCCCTGGTGGCGGGTCTCGCGCGGCATCCGGACGTGGCGGTGCTGTCGGACGAGATCTACGGGACCATGACCTACGACGGCGAGGCGCACCATTCGCTCCTGGCCTATCCGGAGATCCGGGACCGGCTGATCTACCTCGACGGCGCCTCGAAGACCTACGCGATGACGGGCTGGCGGCTCGGCTGGTCGGTCTGGCCGAAGCCCCTCTACGATGCGGCCCGCAAGCTCGCGGTGAACGCCCATTCCTGCGTGAACGCCGCCACCCAGTGGGCCGGCATCGCGGCGCTCGACGGCCCGCAGGATTGCGTGGCCGAGATGGTGGCGGAGTTCGACCGGCGCCGGGCCCTCGTGGTCGAGGGCCTGAACACCCTGCCGAACGTCTCCTGCATCACGCCGAAGGGCGCGTTCTACGCCTTCCCGAACGTGGAGCGGACGGGCTGGAAGGCGAAGCCCCTCGCCTCGGCGCTCCTCGAGGAGGCGGGGGTCGCGGTGATCGGGGGCCCGGATTTCGGCGTCCACGGCGAGGGCTACATCCGCCTGTCCTACGCGAACTCCGCCGAGAACATCGCGCGGGCGCTCGAGCGCATGCGGGCGTTCCTGACGGAGCGCGCGGGCGGCTGAGGCCGGCCTCAGCCGGCGAGCGCGCGGTCGACGCGCCCCGTCGCCGCCTCGGGCACGTCCAGGGCCTCGGCCAGCATGCGCAGGAACTGGCGCTCCTGCAGCGTGTCCGCCTCGATCGCGAGGCGCGCCGCCGCGTAGATCCGGGCCGCCGCCTCGGGATCGGTCACCGGGTCCGCGATCGCGTCGATGCTGGCAGGGTCGGCCAATTCCGCCTCGAGCCACGCCCGGCCGTCGCGGTCGAGACCGGCCGCCTCGACCGCCTCGTCGAGGCGCCGCCGCTCGTCGGCATCGACCAGGCCGTCCGCGACGGTCGCCGCCACCATGGCGCGCAGCATCAGGCGCGCCTCGTCCTCGTCGACCTGCGAGAACGGCGTGTCCGGCGCCGCCTCGGGCTCGCCGCCCCGGATCGCCCGGAAGGCGAGGCCGGCGATCAGGGCGAGGCCGCCCAGGGCCGCGCCCGCCGCGAGGCTGCCCCGGCGGGAGCGCACCAGCGCGTCGACCATCTTCGTCGCACGGGCATCGGGCTGGGCATTCACATCGGCCATCGTGGTCTCTCCGAACTCAAGCACGGGTTCGGTGCGGCAACGACGGA
Source organism: Methylobacterium planeticum (assembly GCF_008806345.1). Lineage (GTDB taxonomy): Bacteria > Pseudomonadota > Alphaproteobacteria > Rhizobiales > Beijerinckiaceae > Methylobacterium > Methylobacterium planeticum. The sequence goes on along the minus strand of NZ_VZZJ01000007.1, from coordinate 41,021 downwards.
GCGGCCCGATGGGTTCAGCCGAGGGTCTCGCCCCTATTCCGCCGCGACGCGGGGCGGCGTGTAGGTCCGCCCATCGTTGGCCGCGTAGCCCGGATGCGCGAAGGCGGCCTCGTCCTCGGGATCGTCGCGCTTGCCGACGAAGCGGCTGAACAGGCGGACCAGCCCGCGCGAGAGATCGTCCATCAGGACGAAGAAGGCCGGAACGAAGACGAGGGACAGGCCCGTCGAGACGATCAGGCCGCCGATCACCGCGATCGCCATCGGGGCCCGGAACTCGCCGCCGATCCCGAGGGCCATCGCGGAGGGCACCATGCCGGCCGCCATCGCGATGGTGGTCATCACGATAGGCCGGGCGCGCTTGCGGCCCGCCTCCACGATCGCGGTCGCCCGGTCGACGCCCCGCGCCATCTCCTCCACGGCGAAGTCGACCAGCATGATGGCGTTCTTGGTCACGACGCCCATCAGCATCAGGATGCCGATGACGACCGGCATCGAGATCGGCTTCTGGAAGATCAGGAGCCCGAGGATCGCGCCCCCGATCGAGAGCGGCAGCGAGAACAGGATCGTGACGGGCTGCAGGAACGAGCCGAACAGCAGCACCAGCACGCCGAACACCATCATCAGGCCGGCGCCCATCGCCATCGCGAAGCCTCCGAAGACCTCCCCCATCACCTCGGCATCGCCGGTCTGGCTGATCGTGACGCCGGGCGGCAGGTCCTTGGCGGCGGGCAGGTTCATCACGCTCTCGATGAGCGAGCCGAGGGCGTCGGAGCCCTGCATGTCCGCCTCGAGGGCGACGCGGATCGAGCGGTCGTAGCGGTCGATCGCGGTCGGGCCCTGCCCGAGGCTGAGGTCGGCGACCGTGGACAGGGGCACGGCCGCGCCGCCCTTCACCGGCACCTTCAGCGTCTCGATCTCGGCCAGATCCCCGCGCAGCCGCTCGGGCAGCTGCACCCGGATCGGCACCTGACGGTCGCGGGCGTTGAACTTCGCCAGATTGGCGCCGATGTCGCCGATCGTGCCGACCCGGACGGTCTCGGCGATGAGATCGGTCGAGACGCCGAGATCGGCCGCGATCCCGGGTTTCGGCACGATGCGGATCTCGGTGCGGTCGAGGGGCGCGGTCGAGATGACGTTGACGAGGTGGGGCAGCTGCGCCGCCTCGCGCTGGAGGCGCGCCGCGACCTCGGCCACGGCGGCCTTGTCCGGCCCCGCGATGATCAGCGCGAGGTCGCGCTGGCCGCCCTCGCGCAGGGCCCAGAAGCGGATGTCCGGCTCGTTGCGCAGGATGGTGCCCACCTGCACGTCGATCTGCTTCTGCGTCAGCTCGCGGGCGTTCTTCGGGGTCAGGTTGATGGTGAGCGTCGCGAGGCGCACCTCCTTCTTGCCGGGGAGCTGGCGCCCCCCGTCGATGAAGACGCTGCGGACCTCCGGCATCGCCCGGATCTTGTCCACGAGACCGTCCGTGACCCGGACGGTCTCGGTCAGGCGCGCCCCCGGCGGCAGCTCGACGACGAACAGGGTGCGGGCGGCGTCCTCGGCCGGCAGGAAGCCCGCCGGGAGCAGCCCGGTCGACATGATCGAGGCGGCGAAACAGGCGAGGCCGGCGACCAGGGTGACGTACTTATGGCGGACGGACCAGGCGACGAGGCGGGTGTAGCCGCGCATCACGATGCCGTCCCGGGTCTCATCCGGTCCGTGGTCGCGCAGGAAGTAGGCGGCCAGCAGGGGCGTGATCAGGCGCGCCACGAGGAGCGACATGAAGACCGCGGCCGCGATGGTGAGGCCGAACTGCTTGAAATACTGCCCGGCGATGCCGCCCATGAAGGAGACGGGCGCGAAGATCGCGATGATGGTCGCCGTGATGGCGATGACCGCCAGCCCGATCTCGTCGGCGGCCTCGAGCGCCGCGCGGTAGGGGGATTTCCCCATCCGCATGTGGCGCACGATGTTCTCGATCTCAACGATGGCGTCGTCGACTAGGATGCCCGTCACCAGGGTGATGGCGAGCAGGCTGACGGCGTTCAGCGAGAAGCCGAGGGCGCTCATCACCCAGAAGGTCGGCAGCACCGAGAGCGGCAGCGCGATCGAGGCGATCAGCGTCGCGCGCCAGTCGCGCAGGAACAGGAATACCACCACGACGGCGAGGGCCGCCCCCTCGATCAGCCCCATCATGGCCGAGTGGTAGTTGCCGACCGTATTGGTGACGGAGGTGTCGATCAGGTCGAAATGCACGCCCGGATTGGCGGCCCGCAGGTCGTCGATCTTCCTGGCGACGCCCACCGAAACCTCGGCGTCGCTGGCGCCGGCCGCCCGGGAGATCGCGAAGGCCACGACGGGCTCGCCGTTGAAGCGCGCGAAGGTGCGGGGCTCCTCGGCGCCGTCGACCAGGGTGGCGAGCTCGTCGAGGCGGACCTTGCGGTTTCCCGGCACCACGATCGAGGTCGCCGCGAGGGTGTCGAGGCTGGCCGAGGCCGCGAGCGTCCGGATCGACTGCTCCTGGCCGCCGACCTCGCCGCGCCCGCCCGCCATGTCGGCGGAGGTGAGGCGCAGCTGCCGGTTCACGTCGGCCGCCGTGATGCCCAGCGCCAGCAGCCGGTCGGGCTTCAGGGTGATGCGCACCTCGCGCGCGACGCCGCCGAGGCGCTCGACGCCCGCGACGCCGCGCACGCCCTGGACCTGCCGCGCCACCACGTCGTCCACGAACCAGGAGAGGTCCTCCGGCGTCATCGCCGGCGCCGAGGCGCCGTAGGTCATGATCGGCAGGCCCGCGATCTCGACGCGGTTGATGATCGGTTCGTCGATGGTGCGCGGCAGGTTCATGCGCACCTTGGAGACCGCATCCTTCACGTCGTTGACGGCGCGGTCGGTGTTCACCTCGAGCCGGAATTCGATCGTGGTGACGGAGGATCCCTCCGTGATGGTGGAGAGGATGTGCTTGACCCCCTTCACGCCGGCGACCGAATCCTCGACCCACTTCGTCACCTGGGTCTGCAATTCGGAAGGCGCGGCCCCGGCCTGCGTGATCGTCACCGACACGATCGGGATGTCGATATTCGGGAAGCGCGTGATCGGCAGGGAGCGGAAGCTGACGAGGCCGAGCGTCATCAGTACGATGAACAGCACGATCGAGGGCAGCGGCTTGCGGATGGCCCAGGCGGAGATGTTCAGGCGCATGATGCGGTCTCCGATCGATCAGCGGGCGACGGCATCGGCCTGGACGGTCGCGCCCGCCTGCGGCACGGCCCGGACGCGGTCTCCGTCGCGCAGGAAGCTGCCGGCGCGCGCCACGACCGCATCCCCCTCCGCGATGTCGCCGCGCACCTCCGAGAAGCCCTCGGCCGACAGGCCGGGCGTGACCCGCCGCGCCTCGACGCGCTCGTTGCGCACGACCAGGATGCTGGCGCTCCCGTCCGCGCCGAAAAGGAGGGCCGAGACCGGCACCGCCACGCCCCTGCGCCGGGCGACCTCCACGGTCCCCCGCGCGAAGGCGCCGATGCGCAGAGCGGGATCGTCCTTCAGGGACACCCGGACCTTGCCGAGGCGCGTCATGCGATCGACCTCGGGATAGACCCGGCGCACCCGCCCCTCGAGCTTGCGCCCGCCGTCGAGGTCGAGGCGTGCCGGATCGCCGACCTTGAGGCGGCTCATCCAGGTTTCCGGGATCTCGCCCTCGAGCTCGATCTCGCCCCGGGCGATCAGCCGGAACAGCGGCTCGCCCGCGGCGGTCGCGGTCGCGCCGATGCGCGCCGTGCGCCGGTTGATGATGCCGGCCTCGGGGGCCCGGATCTCGGTGCGCGCCCGCTTCAGCGCGATCTCGGTGCCCTGCGCCTTTGCGGTGGCGAGGTCGGCCTCGGCCGCCTGGAGGCCGCCGCGCGCGGCGGCGAGTTTGCCGTCCGCGGCCTGCGCGGTCGAGACCCGCTGCTCCAGGGTGGCGGCCGTGGCGTTCCCGGTCCGGATCAGCGACTGCGCCCGCTCGAGGGAGAGCTTCGCCTCCGTCTGCGCGGCCTCGGCCTGGACGATCTGGCTCCTGGCCTGCACGATCGCGGCCTCGGCCCGGGCGATCGCCGCGACGTTGGCGGCTTCCTGCGTCTCGATCATCTCCCGCGACAGGCGCGCGAGGACCTGGCCCTTCGCGACCCGGTCGCCCTCCTCCACCAGAAGCTCGGTGATGCGGTAGCCCTCGATCTCGGGCGCCACCAGGATCTCGTCGCGGGGCACGAGCGTCCCGGTCACGACGGCGCGCTCAACCACCTCGCGCATGGCCGCCGATGCCACACTCACCGCGGGTGCGAGCGCGGCGGGGGCCGGCACGGAGGCGGTCTCCACCGCCCGCGCCGGGCCGAAGCCCAGCGCGACGGTCAGCACGAGGGCGGCGCGGAACGCGCGATGGGGCAGGGTTGGCACGGACCAGTCTCGCTTAACCGGGCCGGAACGCCCGCGCCGGCATCCTGCAGGGAAGCCCGGCGCTTTCATGGCGTCAATCCGGCAGCATCACCACGGAGGGCCGGAACGTGGCGGAATCGTTCATGATTAGTTCCATTCCGAACGCCGACCTGCAACCAGTTGCCCTCACCATCGTTACCAATTCGTCAACGCCCCACCCGGAGCCGCTCCATGAGTATCTTCCAGATCAGGCAGAAGACAAGCGGTGCCATTCTCTGGACGGGCTCGGCCGACAACGAGCAGATCGCCCTCGACGCCATGGCCCGGGAAGCCGGATACCGCGATTACGCCTCGCTGCCCGAAGCAATCCGCGCCCCCGGACTTGAGACCGCAAAGCTCGACATGATTTCCTGAGGATTTTTGATCTCGGTCTGATCTCAGCGTAGCTTGAGCGATCAGCGCGAGTCCTTTGCGCTAAGCATTCAACCTCAAATACTTTGTGCCCTGTCCTGGCCTGATGCCGCAGGCCGACCAGCTCCTCGCTGCCTCAGCGTCAGTGCACGGGTCCCTTCCGTCCGCTTTGCACCGTCAGAACTTCCGAGAACGGCAACTCGAACACGATCTCGTCCGCCTCGTCCGTCACGACCATGGCCGCGGTGAGCAGCCGCGCATCGCCGCCCGCCGCCATCAGTTCCGCGATCACGCCCCGCGCCGCCTCCCAAGCCGCATCAGCATTCGCCAGCACGCGAACGAACGGCTCCGCGGGCACATCGTCGCCGACAACGACCTGGAAGGTATAGCGGGGCATCGCGACACTCGCGGCATGAGGAACGCCAGCTTGGGGCGGCGATGAAGCGACGATAGCGGCACCCCAACCTGGCGTCACGGTCTCGCTGGACTTGGACCTGCGATGCGTGACCCTGCGCTCTCCTGTCGGATTTCGGCTGCCAAGGCGCGAACACCCTCACGGGATCCCCGGGGTTTTCCCCGGACGCCCCGAGGCCCGCCCCTGCGGCCCACATCGCTGAGACGCAGAACGACCCACCCTCGACGAATAGCCGCACCTAGGTTCATCTCCGGGAGTTCGCCCGGTACCCGGGCGTTCCGGTTTCAGATTTCTTCGATAATGACCCCGACCCCGTCAATGCATCCGCACCCGATCAGAGTTCCCGCGAGATCCTGGAGCTCTGGATCCGCGATCCGCAGGTTCGGCTACGCTGCCTCAACCTGATGCGATCCTGCGCAGCCAAGGTCGAGCCGCCGCCGGATCTTGTCCCGGCCCAATTCTGACGCCTCCTCGGCGTCGCAACCATGCCGAAGCGGCAGCACAGCCACGCCACCGATTTTTGCTCGCCGGATCGTGCCCTTCTGCCTTGCACAGCGCGGGCGTGGCGAGTACAGCACGCCCACCCGGAACGTCCGGATTGGCCCAGGCGCGCAGGCGCCTCATGCCGGTCCGCGCTGGGTAAGGAGGGGTGGCCGAGTGGTTGAAGGCGCACGCCTGGAAAGTGTGTATACCGGAAACGGTATCGCGGGTTCGAATCCCGCTCCCTCCGCCAGTTTATACGTCTTAGTCATCACTGAAGCTCGAGATGTTGAGGCGATTGCTCGCGAGATTGGCCGGCGACGGTGAACAGCCGGGCCAGTACAACGTGCGACATGTCGGCGATAAGATTGATCTCACCAATCTGTTGGATCGTACCGGGTGAGCGCGTATCGCTCGGCGACAGCCAAAGGTGACCGGTTGCCCAGGTTCGTGGTCGCATCCGAAGCAACCGACCGGTAGCCCAGAGACGCGTACAATCGGGCGCGGTCGCAGGAACTCTGAAAAATGCCGATTCTCTCGGCAACGCTGCAGCCCTTCGAAGTTAGCGCCGAGATCTGATCGACGTCCAAAGTTGAGGCGGGCACCAATGGTGACATTCCCAGCGATGTCCTTGCAGCTCGTACAATTTGACCTCGTGCCGCTCGAACAATCCACCAAAGCCCACGACGGTCGAAATCATTCGGCCGGCGACTCTCAAGACCGGTCGGAGCATGGTGGATCGTCAGACCTGGATGATGGAGGAGCCCCGAGCGGTCATATCGCTGCGGGGCTCGTCCTTTTTAGCTCTCTCGAGAGATCTCGTGGGTTCGTAGGCTTCCCGAAATCCTTCTGGCCCTCTCTCAAATCCAAGATCTCCTGCTGCACCTCGATGAGCCGCGGCATCAATGCGCCGATTGCCGATGGATCGCCGCTGGTGCCAGGATTCTTGATCTCGCTGTTCAGGCGCTCGAACTCGCGCTCCAACTCGGCCAACTTGTCGGTGTCGGTCATTCAGTTCCCTTCCAGTCGTCGGCAGCGCACCGCGTTGCTGAGAGGCTGGTAACACAGGATGCTGCTGACGGCTCCCTTCGCTGAGTCGCACCGCTCCTCTCGGCGGCCGATGCTCCGCCAGAGATGCTGCACCGGTCTCGGCATCGCCGGCATCCTCGGAGCCTCGTGAACAGGCGAGCCCCGCGAAAGCGCCAGGCATTGTGCTCTACGAAAGTGTCGACCGATAGGATCCCCTATTCGCAATCATTCCAGCCAGATCGGGTTCGTTGCACAACTTTGAGACTCGACGAGTTCAATCGTGTGCCACTCGAATTTTTTCAAGTTCGGATGAGAATATGTTGGTTGGTCTGATCGTCATCACGCTCGAGTTGTGCAGCCCCTTGGCTGCCTTATGCCGATTGGACCGGATGCAGCAGGACGCCGCGCAATCTGTCTCGGGATCGGCGGGCGATAAAACGCCGGGGAATCCAGCGCTCAGATCATCTCGTAGGCGAAGAAGACTGCGACACCGGTTATGCAGAGCAACCCGATCAGAAAGAGATTGTCCGCCACCTGCTCGCACAGGCGACTCAGCCTCGGCCGGTTCTCGATCCGCGTCGAGAAGTGAGACGTTACGGCGCTGAACAGGAAGAAGACGGCAGCGACGCCAGCGACCTCGTCGACCCGGCTCGGACCGGCATCACGCTCAAGAAGCTTCACGAGACCGATCAGCGTCGTGCTGATTCCGATCATCGTGCTGGCTGTTGGTAGGATATGGCGGCCCGAGACGCCCGTTAGAACGACCGGTTTGCTTAGCTGATCGACCACTTCCGTTCCTCCTAATCCGCCTCTTGCCAATCGACAGGGCGTTTGTGAGGCGATGAGGTCAAACCATTTCCGGTTGATTGGCTCGGGGCGGATCCCCGCTGAGGCGACGTGGGATCAGGCCGTTGGCCTTCGTGCGGAGGCGAAAAGGGCCCACATCGTCGATCATCTGAGCGTTGAGGAACGGGGCTGGCGTACTCGCATCAGTGCGGAAGCCTGCGCGGCAAGGCACGATCAGGCGATCTGGCTTCTGGCCCAGGGGAGATGGTGTCGGTTGTGGCCGCCGTCACCGGCTTCGTGCCGCGCGGGCTGAAGCAACTGGCCCGCCGCTACAATCAGTTCGGGCCCGACGCGCTTGGCGACCGCCGCCGCCGCAACGGCGCACCTGCGCGGTTGGTGACGCCCTGTTCGCGCAGGAAGCTGGCGCGGGTCAGGAGCGCCCCATCCTGCTGCTGGTCGACGGCTCCGACTGGCACACTGAGACCGGCCTCGCCGTCTCCGAGGGCTTGCGATTGATCGATCGGCCGCCCTCCACCCCCGAACTCCAGCCCTCCGAACATCTCTCACGGCTCGTCGACGAGTCCATTGTCAATCAGCACTTCGCCCAATGGGCCGAGATCCAAGACCGCGTCGAGCAGCGCTGCCGCGACCTCGGAGCCCAACCAGACACTTTGCGCGATCACACCCTCTTCCGCTGGTGACCTCAGAGAGCAAGACCGAACTGATCAACCCGAAACGGTATGAAATCTGATCATGACCTACTGATGTGTGGTCACAGACTGAAGTGCTCAAAATAATCTATTAACTCAATGGCCGTCGACTTGGTTATGCGTCGGCTGCGATATTGTTTGGCATTTACATATTGGCTATCCCGTGCGCTGCACTGCGTTGGTCGGCGTGCTTTCATGGTTTCGTTCAGTCGAAACTCTCAGGGCCAAGTCAATCGAGGTTCCCCGAACAGCCATCGACTGTATCGGGTGCTGACGGCATGCGAGGTCCCGTCTTGACCAAGTGCCATCTCAACCTCCGCGCCGGTACGGCCGGTAGACCGGCGTCCACATCTTGTTCCGGATCGCCTGATAGATGTCTCCGGCGTCCATTGGCTCGGTGAGCCCTTCCTTGCGCGCTTGCAGGGCGACCGCCTGGGCGACACGCAGCGAGACGTCTCGCAACTCCGAGACCGGCGGCAGGAGATTGGCATCAGGGTTCAGGCGCGCAGGCGACACGTCTGCGAGCGCCCGAGCCGCCGCCATCAGCATCCCGTCTGAGATCCGCCGCGCTTGAACTGCGATGGCGCCGAGACCGATCCCAGGAAAGACGTAGGAGTTGTTGGTCTGATCAACGCGGACGTAGGCACCATTCTTGAGCACCGGCGGGAAGGGGCTGCCCGCGCCCACCACAGCTCGCCCTTCTGTCCAGACCATGAGGTCGGATGGGGTCGCCTCGGTGCGCGAAGTTGGATTCGAGAGCGGGAAGATCACCGGTCGCTTGACCGCTGCCGCCATGGCCCGGATCACGCCCTCCGAGAAAGCCCCGGGCTGGCCCGAAACACCGATCAGAACACTAGGCTGTGCATTGCGAACAACGTCACCAAGCCCGATCCTGCCTTCGCGCTCCAGCGCCCAGTCTGCAACGGCCTCACGTGGCTGCACGAAGGGCTGCTGGAACGGCATCAGATCCGGCATGCCCTCGACCAGGAGACCGTCACGATCGACGAGGAAGAAGCGCCGGCGAGCCTCCGCTTCGCTCAGGCCGTCCTCCATCATCGCCTGCAGGAGGAGCGCGCTGATGCCGCTCCCCGCCCCGCCCGCGCCGAGCACCGCGATGCGTTGCTCGCGCATGGGCACACCGGTGACATTGACCGCTGCCAGCAGCGTGCCGGCCGCAACGACGGCGGTGCCTTGAACGTCGTCGTTGAAGGTGCACAGCCGATCACGATAGCGCTCCAACAGCCGCGTGGCGTTGTCCCGTGCAAAATCCTCCCATTGCAGCAGAATGTGCGGCCAGCGGTCGGCGACGGCCGTTACAAAGGCCTCGATGAAGTCATCGTAGGCCCGGCCACGCACGCGTTCATGGCGCCACCCGATGTAGAGAGGATCGGACAAGCACTCCGGATTGTCGGTGCCGACATCGAGTACGACGGGCAGCGTCGTCGCGGGATGCAGACCGCCGCAACCCGTGTAGAGCGAGAGCTTCCCTATCGGGATGCCCATCCCGCCAGCGCCCTGGTCGCCGAGCCCCAGGATGCGCTCGCCATCGGTCACGACGATGGCCTCGACATCGTCGAAATGCGCGTGGCTCAGGATCCGTTGGATCAGGTCCTTGTGTGGCATGCTCAGAAAGAGGCCGCGCGGCTTGCGGAAGCTTTGACTGAACCGCTGGCAACCGAGGCCGACGGTGGGCGTATAGACGATCGGAAGCATCTCCTCCAGGTGACGCACCAAGAGCGCGTAGAAGAGCACCTCGTTGGTGTCCTGCAGGCCACGGAGGAAGACGTAGCGCGCATAGTCGTTGGGCAGTTGCCGGAACGCTTGCAGGCGGCGAGCGACCTGCTCGTCGAGCGTGGCGATGGTCGGAGGAAGAAGCCCATGAAGCTCGAGTACCTCGCGCTCCGGGTCCGTGAAGCCGGTACCCTTGTTGAGCAGAGGATCGTTGAGCAGGTCGTAGCCGCTGCGGCTGGTCTCGACATAGGGGCCGTCCGCTGTCCCGTAGCCTTGTTCGAGTGCCATGACGGCTTCTCCTCGACTCGTGTGATTGACGACGCGTGAGGGGCTTCTTCCTCGCTCGTTCCTGGCTGCTCAGTGCGCCGGTCGTTTCGGCATGTAGAGATCCGTGATCGTCCCCTCGAAGGCCTCAGCCGCCATGCCGACCGTTTCCGACAGGGTCGGATGCGGATGGACGGTCAGGCCGATGTCTTCCGCATCGGCCCCCATCTCGATCGCAAGCGCCGCTTCGGCGATCAGATCGCCTGCCGACGGTCCCACGATCGCGCAACCGACGATGCGGTCCGTGGCCTCGTCGAACAGCACCTTGGTCAGACCCTCGTCGCGCCCGAGCGAAAGCGAGCGCCCGCTCGCCGCCCACGGAAACACGCCCTTGCCGAGCTTGATCCCCTTGCCCTTGGCCTCGTTCTCGGTAAGCCCGACCCAGGCTACCTCGGGGTCGGTATAGGCGACCGACGGGATCACCTTGGCGTCGAAGAAGCTGTTCTTGCCCGCCGCCGTCTCGGCCGCGACCTTGCCCTCGTGCGTCGCCTTATGCGCCAGCATCGGCTGGCCGACCACGTCCCCGATAGCGAAGATGTGCGCGACGTTGGTGCGCATCTGCTTGTCGACCGGGATGAAGCCGCGCTCGTCGACAATCACACCGGCGGCGTCTGCCCCAATCAACTTGCCGTTCGGACGTCGCCCGACCGAGACCAAGATCTTGTCGAAGGTATCGGTCGCCGGCGCCGAGCCGCCCTCGAAGCTCACTTTCAGGCCCTCGGGGACCGCCTCGACATTCGTCACCTTGGACTTGAGGTAGATAGCCTCATACTGCTTCTGGATCCGCTTCATCAGCGGTGTGACGATGTCCTTGTCCGCGCCTGGGATGATCTGGTCCATCACCTCCACGATCGTCACTTTGGCCCCGAGTGCGTGATAGACGGTCGCCATCTCCAGGCCGATGATGCCGCCTCCGATCACGAGCAGGCGCTGCGGTACGCCATCGAGTTCCAGTGCTCCCGTCGAGTCGATCACCCGAGGATCGCCGTGCGGAATGAACGGCATTTGGATCGGCTCGGAGCCGGCGGCGATGATCGCCTGGTCGAAACCAATGACGTGCTTGGCGCCCTCGTGCTCGACCTCGATCTGGTGCGGGCTCACGAAGCGGGCGGTGCCGGTCACCACGGTGACCTTGCGCTGCTTGGCCAAGCCACCAAGGCCGCCAGTCAGGCGCTTGACCACGCCGTCCTTCCAGCCCCGTAGCTTGTCGATGTCGATCTGCGGCGCCGCGAAGCTGATGCCGTGCGCGGCCATCGCATGCGTCTCGTCGATTACCTTGGCAGCGTGCAGCAGGGCTTTCGAGGGAATGCAGCCGACATTGAGGCAGACGCCGCCGAGACTCGCCCAACGCTCGACCAGCACAACCTTCTTGCCGAGATCGGCGGCCCGGAAGGCGGCGGTGTAGCCTCCAGGCCCAGCTCCGAGCACCAAGACCTCGGCCCGGCTGCTCTCGCCGGCGACCAGGCCTTGCGGCGTCGGTGCTGCGCGCGTCGAGGTCCCGTCCAGGGTCGCGCCCGCGGCTGAGGTGCCGTATCCGGCCTGGCCCTCGCCTGGCTTGTGCGCGCCGTTGCTCATCCCGTCGGCGGCCTGGGCGACCTTGCTCGCCTTGTCGGTGACGCCTGGCTTGGGTGCGCCCGTCTCGGCCGTGGCCTGCATCACGAGGATCAGGTCGCCTTGGCTGATCCTGTCGCCGACTTTGACCCTGACCTCCGCCACCGTTCCGCTGACAGATGATGGGACATCCATGGTCGCCTTGTCGGATTCGAGAACGATCAGAACGTCATCGACCGAGATGCGGTCGCCGGCGCTTACGATCACCTCGATGACTGGGACATCCTTGAAGTCGCCGATGTCGGGCAGATGGACTTCGTTCGTGCTCATCGCTTCACCTCTGGCCTGTCGCGCATGTCTCGTGTCGGTCGGCGCCGCCTCAGAGGGCGAGGCGCCGGACATCCTCCAGGACGTGAGCGAGGTGGCGGGTGAAGCGCGCCCCAAGCGCTCCGTCGACGACGCGATGGTCGTAGGAGACCGCAAGCGGCAACATCAGCCGCGGCACGAATTCCTTGCCATTCCAGACCGGTGCCATCTTCGAGCGCGGCACGCCGAGGATGGCGACCTCCGGCGCGTTCACGAGCGGCGTGAAGGATGTGCCGCCGATGCCGCCGAGGCTCGAGATCGAGAAGCTTGCGCCCTGCATGTCTCCCGCACCGAGCTTGCCATCGCGCGCCTTCTTCGAGATCGCGCCGAGTTCTTGGCTAATCTCGACGATGCCCTTGCGATCGGCGTCCTTGATCACCGGCACCACGAGGCCGTCCGGCGTATCGACCGCTACGCCGATATTGTAGTAGCGCTTGAGGATCAGTACGTCCTTCTCCGGCGAGAGCGAGGCATTAAACTCCGGATGCTGGCGCAGCGCCGAGACCGAGGCCTTGATCAGGAAAGCCAGCAGCGTGACGCGGTAGCCCTTCTCCTTACCCGCGGTGTCGAGCTCCTTGCGGTACTGGTCCATCTCGGTGATGTCTGACTCGTCTGTATGCGTGACGAGGGGTACGTTGAGCCACGAGCGGTGCAGGTGCGGACCCGAGATCTTCTTGATCCGGGCGAGCGGCCGGGTCTCGACTGGGCCAAATTTCGAGAAATCGACGGTCGGGATCTCCGGAATGCCCATACCGCCGGTCATGATTGCGCCGGTCGCAGAGGCTGGGGGGGCGGCTGCACGAGTGAGATGGCCCCTCACATCCTCCTTGGTGATGCGTCCTTTCTCGCCGGTGCCCTTGACCACGGTGAGATCGACGCCGAGCTCGCGCGCGATGCGCCGGACCGAAGGGCTGGCATGAACCTGCGAAAAATCTGTGATGGCGGAGCCGGAGATTGCTGAAGCCCCTGTCGCAGCGGAAGCTGGAGCTGCAACGGCCGCAACTGCAGGCTCCGACTTGGTTACAAGGGCCGCTGTGTCGGCCAAAGCCGGCCCGGCATCTTCCCCCTTCGTGTCGGCGTCGCCCTTCAGTAGGATGATCGGTGAGCCCTCGCTGACCTTATCGCCGAGCTTGATCAGGATCTTCTCGACGACTCCGGCCTGCGGCGATGGCACATCCATCGTCGCCTTGTCGGATTCGAGCGAAACCAACGGATCCTCAGGACCGATTGTGTCGCCCTCCTTCACGAACACTTCGACGATCGGGACGTTCGTGAAATCGCCGATGTCGGGAACCTTGACCTCGATGCCCACTGGCTTTTCTCCCTGTCTCAGCTGTCTACCGGGCCTCTGACGGACCCTGGCGTTCGATCACGATCCGCTGGGGGCGTCTTGAAGCTCGCCCACTGCGCGTCTCGCCAGTCTCACATGGTCCAGGGGCCCGGCTTTCCCGGATCGATGCCATATCTCACGATGGCCTCGGAGACGGTGCTTCCCGGAACCGCTCCCTCCTCGGCGAGGCTGTGCAGGGCCGCGACCGTGATCCAACGCCGGTCGACCTCGAAAAAATCGCGCAGGCGGGCGCGGTAGTCGGACCGACCAAAACCGTCAGTCCCGAGCACGCGATAGCGCCCCGGCACCCAGGTGCGGATCTGGTCAGCGAACAGCCGCATGTAGTCGGTTGCGGCGATCACCGGGCCGGAGCGATCTGAGAGGCAAGTCTCGACGTGAGACTTCCGCGGCGCCTCGGTCGGATGCAGGAGGTTCCAACGCTCGGCCGCCATCGCCTCTCGGCGAAGCTCTGTGAAGCTCGGGCAGCTCCAGATATCGGCCGAAACGCCGAAATCCGCCTCAAGCATGTCGGCTGCGGCGATCACCTCCCGCAGGATGGTGCCGCTCCCGAGAAGCTGTACCCGCAAGCTATCCTTCTTGCCGCCCTTCCTGCCTGCCTTGCCTTCACGGAACAGATACATGCCTTTGATGATCCCGGCCTCGACGCCCTCCGGCATGCCGGGATGCTCGTAATTCTCGTTCATCACGGTGATGTAGTAGAAAATATCCTCCTGCTCCGCGTACATCCGGCGAAGCCCGTCCTGGACGATCACCGCGACCTCGTAGGAAAAGGTCGGATCGTACGAGACGCAGTTCGGGATCGTGGACGAGAACAGGTGGCTGTGGCCGTCCTCGTGCTGGAGGCCCTCGCCATTGAGCGTGGTTCGGCCCGCCGTACCTCCGATCAAGAAGCCGCGCGCGCGCATGTCGCCCGCGGCCCATGCGAGATCGCCGACCCGCTGAAAACCGAACATCGAGTAGTAGATGTAGAACGGGATCGTCGGTGCGTCCGAGTGCGAGTAGGAGGTCGCCGCCGCGATCCATGAGGACATCGCCCCAGGCTCGTTGATGCCCTCCTGAAGCATCTGACCCTTGGTATCCTCCCTGTAGTACATGAGTTGGTTGGCATCCTCCGGCCTATAAAGCTGGCCGACCTGGCTGAAGATGCCGAACTGCCGGAACATGCCTTCCATGCCGAACGTACGGCTCTCATCCGGCACGATCGGCACGATGCGGTCGCCGATGTTCTTGTCGCGCAGGAGTGTGTTCAGCACCCGCACGAAGGCCATTGTGGTTGAAATCTCGCGGCCCGCCGTCTCCTTGAGCTGCGCCGCGAAGGCGGAGAGGGGTGGCACCTGCAGGCTCCGCGACTTCTGCCGCCGCGCCGGTAGCGATCCGCCGAGTGCCTGCCGCCGAGCCTGGAGGTAGCGCATTTCTGGGCTTCCCTCGGGGAAGCGGATAAACGGGATCTCCGTAATTTGCTCGTCGCTCAAATCGATCTGGAAGCGGTCGCGAAACTGGCGAAGAACCGCCTCGCCCATCTTCTTCTGCTGGTGCGTGATGTTCTGCCCCTCGCCCGACTCGCCCATGCCATAGCCTTTGACAGTCTTGGCAAGGATGAGGGTCGGCTGGCCCTTGTGCTTGACTGCGGCGCTGTAGGCGGCGAACACCTTGCTGGGATCGTGGCCGCCGCGGGTCAGACGCCAGATATCGTCATCGCTCCACTCTGCCACCAGCGCCGCCGTTTCCGGATACTTGCCGAAAAAGTGCTCACGGACATAGGAGCCGTCCTTCGACTTGAAGTCCTGGTACTCGCCGTCGACGCACTCCTCCATCAGGCGAGCGAGCATGCCGGAGGTATCGCGAGCAAGCAGCGCGTCCCAGCCGGAGCCCCACAGCACCTTGATCACGTTCCATCCGGCGCCACGGAAATCGGCCTCGAGTTCCTGCACGATCTTGCCGTTGCCCCGCACCGGCCCGTCGAGGCGCTGGAGGTTGCAGTTGATGACGAAGACGAGATTGTCGAGCTTCTCCCGGGCCGCGAGTGCAATGGCACCCAGGCTCTCCGGCTCGTCCATCTCGCCGTCGCCCATGAAGGCCCAGACCTTGCGGCCGTCAGTGTTGGCGTGCCCTCGATGATGCAGGTAGCGGAGGTAGCGCGCCTGATAGATCGCCATCAGGGGCCCGAGGCCCATCGAGACGGTCGGGAACTGCCAGAAGTCGGGCATCAGCCAGGGATGGGGATAGGACGATAGGCCCTTTCCGCCGACCTCCTGACGGAAGGTTAGAAGTTGCTCCTCGGTGAGGCGGCCTTCGAGGAAGGCGCGGGCATAGATACCAGGTGAGGAATGACCCTGGAAATAGATGAGATCACCGCCGTGCGTCTCGCTCGCCGCGCGCCAGAAATGCATAAATCCAGTGTCATAGAGGGTCGCCGCCGACTGGAAGCTGGCGATGTGGCCGCCGAGTTCGGACGATTCCTTATTGGCACGCAAGATGATCGCGATGGCGTTCCACCGAATCGCCGAGCGGATGCGGTGTTCGAGGACGCGATCGCCGGGGTGGGAATCCTGCTTCTCGACCGGGATCGTGTTGAGATAAGCTGTATTGGCCGAGTACGGAACCGGGGCGCCCTTCTTGCGCGCCCCGTCGATCACCCGTTCGATCAGGAAATGCGCCCGTTCCGCGCCCTCGACTTCCAGGACGCCGTCGAGGGAGTCGAGCCACTCCTGGGTCTCGATCGGGTCGAGATCGCGACTGCGCTCCATGTCATCCTCCCTGACGCCCGCTTCGATCGAGCAGGTTAGGTCGAAGATTGCCTTGGTTCGATTTGCGCCCACCCAAGCTGCTGACACTCGCCGCAGACTGTCAGCCGACGGCGCCAAGTGCCGGGATTATTTGAGCCCCTGGGAGAGCCCAAGACGGTTCGCAGCCGGACGGTTTCGGAGAGTTTCGTCGCGACGTACCGCCGACCCCGCCTGGGTTGGATCGCCGATCGGATCGAATTTGCTCAGATCAGAATTGTGCTGATCAAGCACTGCGGGATGCTCCGCTGTGACGGCAGGCCTCCCTGTCCGGCCGTCGAAGCCGCCGCTTCCGCAAATAACGGCTCGGGAGGAACGCCATGTCGGATCAGAACACAGGTGGAGGTCCAGCGCAGTCGGGTCAGAGCAAAGGGGAGCAGGCGACGCCGAGCGCCATCAGTCCGCAGAGTCCGGATCAGATGCTGGGCATGTGGACCGCCTGGATGGGGCAGTTTTCCGCCGCGCCCCAAGCCGCACAGAATCTCGGCTGGGCGCAATGGCAGACCATGCCCGGCACGCTCAGCCTCCCCGGCCTTCCTGCGAGCGCCGACCAACTCGGCAAGAGCCTGGCGAGCGATCCGCTGCTCCGCTCCCTCGATGAGATCTGGAACGCGAACCCGCTTCGTGAGGTCGTACCCATCGATTGGGCCAGCATCGCGTGGGCCCTGCGAACGGTCTGGCTGCGCTCCGCCGGGAAGCCGAAGGCGGCCATGTCGCTGGTCGAGTTCAACCAGGGCCTGTGGCGCTCATATTTCGAGGCCTGGCAGGAGGCAGGACAGCGCTGGCTCAGCCTGTTCGGTTTGTCTGCCGTCAGCCAACCGGCCGCTCGTTCAACCGACAAGCGCTTTGCTGCACCGGAGTGGCGGACCAACCCCGCCTACGTGACGCTCAAGCAACTATATCTTCTCGCCTCGGATTGGCTGCTGGAGCAGGGTGACGCGGCCGATATGGATGAGGCTGAGCGCCAGCGCCTCAACTTCCATCTGCGCCAGTTCGTGGATGCGATGAGCCCCTCTTTGATGTTGATGTCGAACCCTGTAGCTCTGCGCAAGGCCGTCGAGACCGGGGGCGCCAGTCTCGCAGACGGGGCCCGCAACTTACTCGATGATCTGAAAGCCGGGCGCCTCAGCATGGTCGATGCGCAGGCTTTTGCACCAGGGCGCAACCTCGCACTCACGCCCGGCAAGGTCGTCCACCGCAACAAGCTGACGGAGCTGATTCAGTACACACCCACGACGGAGCAGGTTTATCAGATCCCGCTGCTCATCCTGCCGCCATGGATCAACAAGTACTACATCCTCGACATGCAACCCAATAACAGCATGATTCGTTACTTGGTTGGCCAGGGCTTCACGGTGTTCGTGATCTCCTGGAAGAACCCCGATGCCACGATGGATGACATCGGTATTGAAGACTACATGGACCTTGGTCCGCTGGAAGCCAGCGACGTCGTGCGCGAGATCACCGGTAGCCCAAGCGTCAACGCGATGGGCTACTGCATCGGGGGTGTGCTCCTGACGCTCACCCTCGCCACACTGGCGGCCAAGGGCGACGAGCGGTTCAGCTCCGCAAGCTTCAACGTCTCGCCGCAGGACTTCTCGCGGGTCGGCGACACGGTGGTGTTCATGGATGAGCCAACCATCAACCTCGTTGAGCAGCAGATGATGGAGCGCGGCTATCTCGACAGCCGCGAAATGGGCAACATGTTCAGCCTGCTGCGGTCGAACGATCTGATCTGGGCCAACGTGGTCAACAACTACCTGCTGGGCAACAAGGCTCCCGCGTTCGATCTTTTGTACTGGAACAGCGACGGCACGCGCATGACGCGGGCTGCGCACAGCTGGTACCTTCGCAACACTTATGTTGAGAACAACCTCATCAAGCCGTGCAAGATCATGCTCAAGGACGAGGCGATCGACCTCGGTCGCATCCGCCAGGACACCTATGCGGTCGGCTGCGAGAAGGACCATATCGTGCCCTGGGAGTCGGCTTGGCGCATCACGCAACTGTTCGGCGGAGAGGTGCGGTACGTGCTCGCCTCGAGCGGTCATGTCGCGGGCATCATCAATCCTCCGGGCGGCAAAGGAGCTTTTTGGACCCGAGAGGGCAGCAACGGAGCGGCGAGCAGTCCAGAGAAGTGGCGGCAGAGCGCGACGAAGCACGAGGGCAGCTGGTGGCCGGACTGGTCGGCTTGGCTCTCCGACCGGGGCGGTTCGACGAGCGCGCCACCGCCTTTGGGCAGCGCGCAGCACCCGCCGCTGGCGGATGCACCGGGCACATACGTTCTGGAGACGTAGGAACACGGAAGGCGTTAACATGAGAGCCGATCTGAAGCGCATCAACGATGGCCGACAGGCCCTATCGCTCCGCTCTTCTGTCCGGTCGTCGTTTCATAGGCGCTCCCGGGGTGACGCCGGGCGCAAATAGCTCCCGAGTGTTTCGGTGATAGATTCAGAATACGGCATCGCTAACGGGTCAACTCAAGCAGAGAGGGAGTCCGCCATGACGGCCACCATTCGATCTCATGGCCCCTGGGTTCTCATCGGTACGCTCGGGGCGGTCGCGTTGGCAATCGTTGCGACCAATCGAGGCGAGCACATCAACGCCCTTTGGATCGTGGTCGCAGCGATTGCGGTCTATCTGCTCGCCTATCGCTACTACTCGCTCTTCATCGCCGGGAAGGTGATGCGCCTGGACCCGGCCCGGCCCACGCCCGCCGTGCGCCACAATGACGGGCTCGATTACGTCCCCACCAACAAGTATGTTCTGTTCGGCCACCACTTCGCAGCCATCGCCGGAGCGGGGCCGCTGGTCGGGCCGGTGCTCGCTGCGCAGATGGGCTACCTCCCGGGCACGATGTGGATCTTGGCCGGTGTCGTGCTCGCTGGGTCAGTACAAGACTCCATGGTCCTGTTCGTCTCGATGCGTCGCGACGGGCGCTCACTCGGCGAGTTGATCCGCGGCGAACTCGGGCCGGTGCCGGGCGTCATTGCGCTGTTTGGTACCTTCATGATCATGGTCATTATTCTGGCCGTGCTCGCGCTGATCGTTGTCAAGGCGCTGGCCGAAAGTCCCTGGGGGACCTTCACCGTCGCGGCGACGATCCCGATCGCCATTTTCATGGGACTTTACACCCGCTACATTCGTCCTGGCGCAATCGGCGAGGTGTCAATCATCGGGTTCGTCTTGCTGATGCTGGCGATCGTTTTCGGCCAGAACATCGCCGAGAGCCCGACATGGTCGCCCTACTTCACCTACACCGGCACGCAGTTCTGCTGGCTCTTGATCGGCTACGGCTTCGTCGCTTCGATCTTGCCGGTGTGGCTGCTCCTGGCGCCGCGTGACTATCTCTCGACGTTCCTCAAAATCGGGGCAATCTCAGCGCTCGCGCTCGGAATCCTGTTCGTCGCACCCGACCTCAAGATGCCGTCGGTGACGCGGTTCGTGGACGGCACCGGTCCGGTCTGGTCGGGCGCGCTGTTCCCGTTCCTGTTCATCACCATTGCATGTGGGGCGGTGTCAGGCTTCCATGCCCTGATCGCATCGGGGACGACGCCGAAGCTGATCGACAATGAGGCCAATGCTCGCTTCATCGGTTACGGCGGCATGCTGATGGAGTCGTTCGTCGCCATCATGGCCCTGGTCTCGGCCAGCATCATCGAGCCCGGCATCTACTTCACCATGAACTCGCCGTCTGCCCAGATCGGCACGACGTCGGCGAGCGCCGCCGCAAAAGTCACGGACTGGGGCTTCGCGATTACGCCTGAGCAGATTGACCAGACCGCAAAGGATGTCGGCGAGCACACCGTGATCTCGCGCGCTGGCGGCGCGCCGACGCTTGCTGTTGGCATGGCGCAGATCTTCTCGTCCGCCATTGGCGGCAAGGCGATGATGGCGTTCTGGTATCACTTCGCCATCCTGTTCGAGGCTTTGTTCATCCTCACCGCCGTGGACGCGGGTACGCGGGCGGGACGCTTCATGCTTCAGGATCTGCTGGGCATCTTTGCACCGGGGCTCGCCAACACGGCATCATGGGGATCGAGCATCGTGGCAACCGCACTGTGCGTCAGTGCCTGGGGCTATTTCCTCTACCAGGGTGTGACCGACCCGCTGGGTGGCGTGAACACCTTGTGGCCGCTCTTCGGCATCTCAAATCAGATGCTCGCAGCGGTCGCCCTGACGCTCTGCACGGTCGTGATCTTCAAGATGAAGCGCGAGCGTTATGCCTGGGTCACCATCGTCCCGACAGTCTGGCTTGCGATCTGTACCCTGACGGCGGGCCTACAAAAAGTCTTCCATCCCGATCCCTTTATTGGCTTCCTCTCGCACGCCAGTCGCTATTCGACGGCATTGGCGCAGGCACAGGTGCTCGCTCCGGCAAAAGATGCGAGTCAGATGAGTCAGATCGTCTTCAACGATCGCATCGATGCCGCACTCGCATGCCTTTTCGTCCTCGTGGAGATCAGCATCCTCTACTATGGCATCCAAGCCTGCATCAGGGCTTACCGGTCCGGCGGCTGGACGGCTCACGAGAGCCCCGCTGATTCCCTAGCAGTCCCGGCCGAATAAGGGCTCAGATTTTGGCAGTGGCGCCGTGTTCGGCGCTTCGATGCTACAGGTTCCGTGCCGTCTCTGTAGGCTGTGGACTCACTCTAGACCGTGTCTCGAAAACCGGAACCGACCCTGTCGGGACGCCAAAAGTGTCTCACGCGCTGTCTCGGATCGGTATACCCCAACGGACATTGTCAGCCCTGCATGAGCCGCATGATCGGTCCATTAGGGTCTTGGACGTGCGAAGAACCATCGGTCCGGACCACGAACCCACGCTCTTGGAACAGGTTCTCGATTGCCTGGAACGTTCCGCTGGAGCAAGCCCTCTTGGAACTACCTGAGCCGTCACGACAATCAGATACCTGCCTGACGGGTATGGCCGCTGCCTCACCGGGCCGCGACAAGGGTCGACGCGGGCTTCGGTCCTGTGCTCGGCCCCATCTGCGGACCGAGAGCTGACCGTCGGGCGTCGAGGGCATGCCTTGCATGCGCAAGTGCCGTCGAGAACGCCGCCAACCGCTCGCCGCCGACAGCCCCACCCTGTCTGCCGAGCACGGATGAAGCGATCGCCTGGGTATCGTGCTCGAGCGCGTCCAACGCCAATCGCTCGACGCCGGGCGCCTCAGCCGCGATCTCGACGAGCCTCTTGATCGGCCGCCAATCCTCATCCGACCTCCGCCGGCTCCAGTAGCTCGAAACCAGGGCGAACAGGGATCCTGCGACGCTGATGCCGATACCGACGACGTAGAAGTATTTCTGGAACTGGTCGAGGAAGCTCTGGTCGCCGCCGCTAAGGTAGGCTGCCACACCAGGGTGAACCGGGAGAATGGGGCTTTTGTCGTCAGGATCGGGGGCCTCGATCTGGTTGGCGAGGGGCGTCGCGGCCATCAGCTTGGCCTTCGTGGTCAGGATTGAGCGCGCGATGGCGGCCGCCACGACGTTCGTCATCAGCTCCGAAGCGGCGAAGCGATAGGTGACGGCAAGTGTCGTGACGGTGTCGCTGGGCGTGGCGGGCCTGGCCCGGAAGGCGCCGACAGGAACGTCGATGGACTCGAAGCCGGGGAAGCGCTTGGCAAAGGTCTCTGCCTCATCGAGGCCCAGGATGCCGGGAGTACCCTTCGTCGCGCGCGCGATGGCGGCCACGACATCGACCACCTCGCCCGGCGCCATCGGACCGATCGCGAGCACCGCCGCGACCTTCTTCTGCTGGACGGCCTGCCCGAGTTCCGCCACGGGCAGAAAGACCCGACTGACGTCCTTCGCCGGGATGTCGAAGAAGCTCAGGAGCGTGTCGAGCGCCTGGGCATTGTTGGCCTGCAACGGCCCGGCCACGATCCCGACGGTCTTGCCCGCCAAACTCGCGACCGAACTGATCTTGCTGTGGGGCGGCAGGACTAAGGCCACCACGTCCCGGCGCAGGAGCACGATGGTCTGCCCATTTGCCGGCGCCGCTGCATCGCTGCGCACGATGGCCAGATCGGTCCGGCCGTCTTCCAAGGCCTTCGCGCTCGCGGCGAGGTCAGGAACCTGCACGAGTTCCAGGTGAACCCGTGGATGCTGGATTGCGGACACCGAGACGAAGGCTGCCATGAACCGCTGCGCAGCACCGCCCTGCGGTCCAGTTGTCACGCGCAACTCGGCATGCGGCGACCAGAAGTGAGCGAGCGTGAACCCTCCAGCAGCGAGGAGCAGCACCCCCACAATGATCAGGAGGCGTCCCCATCGCCGGCGCCGGGGCAGTCGGACATCGGGACTTTCCGGGCGACCCTTCTCCGAGCCGGAACCTGTAGTGTCCATGTCTCGCAACATCTCCGCGCTCCTGGCACTTCGGCCCCCGTGATGCTCGCGGCCCCTCTAGGGCCGGCGGTGGCTCGTTTGAGCCAGGATCGCCCCCGACGGCCGGTCTTTCAGCAGTCGTCGCAGACGCCATCGTGCCTCAGGAGCCTCTGATCGATGCTGTGATCACGCCGATCCACCTGCCGGATCTTAGCTCCTTGGCTGGCTCGCTGTGCGCCTTCGCTCACATCGAGCGGGGGCGTGGTGATCGAGTCACGCTCCAAGCGGTTCATCTGCGTATCGGGGGGATCGTGACCATGCCTTGAGCGATGCGGACGCTGGGATCCGCCTGTGCGACTCCTCCGAATGTCGCAAGGAGAAGGGCAATGGTCACCACGCCGCCGCGTGTCCATGAACTGATCATCTCCGCCTCCTCGGTACGGGTCGAACTAACGGAGATTTTGCACCTTAGACACTCTTCGCGCTTTATACTTGGCTAAGTGGACACACATCGAGTAGAAAACATTCAGTCCGCGCGTGTCGTCGATCGACCGGGTAAGTCGCGATGAGGCCCTGACGCTGGTGGTTCTGATGGCAATCCACAGCGCCAGGCTCGGCGCGCCGATCCTGGCCGAGGCCTTGGAGCAAATGGCGGAGGAGCGTTGGAACCATGGTCGTTGATCCCACATCACCACAGGGCGTGATCGCCGGGGACGGTCGCGGCCAAGGGGCAGATCGCCTGCGCAGGCTGGAGGAGGTCGCCGTCAACGAGTTCCGGCGCTTCCTGGTCATGTTTGTCTACCTCTGGGTGCTCTTCGGGCTATTCGCCCTGCATGAGGACATCGTGCTGAGACAGCACGGCATCCGCTTCGTGTTCCATGGGTTTGCGCTGGTCAACGCGTTGGTGCTGGCGAAGGTGATGCTAGTTGCCGAGGATCTGAAGCTCGGTCACCGCTTCCAGGCTCGACCGCTGATCTATCAGATCGTGCTGGAAGCCTTCATTCTCGCTACTTTGTTCATCGCCGTGCATATCTTGGAACATACGATCGGTGGTTTGATCGCGGGCGAGACGCTGGCGGCGAGCGTGCCCTCGATCGGCGGCGGTGGCATGCAGGGACTTTTCTGCGTCGCGCTGATCCTGTTCGTCGCGCTGATCCCGTTCTTCGGGTTCCGCCACATCAGCCGGGAACTTGGGCCCGGCCGGATCAAGGCAATGCTGTTTGGGCGGCGCGAGAGTGCCGCACAGGCCAAGCCGCCAGTGTGAGCCTGTGTAAAAACTGTCCGGCCAATCTCCGACGCATTCGGGACGGGGCGACGGGGATACTCTCTAACGCCGAGTCAGCGAACGCCGCAGCAGCCGAATGACGCCTGCAATGTTTCGCTGGAGCAGCCCGATTGGCACGCCGATATGCCGAGATAGACAGCTCCGGGCATGCGTGCGGACCGTACCGACGGCGTCTCGGCCAGGACCATTCCGGTAAGCTCCGACGCGAGAGACTCTGTTGAGGAGGGCGCGATGGGTGCTCGCTGGCCGGCGGCTTTCGCAGCTTCGCTTCTTCTCTCGATCGCAACTCTAGGACGCGCTGAGGAGGCTGTCCCCCAGCAAACTGCACCTCCTGCGGTTGCAACTGAGGAGCCCAGCCTCATCCGAGGCCGTGCCGTGGAGGCTGCCATCTGGGGCATGCCAATCGTCAGCTTCGACGTGATGCGCCAAGCCTTCTTCCGGGATGCGGGGGCGAAGTACGGCGACATCGTCTTCTGGTCGAAGCCGTCCGACTGGCAGAATCAGACGACGACACCCAACGCCTCGTCGCTCTACGTCTACTTCAACTTCAACACCAAGGATGGCCCCGTGGTCCTCGACTTCCCGGCGGCTGTCGGCGCCGGCCTGTTCGGCACCATGCTGGATGCTTGGCAGAAACCGCTCACCGATGTCGGGCCGCAGGGCGCCGATAAGGGCCAGGGCGGGAAGTATGTGATCTTGCCGCCGGGCTTCGAGGGCGAGGTACCCGCCGGCACCATTTCCATCCACTCCGCGACCTATAACGGCTACGCCTTGTTCCGCGCCATCCCCCAGACGCAGTCCGACGCCGACATGGCGAAGGCCATTGAACTGGTCAGGAAGCTCCGCCTCTATCCGCTGATCGAAGCCACGATTCCGCCCGACCAGCGCTTCATCGACATGGCGGGCAAGCTCTTCGACGGCATCGTCCCCTACGATGCGAGGTTCTACGACCATCTCGTCCGCATGATCGGCGAGGAGCCGGTCCAAGACCGCGACTTGGTCGCCATGGGGCAGTTGCTGTCCCTCGGCATCGAGAAGGGCAAGCCGTTCAAGCCCGACGCCAGGAGAGAGACGACCCTCCGGACAGCAGTCGCCAGGGCGCAGACGGGGTTCATCAATGCCGTGAGCCGCAGCGAAGGCTGGTGGCCGGGATCGCATTGGACGCTGCCTGAGACGCTCGGGCCCAAGACCGGCTTCTCGTTCCAAACGCCGGAATATCTCGGCATTGATGCGCGCGGACTGATCTTCTACCTCGCCTACGCACCGCCGGAGAAGCTCGGGTCTGCGACGTTCTCCCTTTTGGGCTTCACGGACGCCAAGGGCGGCCCACTCGTCGGCGACAGGTCATACCGGCTGCACATCCCCGCGGACGTGCCTGCCCAGCAGTTTTGGGCAGTCACGGTGTACAATGTCGAGACGGCTGGGTTCATCCGCGAGTCCCCGCGGGTTGGGCTCGACTCCTACAATCCCTCGCTCAGGAAGAGCACGGACGGGTCCATTAACGTTGACTTCAGATCGAAGCCGCCAGCCGATGGCGACGCCAACTGGATCTACACCGCGCCGCACGGCAAGTGGTTCGCGATGTTCCGCCTCTACGGCCCGGGCAGGCCGCTGTTCGACAAGACGTGGCGTTTGCCGGATATTCAAGAGGTCGCACGGTGATCCACAACGCCCAATCGGCGGGCGGCGCATGATAACGGCCATCAGCCAGTGACCGACGCAGCCCGCGGCCTACAGCAACACAGCGCCAGCGGTGCGCATGTGCCGCTTTAGGAGACGATCCTGCAGGACCTCGGGTGCACCCTGCGTAACGATGTCGGTTTCCCTCGAATTACAAATTCTGTCGCTCGCAGATCGCTTGGCAGCTTTCGAGCCGTCCTGGACGCTGTCATGAATTTGAGGCGAGTTGAGCGGTCTGTCTGAGCATGACGCGGACTGACGGAGCCGGGGCAATCCCAATCCCAGTGTGCCTGTAGTTTTCCCTGTAAGCAGGGACGGAGAGGTAGAGACGGGTTCGGCGGCGGCTGTGTGCACCACCACCGCACGCGCCGCCGGTTCCGGGCACGCTGGGCACCCGCCCCGGGTCGTCCCCGAAAATGCTCGGCCATCGCCCGCGACGAGTGTCTCCTGCGGCTCAGGATGGGCCGGTGAAGAACGCCGCGTAGCCGTCCTCGCGGACGCGGTCGAGATAGGGGCGGTACTGCGCGTAGGCGGGCTGATCGGGGGCGATGCGCCCGTAGGCGCGCCCGCCCGCCTCCGCCCGGTCGGGGATCATGGCGAGCGGCGCGCAGGCCGGGGTGAGTTGCGTCCCGCGGCCCGCGTGGAGCGTGGTCAGCATTCCGTACATCTCACCCTGGATCGTCGGACGGCACAGCACCGCGAGCCGGCACTGACCGTGCCAGTTGGTGACGAGGTAGATCATGCCCGACTGGTTCGGCACCGCGACGCTGCCGGACTGGGCGAAGGGCGCGTCGAGGCGCTCCGCCTCGCTGAAGACCAGCCGCGACCGGGGCGCGTCCCAGGCGATCTCGGTCCGGTAGGCGAAGATCGCGTCCGCGGCTCCGAAGGACGGGCGCAGGGTGAGGTAGCGCCCCTCGATCCAGGCCACCCCCTCGCGCGAGTAGCTGCCGAGTTCCTCGGGCGCGTGGCGCGGCGCCTCCGGCAGCCGGGCAAGCGGGGCGGCCGGCCCGCGCAGGGGCTGCCCCAGGGCTTCCTCCAGCCGGATCGTCGTCGCCAGGGTAAAGCGCCGCCGGCCCGCGAGGGCCTTCTCCAGGGTGGAGACGCTGATCCGCGCCCCGTCGGCCAGGGCCTGCCGGGAGAGGCGGCGGCGCGCCAGGGCCTCGCGCACGGCCTGCGCGATGGCGCGGCTCTGGGCCTCGGGCAGTTCGGTCTCGCTCACGGTGGCCGCTCGTGCAGTGTTGCTCCCGCCAAGATCCGCACGAATCCGCACAGCTTGGCAAGGATAACGGGCCCGCGCGAGCTAGGGCGCCTCCGCGACCGCCTCGACGATCAGCCGCAACGGGCCCGCCGCGAACCCGTCCAGGGGCCAGCAGGTGACGAGGGCGAGGTGGCGGCCCGGCGCCTGCGGGTCGATCCCCGAGGCGTCCCAGGGCGCTATCCGGGCACCGGTGACGCGGAAGCGCAGGCGCCGCCCGTCGCGTCGCGTCACCCCGACCGCGTCGCCGGGCCCGAGCTGCCCCAGCACCGCGAACTGGGTGTCGCGATGGGCGGCGAAGACCGCGGTGCCCGGCTCCCCCGGCTCCGGCGTGCCGTCGAGATGGCCGGGGCCGAAGGCCAGGGCCTGCCCGCTGCCGCCGCGCAGGGCCACGAAGCTGCGCCCGACGAGGCTGAGCCGCGCCACCGGCTCGGTATCGGCCGACGGCCAGGGCCGGACCGGGCGCCCCTCGGCCAAGGTGCGGGCGAAGGCGCGCTCGAGGAGCGCCTGCGCCAGGGTCGCCTTGAGCGGGATCCAGGCCGCCTCCGCCGCCAGCCCGAGGCCGACAAGGAGGAGGAGAAGGCCGAGCGCGCGCCCCGGGTAATTGCTGCGACGCCGGCTCATCGGGCACACCGGGGCCGCCGGGCGGCGAGCCGGCGCAGGACCTGACCCAGCATCGCCAGGGCGAGGCCGAGCCAGAACTGCGGCAGCACGCCCGCCCCGGTCCGCGGCAGGTCGAGCGAGCGCGCGGCCGCGAGGATCGGGGCCGGGCCGGCGTGGCGCTCGCGGGGCGGGCCGGCCGTGCGGTCGCGGGGCGGGCCGGCCGTGCGGTCGCGGGGGCCGTCGCCGAACACCTTGGCGAAATCCCAGCCCGCCGGCAGGTTCAGCGGCAGGTCGGCGGCGGCGAGGGGCGTGCCCGCGGGGCGGCGGGGCGTGGCGTCGACGGCGACGAGGCTGGTGAGCCGCGTCGTCAGTCCGTGCTCCAGGGCGAGCCCGAGGATCCTGGCATCGGCCGCCTCCGGGCTGAGGCGACCGGTGATGCGCGCCGTCTCGGTCTCGCTGATCCTGGCGCGCGCCCAGACCTTCGCGATGCCCTTGCCGGCGACGGCCTCGGCGAGCGGAAGGGTGCGGCTCCAGCGCTTGCCGTCGAGCCGTCCCGAGACGGTCACGGTCCCGGCCGCCTGCGCGAGCCGGGCGGTCAACACCATCGGTTCGCCGCGATAGAGGTCCGGCAGCGGGTTCGGCGTCACCTCGGCATCCCCGGCCGTAAAGACGGCGGCGAGGTCGGTCGCCGCCGGCGCTTCCAGCTTGGCGTAGAGGGCGCGGGTGCGCTCGCCGACCTGGTCGAGGTTCCGGATCTCCGTGAAGCTGCCGCGGCCGATCTCGGCGGCGTGGCGCATCAGGTGGCCATTCGGCGCCGCGCCGATGCCGACCATGAATAGGCGCGAGCGCCCGAGCTGCTCGTGGATCGCGGCGAAGATCCGCTCCTCGTCACCGACCGCCCCGTCCGTGAGGAACACGACCTGGCGCACGCGCCTCGTCTCCTCCGGATGGGCATCGGCGAGGGCCGCCCTGAGGGGCGCCAGCATCTCGGTGCCCCCCCGCGCTTCCAGGGCGGCGACGAAGCTCTCGGCCGCCCGCAGGGCCTCCGGCGTCGCTGCGGCGGGCTCGGGAAACAGCGCGTCCCAGGTGTCGTCGAAGCGGATCACGTTGAACCGGTCCCGGAGCGACAGGCGGGCGAGCCCGGCCAGCAGCCCGGCCTTGGCCTGGCGCATCGAGGCCCCGG
The DNA here is from genome assembly GCF_008806345.1 of Methylobacterium planeticum. Taxonomy (GTDB): domain Bacteria; phylum Pseudomonadota; class Alphaproteobacteria; order Rhizobiales; family Beijerinckiaceae; genus Methylobacterium; species Methylobacterium planeticum. The sequence goes on along the minus strand of NZ_VZZJ01000007.1, from coordinate 12,365 downwards.
CCATCGAGCCGGAATTGTCGATGACGAAGGTGACGTCGCGCGCCGGCCGCGCGGACGCCGCGGCTTCGGCCTCCGGCGGGTTCAGGGTGGCCAGCAGGTAGGTCCGGCCGCCGACCTCCTCGCGGAACAGGCCGAGGCCGGGCGTCCGGCTCGGGGCAGGCTCCCAGGTCAGCTCGAAATCGCGGTCGGCCGGGACGACGCCCTCGGCCAGGGTGATGCGGCGGCCCTGCGGCCCGGTCTCCTCGACGCGGATCGGGTGGGTGGCGCTGCGCACGGCCCCGATCGCGAAGCCCGCCTCGAGCCGCACGGTCACGGCGACCGGGTTGAGGGGCGCGGACCGGGACGGATCGAGCACCGGCGGGCTGATCCGGGCGCGATCGGGCACCCGGTCAGCCCCGGTCCCGATGGCGGCGAAGCCGACGGCCGGGGGCGCGGGGTGGTATCGCGGCGCCACCACCAGCGGCAGGCGCAGGGCGCGGATCGCACCGGAGACGGGGATGGCCTGCTGGTACGTGATCCGCACGAGCACCGTCTCGCCCGGACCGATATTGGCGACGGTGTTGGTGAAGACGTTCGGCCGTTCCTGCTCGGTGAGGGCCGCGGCGTGCCCGGCCGCCTTCGCCGCCTCGTAGACGCGCTTGGCGGCGGCGCGCTCGCGGATGTTGGCGAGGATGACCCGATCGCCGACGACGAGCGTCATCGCGTCGACGGCCGCGTCCTCCGGCAGCGGGTAGACGTAGGTCCCCTCGACCCAGGCATCCGTGGTGTTGCGGAAGGCCTGGGTCACGACGGCCCGGGCGGTCGGGCCGCTGACATCGACACCGATGTCGGTGGCGAGGAGGGGAGCCTCCACCGGCCGGCTCGCCTCGAGGCCGCGCAGCAGCAACCCGCCGCTCGCAGGCGCCGGCTGGGCGCGGGCCGAGCCGAGCATGACGAGGACGGCCAGGAGGGCGAGGAAGAGCGGGGACAGGGAAACCGGGCGAGGCGGCTCAGGCGGGAATCCCGGGCAGGACGATGGTGTGGGCATTGGGTGATCTCCGCTCCCGGCCGATCACGGCCGGCTGGTTCCGGAGGTTCATCCGCAGAGGGAACCGCCGCCACGGGAAGCTTCGCCCATTCTCTGCTCGGAACCGGACGTGCCTGTCCGCGCCCCGGCGGATCGGTGCGGACCCTGCCCGCGGCTGTGCGGAGGACGGCTGAATCCGGACACGCCGCCGACTCTTGACTTATATGCGATTTGCGTCTTAGTTAGATGCGCACAGCATATAAGGTGGGACCGTGTCCGAGACGGATTTCCTCGCAGGCTATGATCCCGGCGCCTATCCGCGCCCCTCGCTCACCGTCGATCTGGTGCTGCTCGGCCTGCGCGACGGTCGTCCCGCCACGCTTCTGCTGAAGCGGGCCCAGCAGCCGCATGCCGGCCGCTGGGCGCTTCCCGGCAGCTTCGTGGCCCTCGACGAGACCCTGGACGCGGCGGCCGAACGTGTCCTGCGCGAGAAGGCCGGAATCAGCGGGATCCATATCGAACAGCTCTACACCTTCGGGGGCCTCGATCGCGATCCGCGCATGCGCGTCGTCTCCGTCGCCTACCTGGCGCTCCTGCCGGAGCCGGCCTTCGCGGAGGCGCTGGCGGGAATGCCGGGCCTGTCGGCGGCGATCATCGCCGTGCCCTGGAGCGGCGAGGCGGGCGGCCCCGTCGCGGCGCTGTCGGCCGACGGCCGCCGGACAGGCGAGACGCTGCCGCTCGCCTTCGACCACGCCGACATCCTCGCGCTGGCGATCCTGCGGCTGCGGGGCAAGCTCGACTATTCCGATGTCGCCTTCGCGCTGCTGCCCGAGCACTTCACCCTGCGCCAGCTCCAGGACGTGCACGAGGCGATCCTGGGCACGCGGCTGAACAAGCCCGCCTTCCGCCGCAGGATGCTCGACCGTGGCTGGCTCGAGCCCACGGGCAGCCGCGAGGCCGGCACGTCGTTCCGGCCCGCCGAGCTCTATCGCTCGCGCAATCCGCGCTGATCCCAGGAGGACACGATGGCCACGATCCGCAACATCGGCCTGATCGCCCAGCTGAGAAGCGAGGCGAGCAGCCACGTCATCCGCTACCGCAACGGCCGCGTCCGGCAGAGCGGGCGCGGTCTGGTCTTCTGGTTTCGTCCCGAGACCGCGAGCATCAGCGAGGTGCCGATGGAAGACCGCGAGATGACGCTGTTCGTGCGCGGCCGCAGCCGGGACTTCCAGACGGTCGCGGTGCAGGGGACGATCGGCTGGCACGTCGTCGATCCCGAGTTGCTGGCGAGCCGCGTCGACTTCTCGATCGGGCTGCTCACCGGGACGCTGCAGGGCGAGCCCGTGGAGCGGATCGAGGCGCGCCTCAGCGGCATCGCCGCCCAAGCGGTCCTGCAATATCTCGGCGCGGACCCGATCGGCGCGCTGCTCGATGCCGGTCCGGAGCCGCTGCGCATCAGCCTGGAGACGGTCCTGGCGAGCGCCCCGGCGCTGGCCGAGATCGGCGTCGCGGCGGTCTCGGTGCGGCTCACCAACCTCGCTCCGTCGAGCGAGCTGGAACGCGCCCTGCAGACGCCGACCTTCGAGGGGCTCCAGCAGAAGGCCGACGAGGCAACCTTCGCCCGGCGCGCCCTCGCGGTCGAGAAGGAGCGCGCCATCGCCGAGAACGAACTCGCGACGCGGACGGAGCTGGCGACGCGCGAGACGCTGCTCATCGCCCAGGAAGCCGCGAATGCCCGCGACCGCGCGGCCGGCCTCGCCGCGGCGCAGGGGGTGGATGCGGAGGCCGAAGCCGAGCGCATCCGCCTGATCGAGGACGCGAGGGCGGAGGCCGAGCAGCGGCGCATGGCGATCTACCGCGACCTTCCGGCCTCCGTCCTGCTCGGGCTGGCGGCGCGGGAACTCGCCGGCAAGCTGGAGACGATCGAGCACGTCACCGTGACGCCGGACCTCCTGGCGGCGGCGCTCGGCGAGTTCCGCAGGATCGCACCGGGCATCGCCGCACCAGGCATCGCCGCACCGGGCAGCGCCGCCCCCGTGAACCCGCGCTGAGGCGACCTGCCATGCCGGCCATCGCCCCGCGCGCCGTGTTCGTGATCCGGGACACCGATTACGAGTTGCTGCTCGCCCGGCACGCGACGCGCGGCCAGGCCCGATTCTACCTCGAGAGCCGCGGGCAGAGCCTCGCCGAAGTGGAGGCGCGCCACGTGGGCTTCCACGCGGTGCTCGGGCAGGCGCGCGCCGCGGTGCCGGCGGATTGGCGGCAAACGCTGGCGCGGCGCGCCGACCTCGACCGCTTCCTCTTCGCTCCCGAGGACGTCATCGTGGCGGTCGGGCAGGATGGCCTCGTGGCCAACGTGGCCAAGTACCTCGGCGCCCAGCCGGTGATCGGCGTCAATCCGGCGCCCGACCTCTACGACGGCGTGCTGGCACGCATCGCGGTGGAGCGGCTGGGCCCGCTCCTCCCGGCGAGCGTCGCGGGCGCGGCCCAGGTCGAGCGCCGGACCATGGTGCAGGCCGTGCTCGACAACGGCGAGAGGCTGCTGGCGCTCAACGAGATTTTTGTCGGCCACCGCAGCCACCAATCCGCGCGCTACCGGATCGAGGCCGGAGGCGTGGCCGAGGATCAATCGTCGAGCGGCCTCATCATCGCCTCCGGGACGGGGGTGACCGGCTGGGCGCGTTCGATCAGCGAGGCGACGCATCTCGCCCTCGCGATCGGCGCGGAGGAGCCGGCGGTGGGCTACTGGGTGCGGGAACCGTTCGCGAGCGTGGCCACCGCCACGGGCTTGCGGGCGGGCAAGCTCACCGCGGCGCCCCTCGCCGTCACGTCGCGGATGAACGAGGGCGGCGTGGTGTTCGCGGACGGGATCGAGCAGGACTTTATCGCCTTCGACTGGGGCCGGCGGGCGGAGCTCGCCCCCGCGCTCAGGACCCTCAACCTCGTGGTCGCGTAGCTTGCCGACCGGCGCAAGGAGATGGTCGCGGCACGCCTCCAAGTTCGGCCTCAGGTGTCCAGGGTCTTGCGCGCGAAACTCTCGATATAGTCGATCAGCCGGTCGGACGCGGCGCCAGCCGCCTCGACCTCGCGCTCGGCGACCGCCTCGCACACGTCGGCGTGCAGGGTCGCGCTCAGCGGCAGGTCCGCCGCCTGTTTGTAGTGCTGGTACCAGAAGCGCCGCGAAAGGCCCGCCATGTTGGCCAGCGCCCGCACCGCGAACTCGTTGCGCGAGGCCGCCGCGACCAGCTCGTTGAACTGGTGGTCGAGGCGCATGAACGCCAGATCGTCGGAGGCCGCGGCCGCCGCCCGCATGGCCTGCGCGAGGCCGGCGAAGACGGTGCGCTCCTCTTGCGTCGCGCGCTCGGCCGCGAGCCGCGCGATCAGGCGCTCCAGCACGCGGCGCGTCTCGAGCAGGCGCATCTGCGTGCGCACGTTGATCTCCGAGACCAAGATGCCGCGCCGCGGCATCACCACCACGAGCCCATCGCGCGCGAGGCGCTGCAGGGCCTCCCGGATCGGGGTGCGGCCGATGCCGAGGCGCTGAACGAGGTTCTGCTCGCCGAGCACCATGCCGGGAGGCAGGGCGAGGGTCGTGATCAGTTCCTCCAGCTGCTGGTAGGCCTTCTCGGTCAGGGTGAGGTCCGGCAGGTCCTCCTGTCCCGATGGCGCGACGCGCGCCTCGTCGGCGGCCCTGCGGGGCCTCTTGCGGCCGCCGCTCGCCGAACGGACGGCCGCCGTCTTACCGGTCACGAAGTTCATGATCGTCCTACGCCCTGGCTCCCGCGCCCTCAGTACCACGCCGGCCGCTCACGCGCATGCGGCGGACAGCGCCGATCCGCAGCGGATCCCCAATTGATATATCTTGCGCATCTTAGACGTATCCTGCATGTTGGTCAGACATATAATACAGCCTGGGAGGTCAGCCATGGTAGGGGAGATCGCGATACCCGCGGGCGGCGTGCTGCCGAAGCCGGCGACCGAGGCGGCGTCGGCCCGCGCATCGGACGTGATGATCGCGGCACGCCTCGAGCGCCTGCCCATGACGCAGTTCCAGCGCAACATCTTCCTCATCATCGCGACCGCCTGGTTCTTCGATTCGATCGATCTCGGATCGCTCACCTTCCTGCTCGGCTCGATCAAGACCGAGTTCGGCCTCACCACGGCTCAGGCCGGCCTCCTGTCCAGCATGAGCTTCATCGGCATGTTCCTGGGCGCCGGCATCTCCGGAATGCTGGCCGACCGCTTCGGCCGGAAGGTCGTCTTCCAGGTCAGCATGATCTTCTGGGGTCTCGGCAGCCTCTGGTGCGCCTACGCGCCGGACGCCACGACCCTCGGCTACGCCCGCCTGCTGCTCGGCTTCGGCATGGGCATGGAGTTTCCGGTGGCGCTCGCCATCGTGTCGGAGTTCCTGCCGACGGCCAAGCGCGGCCGCTACCTCGCCATCATGGAAGGCTTCTGGCCCCTCGGCTTCATCGCAGCAGGGTGCCTCAGCTACGTGCTGCTGAGCGCCTATGACTGGCGCGCCGTCTTCCTGGCGCAGGCCGTGCCGGCGGTGTTCCTGTTCGCGATCCGGTTCTTCGTGCCCGAATCGCCCCGCTGGCTCGCGGATCGCGGCCGCTACGAGGAGGCCAACCGCGTGATGGAGGAGATCGAGAGGAAGGTGAGCGCCCGCCTCGACGGCGAGCCCTTGCCCGAGCCGCAGCCCCTGCCGGAGCAGGTCCGGGGCGAGCGCCGCTTCTCGTTCCTCGAACTCTGGAGCCCCGGCTATGCCAGCCGCACCGTGATGATCTGGCTGACCTGGTTCTTCGCGCTGCTCGGCTTCTACGGCCTGACCACGTGGCTCGGCGCCCTGCTCCAGGAGGCGGGCCACAGCGTCACCAAGTCCGTGATCTACACCATCCTGATCTCGCTTGCGGGCGTGCCGGGCTTCATCACCTCGGCGATCCTCGTCGAGCGCTGGGGCCGCAAGCCCACCGCCGTCCTGATGCTCCTCGGCAGCGCGGTCGCGGCCTACCTCTACGGCCATTCGCCGTCCTTCGGCTGGCTGATCGCCTTCGGGCTGATGATGCAGTTCTTCCTGTTCGGCATGTGGTCGGTGCTCTACGCCTACACGCCCGAGCTCTACCCGACGCGGGCCCGCGCCACGGGCGCGGGCTGCGCCTCCGCGATCGGCCGGGTCGGCTCCCTGATCGGCCCCTACGCCATCGGTATCATCCTGCCGACGATGGGGCATGGCGGCGTGTTCGCCCTCGGGGCAGGCTCCTTCGTGATCGCGGCCGCGAGCGTGGCGTTCCTCGGCATCGAGACGAAGGGCCGGTCCCTCGAGGCGATCTCGCGGTGACCTAGGCGCCCGGGCGCATCCTCGCGCCCCAGCCACCGGCATCGGGTGACATTCCGATTGCCATCTGATATATCAGCGGTATCCTAAAGCCTTCCAGGACCCGAGGAGACATCCATGGAACTCGCCGCCACCACCATGAGCGAGCGGCAGCGCACCTACCGGGCGAATTATCGCCAGCGGGTCGCAGGCTGGTACAATGGCTTCCTGCACATCGCGATCATCTACACGATCGGACTGACCGCCCTGTACATCTATCTCTCGAACCTGAGGCAGGTCAGCTGGTTCGAGCTGATGACCGTCCCGGTCGTGTTCCTGTTCTGCAACTTCTTCGAGTGGTGGCTGCACCGCTACGTGATGCACCGCCCGTCGAAGAACCCGATCGCCCGCGCGGTCTACAACCGGCACACGCTGCAGCATCACCAGTTCTTCACCGATCACGAGATGCGCTTTGCCGACCACAGGGACTACCGGGTGACGTTCTTCCCGCCCTACGCGCTCGCGAGCTTCACGCTGATGTCGATCCCGGGCGCCATCGTGCTCGGCAACCTGCTCACGCCGAATGTCGGCTGGCTGTTCATCGCCACCACAACGAGCATCTACCTGATCTACGAGTTCATGCACTTCTGCTGCCATGTCGAGGACAACTGGTTCGTACGCAACATGCCGTTCATCAACACGAACCGGCGCCACCACACCGCCCACCATGACCAGTCCATCATGATGGAGCGGAACATGAACCTCACCTTCCCGATCATGGATTGGCTGTTCGGCACCTCGGACCTCGACCGCGGTCTGCTCGGCACTCTCTTCAACGGCTACGACTCGCGCCACGTGAAGACCGACATGCGCAAGACCTCGCGCACGCCGGGGGCGCCGGCCGCCGGGGCGATCCAGCCGGCCGAGTGAGCCCGTCCCACGCGCGACGGGCGGCGCCGGGGGGGCGCCGCCGACAACACCCGGGAGCGTCTCATGACCATGATCGAACCGAATGTGGCGGCATTGCTCTGGTTCGCGCTGTTCGCGAGCGTGGCCAGCGTTGCCTTCTACGTGCTCACGGGCATGTTCCCGCTGGAGACGCGGCCCGACCTGAGGCGCCGGCCCCTCGGTCTCGTGCTGATCGCGGCCAACGTCCTGCTGTTGCTCGCCCTCGTCGGGGGCAGCCTCGCTTACGGCGCGGCGAACCTGCGCTGGACGAGCCTCGTCATTGTCGGCGGCTTCGCGGTCCTGTTCGCTCCGGGCCTGTTCAACGTCTGGCCGCAGCGCTGGCGCGACGGTCTGGCCGGTCTCGCGATCGTGCTCGGGGGCCTCGGCGTGTCACTCAGCCTCCTCCAGCACGTCGGCACCGTGTTCAGCCTGTAGGATCGACGCAAGGTCCGGGAGTTTCGTCATGCCGTTTCCGATCAAGTTCGGGCTGTCGGTCGCCGTCGCCCTCGCCGCCCTCGCGGGCTGGTTCTACATGGGCTACCTCGGCCAGACCGGCCCGCAATGGGCCGTGGCCTTCCTCGGGCCCTTCATGGTCGTCAGCCTCTGGATCTTCCCCGAGGTGATGCGCTCCCGCTCCGATGGCCGCACGCCGCGCCACACGGTGAAGGGGGCGCGGCCGTGAACAAGGTCTATCTCGGGGACCGGACCATCGACGGCATCGTCGTCACGGTCGACGGCAAGCCCCTCGACGAGCACACGCAGACGAAGTGCTACTCGCGCAACGGATTCGAGTGGAGCTACGAGGGACCCGAGCCGTCGCAGCTGGCCTACGCGATGCTGGTCGACCATCTCGGCGATACGGCCCGGGCGGAGCAGCTCCAGGCGCCCTTCATGCGCAGTGTGGTGGCAAATTTCCAGAACGAGTGGGAGATGACCTCCTCCGACATCGACCGGATCCTGCAGCAGTTGCGCTAGGACGCTCTCCACCGGAGGTGGCCGCTTCCTCCCGACGACGAAGCGGCCCTTCCTCAGCTGAGCAGGGTGTCCAGGGTGATCGGCAGCGTGCGGATCCGGATCCCGGTCGCGTGCCAGACCGCGTTGGCGACGGCGCCGGCCGTGCCGGTGATCCCGATCTCCCCAACCCCCTTGACCCCGAGAGCGTTGACGACGGCGTCGTCCTCATGGACGAGGATCGCCTCCATGGCGGGCGTGTCGGCGTTCACCGGCAGGTGGTACTCGGCGAGGTTGTCGTTGAGGAATCGGCCCGTGCGCGCGTCCATCGCCGCGTGCTCGTGGAGGGCGAACGAGACGCCCCAGATCATGCCGCCGTAATACTGGCTGGTCACGAGGCGCGGGTTGATGATCCGGCCCGCCGCGAAGGCGCCGACGAGGCGGGTCACGCGCACCTGCCCGAGATCGGGGTCGACCTTCACCTCGGCGAAGACCGCGCCGTGGGCATGCATCGCGTGGGATTTCTGGGCCGCGGGGTCGGACGACGCCTTGCCGAGACCCGTGATGCTCGGTTGCCCGGCCCGCCCGAGGATCGCCTCGAAGCTCTCGGACCGGCTCTCGTCGTCACGGCGATGGAGGCGTCCGCCCCGCGCGACCACGCCGGCATTGCCGGCCCCGTAGAGGGCGGAGGCCGGATCGTTGGTGGCGAGGTCGGCAAGCTTCCCGATCACGTCGAGCCCGGCCGCGTGGATCGCCCCGCCCGCGGTCGCCGTGTGACCGGAGCCCCCGGCGATGCCGGCATCCGGCAGGTTCGAGGATCCCATGCGGAAGGTGAGCTTCTCGATCGGAATCCCGAGCCCATCCGCGGCGATCTGCGCGAGGGCGGTCCAGGCGCCCTGACCCATGTCGTGCGCGCCGATCTCGACCGTACCGGTGCCGTCCGCCCGCAATTCCGCCCGCGCGTTGCCCTCGAACATCAGGGCCGGGAAGGTGGCGGTCCCCATGCCCCAGCCAACCAGGAGGCCGTTCGCGTCGCGCATCTGGCGGGGCTTGAGCGGGCGCCCGGCCCAGCCGAAGCGCTCGGCGCCCTGCCGGTAGCAGTCGCGCAGGGCTTTCGACGAGAAGGGCCGGCCGGAGATCGGCTCGACCTCGGCGTAATTGGCGAGGCGGAAGGCCAGCGGATCCATGCCGCAGGCATCGGCCATCTCATCGACGGCGCTCTCCAGCGCCACGCTCCCCGAGGCCTCGCCCGGCGCCCGCATGAACAGCGGCGTGCCGGTGTCGAGGCGCACCGCCTCGTGGCGGGTCGAGATCGCCGGGCTGGCGTAGAGCGTGTGTGAGACGCCGCCGCTCGGCTCGAAGAAGTCGTCGAACGTGCTGGACGCCGTGAGCGTGTGGTGGTCGAGCGCCGTGAGCTTGCCGTCCGCGTCCACCCCAAGGCGCAGGGTCTGGCGTGTGGGCGGACGGTGTCCCATCGGCCCGAACATCTGGGACCGGCTCGCCACCAGCTTGACGGGCCGTCCGACGAGCCGCGCCGCCATGCAGGCGAGCACCTGCGGACCGGCGATCATGCCCTTCGAGCCGAAGCCGCCGCCGAGATAGGGGCTCTCGATGTGAATATCCTCCGGGCGAAGGCCGAAGAGGCCGGCGAGCCGCCCCTGCGCCATCGCCATGCCCTGGCTCGGGGTATGGAGGGTCAGCCGATCGCCCTCCCAGATGGCGATCGCGGCGTGCGGCTCCATCGCGTTGTGGTACTGCGCCGCCGTCTCGTAGGTCGCCGAGATGGTCTTGGCGGCGGCACCGAGGCCGGCCTCGACGTCGCCGATCCCCTCCTCGGGCGGCTGACCGACGCCGACCGAGGGCGGCGTGAACACCGCGCCGGCGTCGAGCCCGATGCGGGGGCTCTCCACCGCGTAGCGGGGCGCGAGCAGGCGCGCGCCCTCGGTCGCCGCCTCCAGGGTCTCGGCCACGACAACCGCCACCGGCTGGTTGGCGTAGCGCACGGCGGAATCCTGCAGGAGGTCGAGCCGGAAGGTGAACGGGCCGTCCTTCTCGTCCGGATGCTTGGCGAGCTTCGGCGCGTTCTCCGGGGTCATCACCGCGACGACGCCGGGATGGGCCTTCGCGGCCGCCACATCGAGGCCGGTGACGCGTCCCCGGCCGATGCGGGCGACGCAGAGGGCCGCGTGCAGGGTACCGGGGGGCAGGTGATCGGCGGCGAACCGGGCCTGGCCTGTCACCTTGAGGGGGCCATCGCGCCGGGTTAGCGGCTGGCCGATGCTGGAGCCGTGTCGCGTGCGTTCGATGGGGCTCTGCGCGGAGGTCTCGGGCATGGACGGGATCCTCAAGCGAGGCCGAAGGGCGAGGCGGGAAGCGCCGGCAGGGACGCGGGCGTGCCCGCGGCGGCGAGGCCGAGCGTCCGCACGGCGACCCGGCGGGCGAGCTCGATCTTGAAGGCGTTGGCCTCGCCCGTCGGCTTGGCGCCGTCGAGGGCGATGGCGGCGGCCTTGGCGAAGGTGGCGGGAATGGGGGCTCCGCCCGCGAGCGCGGCCTCGGCTTCTGCCCGGCGCCACGGCTTCAGCGCGAGGCCACCGAAGGCGAGCCGCCCCTCCGCGATCCGGTCCCCGTCGAGGGTCAGGGCCGCGGCGGCCGAAACCACCGCGAAGGCGTAGGAGGTGCGATCGCGGACCTTCAGGTAGCGGGCGTGCCTCGAGAACGTCGCGGCCTCCGGCGGCAGATGCAGGGCGGTGATCAGCTCGCCGGGCCGAAGCGCGGTCTCGCGCTCGGGATGCGCGCCCGGCAGGTTGTGGAACTCCGTGAGGGGTACGGTGCGGACGCCCTGCGGTCCCTCGATCTCCACGACGGCATCCAGCGCCGCCAGGGGCACGCAGAAATCGGACGGGTTGGTGGCGATGCAGCTGTCGCTCCAGCCCTGGACCGCGTGGATGCGCGTGGCGGCGCCGAGCGCCGCGCAACCCGCGCCGGGCTCGCGCTTGTTGCAGGTGCTGGCGGGATCGTAGAAATACGCGCAGCGCGTCCGCTGCATCAGGTTGCCGCCGACCGTCGCGGCGTTGCGCAGCTGCGCCGAGGCGCCCGCCAGCAGGGCTTCGGCCACCATCGGGTAGGTGCCGGCGAAATCCGGGTCATGCGCGAGGTCACTGTTGCGCACCAGCGCCCCGACGCGCGTGCTCCCGTCCGGCGGTCGCTCGATCGCCGCGAGGCCCGGCAGCCGGGTGATGTCGACGAGATGCGTCGGCGTGGCGATCCCGCCCTTCATCAGGTCGAGGAGGTTGGTGCCGGCGGCGAGATAGGCGGCACCCGGTTGCCGGGCGGCCGCGATGGCCTCGCCGATGCTCGCCGCGCGTGTGTAGGCGAAGTGGTTCACGCTGCGTCCTCCCGCCCGGCGCTCGCACCCGCAGCTTCGCGCACAGCTTCCAAAATGCCCGCGTAGGCGCCGCAGCGGCACAGGTTGCCGCTCATGCCCTCGCGGATGCGCTCCGGATCGGTGCCGGCCTGGCCCTCGCGGATCAGGCCGACGGCGCTCATGATCTGGCCCGGCGTGCAGAAGCCGCACTGGAAACCATCATGCGCCAGGAACGCCGCCTGGACCGGGTGGAGGTCGTCGCCCCGCGCCAGGCCCTCGATCGTCAGCACCTCGGATCCGTCGAGGCTCGCGGCGAGGGCGAGGCAGGCATTGATCCGGCGCCCGTCGACGATCACCGTGCAGGCGCCGCACTGGCCCCGGTCGCACCCCTTCTTCGTGCCGGTGAGATCGAGACGCTCGCGCAGGAGATCGAGGAGGGTGATGCGCGGATCCTCGAGCACGATGTCTCGCGGATGCCCGTTCAGGGTCAGTCTGATGGGAATGGTCATGCGCAATCTCTGCTGCTGCCGCATGTATCCCTCAGATATCCGGGGTGCCGGCGCGGGCGAGGGCCGGCGGGCAGGCGATGTGCGTTAGCTCACGTGGCAGGCCGCCGCAGCCCCGGGGCCGGGTCCTGCCGCGGGAGGGAACGGCCGATCGCCGGATAACCTCCGTGCTGCAAGGTCTTCCGGCGAGGGCCGAGGCAGACGCCACAGTACACGACGATTTTGCCTAAGAGCTTGGTAGGACCTTAGAATTCCCGATTGGCCTGACGCTCG
>NZ_VZZJ01000069.1 GCF_008806345.1 Methylobacterium planeticum | reverse complement strand
GTGCGGCTGAGCTGATCCGACGTTCGGCTTTGGCGTCGTAGGCCCTGGCCTCAGGCGCGGTTCTTGAAGCGCCAGCTCTCGTTGCCGGTCTCGACGATCTCACAGTGATGGGTGAGCCGGTCGAGCAGCGCCGTGGTCATCTTGGCGTCGCCGGCAAACACGCTCGGCCACTCGCCGAAGGCGAGATTGGTGGTCACCACGATCGAGGTGGTCTCGTAGAGCTTGCTGATCAGATGGAACAGCAACTGGCCGCCTGACTGCGCAAACGGCAGGTAGCCGAGTTCGTCCAGCACCACGAAGTCGAGCCGCATGAGATGGTCGGCGATGCGGCCCTGCCGGCCGGCGCGCGCCTCGGCTTCGAGCCGGTTGACGAGGTCGACCACGTTGTAGAACCGGCCGCGCTTCCCGTCCCGGATACACGCCCGCACGATGGCGATGGCCAAGTGCGTCTTACCGGTGCCGGTGCCGCCGACCAGCACGACGTTGCGCTGATGGGCCAGGAACTCGCCGCCGGCGAGGTCGCGCACCAGCCCCTCGTTGATCGGCGTGTCGGCGAAGGCGAACTCGGCGATGTCCTTGGCCAGGGGCAGCTTGGCGATCGTCATCTGGTAGCGGATCGAGCGCGCCTGCTTCTCGCTGATCTCGGCCTGGAGCAGATCGCCGACGACCTGCTGAGGCTCGTGAGTGCGCTTGAGTGCGACTTTGATGATCTCGTCGTAGGCCGCCTTCATCCCGAACAGCTTCAGCTCGCCCATGGTGGCGAGGATGTCCTGACGTTCCATCATGGGGCTCTCCTCAGGCTGTCGTAGCGGGCACAATCGGCGACCGGCTCATGGCGCAGCCGCAGGCTCTCAGGCGTCAGGATGGTGACCGGGACGGTGGGCTCGCGCTGACGGGCGAGGATGTTGAGGACGACGTCGGCCGAGTGCACGCCCTCACGCAGCGCCTCGGCGCAGGCGGCCTCGACCGCGCTCAGCCCGTCGCGCAGCACGGCGGTGAGGATCTCGACCATCTGCCGGTCGCCGTCGGCAGAGCCGGCGAGCTTGCGTCGGATCCGGTCGAGGGCGGCAGGCAGCACCCAGTCCTTGAACGGCGCGCCGTTCCTGAGCGCACCGGGCTTGCGGGCGAGCACGGGGACGTAGTGCCAGGGATCGAACACCGTCTGGTTGCGACCGAAGCCGCGGGCATGCTCGCCGACGATGCGCCCGTCCTGACGGATCTCCACGCGCTCAGCATAGGCGCGCACCTCGACCGGCCGCCCGAGGGCGGAGGCTGTGACCGAGTACCGGTTGTTGTCGAAGCGGACCAAGCAGGTCGAGGACACGGCAGCCGGCACGGCGTGGAAGCCGTCGAAGCGGCCGGCATAAGGGACCAAGGCTGCCCGCTCGGCCTCGAAGGCCTGCCACACGGTCCGGTCGAGCTGCTCGGGATGCGGGTGGGCCTTGGCGTAGGCGATCACCCCGTCGAGCAGCAGGGCGTTCAGCTCGTCGTAGCTCCTCACCCGGATGCGCGGCGTGAACAGGCGCTCGCGCACCAGTCCGACCTGGTTCTCGACCTGCCCCTTCTCCCAGCCCGAGGCCGGTGTGCAGGCCACCGGCTCGACGAGGTAGTGCGAGCACATCTGCAGGAAGCGGCGATTGTAGGCGCGCTCACGTCCAACGAAGATCGCGTCGACGGCGGTCTTCATGTTGTCGTAGATCCCGCGCTGGCAGGTGCCGCGGAAGAAGGCGAACGCCCGGTCGTGGGCGTCGAACACCATCTCCTGGCTCTCACGCGGGTAGGCCCGCACGAACGGCATGCGCGAGTGGCAGAGCCGGACGTGGGCGACCTTGATCTCCGTGGTCGTGCCGCCGATCAGCACCGTCTCGTGGCTCCAGTCGAACTGGTAGGCCTCGCCCGGCGCGAAGGAGAGCGGCACGAACGCCTGGGCTGCGACGGCGGCGCGCTCGCGCTTCCAGCCCTTGGCATAGCGGCGCACCGCGTCGTAGCCGCCCTCGTAGCCGAGCCCGCGCAGGGCCTCGTAGATGCGCATCAGCGTTAGTCGCTCACGCCGCACCTTGCTGGCGTTCGCCAGGAGCATCCGGTCGAGCTCGCCCCGCCACGATCCAAGCTTCGGGGCAGGTTGGACGGCGCGGGTGTATTGGAACGCTGTCGCCTCGGAGCGGATGACCTTACGCACGACCTTGCGCGAGACCTTCAGCTCCCGGCAGATCTGCTTGATCGGCTTCTGCTGCACGAAATACGCGCGGCGGATCTTTGCGACCGTCTCCACGACCAACATCCCGCGCAAGCCTCCCGTTCGAGCCGGAAGGCAGTGTGGATGACT
>NZ_VZZJ01000068.1 GCF_008806345.1 Methylobacterium planeticum | reverse complement strand
GAACCTGCTCTACCTGACGGGCTCGTTCTTCATGCTGGAGGTCTACGACCGGGTGATCCCGAGCCGCTCGGTGCCGACCCTGATCGGCCTGATGGTGCTGGCGCTCGTCCTGTACGGCTTCCAGGGTCTGCTCGAGACCCTGCGCGCCCGGATCCTGGCGCGCGTCGGGGCGGCGCTGGACGAGGCGTTGTCGGCCCGGGTCTTCGACCTCGTGGTGCGCGCGCCGCTCAAGGGCGCCACCCCGGGCGACGGGCTGCTGCCCCTGCGCGACCTCGACCAGATCCGGGCGTTCCTGGGCGGCAGCGGGCCGAGCGCCTTCTTCGACCTGCCGTGGATGCCGATCTACCTGGTCATCTGCTTCCTGTTCCATCCCCTGATCGGGGTGGCGGCCCTGGTGGGGGCGGGCGTGCTCGCCCTGGTCACGCTGATCACCGACCGCTCGACCCGCAGCCCGGCCCAGGCCGCGACCGGCCACGGCTTGCGCCGCAACGGCCTGGCCGAGGCCGGCCGTCGCAACGCCGAGGTCCTGGCCGCGCTCGGCATGCAGGACCGCCTCGGCGCCCGCTGGGCCCGGGCCAACCGCGACTACATGCAGGCGCAGCAGCGGGTCTCGGACGTGGCCGGCGGCTTCGGGGCCGGCTCCAAGGTCTTTCGCATGGCCCTGCAATCGGGGGTGCTGGCGCTGGGCGCCTGGCTGGTGATCAACAACATGGCCACCGCCGGCATCATCATCGCCTCCTCGATCCTGGTCTCGCGCGCGCTCGCCCCGGCCGAGCTGGCGATCGCCAACTGGAAGGGCTTCGTCCAGGCCCGGCAATCCTGGGCCCGGCTCTCGGAGCTGCTCGGGCGGATCCCGCCCGCCGGGCAGCCGCACGCGCTGCCCGCCCCGCGCCAGAGCCTGAGCGTGGAGGGGGTCAGCATCGCGCCCCCGGGCACGCCGCGTCTGGTGGTGCAGGACGTCACCTTCGCGCTCCAGGCCGGCCAGGGGCTGGGGATCATCGGGCCGTCGGCCTCGGGCAAGTCCTCGCTGGTGCGGGCGCTGGTGGGGGTGTGGCCGGCGCTGCGGGGCAAGGTCCGGCTCGACGGGGCGGCGCTCGACCAGTGGGCGAGCGGGGATCTCGGGCGCCATCTCGGCTTCCTGCCGCAGGAGGTTGAGCTGTTTGCCGGCAGCGTCTCGGAGAACATCAGCCGGTTCGAGCCGGAGGCGGACCCGGAGGTTGTGATCGCGGCCGCCAAGGCGGCGGGGGTGCACGAGCTGATCCTGCGCCTGTCGGAGGGCTACGACACCCGCATCGGCGAGGGCGGGGCGGGTCTGTCGGCGGGCCAGCGCCAGCGGGTGGGGCTGGCCCGGGCGCTGTACCGCGACCCGTTCCTGGTGCTGCTGGACGAGCCCAACGCCAACCTCGACAACGAGGGCGAGAACGCCCTGACCCAGGCGATCCTGGGGGTGCGCCGGCGCGGGGGCATCTGCGTGGTGGTGGCCCACCGGCCGAGCGCGCTGGCGGCGGTGGACCTTGTGCTGATGATGGCCGACGGGCGGGCCCAGGCCTTCGGGCCCAAGGACGAGGTGTTCAAGCGCGTGCTGCGCCCGGCGCCGGCCCCGGTGGCGGTCGCGGCGGACGCGCCCGGGCCGCGGTCGCGGCCCGAGGGCGCGCCGGACCTGAGGTCGGGCAAGATGCAGGAGAGTGCCTGATGGCCGCCACCCTGAACCCGGGCGAGGCCGGGGGGCCGCGGCTGGCCCTGCCGCCGGCGCCGCCGGCGCCGCTGCGCCCGCGCGCGCATGCCTCGATCCGGCGTCACCTGGCGCTGACGCTCGGCCTGGCCGCCGCCCTGGTGGTGGGGGTCGGGGGCTGGGCGACGCTGACGCAGATCTCCGGGGCGGTGATCGCGCCGGGCCAGCTCGTGGTCGAGTCGGACGTGAAGAAGGTGCAGCACCCGACCGGCGGGGTGGTGGGCGAGCTGCGGGTGCGCGAGGGCGCGCGGGTCAAGGCCGGCGACGTGCTGATCCGCCTCGACGAGACCCAGACCCGGGCCAATCTCGACATCGTGCTCAAGGCGCTCGACGAGCTGACGGCGCGGCGCGCCCGCGACGAGGCCGAGCGCGACGGGGCCAGGGCGGTGGCGTTCCCGCCCGATCTCGTGGGCCGCGCCGTGGCCGACCCGGCGGTGGCGCACCTGATCGAGGGGGAGGGGCGTCTGTTTTCGGCGCGGGTGGCGGGGCGCGAGGGTCAGAAGGCGCAGCTGCGCGAGCGGGTGACGCAGCTGCGCCAGGAGATCGGCGGGCTGACCGAGCAGGCGGGGGCCAAGGAGCGCGAGATCGGGCTGATCGGCTCGGAGCTGAAGGGGGTGCGCGAGCTGTTCGGCAAGAACCTGGTGCCGTTCTCGCGGGTGACGGCGCTGGAGCGGGACGGGGCGCGTCTGGAGGGGGAGCGGGGCCAGCTGATCGCCTCGACGGCCTCGGCACGGGGCAAGATCACCGAGACGGAGCTGCAGATCCTGCAGATCGACGGGGACATGCGCACGGAGGTGGGCAAGGACCTGGCGGAGATCCGGGGCAAGTGGTCGGAGCTTGTGGAGAAGCGGGTGGCGGCGGAGGACCAGCTCAAGCGGATCGACCTGCGGGCGCCCCAGGACGGGACGGTGCACCAGCTCTCGGTGCACACGATCGGGGGTCTGGTGACGCCGAGCGAGCCCGCGATGCTGATCGTGCCCTCGGCCGACCAGCTGGCGGTGGAGGTGAAGATCCAGCCGCAGGACATCGACAGCGTGCGGATGGACCAGAAGGCGGTGTTGCGGTTTCCGGCCTTCAACCAGCGGGTGACGCCGGAGGTGGACGGGCAGGTGAGCCGGGTCTCGGCGGACGTGACGACGGACCCGAAGAGCGGGATGAGCTACTACACGGCGCGGATCCTGGTGCCGGAGGAGCAGAAGGCGCGGCTGGGCGGGGGCCGCCTGGTCCCGGGGATGCCCGTGGAGGCGTTCCTGCAGATCGGGGAGCGCTCGGTGCTGAGCT
>NZ_VZZJ01000067.1 GCF_008806345.1 Methylobacterium planeticum | reverse complement strand
GCTGCTCGATGGCGCGATGAGCGGGCAGGCCTTCCGCACCTACGTGGCGGACGTGCTCGCCCCAACGCCTCAGCCCGGCGACACGGTCGTGCTCGACAACCTGCCGGCCCACAAGGTCAGCGGTATCCGCGAGCGGATCGAGGCCGTGGGAGCCCGGCTTCTCTACCTCCCGGCCTACTCGCCGGACTTCAACCCCATCGAGCTGGCCTTCGCAAAGCTGAAAGCACTCCTGCGCAGTGCGGCGGCGCGAACCATCCCAGACCTCTGGGAAGCCGTTGCGCAAAGCCTGGATCGCTTCGCCCCGGCTGAGTGTCGAGCCTACCTCGCCTCTGCTGGCTACGACGCAAACTGATCGGATGTCGCTCTAAGTCGACATGGAACGGAGGGTTCGCCCTGTGCACTTCCCGCCCTAGCGACTCGCGGCCCGTCCACCCTACCGTCGGAGCATGACCGAGTCCCGTCGCTTTCCCGCCCCTTGGACGGCCGCCGAGATTGAGAAAGCGTTTCGCATCGAGGATGCGACCGGCTTCGCCGTGGCACACGTATACTTCACCGATGATCCAGAGCGGCGCTCCAGCACTGGCCGGATGTCCAAGGACGAGGCTCGGCGGGTTGCGATCCGGATCGCGGCCATGCCGGCAATGCAGCTTGCGTTGCAGGAAGCCAATGATGAGCGAGACGCGGCACTGGCGCTCGCAGCAAGTTGGAAGACTTGCACATGATCATCAGCTCAGCGCAGCGCATCGGCTTTCTGCTGTTCCTGCTCTTTCTGCCGCCGATCACCTACGGCGTGGCGCAGTGGCTGCTGCAGTGAGGAGCGGGTCGATGGGTTGCAGAGAGTGGCCCTTGCGGCAGTCGCACGGGTAACCCTATCGTCCTCGAAAACGAACCGACGGCCCGCATGGCAAGTTGATGCGCTTTCGAGGGAAAGGCGCCTACGTGTCGGATCGTGTCGCAAGGAGTCTGCTGATGCTTATCGCTTCGACGCTGGGCGTCGATGCGGGAGTCGCGGAGAGTGCACGGGTAGAATTAGAGCGGTCCCGCCAGCACTGAGCACCGGAGAGGAAATGCCGGCGGGCCATGTCAGGTGGGCAGCACCTCACGTTGCCACCCTGCTCCCTCCCGACGAGCTCTGACCTGCTGCAAGTGAAACCGGGCTGGAGATAGAAGAGGGTCGCACGAACCGGCGAGATCACGACACGAGGTGCGGCCCTGCCGGCCTAGGTCCGAGGGGGCGGAATGTACCGGCAAGGCCGCGGCCGGGTGTCGGGGATCCGGCCCTAGACCTTCGCACCATTGAGGGGGCGATCACATTCGCGCAAGTAAGGTGCGGACTGCACAAAGAAGCCCGCCGCGGCGAGGGAGCCAGACGGGCTGAAATTTAGTCGGAACGGGATGCGGGAGCGCGATCTCGTGCGATGATGCTGCGCCTCGAATGCTTGGCCGACAATACTGCTACGACGCTAAAAAAAGGGACTACGATGAGCGCAAAGGGACCAGCAGCTACAAAAAGCCCGCCCCGGCGGGGGTGTGCCGGGCGCGTTGAAGGTTGCTTCTTGAGGGGCTGAACCCTCGCGGCCAGCTAGGCCTTATCGGGCGAGCAGCGCAAGAACGAAAAGCCCGCCGCGGCTGGGCCGGAGCGGGCTTCAGGGTCGGGATCACGAACCAGTATCTGCGTCAGGGCAACCGGCTGGGCGCCGCCTTGTTCAACTCGACCGGTCCCGCACCACCGCCGCAACCGCGAGCGTGCCCTCAACTCCTCTTTCTGCCACATGCCAGGCCCGCGGCCGTTCTCCAGGATGAACTCGACGCGGACGGCCTTATGGACGACGCCTTCCAATGCTTAGCCCTTAGCCGCAAACCGTGCCGCTGCCGCCTTTGCCTCCCGGACCGCCCTCTCATCCGACTGCTGCTGCGTCTCCCCGCTAATCTGGGGAATACTGATGCTCACGTGTAGGATGATCCCGGCGGCCCCCGGCTCGCTCCACCACACCTCGCACCGAAGGCTCTGACCATCGTTGGTGGGAACGCAGTTCGAGAACGGGTTCATGGCTTCAGATAGCCCTTCGCCTTCAGGTGCTCACGCAGACATGTCCGTCGATCACACCCCCGCCACATCCATTCCCACCGAGCCGTCGGCGCGATCAAGGGCACTGACGCGTGGGCCGCGAGCGCCGCCGCTCTGCTGCTCCCAGGCTTCCAAGGCGCGATTAGCGGCATCGACGATGTCGCGGGGCGTTCCTCCCGGGACCGCCGGCCGGATGGCTTCCGCGAGCCGAGTCAAAAGCGTCTGCTCCGTCTGCGGGTTCCTGCCACCCTCAGCCTGGCGCATGTAGGCCGCGTAAACGTTCTCGGCAATTGTGCGTGCCGTCCGATCGACGTCGGGAATGTCCTGCTGCATCTCTTGACCACCTGTAAGCGACCTGCTTGCCAGGGCTCAACCATTGGGAACGCCTTGCGTTCAGCACTTCCTCAGCTGCACGTTCGGGCCTTGCCATTCTCCGCGATGAAGCAGCCCCGGTGGCTGAGTGTCTACTCCTCGCCTGGCTGGCTCACCATCAGCGCTGTGGCTTCAAGGCGCTTCCTGTCGAGGATGGCAGGCGGCCTATGCCGAGATGATGTCTCGACCACGGTGAGGGTCGGGGCTCGAGATGCCCGGACATTCTCCAGGGCATGGTCGAGTTGCGCACGGGTCGAGACGTCGGCGAGGAACGTCAGGCCGGTGATGACGACCGCCGAGATGCAGCTGCTGGTGAGAATGGTCGAGGCGCTGGGCACGGGCATGATCCTGAAGGTGGTCCAGCGTAGGCGCGCTCGGGGGCAGCGTATGCAGCCTTACCGACACAGACCGTGACGATCGTGCCGGCATCCACACAAGGACAGCCAGCCGTCGTCGACTTGTGAAAAGCCCCGCGAGCCTGGGCTGCGGGGCTGAGTGTGCGTGCGATGTCGACGCTATGGAGGCCCGCGGACACCATCTCGGACCCGGTGCCAGCGGACCGTGCCAGATTGATGGACCTGACCCGCTTATCGTTGATCCGGCAGGCATTCCGCGCTTCCGCATATGTGAAGCGCCAAACGCACAAAGATCCGCGCGCCTGAGGCTGCAGGGTTGAGCGTCAGGGCAAGTTGGGTCCATCGGCGATTTGAGGGGGAGTCGGGGGAGCTGACGGAACCGGGTCGGCCTCGTTCACCGACCACACCATCATGCCACGTCGTGGATCATTGAAACCGAACATAGGTCCGGTTGGGAGCGCACAAAGAAACCTGTGGCGGGAAGCTGAGAGATTGACGCCTGCGAGGCTGCTAGAGCGCTGTCCGAGCGGGCTGAAACGGATAGCCGGGTGAGAGGTTGGTCGGCGAAGGAGAGCGCC
>NZ_VZZJ01000066.1 GCF_008806345.1 Methylobacterium planeticum | reverse complement strand
GTTGCACCGTTTTCCGCCTGCCGAAGGGCAAAGGCGATTTGCTCGTTCGTGAAGCGCTTGCGAGGCATAACATCCACCCTCCTTCAGGGTTCAGGATGCCCGAAAAACTCGCGCTTAGCGCGGACCAGTTTGCTGGGTCAGGGTCATGGCGGAGCGGCGGATCAGGAACCGCTCAAGCGCGCAGTGTCGAGCGGGATCAGACTAGCGGACCGGGTATTGCTGCCTCGGCCTCGACAAGCAGCCTCGCTTCGTGACGTCGCACGAACAGCCACAGGGCCAAGCCACCGAAGATCACCAGCGCCAGCAAGGCGAGTCCGACCGGTCCGGCGATATGCTCTATCGAGCGCCCACAGTAGTACGATCCGAGCCCCATGCTGGCGGCCCAGATCACGCCACCGAGCCCATTGAATACCATGAACCAGCGCGCATCGAGCCGGTTCACACCAGCCAGAACCGCCGCGTAGGCCCGCAGCATAGCGGTGAACCGACCGAAGAACACGATCTTCCCGCCATGCTGCCGGAAGAGATACTGTCCGAGCTTCAACCGACCTTGATCGAGTGCGATCAGATGACCGTAACGAAGCAGCAGCGGCATGCCCCAGCGCCGGCCGGCCCAGTATCCCAGATTGTCGCCAAGGATGGCGGCAAGAGCGGCCATCGCGATGACCAAGGCGATGTTGAGATTGCCTGTGCTGCCTGCATAAACGGCTGACGAGATTAGGATGGTCTCGCCAGGCAACGGTACACCGGCGCTCTCCAGTCCAATGACGACGAAGATCGCAATGTAGCCGTAGCTGGCGATGAGGTCGGCGATCGGCAGTTCTGCGAGGAAGCTCATCCGCTCGTTTCTCAGATTCTTGATGAGCGCAGTGTGAGCAAAAACGTGGCCGTTTGGAGTCCCCTCGGTGGAGGGCGGAAGTGGCGCGCCGAGCCCTGCCGGGATCACGCGAGCGACGCGGTTAGCGCGGCTGATCCCCGTTTCGGGCCCGCGGTCAGAAGGTGGGCGAACTGGGGGGCGGGGATTTCGAACCACGTCACTGCTCAAGATGTGATTGTGCCGATGTAGGTCTGGATTGAGGTGACGACCTTGTCGGCGGTTGCATTGTTGACATCGACCGACACCTTGACCTTCCCGGCCAAAGCAGGCTCGCCGTCGCTCTCAGATTTCACGTGGCCATCCTCGACGTCGGCCCTGGCTGAACCGCGCCGGGATTTTCGGAGGCTCCGACTCTTGAGAGACTGGAGCCATGACGAAGCATACCTCACCCTTCTCCCCTGAGGTTCGCGAGCGGGGCGTCCGGCTGGTGCGGGAGCACGAGAGCGAGCACGGCTCGCAATGGTCCGCGATCCAGTCGATTGCCGCCAAGATCGGCTGCTCGGGTGAGGTGCTGCGCAACTGGATCCGGCAGGCCGAGCGGGACCGAGGCGTGCGGGCCGGCCCCGCGAGCGACGAGCGCGAGCGGATCAAGGTGCTGGAGCGGGAGGTGCGTGAACTCCGGCAGGCCAACGAGATCCTGAGGAAGGCATCCGCGTATTTTGCCCAGGCGGAGCTCGACCGCCGGTTCAAGCGATGATCGCCTTCATCGACGATCACCGCGCGCTCTACGGGGTCGAGCCGATCTGCAGGGTCCTGCCGGTCGCCCCGTCGACGTACCACGCCCATGCCGCGCGGCGGGCCGATCCCGGCAGGCTGCCGTTGCGACGACCAGTTGAACCCGGGCAATACGTGAGTATCCGGCACACCGAGCGCCTCGCCGAGGCGGGCATCGAGCCCTCCGTCGGCAGCGTCGGGGATTCTTGCGATAACGCTCTCGCCGAGACGGTGATCGGCCTGTTCAAGGCAGAGGTGATCCATCGGCGCGGGCCGTGGCGATCCTTCGAGGCGGTGGAATACGCCACCCTCGAATGGGTCGATTGGTTCAATCACCGCCGGCTGCTCGAACCGATCGGCAACATGCCTCCCGCCGAGGCGCAAGCGCGCTATCATGCCCAGGCCGAGGTCCAAGCCTTGGCCGCCTGACCCAAACCAAACGGCCTCCGAAAATCCCGGCGCGGTTCAGCACTGACCCAGCAGACCGGCCTGAAGCGCTCCACGATCGTTCGGGCCGTCAAGGTCGACGAGGCGACCGCAGCGGCCGAGCAGTTCAGCTACGCGGGTAGCCTGACCTACACGCTTTCATCGAGCGACGGCGATATCAGCCTGAAGTTCTTCGGGCCGAAGGAGACCAGGGCCGGTGTCTCGGTAGCGCCCCGCGGACGCCGTCAGCTTTTCGCCGGCACCTTCACCAAGGGCGGCCACTTCCCGAAACGCAAAGGCCCGGTGATGGGCGGGCACGTGTTCGCGAACGTCAGCCCGAACCACGCTTGGCGTGGCAAGGCGCAGCTGCAGAACTCGGGCATCTACATCCCCGACGAGATGCTGCAGGGGGCGACTGCTGCCGCGTTTGACAAGGTCATGGGTGATGAGCTTGGGGCCGGTTGAGCCATGAGATCGGATTCCTCATGGAGATGCCGGGGGTGTAGGCTGAGACGAAAGGTCTGTGGGTGTGAGAGCTCTGTCTGTCTCAGAGGTAGTGGCGGAACACAACCTCGGCGGACGCATCCTGCTGGATCGCTGTCACACTACGTGCAACGGCATCGCGGCACGGCGTCAGCGCGGTGGGGACGAGAAGAGCAACCAGGGCGAGCAGCCGGCGAAAGGGATGGGCAGCGGTCATGCGAGCCTCCTGGGTGTGGACTGGAGCGGTGCGTCACTCTCGATAGCGGTCGCGCGTTACCTCCCCGTTTCTAGGCTTGGCTTTAATTGTTTCGCAGTGCTCAAGCGCACGCGGTCAGAGTATGCGTTCGCCGGTCAGACTGCCGACTTCGTCGGAGATGCCCTGCCAGGCAGCATCGCCAGCGCGAACGGTCAGACCCCGTTTCATAATGCTCGGGCCATCCGCCTGACGAGGATCATGGCTGCGGCGAGGACGAAGAAGGCGAGCGCAGAGGACGGAGTGGCCTCGTGGTCGCGGGCCAGCCTGCGGCAGCGGGCGATCCAGCCGAAGCTCCGCTCGATGACCCACCGCCTGGGCTGCACCGCGAAGCCCTTCTGGGCCTCCTTGGGTTCGACGATCTCGACCGTGATGGTCGTGGCCGCGCCAACGCGCTTGCCTCGATAGGCGCGGTCGGCAAAGCAGTGGGCCAGGAAGGGGAACATCCCTCGCGAGGCGCGAAGCAGGGCGATCGCGCCGTGGCTGTCGTGCAGGTCAGCGGGTGAGACCCCGGCCACGAGCAGGCGGCCGTCCGTATCAGTCAGCGCGTGGCGTTTGCGCCCGATAATCCGCCGGGCCGGATCGTAACCGCGCTCGCCTGCCACCCCCACGCCACCCGAGCGGGCGGCTTGCGCATCGACGACACAGCCGGTCGGGCAGGCCTCGCGCCCGGCGCGCTCACGGTCGGCCATCGTGAGGGCATGGGTGAGGCGCTCGAACACACCTGTCTGCGATAGGCGCAAGAACCAGCGATGCACCGTGCTCCAAGGCGGGAAGTCCAGCGGTAGATGCCGCCACACGCATCCTGTCCGCAGCACGTACAGGATGCCATCGAAGACTGCGCGCAGTGGCCGGCGCCACGGGCGGCCTGTGCTGGACGGCGCAGGCAAAAGCGGCGCAAGCACCGCCCACTCGGCATCGCTGAGGCTGGTTGCGTCAGGCAGGCTCTCGCGCGCAAGCTCGGCGCGGGCGGCGGGCGTCCACATCGGGGTTCCTGGGTGAGCGTCAGACACTCTTCCAACACCCACGATGCCTGCCGCTCACCCAACAGCTAAGCTGTTCAGCCTGTTATGAAACGGGGTCTCACGCGCCAGTTGCCCTCATCCTCGTCATGGCCAGCCTCAACGCGGCTTGTGACGAGGCCGAGCCTCATCTTGTGGCGGATATGGCCGGAATTGAGCCCAAGTCTCGAAGCGAGCTGGTCCGGATCGAGAATCCAGTCGTCTTGTCCGGTGTGATCCAAATGCATGAGAAGGCCCTCGATCAGCGCTGCTGCAGATGCGGGTGGAGAAGGACCCTAGTGCCCTGACTCAGACGGTTGGTTCAGGTGCTCGGCTCAGGGCATTGAAGATCGCTGAGGCGGGT
>NZ_VZZJ01000065.1 GCF_008806345.1 Methylobacterium planeticum | reverse complement strand
ATGCACGGGTCGCCGTGCGGGCGCGGACCGCCATGCTGGCCCCGGCCTATTACGCGGCAGCCCTCGCGAGCTTCCTCGTCCTCTACTATGTCGGGCATGCGGCCCTCTACGGCGGGCTCCCGGGCATCCCGGTGATCTGAGACGGGCTGCCGCGCGGGCGAAGGAGGCGGGTCGCGAGACCCGCCTCGTCGCGTTCGCCGGCCTTGAGGCTTGCGGGAGGGCGGAGGTGGGAACGCTGCAGGGGAGGACCGGTCGCGCCCGGAGCCT
Source organism: Methylobacterium planeticum (assembly GCF_008806345.1). Lineage (GTDB taxonomy): Bacteria > Pseudomonadota > Alphaproteobacteria > Rhizobiales > Beijerinckiaceae > Methylobacterium > Methylobacterium planeticum. Next base: position 5,444 of record NZ_VZZJ01000065.1, on the reverse strand, counting down.
CGGGGTCGCCGGGGTGATCGGCGTCCTGGGGCTCGGCTCCCTGGGGCTCGGCTCCTTGGGGCTCGGCCTTGCCGTCCTCGTCGCGCGGGGCTCCGAGCCCGGGGGGATCGAGGAGGCCTGGATGCTCCTCTTCGGCGCGCCCGACCTCGGCCCCGTCGATTTCCCGACGCTCACGCGCACGCGGCTCCCCGTCGACGGGCTCGCCTGCCCGCCCGGTCATTGCGAGCGGGCGCGGGCGGATCTCACGGTGCCGGTTCTGCCTGTCCCGGGCGACCGCCTCCGCGCCATCGTGGCCGAGGTGGCGGCCGAGACGCCCCGGACCGACCTCGTCTTCCGGGCGCGCTGGACGGAGGAGGACCGCTATCTCACCCGCTCATCGATCCTGCATCGGCCCGCCACGATCAATGTCGCGATCATTGGGGCTGGGGAGGGGCGCTCGACCCTCGCCTTGTATTCCCGCAGCCAGATCGCCCTCGCGGATTTCGGCAGCAACCGGGCGCGCCTCGCCGCTTGGCTCGAACGCATCGGCGAGAGGGCGCGGCGCGAGGGCGCCCGCTGAGGTCTCCGCCGCGCAGGTGCGGCTTCGCCCCGACCAGGGCGATCGGCCGTCGTGCTAGCGCTTCGCGCCGGCGAGCAGGGGGCCGAGGACGTCGCTGATCCCGTTCACGGTGATCTGCGTGCCGACGCAGAGAAGCAGGAAGGCCGAGAGGCGCCCGAGCACCCGGGCGCGGACGGGGCCGATCAGGGTCACCACCCGGTCGGCGGAGCCGTAGGCGAGACGCACCATCGCGGCCACCGCCAGGGCGGCGAGCGAGACGCCGACGTAGAATCCGAGGCGCTCCGGCATCGCGGCGGGGCGGTTGGAGCCGAGCGCGATCGCCACCGCGATGGTGCCGGGGCCGGTCGTGAACGGCAGGGTGAGGGGGAAGAAGGCGACTTCGGCGAGGTTGCGGGAGCGGTCCTGCGAGGCTTCGGCCTGCTTGCGGGCCTCCCGGGCCTCGGGAGCGTTGAGGAGGACCCAGGCCGAGGCCGCCACCACGAGGCCGCCCGCGATGCGCAGGGCCGCGAGGGAGACGCCGAAGAAGTTGAGGACCGGCGCCCCCGCCCAGAGCGCCGCCAGCATCACCATGGCGGCGTAGACGCCGATGCGGCTCGACAGTTCGACCCGCTCCGTGTGGCTGTAATCGCTCGTGATCTGCGCGAAGATCAGGGCCGCGCCGATCGGGTTGACGATGGAGAACAGGCTCGAGAGTGCGAGCAGGAAATGCTGGAGGGCCGCTTCGATGCTCATGCTCTCAACCTGGACCGGACCATATCGCGGCCTGCCTACAGCATCCTGCCCCGGACGGGCACGGGCCGGAGCGGCGAAATTTCAGCCAGGCGAGGGGGCCGGCACCAGGACCCGGGCCGGGGCGAGGCGGCGGGCGCGGCGCACCTGCCGCACGGCGACCGGGCGGTAGAGCTGCTTCGTCGCGTCGACCACGTGCAGGCCCGCGAAGGGCAGCGAGAGGCCGGTGCCGAAGCGCTCCCAGGCGCCGGCGGTCTGCAGCATCAGGCGGCTGCGCACCGGGGGCATGTAGAGCGTCTCGGCCCAGCCCTCCGGGGAGAACAGGGTGTCGCGCATCAGGCGGCCGAGCTGGGAGCGGCTGTAGGGCTGGCCGTGGCCGAAGGGCGTCGCCTCGCGCCGGGCCCAGACCCCGCGCCGGTTGGGCACGACCAGGATCATGCGGCCCCCCGGCGTCAGGGTGCGCCAGACCTCCTGCAGCAGCTCGGTCGGGCTCTCGACGGCCTCGAGCGCGTGGACCAGGATGACCCGGTCGATCGCGGCTTCGGGCAGCGGCATCATGGTCGGGTCGGCGAGCGCCGAGCAGGACCGCCCGGAGCCGGGCCAGTTCACCACCCCTTGGGTCGCCGGCATGAAGGCGAGCGTGCGCTCCGCGATGCAGTGGACCGGCCCGAGATACGGCGTGGCGTAGCCGAGCCCGAGCACGCGCAGGCCCGAGACCGAGCCGAGCAGGCTGTGGATCGTGCGGCCGACGATCCGGTGCGTCACGCTCCCCAGGGGCGTCGCGTAGAAGGCGCGGAGGTCGGTGATGTCGAGGCGCATGGGGCGGATACGGGACGGTGACGCGGAGCGCCCGGTGCGGCTGGCGCCCGGCCGGGTGGCTCCGTATGCTTCAATGGGGATCGCGGCGGCCCGCGGCAAGCCGTTCCGGGCGGAACTCCCGAGGGATGGCCACGGTTCTCCGCGGGATCGCTTCGGACGATGAGGACATCGAGGCCATGGCCGGCACCCATCCTGAGATCCGCACCTTTCTCTGCCGCAGCGACAATATCGGCGTCCTGATCCGAGACCCCGCCACGGGCGCCTGCGCGGCGATCGACGTGCCCGAGGCCGAGCCCGTGCTGCGGGCCCTCGCGGACACGGGCTGGCGCCTCACCGACATCCTCGTCACCCACCGCCACGCCGATCACATCGAGGGCATCCCGGAGGTGAAGCGCGCGACCGGCGCCCGCGTCACGGCGCCCGCCAAGGCCGCCGGGGCCGTTCCGGAGGTCGACGTCACGGTCTCCGAAGGCGATACCGTGCGGGTCGGCGACCTCGTGGCGCAGGTCTGGGAGACGCCGGGCCACTGCGCCGACCACGTCACCTACTGGTTCCGCGAGGCGGGGGTGGTCTTTGCCGGCGACACCTTGTTCACCCTCGGCTGCGGCCGGGTGATGGAGAGCCCGCCCGAGACTCTGTGGCAATCCCTCACGCGCTTCCTCCCCCTCCCCGACGAGACGCAGGTGTTCAGCGGGCACGATTACGTACTGGCGAATGCCCGCTTCGCGCGCGCGGCCGACCCCGACAACGCGAATGTCAACGCCCGGATGGCGGAGGCGGAGCGGGCCCGGGACGAGGGCCGCTTCCTGATTCCCTCCTTGCTCGGGGTCGAGCGGGCCACCAATCCCTTCCTGCGCAGCACGGAGCCGGCCCTCGCGCGCGCGGTCGACCTGACCCCCGGCGGCGACCCGACAGCGGTGTTCGTCGCCCTCCGGGCGTGGAAGAACCGTTTCTAGCTCGCCCTCTTCAAGAAAAATTTGTTGCCATCTCAAACAAAAATGAACATACGACCTGTTGAGAGGTCCGTGCGCGGTCTCGTCGGCAAAGGCTCCCGGAGGGAGACTCAGTTTTCATGGAAGCGCGCCGCGGCACGCTTCGGTCGGTCAGATGGGGGTCCGTCTCGCCTTACCACCTTTCCCCCTCGCGTCTCCCGCTTCCATTCGTGCAACCCGAGCGCACAGACTCACCCGAACGGGACGACATCGTCCGGACCGAGGATCGCCGCGAAGCGGCCGTGCCGGACCAGACCGTGGCATCGGCCCGTTCCACCGGTCGATCGGGGGGCCGCCTCAGCGGGCCGGCCGCGCGGACCCGCACCACGCCGGTCTCGGCGGATGTGCGCCTCCTCGCCATCGCGACGGAGCACCTCGCGCGCCTGGGCCCGAAACGGGTGACAGTGGTGGCGGTCGCGGCCGAGGCCGGGATGACGCACGCCAACGTGTACCGCTACTTCCCCTCGAAGGACGCGCTGCTCGATGCCGTGGCCGGACGCTGGCTGCGCGACGTCGAGACCCATCTCGGGAATATCGCGGACGCGCCCGACCCGGCGGACGACAAGATCGAGCGCCTGCTCACCGCCCTCGCCGCCCTCCAGCGCGACGCCCTCACCCACGAGCCGAACCTGTTCGCCGTCCACCTCGACGCCACCGTCGAGTCGCGGCCGATCGCCCGGCGCCACCGCGTCCGGCTCCGCAGCCTCGTCGAGCGGGTGGTGGAGGAAGGCATGGCGGCGGGCGCCTTCTCGGCCCGGGACCGCGAGCGGGCCATCGCCTACATCTTCGACGCGAGCTACCGCTTCACCCATCCGCTGGCGATCCAGCAGGACGCGGACGTGCCGCGCGACCTCGTGGACGCCCGACTCGGTGCGGTGATCCACGCGATCCAGCGGGTCCTGCGCGCCGGCATCCTGTAGGGAAAGTGACAGGATTTATCTTCTGTCATAGCGGCTTCGGCGGGCGGCCCGGCGTTGTGCGCTGCATCTAAATCCTTCGCTCCGCTGTGTTTTCGCGAAGCACCCCGCTCGCGACCCCTGCGACGGAATGGCCCGAACCGTGCTTTCGCCATCGATCATCGGGTTGAAGCAAAGGGCCTTTTCGGCCACTAGAGCCCCGCACGAAAGATGACCGTGACGGGCTCCCGCTTCGACGCAGTTCTCACCCTCGCCCGGTCGAGGTGGTGACCAGTTTTCATTCTGGCAGCAGAGGTTCTCCCCCCATGGCACGCAGCAAGATCGCGCTTATCGGCGCCGGACAGATCGGCGGGACCCTCGCGCATCTGGCCGGCCTGAAGGAACTCGGCGACGTCGTCCTGTTCGACATCGCCGACGGCGTGCCCCAGGGCAAGGGCCTCGACATCGCCGAGTCCGCCCCCGTCGACGGCTTCGACGCCAAGTTCTCGGGTGCGAGCGACTACGCGGCGATCGCGGGGGCCGACGTCGTGATCGTCACGGCGGGCGTGCCGCGCAAGCCCGGCATGAGCCGCGACGACCTCATCGGCATCAACCTGAAGGTGATGGAGGCCGTCGGCACGGGCATCAAGACGCACGCGCCGGACGCCTTCGTGATCTGCATCACCAACCCGCTCGACGCCATGGTCTGGGCCCTGCAGAAGTTCTCCGGCCTGCCGGCGAACAAAATCGTCGGCATGGCGGGCGTGCTCGACTCGGCCCGGTTCCGCCACTTCCTGGCCGACGAGTTCCAGGTCTCGGTCGAGGACGTCACCGCCTTCGTGCTCGGCGGGCACGGCGACGACATGGTGCCCCTCGTGCGCTACTCGACGGTGGCCGGCGTGCCGCTGCCGGATCTGGTCAAGCTCGGCTGGACCACCCAGGAGAAGCTCGACGCCATGGTCGAGCGCACCCGCAAGGGCGGCGGCGAGATCGTCAACCTGCTCAAGACCGGCTCGGCCTTCTACGCCCCGGCGGCTTCCGCCATCGCCATGGCCGAGAGCTACCTGCGCGACAAGAAGCGGGTCCTGCCCTGCGCGGCGCATCTCTCGGGCCAGTACGGCATCGACGGCCTCTTCATCGGCGTGCCGATCGTCATCGGCGCGGGCGGCGTCGAGCGCGTGCTCGAAGTCGAGTTCAATGCCGACGAGAAGGCGATGTTCGACAAGTCCGTGAACTCGGTGAAGGGGCTGATCGAGGCCTGCAAGGGCGTCAACGCCGCCCTCACGAACTAATCCGCCCCGGACGCTCGGGAGCGGCGCGCAATCGCCGCCGCCCCCGTCGTGGCAGCCCGGTGGCAGCCCGCCAGATTGATGAGGATGTCGCCATGAACATACACGAATATCAGGCGAAGGCGGTGTTGCGGGAGTTTGGGCTTCCGGTGTCGCGGGG
>NZ_VZZJ01000064.1 GCF_008806345.1 Methylobacterium planeticum | reverse complement strand
ATGCAGAGATGGATGGCCAGGGCGGCCGGCGGCACGAGCCAGCGGTTGAACCCCGGCTTGGCAACGATATGCTCGCGCGACAGCCAGCTCGGCGGCGTAGCTGACGTTTCTACTCGTGAAGCGGCAAGGTCCATTCTGTCCTCCCACGTCGACCTGTTCTCGGTCACCCGTGAGTGGATCTTTACCAACAAGGTTGATCGCAGCCTATTGGCCCATACGATTAAAACGCAAAATTAATCCGCTCTGATGCAACTGACAAATAATTTTTGTGAACCGTGGTTTGGTTCTTATTACCAGAAAACTACTCGTGATTGGTTGGTATTATATTTTTTCAAGAATAAGTCTTGTGAATTCGTCATATTATTTCTCAGGTTGTTCTAGACTGACAAGCTCCATCAAAATTTCACAGATTGAGGTCTTGCTAATCAAAGGAGATTGAAGAGCGATAGGTGCGGATTTGCAGCAATTACAGCGGACGATATTACCACTCTTCGCCATCACTGGACTGCCTTTTCGAATATGAAGCCGACATCATATTGCAGTCGCCGTACAAGCCGAGCAATACAACTATCGGGGAGAGTTCCTGGTAGGATGTTCCGGTGCCCCGTGCTCGCTTCAGGTTCCTCACCCGTCTGATTTGTCGCGTAGTGGCGTTCTTCACCGTACTCAGCGCCTCATCTGCACAGGCTGATGAGCAGGGATCGCTGCGGATTATGGCGGCTGGAAGTCTCAGGCCCGCCATGACGGACCTGCTCGCCGCTTTCACGACCATATCCAGCAGAACCTCGACGTCCGCCTACGGGGCTTCTGGGCTGTTGCGGAAGCAGATCGAGGCCGGGCAGCCCGTCGATTTGTTCGCGTCGGCGGACATGAACCAGCCTCGCATGCTGGCCGAGAAGCGGCACGGCGTCGGAACCGTACTGTTCGCTCGAAACAAGCTCTGCCTCTTGGTGCGTGAACGGGTTGGAGCAAGCCAAGACAGCCTGTTGGAGCGGTTGCTCGATCCGACCGTGCGGCTGGCAACCTCGACGCCGGGTTCGGATCCAAGCGGCGATTATACCTGGGCTATGTTCGCCAGGGCCGAAGCAGCACACCCTGGTGCGCAGGCCGTGCTGCAGGCGAAGGCGATGCAACTCGTGGGCGGCCCAGACAGCAAACCACTCGTGCCAGGACGCAATGCGGCGGCCGGTGTGTTCCTAGCCGATCGAGCCGACGCCATGCCGGTCTATTGCAGCGGCGCCCCCGCCCTCGTTCGGGAGGTTCCGGGCCTCGTCGCCCTGTCGCTGCCGCCGACCCTCGCGGTGACCTCAGCGGCTGGCCTGATCGTCCTGACCGACGATCCGGACGCTGCGCGGTTCGCGCTCTTCATCCTGTCCGAGGCGGGGCAGGACATCCTCGCGCGCCACGGCTTCGAGCCGGTTGCGAAGTCCCCCGGATGAGGCCGTCGGCACGGACACGGCGGAGAGACGCCGCACGCGGATCCGAAGACGCGCAGAAGACGGATGCGGCCCTGCCGCGCCGATGTGTATCGCTTTGGGGACAACGCTCATGACGTGCAGCGCATTCCGATCAGGCCCCGTCGCCGGCGGATCCTCGACACAGGCCTGTCCTTCCGGTCGCAGCCTTCGGCAGGCCTGCCTCGTTGGGATCTCGCTCACCACGTTGATGATTGGCGGTGGTGCCGCTCTCGCTCAGGCGACGCGGCCGAGCTCCGCCAGCACGATGCTTCCAGAACTCGATGTCACCGGCGTCGGCACAGGGGTCGGCGCGAGCGCCGGAGATACCATTCCGTACGCCTCGGAGGGGCGCTACGAAGCCAGGTCGGCCGATGTCGGGCCCCTTGGCAGGCGGGCCATCAAGGACACGCCCTACTCCATCGCCGTCATCCCGCAGGACCTGATCGTCAACAACCAGGTCCGCACCGTGAACGATGCGTTGCGCTACCTCCCTTCGGTCCAAGTCGAGTCGCGCCAGGGCTTCGATGTCTCGCGCCCCCAATCGCGCGGCTTCGAGGGCAGCGTCGTGCAGAATACCCGCCTCGATGGCCTCAACATCATCGGCACCACCGCCATTCCGATCGACAACCTGCAGCGTATCGAGGTGCTGAATGGGCTGGCCGGCGCCCTCTACGGGCCAGCCGCGCCCGCCGGCGTCTTCAATTACGTTCTCAAGCGCCCGACGGACGTGCCGCTCGCACGCGCCATCATCGCCTACGACTCGCCGGGCATCATCACGAGTGCGGCGGATGTCGGCGGCCGCTTCGGCCAGGACGGCGCGATCGGCTACCGCATCAACGTCGTGAAGGGCGTGGGCGAAAGCTACGTCCAGGACAGCTTCCTCGACCGCTCGCTCATCAGCGGCGCCTTCGACATCCACTTCGACCCGGACACGGTGCTGGAACTCAACGCCAGCCGCTACTCCTTCAACCAAGCCGGGCTTCCCGGCGGCTTCACCTACGGCGGCGGTCTGTACGGCAATGGTCGGAGTACGATCCTGCCGCCAGCCGTCGATCCGACCAGGGCCGGCTACGGCCAGCCCGGCGCCGGGGTGAACCTGACGACCGAGACGGGACTGGCCAAGCTCAAGCACCGCTTCAACGAGGATTGGGATCTCGTCATCGGTGGGCTCTACCAGAATGCAGACCGTGGCCTGTACGGCATCACCAATGCCCTGACGAACGATGCGGGCGCCTACAGCGCGACCAAGAACTTCACCCAGGTCCCGCGCTTCACGATCGGCAGCAATCTCGCTTACCTGAACGGTCACTTCGACCTCTTCGGCATGCGCAACGACCTGACGATCGGCACGAATGGGTTCAGCAACGATCAGTACCTGTACCGGAACTCGATCGTGACGACGTTGGGTTCGGCCAGCATCGCCAACCCGGTGGTGTTCCCGCAGAAGGGGCTGCCAGCGAACGGCGGCCAGTACCGATCCGCCAACGTCTTCCAGCAGTCGCTGATCACGGGCGACACGCTCCACTTCAACGAGCAATGGGCCGTGCAGGGCGTGCTGAGCACCACGTGGCTCACGAGCACGAACTACTCGAGCCGGGGAGCAATCACGAGCACGGACACGCGCAACGCCGCGCTCAGTCCGACCGCGAGCCTGATCTACACGCCGACCCGGCAGCTCACGACCTACTTCACCTTCGCCGACAGCCTGCAGCAGGGCGACGTGGCGACCGCAGACGCGAGCAACGCCAACACGATCCTCGCCCCCTACCGAAGCCGGCAGTACGAGGTCGGGGCCAAGTACGCCGTCTCCGAGGCGCTTCTCATCACGCTCGACGGCTTCCGCATCACCCGGCCGCTTGCCTTCACGAACCCGGCGACGCGGATCTTCGAGGTCCAGGGCACGCAACGGAACTTTGGGATCGAGTTGTTCGCCTCCGGCGCGGTCAGCCCCGAGCTGAGCTTGCTCGGCGGCGTCACCTGGCTTGATCCCCGCCTGACCGGGACCGGCAATGTGCTGACCAACAACACCCTGGTGGTCGGCGTGCCGCGCTGGAGAACGGCTGTGGCCGTGGATTACCACCCCTTGCCCGTGCCCGGTCTGGGGCTCACGGGGGCGCTGCAGTACGTCACGAAGCGGGCCGCGACGAACTACAACAACTCCTACGCGGCGGCCTACGCCACGGTCGATCTTGGCGTTCGCTACTCGACGAAGGCGCTGGGCACCCCGATGACATTCCGCTTTCAGGTGCTGAACGTATCCGACACGCACTACTGGGGATCGATAGCTCCGGGCAACATCAACGGGGGCTCGGGCGCCGACACGGCCTACCTCGGAACGCCACGCACCTTCCAGCTCAGCATGGAGGTCGACCTGTGAAGCCCGACACTCCCTGCTCGAACTGCGAGCGGCCTCAACCCCCTCACTTATTTGTTCCGCATATCAGTCGACGGCAATCATGACATCCGAGGATTTCACCACGGCGTAGGCCTCGTCACCGACTGTCAGCTTGAGACTGTCGACCGCATCGTTGGTGATTGCCGCGGTGACGACCTGACCCGCTGCGATCTCGATTTTGACATGCGCGGTCGTGGCGCCCTTCTCGACCGACACGACCTTGCCCTTGATGACGTTGCGCGCTGAGATCTGCATCGTGTATCCGTTACTGTGAGCCGGCCTTGACCGGGATGACGCTAAAGCCCTGCGCCTCGAAGAAAGGCTTGCCCTCCGCTCCCTTCAGGAAATCGAGGAAGCGCGTGGCGCCGTCGCCCTTGGCGTCGGACGTGACAGCGAACGGGTACACCACTGGCGGGTGGCTGTCCGCCGGAAACACACCGATGACTTTCACGCCCGGATCCGATCGAGCATCGCTCTCGTAGACGACACCGAGGGGTGTCTCTCCGCGGGAAACCAGGGCGAGTGCCGCGCGCACGTTGTCAGCCTGCGCCAGCCGAGGCTGCAGGCTGCCCCAGAGCCCGAGCTTCTCGAAGGCAGCCTTGGCGTACTTGCCGATTGGCACCGAGTTGACCTCGCCGGTGGCAAGCCGACCGTCTGCCCCGAGTGCCTTGGTAAAGTCCTCCGCCGTAAAAGCGATCTCGCTCGATGAGGCATCCTTCGGCGCGATCACCACGAGGCGATTGTTGAGGAGGTTCACCCGGCTGTCGGGCCGGATGAGGTTCTTCTTGGCGAGGTAGTCCATCCATTCGAGGTCGGCCGAGGCGAACAGGTCCGCCGGGGCACCGGCCTCGATCTGGCGGGCGAGCGCCGAGGATGCCGCGTAGCTCGCTTTGACCTCCGTGCCCGTCCGCGTCGTGAAAGCCTTCCCGGCATTGTCGAGTGCGTTCTTGAGGCTCGCAGCCCCGAACACGGTCACGGTCTCGGCGGCCAAGGTTGTCCGTAGTCCAACGAGCGAGCTGGCAACGAGGCCGACGACGAAGGCGGCACGGGTCAGGTGGAGCATGCTGGATCGGACCTTTGGGGAGAGGATCGGAGAAAGGTCAGGCGGCATTTGCGAGGGAGGCCATGTCGATGACGAAGCGGTACTTCACGTCGCTCTTGAGCATGCGGCTGTAGGCCGTCTCGATCTGGTCGATGGTGATCATCTCGATGTCGGCCGTGATGCCGTGCTGGCCACAGAAGTCGAGCATCTCCTGCGTCTCAGCGATCCCCCCGATCAGCGAGCCCGCAAAATTGCGACGTCGCCAGATCACGCTGAACACCTGTACGGGCAGGGGCTTCTCCGGCGCGCCGACCTGCACCAACGTACCGTCGCGCTTCAGCAACGCTAGATAGGCGTTGATGTCGTGCTCGGCCGCAACGGTATCGAGGATGAAGTCGAAGCTCTCGCCTTGCGCCGCCATGGCGTCCGCATCTTTCGAGATCACCACTTCGTAAGCGCCGAGCCGTTTCGCATCCGCTTCCTTGCCTTGCGAGGTCGTGAACAGCACCACGCTGGCCCCCATGGCATGAGCGAGCTTGACGCCCATGTGGCCGAGGCCGCCGAGGCCGCCGAGGCCCACGATGCCGACCTTCTGGCCCGGCCCTACCTTCCAGTGCCGTAGCGGCGAGAACGTGGTGATGCCGGCGCACAGCAGCGGCGCCACGCCCGCGAGATCGAGGTTTTCGGGGATCCGCAGGACGAAGTGCCGGTCGACGACGATGTGGCTGGAATAGCCGCCGAAGGTATGGCCGCCGGTCTGAGGTTCGGGACCGTTGTACGTGGCTGTGAAGCCGGGTTCGCAGTACTGCTCCAGGCCCTCGCTGCAGCTCGCGCATTCGCGACAGGAGTTGACCATGCACCCGACACCAGCGAGGTCGCCGATCTTCAAGTCCGCGACCTCTCCTCCCACGCGAGTCACACGTCCAACGATCTCGTGTCCGGGCACGCAGGGGTAGAGGGTGTTCTGCCATTCGTTACGGGCTTGATGCAGGTCCGAGTGACAGACCCCGCAATAGACAATCTCGATCTCGACATCCGTCGGACCCAGATCGCGGCGCTCGAACGTGAATGGTGACAGCGACGCCTCGGCGCCCGATGCGGCGTATCCTGTGCAGGTGAACATGCGCGATCCTGTCTCGGCGGTCGGGTCCGCAGCGTGTGCCCTTTGCAGGGCGGCAGCTCCCCTCGGCGCGCTATATACAACAGATCATAGCCTCGACCAGGGCTATCGTGTAGGCAACCCGGTCGGTGCAATCAGCAATCTGCAGGAAAGAGAGCGTTAGGTGTATGAGGCGGATCAGGCTACCACATTCGGTGCCACGATTGACATGCTGAGCATCAGCGAGGCTCTCGTCTCGATCTCGAAAGCTCTGCGTCCGGTTGGCATCGAGGCTGTTCAGCTCGACGCGGCCTTCGGGCGCGTGTGCGCGCAAAACGTTTCTGCCCTGCTCGATGCGCCCCCATTCGCCGCCTCGGCCATGGATGGTTACGCCGTGCGCTTCGCGGACATTGCGGACGATACTAGTCCTCTCGCGTGTCTCGATGTCGTGAAGGCGGGCGATCGTGACGTCGCGCCTCTCGCGCCCGGCACCTGCGCGCGCATCTTCACCGGCGCGCCGATCCCACCCGGTGCCGACACGGTCGTGCTGCAGGAGCAGGCTCGAAGCGAAGGCGGTGCGGTGTCCTTTCTCGCGGGCATCGAGCGTTACCGTCACATCCGCGCCGCCGGGAGCAACTTCCGTGCGGGCGACGTGACGGCTCATGCCGGTCGAAGGCTGACGGCGCGCGACATCGGACTCCTCGCCGCATCGGGCCATAACACCTTGCGGGTCCACCGCCGCCCGCAGGCCGCGATCCTCTCGACGGGCGACGAGCTTTCCAGCCGATTCCGCGCGGGGGAGGGCGCGCAGATCCTTGACGCCAATCGCCCGGCCCTGACGGCGTTGGTCGCGGCATGGGGCGGCAAGCCGATCGACCTCGGGATCGCACCCGACCGCCCAGACGCCCTCGTTCATGCGCTCGATGGCGTCCAGGCGGACCTGCTGATCGTGACCGGCGGCGCATCCGTCGGTACCTTCGATCTCGTCCGACCCGCTCTCGAGAGGCTCGGCTTCTCGGCATCATTCCGGAAAATCCGAATGCGGCCGGGCAAGGCGACGATGTTCGGTGTTCTCGCAGGGCTTCCGGTCCTCAGCCTTCCGGGAAATGCCGTGGCAGCCCTCGTCAGCGCCCTCGTCTTCCTCAAGCCGACGCTGTCCGCCCTGGCCGGCCTCGGCTTCGAGGAGGTCCCACGGGACTGCGCCGTCCTGGCGGCTCCGCTCTCCGCGGTCGGGCCGCGCGACACGTTCCTGCGGGGGCGGCTCGATCGAGGGGCGGATGGCCGGCCAACGTTCACCGCGATGGCCATGCAAGACACGGCCATGCTGTTGGGTCTCGCGAAAGCTCACGCACTAACCATCCGGCCAGCGAACGCCCCGCCTGCTCAGCCGGGGGAGATGATCGAGGTGATCCGCTTCGATCG
>NZ_VZZJ01000063.1 GCF_008806345.1 Methylobacterium planeticum | reverse complement strand
GCGTGATGACGCGGACGAGCCGAGAGCTTCCGGTAGCCCATGCTCCGCAGAACCCGGCTCAGCGTCTGTTCGGAGACCGAGACGTCGTGGTCCTGAAACAGGATCTGAGCCAGATCGACCAACCGCCAGCGCACCATCCCATGCGCCGCCGGCATCGGGCCTTGCTCGACCAGGGCCTTCAGCGCGGCACGGAGATCCGCGTTCAACCGCGGGCGGGCACCGGGAGCCTTGCCGCCGATCAACCGGACACCTCCAAAAACCTCGCGGTTTGAGGCGGCTCGTGGTGTGATGGCATCGGCAGTAGACGAGGTGCCTCGATGCGCGGTCAGCCTGGGTTCTTCGACATCGACGAGCGCTTGAAGGATCTCTCGGCCAAGGGCGACGCGCTGGAGCGGCTGAGCCGCATCGTCGACTTCGAGCTGTTCCGGCCCGATCTCGCCCGTGCCGTGCCCCGCTCGGACGGCGCGAAGGGCGGCCGCCCGCCGTTCGACCTCGTGTTCATGTTCAAGGTGCTGATCTTGCAGGCCAGCCACTCCCTCTCGGACGAGCGTGACCCAAGTTCCTGATCAAGGACCGGCTCTCCTTCATGCGCTTCCTCGGGCTCGGGCTGTCCGACCCGGTGCCGGATGCCAACACGATCTGGACCTTTCGCGAGGCGCTCACCCGGGCCGAGCTCGCGGGCAAGCCGGCCATCGAGGTGCTGTTCTCAGCCTACGAGGCGGCCCTGCGGCAGGCCGGCTTCCTGGCGATGGGCGGGCAGATCGTCGATGCGACCGTGGTGGCCGCGCCCAAGCAGCGCAACACCGAGGCCGAGAAGGCGGATCTGAAGGCCGGCCGTGTGCCCGACGCCTGGAGGGCCCAGCCAGCGAGGCTCGCCCAGAAGGATCGGGATGCGCGCTGGACGATCAAATGGTCGAAGGCCAAGCCAGCCGAGGACGGCGCGAAGCGGGTCGACATCGCGGTGCCGGCCTTCGGCTACAAGAACCACGTCGGCATCGATCGCCGCCATGGTCTGATCCGGACCTGGCTCGCCACCGACGCGGCCCGCCACGACGGGACGCAGCTGCCCGGTCTGGTGTCGAAGGCCAACACCGCCGGCGACGTCTGGGCCGATACCGCCTATCGCTCGAAGGCGAACGAGGCGCACCTCGCGGCCAATGGCTTCCGCTCCCGCATCCATCGCCAGGAAGCCGCCGGGCAAGCCGATGGCGAGGAACGTCGCCCGCACCAACGGCGGGAAGTCGAAGGTTCGCGCCGCCGTCGAGCACGTCTTCGCCCGGCAGAAGGGACCGATGGGGCTCGTCGTGCGCACCATCGGCCTGGCGCGGGCGAAGGTGAAGATCGGGCTGGCCAACCTCGCGTACAATATGAACCGGGCGGTCTGGCTCACCGGCTCCCGGACGAGGACGGCCTGAGCATCGCAATCGAGGCTTTCCGGCCCGGCTCGGGCCGGCGATGAAGTCCACCTCGGATCCACAAACTGTTCAGACGCCCACCGCACCCTTCCAGAAGCCGCCGTCAAACCGGTATTTGGAGGTGTCCACCTGTGAACAATATCCCGAATTTTGAGATCCCCGGCGCAATGCGTGATCTTGCGGAGAAGAGCCTCGATCAGGCGCGTCAGGCATTCGATAATTTCATCACAGCGGCGCGTCGCACAGCTTCAACCGCACGGGACTCCGCCGAGGCGGCTCAGAAGAATGCACACGAGATGTCTGCCCGCACCTTCGAGGCTGCTGAGCAGAACGTGAATGCGGCTCTGGAGCTTGGTCAGAAGCTTGCGCGCGCCAAGAGCGTACAGGAGGCGATGCAACTTCAGGCAGAGTACGTGCGTAGCCAGTTTGCAGCCATGCAGGCCCAAGCCAAGGAGTTCGGCGGCATGGCGCAAAGTTCGATGCAGCAGGGAGCGGAGCAAAGCAGGAGCGCGATGCAGGAAGGCATCGATCAGACCCGCAAAGCGGTCGCTCAGGATGCAGAAGCAATGCGCGACACTGGCGACAACGTTTACGAGCTTGGCCGCAGCGGTGCCCCCTAAAGCGTGGATCTGCATCCCTCCGCCATCCATGAAGCTTGTTGTCGACCAGGATGGCATCGTCTTAATTTGAAGACAGCGATGGGGCGGAATTGGTCTCTCTGAGCACCACGCACATTCCTGCGGATGCCCAGAGAGGTCAGCTTCGCTCACGCGGCTTCCCGATGCCCCCTGGAATGCTCAGACCTGTCCTGAGCGTTAGTCCGACCGAGGCCGATGGACTTGGCGAGTTCGGAGCGCTGGGCAGCGTAGCTGGCCGCCACCATCGGGTAGTCAGCGGAGAGACCGTAGCGTTGACGGTAGCTTTGCGGATCGAGGCCGTGTCCGGTCAGATGGCGCTTGAGCATCTTGTAGGGCTTCCCGTCGATGAAGCTGATCAGCGTGTCCGGCGTGATCGACTTGCGGATCTGCGCGGGCGTCGGTCTCTCAACCGCTACCGCAGTGGATGTCGAGGCAGCATGGGCAAGGCCGTTCAGCGCTGCGTGAACGTTGCTGATGAGAGCCGGAAGCTCTGCCACAGAAATCACGTTGTTGGAGACGTAAGCCGAGATAATATCGGCCGCGAGTTCAATGAACTCGGAGGAAATGCTCTGAGTTGATTCTGACATTTTGGTTCCCGATCTTCTTATCCTATCGCGTGCTTAATTCACGATTTGAATTGCAAAATCAAGAGCGAAGGGAAATGATTTTAAAAATGGATGAACTGCTACTATAAAATGACGCCTGAGGCCGACATTCAACCTGGATGAGGCCCCATGCGACGGCGGTCGTGCTCGATGGCGAAGATATGCGCGTAAAGATTGGCGACCCAACGGCGGCCCTCGACAGTGAGATCAAGGAAGCGAATCGCCTCGCCGATCACCGGCTCAACCTTCGCCCAGAAGAAGGACGGATACCGTTCAGCGAGGTCGGCCGATGTCTGGTAGCCAAGCTGCTCGTTGAGCCCAGCCTCAGCGAACTCGTGGAAGAGAGCGTTGAGCTTGCGTGGGTACAGCGGGTCTCCAAGCTGCCCGATCAGGTCTGCCGCCCGCATCAGACCCGCTTCTGTCGCCGTCTCTCTATGATCGCAGTCATCAGGCACCGGGAAACGGGTGAGTTCGATAGCCCGGACCACACGCGTGGCATCAACGATGTCGTGCGTGCCGAAGCGCTCGTGCACTGCAATCTTTGAGCGTTCCACGTGGTAAGGCGTCAGAGCCGCGTCAGAAGCTCCTCGTGGTAGTCCCGTCAAGGTCCCGGTTGCATCGATTACGAACTGCCCATTCCGGTCACCTCGACAGATGCCCCGCACATAGCCGATGTCATGATAGAGAGCGGCCAGGATCGCATGCAGCCAGTCCTCGGGGGTGATCCCATGAGAAATGAACCGGCCGCGCAGGATGTCTTGAGTAACCAGCGTCACCAGCGCAGTGTGATAGGCATCGTGGTAGAGCGCATCACTACCGACGATCCGCTCAATGGTGAGGCGGGCCGCTTCCTCGATGATCTCGCCAAAGCGCGGTTCGCGGCTGCCGAAAGTGCGCCGGTAGTTGAGCGAGAGGTGTTCGCCGAGAGCGTTGGCGAGCAGCTTGGTTGGATCGAGCATGATCTCGGCTCCGTCAGCGCTGTACTCTCTCAGGTGGTCAGCCGCCCAGCGAACCTACTCGTGCACGCCATCATCCTCAAAGGGTTCGCGCGTGATCGCGTCAGCACCCTCCTCAGATGTGCGGGCATCGGCAGACCGCTCCTCGGGCGACTCCACCTGAGCGGCCCGGTGCAGATCCGTTTCTGAATTGCCGCGCCGCGATTTGCCCAACCCGATTGAGCGAGCAAGTTCCGCGCGGTGGGCGGAGTAGCTCGACGTCACCATCGGGTAATCTGACGGCAGCCCCCATTTAGCCCGGTACATTTCTGGGGTTAGCCCGCGACCGATCAGATGGCGACGCAGGGCTTTGTAGCGCTTCCCATCTTCAAAGCTGATCAGGTAATCCGGCGCGATGGAGCGCCTGATCGCCGCGGCCGTAAGCTTTGGTAAGGGCTTTGGCTCGCTCACTCCCATACTCGCCAGCTTAAGGAGCGTGCCATGCACACTCCTGATAAGATCGAGCAATTCAGCAGGCTGAGCGTGATTGTGACTGAAGTAGGCTGAAGCAATCTTAGCCGTAAGAGACTCAAGCGCGTTCTGCTCAGCATCTTCCGCCATTGGATCCTACCAGCTAGCGAGTGTACAACCCCGTACATAGCGGAGAGGTCAACACTGGCAAGCCTACCAGCAGACGCGCGGGAGCCTCCTCTTCCAACGCTCGCCTCGGCTCAACCCTGAGCACGCCGGAACTTGCTCACGTCGATGTAGGCGAGGCAGCAATGTGGCCACTGGGACGGGCACCGTGACCTCTCCGACCGTGGTGGGTTCAGCAACGAGCGGGACCGTTGATCGTGCGTCATCGGCAGCCTGCGGCTTCGCAGAAGCGATCACAGCCTCCCCCATGACGGGCGGCGTCCGAGGCTTCCGCTTCGTTTCGGGCCGGCGCGTGACCAGCCACGCATCAGCGGGCGCTTCCCGAGGCTCGGGCTCGCTCGGCACATACATCGGCACAAGGGCAGGCAGAACCCGTGGAGTGGGTCGAGCATCTGGCTGAACTTCCCGAGCGACAACCCCTTTACGCTCAGGCTCACGTGCAGCCAAAGTCGGGGCCTCGACCCCAAGCGCCAGCCCCTGCCAGAGATCCTTGCTCGACCGATTGCGGCCGAAAGCGTCGGCGAGAGATGAGGTAGAGAAACGTGTACGTTTGACTTCGACCACGACGGGCCGGACAGCGCTTCTGCGCTTCATGTTCGGAAGATCCTGTACAGGTGTAATGCTTAGCGATCTGACTCTGCGCAGCGTCGCGCGGGGAGGAGTAAGCGACGATCTCGCGCATGTCGAGTATCATCAGTATCGAAATTAAGATTTCGTTGATGCTGGCTTTCGAGGTACCGTACGAAGCAGTCCACAACTCGGGATTCCTCGGGGCTGCTTTCGCAGCCGAGCATGACCAAATTGTCATCTACTGAAATCTGCGATGGCGCGTGTTGTATGTCGTCGACACGACGTCAGGCATTCTGAAGAAAAATTTTTCCAGGTCGAAGCCGAATTCAGAGGCGGGTTGGAAAGAGCAGTTTGAAGCCGGACGCCTCATCCGAGTCTGCGAAGCGGAAGACGCGGCCTGTCATCTGGAGTATACTGTCGCGTGCCGGCTGCACCGTCCAATCGCTGGAGCAGTTCGCTGCGATCCACTGACGGCGAGCTTGTAGCTCCTGGCAGAATCGTTTCTGGCCAAGATGCTCCTCGTAGAGGCCGGCACACGTGACCATGTGCCTGAGCTTGGCGAGCCGAGCTTGATTGAAGAAGCCTTGAGGGTGCGTGGCGCGTAGCTTGGAGTGATCGAGGGGCGGAAGCATGCTTTATTTAGCACGTGATAAAAAACGCGACCGAGCGTCATGATGCGGCAATCTGATGCCACATGCGAAGGAGTGTCTATTCCTCACGCTTCGCAAAGGGCTTGTCGGTGTCGCCACTTAGCAAGCGCGGCGATAGCTGGCGGAACGACCAGGGCGCATTGGGTAAAGCTCGGTCGAAACGCAGAACCACGTCGAAGCGATCACCGTCCCACTTCTTCGGTACTCCTGGAAGAGGCTGATCACCCTGGAGCGCAGGTATGATCTCGCTAACAATGGCCTTGTGCTCCCAAAAAACCAGAACGACACCTGTTAGCTTTGTAATTTCTTTCACTAACTCAGGCTCTTGGCTGACACCCCATTTTGTCACAGCCTTGAGGTGCAGGCGTTCAGCAACCGGAATCGCCGTCTCATACGGACGATGGCTAAAATCCGCGTCCTTCGCCACCGACTCAGGCGCGGCGGCGTAGATGACGCTAGGGCGTGGGTAATCGGCGTTGGCGAATCCTGACCCAAATAGCCCCGCCCAGGCACCGGCCCTCTGCCATCCACGAACAACGAGGGACTTTTCGTCCTCGACGCCTTCCGTCGTGACTCCTGGACCTGGAAAGTTCCGCCCTGGCTTCTCTGCATGGCGGGCAAGCATGATCGTGAGCACGGACATGTGAGCCTCTGAATCGTTACGAGCCCCGATATAGGTCGCCGCAATTCGCTGACGATACGGTGCAAGTTCGACGCAGTTTCTACACGGCAGGAACCTTGAGGCTTCAAAGGCGTAGCTCATGGCTAGGCTTCGCTTTTTAGTCGCGAGTGCTTTCTATGCGTGTTCATCCAGACGTCGCCTTGCTAAGCCTGCTTATCTCGACCGCCCTTTCATCTTTTGCGTCCGCAGACGTTCGCGTAAGGATCGATCAGACGAGTCAACGAATGTCGGTCGCAGTAGATGGACAGCCGCTGTACGATTGGCGCGTTTCTACAGGGCTCCCAGGCCACAGCACCCCAAATGGTACGTTCAGGGTTTTACGGATGGAAAGGGTCTACTTCTCGCGCAAGTACGACAACGCCCCCATGCCCCACGCGATTTTCTTCACGGCGGCGGGACACGCGATCCACGGTACAAACCATATTGGGCGACTAGGCCATCCCGCGTCACATGGCTGCGTGCGTTTGTCCCCATCCAATGCCGCAGCACTGTTCAGCATCGTGAAGGCGGAAGGGTCAGCAAACACCCGGATTTGGATAGGCGGGAGTGAGCCACTGATCGCCAGCGGTAAGGCTCGTGGGTTTCAGGCCACAAGCCGTAGGCAACGCTATGAGGATGACGGGACCACGTCTGTCGGATGGTCGATGGGAGTTGAGCCGCCTCGTCGCTACTATGATCCAGCCCCCTCCTATCGATCATACCGCCAGCCGTACGAACCTTACGGTTATGGTTCGGTAGAGGGCGATTTCGAATAGGATTGGCTGTGTCAGCCACTTCCAACGCTTAACCCGAGGCAAACTCGACGCGGTCTGAAGACTCTGCCGGAGGCGCGGTGCATGGTGGCTCGACAGAAGCTTGGCACCTGAACATTATCCCTTTAGCAATTCGAGGGGCTGAAGACGCAGTTCTCTACAATTGATACTTCGACTTAAGCACAACACAGTGGTAGGGATTGCTCATACATCAGGTCGCCAGAAGGGGAGCGCCAGAAATGCCCCGGTACCACTTTAGCATTCGCATCGACGGAGAGTTTCTCAATGAGGTTCAGACTATCGAACTTGAGAACGATGCCGACGCATGGACGACAAGCAAGCTCATGGTGAAGCTTTTCGTCTCGCGATTCCAAGCTGACTCTAGGCTGAACTCAGTAGCCCTCATCGACACTGATTCATGGGATGTCGTTGTCTGTGAGTTGCCGTTTGCGGAAGTGTTAGGCCAGAGCCCGATGCAAGATCATCCAATGCATTGAAGGCAAGTTCAGGCTCGGGAACTTAGCCGGCGTAAGTAGTCAATAAGCAGAATAGACGCAAGCTTCCGCCTAGCAAGCTAAGATTACTTAAAAATAACAAGCCGGTAAGTAGCTCTAATTGCCTTTTATGCCTCGGAAATTTCCAAGAAGCGTACGCAGAACTCAGCGCGAGAATGAATACGGCTGGAGTGATGAATGTAAGTGTGGTCATGAGATCCCTCTTTCGAGGGGGTCTAGCCGAACTCACTAATTCTGTCAGTAGTGTCAAAAAGCTTTGGAACGGGACCCCGGATCGGCGTGCAATTGGGACCCCTTCGCAAGCTGGGTACG
>NZ_VZZJ01000062.1 GCF_008806345.1 Methylobacterium planeticum | reverse complement strand
ACGGGCCGACCACCAACCTCAGAACGCCGCCCCAGTCCAAAGCCAGCATGAAAGAGTCGTGTACTGTGCCCCCAGGCGACAGGAAAGCAGGCAAGGCATTGCAGCGGCGATGATTTCTGACGCCCGCCTCAATGAAACGTTGCCCCAAGGCGGCGAGGGCGAGTTGCGCTAGGCGGCTCGACCCTCCCGCGCCGTTTGCCGATAGAGATGGTCTAGGTTCAGCCCCGCGAAATGCACCTGCCCAATGAACTCGGCAAGGAAGCTGGGCTCTAGGCCGCTCCCGTAGTCGTCGTCAGTGCCCTGGCTGGCCCAGCCGCCCAACGCCTGCACGACATCCCGAGGCGCCTTCGCCCGGCGGAGTGCATCACGGTAGGAGTGCCGGAACGAGTGGAAGGTGATGCGGGAGGTCTTCGCTCCGGCCTTATCGAGGAACCGAGCGAACCACTTTGAGAACCCAGAGAAGTAGCCGTGGGCGTCCTTGACCAACTCGGGGAAGAGCCGGGTGTGGCCCGCTCTCTGGGCATTGGCAACAAACTCAAGAAACCCGATGCGACTGAGTTCCGGGTGCAGGGGGACGTAGCGCCGGCCTGCTGCGGTCTTGATCCGCTTCCGGTCGGCCGCATCCATCTCGGACGCCTGTTCGTCGCTCAGGAGGATCACCGGCACTCCGCCGACCTCTTGCACGTCGCTGGCGTGAAGCTGACACGCCTCTCCAAGGCGTAGGCCGTGGAAGAGCGAGAGAAGGGGCACCCAAAACCGCCCGCGCCGGGGACGATGCGGACCCGGTGTCGCGTAGCCGGCTTCGTCGTTCTGGCAGCCGGTGTAGAGCGGCGCGTTAAAGAGTGCGGGCAGTATCTCGACTGGTAGCGCCTGCCTCTTGTCGCGTGCTGCCACCGGGTCATGGACCGACAGACCCTTGGCCGGGTTGCGTTCGATCCGCCACGTCTCCACGCCCCAGTTGAACAGGGCGGCAAGGTTGTTGAGGTAGTTGTTGACCGTCCCGGGGCTGAGGGTCGCCGCGCCCTCGGCAGCGCCCAGCTCAACCGCCTGCAGAAGCGGCACGTCCGGGAACTTCTTTCGGGCGTTGCTCGGAAGCCGGACGAGGGTATCCCGAACGCGTTCGCAGTCCTGGCGTGTAACCTCACTGGCTGCCTTGTCCGCCCCAACGATCTCCTTCAGGGCATCGAAGACGATCCGGTACGAAAGCAGGGTTTTGGAGTTCCGGCTTGCGCCCGGATCGGCGAGGTAGGCGTCCACAAGTTCGCCAAGAGACGAGCCGGTGGGCTTGGGCGAGGGGGGAGCAGGCGTATCGACGGGGTCCCCTGCCTGCCGCCGGGCCACCTCGTCCATGTGGCGCACAAACTCCTTGAGCATCCGGTTCAATACCTGGCGGTAGACCGGAGCCTTGTGGTCCAGCTTGAACCCATTGCTCTCAAGCCAGTCATCGAACTCATCGCGATACGGTTCGACGTTGCCTCGAGAAAGATCACGTCGCACCTCCGGCGAGACGATGACCACCGCCTCGTCCTTTGACGCGAACTCGCGATCGGACAGCTCCTCGGTTCGGTGCTCCTCATCCTCGGCCATCAGCTCGTGGAAGTAGGCAGCCGCAATGCGGTCCACCTCGGCACGGTTCAAGTGCGTGACGGGGGCAACACGGGCGCTCCGACGATGCTCCTCCATCTCGGCGTCGAAGCGGACGCTTTCGGCCCTGACGAGGAGCCTTGCCCGGTGCAGCTCCGTGGTCCGGAGCGACTTCCAGCGGTCACCCGATCCGAAGAGATGCCGCAAGTCGGCCGGGTACTTGGCGCGGAAGTAGTAGGTCGCGCCGCGGCGATGAAGGCGATCTGGCACGGCGTCCTCGCCGCCCCCGGTGTAGCAGTCCGGTGTAGCAGCCTGATGTAATTTCGCCTTGCGAGCCATACACTTGCTGTGAAATCAAACCCTTATGAGGGTACTGGCGGAAGGGGTGGGATTCGAACCCACGGTGGAGTTGCCCCCACGGCGGTTTTCAAGACCGCTGCCTTAAACCACTCGGCCACCCTTCCGGATCCGGCCCGGCTCCGCCGGCCGGGCTGTGATAGCGGAGATCGGCGCGCGGGAACATCCGGAATCTGAGGGCCGGGGTCAGGGCCTGAGGCGGGCGAGGCGGTCCAGGAGGGCGCGGTCGTGGAGGAGGGCCATGCGCTCCTTCGGGGTGAGCCAGGCCTGCGCCTCCGGGAGGGTCTCGGCTTCCACGACCTTGGCCTGGGCCAGCGTCCGGTCGGTGTCGACGCGCCCGCGCGGGCGCGGCTCGGCGGGGGGCAGCATCCGGGCATGGGCCGCCGCCAGGGGGGTGTCGGCGTGGAGCGCCGCGAGGGCGTCGGTCTCGTCGAGGCCGGTCTCGGCGTTGCGGGCCTCGAGGGCGCCGGCGCGGGCGGCGATCGCCGGGGGCCCGCGCTCCTCGGGGGTCATCAGCAGGCCGAGGCGCTTCAGCGCCAGGCCGAGGGTGAGCTGCCCGCTCGCCCAGGAGATCGGGATCGCCAGGACGAGGCCGAGGATCGTCGGGGACATCCAGAGGAACAGGGAGGTGGCGATCGCGAAGGCCGCCACCCCGGTGATCAGGCCGAGCACCGTGTGCCAGCGGTGGCGGCGCACGATGTCGCGGATCGGAATCGAGCCGTCGTCGCGCCGCTGCGGGTTCCAGCCGGTGTCGCGCCCGACCAGGATCTGGAAGACCGAGCCCGACTGGATCAGCATCGCGATGGGGGCGATCAGGGCCGAGAGCAGGATCTCGATCAGGCTCGACAGGAAGAGGCGGATCGCGCCGCCGCAGGCGCGCCGCACCGGGGCGTCGACGAGGGCGAGGATCAGCCCGAGGCCCTTCGGGGCGAGCAGGATGCCCATGGTCAGCCCGAAGAGCTGGAGGGCGCGCACGGGGTCGAAGCGCGGGAAAACCGGGTAGAGCCCGAACTCGCTCGTGAAGTATTCCGGCCGCACGTAGGCGGTCTGCAGGACGAGGGCGATACCGACCACGAGCTGCGCCAGCCAGAGCGGGGAGGCGACGTAGCCGGCGATCCCCGTGGCGAAGTGCTGGCGCGAGGCGAGGGCGAGCCCCGCCGCCCCGATGACGCGGCTGTGCTGCAGGTTCCCCTGCGCCCAGCGCCGGTCGCGCACCGCGACGTCGATGAGGGAGGGCGGGCTCTCCTCGTAGGAGCCGGGCAGCGTCGGCAGCATGGTCACGGCCCAGCCGGCGCGCCGGATCAGGGCCGCCTCCACGAAGTCGTGGCTCAGGACGTGGCCGCCGAAGGGGGGCCTGCCCGTGAGGTCGGGCAGGCCGCAGGCCTGCGCGAAGGCCCGCGTCCGGATGATGGCGTTGTGGCCCCAGTAATTGCCGTCGCGCCCCGACCAGACCGCGAGCCCCGTCGCGATCACCGGGCCGTAGATCCGGGCCGCGAATTGCTGGACGCGGGCGAACAGGGTGTTGCGGTTGATGATGAGGGGCAGGGACTGGATGATGCCGGAATCGGGGTCCGCCTCCATGGCGGCCGCGAGGGCCACCACGCAGTCGCCCGTCATCAGGCTGTCGGCGTCGAGGACCAGCATGTGGTCGTAGGCGCCGCCCCAGCGGCTGACGAAGTCGCCGATGTTGCCGGCCTTGCGGTGGTGGTTCCTCGGCCGGTGCCGGTAATGGAGGCGGGCCTCCGGCCCGAGGCGGGCGCGCAGGGCCAGGAAGGCGCGCTCCTCGGCGACCCAGGCGTCGCCCTGGGTCGAATCCGACAGGACGAACCAGTCGAAATGGGCCCCGAGCCCCGTCGCCTCGACGGATTCGCGCATGGCCTCGACCCCCGCGAAGGTGCGGGCCGTGGCCTCGTTGTAGACCGGCATCACCACCGCGGTGCGGCTCTGCAGGCGGGCGGGGCGGGGGGCGGGCTTCGGCCCGCGCAGGAGCACCAGAAAGCCGAGGATCGCCCCCGTGAAGGCCAGCGCGATCCAGGAGAAGTTGAGGGTGAACAGGGCGAGCAGCACGTATTGCAGCGCCGTGGTGCCGCCCGAGACCGAGACCGTCTCGTACATCTGGACGGCGCCGTAGGCGGTGAGCGCGGCGGCCCCCCCGAACACGAAGGCCCGGGCGAGCCAGGGCCGGCGGGGGGGGCCGGCCGGGCGGTGGCCGCAATCCGGGTCCCAGCGCGACAGGTCCTGCACCGGCATGGCGAGGGGGGCCTCGGGGGGCATCGCGGGCGCGAAGGGCGCGGAGGGCGCGGCGCCGGCGGGCCGGGCCTCGTCGGTCTGCGGGGGCGCGGGGGAGAGGATCGGGGAATCGGCCATCAGTCTCGTCTCGGTGCGGGTCCGCGGGCAGGGGAGCCTGGAGGGGGCCGGATCGGGGTCGAAGGCCTCACGGGGTCCAGCGGTAGAGCCAGGTCTCGGTGACGGCCCGGCCGCCGCGGGTCAGGGCGAGGCGCAGCTCGCAGGCCCGCTCGCTGCCGGGGTCGAGCTCGAAGGCGACCCGCACGGTCCCGCGCTCGGGGTAGGGGTAGAGGCTCTGGCGCGCGATGCCGCCGGGGCTCGCCCCGAGCACGGTCTCGAGGCCGCCCTCCTCGGCGAACAGCCCCTCGCCCGTGAAGTCGACGAGGAAGAGCCGCCGGGTGCCGCCGCTGCCGTGGCCGCTGCGGGTGCCGGTGACCCGGGCGACCGGGGGCCGCTCCGGCGGCTCCCAGCACCAGAACTGGCGGTAGGCGAAGCGGGTCTCGGCCCCGGCCGCGAGGGCGGTCCTCGGGCGCCAATAGGCCAGGATGTTCTCGTTGAACTCGGAATCGCTCGGGATCTCCAGGAGCGTCACGGCGCCCTCGCCCCAGGGGCCGAGGGGCTCGAGCCAGAGGGAGGGCCGCCACTCCCAGTGCTGCACGTCGTCCTCGAAATCCGCGTAGGCGCGCGCCCGCTGCATCAGCCCGAACCCCTTCGGATCCTGGTCGAGGAAGGAGGAGATCTGCAGGGTGTCGGGGTTGTGCACCGGGCGCCAGATCGCCTCGCCGGCGCCGTTGCGGATCTGCAGGCCCCCGGCCGCGTGGGCGGCGGCCCGGGCGTCGTCGGTGCCGCGCCGGTCGTGGGGGCCGAACAGGTAGCTCACCTGCATGCCGCCGAGGCCGAGATGGTCGATGGCGCGGCGCGGGAAGATCGTGCCCTCGATGTCGGCCAGCGAGACCTCCCCGGGGCGCAGGCTCATGCGCAGGGCCCCGGCGCAGGATTCGGAATCGATCAGCGCGTGCACCACGAGGGGCGCGCCGCCGGGGCCCGGGCGCTCGACCCAGAAGGCCCGGAACAGCGGGAATTCCTCGCCCCGCGCGTCGGCGGGCCGCAGGGTGAGGGCGCGGGCGGTGACGCCGTAGCCCTGGCCCTTGGCGACGAGGCGGAAGAACGAGGCCCCCTGGAACACCGCGAAGTCGGCGGGCGCGCCGCCCTCGAAGCGGGCCCGCAGGCGGAAGCCCGCATAACCCGGGTCCTCGGCGAACTCGGGCAGCACGATGCCGCCGGTCTCGAACCGGGCCCGGTCGTAGGGCAGGGCCCGCACCACGCCGTCCTCCACCAGGGCGAGGGCGACCCGGCCGGGGAAGATCGAGCCGCGATGCAGGGGCTCCAGGGTGTAGCCGAGGTCGTCCCCGGCCCAGACGGCGCTGCCGGGGGCGGCCCGGATGGCGCCGTACTGCTCGCGGCTGAGGCTCTTGAGGGAGGCCGGCAGGTCGTCGGTCCGCGGGGGGGCGTAGGGGGCGGCCGCGAGCGCCCGGGCGAGCTCCACCACGGTGCCGGGCTCGAAGCGGGCGCCGGGCGCGGGCAGGGCGGGGGGCTCGGCGGCCCGCGCCGGCCCGGCCCAGCCGGCGAGGCCCGTCCCGCCCGCGAGGCTCGCCGCCCCGGCCAGGCGCAGGAGGGCGCGGCGGGTGTGATCCGGGGATCCCGGGCTCGCGGGATCACAGGACGGATCCCGGGCCCGGGGGGCGGGATCGGACGAATCCACTCTCGGCAGCCTCATGCTCTCGGTCGCGTCATGCGCCCTTCATGCCAGGTTGGGGGACGCCCGGGACGGGCCCGCCGGGCCTCCGGCAGGCAGCGTCGGGCGCCGATGGGTAACATGCGGAAACCCTGTACCACGCCCCCGCCTGAACCCGGAGTTAAGGATTGGGCCGCCTCACTGGGGGGCCGGATCGGGAGGACCCTCCCGGGTCGCGGGCCGGCGTTTTGCGCGCGGGCCGCGATCGGATAGATCTCTGCCGGAACCGGTCAAGCTCCGGCCGGGCCCCGGGGCCCGGGCCGGCCAACAGGGCGCCGCAGGGCGCGAGGACGGGCGATGACGACATCCGAGACGGGGGACCGCAGCCTGACGGCGATCGTGCTCGCGGCCGGGATGGGCACGCGGATGCGCTCGAAGCGCCCCAAGGTCCTGCACGCGGTCGCCGGGCGCAGCATGCTCGGCCACGTGCTCACGGCGATCCGGGAGGCGGGCGCCGGCCGCATCGCGGTGGTGGCCGAGCCCGGCCGGGACGACGTCGCCCGGGAGGTCGCCGCGATGGCGCCCGGCGCGGTGGTCTACCCGCAGGCCGAGCGCCTCGGCACCGCCCACGCGGTGCTGGCCGCCCGCGCGGCCCTGGCGGAGCCCGACGACGACGTGGTGGTGGCCTTCGGCGACACGCCGCTCGTCACCGGCGAGACGCTGCGGCGGCTGCGCGCGCCCCTCGCCGAGGGGGCGGCGGTCGCGGTCCTGGCCTTCGCGGCGGCGGACCCGACGGGCTACGGCCGGGTGCTCACCGAGGGCCGGCGGGTGCTGGCGATCCGCGAGCACAAGGATGCCAGCGAGGCCGAGCGCGGGGTCAACCTGTGCAATGCCGGCCTGATGGCGCTGTCCGGGCCCCGGGCCCTGGCCCTGCTGACGCGCATCGGCAACGACAACGCGGCCGGCGAGTACTACCTGCCCGACGCGGTGGGGCTCGCGGTGGCGGACGGCCTCACGGTCGCGGTGGTGCCGGTGGCGGAGGCCGAGGCGCAGGGGGTCAACGACCGGGGCCAGCTCGCCGTGGCGGAGGCCGAGATCCAGGCGCGGCTGCGCCGGGCGGCCCTCCTGGGCGGCGCGACCCTGGTCGCGCCGGAGACGGTTTTCTTCAGCGCCGACACGGTGTTGGGACGGGATGTTGTGGTGGAGCCTCACGTGGTGTTCGGGCCGCAGGTGACGGTCGGCGACGATTGCGTGATCCACGCCTTCTCGCATCTGGAGGGGGCCAAGCTCGAGGCCGGGGTCAGCATCGGCCCCTACGCGCGGCTGCGGCCGGGCGCGGTGCTCGAGACGGGCGCGCGCATCGGCAACTTCGTCGAGGTGAAGAACGCGACCCTGCGCGCCGGCGCCAAGGCCAACCACCTGACCTATCTGGGCGATGCCGAGATCGGGGCCGGGGCCAATGTCGGGGCCGGCACCATCACGTGCAACTACGACGGGGTGAACAAGCACCGCACCCTGATCGGGGCGGGCGCCTTCATCGGCTCGAACTCGGCCCTCGTCGCGCCGGTTCGGGTCGGGGCCGGCGCCTACGTGGCCACGGGCTCCGTCATCACCGACGACGTGCCGGACGACGCCCTCGCGATCGCCCGGGGGCGCCAGTCCGTGAAGGCGGGCTGGGCCGAGCCGAAGCGCGCGGCGATGCGCGCCGAGAAGGAAGCCCGATCACGGAAACCGTAGAGCCGCCAAGGGCCTGCGGGCGGATCCTCGCGGGTTGCCTGAAGGGCGGGGAGGCTCCGGTCCGGGGCGTCCCGCCGCAGGGGCTGGCATCGGGCGGTCCCGATCCGGTACAAGTGCCGCGCTTCGGGCGGTCCGGCCGGGCGGCCCGTCCCTTGCGCGGGGACCGGCAGGCCCGGCGGCCCCGCCCCGTTTCGACAAGGCCGCCGGCCTCGCCGGGCACGGATCACCAGGGTTGAAGAGAGAGCCATGTGCGGCATCGTAGGCATCGTCGGGCGCGACGCGGTGGCAGGCCAGGTGATCGAGGCGCTGCGGCGGCTGGAGTACCGGGGCTACGACTCGGCCGGGATCGCCACCCTGGAGGACGGTC
>NZ_VZZJ01000061.1 GCF_008806345.1 Methylobacterium planeticum | reverse complement strand
CCCCGGCTGAGTGTCGAGCCTACCTCGCCTCTGCTGGCTACGACGCAAACTGATCGGATGTCGCTCTAATGCGGGCCCGCAGCCTGTTCCACCATCCCGACTGGCCGCGCTGGCTCAAGCGGCTGTGACGGTTCGCGACGGACAACCGCGTCGAGGCCGATCGAAAGGGCGCTCCGGAAGGGCTTCGGCCGGCACGGAACATGCCTCGCGGGTGGCAGGATCCCGGGAGAGGGCCTTGACCCCGGACAGCGTCCGGCCTCTCGGGGCAGGTCCGGCGGAGAGCGACATCAGATGCGGGTGATCCAACGCGTGCTGGGCGACAGGCGGGACGCCGCGATCGCGCATCGCCTCCATCACCTCGCGCACCACGGCGCGGTGGACGTCCTCGTGGTCTTGAGCCTCGACGTCGCCCGCCGCCGGATCCGCGCGACAACGGTCGCCGGCGAGGAGATCGCCCTGGCCCTGCCGCGCGACGAGCCCCTCTATGACGGCGCTGTGCTGGTTTTGGACGAGCATCATGCCATCGTGGCGCGTGTCGGAGCCGAGCGCTGGCTGCGCCTCGTTCCGCGGAGCCAGGCCAGCGCCCTCGAACTCGGCTATCACGCCGGCAATCTCCACTGGCGGGTGCGCTTTGCCGACGATGCGATCCTCATCGCGCTGGACGCTCCCGTGGAGGAGTACCTCGTCCGGCTCGGCGGTCTGGTCACCGAGGGGAGGGTCGAGCACGCGGTTCTCGACGAGGCGGACCCTTGCTGACGCGGCTCCTGTCCTTCCAGCAGGCCGATGCGGCCTTCCCGAGTGGCAGCTTCGCGTTCTCCAACGGGATCGAGGGTCTGATCGCCGGTGATCCCGCCTTCGACGCCGCGGCGCTGGTCAGGACCCTGACGGGGATCATCCGCTTCCGCTGGGCGGATTGCGACCGCGTCGCCCTGATCCTCGCCCACCGGGCCGGCACCGACCCGATCCGACTCGGCCGGATCGATGCGGCGATCGAGGCGGCGTCCCTCGTGGAGCCGATGCGCCTCGGGAGCCGGCGCAACGGCACCTCCCTGCTGACCGCGCATGTGCGCCTCGCGACGCCGGGGGCCGAGACCCTCCGCGAAGCCATCGGGGCGGGCGTCATGCTCGGCCACCTCGCCACCGTGCAGGGGGCTTTGTGGCGAGCGCTCGGCCTGTCGGACCGGGAGGCGGCGGCAATCGCGGGCTACCAGCTCGTTTCCGGCCTGATCTCGGCATCCGTCCGCCTCGGACAGATCGGAGCGATCGAGGGTCAGCGGGCCCTCCAGGCCGTGCTGCCGCTCGTCGCCGAAACGCTGGAGCAGCCGGTTCCCCAGGATCCCACCGGTGCGGTCGTGCTGACAGGCTTCACGCCGATGATCGAGATCGCGGCCATGCGGCACGCCCGTGCCGACCTGCGCCTGTTCGCCAATTAGGGAGGGCGCGATGCTGCTCACGCCGACCGAACTCGAACGTCTCACGATCTTCAGCGCCGCCGAACTCGCGCGCAGGCGCCGGGGGCGGGGCCTCAGGCTGAATCACCCGGAGGCGGTCGCGATCATCGCCGACGAGATCCTAGAGGGCGCCCGAGACGGGCGCAGCGTCGCCGATCTCATCGGCTGGGGCTCGACGATCCTGTCGATGGACGACGTCATGCCGGGCATCGCCGCCATGCTGCCGATCCTGCAGGTCGAGGCCGTCTTCCCGGACGGGACGAAGCTCGTCACCGTGCACGAGCCGATCCGCCCCCGCGAGGGCTCGCCCGCGGATACGGTCGAGCCCGGTGCGATCCTGCCGGCGGAGGGCGAGATCGAGCTCTCGGCCGGCCGCCCGCGCGTGACCCTCGACGTGATCAACACCGGCGACCGTCCCGTGCAGATCGGCTCGCATTACCACTTCTTCGAGGTGAACCGTGCCCTCGATTTCGACCGTGCCGAGGCACTGGGCTACCGCCTCGACATTCCGGCCGGCACCGCGGTGCGCTTCGAGCCCGGCCAGCGCAAGCGCGTGACCCTCGTCGGCTTCGGCGGGGCACGCGAGTTGACCGGGCTCAACGACCTGACCCAGGGCCGGATCGACGACGACGCGGCCCGTGCCGCCGCGCTGGCCCGGGCCAGGGCCCGCGGCTTCAAGGGCGCCTGAGGAGGACAGCATGGTGACGATCCCGCGCCGCGACTACGCCGCCCTTTACGGCCCGACCAGGGGGGACGGGGTGCGCCTCGCCGACACCTCCCTGGTGGCGGTGGTCGAGCACGATCACGCCGTCTACGGCGACGAGTGCCTGCACGGGGGCGGCAAGACCCTTCGCGACGGGATCGGGATGGCGCCCGGAATCACCGCGGCGCAGGGCGCGCTCGACTTCCTCCTCTGCAACGTCCTGGTGGTCGATCCGGTCCTCGGCATCGTCAAGGGTGATCTCGGCATCAAGGACGGCCGGATCGTGGGGCTCGGCAAGGCCGGCAACCCGGCGATCATGGACGGGGTCGATCCGCGCCTGATCGTGTCGGCCGGCACCACGGTCCGCGACTGCGAGGGCCTGATCGCGACACCGGGTGCCATCGACGTGCACATCCACTTCGATTCCGCGGCTCTGCCCGACCACGCCATCGCGTCCGGCGTCACGACGTTGCTCGGCGGCTCCCTCGGGCCGATCACCGTCGGCATCGATTCCGGCGGGCCGTTCAACACCGGCAAGATGCTCCAGGCGGCCGAGGCCTGGCCGGTCAATTTCGGCTTCCTCGGGCGCGGCAACAGCCACAGGCCGGCGGCCCTGACGGAACAGCTCGAGACGGGCGTTCTCGGCCTCAAGATCCACGAGGATTGGGGCGCGATGCCGGCTGCGATCGATGCCTGCCTCGGCTTTGCCGACGAGCACGATTTCCAGGTCCAGCTCCACACCGACACGCTCAACGAATCCGGCTTCGTCGAGGACACGCTGGCGGCGATCGGCGGCCGCGTGATCCACATGTACCATACGGAGGGCGCGGGCGGCGGCCACGCACCGGACATCATCCGGGTCGCGGGCCTGCCCCATTGCCTGCCCTCGTCGACGAACCCGACCAACCCCTACACGGTCAACACCTTCGACGAGCATCTCGACATGACGATGGTGTGCCATCACCTCAACCCGGCCCTGCCGGAAGACGTGGCCTTCGCCGAGAGCCGGATCCGGGCCCAGACCATCGCCGCCGAGGACGTGCTGCACGATATCGGGGCGATCTCGATGCTCGGCTCCGACAGCCAGGGCATGGGCCGGATCCACGAGGTCATCTGCCGGACCTGGCAGCTCGCCTCGAAGATGAAGGATCAGCGCGGCCCGCTGCCGGAGGAGAGGTCAGGCTTCGGCGACAACGCCCGGATCAAGCGCTACATCGCCAAGTATACGATCAACGCCGCCCGCACCTTCGGCATTGAGAAGCATATCGGCTCGCTGGAGCCCGGCAAGATGGCCGACATCGTGATCTGGCGGCCGGCCTTCTTCGGCATCAAGCCGGAACTGGTGATCAAGGGCGGCTTCATCGCCTGGGGTGCGATGGGCGACTCGGCCGCCTCCCTGATGACCTGCGAGCCGATGCTGATGCGTCCGCAATGGGGTGCGTTCGGGCTCGCGAAGCAGGGGCTCTCCGCCTGCTTCGTGCACCCGCTGGCGATCGAGGCCGACCTCGGCGGCCGGCTCGGTCTGCGCAAGGCTTTGCTGCCGGCGCGCGGCACCCGCACCCTCTCGAAAGCCGACATGCTCTGGAACGACGCCTGCCCGGAGATCCGGGTCGATCCGCAGACCTTCGACGTCTTCGTCGACGGCACGCTCGCGACCTGCGAGCCGGCGCGGACGTTGCCGCTCACGCAGCGCTACATGCTGCGCTGATGATCCGCGGCCTGCCTCCTGTCAGCCCTCCCGCATCACGGTCCCGATGAACGCTGCTCCCTTGAACGCCGCCCGTATCGGTATCGGCGGTCCGGTCGGCTCCGGCAAGACGGCCTTGATCGAGCGGTTGATTCCCGTGTTGCAGGAGCGCGGCGTCGACCTCGCGGTGATCACGAATGACCTCGTCACCAAAGAGGATGCCGAGCGCCTGCGCCGCTCGGGGCTGATCGATCCGGCCCGCGTCGAGGCGGTCGAGGCCGGAGCCTGCCCCCACACGGTGATCCGCGAGGACCCGACCCTCAACATCGCGGCGGGCGACGCGTTGGAGGCACGCTTCCCGGGCCTGCAATTGCTTGTCTTCGAGTCCGGCGGCGACAACCTCGCCTCGACGTTCTCGCTCGATCTCGTGGATTGGTGGATCTTCGTCATCGACGTCGCGGGGGGCGACGACATCCCGCGCAAGCGCGGTCCGGGCGTGCTGCGCTGCGACCTCCTCGTGGTCAACAAGGTCGATCTCGCGCCCCATGTGGGCGTCGACCTCGACGGGATGCTGGCGGAGGCCGGACGCGTTCGCGGCGGGAAGCCTGTCATTGCCACGAATGCGCGCTCGGGCCTCGGCGTCGACGGGGTGGCGGACGCGATCTGCCGCGCCGTGTTGTTCGCGCCCTAGCCCGTGCCCGACGCAACCCAAACCGGCCGCCGCTCGGAAGCGCGCCTCGTCTTCGCGCGGGGCGGCGGCACCTGCGTGCTGGCGCACCAGCACGTGCCCTATCCGTTCCACATCACGAAGCCCTTCCGGCTCTATCCGCAGCGGCCGGACCTCGTCACCCTCTACCTGCAATCGGCCTCCGGCGGCCTGTATCGCTGCGACCATCTCAGCCTCGGCGTCGAGATGCGGGCGGGCGCGGCCGCGCACGTCACAACGCAGGCTGCCACGGTCGTTCACCGCAGCTTGGGTGAGCCCGCCCGCCAGGAGACGGAGATCGAGCTCGGGCCGGATGCGTTCCTGGGGTTCATCCCGGACCCGCTGATCCTGTTTCCGGGGGCCGCCCTGGTGGCCTCCACGCGGGTCAGGCTTGAGCCGGGCGCCCGCGCCATCGTGGCCGAGAGCGTCGCCTGTCACGATCCCGAGGGGTCGGCTCGGCCCTTCGACAGCCTCGAACTCGCGCTCAGCGTCGAGACGCCCGAGGGCGTGCCGCTCGTCCGCGAGCGCGCCCGGATCACCGGAGCGGATTTTCTCGATCCGGCCTCGCCGCTCGGCGGATGGCGGGCCTGCGGAACCCTGGTCGTGCTGGGACCCGCCTCGGCCCAGCCTGATCCCGCGGATTTTCAGGCGGCGGCTGACGGCAGCGGCTGCCGCGCGGGGGTCAGCCCGTTGCCGAATGCTGCCGGACTCGGTCTGCGCCTCCTCGCACCCGATGGCGGGACCCTGTCGGCCGGCCTGGAAGCCGCCGCGCGCCTCGCCTTCGCGGCGCTCACCGGCCTCGAGCCGGCGCGCCGTCGCAAGTAAGGTTCGGTGGACCGCGCCGATGCTTCGGGCAGCGCAGCCCCTCATTTGTGCAGACCGCCTTAGATTTCATCTTGAGGCAAGGTATTTTCGCTGAGAGAAATAGATAACGGCAGATGTGCGAGGCAGTCTGCGGAGGTTGTTCCGTCCGGAGCGGGCCGGCGCAAGCTCTCACGCGGGATGAAGGATTCGTCGGCCATGCCATCGAGGGACACGACGCGTTTCGCCCTTCGCCGCCGCCTGCTGCTCGGCCTGGCGACAGCGCCCCTGATCGTCTCCGCGGCCCTGTCCCGGGCCTTCGCGGCAGGGCCGGCCTCAGCGGTCAACACCACGGGCCTCGCGGTCACCGACGCCGAGGTCACGGTCGGCATCCTGCACTCGGTCTCCGGCACGATGGCGATCTCCGAGACCGGGGCGACGCAGGGGGAGAAGCTCGCGATCGAGCAGATCAACGCCGCGGGCGGCGTGCTCGGCCGCAAGATCAAGATCATCCAGGAGGACGGCGCCTCCGACTGGCCGACCTTCGCCGAGAAGGCCAAGAAGCTTCTCGTCAACGACCATTGCGCGGCGGTGTTCGGCTGCTACACCTCGGCCTCGCGCAAGGCGGTGCTGCCGGTGTTCGAGCAATACAACGGCCTCCTGTACTACCCGACCTTCTATGAAGGTCTCGAGCAGTCCAAGAACGTCATCTATACCGGCCAGGAGGCGACGCAGCAGACGCTGACGGGGCTCGACTGGGTCCACAAGGAGAAGGGCGCGAAGTCCTTCTTCATGGTCGGCTCGGACTACATCTGGCCGCGCACCACGAACAAGATCGCCACGAAGCACATCACCAATGTGCTGAAAGGGACGGTCGTCGGCGAGGAATACCTGCCGCTCGGCCACACGCAGTTCAACTCGGTGATCAACAAGATCAAGCTCAAGAAGCCGGACGTGATCTTCGTCACCGTCGTCGGTGGCTCGAACGTCGCCTTCTACAAGCAGCTCAAGGCCTCCGGCATCGATCTGTCGAAGCAGACGCTCATCACCCTGTCGGTGACCGAGGACGAGATTGAGGGCATCGGCGGCGAGAACATCGAAGGCGCCTATTCCTCGATGAAGTATTTCCAGCCGCTCCAGAACCCGAACAACGACAAGTTCGTCGCCGCGTTCCGGAAGATGTGGGGCGACAAGACCGTCATCGGCGACGTCACCCAGGCCGCCTATCTCGGACCGTTCCTGTGGAAGATGGCCTGCGAGAAGGCCGGCTCCTTCGATGTCGACAAGGTGATCGCGGCCTCCGCGGGCATTGAGATGAGCGATGCCCCGGAGGGCTACGTCCGCATCGACCCGAACCATCACCTCTGGTCGAAGGCCCGGGTCGCCCGGGCCAGGGCCGACGGGCGCTTCGAGGTGGTCTACACCAGCCCGGACCTGATCAAGCCGGATCCATTCCCGAAGGGCTACCAGTAGCGCGCCTCCGTGCGCTTCGCCCCGGTCCATCGAGCGGCGAGCCCGCCTCATGCCGTTGGCTTCGCCGCTCGGCTGAAATGAAGAGGGTCTGATCGTCCGTCGGGCCAGAGTGCCGCATGTTCGATTGGAACGGCCTGACCCTCTTCCTGGAACTCGCCCGTCATGGCCGGCTGATGCCGGCCGCGCGTCGGCTGAAGGTCGACAACACCACGGCCAGCCGCCGCATCGCCGAATTGGAGCGTGGCCGCGACACCAAGCTGTTTCAGCGCTGCTCCGACGGCTTCCTCCTCACGGAGGCGGGTCACGCGCTGTTCGTGATCGCGTAGGCCATCGAGCAGACGATGCGCTCGGTGCCGGAGGCGCTCGGTTTGCAGGACGCGACCCAGCCCGCGGGCCGCGTCCGGGTCGCCAGCATCGAAGGCATCGCGGCGTTCTACCGGTCGGCCGGGTTCAGCGAGCTCGGTGCGACCAGGCCCGGCATCGTGGCCGAGCTCGTCACCGAGCGCCCCGAGGGTCCGGAGGCGTTCGGTCCGGATGCTGCTTCGGCCCATATCGGCTTCGGGGAGACGGTGCCTGTCCGGCAACTTCGCCACCTTGGGCGCTGACACGGTTCGCGCACCATTGTGCCCTGCGCCGATCTCAGGAGATTCATTCTCCCAGAGCTTTTCGTCAGACCCGATGCCGATGGACGGAAATGCAGCATGCTTTCACCCGACAGCGTGATCCTTCCTCAAGAGGTCGATGAGTCTACGAAGCTTTCGAGAAGGAAATCGCGCGTCGCGATCGCGTCGAGCGTCGTGATGATCACGATGTATTTCGTTTTCATGAGCATGTTCGCGTTCGCGAAACCGACGCTCGGCACGATCCTGGCGCCGGGTTTGTCCCTCTGCATTCTGCTGGGGGCAGGCGTGATCGTCGGGTCCTTCGTGCTGTGTCTCGTCTACGTCGTTTGGGCAGATCGATTTGACGATCCGGCCGTGCGCGGCATCATGAGCTGAGGAGCGCGCAACGCAGGCCGCGAACAACCCACTCGCCGTCACGTTCTTCTTCGTCTTCATGGCGCTGACGCTCGGCATAACCGATTGGCCGGCCCATGCGGTCGATCATCGGCGCATCGTCGGCGCGATGCGGCTGCAAGGAACCCGAGACCAAGAACATCCTCCCGGCGCCTCGATCTTTGAAATTCTGTTTCGTTGACGATCTGCCGACGCGGTCCGACCTTACGCGTGGCCTTGCGGACATGCCGCGGCCGCCTCGTATCCTCGCATCCCCATGACCGTTGCCGTTTCCCCGCCTGACCCTGCCCGCACGCTCGCCGAGGGCTTCGCCGCCCGCGCGGCCGAGCACGATCGCAGCGGCGCCTTTCCGCACGCCAATTTCGCGGCCCTGGGCGAGGCCGGCCTCCTCGGCCTCACGGTTCCGTCCCGGCTCGGCGGTGGCGGCGCGGGGCTAGTGCAGCGACGCTGTCAGAGGATTCACGAGGCGGGTGATGCATGCGAGTCTGGGCAATGGCCCAG
>NZ_VZZJ01000060.1 GCF_008806345.1 Methylobacterium planeticum | reverse complement strand
AGGCCGGCTGGCACATGACCAGGAAGCTCGTGATCCCGGCCAACATCACCCTGCTGCCGCTGCCAGCGCGCTCTCCCGAACTGAACCCGGTCGAGAACCTCTGGCAATTCCTGCGCGAGAACTGGCTCGGCAACCGGATCTTCGCCTCATACGAGGCCATTCTCGACCAAAGCTGCGATGCCTGGAACAGGCTCATCGACCAGCCCTGGCGCATCATGTCCATCGGCCTACGCGCATGGGCTCATGAGTTCTGATCAGTGAGAGTTGGTATGACGTGGTAAAGTATGCGGCTGGCGACAGCTTTGCTGGTGTCACTGCTGGTGCCAACAACTTCGATTCGATCACGGCCTTCGCGACCGGCACGGATAAGATCGACCTGTCGTCGTTCGGCTTCACGGGCGCTTCGGTTGCATCGGTCCGCACTAACGCTACCACGGGTGTCAACGCTACCACGGGTGAAGTTGCGGCTGCTCAGGCGTCGAACTTCTTCGGTGCCGGTGGCGACCAGCGCGCTGTTGCTACTGTGACAACGGCCGGCGGTGATACCTTCGTGTACGTCGATGCCAACAAGGACGGCAGCTTCCAGGCTGGCACCGATCTGGCGGTCAAGCTCGTCGCGACGGCGGCACCCGCCCTGGCGGACTTCACCTTTACGGCGTAAGTCACATCATAGGACCTGTCCTACAGGGCAGGTCCGCCTAGACGGTACGGCGGGGAGCTTCGGCTTCCT
This sequence comes from Methylobacterium planeticum, assembly GCF_008806345.1. Taxonomy (GTDB): domain Bacteria; phylum Pseudomonadota; class Alphaproteobacteria; order Rhizobiales; family Beijerinckiaceae; genus Methylobacterium; species Methylobacterium planeticum. Next base: position 7,918 of record NZ_VZZJ01000060.1, on the reverse strand, counting down.
GCCGTTTCCGTTTGTGCACCGTTAACCATCACTAGTATGGGGCTGAAATGAGCAGTTGGACCGAAGGCTACATCGCCGACATCCCCTACGCGCTCGGCTTCTATCGGGAGACGGTGCCTGCCCATATCGCCTTCGCCGCAGCCTGCGTCGGCAAACATCCCGGCCTCAGCTTACGCCCTAAACGTGTCCTCGAACTCGGCTTCGGCATGGGGCTCGGCTTCGTCATCAACGCTGCTGCGAATCCGGGCACCCACTTCGAGGGGGTGGACTTCAATCCGCTGCACGTCGCCCATGCCCGAGGACTCGCCGACGAAGCGGAACTGACAAACATCACGATGCGGGAGGCGAGCTTCCAGGATGTCGCCCGAGAGGCGCAGGAAGGCCAGCATGACCTCGACCTCATTGTGCTGCATGGCATCCTGACCTGGGTCTCAGCCGAGGCACATGAGGCTATCGTCGAAATCGCTCGCAAGCGGCTCAAGCCCGGTGGTCTGCTCTACGTCTCCTACAACTGCATGCCGGGCTGGGCCTCGGTCCTGCCGCTCCAGCGGCTGATGCGGGAGAACGCCAAGCGTGTCGCCGGCCGCTCCGACCAGCAGACCGGCTCCGGCCTCGACCTCGTCAAGGCCCTGATGAGCGAGGGCGCTGGCTACTTCAAAGCCAATGCTGGCCTGGAGCAGCGGGTCGAGAAGATGGCCACGCTCGACAAGAACTACCTCGCCCACGAGTACCTGAACGCCAACTGGTTCATCTTCCACGTGGCCGATGTGGCTGAGATGTTTGGCCGGGCCAAGCTCGGCTTCATAGGATCTGCCACGCTCGTTGAGAACATCGACGGGCTGTCGGTGCCTGAGGGCACCCGTGCTCGGATCGGGGCCGAGACCGACCCGATCTTCAAGGAGACGCTGCGGGACATCGCTTCGAACAAACAGTTCCGCCGCGACCTGTTCGCCCGTGGGGTCAGCACCCTTAACCCGGCCGAGCACAACGCCATCCTGAACGGGATGCGGTTCGCCCTCGCTCTGCCTCGCTCGAAGGTAACGTTCAAGTTCCCGAGCCCGGTGGGTGACCTTGACGGCAACGCCGAGATCTACGGTGCTGTGGCCGACCTGCTGGCGGAGAAGACGGCGAGCTTTGCCGAGATTGCTGCGCTGCCCGTGTTCCGGCAAGGTGGTGCCGGTGCAACTCTGCAGGCCGTCGGCCTGTTCGTCCACAGTGGGCAGGTACTGCCGGTTCCCGTCCCCAGCCAGACCGGCCCAGAGTTCGATCCGAAACCAGCCCAGCGACTCAACCGTGTCATCGCCGAGAAGATGCTCCAGGGACGGGTCTACAGCTTCCTGGCTGCGCCGGGTGCCGGCTCCGGCATTCAAGTTCCTCACAGCGAACTGCTGATGCTCGCCGCCGTGCTCGCCGGCCAAGATAAGACTGCTGAGACGATGACTGCGCATGTCATTCAGACCATGCAGCGGCTCGGCATCAACTGGGTGAAGGAGGGCAAGCCCGTCACGGAACCTGCCGAACGCCAAAATGTCGTCCGAGCGGATGCCGCCACCTTCCTGAACGAGAAGCTCCCGGTCTGGCACCGCCTCGGCATCCTCTAGCCGCATTCCTGGTGCTGGAGGGGCTCTCGAATGAGAGAGCCCCGATGAGCAGCATCCAGCCACTTTCACGTGAGCGCCACGCCGGGCTTCGCTGGCGGCGCTACAATGGCTACGGTTTCACGGCCACGACTGCCATCGCTCCCCTTGCCGCCGCTGAGGTCGGCAAGGCCGCTCTGGCGTTGCCTTTGGCCTTCGTAGAGCGTGAGGGCGGATGGACGCTCGCTGCCGTTCTTGGCCTTCTCCCTGGGCAGAACCTATACGTGGCATCGAGTGGAAACTGGGTCGTTGGGTACGTCCCATCGGTCTTTCGAGCCTACCCCTTCCGCATCGGCTGGAATGAGGCTGTCCAGCCGATGCTCTGCATCGATGAGGCGAGCGGACTCGTCGTGGAGAGCAATGAAGGCGAAACCTTCTTCGAAGACGGCGGCGAACTCAGCGGCTCTGTTCAGCAGGTTTGGGCCTTCCTCCAGGAGACGGCGAAGAGTGAAGTGGTCCTCGCCCACGCGTGTGGCCAGCTTCACGCAGCCGGCGTGATCGAGCCGTGGCCGATCACAATCCAGGGCGAGACCGGTTCGCGGCAGATCGCTGGCCTGAGTCGTATCAATGAGACGGCACTGAACACCCTTGATGATGCCGCCTTCGGCCAGCTTCGTCGGACAGGCGTCGTCGGCGTCGCCTATGCGCAACTCCTCTCGATGGGCAATCTCTCTACCCTCGGCGAACTGGCTCAGGCCCGTGCACAGGGAGAAGCGGCCGAGCGCGCGAAGGCCGCGGTCAAGCCAATGGTGACTCTGCCCGAGGACAACACCATCGACTGGGATTGGAGCAAGATCGGGCGTTAGTTTCGTGCTGATGTCTGTATCTAGCCAGCCGACTGAACGCGACCGCGTCTCTCTAAAGGCACGGCCAGACGACCCAAGCGACCGAACACCCTAGATCGCCCTCAGGTGATGCCGTATTACAACCGTCGAGACGCAATCGGCGACGCGAAGCACTTGGCCCACCAGCCTCGCATCAGAGGCGAAGACGTAGCACATACGAGCGCATACGTACGAGCGCGTACGGTAGTCAAATCGTTGTCGTTTCACACGAGAATGGGTGATGTCACAAAATGGTGACAACAAGCAAAGTTTCGTCCGCGCTCGATGGAATGTTCGAGAGACCCCAAGGTCTTTATGGGGGATGGGACGATATCCCTTTGATTAGTCAATGCGGCCATGCAAGACGCGTCGCGCTGCTTGACAGTTTGTCCGTTGGCGACATTCGAGGAATGACCTGCGTCGATTTTGGAATCGGCAGTTGGGGCTTCGGCTCGGTTTATAGCAAGTTGCAAACTTGCAAGCATGCCATCGGGATGGACATTTCAAATTCCGCGCTTGAGATGTCACGCGAACTTATCGCGAACACCAACCCAACATACGCGAATAATTTTCGCACGTATCAGTCAGATGGGATGGATATCCCGCTGGCAGACGGCAGTGCTGATCTTTTCTTCTCAGGAGAAAGTATCGAGCACGTCAAGTTTCCGCCGCGATTTCTGTCTGAGATACACCGTGTGTTGAAGTCAGACGGACAGTTAGTAGTAACTACCCCAAACAAAGACGCGATTTTGTACAAAGGTGCCGACGAAGAGTATTGCACAAGTCCTGAGCACTTCTGGTTATTCGACTATCAAGAACTCGTATCAATGATATCCGAATTTTTTGTTATTAAGGAGGTATATGGCTTCAACGGCAGCTTTGGCAGTCATGAGGAGGATCGCGAAATTGCAGACCGCCCGCGGGCCGAGGCTTGGAGCCGACAGTTCAAGGATGAACCGCACTTGGGGACTGGTATCGTCCTGCGAGCGGTCAAGAAAGCACACGTTTCGGCGACCTACGAAATTGAGGACATACCAGCAGATCGCGTTCGTATCTCAGGCTCCGACACGTATCTGCCGCTTGAGTTTGGACTGGAGGGCCTCCTGCTCACCGATCCGGCGCAAACCGTCACCATACAACGGCCGCCGAGTGATGGCGTGGTATGCCGGATGTGGTGCCATCGATGGAGCGGCATTGCTCAAGTATCTGACGGCAGCACGGTCACCGAAGTCGATCTCTACACGAAGGTGCCGGGATGGAAGAATTGGGTTTCGGATAGGCGGACTACAGATGTCACGTCCATCACGCTTCAACCGACAGGACGAAAGAACTCGAAAGCCGACGCGAACCAAGTAATCTACTTTGAAGCATTTACTTGGCGCCGCCGCGGGCGGTCGGGACTTCCCTCGCGTGTGGACCCAGGCGCAGTTCAGCATCTTCTTCCACGGGGCAGCATCGATTTTCAGCCGGGATATGGTTTCACGATGACACAAGTCATCGTATCTACAACGGTGTTTCATTGGTTCACTGAGTCGGATGGAAATTTGTTCGGCCCGTGGCCTCCTATCGGCGGACGATCCACATGGGACGGTTCCCCGAATTTCTTCGAGGAACAGATCAAGCAGATGATGATGGCCAATGTTGATGCCATTTATCTGCATTTAATCGATAAATTTGAAGAGCAGCGAATTGCTTTTTTCCGCGCCTACGCCAATCTTCGAAAACAGGGGTGGGATGTTCCGAAAATCTGCCCCTATCTCGATCCGTTCGGGCTCTGGAGAGATCCGAACATTGACGTTGGGACGGACATCGGCAAAGATCGATTCGCCGCTGAGTACATCAGATGGTATAATCAGTATTTCTCGACAAATTCTGACGATCAAGCTGCTTCGTATTTGCTGACAATCGACGGTCGGCTTGTCCTTTCGACTTGGTGGGTGAAACATCTTTGCGGCCAAGTGCAGCAATTCTCTCGGGAAGACTTGGCTTCACGGCTTTGTGCCGCTCTGGGTGCTCAAATTCCTCAACTCGGCACCGGGATTTATATGATTACGGCGGCTCTGGTTGACCCAGATCTTCCATTTTCTGACGAGCGGCATATTATGTTTTCCGGTTACTCATATGCCATCCAATGCGTGCACAACGATCTGCACTCATGGCATCTCCAGCCCGGGTATTGGGATCAGAACATACGCTCACCCGGGTATCTCTTGCCACGTGATGGCGGGGTAAATTATCGCCGCGCCTGGGAGATTGCGTGCGCCAGCGTTCCATACGTTCATCGAGTTTATGTTGAAAGCTGGAATGAGTACGATGAAGGTTCCGGAATTTATGCGTCCGACCCTGATGGTCCATACGTGCATCCAAATAAGCACACAAATCGGGATGTTTTCTCCAACACGAGAAATGCGTATGAATACATCGATACAACTGCCGAAGGCGCCTCCCGTGTAAATGGTAGGCCTCAGTGTTCAGCCAGAATTCTATGGCATGACATCCCGCAACACATAGAACGAGGTAGTTACATCAGACTGTCAGCGGTAGTGCGGAATGAAGGCAATGAGCGTTGGACGGCTCCGGACACTTACGAGCTAGCTTTGATATCCGGAGGGGCAGTTTATCATGCGTCTCCGTTGACACCCATGGAACAGGCGGGCGAACTTCGCTCAGAAATGATCTGGCGCGGTCGCGCGGTGACCCTCTCAAGTCATCTAACGGTACCCGAACAGGTCGGTGCCTGGGCGGTAAGCTTGACCGTGACGCGAAACGGGGTGCCAATCGGCAGCGCTTCCGATTTCACAATTCATCTTCTCCCGCATGCAACTGCGGCTTAGCTAAGCGCGGCTCATACCTTCAAGGTGAGGGATGCTGCGGCGGCAGCATCCCTGCTCCTCAAGTGCAGGATCGCTCGGCGCATGAATTAGACAAATGCGTGAAATACCATGCGATTGCCGTAAAATTCATCGACCATTCGGACCTCGCGAAACCCGACTTCTCGAAGCATAGCTTCGCAAGCTAACCGATTCGGGCCGAAGAAGTTGCTAGAGTCGCTGTTTTCGGTGTTTCCCTCGTAGAAGACCATGGCGGGACGCGGATAGTCTTCGGCATCGACCAGCGTCTCGATAATTGCCATGCCACTACAAACCTCACGGACCCGGCGCAGGTAACCAATTGGGTCCGGCGCGTGGTAGAGCACGCCCAGAAATAGAACAAGATCGAACGTGCCGACCGTCGCGGCTGTGATGTCCTCGACCTTGATCTCAAGTTCTTCGACGCGGCTACCGAGCGCCTTCTTGGCGATGTCGAAGCCGAGTTTGCTGGACCCCTGCCAACAATACCAATCGGATGCCAGCACGCGCTTCGCTCCACGTCGCTCACATTCAAACGAAAAAGCGCCATTCCAGCAACCAATGTCGATGACTGATTTTCCGCTCAGATCCTGCGGCAGGTGAAGTTTCGTGAGCTTGAAGGGCGTATCATCAATTCCTGGGGTCGTAATTCCTCCGCCAAGATCAATCCTATGAAACCATGACGTCGAGGCGACGTCATCTTCCACCGTCTGAGGCATGCATTCACTCCTAGTAAGTCAACCGCCAGCAGCGGTGGCGTCATAGTAGCAGTTTCCCCGCACGAAATGACCCGACCGATGGCCTGAACCGGGTCAGTTGAAAGCCTGTTGCATGACCGTGGCCCTGTGTAGCTGGTTGGTCAAATCCGAGAAACTGACGGGCGCTGGCGGTAGGTCATGGCTGAACGTACTCGGCCCCCTGGTTGGCCGAGAGTGTCGACGTCAACATCACGCCGCGGTCCTTCGAATTGCTGTTCCGGGACCGACAGAGCCCGCTGATCCGCCTCAGCCTGACCCGTCTGGAGGTGCATCGGGTCATCAAGAACCTGACGGTCTTGAGTTCGTCTGTTCCGAAGCCGAGTGCGGTTCCAATGGCGGAGAGGATCGCCTCATCCTGGACGGCCGTCTGTCCTTGAGCAGCGGTCTGTTCCTTATCACCGGCATACAAGCCGAGCACACCGAACTCGGACATGTAGCGATGGCCGTTGCCGCACCGCAAGGTCGCTCCGTCGTCGCTGCGGAGCAAATCCGCTCGACAGAGTGGGCACAGGAAACGGTTAATAAAAATCCGGCCGTCAATCCTGACGCTCGTGGTCAACGTTGGCGTGTCCCCAGGGTGCCGCGACGCGCCGATACAACCCCGATTATCTGCCACCGTCGCCCCGACAACTTCCATGCTTCGCTGGCCGCAAGCCAGGATCCGTACTGAGTTGGGCTCAGATCGAGGTCGTCTTCAACTGAGTTTTTGAGCCACCCGGAGGCCGGTCTTGGCGCCCTGCGAACAGGCGCCAAGGAGCCTGTAGCGTGATTTTCAAACGTACCCGAAACGCCGCGCGCCTAGACTAGCCTAGATCGGCGGACAGCATTTGAGGCGCTTTGGCCAGCGAAAAGTGCATCTTGTCAATGACTTAAGCGGTCGGATCGGCCGAGCGTATGCTGAGACGGCGAATGGAATCGTTGGCGAAATTTGATCCGTCCCTGGGGTTTTGTTTGCGTGTCTCATAAACCACACGAAGGTAGATCCCCGCCGGACCAAGCCCGTTGTGGATGCAACTTGCCTAGGGTATGATAGAACAATACCCCAACGCACTTCTTTCAGGCCGAGGCCCATGTTCACCAACACCCAGCGCCTCTCCAATCCGGAGGTTCAGGAACTCCGCCGCGAAGGCGGGCGTCTCCTGAAGCATCTGCGCGAGGCGCGCGGCCTATCCCAGCGCGAGCTGTGCGCGTTGGTCGGCGCCGGGGTCTACACCTTCATCTCTCAGATCGAGACCGGGCGGGGGCGCGTTCCGCCAGAGAAGCTGCGGGTCTGGGCCGAGGCGCTGGGTCTCCCGGCTGCCGACTTCGCCAAGACGATCCTGCCCTACTACGACCCTGAGACCTACGCGATCCTGTTCGGGGGTGAGACTTCGCCGGCTGGGGCCACCGACAAGAGCCAGGCCGCGACGCCGGGACTGCGCCTCGTTAACGAGAGCTAAGGGCCTGCCTCAGCCGCTGGCTGCGCCTCCGGACTTGTCGATGCCCGGTTGACCCTGACCCAGCAAACTGGTCCGCGCTAAGCGCGAGTTTTTCGGGCATCCTGAACCCTGAAGGAGGGTGGATGCCATGCCTGGCAAGCGCTTCACGAACGAGCAAATCGCCTTTGCCCTTCGGCAGGCGGAAAACGGTGCAACGGTGGACGAGGTCTGCCGGAAGATGGGCGTGTCCGAGCCAACCTTTTATCGCTGGAAGAAGCAGTTCGTCGGCATGGGCGTGCCGGAGATCCGGCGGCTCAAGCAGCTGGAGGACGAGAATAGCAAGCTCAAGCGGCTTGTCGCCGACCTGACGCTGGATCGCTCCATGCTGCAGGATGTGCTCAAGCGAAAGTGGTGAGGCTTAGCCGTTCGCCG
>NZ_VZZJ01000006.1 GCF_008806345.1 Methylobacterium planeticum | reverse complement strand
ACCTGACCAAGCCCCTGACCGACCAGATCGCCAAGGCCTGGCGCGAACGCTGAGACCGGACGCGGGCGCCGCGTCGGTGATGCCGAGGGTGCCGCCTCAGGCGGTCGGGGTGAGGTCGTCCGCCGACCAGGTCTCGCGGACGTTGCCGATATCGACCTCGTAGGCCTCACCGAGGTTCCACACGCCCACGACGGCGCCGACGCGCCCATCGGGAAGCCGCACGAGGTCGAGCAGGGCGAAGGGGGAGAGTTGCATGGCGATGTCCTCCGATCGTCAATCGCCCCAGCGGCGTTTTGGCTCCGTGTCGGGCTTCGCACCGAGCGTGCGGGCCGCTGTGGCGGGTGCGTAAAGGTCGCGTGCCGGGCCGGCCGTCCCAGGCCTGACCGGACGGGCCGCCGCTGCCCGGAGCGGAACCTGAACGCCAGCCCGCATCGCGCCTCAGCGGCCGTTCAACCGGTCAGGCGCACTCTGTCCCTGTCGCGCGGCGCGGGGCCCCCTCGCCTGCCCGGCACCCCCGATCCCGACGGCAGAGCAGCCCGATGTTCGACCTCCTGACCCCGGCGCGGCGCGATGCGGGGGAGCGTCCCCTCGACCGGGCGGAGATCCCCGGCCGCGGCGGCCCGCGCCGCGATGGGGCCGCGATCGAGGCCTTTCTCCGCAGTGTCGGCCCCGCGCTCGAGACCGCCTTCAGCCCGGATCGCGGCGGGGCCCTGCCACGCGACATCGCGGGCCTGGTGGGCCAACTCCACGCCGGCCCCCTCGGCCGACGCGCGCCGCGGCACCGGGCGGCCCTGCGGTTGGCGCAGGCACGCCGGCGGCGTCGGACGGGCCGCGATGAATGAACGGATCGAGCCGGCGCGCGCGGCTTCGCCATCCCGGCATCCGCGGGCGGGCCGCAGCCGGCCTAGCCGCCCTCGACGACGCGGGCGCGCCCGTGCTTCTGGTCGAGCGCCTGCTTGAGCAGGGTGAGCACGTCGTCCCAGCCCAGCGGCGCGGTGAAGTCCGCATCGGCGTACGGGGCGCCCCCCGCGGTGCCAAGGAGCAGATGGCTACGGCCGTCGTAGTGCCGGGGGAAGTTCTGCAGGCGGTGGCCCTGCGGGTACTCGGTCCGGTAATCGGGCCGGCCCGCCTCGCCGCGCAGGCAGAAGCGGACGCGCCGGTCGTCCCGGTGCCGGATCCACTCCATGTTCAGCAGCACGTCACGCAGGTAATCCGCGTCCCCCACGAGGTCGAGCGGAAGGTCGGAGGCGATAAGGGGCACGGCGGGCACCGATCACGCAGCGAGCCGAGGAGGCTCTTACAGGAGATGTGGGGGCTGCCCATTCGAACGTCCATCGCCACAAGGGGTTAGTGGCCCCGATCATCGGGCCGATCGTCCGGGATTGCCGCGCGATCGACCCGGAACCGGCCTCAGCCCGCGGCGGCGCGCGCCAGGGCGGCGATGTCGAGCTTCACCATGCCCTGCATCGCCAGGAACACCCGGCTCCCGACCGCCGGATCGGGGTCGGCCAGGAGGCGCGGCAGCATCTCGGGCACGATCTGCCAGGGCACGCCCCAGCGGTCGCGCAGCCAGCCGCAGGCGATCTCCGCCCCGCCCTCGGCGGTGAGCGCCGACCACAGCCGGTCCACCTCCGCCTGATCGGCGCACAGGACCGAGATCGAGGCGGCGGTGTCGTAGCTCGCCGGACGGCCCCCGTTGAGCGCCTGGAAGCTCTGGTCGCCGAGCCTGAAGCTGATCAGGATGACGTCGCCCGCCTGCCCGCCCGGCCAGGGGCCCGGCGCGTGCTGGACATGCGTGATGGCCGATCCGGGAATGAGCGAGACGTAGAGGCGGACGGCCGCCTCGACGTCGCCGCCGAACCAGAGGCAGGTGCTGATCGTCGACATGGGTGCATCTCCCGATCCGTGGAGGGTGTTGGGGCGGCCCGCCCCTAGAGGGTCGCGGCGAGCTCCGCGAGCTGGTCGGCGCAGCGTCCCCAGCCCGCGTGGAAGCCCATGGCCTCGTGCCGGGCCCGGTCCTCCGCCGACCAGTGGCGGGCGCGGGCCGTGTAGCGGGTCCCGCCCTCCGCATCCTCGAAGGTGATGATACCCGTGAAGAAGGGCTTCGCCGACGGCTCCCAGGCCCGCAGGTAGGCGTCGGTGAAGACGATGCGGGCGTCCGGCACGATCTCGAGATAGACCCCGGCGCTCGGGAATTCCGAGCCGTCCGGCCCCCGCATCACGAGGCGGCTCGCCCCGCCGGGCCGCGGGTCGGTCTCGGCCTCGCTCACGGTCCAGGGCTTCGGCGCGAACCAGCGCTTCAGGAGTTCCGGCTCGGTCCAGGCCCGGAACAGGGCGGCCCGCGGCGCCGGGATGATGCGGGTGAGGACGAGGTCGCGCTCGCCCGTCGAGGCGCTCGGGGTTTCGGAGGTCGCGTCGGTCATGGCCGGTCTCATGGTCGGAGGTTGCGTGGCGGCGCGCGATCGGTGGCGCCGGCACGGTGCGGGCGCGTCGCGACCGGGCGGGGCAGGCTCGGGGCGTCGATCAGCGTGTCTGCTGGTTCATCGCCCAGACCACGCCGAAGGGGTCGCGCAGCTGCGCGTAGCGGTCGCCCCAGAACATGTCGGTCGGCGGCATCAGCGGCGTGGCGCCGGCCTCGGTCGCGCGTGCCCACCACGCCGCGATGTCGTCGACCATCAGCGTCATGTTGAAGCTCTGCGGCGCCTGCAGCGGGTGGCCGTGCTCGGGAAAGGCATCGGACAGCATCAGCGACGAGCCGTTGACGTAGAGGTGGACGTGCATCGTCCGTCCCTGCTCGTCGGGGGGAATCGCGGCGGCGGTCTCGGCTCCGAAGGCGCGGGCGTAGAACTCGGCGGCCTTCATCGCGCCGTCGACGGTGAGGTAGGCGACGAGGCCCCCCTTCGTCGGGCAGGGGGCGGGCTTGGCGTCGTTGGGCTTGGCGTCGGCGGGCTTGGCGTCGGTGCTGCTCATGCTGGTCCTCTCCTCTCGGCTGCGACCCTGGTCGTCCGCGGCCTCGCCCCAAGGACGCTCGGCCCGACCGGTCTCCGACAGCGTCGGCGAAATTTTTTCGTTTGTCGCTAGTCCGGGTGCGCGGCCTCGCGCGACAGGCGGTCGAGCTGTTGGCGGATCTGCGCGGCCTCCGCGGCGGTGCCCGCGAGGGCGATCGCGCGGGTCATCGCCTCCCGGGCCTCGGCGGCGCGGCCGAGCTGCATCAGGAAGGCGCCGCGCAGCCCGTGAAAGTAGAAGTATCCGTCGAGGGCCGCCGCGAGGGCGTCCGTGAGCGCGAGCCCCGCCGCGGGGCCGCGGGTCTTGCCGACCGCGACCGCCCGGTTGAGGCTCACCACCGGCGAGGGCTGCATCCGCTCGAGCACCGCGTAGAGGGCGTCGATCTCCGCCCAATCGGTGTCCTGCGGGCGGCGCGCGCGGGCGTGGAGCGCGGCGATGGCGGCCTGGACCTGGTAGGGGCCGGGCGCGCGGTGGCGCATCGCCTTGTCGACGAGGGCCAGCCCCTCGGCGATCATGGGCCTGCTCCACAGGGCGCGATTCTGGTCGTCGAGGAGCACGATCTCGCCCTGCGGATCGAACCGCGCCGGGCTCCGGGCGTGCTGGAGCAGCATCAGGCCGAGGAGCCCCATCACCTCCGGGTCGGTCCCGAACAGGCGCAGCAGCACGCGCCCGAGGCGGATCGCCTCGTCGCAGAGGGCGCCGCGCTCCGAACCCGTCCCGGCGGAATAGCCGGCGTTGAAGACGAGGTAGACCATGGCGGCGACGGCCGAAAGCCGTTCGGCGCGCTCGGCGGCGCCGGGCGGCCCGTAGGGCACGCCGCTGCGGGCGATCCGCGCCTTGGCGCGGGTGATGCGCTGCTCCATCGCCGCCTCGGAGACCAGGAAGGCACGGGCGATCCGCGCCAGGCTGATGCCGGAGACGATCCGCAGCGCCAGGGCGATCTGCTGCGTCGCCGGAAGGTCCGGGTGACAGCAGATGAACAGCAGGCGCAGGATGTCGTCGCGGTAGGGGACGGCGTCGAGCTGCTCCGCGAGGGGCCCTTCCGTGTCGTCGAGGTCGGACAGGGCGGCATCGTCCGGCAGGGGGGCGTGCCGCGCCTCGCGCCGCTTCCCGTCGAGGCCGGCATTGCGCCCGACCAGGATGAGCCAGGCCGCGGGATCGCGCGGCGGGCCGTTGCGGGGCCAGGTCCGGAGGGCGCGCAGGGTCGCCTCCTGGAAGGCCTCCTCCGCGACGTCGAGGTCGCGGAAGCTGCGCAGCAGGGCGGCGATCGCCTGCGGCCGGGCCGCGCCCAGCGCCGCCGCGATCCAGGCCGTGTCCGGATTGGCCTCGCTCATCCGGCGGCGAGCCTCGGATCGGGATTGTAGAGGAGGACGGGGCGGAGCTCGTAGGCGCCGCCGGGATTGGCCGCCGCGAGGTCGCGGGCGATGGCGAGCGCCTCCTCGAGGTCGGCCACGTCCACCACGTAGAAGCCGAGCAACTGCTCCTTGGTCTCCGCGAATGGGCCGTCGATCACGAGCGGCGGCTCGCTCGCCTTGCGCAGGGTCGTCGCCGCGGTGGTCGGCAGGAGGCGCAGGGAGGGGCCGAGCCGCCCGGTGCGCTGCAGCTTCTCGTGGACGACGCCGAGGCGGGCCATCACGGCGGCGTCCTCCTCCTGGCTCCAGCCCGTGACGACGTCCTCGTCCTTGTAGCAGAGGATGGTGTAGAGCATGGCTTCTCCTTCCCGTCAGAGGACGCGGATCCCAGCCCGATTCCGACACAGGCGGCCAGGATTTTTTCGCGCGCGCCGGATGACGCCCGCCCGGCGCCGGTGGATCCCGGCTTAAAGCGATCTTCACGCGCGGGGCCCAAGCTTGCGGCCTTGGGAAGCCGGACGCATCCGAAATGGCCGAGATCCTCGCAGCACCCCGCCCCATGCCGGTGCGCCGGCTCCGGCCGGATGGCGCGACGCTCGTGCTGGTCGGGGTGCTGGCGTTCCTGGCGAGCCAGGCGGGACGGCTCCTCGGGGATCCGGACACGCAGTGGCACGTGGCCGTCGGGGCCCGGATCGTGGCCGAGGGGGCGCTGCCCTGGGTCGACCGCTTCTCGCACACCTTCGCGGGCGCCGCCTGGATCGCCAAGGAGTGGCTCTCGCAGGTCCTGCTCTACGGCGCCTTCGCGGCTGCCGGCTGGCCCGGCGTCGCCCTGCTGACCGCCCTCGTGGTCGCCGGCACCTTCGCGCTGATGTATCGCTGGCTCTGCGGCGACCTGGCGCCGACCTCGGCCCTCGTCGCGGTGCTGCTCGCCGCGGTCTTGACCGCACCGCACCTCCTGGCGCGGCCGCACGTCCTCTCCTTCCCGGTGATCCTTCTGACGACCTGCGCGCTGGTGGGGGCCGCCGAGCGGCGCGCCGGGCCGCCCTGGTGGGTGCTCGGCCTCTTCGCCCTGTGGGCGAACCTGCATGCCGGCTTCACCATCGGCTTCGCGGTGGCGGGGCTGATCGGGCTCGAGGCGGTCGCCGCGGCACCGGCGGGGCGGCGGGCCGGCCTCGCCCTGCGCTGGGGCATGTTCCTCGCCGCGATGCCCCTCGCGGCCTGCGCCACCCCCTACGGCCCCCGCGCCATGCTGATCACCATCACCCTGTTCGGCAGCGGCGAGCCCCTCCCCTACATTCAGGAATGGCAGCCGCTCGACCTCGACACGGTCGGGATTCTGGCCGGCGCCGCGATGCTGGCGCTCCTCCTCGTCCTGGCGCGGGAGGGATGGCGCAACCTGCCGCGCATCGTCCTCCTGCTCCTCCTCGGCGCCATGACCCTGCGGCACGGGCGATTCCTCGACCTCTTCGCCCTGATCGCCCCGATCCTCGCCGCGGCCCCCCTGGCGCGCTGGCTGCCGCCTCGGGCCGCGGCGCCGGTCCCGGCCCCGCACCCGGTCGGGTGGGCCGTGGCCGCGCTGCTCCTGGCGTTGCCGGTCGGCCTCACGCTGACGCGTCCCCTGGAACCCGATCCGGCGGTGGCGCCCCGCGCCGCCCTCGATGCCGCGCGCCGCGGCGGGCTGACGGCGGGCCCGGTCTACAACAGCTTCGACTTCGGCGGATTCCTGATTGGCGCCGGCGTGCCGACCTTCGTCGACGGGCGCGCGGACCAGATCTTCCTCGGCGGCTTCACCCGCAGCCTCAACGAGGCGATCGCGGCCGAGGCGGACGGCCCGTTCCTCGACATCCTGAGCCGCCACGGCGTGACCTGGGCCCTCGTCCAGGCCGGATCCCCGGAGGCACGCCACCTCGCCCGCGCCGGCTGGACCCGCATCCACGCGGACGCGGTCGCGGCGGTGTTCGGGCGGCCGGGCGCGGCGGCGCTCAGTCCGGCAGGCTGACGAGCGCGAAGAGCGACAGCCCGAGGGCCATGCGGACGCGGCCGACGAGGTGACGCTCCGCCGAGAAGATCGTGCGGAGCAGGGCGTTCATCCATCGGGCCGGCACCCGGTCGTCCTCGGTCGGCCGCCCGGTCACGATCGAGCCGACGCGGCGCGCCAGCGCCAGGGGAAACAGCAGCGTGTTGAAGTAGCCCACGCGCTCGACGCGCAACCCCGCCGCCGCGACCGCGTCCGTCAGGCTGCGCGCGGTGTAGCGCCGCTTGTGGTGGTGGACCGCGTCGTGGTGCGACCAGAGCCACGGCAGGGCCGGCACGGTGACCAGGATGCGGCCGTCCCGCTTCAGCTTGGCGCCGAGGGCGGCCAGGGAGGCGCGGTCCTCCTCCACGTGCTCCAGCACGTCGAGGAGCGCAATCAGGTCGTAGCTCCGGTCGGGGACGGGCAGGTCGTGCGGCAGGGCGCAGGGCCGGATCACGAGGCCGGAGCGCCGTTCGGCGATCGCGCGCGCGCCCGGGTCGTACTCGACCGCCTCGACGGTCCCGAAGGCGCCGAGCATCCCGAGATTGCCGCCGCTGCCGCAGCCGGCCTCGAGGATGCGCATCGGCGCCGGGGCGCGGCCCCGGCTCAGCTCGCGGCGGAGGAGCGTCGCGAGGATCTGGCGTCGGCCGGTGAACCACCAGTGCCGCTGTTCGTTCTCGGCCATTCGGGCATAGGCGGTCGGGTCCATTCGGAATCCTGCTCGGGAAGCCGCGCGCGCTCCCCATTCACGTCGCGCACGAGGTAAAGCGGGCGGCCCCTGACCTCCGCGGCGATGCGGCCGACATATTCCCCCATGATCCCGAGGGAGAGGAGGTTGAGGCCGCCGAGGAACAGGATCGTCACCATGATCGAGGGGTAGCCCGGCACCGCGTTGCCGGTGACCAGGGTCAGGCCGATCAGGACCAGGCCGTAGAGGATGGCGAAGCCCGCCACGGTGAGGCCGATATAGGTCCAGACCCGCAGGGGCGCGGTGGTGGAGCCCGTGAGGCCGTCGAGGGCGAAGTTCCACAGGCGCCAGTAGCGCCACTTGGTCTGGCCCGTCCGGCGGGCCTCGCGCACGAAGCGGACCTCCGCCTGACGGAAGCCGATCCAGGAGAACAGCCCCTTCATGAAGCGCGCGCGCTCGGGCAGCGTGTTCAGGATGTCGACGACCTGCCGGTCAAGCAGCCGGAAGTCGCCGGCATTCGACGGGATGCCCTGGTCGGCGACGCGGTTATAGACCCCGTAGAAGCCCCAGGCGGTGAGCCGCTTCAGCGGCGTGTCGACCCTGCGCCCGCAGCGTACGCCGTTCACGATGACGGAGCCGGCCATCCAGAGGGCGACCATCTCCTCGATCACCTCCGGCGGATCCTGCAGGTCGACGTCGATCGGGATGACCGCCTGGCCGCGGGCGTGGCGCAGCCCTGCGGCCAGCGCCGCATCCTTCCCGAAATTGCGCGACAGGCTCACCACCGCGATGTCGCTGCGCTGCAGCCGGGCGGCGGCGAGGATCGCCGGGGTCGCGTCCGAGCTGCCGTCGTCCACGAACAGGATCTCGTAGCGCGTGCCGGGTCCGGCGCGCCGGCAGGCGCTCTCCATCGCCGCGTCGGCGCGGGCGAGGAACGGGGCGATCGCGGCTTCCTCGTTGAAGACCGGAACGACGAGCGACAGCAGGATCTGGGTCAGCGGCATCACCGGCAGCGTTGGCCGAACTCGGGGGGCCAGTATGGTGCAGGAATGCTTAAGGCTTCCCTTCCCGCCAGGGCCGCGCCGGGCGGGCCCGGGGCCGGCGGGGGTCTGCAATGATCCCCCCGCCCTTCCGCTCGCGCGACCGATGCCGTATGGGCGCGGGACAATCCCGAGGTCCCGCGCACGCATGATACGCCTGGAAAAGATCGGCAAGCAGAACGGCCGGCAGATCGTCTTCATCGAGGCCTCCGCCGCCCTCCAGAAGGGGGAGAAGATCGGCCTCGTCGGTCCGAACGGCGCCGGCAAGACCACCCTGTTCCGGATGATCACCGGCGAGGAGCAGCCGGACGAGGGCCAGGTCGCGGCCGAGCGCGGCATCACCATCGGGTATTTCAGCCAGGATGTCGGCGAGATGTCCGGCTGCAGCGTGCTCGCGGCGGTGATGGACGGCGCCGGCCCGGTGAGCGCGGTCGCGGCATCGCTGAAGGCGCTCGAGGCGGCCCTCGCCGACCCCGACTGGATGGACGAGATGGAGACCCTCATCGAGCAGTACGGCGAGGTCCAGGGGCGCTTCGAGGAACTCGGCGGCTACGCCCTGGAGGGCCGGGCGAGCGAGGTCCTGGCCGGCCTGAGCTTCACCCAGGAGATGATGGAGGGCGATGTCGGCGCCCTCTCGGGCGGCTGGAAGATGCGGGTCGCGCTCGCCCGCATCCTGCTGATGAACCCCGACGTCATGCTCCTCGACGAGCCGAGCAACCACCTCGATCTCGAGAGCCTGATCTGGCTCGAGACCTTCCTCAAGGGCTACGAGGGCGCGCTGCTGATGACCTCGCACGACCGCGAGTTCATGAACCGCATTGTCACCAAGATCGTCGAGATCGACGGCGGCGCCCTGACGACCTACTCGGGCGACTACGCCTTCTACGACCAGCAGCGCGCGCTGAACGAGACGCAGCAGCAGGCCCAGTTCGAGCGCCAGCAGGCGATGCTCGCCAAGGAGATCAAGTTCATCGAGCGCTTCAAGGCCCGCGCCTCCCACGCCGCGCAGGTGCAGAGCCGGGTGAAGAAGCTCGACAAGATCGAGCGCGTGGAGCCGCCCAAGCGCCGCCAGAGCGTCGCCTTCGAGTTCCAGCCGGCGCCCCGGTCCGGCGAGGACGTCGTCAGCCTGAAGAACGTGCACAAGCGCTACGGCAGCCGCCGGATCTACGAGGGGCTCGACTTCTCGGTGCGCCGCAAGGAGCGCTGGTGCGTGATGGGCATCAACGGCGCCGGCAAGTCGACCCTGCTGAAGCTGGTGACCGGCTCGACGCAGCCCGACGACGGCGCGGTGACGATCGGGGGCAGCGTCAAGCTCGGCTACTTCGCCCAGCACGCGATGGACCTCCTCGACGGCGACCGGACCATCTTCGGGTTCCTGGAGGATGCCTTCCCGCAAGCCGGCCAGGGCTCGCTGCGGGCGCTCGCGGGCTGCTTCGGGTTCTCGGGCGACGACGTGGAGAAGCGCTGCCGGGTGCTCTCGGGGGGCGAGAAGGCCCGCCTGGTGATGGCCAGGATGCTCTACGACCCGCCGAACTTCCTCGTCCTCGACGAGCCCACGAACCACCTCGACATGGGCACGAAGGAGATGCTGATCGGCGCCCTCTCGGGCTACGAGGGCACCATGCTGTTCGTCTCGCACGACCGGCACTTCCTCGCCGCCCTGTCGAACCGCGTCCTCGAACTCACCCCCGACGGCATCCACGCCTACGGGGGCGGCTACACCGAATACGTGGCGCGCACCGGGCAGGAGGCCCCGGGCCTGCGCGGCTGAGCGGCTGAGCGGGCCGCCGGCCCGCAAATGCCTGGGGATGCCGGCCCGCAAATGCCTGGGGATGCCGGCCCGGCGGCCCTGGCCTGACCCGAACCTTCGCGCCTAGGTTGTCGCGTTGCGCCGCCTCGCCCCGATGCGGGCGGCGCGGGCGAGACGCGGCGGGACGCGAGCGACGGTGACCGAACCCCTCGACGGCATTGCGAGCGTCCTGGAGAGCACGGGCGAGTACCGGGTGCTGCGCCGGCTCGGGCCCTTCGCGGGCTGCGGCGTGGTTCCGGACGAGCCGACCTTCATCGGGCTGATCCTCGACACCGAGACCACCGGGATCGACCACGCGACCGCCGAGGTGATCGAGCTCGGCATCATCAAGTTCGAGTACGGGGCGAGCGGCCGGGTCTACCGGGTGCTGGAGACCTTCAACCAGCTGCACCAGCCGCGCGGGCCGATCCCGCCGGAGATCACGCGGCTGACCGGCATCACCGACGCGGACGTCGCCGGGCAGCGGATCGACGACGCCGCCGTCCTGGCGCTCGCCGCCGACGCCGCCGTGGTGATCGCCCACAACGCGCGCTTCGACCGGCAGATGTGCGAGACGCGCTGGCCGGTCTTCGCCGAGAAGAACTGGGCCTGCTCCTGCCACCAGCTGCCCTGGCGCGAGGAGGGCCACGAGGGCCTGAAGCTCGGCTACCTGCTCGTCGATTACGGCTGCTTCCACAACGGCCACCGCGCCATCGACGATTGCCACGCCCTCCTGGCCCTCCTCGCCGCGCCGCTGCGCCGGTCCGGGCGCCTCGCCCTCGCCTGCCTGCTCGAGACCGCCCGCAAGCCCACCGTGCGGATCTGGGCGACGGGCTCGCCGATCGAGACCAAGGACGTGCTCAAGGCCCGCAGCTATCGCTGGAGCGGCCGGCGGCGCTGCTGGTACATCGACGTCGCGGAGGACCAGTTCGACATCGAGCGCAGCTTCCTCAGCCGCGAGGTGTTCCGGCGCGAGATCCGCGACCTGCCGGCGGACCGCATCACCGCGCGGGACCGGTTCTCGCTGCGGACGAATCCGGAGGCCTGAGCCCGCCGCGCGGGTCCTCGGTCAGGGAATATTGCGACCTTTTCGGCGCTCGGCCGTTGACGGGGCACGCTACCCCGGCGCGCACGGCGCGGCCGGACCCCTCGCAACCCCACCGGAAGGACATCCCGATGAAGCGCATCCTGATCGCCGCGACCCTGATTCTCTCACCCCTCGCCCTCGCCGCCTCCGCCCAGGCGCAAGGCACCGTGCGTGGGGCCGAGCGGGGCGTCGAGGACGGCAACCGCGCCGCCGGGCCGGTCGGCGGCGTCGTGGGCGGCGCCGTCGGCGCGGCCACCGGCACCGTCGGCGGCGTGCTCGGGGTCGACCCCGACCGCCGCGAGGAGCGGATCGAGCGCCGCGAGGAGCGCACCGTGCGCGAGCGCCGCGACCGCTGATCGCCGCATTCGGCCCCGGCCGACCCTCGATCGAAGGCCCGGACGGCACCCGCCGCCCGGGCCTTCTTCCGTCCGCGCCTCCTCCGTCATCTCCTGTGACCCGGCCGAAGCGAGCGGAAGAAGCCGATGACCTTACGGGCGACGGTCGGCCCGTCCGGATCGTGCGGGTCTTCGGGGTGGCCGGCCCCGCCCGCGGGACCCGGTCCCGCCCCGTCCCCCGCGCGCCGGCGCTCCTCGAAGAAGCGCGTCAGCAGCTCGAGGGCGAGGGGCGGCACCGGCTCGCCGTGCTCCTCGAGCAGGAGCGCCGCCTGCGCCAGGGCGGTCACGGTCTGGTCGGCGACCGGGCGCTGGAGCATCCGCTCCGCCAGGGCCTTCTCGGCGAGCTTCACCGCCAATTCGGACACCCTGGCGAGGCGTTCCGGGGAGGGTCTCTCAGTCGCGCTCATCGCTCGCGTCTCCTCCTGCAAATCACCACGCGCTCGGCCGGAGATCGCTGACGCGGATGGCAACCCACTTGAGGTCAAGGCTGCCGCTCCGCGTATGCTCTCAGGTAGATTGACCCCCGCGTCACCGACGGCAAGAACTCCGCCCACAGAAATCATCAGAGGTGGGCGGGGTGTCCGAGGCGGAGCCGATCTACACTTTCGAGACGATCAAGGGTTTCTTGCACTCCGGCGACCGGGTGCTGTTCTACAAGCCGCATCAATCGCTCGGATTCACGATCGACACGGACGAGCGCCTCGCGAGCGTGCACGCGCTGCTCGGGCGCGACCTCGGCCTGCGCTCCGCCGACATCAAGGAGACCTTCTGCAACGGCGACGGTTCGCAGATCATCGCGCGGATCGAGCACGCGGCGCGCGTCAAGCCGGCGACCCAGTACGGCAACGCCCTGATCTCGGTCCTCACCGCGGAGGGCTGAGGCGCGGAAATCCCCGTCCGGTGCTCGGCGGGCGGGGTTCGCCGCTCAAGTTCGCCGGGCACTTGCGCTATGTTAAGGACGTCCCGCGCGTCCGGGAGGATCCTCGAAATTGGGGGCGGCTACGGGGTAGGCCACCATGAACAAGTTCGACCACATCCTGAACTGGACGCTCCAGGCTGGCTCGCACGTGTTTCCGGGCGAGGACGGTGGAACCTGCATCAACGAGGCGGCGCTCGTGGCGGCGGGATTCCCCTATCGGCCCGTACGCTCGATCCTCGACATGCCGCCCTGCTTCTCGCGGCCGATCTGCAGCCTCGCGATGATGCTCAACGACGAGGCGAACGACACCGACCGTCAGCGCCTGATGCCCTTCGTGACGCGCCTCGCCTGCGCGGACACGCCGGAGGTCGAGCGCCGCCGGGCGGCCTTCATCGACTCGCAGGTGGGCTATCTCGGGCTCTATCCCCGGCACACCCGGTTCGAGCGGGGCCTGAAGGCGCTCGAGGGCGCCCTCGCCATCGGCCGGCAGGCGGAGGCGATCGGGTTCGAGG
Source organism: Methylobacterium planeticum (assembly GCF_008806345.1). GTDB lineage: Bacteria > Pseudomonadota > Alphaproteobacteria > Rhizobiales > Beijerinckiaceae > Methylobacterium > Methylobacterium planeticum. The sequence goes on along the minus strand of NZ_VZZJ01000006.1, from coordinate 269,122 downwards.
CGGCGCGCGGCCGCCTCGACGCGGCCCGGACCGAGCCGCCGCCGTCGAGCCCGCGCGGAGCCCAGTCGATCTCGGCCAAGCTGAAGGCCTGGCTCGGCGCCGCCCAGGGCGAGAGCGTCGGCTAGGCGTTGCGAGCGGGCGTCGCGGAAGGCGTCGGCGCGCCCGGTTGGACGCCGGGCCCGTCCGGTTTGACGCCGGGCCTGCCCGGCGTCCATCAAGGCGGGACAGGTTCCGGCGGGCGGTCGCGGTCGCCCGATCGGGACCGGTGTCACCGGATGACGGGCGGGGGCCGATGGCGGGAGCCGACGATTATCTGCGCCGGCTGCTCGATCGGGCGGCGGAGGAGGAGATGTTCCTGGAACGGCTCGGGCGCGCCGAGGAGGTCCGGCCGGACGCCGCGCCCGCCCTCTCGCTGATGATCACCCGCGAGCAGCGCGTGCGCCTGCGCGCGCTCGGCTTCACGGATCAGGACATCCACACCATGAGCCCGGCCGAGGCGCACCGGCATCTCGGTCTCTGACGGCCGGGCCGCCCGGCGCCCTCAGGCGGCGCGTTCGAGCACGAAGTCGCCCGCAACCTCGTCCGTATGCACCGTGAACTGGGCGAGCGGGGCGCGGCCGAAGCTCGTGGTGATGGCGCAATCGGTGGCGTCGCGCCCGTAGGCCATCACGATCCGGCCGATCCGGGGCGTGTTGTGGCGGGCATCGAAGGTGTACCAGCGCGGGCCCTGCGGGCCTTCGAGGAACACCTCGAACCAAGCCGAGAAATCCATCGGGTCCGGCACCGGCGGGATGCCGATATCGCCGAGGTAGCCGGTAGCGTAGCGGGCCGGGATGTTCATGCAGCGGCACAGGGTGATGGCGAGATGCGCGAAGTCGCGGCAGACGCCGACCTGCTGCGCGTGGCCGTCGGCGGCGCTGCGGGTCTCGTCGGCCTGCAGGTAGTCGAAGCGGAGCCGCCCGTGGGCGTAGTCCACGATGGCCTGGACCCGGGCCCAGCCCTCCGGGGTCCCGCCGAACAGAGACCAGGCGGTTGCCGAGAGCTTGTCGGTGTCGCAGTAGCGCGAGCCGAGCAGGAATTGCAGCACGGCGTCGGGTAGGTCCTGCACCGGGATCTGCCGGGCCCCCTGCTCGACCGCGTCCGGTGCGCCGGAATCCTCGATCACGAAATCGGCCGACATCGCGATCCGGCCGCCGGGGGCGACGATCCGGGTGCGCAGGTTCCCGAACTCGTCCCGGTGCTGCGAGGCCTCGACCGGCGGATCGAAGCTGATGCGCTCCGGCGTGACGAGATCGGCCTGGCGCTCCGGCCGGACGTTCAGCAGCAGCAGCATCGGCGTCGGGCCGAACGTGTCGAACGCGATGGTGTAGCCGGTCCGAATGCGCATGGTCGCCGCCCGCTCACGATATGTTAAACGCTTAAACATCTATACGCGCGAACGTTCCGGCCGCGGCTGCCTCGTTGTTGGACATCTGCGCAAGAATTGGAGGCATCTGCGCCAGTTGATCGGCGTTTCCCCCGACGCCCGCGGCACCTCACGCTGTTGTGACCAGAGCGGCGTCGCCGGCGTTGCGGGAGGATGCGCCGCCACGGCGCGGCCGCGCCGGACCGGAAAGCCCGATGGCGTCGACGCCCGCCCCGCGCCAGCCCGCCCCGGTTCCGCCTCCGGCGACCTCCGGCATGCGCGGGCCTCGCGCTCCGGCGGTCGGCGCATGGCTGGTCGGCCGTCCAGCATCTTGGCCGCGACGGGGTCCTGACCCCCGGTGCCCGCAATCCTGCGGAGCGTCGTCCTCGCCGCCGCCGTCGATCGCCTCGGGCGCGTCCGCTTCGGCCGCGGCGCGAGGCCGGACGAAGGGTCCCGCGCGACGCCGGCTGACATGGAGCATTGGCGACCGGTTGGGCAGGCCGGTGATCATTACTGAGGCAGTATCGGCGGCGGGTCGGCATTTTTGTCCGAAGTCCTGCGAATATTGATTGTGACCAGCGCCGTTAACACAACGTTAACGCTTTTATAAGGTAATGTGTTTACTGTTTTTCCAAGGGTGGGTTCCGTGGCACATCGACATCGCCAACCTCAGGTGCTGCTCCTGTCGGGTGACGAACTCACGCGGCTCCTGACCACGAGCGGGCTCGAAGGCTACGGATACGAGGTGCGCAGCGCGCGCACCGCGGCCGAGGCCGAGGCGATCCTGCGCGACGAGGAGGCCCTGCGCCACATCCACGTCCTGGTGACGGATGCCGACGTGCGCGACGCGAGCGACGGCCTCGCTTTGGCGTCGCTGGCCCGCCGGCTCCGGCCCTCGATCCACGTGATCTACACGGCGCGCCAGCCGCACCGGATCTCCGCCGCCCACAAGGTCGCGGGGGCACCCTGCCTGCGCACGCCCTACCACCCGCACCAACTCGCCGGCATCATCAGCGGCCTGCAGGCGACCGTGGCGCCGAGCGGCGGCCAGAGCCAGAAGGCGGCCTGATCCCCGTCCTGCCCGCCGCCCGGACCGCGTCCGCCACCACCCCGACATTGCCCGCCACGATGCCCGCCGGGTCGGCGCGTTCCCGGGCCGCATCCGCGGTGATCGCCGCGCCGATCACCAGCGTGTCGACCGGATGGGCGGCGAGGTTCGATCGGCTGGTCGCGATCCATCGAGAAGTCGGTCGAGCCGACCCTGCAGATGCTCCGCCCGATCCCGCCGGTCTCATGGATTCCCCTCGCCATCATCTGGTTCGGCATCGCCGACAGGCCGGCGATCTTCCTGGTCTTTCTCGGAGCCTTCTTCCCGATCCTGATGAACACCATCCACGGGGTTTGGACGATCGACCGGAACCTCGTTCGGGCCGCATCCATGATGGGCGCCAACGAGCGGCAGTTTCTCTGGAACGTCGTCGTTCCGGCCGCCCTCCCCTCGATCTTCGCAGGCCTACGCATCGCTATCGGCTCGGCCTGGATGCTGACGGTCAGGGCCGAGATGGTCGCGGTGAAAAGCGGCGTCGGCTACGTACTGTGGGACTCCTATTACTTCCTCCGCTACGACATGGTCATTCCCGCGATGGTCTCGATCGGCCTGCTCGGATACCTGTCGGATTGGGCGATCAAGGGGCTGATGGGCAGCATCCTGCGCTGGCAGAGGACCACCACCGTCCAGGGCCGGGAGGGCTGACCATGGCCGAGATCGCCATCCGCAACGTCACCAAGGCCTTCCACGACCGGGCCCGCTCCCAGGATGTGCTGGCCGTCGACACCGTGAACCTGACGATTGCCGACCATGACTTCGTCTGCCTGCTTGGGCCCTCCGGTTGCGGGAAGTCGACGCTCCTCAACATGATCGCGGGTTTCGAGAAGCCGAGCAGCGGCTTGATCGAGGTCGCCGGCACGCGGGTCGAGCGCCCATGCGCCGACCGCGGCGTGGTCTTTCAGCAGCCGACCTTGATGCCGTGGCTCGACGTTGCCGACAACGTGCCTTTTCACCTGAAGCTGAAGGGCGTCGGCCGGAAGGAGCGGCGCGAGCGGGCGCAATCCTTCATCGACCTCGTCGGCCTGACCGGCTTCGAGCGGCACTTTCCGTCGGAACTCTCGGGAGGCATGAATCAGCGCGTCGGCATCGCCCGGGCGCTTCTGATGAACCCGCGGGTGATCCTGATGGATGAGCCCTTCGCGGCCCTCGATGCCCAGACCAAGATGGAGATGCAGGAGGAACTGGTGCGGATCTGGGAGCGCATCCGCTGCACCATCGTGTTCGTCAGCCACAGCGTCGACGAGGCCCTGGTGCTGGGGAGCCGGGTTGCCGTGATGACGCGCCGGCCGGGCCGCATCCGCGACGATTTCGCCTTCGACCTCCCGCGCCCGCGCGACGTTACCCGCCCCGCCTTCAACGACGCCAAGCGCCGGGTGCTCTCGCTCATCCGGGACGAGGCGACGACGTCCCGCCGGGCGGCCTGATGTCCGGCCCGGAGATGTTCGGTGACGCGACGCCCGACGGACCGGCGTTGCGTCTCGGCATGCTGACGCCATTATCGAACACGGTGCTGGAGCCGATGATGGCAGCGCTCGCCGCCGACCTGCCGGGGACGAGCGTCCATTTCGGCCGCTTCCGGGTGACCGAGATCGCCCTGTCCGAGACTGCACTCGGTCAGTTTTCCCTCGCACGGATGACGGAGGCGGCCGAACTCCTCGGCCACGCACGCGTCGATGCGATCGCCTGGAACGGGACTTCGGCGGCTTGGCTTGGCTTCGCCCGCGACGAGGCGCTCTGCGCCGCGATCCAATCGACGACGGGTATCCCGAGCACGACCTCGGTCCTTGCGTTTCGCGACCTGTTCCGCGCGACGGGCGCCCGCCGGATCGCACCGTTCCTCGAACGCGAATTCGGCTTGCCGGTCTACGTTTCCATCGCCGCCACCCTCTGGGGCAGCCTTGCTCTCCTCGGGAAGGACGCCCGAGGGCTCGCCGCGTGGGGCAGCATGTTCGCGATTTCGCCCGCGTCCGGCCGCCACGCGCGCTGAGAGTTGAACCGTTGCGCCTCCTCCTCCTCAATCCCAACACCTCGCAGGACATGACCGAGCGCATGCTCGTCGTGGCGCGGGCGGTAGCTTCTCCGGGCACCACCATCGTCCCGGTCACCGCGTCCCGCGGGATGCCCTACATCGCCAGCCGGGCCGAGGCGCAGATCGGCGGCGCCATCGCTCTGGAGATGATCGCGGAGCACCACGACGCCGTCGACGCCGTGGTGATCGCGGCCTTCGGTGACCCGGGCCTGCTCGGGGCGCGCGAACTCTTCGATATCCCGATCGTCGGGATGGCCGAGGCCGCGATGCTGAGCGCCTGCATGCTCGGGCGGCGCTTCGGCATCGTCACCTTCGCGCGCCCTCGGGCCCTGGTACGAGGACTGCGTCGCGATGCACGGTCTCGCGAGCCGCTGCGCCGGGATCCGAATGCTCGACATGCCGGTGCGCACCGTCGCGACGGTGCAGGAGGGCAGCGAAGACCTTCTCGTCGAGTTGTCGGCGCGGAGCATCGCGGCGGATCAGGCCGATGTGGTGATCCTCCCCGGCGCGCCGCTGGCGGGCCTTGCCCGGCGGGTTGCGCACCGAATCCCGGTCCCGGTCATCGATCAGGTCGCGGCCGCCGTGAAGCAGGCGGAAGCCCTCGTCGCGCTGCGCCCACGCAAGGCCACTACCGGCACCTTCAGCCGACCGCCCGCCAAGTCCGCCATCGGATTGCCGCTGCCGCTGGCCGAGCGGATCGCTCATACCAACGAACCGATCGCGCTTCGGGCCCTGTGAGACACAGACCATGACCGAACTTGATCTCGCCATCCGGGGCGCCACCGTGGTCACGGCCTCCGAATCGGTGCGGGCCGATATCGGCATCCGCGGCGGCCGCATCGTCGCCCTCGCGGATACCCTCGAAGGTGCCCCGCGCGAGATCGACGCGAGGGGCCTCCTCGCCCTCCCCGGCGGCATCGACAGCCATGTTCATATCGCGCAACCCTCCGGCCCCGGCATCGTCATGGCGGATGATTTCGCATCGGCCACGGCGGCTGCGGCCGCCGGCGGAAACACCCTGGTGATGCCCTTCGCGCTTCAGGCGCGGGGCACATCGCTGCGCGCGGCAGTCGAATCCTACCGGGCCCTCGCGGAGGGCCGATGCCACGTCGACGTGGCGATGCACATGATCGTCTCGGACGCCTCGCCGAACGTGCTTGGCCAGGAGCTGCCCTCCCTCGTCAAGGACGGGTACACCTCCTTCAAGGTCTTCATGACCTACGACGACCTCGTGCTCAGCGATAGGGACCTGCTGCAGGTCTTCGACGTGGCCCGGCGCGAGGGCGCCCTGGTGATGGTCCACTGCGAGGGCTACGATGCCATCCGGTTCCTCACCGAGCGCCTGGAGCGCGAGGGCCGCACGGCACCCTATTACCACGCGGTATCGCGGCCCGAGATCGTCGAGCGGGAGGCGGCCCATCGGGCGATCAGCCACGCCGAACTCGTCGACGTGCCGATCATGATCGTGCATGTCTCCGGGCGCGAGGCGATGGAGCAGGTGCGCTGGGCCCAGAGCCGAGGCCTCAAGGTCCATGCCGAAACCTGCCCGCAATACATCACGCTGACGGCCGAGGACCTGCGCGACGCGGGCCTCGAGATGAGCGGCGCGAAATACGTCTGCTCGCCGCCGCCCCGCGACCGCGACAGCCATGCGGCCATCTGGGAAGGCCTCACGCAGGGGGTGTTCCAGACCTTCTCGTCCGACCACTGCCCGTTCCGCTACGACAGCCCCGAGGGCAAGCTGACCCCCCGCGGCCGGACCTCCTTCCGCTGGGTGCCGAATGGGATCCCGGGCATCGAGACGCGCCTGCCGATCCTGTTCTCCGAAGGCGTCTCGAAGGGGCGGATCAGCCTGCAGCGCTTCGTCGAGTTGTCGTCGACGAACCATGCGCGCATCTACGGCCTGGCGCGCAAGGGCTCGATCGCCGTGGGATACGATGCCGACATCGCCCTTTGGGACCCGAACCGTCGGGAGACGATCCGCCAGGAGATCCTGCATCACGGCGCCGATTACACGCCCTGGGAAGGGTTCGAGGTCGTCGGCTGGCCCGTTTCCACGATCCTGCGGGGCGAGGTGATCGCCGAGGCGGGCCGTGTCATCGGAGCGCCGGGCCAGGGCCGGATCCTCGACCGGCAGCCTCGCTGAGAGAGCCCACAGCGTCACGGGCGAGCCGGGCGAAGGGCCGTCAGAGCTTGAGCGGTCCGCGGCGCGCCCGGCGGCGCTGAAGCCAGAGCACGGTGCAGAGGGCGGAGGCGATGACGACGGCCGAGACGGCGGTCGTCAGCGTGCCGAGGGCGTAGATCTCCGGCGTCGTCACGGTCGTGGTCAGGCCCTGGAGCTCCAGCGGCAGGGTGTTGCGTCCCCCGATCGCCTGGCTGGTCCGCGCCAGCTCGTCGAAGGAGAGGGTGAAGCCGAACAGGGCGACGCCGACAAGGGAGGGCGCGAGGATCGGCACCACGACGTGGGTGAGCGTCTGCGCACCGGTGGCGCCGAGATCACGCGCCGCCTCCTCATAGGCCGGGTCGAAGCGGTTGAAGACCGCGAACATGATCAGGAGGCCGAAGGGCAGCGTCCAGGTCAAGTGCGCGCCGAGGGCCGAGGTGTAGAGCCCCATCGCGGTGCCGTGGTCCTGGAGAAACGGCCAGCCCGTCGCTGTGGCGAGCGCCTTGATGCCGTCGTCGATCACCCGGAACTCCAGGCCGATGCCGAGGGAGACGACGATCGAGGGCACGATCAGGCTCGCGACCGCGAGAGTGAACAGGAGGTTGGAGCCCCGAAAACCCTTGCGGAAGGCAAGGCCCGCGAAGAAGGCGAGCAACACCGTCAGCGCCATGGCAACGAGGCCGAGCCGGAGGGATCGCCCGAAGGCAGCCCAGATGTCGACCACGCCGACGCCGGCCCAGAGGCGCGAGAACCAGTGCGTCGAGACCCCGTTCAGCGGGAAGGTCAGGCCGCCCTGCGGCCCCTGGAAGCTGAGCACGAGGATCGTCAATGTCGGGCCGTAGAGGAACAGCACGAACAGCGCGAAGAACGCTGCCAGAAGGTAGAACGAGAGGGTACGGGGACGGTCGCTCACGCGCTCACAGCTCCCGGCGCAGGTCGATGATGCGGGTCAGGCCGAGGATCATCAGCATCACCGCGCCGAGCAGCACCATCGCGTTGGCCGCGGCGGCCGGGAACTGCAGATACGACATCTGAACCTGGATGACCTTGCCGACCGAGGCGATCTGCTGCCCGCCCATGACGCCGACGGTCACGAAATCGCCCATCACGAGGGTGACGACGAAGATCGACCCGATGGCGATGCCCGGTTTGCAGAGGGGAATGACCACGTTCGCCAGCGTCTGCCAGCCCGTGGCACCCGCGTCGTAGGAGGCCTCGATCAGCGCACGGTCGATCCGTGCCATGCTGTTGAAGATCGGCACGATCATGAAGACGGTGTAGAGGTGCACGAAGGCGAGCGTGACGGAGAAGTTCGAGTAGAGCAGCCCCTCGATTGGAGATTTGGTCAGGCCAAGGCTCTGCAGCGTGTCGTTGACGAGCCCGTTGCGTCCGAGGAGGGGGATCCACGAGATCATCCGGATCACGTTCGAGGTCCAGAACGGGATCGTGCAGATCAGGAACAGCACCGTCTGGGTCGTGCGCGAGCGGACGTGGAATGCCAGAAAGTAGGCCACCGTGAAGCCGATCAGCAGGGTGCAGACCCAGGTCAGCGCACAGAACTTCAGCGTCGACAGGTAGGTCCGCACCGTGGTGCAGAGATCGCTGCCGTTGAGGCAGCCCTCGAAGACGTCGCGGTAGTTCTGCAGCGTGAAGGCCGGCACGATCTCGTACTCGTTGTATTCCCAGAAGCTGACCATCAAGGTCAGCAGCAATGGGATCGCGAGGAAGATCAGGAACACGAGCGCCATCGGCGCCGCCTGCAGGTAGGTCAGGCGCCGCCGCCGCCGCTCGCCCGCATTGAGGCTGGTCCGCGGCTTGTCGGCGGCGAGCGCTGGCGCGGGCAGGACGATCTCGGTCATCGGGCTCTCCCCGGCGCTGCACAGAGGCACAGGACCCGAGCGCCGCGACTTGGCGCCCAGTCGCGTCGCGCGTGGCAGGCGCGGCGATGCGGTGCCGCGCTCACGCGGCGATGAACTCGTTCCACTTGCGGACCATGTAGGTGTTCTCGTCCATCACCGCGTTCCAGCAGGCGACCGAGCCCATGCGCGCCTCGAAGGAACCGCCGTCGCGCGTTGCGCCGGCCTTCTCGAGGACCGAGCCGTCCGGACCCTTGATGTCCTTCTCGGCCGCCTTGCCCTCCATCCAGTAGGCCCACTCGTAGGGTTCCATATGCGCCTTGGCGGTCTCCAGCACCGCGGAGTAGTAGCCCTGCCGGTTGAGGTAAGCTCCGGCCCAGCCCGAGAGGAACCAGTTGACGAAGTCGTAGGCGGCATCGAGCTTGCGCCCGCTCAGCGTCTTCGGCAGGCCGAAGCCCGAGGCCCAGGCGCGGTAGCCCTCCTTCAACGGCTGGTAGACGCAGGGCACCCCCTGCGAGCGGACCTTGGTGACGGCGGGCGACCACATCGACTGGATCACGGTCTCGCCGGACGCCATCAGGTTCACGGACTCGTTGAAGTCCTGCCAGAAGGCCCGAAACTGTCCCGCGCGCTTGGCCTCGATGAGGAGTTTGATGGTGCGGTCGATTTCCGCCTTCGTCATGTTTCCCTTGTCGCCGTAGGTGTAGTCGCCCGTCGCCTCCACCACCATCGCGGCGTCCATGATGCCGATCGACGGGATGTTGAGGATCGACGCGCGTCCCTTGAACTCGGGGTTCAGCAGTTCCTTCCAACTCCCGATCGGCCGTTTGATCAGGTCGGGACGGATGCCGAGGGTGTCGGCGTTGTAAGTCGTGGGGATCAGGGTGATCCACTCGGTGGTGGAACTCGCGAAGGTCTTTCCAGTCTGGCCCTCCAGGTAGAAGACCTTCTTCGGCGCCGTGCCCTGGTCTCCGATCGTCTTGCCGGCGACCTCGCCCTTGGTGAACACGCTGGTGATCTTGTCGGCGAGCTTGATGCGCTTGGCATCCATGCCGAGGATATTGCCCGAGGGAATGATCTTCTTCAGGCTGAAGAACTCGGTGTCGACCAGATCGAACGAGTTCGGCTGCGTCACCACGCGCTTGGTCACCTCGTCGGTGACCACCGGGATGTATTCGATGGTGATGCCGAGATCCTCCTTCACCTTCCGAGCGATCTCGGCCGATTGGTTCACGGCCGTTCCGAGGTAGCGGAGCGTCACGGGCTCCGCCGCGTGGATCGCCGGAAATCCGGTGATCGGCCCGGCGCCGAGCGCCAGTCCGGCCCCCTTCAGGAAGGTGCGCCGGTTCGGTGTGGTGATCTCGCTCATGCGGGTGTTTCCCCTGGCTTGTTCTGCGCGAAAGGTTTGATGTCAGGCATCGAGCCGGTGTGCGGCGGCCTCGTCCCAGCCGACCGGGACGGTATCGCCGAGGGCGAGCGGGCGCGCGGCGAAAGCGTGATCGCTCAGCACCGCGGTGAGTGCCGAGGAACCGTCGGCCGGCCTCTCGATCCCATCGGCATCGAGGCCGACCAAGACGCTGGTCCCCTGGTACTCGACCGCGACCACCCGCGCCGGACGAGCCCCCTCGCCGGCATCCTCACCGAGGCGCATCCGGTCGGTGCGGACCGCGATGGGGCCTTCGGGGAGGCCGATCACGTTGTGACCGCCGATGAAGCGCGCGACGAACGCGGTCGCCGGGCGCTCGAACACCGTGCGCGGATCGGCGGCCTGCTCGATCCGTCCACCCTTCATCACCACGACGAGGTCGGAGAGGGCCATCGCCTCCTCCTGACTGTGCGTGACGTGGATGAAGGTGAGACCGAGTTCCGCCTGGATCCGCTTCAGTTCGACCCGCATCCGGACGCGCAGGAACGGATCGAGGGCGGAGAGCGGCTCATCGAGGAGGAGGACCTTCGGGCCCGTGACCAGGGCGCGGGCAAGCGCCACGCGCTGCTGCTGGCCGCCGGAGAGCTGGGCGGGCAGGCGTTCGGCCAGATGCTCCATCTGCACGAGGCTCAACATCTTCATAGCCTTGGCCTGCCGCTCGGCCTTGGCGATCCCGCGCATCTTCAGGCTGAAGGCGACGTTGTCCCGGCAGTTCAAGTGCGGGAAGAGCGCGTAGCTCTGGAACATCATCGCGGTGCCGCGCTCGGCAGGCGGTGCGTCGCCAACGGAATACGGCCCGATCACGACATCGCCACTCGACACGGCCTCATGCCCGCCGATCATCCGCAGCGTCGTGGTTTTGCCGCAGCCGGACGGCCCCAGGAGGCAGCAATAGGCCCCGGACGGGATCTTCAGATCGATCGCGTCCACGGCGAGGGTTTCGCCGTAGCGCTTGGTCAGACGGATCAGCTCGACATCCATGCGGTGCTCCCTGCGCTCTCGCGAGCAAGGGGCGGGCCAGAACCTTGGCCACTGCGGCGTTTCTGCCTCCGGCGAGGCATCTTCGGGGCAGCCGGCATCGGGGCCGCCGCGTGACGCGTGCATCCGGGCTCGGTCGGTCCGAGCCCGGATGCACGCGTCACGCACCACCGAGCATCCGCGACAACGGGCCCGACAGTCCAGCGGTTTCGACGATGATCCGGGGCGGTGGCGGCTCGATCCGGGAGGCGGCCGCGATCACCGCGCGCGTGCCTGCCTCGACCGAGCAGATCACCGGCACCGGAACCGCGGGCTGGATGCGCTCCACCATTCCCGCGAGCGCCGCACCACCGAGGATGACGGTCTCCGCCCCGGTCTCCACCGCGCAGGCGCAACAGGCGGCGGCGAGGTGGGTCAGGGCGGCTTCGGGGTCGCGGGCGATCTCTCCCCCGGTCTGCGTGATCGTTCTCACCCCGGCAAATTGCTCCGAGAGCCCGAGTGTCGCGACGATTTCGCCGAGGATCGGCTGCCACAGGGCGCCGCCGGTGACGATGCCGAAGCGTCGATCGCCGGCGGCCGCCGCTCGGCAGGAGGCCTCGACCATGCCGACGACCGGCACCGCCGAGACCTCCTGCAAGGCGGACAGGCCCGGATCGCCGAAGCAGGCGAGAAAGACGGCATCGTGGCCATTCGCATGCTCGGCAAGGCATTCGAGGGCAGCATGCCCCGCGATCGTGAGGGCCGCGCGGCTCGCGATGTAGCGCGCCCCGAACCGGGCGGTGACCGGCTCGAACGCCGCACTCCCGCCCGCGATGCGCCGCACATGCCCTGTCACCAGGTCGGTGACGCTCTCGCTCGTATTCGGATTGATCAGGAGGATGCGCATGATTCAGCTGCCTCGGACTTCGCTCTGCCGGCCCGACACGCATCGCGAAGGATACGCCAGGAGCGGAGCCCGATCTCGATGCCAGTCTCAACGCACCGAAGCCAGTGCCGGAAGCAGCGTCCTGACGAGAGCGCGGACGGCTCGGCGCTCCCGGCTAGCCTGAGCGGTTCGCCAGTTGCTGGCGCAGGGCCTTCATCTCGGCGAATCGCACGGTCACGTCGCGCATGACTGCGACCACTCCGGTCATGGTGCCCTGCTCATCCTTGAGCGGAACGATGGTGAATTCGAGCGAGATCTGGCGCCCATCCTTGCAGATGCCGGGGACGGACAGGAGAGCGCCTTCGCCGTAGCGGCTCTCTCCGGTCGCCATGGTCTTGCGATAGCCGTCCCAATGCCGCGCCCGCAGGCGCTCGGGCGTGATGATGTCGAGGGACTGACCGAGAGCCTCGGCCTCGCTATAGCCGAAGATGCGCTCGGCACCGGGATTCCAGACGCAGATGGTGCCGTCGCTGTCGGAGGCGATCACCGCGTCGGCGGACGCGGCCAGGATGGCGTCCGCGACGATGCGGGCGATGGGCATGCGGGTTCTCCTCGCGTCGGGGCGCCGCTGCGATCTGGAGCGGCGCATCAGGGGGTGCAGGCAGCCTGCCTGTCGTCCTCGATCAACGCGTCGGCCGGGCCGAGGAACTCGAAGCGGATTCGCTCGGCCGGCACGCCGTGGCGCAGAAATCCAGGGACGAGTGCGCCGAGGAACGGCTTCGGGCCGCAAAGATAGTAGGTCGCTGCGTCGCGGGGCGTCTGTGCCGCCAACCATTCCGCGGTGATCCGGCCTTCGGCATCGACGTCGCATCTTCTATGTGGCTCGTCGCAAAGGTGCAACTCGCGTATATCTTCAGATCTCGCTTCGAACGTCGCCCGGATCGCCGATGCGCCTGACCCGCTACACGGACTACGCCCTCCGCACGCTGATCTATCTCGGTCTCCACGAGCCGCAGCAGAGCTCGATCGCGCAGATCGCGCGCGCCTACGGCATCTCTGAAAATCATCTGACGAAGGTGGTGCATCAGCTCGGACGCCTCGGCCTGGTGAGAACGAGCCGGGGACGCGGTGGTGGCCTTCGCCTCGGCAAACCGCCCGGGGAGATCGTGGTCGGCGCCGTGGTGCGCCAGACGGAGGACGATCTGGCTCTGGTCGAGTGCTTCGCGACCGGCGCCTGCGCGATCACGGCGCCGTGTCGGCTCAAGCACGTCCTCGGCGAGGCGCTGGCGGCTTTCCTCGCAGTGCTCGATCGCTACACGCTCGCGGATCTCCTCGGCGACGACGCGGGTCCGGAGATCGCGCAGCTCCTCGGGATCCCGCTGTCGCCTGGAGGACGCAGCTTGCCGGAACACGTCTGAATCGCCGAGGCCGGGTCGCTGCCTAACCCTGATCGCCAGATCGAAGCGCGCGACCGGAACGCCCTCTCGGCGTGGATGCTGCGGATCGGGTGCCTGGGTGCCGCGTCTTTCCGCAATGCGATGTCCCGGCCATGCCTGCTCGATGTGAGAGGGGCCACCCGCGGGCGGCCCCTCCTTGAACCCATGAGTGATCGTCGTCTCAGTGGGCGACAGCCTCCTCGTCCTCCGCCTCGGGGGCGGTTAGGTTCAGGCGGACCACTCCATCGGCAATTGCCGCGATCGAGTCGACGTGAAGACAATGGTGACGGCCCTGCGCGTCCGGGTCGGTCTTGGTCGGCTTGATGCGTTGATCCTCGAGATGATCCACCGTACCGACATGCCCCCCGTCGGATCCGACGACCGGCATCTGCTCCTGAATCATGCTGAGCTCGACCCTACTGAACCCCCTCAGGCGGCCCGGGGTTTCGCGCTGCCTTTGGCCTTGGCACCAGTGTTCGCATCCGCGTCCGCGCCCTCATCACCCGAGAGATTGATGCGTTCGGCAATCTGCGTCAGGAGCGCATCGGCCTTCTTCTCCTCCTGAAGGGTCTGATCGAGGAGCTTGGCGGCATCGGCGTATCCGAGCTGCGTCGCCCAGGTCTTCAGCGTGCCGTAGCGGGCAATCTCATAATGCTCGACGGCCTGGGCGCAGGCCGCGAGAACCGCATCAGCCGCCGGGCTGTCGGCAAAATCCTCGAGATCCTCTTCCATCTCGCTGGTGATGCCCTGCATCGCCTCGCAGGTCTTCGCCCGCGCGGGCTTTCCAACCAGCTCGAACACCTCCTGCAAGCGCTCGACCTGCGCCGCGCTCTCCTCGGCATGGGTCTCGAAGGCTTGCCGCAACTCGTCGTGCTCCGCTGCCTTGGCCGACTTCTTAAGCGCTTTCACTGACTGTTTTTCCGCGTAGTACACGTCCTTCAGCGTCTCATAGAACGCGTCGTGCAAGGTCTTTTGCTTGGTTGCCATGTTATCGTGTCCCATAAATACTGGTTCAGCGTGGTCGCTGTTGGAAAGCCGCGTGAGCCGTGACATCAGAACGTCTCGCGCCGAGCCCGGCTCCGTAAATTTCGGTGTGCATGTGCCGGGAAATCTCGGGAACAAACGTTGCGCCACAGGCATGAAACGCCCGCCTTTTTGGGAACCGAGGATCGCCGAAACGCGCGCTTAAGCCCGGGATGCTAATCGCCCGCAACGTTCGAGCGGGATGGCAGGCTGATGACGCAGTTCGAGGCGGGGTTACGGCCGTGTGGAGCGACGTGGCCGAGGATGCATCGACCGGGTGCAGAGGTCGAGGCCTTCGCGTGAGCGTAGCCCTCACAGCTGAGATCCTGGAGGTGGAGGCCGCCGCCGAGCATGCCGCGCGCTGGCGTGACCTGGCGGCCCGCGCCCTCGAGCCCAACCCGTTCTTCGCACCCGATCTCGCGATCCCCGGGCTCCGCCATCTGCCCGAGGGGCGCCGCGGCTCGGTCGTGATGGTCTGGCGCGGGGAGGAGCGCCGCGACCTCGTCGGCGTCCTGCCGATCGTCGGGATCGGGGCGCGCTACCTCGCGCCCCTTCCGGCGCGTCAGGCCGCGGCGTTCTACGGCACGATCAGCACGCCCTTGCTCGGCGCCGAAGCGCCGGATGCGACCCTCGCGGCAATGCTCGCATCGCTTGGACAGCGCGGAATCCACGCGCTCCACCTCCCGTATCTGCACGAGGGCGGACAGGTTGACGCGGTACTGGCCAAGCTCGAAGCGGATGCGGGCGTTCGTCGGGTTCGCATCGACGGGTTCCGACGCGCCTTCCTTCAGAGCGCGCTTCCGGGTTCGGATTACATGCGGGCGACTTTGGAGACCCGGCGGCGCAAGGAGGCCGATCGCCAACGACGCCGCCTCGCCGACATCGGGTCCCTGACCTTTCGTGTCGCACGAGGCCCGCTGGAGATCGCTGCCGCAGTCGAACTGTTCCTCGATCTCGAGGCGTTAGGCTGGAAGGGCCGCGAGGGCACGGACCTCAAGACGGCGCCGGGCTCCGCGGCGTTTCTCCGCGATGCCGCGGCGGGTCTTGCTGCCCACGACGCCATCCGGATCGCGATTCTCAGCCTCGACGAGCGCCCGATCGCGGCCGGCCTCGTGCTCACCGCGCAGAATCGCGCCTACTATACCAAGACCTGTTACGCCGAGGATCTCGGGCGGTTCTCGCCCGGTTTCCTCCTTACCCTCGATCTCACCGCCCATCTCCTCGACGATCCTGCCCTCGCGAGCGCCGATTCCATCGCGATTGCTGATCATCCGATGATCGATCGGCTCTGGGTCGAGCGGTTTCCCGTGATGTCGATACTGGTTGAGACCGGGCCTGCTTTCGGACTCGTGGCCGGAGCCGAGCGCCTGCGGGAGACCATCCGTCAACGAAGTCGCGCTTTCCGGACTGGAATCCGGGCGTGGCGCTCATCGCGGAATAAAGGTTAAAATTCGATAATCCCATCCTGATGGAGCGGAGCCATTGTTCGGCAGGTGCCGGAAAGTTAGGTCTGTCCTGAAGAATCCAAGCTTCCAAGGGCCCGGCAACATGGCTAGCCAGATCGACGTCTCGGCACAGGATCTGTCCGACTTCCCGAAGGTGCCCTTCGGGATCCGGCACAATCTGGCGAACAACCCGCTGCTGTCGCTCGATCGCTTGATCGAATTGGCCGCCAGCATGCCGCGCGACAGCATCGAGTACAATTCCGGCAAGGTCGGCATCGACCAGAACCCCGAGACGGTGCCGCTGATCGACATGGATCCCGTCGAGGTGGTCCGCCGGATCCGCGAGGCGAATGCCTGGCTGGTTCTCAAGCGCGTCGAGCGCGACCCGGCCTACGGCGCGCTCCTGACCGAGGTGCTCGATCGCTTCGCGCGCGATCTCGGCCATGCCAACGCCGCTGCCGCTGGCTTCACGAATATCGAGGGCTTCGTCTTCGTATCCTCGCCGAACGCGACGACGCCGTTCCACTCCGACCCGGAGGACAATTTCTTCGTCCAGGTCCACGGTGAGAAGTTCTTCCACATCATCGACAACCAGGATGGCGGGGTGGTTTCCGCCGCCGAGATGGAATTCGCGCCCGACGCACATCGCAATCACGCCTACAAGCCGGAGTTCGAGGCGCGGGCGCGGGTGTTCAGCATGAATGCGGGCGACGGCTGCTTCGTGCCCTATCAATGGCCGCACTGGGTCCGCACCGGCGCGACGTACTCGATCTCGATGGCGATTACCTGGAAGTCGACCGAAGTGAAGCGGCGTAACCGCCTGCTCTTCGTCAATGCCATGTTGCGCAGGGCGGGCATGCCGCAGCCCGCGCCCGGGCGACGCCCGGCGCTCGACGCCGTGAAGGTCGCTGCCTACACGGGGTTGCGCGCTGCGATCGAGCCGCTGCGGCGGGTGCAGGGCCTGCGGGCGCAGCACGGCAAGTGAGGGGACGCCGGCGGACCGCACCACGCGCGCCGGCCCGAGCGGTGTCGGCGGAATCAGTCAGCCGGATGGGTCGATGGTGAGGGCGGTTGCGGAGGCGGGAGCGCCCGGCGCGGAAGGCGCCCCAGAGGGGAGCCGGCGCGGACCGACGCGTCGCCTCGCTGGCCTGTTCGGCAGTTCCGGAATCGGAGCCTATCTGCGGGTTGCCGCCTTCGGGTCTGGCGCCCGCATGTTCGGGCTCGCCTCGCAATTCGTCGTATTGATCCTCCTGAGCCGGGTCCTGTCGAAGGCCGGCTTCGGCGAGATGATGATCGCGTTCGGGATCTATCGCGTCATCGGAACGGCCCTCGGTGTCGGCGGCTCCCTCGTCCTGCTGTTTCACATCTCGCGCCATCCTGAAGACAGGGCGGCCGAGATTCGCCTTCACCGGTTCACCGCCCTGATCACCGGCGCAGCGTCCTGTCTCCTTGCCCTGATCGGCGCGCGCGAAGCGGGCTTGATCGCCACTGCCCTGAACAAGCCCGCGCTCGCGGATTGGATGGTCCTGCTCGCCCCCTTCGCGGTGTTCAGCACGCTTCTGGTGGTCGCCACCGGGGCACTCGAAGGCCGCTCCCGGGTCTCGGAATCGATCCTGGTCGGCGAGGTGGCACCGAGCGCGGCCCGCATCGTGCTCCTGCCCCTCGTGGCCTTCCTGGCGTTGCCAGAGAGTACGGTGGCCCACGTCCTCACCCTCTCGGTCTTACTGCCGTGGCTCTGGGCATCGCGACGGATCTGGGCGCGGGAGATTCCGGGGATGCGTGCCTGGACAAGGTGGGATTATCAGTACTGCGCGAAGTTCGTCGGCGCGACACTCTTCGCCAACCAGCTCGGCGCGATCGACCTCGTCGTCGCGGGCGCTCTGTTCCCGTCGGCGGTCGTGGCCGATTATGCGGTGGCGTCGCGCATCGCGGCACTCTACGCCTTCTTCCAGCTCATCCTGCTGAAGCGCTTCGCGCCCCTGGCCGGGCACCTGCTGCAGGCGGAGGACGATGCGGCCTTGCGGCGCGACACCGGCCTGTGCCGCAGCCTGACCATCGGCTGCACGGCCCTGACCATCGCCGGCATCCTCGCCGTCGCCCCCTATGTCCTGCCGCTCTTCGGTGGGTTCGGAGGGGCGATGACCTTCCTGGTCTGGCTCGCCGTGCCCTCCTTCGTCACCTCTTTCTACGCAACCTCCGACCGGCTGCTCGTCATTGCCGGCAAGGCCGACGTGCTTCTCGGGCTGACCGTATCGTCCTTCCTGCTGCTCGCGCTCTCGCCGTACCTGACAGCTCCCTGGATCGGCTCGGCCGCGATCCCGGCGGCGATGATCCTGTCGGCGCTGGCGCTGAACCCGATCGTCGCTGTCTACGCCCAGCGCCTGTACGGCGTCGTGACGATCCGGCCCATCGACATCGGGACCATCGCGATCGTCTGCCTCACGCTCGGTTATCACGCCCACGCGACCTCATTGGTCTCGACGCTCGCCGCCTGCCTCGTTCTCGCCATCGTCGGCACAGCGTTCCTGCTCTCGGCGGGCGGGACGGGCTGGAGCCTAAAGAGCCTGCGCCGGCGCGCTTGAGATCGGGCGGGTTTCGGCGGCAATCACCATCGCCTGAGGAGCCGGGCCTCCCAGCGCGCCGCATGGCTTCGCCCGGTGCGGGTGCCTTGCTTTCCGAGATCCCGGGCAACAGCCGGTTGCCCGACCGCCGGCGGCGGAGCCCTCAGCGGTCCGTGAGGGCGTGATGGTAGAGCTGCAGCGTGCGCCGGGCAATCACCGTCCAATCGTGCGCCTCGGCGATGCGCATGCGGTCTGCCGCATCGATCCCTTCCGCCGCCGCTCCCGAGGCGGCCGCCTCGAAGGCTGCGGCGAGATCCGTGACGTCGCCGACGGCGATGAACCGCGTGCCGGCGGGTGCGATCTCCCGGTGGGCCGGAATGTCGCTCAGGATCAGCGGGCAGCCGTAGCTCAGGGCCTCGAGAACGGCGATCGGTTGACCCTCGACGCTCGACACCATCGCGAAGGCGCCGGCATGGCCGAACAGGCCGGCCAGGTTGGTGCCGGTCTGGTGGCCGAGAAGCACTGCATCGCCCACGCCCTCAGCCGCATCCGAAACCGCGCGCGCGTACCCGTCGCGGTAATCGGCGCTCCCGACGATGGCCAGTTTCCATCCGCGGGCGCGCGCCTGCCGCATCGCGGCGATCAGGTCGAGTTGGCGCTTGACCGGGTCGATGCGCGCAACGGTGAGGATGTAGCGGCCTGGCGTCAGATCGAAGCTGCGCAGGATCGCCGGGCCGGCCTCGACGTTCGGCGCCGGGATCCCGTTCGGAATGATCTCGACGGGCACCTGATAGCGGCCGCGGACGCGGTCGGCGAGAAACCCCGACACCACGATGCGTCCGTGCGCCAGGCGCATTCCGGCCGTCTCGCCGAGGCGCAGGAGCCAGCGTGCGAATGAGCCCCACTTCTCGCGCTCGTAGTCGAGGCTGTGATGCGTCACCACAAGCCGCAACCCGAGCATGCGACCGAGCGGCGTGAACAGGGCCGGTCCGATGCCGTGGATGTGCAGGATGTCGGGCCGCGTCACACCGGCCCGCAGGACGCCGATCAACGTGTGGAAGAAGGTCTCGACGCCAGTCGTGCGGGGAGCCCACAGGCGGGCGAACCGCACGCCGCACCAGGTGCGCCCGACATCCGCAGCCATGTAGGAGGGCCGCACGACGACCTCGACTTCGCACCCGATCTCGACGAGGCGCGTGGCGAGATTCTCAACGTGATTCTCGATGCCCCCCTGCACCTTCGGGAATCCGCGCAGGCCGAGCATCGTCACACGCAGGGCCGGCCGGACCGCATCAACGACCTCAGGCTGCGCCTCCAACACGTCCATCATGCCGCGACTCCCGGGGTCAGCGTGGAATAGAGAGCTACGAGCCGGTCGCGATAGGCGGCGGCGGTAAAGTCGCGCTCGACCCAGGCACGCCCGGCCGCCCCCATCCTGGCGAGCCTCGCATCCGGCAGGGCGGCGTAGCGCGCGAGCTCGTCGGCGAGAGCCTCGACATCGCCCGATGCGACGAGGCTGCCGGTCTCGCCCTCGCGAACGAGTTCGGGGATGCCGGCGATCCTGGCACCGATGACCGGGCGTCCGGCCGCGTAGGCTTCGAGCACCGCAAGCGGCGCGTTCTCGTTGCACTCGGACGGCGCCACGACGGCGCGCGCCGTCTGGAGCACGTCGGCGAGTTCGTCCTTGCTCACGTGACCGAGGAACCGCACGTCGGCGCCGAGCCTTTCCGTCAGCTCACGCAGTTGGGTCTCGTCCGGACCGCGGCCGGCGAGTGTCAGCGGCTGGCCGGAACGCGCGGCCGCTCGCACCAGTGTCTCGACCCCCTTGAGCCGCTCCAGGCGACCGCAATAGACGAAGCGCGTCCCGATCGGCTCGTCGGGTCGGAAGCGGGCGACGTCGACGAAATTCGGCACGTGCACGAAGCGCTCGCGCGGCCAGCCCCAGCCGATGAGGGTTTCCATGACGAAGCGGCTCGGCACGACGAAGCGCGCGATGTTGGCCTCGTAGAGCCGCAGCCAGCGGTGGATATAGCTCTCCGCCATCACGACGCCCGACAGGGCGAGCGATCCTTTGATGCAGCGATGGACCGCGACGTTGTAGAGGCGCCCACCCTTGCAGCTGTCGCAGGGTCGGCCATCCCGCATCATCGTGTAGGCCGGACAGCCGAGCTTCAGATCGTGCACCGTCATGACGGTCGGGACCCCCCGTTCGCGCAGCAGGGGAAGCACGGAGGGGGAGAGGTGGTGATAGATGTTGTGGGCGTGCGCGATCGTCGGCCTCGCCCGGTCGAGGAGGTTTCCGAGCTTGCTGCGGGCCTGACGGGAATAGATCACCCGTTGTGCGTTGAGCAGCTTGCGCGCCAGGCTGTAATCGCGACCGAATTCGATCTCGTCAGGAAAGTAGTTCTCGTAGGCGGTCGGCAGATTGTTAGCATGTCGCATCGCGAAGGGCACGACATCCCAGCCGATGCCCTCGAACAGCCGGTTCTGCTCCAGGAACAGTACTTCAGCACCTCCGCGCGGGTAGAAGTAGTTGTTAATCGAGAGGAGGCGATTCTGAGCAAACGACATCAACGCCGCCGATCCATGCCGCTGGACGCGCCAGTCCGCGCGGGTGCGAGTGACGCCGTTACGCGGACGCCGATCCGATGGGGTGAAGTCGTTCGAACGCCCTGACCGCCCATCATGGCGTGAGGGGACCGGAGGCTCGCGGAGGCGCCGTCGGATTCAGTAGCATCGTTTCCTCCAGCACAGCTTCTACGACACATCGCCTCGCGCGATGCCACGACGGCCAACTAAAAACGCTTGGTCTCTGCTCGCCGTAACGCGATGTCCACAGAAATAGACTCGGGAGAACGAGTAGAAGAGCGATCAAAATCGGAAGGAATGCTTTCGAATTTTCGAAAAGTTTTTTGCGTATCGCCGCACTTACGCGGCGGCCGAGTTCGGCTTCGCGTCAGCCACGACGTGGCCGTCGATCCAGGCCTGCGGACGGATCCGCGGACGCAGGAGGCCGAACCAGAATCCCACCGCGTAGATGTTCCAGGCGGAGACCGCGTAGAGCGCGTAACGCCACGAGCGCCACTTCAGCGCCATGGCACCGAAGGGAAGGGCCAGCAGCACGCCGAACGCCACCGCCTTCTGCCAGCCCGGAACGGCAACGAGCGCCGCCAGCATCGACAACCACCACAGGTGGATGATTGCGCAGAGCAGGAAGGCGTTGTTGTTCCGGAAGATCAGCCGGAACTGCGGCTGGCCGAACGCGGCTCGGAAGGCCTCCCCGGTGGCGAAGGCGGTCTTGTTCCGGAATCGGCGGGCCAGCAACCGGAAATCCCCGTCCGAATGCCCGTGATGGTCGATCGCGACGCTGTCGATCCGTGCCAGGGTCCAGCCAGCAGCGTGGAGGCGGCAGCCGAGATCGAGTTCTTCGCCCCCGTGCAGGTTCCGGTCGGTGAAGTACCCGATCGCCTCGATCGCCTCGCGGCGATAGAGGCCGCCGCAATCGAGGCGGCTCACCGCTCCCGGCTGTCGGTCCGGCTCGATGCGTCGCTCGCGCGCTTCGAACTCGACGTTGCTCGTCTCCCGCTCGCGGATCAGGCCACCAATGCCCGCGAGCATCGGGTCGCGCGCGAGCTGTTCCAGGGCCTTCCCGAGGAAGCCGGGTTGCAGCTTCATGTCGCCGTCGATGAGGCAGATGAAGCGCCCGCGGCAGTACTGGTAGCCGAGCTGGGCGCCCGCTCCGCAGGATCGATCAGCGATCCGCTGAAGCGTGACGATGCGGATCGGGTAGCGGCGGGCGATCTCCAGCGTCCGGTCCGTGGAGGCGCTGTCGGCGAGAATGACTTCACCGTCATGTCCCGCCAACGCCGCGAGCGCGCTCTCGATCGCCGCGGCGATGCGCTGCTCCTCATTGAGCGCCTTGATGACGATACTGATGGTCGGTTGATCTGGCACGATGTCGTGAGCCTGCTGATCCAAGAATGTGTCGCGTTGATACGGTCGTCCCGCCTCCAGACACAGCATCCGATGAGGATTGCCAACCTGTGTCTGGGTGGCACAGTGCCTTTGCGCTTGTGAGTAGCTGCGCAAGCGCAAGGCCAACTTCCGCGTGTGCCAAGTTGAACCTCTGCCGAAAGGAAGCCTCGGCACCGCTGCCCTGTGCATCCTTCGCGGTGTGCGTTGCGAGGTCAGGTGCGATTTCGCAGTCGGTGCCTGAACGTCGCTGCGGCGCGCACGCTCCGACGGAGGCCCGGCCATCCCTTCACCCGCTCGCGCGCATGCCAGAGCGCGAGGATCAGGCGTCCGCGCAAGGTGCGGGCGGCCTGATACCGGTATAGCGGCAGGGTATGATCGGCCCAGTCCGCCTTGTAGCCCTCTTCGCCCACCGTCAGGTCGAAGACCGTGAGATCACCCCGCGCGATGCACATCTGGATGACGCTCTCGATCAGAAGACGTCCGACCGACAACCGGCTCCAATCGGCCCGGTAGGTGGTGATCAGGAAGGCGTAGCGACCGCGGAAGATCACGCCCCAGAGACCCGCGACGAGTTCGTCGCCGACCCAGAGCCCCGCGACGCTGATGCTGCCCTCACGCATCGGCGCGCCGGTCATGCGCTCGTAAAATGCGACCCTCGCATCCTGAGCCAGGGTGTCCGACAGGCCCGCCGCCTGTTGCCAGCGGGATTTGTGCTCGAGCAGGAAGCGGGTGATCGCGAGACGCTCCGCTTCCGCCTCGGGAAAAGCGACGCGCACGGGTGCTATCTTCTCGAGGCGGCGGCGATAGCGCCGGTTCTGGCTGAAGAACTGCGTGCTGCGTGCCGCCGCGAACGCCGCGAAATTATCCGGCAGGCTCGCCCCATACGCGTTCGTGTGGGGCTTGAGGCCCGGCAGGCTCGCCAGGGGATTGGGGACCCCGTCGAAGGCGAGCGGCATCCGCGTGAGGCGTACGAGATCGACGCGGGGCAACCGAGCGAGGATGTTGCTCCAGAGCCGAGCCATGTCGATGGTGCCGATCGCCCGTTTTGGATTGATCAGCGGGAGGTTGTAATCGGTGAGATCACCCCCGAGAAATTCGAGGCTCCGAACCGAGCCCTTCAAGGTAAGCGCCAGAGGGAGGAGGAGCAGGGTCTCGCCGCCCCGCGTGGTCACGTGAACGAGGCAGGCGTTCACACCGGTGGCTACGCCGACGGTGTCGAACCAAGTCGAGACCCACTCGAAGGTCTGGAACGCGCTGCAGGAGCAGGTCTTGCTAGCCTGCTGCCAGATCTCCTCACTCGCCGCGAGGCTGTGGAAGATCGTTAGGCCGGCGCCCGCTAAATCAGGAATGGTCCAATCCTCAGGCGCGCGCGACAACTCGAAGTGCTCGGCAGCACCCGGACGGCGATTTTCTTCGGGGAGGGCCGAGGCGGTTCGCGCGGATTGCATGGACCATTGTCCGGAAGCCAAGGAAGAATCAGCTCGATCTTCGATCACAGATAGGGTCCGATGGAAAAGGCCGTGGTTTTACCGTGTTTCGATGAAGACTTGGTGTCCGGGAACCACTTCGTATAAGTTCAGGGGATTGAACAGGCACTTTCGTTCGTTCGCAGCTGAAGACGGACTGCTGGAAGCCGATATCCTTAACAGTTCGGCTGGGGTCGGCCGGTTCAGAATGAAAGCGTTGGGGAACGACCGAGATGGATGCGCGCGCGCTGCTGAAGACCGGTCTGCCGATCATAGCGCATCGGAGCGGCTTGGCGCGCGCCCTCTCCCAGCGTTACGGCGGAGCTGGCACGCTCTTCATGCTCCATTCCGTTGTCCCGGACGGTACTTTTCATCCCGACGCGAGCCTGCGGTGCCCGGTCTCCCGCCTCGATGCGGCCTTGGGCTTCTTGCGCAGGCTCGGTGTGGACTTCGTCAGCCTGGATGAGGCGGTTCGCCGCCTCCAGTCCGGGGCGCCTGGCCGGTTTGCAGCCTTCACGTTCGACGACGGGTTCGCGGACAATCTCGTCCACGCGCTTCCGGTGATGGAGCGGCACGGCGCGCCGTTCACCGTCTACGTCACCACCGGCATGATGACGGGCGAAATCGATGCCTGGTGGCTCGGCTTGGCGGAGCTGATCCGCAGGCGCGACACGATCACCCTCCCGAGTATCGGGCGCAGCTTCACGTGCGAGAGCCGGGCCGCGAAGGTCGCGACCTATATCGAGATCGAGCGGCTCGTCCACGACGATTACATGCTCCTGCCCTTGATCCGGAGCCTGATCGCCCTGTCCGACATCGACATCGCCTCACTCGTTCTGAAAGAAGGGCTGACGCGCGATCAGATCCGGCGGTTTGCCGATCACCCCTTGGTGACGATCGGCGCGCATGGAACGACGCATATCAATCTGGCGCTCGCCCCGGAGGACGCGGCGCGCAGCGAGATGGCCGAGAACCGCAGCTTTCTCGAACTGATGCTCGATCGGCCGGTGCGCCACTTCGCCTATCCGTTCGGCAACCCGCGCGCCTGCGGCATCCGGGAGGCCAAGCTTGCCAAGGAACTCGGTTTCGAGACCGCCGTGACCACCCGGCACGGGGCCGTATTCTCCGATCACCTCCGGCATCTGCACGCCCTGCCGCGCGAGACCCTCGCCAGCACCGACACGCCCTCGACGCTGTCCTGCAAGGTCGGTGGGTTCTACCGGGCGGTTCGCACCAAGTTCGGGCCGCCGGTGGCGCATATGCTGAGCGGCCGTGAGCCCAGCGCCTCCCGATGAGGCGGCGTCTCCCGGCGATCTGGATCGCGGCCTATCTCGTCGGCGGACCGGTCCTCGCCGCCGAGAGCGTGCCGTTTCACCGCGGCATCGGCATCTCGCACATCCTTGCCTGGGCGGAGGTCGGCCCGGACCGGGCCTTCGCCTTTCCGCCCTTTGCGGGTGCGGACCGAACCATGCCGCCCGCCGAGATGCGCCGCTTGACCGACGCTGGCCTCGATTTCGTGCGCCTCGCGCTCGATCCCGGGCCTTACCTGCAATTCACCGGATGGAAGCGCGATTGGGCGGACCGCTTCCTGATCGATACGGTCCGGGGCTTTCTCGCGGCGGGGCTCGGAGTGATCGTCGACCTGCACCCGAGTGATCTTCACCCCGACTACGAGTCCCAGGCGTTGACCGTGAGCTCGCGCAGCTCGGGCTTCCAGGCCTATCTCGGCCTCGTCTCGCGCATCGCAGGCCTCCTCACCGAGATCAAGTCCGAGAAGGTCGCGCTTGAGCTGATGAACGAGCCGACGATCGGGTCGGCGGCGTGGCAGCCGATGCTGGAGGCTGCCTACAAGGCCGCGCGGAGCCGGGCGCCGCGCCTGTCGCTGGTTCTTGGCGGCGGAAACCAGAACGCGGTTTCCGGCCTCACCGGCATGGATACAAGGCCATTCGCCGACGATCCAGCCGTCCTCTACACCTTCCACGCCTATGATCCGTTTCAGTTCACGCATCAGGGGGCGTCGTGGAACGCCGCCGCTCTGCTTGCCGACGTACCATATCCGGCTCGCGCGCGGCCGCTGAATGAGAGCTTGGACGCGATGAGCCGCATCATCGCGCAATCGGACATGAAGGCCGACGCGAAGCCGGCAGCGCTGGCGACCGCGACGCGCCAGCTCGAGAGCTACCAGCGCTCGGGTTTCGACCGCGGCGCCCTCGCGAAGGTTTTCGACGAGGTCGGTGAATGGGCACGCAGCCGGACCATCGCGCCGCAACGGATCCTGCTCGGCGAGTTCGGTGCGCGTCTGACGCCCGCGAGCACGGGAGCCGCGCAGCAGGCGGAGCGGGAGCGCTGGTTCCGCGACATGCGCGAGCTTGCCGAAGCGAAGGGGTTCGCGTGGTCGGCCTTCACCTATCGCGGCTCCGGCGGTTTCGCGCTGGCCCGCAACGAGGTCGGACCCGGGCTCGACCCGATCGTCGCGCGAGGTCTCGGCCTGCGGCGCATGGAGGCCGCGCCGCATCGACCTTGAACTCGGGACAATCCGTCGGTTGGCGTCGCTTCGCCGAACGTGGCAGAAGCCGTCGCGCGAGAGGATGTGCTCATGACGGATGCCGGCCCCGATGCGATCCCGAGTGCTCAAAACGACGGCAGGATCGCAACGCCGAGCCTGAGCGTGATCGCGGGCCCGAACGGTCTGCCGAGTCTGCGCCTGAACACCGGCTCGCAGATCGTGATGATGGACGTTTCTCCCGCTCTTGCCGCCCAGCTCGGAACGTCGCTGCTCGCCGCGAGTGCACTCTACAGCCGCGAGGCGCAGATTCTGGAGCCGGGTGAGGTGATCGTGCAGGCTGAACTGCCCGTGACTGCCTGGAAATCGGGCACATTCGACGCGAGCGGCATGCCGGCCCTCATCCTCGGCCTGCTCGGCGGAGCGGAGCTCGTCCTGCGCCTCACCCCCGTCGACGCGGCCGCTTGCGGCGCGGCCCTCTACACCACGACCGAACGGATGAAGGCGGAGCCCGGCACGCCGATCAGCTGAGGGGCGGCGAGGTCTCGCTCCGCGGTTTGGAGGCGCCGAACGCGTCCCTGCGGGACCGGCTTCGAGGGATCACGCGCCAACTCCAGCATCAGCATCCTCGATGAGGCTGACATGGGCCGCGACGACTTTCCAGCCATCCGAAAAACGCATCCAGGTTTGACTCTGGCGCCCGATCCGACCGGGCGCACCGCGACGCGTGAACAGGGTCATCGCGCTCGCGGAGTCCTGGCCGTAGGTGGTGATGACGGTTCGGACAAGCTGCCGCTCAAGACCTGCCGGCGAGCGGGCGCGTCGGAACGCGCGAATCGCGTCCATTCCATAGAGATTCTCGCCGGCTCCGTAGCGGATCGTGCGGGGATCGTCGTGGAAGAGGGCTTCGAGGGTCGCCACGTCGTTCGTCACGAGGGCCTGCTCGTAGGCGCGAAAAGCCGCCTCGACTTCGGCCTTCACCGTGGGGTCATCGATCTGCATGAGGTTCTCCGGAGCCGCGCGGGCCCGCCAGCGTTCGGGCTTGGCCAGGAAAGAGCAAGGCGACCGCTCGCCCTGAGCTTGCGAGTTTCGGGCCTCCTTCAGCGACGGTGTCAACACCGCTCGGGCAGTTCCGGTCGCCCTGGAATTGGGTGACACGACTTCCAGGCCCTGGGAATTTCGATCGACGCACGGGGCCGCTGAGGATCTGCCACGACTGCTCGCAGGACCGACGGGTAATCGATGCCGCGCTGAGATCGGGTCCAAGAAACACATGATCTTGTCGTAACTTAGCCTCGTTGATCCGACATCGGATCGGTCCGCCCGTGCGTGCCCGCTACTGTGTGGCCGCGAGCTTGCATACAGGACGCCGACCCGGAAGCGCCCTCCACCAAGGAGCGGCCACGGGACCTCAGGGGACGGCTTTTCGGTATGCGGGCTCAATCTCGGAATCGGTTCGGTCACTCGCTCGGGCTGCGCCTCGCGCTCGCCACGGCACTCTCTGTCGCGGCCGTGCCGGCCGTCGCGCAAGGCGTGCTTCGGATCGGCATGACCGCGTCGGACATCCCGCTGACGACCGGTCAGGCCGACAACGGCGGCGAGGGCATGCGGTTCATGGGCTACACCGTCTATGACGGGCTCGTGAACTGGGACCTGTCGAGCGCGACGAAGCCCTCCGATCTCGCGCCCGGCCTCGCCACAGGTTGGACGGTGGACGCCAACGACAAGACGCTCTGGACCTTCAAGCTCCGTGATGGCGTGAAATTCCACGACGGATCGGATTTCACCGCGGACGCGGTGGTGTGGAACCTCGATAAGCTGCTGAAGAACGATGTCCCGCAATTCGATCCGCGCCAATCGGCCCAGGGCCGCTCGCGTATCCCGGCGGTGGCGAGCTACCGCGTGATCGATCCGCTGACGGTCGAGATCAAGACCAAGGCGCCGGATGCCACCCTGCCCTACCAGATCGCCTGGGTGATGATCTCCTCGCCCGCGCAATGGGAGAAGCTCGGCAAGAGCTGGGAGGCCTTCGCCAAGACGCCCTCCGGCACGGGTCCCTGGAAGCTCAGCCTGTTCGCTCCGCGCGAGCGCGCCGAAATGCTGCCGAACAAGGAGTACTGGGACAAACCCCGCGTGCCCAAGCTCGACAAGCTCGTGCTCGTGCCCCTGCCCGAGGCCAATGCCCGCGTGGCCGCGCTGCGCTCCGGCCAGGTCGACTGGATCGAGGCGCCCGCGCCCGACGCGGTCGCGTCCCTCAAGGGTGCCGGATTCCAGATCGTCACGAACAGCTACCCGCATAACTGGACCTGGCATCTCTCGCGCGTGCCGGGCTCGCCCTGGAACGATGTCCGGGTGCGCAAGGCCGCCAACCTCGCCATCGACCGCGAAGGCCTGAAGGAGTTACTCGGCGGCCTCGCGATCCCCGCCCAGGGCTTCATGCCTCCGGGGCATCAATGGTTCGGCAGCCCGAGCTTCAAGCCGGGCTACGACCCGGAGGCGGCCAAGAAACTCCTGGCCGAGGCCGGCTACGGGCCGGGCAAGCCGCTGAAGACCAAGATCCTCATCTCGGCGTCCGGTTCGGGCCAGATGCAACCCTTGCCGATGAACGAGTTCGTGCAGCAGAGCCTCGCCGAGGTCGGGATCGAGATCTCGTTCGAGGTGGTGGAGTGGAACACGCTCATCAACATCTGGCGGGCCGGCGCCAAGTCCGACATGGCGCGCGGTGCGACGGGGATGAACTATTCCTACTTCATCCAGGATCCCTTCACGGCCTTCATCCGCCACCTGCAATGTGATCTGACGCCGCCGGCCGGCACCAACTGGGGCTATCACTGCGACCCCGAGATGGACAAGCTCTTCGCCGAGGTGCGCAACGCCTTCGATCCGGCCCAGCAACTCGCCGTCTTGAAAAAGGTCCACGAGAAGTTCGTGGACGATGCGCTCTTCATCATGATCACGCACGACGTGAACCCGCGGGCGATGAGCCCGAAGGTCAAGGGCTTCGTGCAGGCTCAGAACTGGTTCCAGGACTTCTCGCCGATCTCCATCGCGAGCCCGTCCCGCTAGCGCGCTCTCGCCCCGGGCGACCCCCGGCGTGAGAGGACCGCGACACCGCAACTGCCCGGTACCGATCCTGCCTCCGTGGGACCGGCGCCGGGCCGCAGGAGCCCGTTCGCCCCGTGCTGTTCTACATTCTGAAACGACTCGTCTACGTCACGCCGGTCGCCCTCGGCGTCAGCCTCGTCTGCTTCCTCCTCGTCCATCTGGCGCCCGGGGATCCGCTGAGCGCGGTCCTGCCGGTCGATGCGAGCCAGGAGACGATCGCCGAGATGCGGGCAGCCTACGGCTTCGATAAGCCGTTGCCGGTGCAATACGCGATCTGGCTGTGGCGGGTGCTGCACGGCGACCTCGGCAACTCGATCGCGACCGGACGCCCCGTGCTCTCGGAGGTCGGCCGGGCGGTGGTGAACAGCCTGATCCTCGCCTCGCTGGCGACGCTGATCGGCTTCACCTTCGGAACCCTGTTCGGGTTCGTGGCGGGTTACCGCCGCAACTCGATCCTCGATCGGCTCGCTTCGATGGTGTCGGTGTTCGGAGTAAGTGTCCCGCATTACTGGCTCGGCATGGTGCTGGTCATCGTGTTCTCGGCCAATCTCGGCTGGCTGCCGCCGACGGGCGCCGGCCCGGACGGCTCGGGCAACTGGCGCCCCGATTTCGAGCACCTGCGCTACATCATCCTGCCGGCCCTCACGATGTCGGTGATCCCGATGGGGATCATCGCCCGCACCGTGCGGGCGCTCGTCGGCGACATCCTCGGCCAGGACTTCGTCGAGGCTTTGCGCGCCAAGGGACTGACCGAGTTCGGTGTGTTCCGCCACGTCGTGCGCAATGCCGCCCCGACCGCGCTGGCGATCATGGGTCTGCAACTCGGCTACCTCCTCGGAGGCTCGATCCTGATCGAGACGGTCTTCGCCTGGCCCGGCACCGGGTTCCTCCTGAACGCGGCGATCTTCCAGCGCGACCTGCCCCTTCTCCAGGGTTCGATCCTGGTGCTGGCGATGTTCTTCGTCCTTCTTAACCTCATCGTGGACGTGATGCAGACCGCACTCGATCCACGCATCGAGCGGGCCTGACCGATGGCTGCACCGATCACCGCCGCCGCCGTCACGGCACTCGCCGAGGGCACGCCGCTTCCGAGCGTCTCGCCCGAGGCCTACGTGCCCTCCCGGGGCTACTGGCGTCATGTCGGCCACAAGCTTTCCCGCGATCCGGTGGCACTCGCAGCCGCCGCCGTGATCCTCCTGGTCGTGGGCGTCGCCCTGTTCTCGCCCTGGATCACCCCGATGGATCCCTACAAGGGATCGATGCTGCGGCGCCTCAGGCCCATCGGTGATTCCACCTACTGGCTCGGCTCGGACGAACTCGGCCGCGACATGCTGAGCCGCCTGATGGTGGGCGGACGCCTCTCCCTGTTCATGGGGGTGACGCCGGTTCTGATCGCCTTCGTGGTCGGCTCGAGCCTCGGGATCCTGGCGGGCTACGCCGGCGGCTGGATTAACACGATCCTGATGCGGACCATCGACGTGTTCTTCGCCTTTCCCTCCGTGCTCCTGGCGATTGCCCTGTCGGGTGCGCTGGGGGCGGGCATCTTCAATGCCATCGTGTCGCTCACCTGCGTGTTCGTGCCCCAGATCGCGCGCGTCGCCGAGAGCGTCACGACGCAGATCCGGGCGCGCGACTACGTCGACGCGGCCAAGCTCTCGGGGGCTTCCGCCTTCACCATCGTGCGGGTGCAGGTGCTCGGCAACGTCCTCGGCCCGATCTTCGTCTACGCCACGAGCCTGATCAGCGTGTCGATGATCCTCGCCTCCGGCCTGTCGTTCCTCGGCCTCGGAGTGCGTCCACCCGAACCCGAATGGGGCTTGATGCTCAACACGCTGCGCACCGCGATCTACGTCAACCCGATGGTGGCGGCCCTGCCGGGCTTCGCGATCTTCATCGTCTCGATCTCGTTCAACCTGTTCTCAGACGGATTGCGATCCGCGATGGAGATCCGCCAATGAGCGTCGGTGTGATCGATCCCCGCGACCGTGGCGGTCCGGCCCAACCGCTGCTCAGCGTCACCGACCTCGTCAAGCACTTCCCCATCCGGAAGGGTTTCGGCGAGAAGAAAGGCCGCGCGGTGCGCGCCGTCGACGGCGTCAGCTTCGAGGCTCTGAAGGGTGAGACCCTCGGCATCGTCGGCGAGTCCGGCTGCGGCAAGTCGACCACGGCGCGCCTGCTGATGGGCCTGACCGAGCGTGATTCCGGCGACATCCTGTTCGACGGAGAGTCGGTTGGTGGCCGCGCCCTCCCGTGGCGCAGCTTCCGTCGCCAGACCCAGATGGTGTTTCAGGACAGCTACGCCTCGCTCAACCCGCGCATGACGATCGAGGCCTCGATCAGCTTCGGCCCGCGGGTGAACGGGATCGGCGCGCGCGAGGCCGCCGAGCGCTCGCGCGGCCTCCTCGCCCGCGTCGGCCTCGAGCCGAAACGCTTCGGCGGCCGCTATCCGCACGAATTGTCCGGCGGCCAGCGCCAGCGCGTGAACATCGCCCGCGCCCTTGCGCTCGAGCCGCGCCTCATCGTCCTGGATGAGGCGGTCTCCGCGCTCGACAAGTCGGTGGAGGCGCAGGTGTTGAACCTCCTCCTCGACCTCAAGCAGGAATTCGGCCTCACCTACCTGTTCATCAGCCACGATCTCAACGTGGTCCGCTTCATCTGCGACCGCGTGATGGTGATGTATCTCGGCCGCGTCGCCGAGATCGGACCCGCCGACACGGTCCTGTCGCGGCCCTCGCATCCCTACACGGAGGCCCTCCTCGCCTCCATGCCCTCCCTCGACCCGGATCGGCGCACGCAGGAGGCGCTGCTCGCGGGCGATCCTCCGAACCCGATCGATCCGCCGCCGGGCTGCCGCTTCCATCCGCGCTGCCGCATCGCCGAGGCGGTCTGCGCCGAGACCGAGCCGCCGCTCGATCCCGTGGCTCCGGCGCACCGCGCGGCCTGCCTCGCGCGCCAGCCGAATTCGGGCCATTCCCTCAGCGTCGCGAGGGCCGCATGAACGCCGCGGTCGCCATCGAGAACCTCAAGGTCACCTTCGGTGCCGTGCGCGCCGTGGACGGCGTCGATCTGGTGCTGGAGAAGGGCCAGGCTCTCGCGCTGATCGGAGAATCGGGGTCGGGCAAGAGCGTGACCCTGCGGGCCATCCTGCGTCTCCATTCGGAGAAGCGCAGCCGCATCGAGGGCCGTATCCAAGCGGCCGGACGCGACGTCCTCACCATGTCGAAGCGGGAGCTCTCCGCCTTTCGCGGCGGAACGGTCTCGATGATCTTTCAAGAACCTCTGCTTGCCTTCGATCCCGTCTACACGGTGGGCCAGCAGATCACGGAATCGATCCGCCGACACGAGGGCGTCAGCGCAGGCCAGGCTCGCGTCCGCGCCCTGAAGATGTTCGAGCGCGTGCGCATTCCGAGCCCGGAGCGCCGTCTCGACGCCTACCCGCACGAGATGTCCGGGGGCATGCGCCAGCGCGCGATGATCGCCCTGGCCTTGGCCTGCCGCCCCGAGGTCCTGCTCGCCGACGAGCCCACCACGGCCCTCGACGCGACCGTGCAGATCCAGATCCTGCTGCTCCTGCGGGAGCTGCAGGCGGAGCTCGGCCTCTCGACCATCTTCGTCACCCACGATCTCGGGGCGGCCGTCGAGGTCGCGGACCGGATCGCCGTGATGTATGCGGGCCGCATCGTCGAGACCGGGACGGCGCGGCAGATCGTTCTCGATCCGCATCATCCCTACACGATCGGCCTGCTGCGCAGCCGTGCGGACGGGGCGCTCGCCAAGGGTGCGCGGCTCGACACGATTCCGGGAAGCCCGCCCGACCTCGCGAACCGGCCGCCGGGTTGCCCGTTCGCGCCGCGTTGCTTCCTTGCCGAGGAGCGGTGCCGTCGAGAGGAGCCGCCGCTCGCCGCGGCCGGTCCGTCCCATCTGGCGGCGTGCTGGCGCTCCGAGGAGGCTGCCGCGAGCTTTCGGCGCAAGCGGGCGGAGGCGGCCGAGCCGGTCCTTGCGGTCTAGGCCTTTGCGGCCGGCTCGATCGCCTGCGCCTGCTCGCGCAGCACGAACTTCTGGATCTTGCCGGTGGCTGTCTTCGGCAGCGGCCCGAACACGATCGTCCTCGGCACCTTGAAGCGCGCGAGGTGCTCGCGGCAGAAGGCGACGATCTCGGCTTCCGTCGCGCCGGGACCACTCGGCTTGAGCTCGAGAAACGCACAGGGCGTCTCGCCCCAGGTAACGTCGGGGCGGGCGACGACCGCGGCGAGCATGACGGCGGGGTGGCGCGAGAGGACTTCCTCGACCTCGAGACTCGAGATGTTCTCGCCGCCCGAGATGATGATGTCCTTGGCGCGGTCCTTGATCTCGACCGCGCCGTCCGGATGCCAAACCGCGAGATCGCCCGACAGGTACCAGCCGCCCGTGAGCGTCCGGGCGGTGGCGTCGGGGTTCTTGAGGTATCCCTTCATCACGGTATTGCCGCGCATCGCGATCTCCCCGATCGTGCGCCCGTCCTGCGGGATCGGCGCAAGGGCCGAGGGATCGACGACCGCCAACTCCTCCACGGTCGTCAGCGACACGCCCTGGCGTGCCATCCGCTCGTAGCGTTCCGCCTCTGTGAGATCCGCCCAGGCGTCGACCGCCACGCTGGCCGTGCCCGGTCCGTAGGTCTCGGTCGCCCCGTACAGGTGCGTGACCGAAAATCCCATCGACTCCATTGCCCGGAGGATCGTCGAGGTCGGTGCGGCACCGCCCGTGGCACAGCGAACCGTCTGCGGGAAGGGAACGCGGTCCTGCGCCGGCGCGTGCACCAGCATCGAGAGGAGGATCGGCGCGCCGCAGAGATGCGTGACGCCATGCTCGGCGATGAGGCGGAAGATTCGAGCGGGCTCGACCTTGCGCAGGCAGACCTGCGTGCCGCCGGCTGCCACCATGGCCCAGGGGTAGGACCAGCCGCTGCAATGGAACATCGGCAGCGTCCAGAGATAGACGCTCTCCCGGTTCACCCCGAAAGTGACGGCGTTGCCGAGCGCCTGAAGGTAGGCCCCGCGATGGCTGTAGACGGCGCCCTTCGGATCGCCCGTCGTCCCCGAGGTGTAGAGGAGACAGAGGGATTGCCACTCGTCGTCGGGCCCCGGCCAATCGTAGGATGGGTCGCCCTCGTGCAACAAGTCCTCGTAGCCGATTGCCTCCAGGATCGCGGGGCCCGCCGCCGGAGCGGGGACCTCGACGAGCAGAGGCTGTTCGTCGAGAAGGGCCAGCACCTGCGCGACCAGGGGCGCGAAATCCCGATCGACGATGAGCACCTTCGCCTCGCCGTGGCGCAGCGAGAAGGCCAGCGTCGCCGCGTCGAGGCGCGTGTTGAGCGGGTTCAGCACGGCGCCGAGCATCGGCACGGCGAAATGCGCCTCGATCATCTCCGGGATATTGGGGGCGAGGATCGCCACGGTCTCGAGGCGCCCGATTCCGCGCCGGGCGAGCGCGGAGGCGAGACGGCGGCAGCGGTCGTAGAGCTCCGCGTAGGTGATGCGCCGCTCGTCGTCGATCACCGCGACGCTGGCGCCGAAGCTCACGGCGGCGCGGGCAAGGAAGCTCGGCGGGGTGAGGGCCGCGAAGTTCGCGCGATTCTTGTCGAGCCCGGTCTCGAACGGGTGCCCGGTGTTGCCGGCCATGGCGCTTCCTCGTTTCCCCGAACGTCTCGCCCGCGGCGCCGGGGTTGATCCCCGGATGCCAGCGCCCCCGCTCACTGACCGGGCGGCGGGGGCTTCCAGATGGCGGCGGCCGTCTCGGTAGCCTCGACAAGCGCCGCGTGGAGATCCGCATCGGCATCGTGACCGCCGGCCCGGATGGCGGCCGCGAGGTCAGCCGTCGTGGCGTCGGGATCGATCCGGGACACTGCCCGCGCCAAGGCATCGCGCATCGCGGCGCCATGCTCGATCTCGCGGGCGACGATGCCGATGGCATTCGCCACCATCGCGGCGAGATAGCGGGGGCGGCCCGTCAGGGTGGGGGCGATCTCCCGGCTCAGGACCTGGCGAGCGACGTCGAGAAGTTCAGCGCCCGATGGTTCGTCCTGCATGGTCAGACGCTCCAAAACTTCGGGTCTGTCGCCCGCAGGACTGCGCGTTCGAGTTCCGGGACCATGCGCCCGGTCAGGGCGAGTTCGAGGGAGAACGCGGCGCCCGAGAGATGGCGCTGCCCCTGTTCGAGGGCGATTACCGCCCAGCGCAGATGGGCGACGATTTCCCAGTAGCGCACGGCGGCATTGTCGATGGGCCCGCCGCCCTCCCCTTCGTATCCTCGATAGAAGGCCGCGCGCGAGGCGATGCCCCCGGCCTCGAGCGCGGGCCGGCCGAAGCGCCAGCACTCCGCGCAGAACCAGCCGAGATCGGATACCGGGTCGCCCCAGCCCGCAAACTCCCAATCGAGGATCGCGGTTAGCCCCGCGGCGTCGACCATGTAATTGCCGGTCCGGAAGTCGCGATGCGTCAGGGTGGGGACGGAGCAAGCCGGAGCGTGCCGGTCGGCCCAGCGCAGGCCCCATTCGAGTGCCGGGCGCGCCGCGCCGAGGGCATCGAGCTTACCCCGGAGCACGGCGATCTCGGCGCGCGCGGGGTCTGGCTCGGGGTCACCCAGGAAGGCGAGGTTTGCGCGGGGCAGGCGTATCCGATGGATCCGGGCGAGTTCCCGCCCGAGGCATTCAGCCAGCCGCTCCCGATCACCGCCGAGGCTCAGATCCTTGGCAACGCGCGGACCGAGCGCGACCCCGTCGACGAGGCCCATCAGAGCGAAGGGCGCTCCGACGACGGTCTCGTCCTGGCAGAACCCGACGGGCTCCGGCACGCGCACGCCGCCGTGATGAGCCGCCTGCAGGATGGCGAATTCCTCGGACCGGCTGCGGCTCGACGCGATCGTCGCCGCCGCATCCTTGCGCAGGACGAAGTGGCGCGGTGTGCCCGCCACGACGCAGTCGATCCGCCAATTCTCCTGGATCGAGCCGCCGCCGAGCGGCTGGACGTCGGTTAGCGTGACCTCGCCCGCACCGAGTTGCCGTGCGAGCCAGGCGCGCAAAGCCTCGCGGCGATCGTCATCCAGCACGGGCGGAGCCCTCCGGTGCCGGGCATTCCTTGATCCGCACGACGGTCACAGGCCCGAGACCAGATGGCCGCCATCGATGGCGATCACGCTGCCCGTCATGTAGCCGCCCGCATCCGAGGCAAGGAGCAGGAGCGCGCCGTCGAGGTCCCCGGCCTCCCCGAGGCGCCGCTGCGGGATGCGCTTGATCAGGGCCTTGCCGGCGTCCGTGTCGAAGAATGCGCCGCTGAGCTCCGTCCGGATGTAGCCGGGCGCCAGGGCATTCACCCGGATGCCGTGGCGCGCCCATTCGAGCGCGAGGCTTTTGGTGAGCTGCACGACGCCGGCCTTCGACACCGCGTAGGGCGCAACACCGCCCGCAACCCGAAGGCCGAGGATCGACGCAACGTTGATGATGCTGCCGCGCGTGTCCGTGCGCACCATCCGGCGCGCCGTGGCCTGCGCCATCAGCCAGACCCCCTTGAGATTGGTGTCGACGACGCGATCCCACTCGTCCTCTTCGAGGTCGAGGGCCGCCCGCGTGACCGTGACGCCGGCATTGTTCACCAGAACCGCGACCGGGCCGAAGGAGGCTTCCGCCAAGTCGAGCGCCGCTTCGACGGTCATGGAATCGGTGACATCCATCACCGCCGCTCTCGCCTGCCCACCCGCGGCCTCGATCCGTACCACGGTCTCGGCAAGGGCGTCAGCCCGGCGCGCCGTGACGGTGATGCGCGCTCCGGCTTCCGCGAGGCGCAAGGCGAAGTGACGCCCGAGGCCGCTCGAAGCGCCCGTGACGAGCACGTGCCGGTCAACCAGATCGAACAGCCCGGCCATCGGCCCTCCCGGCGGCATCCGCTTCGCGCGGATCACCGCAACCGTTTCCGTCCATGTCCCGCCCACGCTCGTCCGGCACAGGTCGGGCCGCCCACACTCAACCGATCAGGACAGGCGCTCAAGGGCGAGCGCGATGCCCTGTCCGCCGCCTATGCACATCGTCACGAGACCATAACGCCCCTCACTGCGGCGCAGCTCGTAGAGCGCTTTGACGGTGAGGATCGCCCCGGTGGCGCCGATCGGATGTCCGAGCGCGATGGCGCCGCCGTTCGGGTTCACCCGCGCCGGATCGAAACCGAGATCGCGTGACACGGCGCATGCCTGTGCCGCGAAGGCCTCATTCGACTCGATGACATCGAAATCACCGACCGTCAGGCCCGTACGGTCGCAAAGACGCCGAACCGCCGGGACCGGGCCCATGCCCATCTCCGAGGGATCCACGCCTGCGTGCGCATAGCCGACGATCCGGGCGAGCGGTGTCCGCCCGTCGCGCTCGGCTCGCTCGGCGCTCATCAACACGAGGGCAGCAGCGCCGTCGTTGAGGCCCGAGGCGTTGCCCGCGGTCACCGAACCGTCCTTGCGGAACGCGGGACGCAGCGTCGCCAGATCCTCCGCGCGGGTCGCCTTCGGGTGCTCGTCCGTGTCGAATGCCACGATCTCGCGCCGCACCGTGACCTCGACCGGCAGGATCTGCTCGCGGAATCGGCCCTCCGCGATCGCCGCGCGGGCCCGGCCCTGACTTTCGGCCGCGAGTGCATCCTGAGCTTCGCGCGAGACGTCGTAGCGAGCGGCCACGTTCTCGGCGGTGATGCCCATATGGCCGTTGCCGAAGGGGTCGGTGAGGACGCCGATCATGTAATCGGTCGCGACCATATCGCCCATGCGCTGTCCGGTGCGTGCGGCCGTGAGAATGTGGGGTGCCCGGCTCATGCTCTCCGCGCCACCCGCGACCGCGATGGCGGCATCACCGAGGAGAATGGCTTGCGCAGCCGAGACCACCGCCTGGAGGCCGCTACCGCACAGGCGGTTGACCGTGAGCGCCGGAACCTCCTGTGGGATCCCGCCCTCCAGGGCCGCCACCCGCGCCAGATAGGCATCGCGCGGCTCGGTCGGGATGACGTTGCCGAAGACGACGTGCCCGACCTCGGCGCCTTGCACCTCGGCTCGGCGCAGGGCCTCGCGGACGCAGAGCGCCCCGAGGCGCGACGGCGGCACAGCGGCGAGCGATCCCCCGAAGGACCCGATGGCCGTCCGCACGCCCGCAACGATCACGACACCATTCGACATGTCTCTCGCTCTTCCCCGCGCCATTGCTCGCGAAACACGCCTAGACCGAGTCCGGCACGTTCCAGTGCCAGAACGACCGCTCTTCCTTCTCGAGGAAGCGGTTCAGTACCATCTTGTGGACCTCGTCCGCCCCGTCGACGAGGCGCGCCTGGCGGGCGTAGCGGTAGATCCACTCCAGTACCGTGTCCTTGGAGTAGCCCCGGGCGCCGTTGATCTGGATCGCGACGTCGGCGGCCGCGTGCAGCAGGTTGGCGACGTGGATCTTCGCCATCGAGACCTCCTTGCGGGCGAAGCCGCCGCGATCAAGCTCCCAGGCCGCCTTCATCACGAGCAGACGCCCGACCTCGATGCGCATGGCGAGGTCTCCGAGCATCAGCTGGATGCTCTCACGGTCGGCGAGGCGCACGCCGAATCCATGCCTATCGGACGCGTAGGACCGGGCGATCTCGACGCAGCGTTTCGAGAGTCCGAGCCATCGCATGCAATGGGTCAACCGGGCGGGGCCAAGCCGGATCTGCGTGACCTTCAGGCCGGCGCCCTCACCGATCAGGACATTGTCGCTCGGGATCTCGAGTCCGTCGAAGCGCAACTCGCAATGGCCCCCATGTTCCTCGGGTCCCATGATGGCGATGCGGCGCACGATCTCCCAGCCGGGCTGTTCCGCGTCGAACAGGAAGGCCGTAAGCCCGGTCCGCGGATCGTCCGAGGTGCGTGCGACCAGGATGAGGTGCCCGGCATCCTCAGCCCCGGTGATGAACCACTTCTGCCCGGTCACCACGTAGGTGTCGCCCTCGCGCCGCGCCGTGGTGCGGATCATCGACGGGTCCGAGCCTCCGCCGGGATGCGGCTCGGTCATGGCGAAGGCCGAGCGGGTGCGGCCATCCACGATGGGCGCGAGCCAGCGCCTCTTCTGAGCCGGTGTGCCCACCGCCTCCAGGAGCATCATATTGCCGTCATCGGGCGCGGCGGAATTGAAGACGACCGGCCCGAAGATCGAGCGGTTCATCTCCTCGTAGCAGACCGCCATGCCAACCTTGTCGAGCCCGGCCCCACCGGTCTCCGGTTTCAGCTGGAGGCACCAGAGACCCTCGCTGCGCGCCTGCTCGCGCATCCGCGCGAGGACGTCGAGGGCGATGTTGCCGTGCGGATCGTAGGCGCCCGGATCGCTCTCCAGGGGAATCAGGGCGCGGTCGACGAAGGCCGCGATCCGCCTGCGATAGTCTTCGACGCGGGGATCGACCGAGAAATCCATTCGCGGGCCTCCGCGCGGAAAAACGAGCAAGCGCTCGGTTTTCTAGACCTGTCGGCGCTGATCGGCAATAGAATGCTGCGGCGAATGTCAGCTCGAAGCGCGGGGGAAGCCGTGAACGTTCCGGGAAGGCCATGGTGACGGGCGCGGCCGAAGCGCGGGGCAGGCGCTACGATCCGAACTTGGCGTCCCTCGAGCCGATCTGCGCGCGAATCCTCGCGCGCCATCGCGCGACGATCCGCGTGCAGAAGTCGCACGTGGCCACGGCGAACCTCGCGCGGATCATCGGCGCGGTGCTTCATCTCTCCGCGCAGAAAGGCTTTCATCAGACCACCTTGCGCGACCTTGCCGAGGCCACCGGCCTCAGCATGGGCGGCCTGTATTCCTATTTCGAGAACAAGAATACCCTGCTGGTCATGATCCTCACGGAGGTCGCCACAACCGCGGAAGCCGCGCTCCGGGACGCTCCGGATGCGGTGAAGAACGATTCGGTCCTGCATCTGCGCTGGCTCATCGCCACGCATATCCGGCTGACCGAGGACATGCAGCCCTGGTTCGTCTTTGCCTACATGGAGGCCAAGGGATTTCCGGCTTCCGCGCGGCGGATCGCAGTCGAGAGCGAACTCGCCACGGAGCAGATCTTCGCCGATGTGCTGGCACGGGGCGTCGCACAGGGGCGCTTCCGCGTCGGCGACGTGTCCCTCACGGCGTCGCTGATCAAGCCGCTGCTGCAGGATTGGTACGTGAAGCGCAGCAAGTACCGGAAGCGGCGAACGGATGTGGAGGTCTACATCGCTGCCGTGACGACCTTCGTGGAGCGATCGATCCTCATCCGCTGAGCTCAGGCCTTCCATCCGGTGACCGTGCGGCAATAGCATCTTAGCTGTTTGTATCGATTATAGCACATGCTATAGAGCGGCGATCGGTTCGGTGTGGGTCCTTACGTGAATTTCATGCAGCGGCAGCAGGCGTGGCGCTTCGGCGGCGACTCCGACGCGGAGCCAAGCCTCGGCCGGATGAACGCGAGCGTCCCGGTTCCCGCGACCGGAACGTGGTTTCGCCGGATGCTGGCGTTCGTTGGCCCGGGCTACATGGTCTCGGTCGGCTACATGGACCCCGGCAACTGGGCCACCGACATCGCCGGTGGGTCGCAGTTCGGCTACACGCTGCTTGCCGTCATCCTCCTCTCGAACCTGATGGCGATCGTCCTGCAGGCGCTCGCGGCGCGCCTCGGGATCGCCACCGGGCGCGATCTCGCCCAGGCATGCCGCGACCACTACCCGCGACCCGTCAGTTTCGTGCTGTGGCTCGTCTGCGAGGCTGCGATCATCGCCTGCGACCTCGCGGAGGTGATCGGCACCGCGATTGCCCTGAAGCTTCTGTTCGGCATTCCCCTGATCCTCGGAGCGAGCATCACGGCGCTGGATGTCTTCCTGATCCTGCTGTTGATGCGACGCGGCTTCCGCGCGCTGGAAGCCTTCGTGATCGCTTTGCTCACGGTGATCTTCATCTGCTTCGGCATCCAGATCACCCTCGCGGCCCCACCGGTTCAGGCCGTGCTGGCGGGCTTCCTGCCGTCGCCCGAAATCGTCACCAACCCGGCTGCCCTCTACATCGCCATCGGGATCATCGGCGCGACCGTGATGCCGCACAACCTGTACCTGCACTCGTCGATCGTGCAGACGCGCGCCTATCAGCGGGACAAACCGGGCCGCAAATCCGCTCTGCGCTTTGCGGTGATCGACAGCACCGTCGCGTTGATGCTGGCGCTGTTCGTCAATGCTTCGATCCTGATCATGGCCGCGACGGTCTTCCACGCGAGCGGGCGCACCGAGGTGCAGGAGATCGAGCAGGCCTACGACCTGCTGACGCCGCTCCTCGGCGCCGGTCTCGCCTCGACGCTGTTCGCGGTGGCACTGCTGGCCTCCGGGCTCAACTCCACCGTGACGGCGACCCTTGCCGGGCAGATCGTGATGGAGGGGTTTCTGCGGCTTCGTCTGCCTGATTGGGCTCGGCGCCTCGTCACGCGCGGGATCGCCATTGTGCCCGTGGTCGTGGTGACCGCGCTGTATGGCGAGCAGGGCACCGCTCGCCTCCTCGTCCTCAGCCAGGTCGTGCTGTCGATGCAGCTGCCGTTCGCGGTGATTCCACTCGTTCAGTTCGTGTCGGACCGCGGCAAGATGGGGCCACTCGTCATCCCGCTCTGGCTGAAGCTTCTGTCCTGGGCAATCGCGGCGGTGATCGTCGCGCTGAACCTCAAGCTCCTGCTCGACACGATACTGGGCGCGTGATCGCGGCGACGGCACGAACGAGAGCGCCTCGTGGGTCTCCCTGCGAGGCGCTCTCAGTTCAGTTCACGAGGCCTTACGGGCAAGGATGCCGCTGACCATCGTAACCAAGATAGGTCCCGCT
The DNA here is from genome assembly GCF_008806345.1 of Methylobacterium planeticum. GTDB lineage: Bacteria > Pseudomonadota > Alphaproteobacteria > Rhizobiales > Beijerinckiaceae > Methylobacterium > Methylobacterium planeticum. The sequence continues at coordinate 226,933 of NZ_VZZJ01000006.1, read as the reverse complement.
GCGGCGGTCGTAAGAACGGAAGCGCTGCGCGCAATAGGCCGTCTGGTCGCCGCCACCGGGAGCGACTTCCGTTTCGACCGGAACGGCACCGTAATCGTAGGCACCGTACCCGGCCGGGGCGTAGCCACCATCGTACCCACCGCCGTAATAGCCGTTATCATAGCCGTAGCCGCCGTAGCCGTATCCGAGGCCTCCCGCTGCCAGGCCGAGACCCAACCCCAGCCCGAAACCGCCGTAGCCGCGGCGGTAACCGTATCCGCGGCCACCGTAGAAACCGCGGTTGGCGATCGCGCCGCCCTGGAACCCGCGTCCCTGGAACCCGCCGCCGGCGATCCCGGCCCTGCCCCCGCGGAATCCACCGCCGCCAATGCCCACGCCGCCACCGCGGAAGCCTCCGCCGCCGATGCCCGCACCGCCGCCGCGGAATCCGCCGCCGACGCTGCCTCCGGCACCGCCGCCCGCGAAACCGCCTCCGAGGGCGTTGCCGCGGAAGCCCTGCGCGTCCGCCGCCGCGGGGATGAAGGCGAGAGCGCCGGCCAAAATGGCGGAGCCTAGAATTATTCGACTGGTCATGGTCCGTCCTGCAATCGAAAACCTGAAGTGGTCTGATAACGCGCCGATCGCTCAGGAGTTCGTAAGCTTGACCACGGAAGAATGTTTGTCGTGCGCGACCGGTCGTCGCCGGATGATTTGCGGATGTTCTTCGTGCAAGCGTCGCGCCCTACGATGCGACGGGCTGCTCCGTGAAAGCGCTCGCCCGCGATATCCCACCGAGCGAGGAGCGGCATCGCGTCAGTTCACCCTCGGTCGGACGAGGTGGAGGTAGGTTGGGTCGAACTCGGCCACCTTCGTCAGGGCGCTCCAGTCTTCGATGGCGAGGCTGCGCCCGCGCAACATGATCAGGCCGCGCCCCCTAAGATCCTGCAGAACCCGGTTCACGTGCACGTTCGAGAGGCCGAGCGCGTCGCCGATGTCGATTTGCGTGATCGGCAAATCGCAGCGGAAACCCTCCGCGAGGCCGACCGCGTGAAGCCTCAGGTAGAGTTCGCAGAGCATGTGGGCGATCCGGCCATGCGCCGTGCGGCGGCCGATCCCCGTCATCCATTCGCGGAAGATGGCAGCGTCGATCAGCGTATCCCGCCACATGATGGCGGCAACGCCGGGAAAGCGCCGCGTCATCTCGCGCAGGGCCTCGTGCGGAATGAGGCCGACGCTACTCGTCGTGGTCACCCCGAGACTGTGATCCATCACCTGGAGGTGCAGGCTTTGCAGGTCTGGAACGTCTCCCGGAATATGGAACGAGAGGATCTGCCGCTTGCCGTCCGGCAGCACCTTGTACCGGAATCCCCATCCGGACAGCAGAAGACAGCAATGGGACGGCCTGTCCCGGTCGCGGACAATGTCTTCACCGGGTTCGAAAATCCGCACCGTGAGAGGCAACGCCTCGATGGCCTGCCGCTCCGCGTCGGTGAGGGACGCGATGCTGGCCAACTTGCGAGCCATGCGGCCGATATCTGAAGCGGCGGAGGCCATGGACGTCTCACTCACCTTCAACGGCAGTATCGTCGCTGATCTCCGGCGCCGCTGACCATTGGCGCGTCGTCGTAGGGGGAATCGCGGAACCGGAGAGCGATCGACCGTCGCGCGAGGCTTATCACTCTGGTTTCGAACGGGACATGCTGCAAGTATCGCCTATCCCGCGAGACATTTTCCGGTTTATTCCATCTCGGAAATTTGGGCGCGACGGCTGTCGGAAATCCCATCATGCTTCCGCGCGTTCTGACGTGCCCCATGGCTGAATTGCCTGTCACACGGACATACTGAAGGCGACGGCGACTCCTTCATCGTGCCGATCGTGACTTAAGACGAGAATCGAGACCGCCCCGAGCGCCCGGCCGCGCCGCCTGTGCAGGCGCATGCCCGCGACGGCGACGAACAGGCATCACCGTCGATGACAGCTACGCCCTGGCGAGCGGCAGCGTCACCCGAATCTGAAGCGCGTTCTCGCTCGATGCGTCGATCGCCGGCGAATCCGACGATGACCGGATCGCCGTCGACGCGTCCAATCTCGAAGAGGCGCGCCGGGAACGCCCTGGAACGGACGTCGTTGGCCCCTAAAACTGGGCTTGCTGCAGTGCGGCGCCCCGAAAAGAGGTTGGACGATGCAGTCGGGTTTCTCCGCAAGATTGACCGTACTGGGATTTGCTCTCGTTCTGCCGGCTGCCGCCTTCGGGCAAACCTCGCAACCGCGCGCCGCGCCTCCGATGGAGAACGCGGCAGGGTCCGGCTCCGGTCGGCCGGCGAACCTCTGCCGGGAACTGATGGCCTTCCTGCATCCGCCCGCGGCACAAGCCGATGCCAGCACGCCACCTCCTCAGACGGCGACGGCGGTGCAGGCACCGTCGCAGGATAAGCCGGTCCCGAAACCCGGCGAAGCAGGGGCTCCTCAGAAGGAATCCGGCCAAAGCGGGCCGATCTCGAATGCCGGCCCCGGTGCCGCAGGCCCGCAGGGCACTACGCAAAAGGATACACAGGCCGCTCCGAAATCCGACAAGCCTGCGGCTCCCACCGCGCCGAGCGCTCCGAAACCTTCACCCGAGGCTGTCGCAAGGGCGGATGCGGCGGCAGACACGAATGACCTTCGGACTTGCCGAGCGGTGGCTCAGGAGATGCGCCGCGCCGGCGTCGCAATGCCCCCACCCCTGATCGCGCTGTCCGCCATGGACCCGAGATTGCTGGAAGCGTCGCTCGCGCCGTGAGCGGCGCTGGCCGATTTTTGCAGAGACACTGGCGAGCGCACGGTCCGGCGCGACCTCCTGGTGTGCGGTCGTGCCGGACTCGACGCCCGGTAGGGTCTGGCGTCGGCGATGATCCGCAGGCTTGCGGTTGCAGCCTCAGCGGACTGCTGCACTGCAAGATATTTGAGCAGCCGAATGGCCCCGATTTGGATGCAGCGCGGGAACGAACGAACGCGCGGCGACTTTCCCGCCACTCATCTTGCGACGCCGTGGACGAGACCATGCTGATCCGGACGGGATATTCCATCGCCTTCGACACCCTCGGGCCGATCCCGATGAACCTGATGCTGAGCGTGCATCCGTCACGCACGGGCGACCTCGTGACGCCCGATACCATCAGCATCGACCCGCCGGTGCCCACCAGCCAGTACCTCGACGATTTCGGCAATGTCTGCACGCGGCTCGTCGCACCCGGTGGCCGCATCACGATGTCGGCTGATTTCACCATCCAGGACACCGGCCGGTCGGACGACATCGCGCCCGAGGCTAAGCAGATTCCCGTCCAGGACCTACCCGACGGTGTGCTCGTCTTTCTCCTCGGCTCGCGCTACTGCGACACCGACAAGCTCTCCGAGACCGCCTGGTCCCTCTTCGGCACTACGCCCGAGGGCTGGGCGCGGGTGCAATCGATCGTCGACTTCGTCCACGAACGCATCACGTTCAATTATCAGGAGGCGGATGCTACCCGGACGGCCTTCGACGGCTATCATCAGCAGCGCGGCGTCTGCCGCGACTTCGCGCATCTGGCGGTCACGTTCTGCCGTTGCATGAACATCCCGGCTCGCTACTGCACCGGGTATCTCGGCGATATCGGCATTGCGTCGGTGCCGGACCCGATGGATTTCTCGGCCTGGTTCGAGGTCTATCTCGACGGACCGGACGGCCCGCGCTGGTACACGTTCGATGCCCGCCACAACAAACCCCGGATCGGCCGTATCGTGATGGCCCACGGACGCGACGCGACCGACGTCGCGATTTCGACGAGCTTCGGCTCTGCGCTCCTCGCGAAGTTCGAGGTCCACACCGACGAAGTCCCTTCCTCCCCGACGGAGGATTTCGCCAAGGCTGCCTGAGCGAGTTTGGCGCGAGATCGCAGGACCGAGAGGACCTGCCGGTCTCGCGCCGTCCGCCTATTCGGCCGCCTGGCGCGCAACGTAGCCCAGTCGGTCGTTCAATTCCGCGATCAGTTTCACGGCCGCATCCGCGATGACGGTGCCCGGCGGAAAGATCGCCGAGGCGCCGGCTTCGTAGAGTGCCGGATAATCCCCGGGTGGGATCACGCCCCCGATGACGATCATCACATCGTCGCGTCCGGCCTCGGCGAGCGCGGCCCGGAGTTCCGGCACCAGTGTGAGATGACCGGCGGCGAGCGAGGACACACCAACGATGTGCACGTCGTTCTCGACAGCTTGACGGGCAGCCTCCGCGGGCGTGGCGAAGAGCGGGCCGATATCCACGTCGAAGCCGAGATCCGCGAAGGCGGAGGCAATGACCTTCTGGCCGCGGTCATGCCCATCCTGGCCCATCTTGGCGACGAGGATGCGGGGGCGGCGTCCGTCATTCTCCTCGAAAGCCTCGACGAGCTTGCGGACCTCTTCGACCACCGGCGACATGCCACCCACCTCGCGCTTGTAGACTCCCGAGATCGACCGAATCTCCGCCCGGTGTCGGCCCCAGGCCTTCTCCAACGCCTCCGAGATCTCGCCGACCGTGGCCTTCGCCCGGGCGGCTTCGACCGCGAGAGCCAGGAGGTTGCCCTCGCCGTCCGCCGCCTTTGTCAATGTGTCGAGCCGGCTTCGCACGTCCGCCTCGTTGCGCTCGGCGCGCAGCCGCTTCAGTTTGTCGATCTGCAGGGTGCGGACATTGCCGTTGTCGACCCGCAGAAGCTCGATGGCGCGGTCGTCCTCGGGCTTGAACTTGTTGACGCCGACGATCGTCTGCCGGCCTGAATCGATCCTGGCCTGCGCGCGCGCCGCCGCTTCCTCGATGCGCAGCTTCGGGATGCCCGCCTCGATCGCCTTGGCCATCCCGCCGAGCGACTCGACCTCGCGGATATGCTCCCAGGCGCGGGTGACGATGTCCTGGGTCAGGCGCTCGACGTAGTAGGAACCGCCCCAGGGATCGGCGATGCGCGTCGTGCCCGATTCCTGCTGCAGGAAGAGCTGAGTGTTGCGGGCGATCCGGGCAGAGAAGTCGGTCGGGAGCGCGAGCGCTTCATCGAGCGCGTTGGTGTGCAAAGACTGTGTGCCCCCCTGCGTCGCCGCCATCGCCTCGATGCAGGTGCGGGTGACGTTGTTGAAGACGTCCTGCGCGGTGAGAGACCAGCCGCTCGTTTGGCTGTGCGTCCGCAGCGGCAGCGATTTGTCGGACGTCGGCTCGAAGTCCTTGACGAGTTTCGCCCAGATCAGGCGCGCGGCCCGCATCTTGGCAATCTCCATGAAGAAGTTCGTGGAAATGGCCCAGAAGAACGACAAGCGCGGCGCGAACTGGTCGATCGTCAGGCCCGCCGCGAGGCCGGCCTTGATGTACTCGACGCCGTCGGCGAGCGTGTAGGCGAGTTCGAGGTCGTTCGTCGCCCCGGCTTCCTGCATGTGGTAGCCGGAGATCGAGATCGAGTTGAACTTCGGCATGTTCTGCGACGTATAGCCGAAGATGTCCGAGATGATCCGCATCGACCCCTTCGGCGGATAGATATAGGTGTTGCGGACCATGAACTCCTTGAGGATATCGTTCTGGATGGTACCGGCGAGCTTCTGCGACGGCACGCCCTGCTCCTCGGCCGCCACGATGTAGAGGGCGAGGATCGGCAGAACCGCGCCGTTCATCGTCATCGACACGGTCATCTCGTCGAGGGGGATGCCGGAGAACAGCGTGCGCATGTCGTAGATCGAATCGATCGCGACACCCGCCATGCCGACATCGCCCGAGACGCGCGGGTGATCGGAATCGTAGCCACGGTGCGTGGCGAGGTCGAAGGCGACCGAGAGCCCCTTCTGCCCGGCCGCGAGGTTCCGCCGGTAGAAGGCGTTCGAATCCTCCGCCGTCGAGAACCCCGCATATTGCCGGATCGTCCAGGGCTGCGTCACGTACATGGTCGGGTAGGGGCCACGCAGGTAAGGCGCCAGACCCGGATAGGTGTGGAGGAATTCGATGCCCTCGCGATCCTCCGGACCGTAGTGACCCTTCACGGGAATGCCCTCGGGGGTCATCCAGGGCTCGCCCGCGAATTGTGGCGGCGCGGCAATGGCCGCAGCCTCGTACGGGATCGTCGTGAAATCGGGGATGCGGGACGTCATGCTCTCGCTCGTGCGGGGCTCGAATTGCGGCGCATTATAGGCGAGCGCCAGTGCGGGGCTACTCCCCTCTGGGCGAACGCGCAGATCGCGCTCTCCCCTGGGTTTCAGCGCCGTCCGGCGAGACCACCCATGCGTGCGAGCCGACCCTGCTCCACGTGCCAGCGGGCCTCCGCGATCGCGGCGCTGAGCCGGCGGATGCGCCAGGTCCGATAGAGCCTGAGGATCGGCAGGCCGGGCTTTCCGCGGCAGGCTTCGTGATGCTTCAGGCGACGCAGAAGGCCCGGAAGGCAGGCATCCGCCGCAGCGCCGGTCGCGATGTCGATCTCGCGCATCTGGCGCCGGAGGTCCGCCTTGAAATCCTCCACGTCCGAGCCCTCCGGGTTCGACCCGGGCCGCCGCAAGGATCCATCACGCGGCGCGGAGGCCGTCGGCTTGATAGACGCAGAGGGCGCGCGATCGGTCAAGGAAATGCCGACGCGACAGGTCGCGCCCTTCATGCGGCTTCGCGAGTCTCAATCGTCCATCTTCAGAGCCGCGATGAAGGCCTCCTGCGGGATCTCCACCCTGCCGAACTGGCGCATGCGCTTCTTGCCCTCCTTCTGCTTGTCGAGGAGCTTGCGCTTGCGGGAGATGTCGCCGCCGTAGCACTTGGCCGTCACGTCCTTCGACAGCGCCCGGATGGTCTCGCGGGCGATGATCTTGCCGCCGATCGCGGCCTGCACCGGGATCTGGAACAGGTGGCGGGGGATGAGGTCCTTCAGCTTCTCGCACATGGCGCGGCCGCGGGATTCGGCGCGGGTCCGGTGCACGAGCATCGACAGGGCGTCGACCGGCTCGGCATTGACGAGGATGGACATCTTGACGAGGTCCTCCTCCCGGTAATCCGAGAGGTGGTAGTCGAACGAGGCGTAGCCCTTCGAGATCGACTTCAGGCGGTCGTAGAAGTCGAACACCACCTCGTTCAAGGGCAGGTCGTAGACAACCATGGCGCGCTTGCCGACATAGTTCAGATCGATCTGGACGCCGCGCCGGTCCTGGCACAGCTTGAGCACGCCGCCCAGATACTCATCGGGCGTCAGGATGGTGGCTCGGATCCAGGGCTCCTCGATCGAGGCGATCTTCATCACGTCGGGCATGTCCGCCGGATTGTGAAGCTCGCGCATGGAGCCGTCCGACATGTTGAGCCTGTAGACCACGCTCGGTGCCGTCGAGATCAGGTCGAGATTGAACTCGCGCTCAAGGCGCTCCTGGATGATCTCCAGGTGGAGAAGCCCGAGGAAGCCGCAGCGGAACCCGAAGCCGAGGGCTGCCGAGGTCTCCATCTCGTAGGAGAAGCTCGCATCGTTGAGGCGCAGCTTGCCCATGGCGCCGCGCAGGTTCTCGAATTCCGCGGCATCCACGGGGAACAGGCCGCAGAATACCACCGCCTGCACGTCCTTGAAGCCGGCGAGCATGCCGCTCGTCGGGCGCTTGTCCTCCGTGATGGTGTCGCCGACACGGGTGTCCGCGACCTCCTTGATCGAGCCGGTGAAGAAGCCGACCTCGCCGGGGCCGAGTTCGCCGATCTCGGCCATCTTCGGCCGGAACACGCCGATGCGATCGACGCCGTGAACCGCATCCGCGCCCATCATCCGGATGGTCATGCCCTTCTTGAGCACGCCGTCGACGATGCGCACGAGGACGACGACGCCGAGATAGACATCGTACCAGCTGTCGACGAGCAGCGCCTTGAGAGGCGCGCTTCGGTCGCCTTTCGGCGGGGGCAGGCGCGTGACGATCGCCTCGAGCACGGCCTCGATATTGAGCCCGGTCTTGGCCGAGATCGGTACCGCCTCCGAAGCATCGATCCCGATCACCTCCTCGATCTGCTCCTTGACTCGGTCGGGCTCGGCCGCGGGCAGGTCGATCTTGTTGAGGACCGGGACGATCTCGTGGTTGGCGTCGAGGGCCTGGTAGACGTTGGCCAGCGTCTGCGCCTCGACGCCCTGGCTCGCGTCGACGACGAGGAGCGAGCCTTCGCAGGCCGCGAGCGAGCGGGACACCTCGTAGGCGAAATCCACGTGGCCGGGCGTGTCCATCAGGTTGAGGATGTAGTCCTTCCCGTCCTGCGCCTTGTACTCGAGGCGAACGGTCTGGGCCTTGATGGTGATGCCGCGCTCGCGCTCGATGTCCATCGAGTCGAGCATCTGCTCGCTCATATCGCGCAGCGCGACGGTGCCGGTCGCCTGGATCAGGCGGTCGGCAAGGGTCGATTTGCCGTGGTCGATATGGGCAACGATCGAGAAGTTGCGGATATTGTCGATCGGGGACACGGTCATCGGGGCATATCTCCGGCGCCGCAGAAGTCGCCCGCAAGCGACCGCACGCGCACCGTCTCATGTCAGGAAGCGTTGAGGGCGCAGATAGCAGCGCCGCGGGTCAACTCCAAGCGGGGACGGGCCGGGCGAGCGGCGTGGCCTGTGCGGATGGTTCGGCCTCAGGCGCCCTGACGGAGCTGTGCCGCCATCGCCACGAGCGATTTTCGCAGCGCGCCCATGTCGCGGACCGGCTCCGGATACGTGACGCGGGCGGTCCGCTCGCCGACCATGAGGTCCATGCCCTCGGGATCGAGGCCGGTCAGGCGCCATGCGCCCTCCCCCTCGCCGGTCGCCGCAGCGTAGAGCGCGAGCGCGTCGACGTGGTCCTGGTTCATGTGCTCGACAGCGCCGCGCTCGCCTGCGACGACGCCCTCCGCGCCGGCCAGATCGAGCAGGAGTTCTGAGGCTGTCAGGGTCGCGGCCTTGGCGAAGCCGCCGTTCAGGTGGCCAGCCTCCGGCGTGAGGGCAAAGAAACCGAAATCCGGGAAGTCCGCATAGAGCTTCGCCTTCGGGTGGCGGGCGAGGAAGCGTTCGCGGACCCTTGGCTCGTCTATCCGGCTGGCCCGCCCCGTGACGGTCAGGCGAGGATGGGCCAGCGGATCGCCCTTGCCGCCCTGGCTGAAGAGAATCGAGCAGCGCGGATCGGCCAGGAGGTTGCGAGTATGGGCCGAGAGCCGTGAGAGCAGCATCAGGGGTGTGCCGTCGACATCGGTCGCGATGGTGACGAGGGACGCGAACGGCACTCCATCCTGGGCGTCGAGCGTCGCCAATGCGCCGGACCGAATGCTGCGCAGAAGGTGTCGCGCGAGGCCGATCGCGTCGAAGGGCGCCTCGGCGGCCGAAAGCGGCTGGGCCGGGCCGCGTCGTTCGCCCTGCGGCTCCACTCCCCCTGGCGTCTCGTCCATTCCGCTCCCCGCGCCTGTTCACGGCCGGACATCGCACCGGCACGAGCGTGATCATAGCGACAAGCCGGTGCCACGCACGAGCCCCAGGGCCCGCGACCTGTTGGCCGCTTACGGCCAAGCTACGCCGAGCGCTCGCTTTTTTCGAACGATGCCTATAAAGCTCCCACTTTACCGCGCGAAACGGACCCCGCCGCGGGCGAGTGGTCGCGTTCGTGTCTTTGCCTGCCCTGATCGACAGGGGCCGGAGCCGGAAAAGCGGCCAGGTCCAAAGCTCGCACCGCCTCCGTTCAGTAGGGAACGCGCATGCCGACCATCGCCCTCGTTGACGACGACCGAAATATCCTGACCTCCGTCTCGATCGCCCTCGAGACGGAAGGCTATCGCATCCAGACCTACACGGACGGCGCCTCGGCCCTCGATGGCCTCCGGCACTCGCCGCCGGACCTTGCCATCTTCGACATCAAGATGCCGCGCATGGACGGGATGGAGCTTCTGCGACGCCTGCGGCAGAAGTCGGACCTTCCCGTGATCTTTCTGACGTCGAAGGACGAGGAGATCGACGAGCTGTTCGGCCTCAAGATGGGCGCCGACGATTTCATCCATAAGCCGTTCTCGCAACGCCTCCTCGTTGAGCGGGTGAAGGCCGTTTTGCGGCGCTTCGCCCCGAAGGAGGGGCCGGGTGCGCCGGCCCGCGAGGCGGACGCCGCCGCCCGCTCGCTGGAGCGCGGCCTGCTGATGATGGACCCCGAGCGCCACACCTGCACTTGGAAGGGCGAGCCGGTGACCCTGACGGTCACCGAGTTCCTGATCCTGCAGGCGCTCGCTCACCGCCCCGGCGTCGTGAAGAGCCGGAACGCCCTGATGGATGCGGCCTACGACGATCAGGTCTACGTGGACGACCGGACGATCGACAGCCACATCAAGCGGCTGCGGAAAAAATTCAAGGTCGTCGACACGAACTTCGACATGATCGAGACCTTGTACGGCGTCGGCTATCGCTTCAAGGAAAGCTGAGGCCGGGCGACAGCCCCGCCTCCGTGTATCCGCGCCAGCGATGCTATCACCCCTGTTCGGGACCACCGTGCGAAGCCAAGACGAAGACGATGTGCGCCGCGGCCCCCTGAATTGGCCGCGCGCCGTGTGGCATGCGATCGGTCAGCGTGCCTCGTCGAGCCTCACGCGCCGGATCGTCGTCCTCAACCTCGTCGGTCTGATCGTCCTCCTGCTCGGGTTCCTCTATCTGAACCAGTTCCGTCAGGGGCTGATTCAGGCGCGGGTGCAGAGCCTGCTGATCCAGGGCGAGATCATCGCGGGCGCGATCGCCTCCTCGGCCTCCGTCGACACGGACACGATCCGGATCGACCCGGACAAGCTCCTGCAACAGCAGGCCGGGGAGGGTGCGGCGATCGACGAAAATCCTTCTCCGCTCGCCTTCTCGCTGAATCCCGAGCGGGTCGCCCCGCTTTTGCGCCGCCTCGTGACGCCGACGGGCAACCGGGCGCGGGTCTATGATCAGGAAGGCGGGCTGCTCTTCGACACCCGCTCCCTCTATGCCCGCGGCGACATCAACCGCGCTGATCAGAGCGCTGTCCGCCCGCAGAAGCACAATTTTCTGGAGCAGGTCTTCGACTGGGCCCAGACCCGCGTCTTCGGGATCTTCGGGGAGCGTGTCCGCAAGCAGGAAGAGGTCGGCCCCGTCAATGGCCGCTCCCTGCGCGAGGTTCAGGCGGCGATGAGCGGCGCCCGCGGCAACATCGTGCGGCGCAACGAGATCGGCGAGACCACGGTCTCGGTGGCGGTTCCGATCCAGCGCGGCGGAAGCGTCCGCGGCGCCCTCATGCTCTCGACGCAGGGCGATGCGATTGATCGCGTCATCGCTTCGGAGCGCTTCGGTCTCGTCCAGGTCTTCCTCGTGGCGGCCCTCGTGATGGTGGTTCTCTCGATCCTGCTCGCGGGCGCCATCGCGGGCCCGGTGCGGCGCCTCGCCGACGCGGCTGAGAAGGTTCGCATGGGCATCAAGTCGCGCCAGGAGATCCCCGACTTCACGAACCGGACCGACGAGATTGGTCATCTATCGGGCGCGCTGCGGGACATGACGCAGGCGCTCTACCGACGCATCGACGCCATCGAGAGCTTCGCGGCCGATGTCAGCCACGAACTGAAGAACCCGCTGACGTCCTTGCGCAGCGCCGTCGAGACATTGCCCCTCGCGAAGAGCGACGAGTCCCGCGGGCGTCTGATGGAGATCATCCAGCACGACGTGAAGCGCCTCGATCGGCTGATCAGCGACATCTCCGATGCCTCGCGCCTCGACGCCGAACTCGCCCGGGCCGAGGCCCGCCGGGTGGACATCCGCAAGCTCCTCACCACCGTGGTCTCGGTGGCCAATGAGCGGCGACGCTCCAAGGACGCACTGATCCAGCTCGACATCGAGGCGCCGGCGGATCAGGAAAATCCCTTCGGCATCATCGGTCACGACAGCCGCCTCGGTCAGGTGGTGAACAACCTGCTCGACAATGCCCGCTCGTTCTCGCCATCCGACGCCAAGGTGCGGGTCGCGCTCCGCCGCGTGCGCAACGAGATCGAGCTGATCTGCGAGGATGAGGGGCCGGGCATCCCCGAGCATGCCCTGGAGCGCATCTTCGAGCGCTTCTACACCGATCGTCCGGAGCAGGGCTTCGGCCAGAATTCCGGCCTCGGTCTCTCCATCTCGCGCCAGATCGTTCAGGCGCATCGCGGCTCGATCCGCGCCGAGAACCGACCCGGCCCCGCCGATGAGGAGGGGCAGCCGACGGTGCGCGGGGCCCGATTCATCGTCCGCCTGCCGGCGGCTCCGCGGCAGGCCGCGGCGGCGTGAGCGTGTCCGTCACGGGTGATGAAACGATTCATGCCACCTGCCTCGCGCTCGGAGGGGCCGGCGTGCTGATCCGGGGCGAGGCAGGGGCGGGAAAATCGACCCTGGCGCTTCTCCTGCTCGATCGCGCCGCGCAGGAGGGACGTCCGGCAGCGCTGGTCGGAGACGACCGCGTGCGCTTGAGCGTACGGAACGGACGCGTTGTTGCCCATCCGCACCCTGCGATCGCGGGCCTCATCGAGATCCGGGGCCTCGGTCTGCATCGTACCGACGCGCTTGCGGACAGCACGGTGCACCTCGTCGTCGATCTCGTCGAGGTGGCGCCGCGTCTCCCCGATGCGTCCTGCATCGCCTGCGAGATCCTCGGAATCCGCCTGTCCCGCCTCGTGCTCGATCGAAATCTGAGGTTGTCGGGATTGGCACCACGTCTCGTACAGGATGCAGTCGCCGTTGCTTCGCAGTCGCACCCGGCCGCTCTCTTCCGGCGAGAGCCCGACGCCCCATAGCGCGGTGTCGCCATGCGTGGCATGATGATGACGTCGTTTCGAGCAAAACGTCGCGACCGCCTTGCGCATCTTCCTGCGGTGCACAAAATGGCGGCTCCGCTCACAGGGCGTCGGAAAACGCGTCGATGATTGGAATGGTGCTCGTCACCCACGGATTGCTCGCGACCGAGTTCAAGGCCGCGCTTGAGCATGTGGTCGGCCCGCAGGATCAGATCGAGACGATCACGATCGGGCCGGAAGACGATATGGAGCTGCGACGCCGGGACATCATGTCCGCGGTATGCCGGGTCAATTCCGGCAATGGCGTCGTCGTGCTGACCGACATGTTCGGCGGAACGCCCTCTAATCTCGCACTGTCCTGTATGAACGGTGGCGCCGTCGAGGTGGTCGCTGGAATCAACCTGCCGATGCTGATCAAGCTGGCCAGTGTCCGCGACGAAGAATCTCTCGGCGATGCCGTGCTGCACGCCCAGGAGGCCGGCCGGAAGTACATCAACGTCGCTTCGCGCGTTCTTGCCGGCAAATAGCCTTTACGCCGCCCCTTTCCTTTGATTAGCCAAAGCCGCCAGGTTCGGGGCGGTTGAGCCGTTGAGAGCCTGCCAACGGGTGTTGGGAGACGCCCGGGCACGAGCCGAGGAAGCGCGCGAATCCGATGACTGAAGCCTTCGACCTCGACGATGAACTGCCGCCGGTGCCCGAGGGCGGCTATCTGCGGATTCTCCCGATCATCAATCGTCGCGGCCTGCATGCGCGCGCGTCCGCCAAGTTCGTGCAGACCGTTGAACGTTTTAATGCCACCGTCACGGTGACGCGCTCCGGCGAGACCGTCGGGGGCCGCTCGATCATGGGTCTCCTGACCCTCGGTGCGGCCCAGGGCACCTCGATCGCCGTGACGGCGGTCGGAATGGATGCCGAGGCCTGTCTCGACGCGATCGAGGCGCTTCTCGCCGACAGGTTCGGCGAGGAGGAATAGGCGCATCTAACCCCCGGCCGAGAAGCCGGCTTGCCGCCATGTCACGGCCCGGTCCCCGGCGCCGAGCCGGACCGCGCCTGAGACGACTTCGCCGCGGCGACGCCCGAGATCGATGCTGACTTGACGTCTTTTTGCGAAGAGGCGCGTCACGACACGCAGCATCGCGGCCTCCGACGGGTCGGCCACGATCGGCGTTCGCGAGGACTGGGCATCCAGGAGCAAGAATGTTTCAACCGCGTCGCGGATGCGGCTCGGCTCGGATATTCGTTCGATCTCCTGCACCGCCTGATTCGCCCGCGCGCCGATCGCCACCAGCCTGTGCGCCGGAACCGTCCGAGCCCGCGTCGCGGGACGTGTTTCGAGGAGCCGGAGCGAGGGCCGCTCCGTTTCCCGCATGGGACCGGCTGGGATCTCCGCGAGGGTCAGGGGCCGGGGCGCCGAGGCGAGATGCGTGCGCAGGGCCGCATCGACGGCGGAGGTGTAGCGCCCGTCGATCAGGTGGACCGCCTGCCCGGTGAGGCCCGGAGGCTGCCACGGGGCCGCGCGCCGCGCGCGCCAGAGCGAAGACGGGAGCACGAGGGGCACGATGCCGTGGAGCGTCTCCGACCCGCCCGCATGCTGTCCCCAGGCCAGCGCGAGGGCGAGATGGCGTCCCGGTGCCAGGTGCCGGAAAGCGGGCAGGACGTAGTCCGGATCAGCGAAATGCGGCGCCTGCTCGCCGCTGCGCGTGAGGAGCGCGCGCCAGGCCGCGATCGTGCCCGATGTGACCGCATCCGCCGGCGCGAGGTCGACGCGCCAGCCGATCGGGTCCGCGTGCGCGGTGCCTTCCATGGGCGAGCGCCCGCCCGCGATGACCCTGAAACCCTGACGCATCGTGACCATCCCGCTTGCCTGCGGCGTCCCGATCCGGGACGACCCGGCGCCGCCTGGGCGCCATCTGCGGGTCGGGGATCAAGGATGATGCCGGCGCGAGTCGCCCCGAACCGGGTCAGGTGCCCGGGATCGCGAGCGGGTTGGCCGTGAGGGCGGCGGCATCCGGCGCATCGATGCGCGGGCGTCCCAGGAACGCGTCCCACAGGTTCTGCACGAAGGCCGGCTCGAGGTCGCGGACGATCAGCACGAGGCGCGAGCGCCGATCGTCGTCGGGCCAGGCGGGCAGCGTGACGGGGATGTGCATGACGTGCTGGACGCCGTGGACCACGACGGGACGGTCCGGATCCTCCTTCAAAGCGACCAAACCTTTCAGACGCAACAATTTTGCGCCTTGGCTGGAGCGCAGGAGATCGAGAAACATCTCGAGCGAGGCGCGCGAGACCGGACCGTCGCTCGTGAGCGAAAAAGCGCGAATCGAGGCGTCGTGCCGGTTGACGTCGTGGTGGCCGTGGCCGTGCGCGTGGGCCGCGACCTCCTCGGCGCCGAGCCAGTCGCGCACGTCCGCGCTCTTGCCGTCGAGGCCGAAGAAGCCGCCGAGCAGCGTCTCGGCGGGCACGTCCGGCGCATCGATCGGGGCCGCCGGATTGAGGGCGCGGAGGCGTTCGCGCAGGGCGCCGGCCTCGGCCGGACCGGTCTCGTCGAGCTCCGTTTTCGTGAGAATTATCCTATCCGCGACAGCGGCTTGGCGCAGGGCCTCCGGGTGCGCGTCGAGGGTGGCGCGGCCGTTGACGGCGTCCACCACGGTGACGACGCCCTGCAACCGGTACCGCATCACCAGATAGGGATGGTAGATCAGCGCGTGCAGGATCGGCGCCGGGTCGGCGAGGCCCGTCGTCTCGATCACGACGCGGCGGAAGGGGCGGATGCGGGCGTTGTCGCGCTTGCGGAGGAGATCTTCGAGGGTGGCGACGAGGTCGCCCCGGACGGTGCAGCAGAGGCAGCCGGCGCCGAGCAGAATCATGTCTTCGTCGACCGCCTCGATCAGGAGGTGGTCGAGGCCGATCTCGCCGAATTCGTTCACGATCACGACCGTGTCGGCGAAGGCCGGGTCGCCCAGGAGGCGGTTGAGCAGCGTGGTCTTCCCGGCCCCGAGGAAGCCGGTCAGGATCGTGAGCGGAATCGGTTCAGGGCGGGCGGGGGAATCGGTCATGCGACCGGCCTAGACCGCCGCGCGGCCGGGCTCAATCCTTGGAACAAATCATGAAGGGTTCCGCGCTTTCGAGGCGCGGAACCACGCGTTCGGCGTGCGAAACCACGCGTTCGGCGTGCGAAACCACGCGCTCGGCGTGCGAAACCACGCGCTCGGCGTGCGGAACCGCGCCTCACTCCCTGGCCTTGGCCTGCGCACCCGGCTTCCTGGCCGCGGGCTTCGGCTCAGCCTTCGAATCGGCCTTCGCCGCAGGTTTCGCCGCAGCCTTGTTTGCGGCGTGCGGCTTGGTGGCGGCCTTGGCCTGCGGGATCGCCGGCTTGGCCTCGACGGAGGTGTAGGCGGTGGCGGCCTTGGGCACGCCGGAGCTCCGGGCGACCGCCTTCGGCTTCGTCCCCGCCTTGGCCTCTGCCTTGGCCTCTGATTTGGCTTCCGCCTTGGCGGCCTGCTTCGGCTGCGCGGCGGCCTTCTCGGCCTTCTCCGCCTTGGCGAGGCGCGCCGCCTCGCGGGCGGCCTCGCGCCTGACTTTCAGGGCTTCGAGCTTCGCCGTGCGGGCGGCGTTGCGCTCGGCCTTCTGCGCCTCCTCCTGGGCGTTCAGCATGATCTGGCCCTCGGCCGGATCGCGGCCGATCCAGACCAGGATCGGCTGCAGCGGCGCCCGGGGCGGCAGGGTGCGGCTGCGCAGGGCCGCGCTGTTCAGCGTCGCGAAGGCGAGGGCCGAGGCCGGGGGGGCGGCCGCCGCCATCAGCTGCGCGTTGGCGTTGTCGACGCCGGCGCCCGGCACGCTCGCCGTCAGAGCGCCCTGCCCCTCGTCCACCGGCATCGGCTTGCGCCTGTCGCAGATGTAGGGGCGCATGTCCGGCGCCTCGGTGACCGAGGAGGCCGCCAGCGCATCGAGGCTCTGGTTGGTCCAGCCCGTCGACTGGCCGAAGCCGTAATCGAACAGGTCGGCGGCCCGGATGTCGCGCTCGCGGGCGCTCGGCTGGCCCATCACCACGGTGAGGAGGCGGCGGCCGTTGCGCGTCGCGCTCGCCACCACGTTGAAGCCGCCCGAGCAGATGAAGCCGGTCTTCATCCCGTCCGCCCCGGCATAGCGGCCGAGGAGCCCGTTGTGGTTGGCCATCACCGCGCGGCCGAACTGGATCGCCGAGATCGAGAACAGGCCCCGCGAATCGGGGAAGTCGCGCAGGAGCGCCCGGCCGAGGACGGCCATGTCGCGGGCCGAGGTCCACTGGCGCGGGTCGGGCAGGCCGTTCGGGTTGAACCACCGGCTCTCGCGCATGCCGATGCGGCGGGCGGTCTCGTTCATCAGGTCGGCGAAGCCCTCGATCGAGCCGCCGAGATTCTCGCCGATCGCCCAGGCCACGTCGTTGGCCGACTTGACCATGATGATCTTGAGGGCGTTGTCGAGGGTGAGCTGGGTGCCGGGCTTGAAGCCCATCTTCGAGGGCGGCTCGGCGGCGGCGGCCGGCGAGATCGTGATCAGCGAATCGAGGGAGACCTTGCCCTGCCGCACCAGGTCGAGGGCGACGTAGGCGGTCATCAGCTTGGTGATCGAGGCCGGATACCACGGGTCCGTCGCGCCCTGCGCGTAGATCACCTTGCCGGAATCGACCTCGACGACGAGGATCGGTGCCGTCACGGCGCCGGCCGCGCCCGCCCCCACCAGGCCCGCCAGCGTGGCGAGGCTCAGGACGAAGCGCTTCAGGATTCGATTCGACATCAGGCCTGTCTCGAGAAGGTCCGCCGATCCGGCAGCGCCCCCGCGCCGGACCGTCCAAAGGCAAGGTAGATCAACGGCTAAGCTTCGGCGAGTCCGGGCGGCGGGACCATCCCCGCCGAACGCACAGCATCCGCCGCACCGCGGCCGAGTTCAACGCGGCCACCGTGGCGAGAGGATGGCGGGTTCGCGCGCCGCCGCGGCTGCGGGGCGGCGCCGGCCGCATGGCTGTCCGGTGGCTGCGCGACGGCTGCCCGGTGGCGTCCCGGCGCGCCTCGGCCTATGTGCAGGGCGAACCTCGCGTTTCTGCAGGGACACGGCAGGCGCCGGCCGCGGGCGGGCGCGGCGGCACGACGGAACGATGGCGTACGCGGTCAAGGAACTCTTTCACACCCTGCAGGGCGAGGGCGCGCAGGCGGGCCGCGCGGCGGTGTTCTGCCGCTTCTCGGGCTGCAACCTCTGGTCGGGGCGCGAGGAGGACCGCGCCGGCGCGGCCTGCCGCTTCTGCGACACGGACTTCGTCGGGATGGACGGCGAGGGCGGCGGGCGCTTCGCCACGGCCGACGACCTCGCCGGGGCGATCGCCCGGACCTGGGAGGGGGGCGAGCACGAGCGCTACGTGGTCTTCACCGGGGGCGAGCCGCTGCTGCAGCTCGACGCGGCCCTGGTCGCGGCGGTGCACGCCCACGGCTTCACCCTCGCGGTGGAGACGAACGGCACGCTCCCCGCGCCCACGGGGATCGACTGGATCTGCGTCAGCCCGAAGGCCGGCAATCCCCTGGTCCAGGCGAGCGGCCACGAACTGAAGCTCGTCTTCCCGCAGGCCGGGCTCGACCCGGACGATTTCGCCAACCTCGACTTCCGCCACCGCTGGCTGCAGCCTATGGACGGACCCGAGCGCGTCGCCAATACCGGGGCGGCCGTCGCCTATTGCCGGGCGCATGCCCGCTGGCGGCTCTCGCTGCAGACCCACAAGCTGATCGGGATCCCCTGAACGCGGGCCGACGCGCAGGCGCGGGCGCCGGCCAAGACACAGGGCAAGAGACCGGGCAAGGGACCCCGGGCAAGAGACCGGGCAAGGGACCGGGCCAGCGACCGGGCAAGGGACCGGGCCAGCGACCAGACACGAGACCAGACACGAGACCAGGCATGACGAAGATCACCCAGGCCTTCACCTTCGAGGCGGCCCACCGCCTGCCGAACGTGCCCGAGGGGCATCGCTGCGCCCGGATGCACGGCCATTCCTACCGGGTCGAGCTGACGGTCGGCGGCGAGGTCGATCCCCAGACCGGCTGGATCGTGGATTTCTACGAGGTCGAGCGGGTCTTCGCGCCGCTCCTCGGGCGCCTCGACCACCATTGCCTCAACGAGGTCGAGGGCCTGGAGAACCCCACCGCCGAGACCATCGCGGCCTGGATCTGGCATCGGACGAAGCCGGAGCTTCCGGGCCTCAGCGCGGTGCGGATCTACGAGACGCCGATGTCCTGGGCCGAGTACGAGGGCGCGTGAGCGCGAGCCGGTGAATGCGCGGCGAGGAAAGCGCGGATCAGCGAGGGGGGTGAGGCGATGAGCGATGACGGCGCGCTGGTCCTGTTCTCGGGCGGGCAGGATTCGACCACCTGCCTCGCCTGGGCGCTGGCGCGCTTCCCCCGCGTCGAGACGCTGGGCTTCGATTACGGCCAGCGCCACCGGGTCGAGCTCGACGGCCGGGGGCGCCTGCGGGCGGGCCTGGGCCGGATCGACCCGGACTGGGCCGGCCGCCTCGGCGAGGACCACACGCTCTCGCTCGACGCCCTCGGGGCCGTCTCCGAGACGGCGCTGACCCGCGAGACCGAGATCGGCTTCGAGGCGAGCGGCCTGCCGAACACCTTCGTGCCGGGCCGCAACCTCGTGTTCCTGACCTTCGCGGCGGCGCTCGCCTACCGGCGCGGGCTGCGCCACCTCGTCGGCGGCATGTGCGAGACGGATTTCTCCGGCTATCCCGATTGCCGCGACGACACCATCAAGGCGCTGCAGGTTGCGCTCAATCTCGGGATGGACCGCCGCTTCGTGCTCCACACCCCGCTGATGTGGATCGACAAGGCGGAGACCTGGCGCCTCGCGGACAGGCTCGGGGGTCAGCCCCTCGTGGACCTCATCGTGGAGGACAGCCACACCTGCTACCGGGGCGAGCGCGGCCAGCGCCACGCCTGGGGCTATGGCTGCGGCACCTGCCCGGCCTGCGACCTCCGGGCGAAGGGGTATTCGCGGTATCGCGCGGAGGCGGCGTGAGGCGCTGCGGCCGACACGATCGGGCGCCGACGCGCGGCCCTGGTCGATGCCGAGGGCCCGTCTTGCCGCACGCTGCCCTGCCGGCCAGCGCGCAGGATCGCGACACGCGGCCCGCCCGCGATGACGGCAGGAGACGTGGCCCAGCCGGCGCCTGACCCTTAGAAAGGCTCAGCCGGAACGCGTGAGAGTGGGTCCGCCGTCTCCCTGTTCGAGTCACTGCAACGCGCGGATCGAAGCGTCCGGGTGGCGTCGGCTGCGGACGGAATCTCAGGATGCGACGAGCAGGACGCCCGCGACCGCGAGCACCATCCCGATCGCGCGCTTCGCCGTCACCGGCTCGCCGAGGACGACGATCCCCAGCAGCGCGCCGCCGACGATGAACATGCCGTAGACCGGCACGACGATGCTGGCCGGACCCAGCGACAGGCCCTTGAAGAGCGAGCCGACCGCGATCGTGAGCGCAAGGCCCGCCGCGTAGGCGTAGAGCGCTCCGGGCTTGGCGAAATCGACGAAGGCCTTTCCGGCGAAGCTGCCGCTGAACCAGGCGTTGATCACGGCGGCCACGGCCACCATCGAGGTCGCGATGGCGAGGACCGCGAAGGCGTTCAGGTCGCCGGTGCGCGTCGCGAGTTTCACCATCAGGGTCACGGTCGAGTAGCCGACCATCCCGAGAACCGCCCAGGCGATGTAGTGCATCGCTCAGACCGCCACGCCGGCGCGCGCGAAGGCGGCGACCTTCTCCGGCGAGAAGCCCTCGCGCCACGCGGCCTCCTGCCCGGGTTCCGGCAGCGTGCGGCCGAACTCGATCATCTGCTCGGGGACGATGTCCTGGACATAGACCCAGATGTCCTCGCGTTCGATTCCGGCCGCCTCGTGGACGCGGGCGCCGATCTCGGCGAGCAGGCCCCGCTTCTGCTCGGCGGTGCGCCCCGCTCGGATCAGCCCGTGCACGTAGACGTGAGGGAGGCCGTTCGGTCGTCCGCCGATGAAGTGCGTCCCCGGCACCGCGGCCTCGAAGAAGACCTGCGCGAAGTATCCCGGAGCGCCGGTATTGCGGCTGTGAGCCTCCGTGATCGCCGTCACGATCTGCTGCCGCTGGGCGTCCGTGAGGTCCAGATTCGCCGTCTTGACGGTATAGGTCGGCATCGCCTGCGCGCTCCTCGTTGAACCGTCGTGCCTCGGGTCGCGGACACGCTCTCGTCGCCTCGGCTCGCGCCGATCTCGCGGGACCCAGGATTGCAGGTTCCGAACCGGGCGCCAACCGTGGGCGCCCCCAGGGGCGCGTCGCCACCGCGGCATCGGAGACCGTCGAGCGGACCCGGCCGGCGCATGCCCGGCGCCGGATCCGAGCCCCTAGCGCAGGCTCTCGCTCAGCGCCCGCAGCGTCCCCGCGAAGGCGGCGGGGCCGGCGAGAAGGCGCTCCATCAGCAGGGCGCCCTCCAGGGTCGAGACCACGAAGCGGGCGTGGATTGCGGGATCGAGGCTCGGCCGCACGCTCCCGTCCGCCTGACCCGCGCGCAAGACCCGCTCCAGCCAGGCGATGTGGTGCTCGAAGAAGCGCACGATGTCCCGGCGCAACCGCTCCGGCAGGGCCTCGCCCTCGATCGCCAGGGCGGCGCAGAGGCAGCCGAGTCCCTGCTCGACGCCCCCGAGATAGAGCCGGCCATAGGCCTCGATGCGGGCGACCCCGCCGGCATGTAGCTCCAGGATCTGCACCAGCGCCGCGTCGTAGCGCTCCGCATAGGCCGCGACCAGGGCCGCACCGAGATCCTCCTTGGTGCGGAAATGGTGGTGGATGCTCGCCTTGCGGATCCCCACCACCGCCGCGAGGTCGGCGTAGCTGAAGCCCGCGTAGCCGCGGCCGCGCACCAGCGCCTCGGCCTCGATCAGCAACTCGGTGCGCGTGTCTCTCATCGATCGACGATTCCGCGGCGGCGCTCGCGGGATCCTCGCGGAATCGTGGGGGCGCGGCGGCCGGTGATCCGGTTCTCGCACTTGACCGCGGAAAAATCTACCTACTAAATGGTCGGAACGCAGTCAGGAAGGAAACGCATGCCGGCGCGCGTCGCCTGCTCCGCATCGGCCGCCGCCCCCGGGGTGGCGGCGTGAGCGCGCGGGCCTCCCGCCGCGAGGCCCTGTTCGGCGGCCTCTGCCTGTGCTGCCTGCCGGCGCGCGGCTTCGCGGCCGAGCCCTTGCGCCTGAAGGAGGTCGGCCCCGGCATCTTCGTCCGCCGCGGCCCCCACGAGGAGGCGACGCCGGAGAACGGCGACGCCATCGCCAATATCGGCTTCGTCATCGGGCGCGACGGGGTCCTCGTCACCGAGACGGGGGGCAGCCTCGCCGACGGCCAGCGCCTGCGGGCCGAGATCCGCAAGCGCACGGACAAGCCGATCCGCCACGTCGTCCTCAGCCACGTCCACCCGGACCATTGCTTCGGCGCCGCCGCCTTCGCGGAGGATGCGCCGAACGTCATCGGCCACCACGCCCTGCGCCCGGCGCTCGAATCGCGCGGGGCGTATTACCGCAAGCGGCTCGAGGAGATCCTCGGGCCCGGCCGGGCCGGTGAGGTGGTCTACCCGACCCAGAGCGTGACCGGCGGGGCCGAGATCGACCTCGGCGACCGCCGCCTGCGCCTGACCGCGCACGGCACCGCCCATACGAGCTGCGACCTGTCGATGCTCGATACGGAGAGCGGCCTGCTCTTCCCGGCCGACCTCCTGTTCGTCAACCGCGTGCCCTCCCTCGACGGCAGCCTCATCGGCTGGCTCAAGGAGATCGAGGCGCTGAAGGGCCTCGGCGCCGGCCGCGCCGTGCCCGGGCACGGGCCCGCTATCGTCGATGTCGCGCCCGCGCTCGCCGATCTCACGCGTTACCTCTCCGCCCTGCGCGACGAGACCCGCAAGGCGATCGCGGCCGACATCCCGATCGAGGCCGCGGTGGGAACCGTGGCGCAGTCGGAGCGGGAGCGATGGGTTCTGTTCGAGACTTATCACGGCCGCAACGTCACGCAGGCCTACAAAGAACTTGAGTGGGAATAGCCCCGGGGCCACATCGACTATCGAGGAGACACGCCATGAAGAACACCCTCCTGCTCGCCCTGGGCCTGACCCTCTCGGCCGCGGCCATCAACGGGCCGGCCGGCGCCGCCGGCGCCTCGGACGGGGATGCCGAGCGCCAGGCCCGCTGGGACGAGATCGCCAAGTCGATCTTCGGCGCGCGCAAGATCGAGCCGACCGACACGCTGATCCAGATCGACGCCCCCGCCCGCGCCCTCGACGCGGCCCTGGTGCCCATCACCCTGACGATGCCCGACAAGGGCCGGATCAAGGGCGTGCACTTCGTCATCGACGACAACCCCTCGCCCTATGCGGCGCATTTCCGCTTCGGCCCGGCCGCGGACCCGGGTGAGCTGCGGCTGCGGGTGCGGATCAACAACTACACCAACGTCCACGCCGTCGCGGAGCTGACCGACGGGCGCCTCGTCGAGGCGACGAAGTTCGTGAAGGCCTCCGGCGGCTGCTCCGCCCCGATGGGGATGAGCGACGAGGAGGCCATGCGCGGCATGGGCGACATGAAGATGAAGTTCGCCGAGAGCCAGCCCGGCAAGCCGTTGGAGGCGACCCTGATGATCCGCCACCCGAACTTCTCGGGGATGCAGATGAACCAGGTTACGCGCGACTACACGCCGGCCCGCTACATCCAGACGGTCTCGGTGACCTATGGCGGCCAGACCGTGTTCGACCTCGACGGGGACATCTCGATCGCCTCGAACCCGGTGATCAACTTCGCCCTGAACCCCGCCGGCAAGGGGCCGATCACGGTGGCGGCGACGGACAACCAGGGCGGCCGCTGGGAGCACAGCTTCACGGCGCCCTCCCCGAGCAACTGAGGCGCCGCGAGGGCTTGCCGATGCGCCGCGTCCCGAGCGCCGCCCTGCGGGGCGCCACGATCCTGGCGGCCGCCCTGCTTCTCGCGGCCGCCCCCGCCGATTCGCCCCTGAACGTGCCCGAGCCCGACGGGATCTGGACCGGGCCCCAGCACGGCTACACCCCGGCGACGCTCGCGGGGGCGACGGTCGTCGACATCGCCGCCCTCGACGCGCTGATGCCCGGCGGGCCGCTGCTCCTCGACGTGGCAATCGCCGACCGCAAGCCCCAGAACTTCCCGGCCGACCGCCCGTGGCTGCCCGCGCACCGCTCGGTCCCGGGCGCCGTCTGGATGCCGAATGCGGGCGCGGCGCCGACGGACCCGGCGCACGAGGCCCTGTTCTACGAGCGCGTCGCGGCCCTCACGGGCAACGACAAGGGCAAGGTCATCGTCACCTTCTGCCACCCGGATTGCTGGGGCAGCTGGAACGCGGCCAAGCGCCTCGTCCTCAAGGGATACACCCGCGTGCACTGGTTCCCCGAGGGGATCGAGGGCTGGCAGGACAAGCACGAGACCGCGGTGATCAAGCCTGATCCCGCCTGGGCCGCGCGCGCCGCGGGCGACGCCCAGCGCTGAGGCGCCCCCCGCAAGGACAGCCACGCCATGATCGGTCGCCGTCGCTTCCTCCGTTTCCCGGTGGCCGCCCTGCTCGCGGCCGGCCTCGTCGCGGTAGGCCTCGCGGCCCCGGCGGCGGCCCAGCCCTTCGACCCCGAGACCTTCGAGGCGGCGCAGGCCGCCGGCAAACCGGTCCTCGTCGTGGTGTCGGCGCCCTGGTGCCCGATCTGCCGGACGCAGAAGCCGATCCTCGCCAAGCTCGGGGCCGATCCGCGCTTCAAGGACCTCGTCCTCCTCGAGATCGATTTCGACACGCAGAAGCCCCTGCTGCGCCGCTTCGATGCGCGCCAGCAGAGCACCCTGATCGCCTACAAGGGCCGGCAGGAGGTCGGGCGCTCGGTCGGCGAGACGCAGCCGGAATGGATCGAGAGCCTCGTCGAGAAAACCCTCTGACGCCGGGGCCTTGGCGGCCGAACCTGCGGGCCCGGATCACCGGCCCGGGGGGGCCGCGAGGGACCGGATCTGCGCCGCCGGGCGCCGCCGTTGCCGCAAGCGTGCGCATCCCCGTTTTCGCCTAAAGTATCAGCAGCTTCGGGGTCGTTTCTCACGCGCGGATCTGTTGACACCGCCGCGGTTGTGGCGGAAACAAGGCAGGCCCGGAGGGGCCGAAGTCTCGGGAGGAAACGCCCGCAAAGGGCATCGGTCCGGCGACGCCATCGCCATGATCTGCACGCGGCCGCAGGCCCCTCCCGGGCGACCCTCATCCCCTGTTTCAGCGACGCGCCGGCCTTGATCCGCGGGGGCATCTGTCATGCCCGGCGCCCGAACGGCCGGCCGCGCGGCAGATTCCCGGTCTCCGGCGTTGTATAAGCGCCGCCGAGCGCCCGCGCACGGAGCCTGGAGGGCAGGCCCGCGCGGGGTCCGGCGCTCACGCGTGAGAGATGGGTATTTGAGCGATGTCCCAGGTTGTCCAATCCCGCCGCCTGCGCGCGATCGACCTCGCCAGGAGCAAGGCCGAGGGCCGCAAGATCATCGCGCTCACCGCCTACCATGCCCACACGGCGAGCATCCTCGACGCCTATTGCGACTTCATCCTCGTGGGCGATTCCCTCGGGATGGTGATGCACGGCATGGAATCGACCCTGCCCGTCACCCTCGAGATGATGATCCTGCAGGCGCAGGCGGTGATGCGCGGGACCTCGCGCGCCCTCGTGGTCGTCGACATGCCCTTCGGCTCCTACGAGGCGAGCCGCGAGCAGGCCTTCCTCAGCGCCGCCCGCGTGCTGAAGGAGACGGGCGCCGGGGCGATCAAGATGGAGGGCGGCGCGCGCTTCGCCGACACGGTGGCGTTCCTGACCCAGCGCGGCGTCCCGGTGATGGGCCATATCGGGCTCACCCCCCAATCGGTGAATACGATGGGCGGCTTCCGGGTCCAGGGCCGCGGGGCCGAGGCCGAGCGCCAGCTGATGGAGGATGCCCGCGCGATCAGCGAGGCCGGCGCCTTCGCGATCGTCCTCGAGGGCATCGTGGAGCCCGTGGCCCGCGCCATCGCGCGCTCCCCCGACGTCACCGCCCCGACCATCGGGATCGGCGCCACCGCCGAGTGCGACGGCCAGATCCTCGTCCTCGAGGACATGCTGGGGCTGAGCGACCGGGCGCCGAAATTCGTGAAGAGCTTCGGCTCCCTGCGCAGCCAGATCGAGGATTCGGTGCGGGCCTATGCCGAGGAGGTCCGGGCCGGCACCTTCCCGGCGACCGAGCACACCTATCAGGCGCGCTGAGCCGCGCCCGATTCGCCCGAGCCCCGGCGGTTCAGGCGCTCGCTCGCGCCGGGACCGCCGTGAGGGTGTTCGCCCGAGAGGTTTCGCCTGGGGGGAAAGCCCCGGAGCGGGCGGTTTCCGCGGGCCTCTTAACCCGCCTTTAAGCGCTTCCCGCCCTCGCTTGACCGGACGGATGGCCGATCGTGGCCTGCCGCGACCGGCAGGCGAGGCCGGCGGAGCGACTGCATGCTGGACTCCGTCCGGATCCCGCTGAGGGTGCTGAACGCGGCGCAACTCGCCGGCATCGCGGCCGTGGCGTTCGCCCTGGCGTGGCTCGGCCTCGGCGTCGCGGACTCGCATCCCGGTTCGGGCGCGGCGGAGCAGGCGGTGCTCGCCGCCGCGCGCGCCTACGCGCAGGCGATCGACCAGGGCCTCCACGCCGTCGAGACGGATGCGCGCAACGCCACCCTGTTCCTGCGGCCCGGCGATGCCGCGCTGCCCGACGGCGAGCGCTCGGCCCTGCTCCAGGCCTGGCTGTCGCAGAACCCGGTCTACCGCGAGGCGATCCTGGTGACGCCGGAGGGCGGCGTGCGGGCCGCGGGCGACCCGCGCCGGCTCGGCCAGAACCTCGCGCGGCAGACCTGGTTCGCCCGGGCGCGGAATGCCCAGATGGTCGTCGCCACGGGGGATGCGGCGAGCGGCGTCGTCGACGTGGCCGTCTCCCTCGGCACGCCGGGGCAGAGCGACCGCCTCCTCCTCCGGATCGGCCCGGACTTCTTCTCAGGCATCGATGCGCAGCTGCGCCGGTCCCTGGCGCTCCCCGGCGCCGCCTTCACGGTCACGGGGGCCGACGGCCAGATCCTGGCGGGCGGACCGGCGACCGGGGCCGCCTCGCTCCTCGAGGCCTCGGCGCCGACGCGCGGCTACGGCGACCTCGCGAGTTCCGGCTGGCTGGTCACCGCCCAGGCGCCGCGCGGCGCGAACGCCGCCTTCGAGACCCCGGGCGGAAGGGTCCTCGGGTTCGGCCTCGCCCTGACCCTCGCGGCGGCCATCCTCGGCTACGCGCTCGCGGGCCGCGCGGCCCGGCCGCTCGCCCGCCTCGCCGGGGCGCAGGCGCCGGACGGCGAGGCCGCGCCGGTCTCCCGGGTCAGCGAGTTCGACGCGCTGACCCGGGTGATGGCGGGGCGCGCCAGGAGCTCCGAGGCTTTCCTGGCCGGCGCCGGCACCGGCCTCGACCGGGTCAAGCGCCGGCTCCAGACCTTCGAGGCGATGTCCGGCTGGAGCTGCTGGGAGATCGATCCGGCCACCAACCGGGTGATCTGGGCGGACCGGGACAGCCTCGGCACGCCCGCCGCCATCGACCGGGCCGCCGAGCTGACCGACCTGACCGCACGGTTCGACCCCGCCGACCACGATCTCCTGGCGCTCACCATCCGGGCCGCGCTCGCGGCGGACGGCCCGCACGACGTCGTCCTGCGCACCCGGGCGCACGGTGCCTCCGGAGACCGCCGCGTCCTCGTGCGCTTCCTGCGCGACGCCGAACCCGACGCCGGCGGCACGCCGCGCCTCCACGCCCTCAGCCGCGCGCTGACCGCGGAGCAGAGGATCGGAGCGCTGCGGCCGGCCGACCTGAACGAGCGCCGGCGCGACCTCGTCCTGCGGCGGGTCACGGACGGGATCGTCCACGATTTCAACGCCGTGCTGACCGTCGTCCAGGCCAATCTCGGGGCGCTGCGGCGCCGCCACGCCCTCGAGCCCGATCCCGCCCGCCTCGTCGACGCGGCCCTGACGGGGGCGCTCCGCGGCACGGCCCTGACCCGGCGGCTGCTGCACCTCGTCCGCGGCGATGCCGAGCACACGGCCGGATCCGTGGCCGAGAGCGATCTCGCGGCGACGGTCGCGGCCTTCCTCCCCTTCCTGCAGGCGAACGTCCTGCGCGGCACGCCGGTGATCGACCGCATCCCGGCGGACCTGCCGCGGGCGCGGTGCGGCGAGCGCTTCCTCGAAGTCCTCCTCCTCAACGTCGCCTTCCACTTCCGCGACCTCGGGCTGAACGGCTTCGCCATCGGGGCGGCCGCGCCGGGCGACGGAGAGGCGCCGGGCCTCGATCTGCCGCCCGGCCCCTATCTCCGCCTCCTCCTCGCCAGCGGGCGCCCGACGCCCGGAACCGGCCCGCGAACGAGCACGACCGAGGCTCTGGCCACGGTGGCGCTCCTCCTCGGCGAGGCCGGGGGCGGCCTCCACCTCGTGTCGGACGGGACGGCCGAGGCCGCCTTCCTGGCGGAGATCTGGCTCCCGGCGGCCGAGCGGGCGCGCGCGGCCGAGGCGCCGCCCGGGCAGCCGGACCTGCGCATCCTCCTCGTCGAGAGCGACAGCCTCGTGCGGGCGAGCCTCGCCGAGGCCTTGATCGATCTCGGGCATCGCGTGGTGCAGGCGGCCTCGGGCGAGCACGCGCTCGCGCTGCTCGCCGAGAGCGCCGGCTACGACGCCATGATCGCGGACCAGTCCATGCCGGTGATGACGGGGCTCCAGCTCGCCGCCACGGTGGTCGAGCGCCATCCCGGCATCCGCATCATCCTGGCGAGCCCCCACGGGCAATTGCCGAGCGCCGCGCGCGCGTTCCTGCAGCTCGACAAGCCGTTCCGGCAGGAGGATCTCGCGGCGATCCTCGGCGCCGTGTCGCCCCAGCGCGCCGAGGCTGCGTGAGGCGTCCGTACGGTTCTTTCGATGAAATGTACAACGTCAAGCTGAGTACTTGTTAACCCTCGACAGGGATAAATCGGTGCATCGGAACACCGAAACCCGTGGAGGGAGCGGCCTTGGGGATCGTCCGGCAGCATCGAGTCTCGCGGAGCGCGGGCAGATCCATGATCGTCTTCGCCGCCGTCGCGCCGATACTGTCCGGGGGCCCCGTGCGGGCGGCGGACCTGCCGGCTGCGAACGGGGCGGCCGACTGGTACACGGGGGCGCAGCAGCAGGCCGTGGACGACAGCTGGGCGGTCGCCGTCGACGGGTCGACGAGCGTGACCTCGAACAGCTCCGCCTTCGGCTCGCTGACCGTGACGGCCGCGCCCGGCGGCCCGCCGACCCAGAGCGGCGTGCGCGTGCGCGTCGAGGGCATCGCCGGCACCTACTCCTATCCCGGCCGCGCGGTCGCCGCCCGGGTCAACGGCTACCAGCAGGAGGGCGGCCTCCTCACCGGTTACGAGTGGATCTGGCGGGACGCGGCGCTCGCCGGCTATATCGGCTTCAACGTGCGCAGCAACCAGCTCTCGGTTCCCGATCCGGGCAACCCGGTGGTGGGCACCGGCGTCGGCCTCAAGGTCGCGGCGAGCCTCTACGCGACCCCGACCGACCGGACCATGGTCTCCGCCTACGGCGCCTACTCGACCAAGTTCAACGCCTATTACTCGCGCTTCCGCGTCGGCTACATGGTGGCGGACGGCGTCTATATCGGACCTGAGGCGCTGTTCCTCGGCGACGACTTCTTCCGCCAGTACCGCGTCGGCGCCCACCTGTCGGGCCTGGCCTTCGGGCCGGTCCAGGTCTCCCTCGCGGCCGGCTACGTCAAGGATCGGGTCCAGGGATCGGGCTATTACTCGAGCGTCGAGGCGCGCGCGAACTTCTGAGCGCGGCCTCGCACCGCTCTCCCGCGCCTGTTCCGGCCCAAGATCCTGATGAGCTTCAGGTTTGCGATTTCGAGAAGGGCTGTTCCGGGCGACCGGATGCTTCGCCTGCGGGGCCCTTCCGGTGGCGGCCCGGTGACTCCGCGGGGTTCATCTCCCGGCGGCTATTTCCGCCAGGTTTCCCCACTTGGGGAAGACCTGCATGAATGAAAATCGTCTGGTCGATCGCGTGCGAAAATATTAATCTGCGCTGCGCCGTCGTCGATCCATTGGAGATCGTCGTAATTTTACGGATATTCGGCGGTCGAACTCTGGCGGATTTCGAAAGTTGTGCCTGCGGCCCCGGAGGCGCTTGCGCTCATCCTTCGAATGGTGACTTATTTTTGACCCGAACGCCCGCAAATTTCGTCAGATGATGGGCCGAGAATCCCGAGACTGATCCAGAAACGGTCATATTCCGATGGTGAGGCGAGCCGCGACCCGGGAGAGGCAGGCGTGAGAAGTGCGGTCCGTTGGCTCGCGTGGATGGGGACGACCGCGGCCGGCCTCCTCCTGCTGAGCCAGCCCGTCGGCACCGGCAACCAGCTCGCCATGAGCCTCGCCGCCATGGCGGCCATGATCGTGCTCTGGCTCTTCCTCGACGGCCCGCGCACCCGCTTCGTCTTCCTGGCGATGGGGAGCCTCGTGGTGCTCCGCTACATCCTGTGGCGGGTGACCAGCACCCTGCCCTCCCCGGCCGACCCGGTCAGCTTCGGGTTCGGGCTGCTGCTGCTCGTCGGCGAGCTGTACTGCGTCTTCATCCTGTTCGTCAGCCTGATCATCAACGCCGACCCCCTGCGGCGCCCGCCCCCGCCGGCGGCGCCCGCCGGCGACCTGCCGAGCGTCGACGTCTTCGTGCCGACCTACAACGAGGACGCGGCGATCCTCGCCATGACCCTCGCGGCCGCCCGGCAGATGAGCTACCCGCCCGAGAAGCTGACGATCTGGCTCCTCGACGACGGCGGCACCGACCAGAAATGCGCCGATCCCGACCCCCGCAAGGCCGAGGCCGCGCGCCGGCGCCGCGCCGCGCTCACGGCGCTCTGCGCCGACCACGGCGCCCGCTACCTCACCCGGGAACGCAACCTGCACGCGAAGGCCGGCAACCTGAACAACGGGCTCGCCCAGGCGACCGGCGAGATCGTGGTGGTGTTCGACGCCGACCACGTGCCGTTCCGCTCGTTCCTGCGCGAGACGATCGGCTACTTCGCGCAGGATCCGCGCCTGTTCCTGGTGCAGACGCCGCACGCCTTCCTGAACCCCGACCCGATCGAGCGGAACCTGCGCACCTTCGAGCGCATGCCCTCCGAGAACGAGATGTTCTACGCGGTGACGCAGCGCGGGCTCGACAAGTGGAACGGCTCGTTCTTCTGCGGATCGGCCGCGCTCCTGCGCCGCGAGGCCCTCGACGAGGCGGGGGGATTCTCGGGCATCACCATCACGGAGGATTGCGAGACCGCCTTCGAGTTGCACGCGCGCGGCTGGACCAGCGCCTATGTCGACAAGCCGCTGATCGCCGGGCTGCAGCCCGACACCCTGGCGGATTTCATCGGCCAGCGCTCGCGCTGGTGCCAGGGCATGTTCCAGATCCTGCTCCTGAAGAACCCCGCCTTCCAGACGGGCCTGAAGCCGATCCAGAAGCTCGCCTACCTGTCGAGCATGACGTTCTGGTTCTTCCCGGTGCCGCGGCTGATCTTCATGTTCGCGCCGCTGCTGCACATCTTCTTCGACCTGAAGATCTTCGTCGCCAGCGTCGACGAATCGATCGCCTACACGGCGACCTACATCGTCATCAACCTGATGATGCAGAACTACGTCTACGGGAAGTTCCGCTGGCCCTTCGTCTCGGAGCTCTACGAGTACATCCAGGGGCTCTACCTCTCGAAGGCGATCGTCTCGGTGATGGTCTCGCCGCGCAAGCCGACCTTCAAGGTCACCAACAAGGGCGCGAACCTCGACCACGACCACCTCTCGTCCCTCGCGCTGCCGTTCTTCGCCGTCTACGCCCTGCTGTTCGCCGGCTGCGCGGTCGCCGCCTGGCGCTACCTGTTCGAGCCGGGCGTCACCAACCTGATGCTCGTCGTCGGCCTGTGGAACTTCTTCAACCTGCTGACGGCGGGCGCGGCCCTCGGGGTCTGCGCCGAGCGGCGCCAGCGCGAGCGGACCCCGTCCCTGCCGATCGACCGGCGCGGGGTCCTCACCCTCGGCGGCCGGGCCGTCGACGTCGCGATCGAGCGGGTCTCCGCCGAGGCCTGCACGCTCCGGTTGCCGAGCGGCCACCTCGTCCCCGGCGCCGGGCACCGGGCCATGGCGGGCGCGCTGACCGTGGTCCCGGTCCCGGGGGCGCGGCCGGGGGGCGCGCTGCCCGTCACCCTCGACCGCGTCGCCCGGACCGGCGACGAGGCGACCTGCCACCTGCGCTTCGGCACGCTGCGGCCGCAGGATTACACCGCGCTCGCCGGCCTGATGTACGGCGACGCCGAGGCGATGCGGCGCTTCCAGCTGCGCCGCCGCCGCCACAAGGACATCCTGTCGGGCACCCTGCAATTCGTCTGGTGGGGCCTCGTCGAGCCCCTGCGGGCTTTGCGCTACGCCCTCGCCGGGGAGGGGCCCCCCGTCGCGGTCGATCCGGCCCCGGCCCCGGTCTTCGACGAGCCGGACCCGGCGCCCGCGACGCTGCCCGGTCCCCCGCTCGACCCGCCGGTGCGCCACCCCGAGCCGGTGCGGGCGGCCCTGGTCCCGGCCGAGGCCGAAGCCTCGAGCGACTGGGTGCGCCTGATGCTCGAATTCGAGAACGAGCGCGTCCTGGCCGCCGAGCGCGGGCGCCGCACGAGCACGGTGTGAGGTCGCCATGATGCTCCTCTGGCGCCTGCGCGCCGCGTCGTGCCTCGCAGCCCTCCTGACCGGCGCGGTCCTGTCCGCGCCGCCCGCGCGGGCGCAGAGCTTCCTCGGCGCCGGGCCGGCCGAGCGGCTGACCGTGCCGCCGACGGGCGACGCCCTGCGCGCGGGCGCGGCCCCCTCCACGCCGCCCGCCGCGCCGTCCGCCCCACCGGCGCCCCCCCAGCCGGAGACCGACGCGGCGCGGCGCGGGGCGCTGACGGCCGGCATCGCGGCGGCGCGGCGCTTCCCCGCCGGCACTCGCGGCTACCGGCTCGCGGGGGAGGACGACACCCTGCAATTCCCGGTCTTCCTCACGGAGGCGCAGGCGCGCGGGGGGGCGCGTCTGCGCATCTCTTATCTGTCGGCGATCTCGGTCGCGCCCGAAGCCTCGGAGCTGACCGGGAGCGTCAACGGCACCAAGGTCGGCTGGACCCGGATCCAGGCGCCGGGTGCCGTGAAGGTGGTCGAGTTCGCGATCCCCGAGGGCGTGCTCAAGGCGGGCTACAACGCCGTCGGCTTCACGGTGAGCCAGCGCCACCGGGTGGATTGCTCGATCGACGCCACCTACGAGCTCTGGACCCAGATCGATCCCTCGCGCTCCGGCCTCGTCGTCGGCCCCGCCACGGACCTCGACCTCCGGACCCTCGCGGCCCTCGAGCCGGACGAGAGCGGCGCGCTCCCGATCAGCGTCCTGCTCACCGAGAAGCCGAGCCTCGAGCGGCTCGAACGGATGATCGGCGCCGTCCAGGCGGTCGCCCTGGTCGGGCGCCTGGCGCGGCCCGCGGTCACCTTCGGGCCGCCGATGGCCGGGCGTACCGGCATCAACCTCCTGGTCGGGACCGCGGCCGAGCTTCGCGGCACCGAGGGCCTCGAGGAGATCGGCCCGATCGGCGGCCCGAAGCTCGGCCTCCTGCCGGCGCGGGCGAACCGGGCGACGGTCCTCGTGGTCACGGGGGCGAGCGGCAGCGATGTGCGCGAGGCGATCCGGATGCTCGCCGGCTCCGGCGAGCCGGCCGGCACCCCGTCCGGGACCCGCCTCGCCGAACTGGTGCGCGGCTACCCGGTCTCGGGCGGCGAGAGCCTGAGCCTCGAGACCCTCGGCGTCGCCACCCGCGAGTTCAACGGGCGCCTGCTGCGCGTCGGCTTCGAGGTGCGCTTCCCCGCCGATTTCGTCCCGGCGGATTACGGCAAGGTCATGCTGCACCTCGCCGGGGGCTACGCCGCCGGACTGGAGCCGAGCGCGCAGATCGTCGTCGACATCAATGGGCGCAACGCCGCCAGCGTGCCGCTGCCCTACACCCGCGGCGAGGTCTTCGAGGACAGCGCCATCCCGCTGCCCCTGAGCCTGTGGCGCCCGGGCCTCAACCGCATCGAGATCGCCGCACAGCTGCCCACCGCCGCCGATCGGGCCTGCGACACGCTCGCCCCCGGGGCGAGGCGGGCGCGCTTCCTGTTCCTCGACCGGACGCGCATCGAGATCCCGTCGCTGGCGCGCGCCGTGCGCAGTCCCGACCTCGCCGCCGTGAAGGCGGGGGCGGTGCCCTTCGTCAGCGGCCCGCGCCCGCGCCTCGTCCTGCCGACGCCGGATCGGGATTCGGCCGACGCCGCCGCGATGCTCGCCGCCCGCCTCGCCATCGCGGCCAAGCGCGTCATCGATTTCGAGGTCAGCGCCGACGAGCGCGCCACGGGCGGCGGCGCGAACCTCGTGGTCGCCCCGGCCCGCGCGCTCAACCCCGTCACGATCGAAGCGGTCGGCCTCGACCCCGACCAGATCCGGCGCATCTGGGAGGGCCGGGCCGAGACCGTGGCGACGCCCGGGCAGTTCGGGGCCGAGGGCGTCCTCACCCTCGACCGCCTGCGCCGCAACCTGCCGATGCGCTGCGCCCTCCCGGCCACCGCCATGCCGTTGCGCGTGGCCGCCGCCGCGCCCGTGCCGATCTCGCCCCAGGCGCCGGCGCCCCGCCCGGCGCCGGCGCCCTCCGACCAGGACCCCCTGGCGCGCTGGAGCGATTCGCTCCGGGGTACGAACTCCCTCTCGGGGGCTCTGCTCGAGGCCTGGGACGGCGCGTCCCGCCGCGTGGCCGAGCTCCGCGAGGCGGTCCTCGGCTGGAGCAAGGCCCCGGCGGCCTCGCAGGCCGCCACCGTCAACCCGCGCGCGTCGCTGATCATCGCCGAGAGCGCCGCCACCGGGCCGCTCGCTGAGCGCACCGTTCTGGTGACCGCCCCGAACCCCTCGATGCTCAAGGCGTCCGTGTCCTGCCTCGTCGACCCCGTGGTCTGGACCCGCCTCGTCGGGCAGGCCGCCTTCCTCGACGCCTCGGACGGCAGCCTCACGGTGGTGCAGCCCGAGCGCGTCGACCTCATCGAGACGCAGCCCTGGTCGCTCGCGAATTTCCGCCTCGTCTCGGCGGCCTGGCTCTCCCTCAACCCCGCCTATTACGTCGGGATGACGCTCCTGATGGCGCTGTCCCTCGGGCTCGCCACCACGAGCCTCGTCCGCCATCTCGGCAGGCAGAACCGATGAGGTCCGGCGCGCGGGCATCCGCCCCGGGCCGGTGGGCCGCCCCGGCCGTCGTCGTCCTGCTCGCCGGCCTCTCCGGTGGCCCGGCCCGCTCGCAATCGCCGGAGGCCGTCATCGTGCCGCCATCCACCGCCCTGCCGAACGCTCCCCGCAGCGAGGGCCCGGCGCGCACCGCGCCCGGCCTTCCCCTCGCGGGGATCCTCGGCGACGATCCGGGCTGGCGCTCCTACCGGGGCCGCTTCATCACCGAGCAGGGCCGGGTCGTCGACACCGCGAACGGCCTGATCAGCCACAGCGAGGGCCAGGGCTACGGCATGCTGCTGGCGGTGGCCGCGGGCGACCGGCCCGCCTTCGAGCGGATCTGGGGCTGGGCCCGGGCGAACCTGATGGTCCGGTCGGACGAGCTCCTGGCCTGGCGCTGGGCGCCCGACAGGCGGCCGGGCGTGGCCGACATGAACAACGCCACGGATGGCGACATCCTGGTGGCCTGGGCCCTGACCGAGGCCGCCGAGGCCTGGGGCGAGCCCGCCTACCGCACCGCCGCCCGCCGCATCGCCGTCGAGTTCGGGCGCAAGACCCTCCTGTTCAAGGATCCGCACGGCGCCCTGATCCTGCCCGCGGTCTCCGGCTTCTCCGCCCGCGAGCGCAGCGACGGCCCCCTCGTCAACCTGTCCTACTGGGTGTTCCCGGCCTTCCAGCGCCTGTCCATCGTCGCGCCCGAATACGATTGGGCGGCGCTGCTGCGCAGCGGCGTGAGCCTCCTGCGCCAATCCCGGTTCGGACCGAGCAGCCTGCCCACCGAGTGGATCTCCGTGAAGGAGGCCCCCCGGCCCGCCGACGGCTTTCCGGCCCTGTTCTCCTACAACGCGATCCGCGTGCCCCTGTACCTCGCCTGGGCCGGCGTCGGGCGGCCCGAGGACCTCGCGCCCTTCCGCACGCTCTGGGGCGGCATCGATCGCGAGCGGCTGCCGATCGTCGACACCGCCGATGGCCGCCCGGTCGAGTGGCTGACGGAGCCGGGCTACGCCGCCCTATCGGCGCTCACCGCCTGTGCGGCGGCCAACACGCCCCTTCCCGAAGGCTTCGAGACGGTCCAAGACAATCAGAACTACTACCCGTCTACGTTGCACCTTCTCGCCCTGATCGCGGCACGGATGCGATACCCGGCATGTCTGAAGCGATGAGACCGTCGCGCGCCCGTGCGCGCCCTGCCCTCGGCCTCGCCGCCGCCCTCGCCCTCGGCGTCGCGACGCCGCTCGCGGCGCAGACCGGCGCTCCCGCGCCGCAGACCGGCGCCCCCGAGGCTTCCCCCCGCATCGTCTACGGCGACGGGGCGCGCGCGCCCGCGATCCTGGCGGACCCGGACACCTCCGGCAGTTCCGGAATGGTCGACGAGAGCGCGCTGCGCTACTACGCCTCGCAGAAGCAGACGGCCCGGATGAGGGCCGAGATCGCCCGGCTGAAGCGCCTCTATCCGGGCTGGATCGAGCCGGCCGACCTCGACAGCCTGCAGCCGAGCCCGCCCGAGGAGGCGCCCCTCTGGGACCTGTTCACGGCCGGGCGCTTCGAGGATCTGCGGGCCGCCATCGCCTCCCGCCGCTCGGTCGATCCGAACTGGCAGCCCTCGGAGGAACTCGCCCGCAAGCTCCGGCGCGCCGAGTTCCGCAACCGCATCAGGGCGGTGTCCGGCAGGAGCCCCGAGGAGGTGGTCGGGCTCTACCGCACCGATCCGGCGGCCCTCGACCCCTCGGACGTCGAGAGCAACTGGGCCATCGCCGACGCCCTCGCGGCGACGGAGGCCGGCGAGGACGCCTTCAGCCTCTACAAGTCCGTCCTCGACGGCAGCAGCGATGCGGGCGCGCGCCTCGCCACGATCCAGAAGGCGATGACCCACATCAAGATGGATCAGGCCGAGCGCCTGATCGCGATGGGCCGGCAGGATGCGGAGGGCGCTTCCGAGTTCGATCCGATCCGCCTCGACATCACCCGGGCGCGCATCGCCGCCTTCCTGCACGACGAGCCGGCGCAGACGCCGAGCCTTGCCGACCTCACCGCCTTCCAGACCTATGCCCGCAAGGGCAACGACCCGAGCCAGACCGGTCTGCTCGGCTGGTACGCCTACAGGCGCCACCAGTTCCGCGAGGCCCTGGAATGGTTCAAGCAGGCGATCGCCCGCGGCGGCGACGCGATGGTGGCGCACGGCCTCGCCCACACCCTGCGCGAGCTCAACATGCTGCGCGAGGCCGAGGAGGTCGCCTACGCCTGGCGCGACCGCTTCGTCGGCAACGAGATCCTGTTCATCGACCTCCTGGAGCGGAAGCTGACCCTGGCCAGCCCGCCCTTCATCGAGCCGGCCCGGATCGAGCGCTACGCCAAGGTCGTGATCGCCTCGGGCTCCGGCGAGGGTGCGCAGGGGCTCGCCTGGTACGCCTACAATTCCTGCCAGTTCGAGGCGGCCCTCGAGTGGTTCCAGAGGGCGGTGGCCTGGCTACCGGGCGAGAGCACGGTGTTCGGCTACGCCCTCACCCTGCAGCGCCTGAAGCGGCAGAAGCCCTATCTCGAGACGGTGAACCGCTACGACGGCCTTTTTCCGAAGGTGGTGGACCTGCTCTTCCGCGAGGATACGGGCGGGCCGCCCCTGCCCTGCGCCAACCCGCAGCCGGCGGCCCCGCCCGCGCGCCAGGCGACCGCCCCGAAGCCGGAGCCCTCGCCGTCGCCCTACGGCCGGGTGCCGCGGCCGGACGCCGCCACCGCGGGAGCGCGGGCGGAGGCGAAGCCGCTCGCCGTCCAGCGCAACGAGTTCCCCCTGCCCGTGCCCCTCGACAACCCGCTGCGCTACCCGCCGGGCTCGGTGCAGAGGCTGCTCGCCGAGGCGCCGCCCGCGGGCGGCTACGCGAAGGAGCCCGCCACCGCCGCCGTTCCGCTGGTGGCGCGCCGGGTGCCGGGCGCGGGGGCGATGCCCTACGAGCGCTACGGCTACGCCCTGCTGCCCGGCTATAACGGCCTCGACAAGCCCGAGGGCCTGAGCCCGCCGCCGCAGGGGACCCTCTGGCAGGACCAGCAGGCGGACCGCAGCCGCGCCGGCACGCCGGAGATCGACCGCTTCTCGGTGCCCGGCCGCGCCTCCTCGGACCGGACCGCACAGAACCCGAGGGCCTTCCCGTGAGGCCGGGGTGGCGCGCGCTTCGCGCGGCGGGCATCGGCGGCCTGAGCCTGGGCCTTGGGCTTCTGGCTGCAGCCGGATCCGCCCGCGCGCAGGCGACGCCGGCCCTGCGCTTGCCGGGCGCGGGCGCCGTCACGGGCATCGTCGAGACGCGGGTGCGGGACGGGTTCGACCAGCGCATCCGGTACGAGGGAGGCGACGGGCGCAACCACGCCGAGATCGCCCTGCGCAACGAGACCGGCGACCTCCTCCTCGCCTTCCCGCCGCGCCTGGCGAAGCCGAGCCAGTTCGGGATCGACGGCGAGATCGCGGTCCGGTTTCCCGGGCAGGTGATGCGCGTGCTCCCGGTCCCGCGGCGCAACGCCTACGGGCCGATCGGCATCGCGCTCGGGCCGGACTGCCTCTACGCCTGGCAATGGTTCGAGCGGCCGCGGGCCGGGCCGAGGCCTTCGGGATCGTCGAGCCTGTTCGGCCCCCTCGCCGAATCGCCGGCCGGGCGGCGGGCGCTCTCGCTGCGGATCCGCCTGTGCCGGACGGCCCGGGCGAGCCTCGACGACCTGATCGGCGCGGTCGAGCGGATGGTGATCGCGCTTCCGGCCGGGAACGGCCTCGTCGGGTCCGCGCCACCGCCCGCCCGGGCCGTCCCCACGCTGCGGCGCCGGCCCCCCGCGCCGCAGGCGGCCCGGTCCGCGCCGGCCGAACCCGAGCGCGCGAGCGAGCCGCGATCCGCGCCGCCGCCGCCCTCGCCGCCGCCTCGCGCCCTCGTGCCGCCCCCGTCGGAGCCGAGCCCGACCGATGCCGGGCGGCGCTACCTCGCGCCGGCGACGCCCGAGGCCGCCCCCGCCCCGCCGGTCGCCTCGCCGCAGAGCCCGGGCGGAGGCGCGCAGCGCTACATCACCGATGGGCTGAAGCCCGCCGACGCGCCCGGGACCACCATGACGCCGAGCCCCGCGCCGGGCCGCGGTACCGGCGAGAGCCTGTCGCGCGACCTGCCCTCGGAGGCCTACCAGCCGCCGCCGAAGCGCGACGGGCCCTGATATGCCGCCCGTTCTCCCTCCGGCCCGACCGGGGTGCCGGCTCGCGCGACGGCGGCCTGCCGGGTGCCGCGTGTGATCGGGGCGCTGACGAACCGCCTGTTCCCGCTGCGGCTCGACGGGCGCTCGCAGGTGCGCGTCGCCCTCATCGTCGAGGTCGCCGCCGCCATCGTGGCGGAGAGCGCCGGCTGCGCCCCGGTGGAGCGGCAGGCCCGCGCCATCCGGGCCCCCGGCCGCCTGCCCCGGGATGCCACCGAGTTCGAGCGCGGGCTTCTCGTCGGCCTCTGCCTCGCGCTGGTGTCGGAGACGCCACGCCCGGGGCCGCCGCCCGAAGCCGACCTCCTCGCCGCCATCATGGAGGCCTCGGCCTGCGGCTACGTCGCGGGTGGACGGCGCCTGCCCTGCCACGATCCGGGCGTGCCGGCCGACCGGCGGCAGGACCCGGCCCTGTGCACCTGCCGGGCCGAGGTCGCCGCCCTGATGGCGGGCCCCCTCGCGGCCCTCGCGCGCGGCAATACATGACAGCGCGGGCGGATATTCGGTCGCATCCGTCAATCGGACGCTGGCATGAGATGTGCCGGGAGGGTTAACACTGGCGCCCCTGCCACGGTGGGTGCACCAGTCCGGCGAGGCGGGAGGGGGAGCCCTGCTCGCCCGCCTCGCCGGTCAAACCGACAGCACCCTGCCTCTCCTTCGGACGCCGATGCCCCGCTACTTCATCGATCTGCACGACGGCTCACAGCATATCCGGGACAAGGAGGGATTCGACGTCCCCGGAATCGAGGCGACGCAGGAGCGTGTCGTCGGCATCATGTCGGCCATCGCCCAGAACTTCGAGGCCGGCGTCGATCATCAGCACTGCGTCGCGGCCGTGCGGGGCGAGGACGGGACTGTCCTCTATCGCGCCCGCCTGTCGCTCGACATCCAGCGGCCCGAATAGGCAGCTCGGGCGCACCGGAAGGCGACGGGACGCGCGGGGCGCCAAGGGCCCCCGGCGCGGGTCCCGGCGTGCCCCACGACACCTCCGCGCTCTCGACGCCTTCGACCGATCTGCGCAATACCGCATTGACTGTGTGGCGCATCATGTCCAGTGGCGGTGGGCCCCTGCAACCCGCGGGCATGTCGCGGTGTTCTTCGCTGCGGCTAAGGTTGCGCAAGGAGAGCGGCGGATCCTCCGTCCGCCGCCCTGATGGAGTTTCGGATGAGCATAAGCGGGTACACCAAGCCCTGGATCGCCGCGGGCTTCGCCGCGCTCGCCCTCGTGGCCGGCAAGGCCGACGCGGCGCAATGCGGCAACACCTCCGCCGGGTTCGAGGCCTGGAAGCGGGAATTTGCCGAGGAGGCCCGCGGACGCGCGAGCGCCGCCAGCCTCGCGGCCCTGATGGGGACCTCCTACTCGACGGCGACCATCTCGGCGGACCGCGGCCAGAAGAGCTTCCGCCTCTCCCTCGACCAGTTCATGGCCAAGCGGGGCGGCCCCGCCATCGTGTCGCGCGGTCGCGCGATGAAGCAATCGAACGCAGCCCTGTTCGCCTCGATCGAGCAGCGCTACGGCGTGCCCCCGGGCCCGCTCCTGGCGATCTGGGGCATGGAGACGGGCTTCGGCGCGGTGCGCGGCAACGTGAACACCCTCTCGGCCGTCGCGACCCTGGCCTACGACTGCCGCCGCTCGGCCTTCTTCACCGATCAGCTCTACGCCGCCCTCACCCTCGTCGACCGGGGCGTGCTCAACCCGGGCACCCGCGGCGCCGCGCATGGCGAGGTCGGCCACACCCAGTTCCTGCCGAAGAGCATCCTGAACTACGGCACCGGCGGCAGCCTCGACAGCGTGCCGAACGCCCTGAACTCGACCGCCAACTTCCTGAAGGCGCATGGCTGGCGTGCCGGTGCCGGCTACCAGCCGGGCGAGCCGAACTTCGCGGCGATCCAGGGCTGGAACGCCGCCTCGGTCTACCAGCGCGCCATCGCGCTGATCGGGAGCCGCATCGACGGCCAGTAGGCCGCCGGGGGCGCCCAGGGGGCCTAGCGGTCCAGGAGCCCGAAGAGGCGGGTGCCGGCCGGCGGGCCATCCTGTCCGCGGCCGGCGACGACCACGAGGCGCTGCACCTCGCCCCGCAGGAAGGCCTGCAGGAAGCGGTCGTAGTTGCGGAACGAGACGCAGCCGTTCGAGGCGCCGCTCGGTCCGAGCATGTAGGTATGCGCCAGGAGCCCGTCGCGTCCGTGGATGGCGCCGCTGCCGCCGACCGGGTTCAGGCGAATCGCCCGCACCCCGTGGAACAGGGCCTCGCGCTCCCGCAGGTCGTAGGTGCCCGGCGGCGTGGCGCCGCGCATCCGCAGGTGGACGTAGCGGGGATCGTCCATGCTGGCGCCGAGCCCCGAATGCGCCTCGAGCTGCTCGCCGTTCGGCAGGTACACCCGGCGCGCGCTGATGTCGTAGATTGCCGTGTTCGCCGCCACCGGCGGCACCGGGCTGGGGCTGAGCCGGGCGCGCGGCGTCGGATCGAGGCCCTCGCTGCCGACCCCCGCATAGGCGAGCGCCGTCGCGGGGGCGCGGGGCTCGACGCCGAACAGCTTCTCGACGAACGACCGGTCGTCCGCCACGGCGGCCCGGAACACGCTCCGGGTCGAGGGCGACACCGCCCGGCCCGCGAGGCGCGGGGTCTCGGGGACGGGCCCGCGCCGGAACTCCGGGGGCCGCGGCACCGGCATCGGGACTGTCTGCACGAGGCGCGCGGGCTCCGCCGCCGGCACCGGAAGCGGCGCGGCGGCGCTCCGGATCGGCTCGGGCCGCGGGGCGACGGCGGGGCGGGGCTCCTCCGCTGGCCGGAGCGCCGCGAGGAGCGGCGCGGCGCGGCTCAGGGTGCCGGTCCGCGCTCCGAGCGCCGGCACCGGATCGAGCATCCACGCGACGCTTCCGGGCGGCTTCGCGGCGGGCTTGTCGGCCGGGACCGCCGCCGGGAGGCTCGCGAGCGAGACGACCGGGCGGGTCGGGTTCGCCGGGAGCAGGATCGCCCAGGCGCAGAGGCCGACGGCGCCGGCGGTGATCGTCAGGAGCGGCCCGCCGAGGCGGCGGCGCGGGGCGCGGGTGCGGCGGGCGGACGGGTACGCGACGTGGGACATGCGGGCGCTACTCGGATACGCGTTCCCGCACGGGCGCTCTCCGCCGAGCGCGCGGATCCGACGAAGGACCGCGCGATCGCCGCCGAGGCTGGACCGGCCGTGGAGGGAAGAATCAACCTTAACTGCCTGCTATTCAGCGGCATCTTGGTTAATCTTGATTGAAGCGGGCCGGCCGTCGCGCTGCTCCAGAGCGACACGCCCGGGCCGAGAGGACAGGCCCCGCGCGGCCGCCGCCGGAACGGTCCGGCACGGCCGGTCCGGTCTCACGAGGCCTCCCGCCGGGGCGGACGAACCGAGGTGACCCCGATGGATACGCCCGACGACCTCACCCAGGCTCGGATCCAGGCGATGGAATACCTGATGCAGATCACGCTGCTGCGCCTGTTCCGGGCCGGGGCGCTCGACCGCGACGCGCTCATCGGCGAGGCCCAGCAGGCCGCGGCGGGGATGCAGGTGGCGCCGGCGGAGCGGCCCGTCGGCGAAGCGCTGGCGCGGTTTCTCGCGGAGCTCTGAGGCTGGGATCGAGGCTCGGGCCGCATCGCGGATGCCCGGCCCCGCCCCCGGAGCGGTCAGGCGGCCGCGGTGCCGCGCGCCTCCGCCAGCTTGACCAGGGTGTGCAGCACGCGGTTCGCCGGCGTCGGGATGCCGAGTTCGACGCCCCTGCGAAGGACGAAGCCGTTGAGGTGGTCGATCTCGCTCGGCTTGCCGCGGGCGATGTCCTGGGCAGTCGAGGAACACTGGTCCGGCATCGTGGCGGCGAGGCCGAGCACGGTCTCGAGGATCGCGTCGGGGAGCCGGATGCCCGAGGCCCGCGCCACCGCGCTGCACTCGCTGACCACCGCCCGCATCACCTCGGCGACGCCCTCCGCTTCGATCAGGCGGCCATAGGGCCATTGCGTCAGCGCCGAGAGCGCGTTGTAGGCGCAGTTGACGATGAGCTTGCCCCACAGGGCCTGCCGCGCGTCGTCCGAGACCGTCGTGGGGATGCCGGCGGCGCGGAACGCCTCCGCGATCCGGGCACTCCCGGGGGAGGCGCCGATCAGTAATTCGCCGCGGCCGTGGTGCCGGACCGCGCCCGGTCCCGTCATCTCGGTCGCCACGTAGACCGCCACCGGAACGACCGACCGGCCGAGCACGGCTTCGAGACGCTCGGCATTGTCGACGCCGTTCTGCAGGCTCAGGACCGTCGCGCCCGGATGGAGGAAGGGCGCCATGGCCCGGCCCGTGGCTTCGGTGTCGCCCGACTT
The DNA here is from genome assembly GCF_008806345.1 of Methylobacterium planeticum. Classification (GTDB taxonomy): domain Bacteria; phylum Pseudomonadota; class Alphaproteobacteria; order Rhizobiales; family Beijerinckiaceae; genus Methylobacterium; species Methylobacterium planeticum. Next base: position 183,301 of record NZ_VZZJ01000006.1, on the reverse strand, counting down.
GACGCAGAACAGAACGACGTCGGCCTCCGCGACGCCGTCCGGGTCGCCGGTCGCGCTGACGCCGACGCGCGCCCGGCCCGCCGCGGTGTCGAGGAGGAGACCGCGCTCCCGCATCGCCACCACATGATGGGGCCGTCCGATCAGCGTCACCGGCAGGCCGGCACGCGCCAGGAGGGCGCCGAAGTAGCAGCCCACGGACCCGGCCCCCATCACGGCGACCCGCATCGTCGTCTCGTCCGCCATCGAGGCCGTCCCTTCCGGCGCCATCAGCGTGCGCGCAGGTGCCGGCATGTCCCGGACCCGCGGCCCGCGCAAGCCAAACACCCGCGCGCGGCGTGGCGGCTCGGCTTCTGTCTAGACGCCGAAGCGGCCGAGGGCCGGGAGCTTCACCGCGGGACGGCGGACATCGAGGCCGGCGACCGCCCCGAGGATGTTCACCTCGAGACCTTCGACCCAGCCGAGCGTCAGGCCGAGATAGCCCCCGAGATTGACCCGGACGCCGGTGCGCGACGGCGTCAGCCCGATCCAGCGCCCGTCATAGGGGAAATCCTTGCCGATCGCCGTTGCGGGCAGGCTGGCCCGCATCTCCGGGACGGCACTCATCACGGCGGCCACGAAGGTGTTCGAGTTCGGCCCGGGCCAGGCGGTGTAATCGCCCGGATTGGCGAAGCGGTAGCTCCGGATGGTGTCGCGGATGCGCGGGACCATGCGCTCCGCCTCGGCGCCGTCGGCCGCGGAGACGATCTCCGGGACGCTGCCGAACCAGCGTCCGTCCGGCACGAACCGATCGACCCAGATCGGCTGGCCCCAGGCCGTGTAGTCGAAGCGCTGGTAGTCGCGCCCGCCCGCCTCCTTGATGACGATCCAGCTATGGGTCGCCACGATGCCGCGCCAGCTGACGGTTCTGGCCGAGAAGATGCGTACCACCGCGCCGGCGTGCCCCGAGGCCGGCGGCAACAGGCCCGTGCTCGACCGGTCGGCCGAGCGCCAGTCGCCCCGGTTCTGGCTGACATAGAGCGCGGCGGAGACCGCGACCGGCACGATGAACACGAGCGCGAACGCGACGAGAAAGATCTTCAGCAACGGAATTCCGGGAGTCCGAGTGTGAGCCCCGGATGTGGGGGCGGTGTCCCGGTTCCGCGAGGGCCCTAGGGGCGATCGGCCGCGTCGGATCACCCTTCCGCGATGAAACGGGCTCGTTTCGATGAAGAGCCAGCGGCGAGCGTTATCGATTGCTCGCGTCCAGACATCGAAACAGGATCGGTGCACCGTCGAGCAATTCAGGATTTGGAAATCGGTGCATAGGAACGTATTCGTCCTGGCCGATCGATGATAGTGCCTGTCGAAATGCTGTAGCGTGCGCTGCTGCCAGCGCCTAGTAAGCGACGGTTCACATCGGCGGTGCTAGTCGACCGCAAAAATTCGGCAGCGGGCGGCAGGTTCGCCCGTGCCACATCGCTGGGTGGGGACGGTCGCTTCGCGCGCCCGGGCTCGCGGATCTTCGGAAGGTGCGTTCGCATGACGGCAGCAACCCTGCAGTTGGAGCCGAAGCTCCTCCTGAAAAGCCTGCGCGCGTTCCGAAAGGGTGATTTCTCGGCGCGCCTGCCCCTCGACCTGACAGGGATCGACGGCGAGATCGCCGAAGCTTTCAACGACATCGTCGAGCTGAACCAGGGGCTGGCGCGCGAGCTCGACCGGGTGGCCCGCGCGGTCGGCAAGGACGGGCGGATCGGCGAGCGCGGCAAGCTGCCGTCGGCGACCGGCGGTTGGCACGACTGCGTCGACTCGGTCAACACCATGATCGGCGATCTGGTCCAGCCGACCACCGAGGTCGCTCGGGTGATCGGAGCTGTCGCCAAGGGCGATCTCGGCCAGACCATGCAGATCGAGATCGAGGGGCGTCCGCTCCGGGGCGAGTTCCTGCGCATCGGCAAGGTCGTCAACACGATGGTGGACCAGCTGAACTCGTTTGCGTCCGAGGTGACGCGCGTCGCCCGCGAGGTGGGCTCGGAGGGCAAGCTCGGGGGGCAGGCGCAGGTCAAGGGTGTCGGCGGGACCTGGAAGGACCTCACCGACAACGTGAACCTGATGGCCGCCAACCTCACCGGGCAAGTGCGCAACATCGCGGAGGTCACGACGGCTGTGGCGAACGGGGATCTCTCGAAGAAGATCACCGTCGACGTGAAGGGCGAGATCCTCGATCTCAAGTCGACCTTCAACACCATGGTGGACCAGCTGAACTCCTTCGCCTCCGAGGTGACGCGCGTCGCCAAGGAGGTGGGCTCGGAGGGAAAACTCGGGGGCCAGGCGCAGGTCAAGGGCGTCGGCGGCGTCTGGAAGGATCTCACCGACAACGTGAACATGATGGCCGAGAACCTGACAGGCCAGGTGCGCAACATCGCGGAGGTGACCACCGCGGTGGCCCGCGGCGACCTCTCGAAGAAGATCACCGTCGACGTCAAGGGCGAGATCCTCGCCCTCAAGCTAACCATCAACACGATGGTGGACCAGCTGAACTCCTTCGCCTCCGAGGTGACGCGCGTCGCCCGCGAGGTCGGCACCGAGGGCAAGCTCGGGGGCCAGGCGCAGGTCGAGGGTGTCGGCGGGACCTGGAAGGACCTCACCGACAACGTGAACATGATGGCAGCCAACCTCACCGGACAGGTGCGCAACATCGCCGACGTCACCACGGCGGTGGCCAACGGCGACTTGTCCAAGAAGATCACCGTCGACGTGCGCGGCGAGATCCTGGAGCTGAAGAACACCATCAACACGATGGTGGACCAGCTGAACTCGTTTGCCTCGGAGGTGACGCGCGTCGCCAAGGAGGTGGGCTCGGAGGGCAAGCTCGGCGGACAGGCGCAGGTTCGCGGGGTAGCCGGCACCTGGGCCGACCTCACCGACAACGTGAACCTGATGGCGGCCAACCTCACCGGACAGGTGCGCAACATCGCCGACGTCACCACGGCGGTGGCCAACGGCGACTTGTCCAAGAAGATCACCGTCGACGTGAAGGGCGAGATCCTGGAGCTGAAGAACACCATCAACACGATGGTCGATCAGCTGAACTCGTTTGCCTCGGAGGTGACGCGCGTCGCCAAGGAGGTGGGCTCGGAGGGCAAGCTCGGGGGCCAGGCGCGCGTCGAGGGCGTCGCCGGCACCTGGGCCGATCTCACCAACAACGTGAACCTGATGGCGGCCAACCTCACGGGCCAAGTCCGCAACATCGCGGACGTGACCACCGCGGTGGCGAACGGCGACTTGTCGAAGAAGATCACCGTCGACGTGAAGGGCGAGATCCTGGAGCTGAAATCGACCATCAACACCATGGTGGATCAGCTGAACTCCTTCGCCTCCGAGGTGACGCGCGTCGCCCGCGAGGTCGGCACCGAGGGCAAGCTCGGCGGACAGGCGCAGGTGAAGGGCGTCGGCGGCGTCTGGAAGGGCCTGACCGACAACGTGAACATGATGGCGGCGAACCTGACCGGACAGGTCCGCAACATCGCCGACGTGACCACCGCGGTGGCGAACGGCGACCTCTCCAAGAAGATCACCGTCGCGGTCGAGGGTGAGATCCTGGAGCTGAAATCGACCATCAACACGATGGTGGACCAGCTGAACTCCTTCGCCTCCGAGGTCGTGCGCGTCGCCCGCGAGGTGGGCATCGAGGGCAAGCTCGGGGGGCAGGCGCAGGTCCGCGGCGTCGGCGGGACCTGGAAGGACCTGACCGACAACGTGAACATGATGGCGGCCAACCTCACCGGACAGGTCCGCAACATCGCGGACGTGACCACGGCGGTGGCGAACGGGGATCTGTCGAAGAAGATCACCGTCGATGTGCGCGGCGAGATCCTGGAGCTGAAATCGACCATCAACACCATGGTCGATCAGCTGAACTCCTTCGCCTCCGAGGTGACGCGCGTCGCCCGCGAGGTGGGGTCCGAGGGCAAGCTCGGCGGACAGGCGCAGGTCAAGGGCGTCGGCGGGACCTGGAAGGACCTCACCGACAACGTGAACATGATGGCCGCCAACTTGACCGGACAGGTCCGGGGCATCGCCAGCGTCGTGACGGCGGTGGCGCAGGGCGACCTCAAGCGCAAGCTCTCGGTCGATGCCAAGGGCGAGATCGCGGCGCTCGCCGACACCGTCAACGAGATGATCGAGACGCTGGCGACCTTCGCGGATCAGGTCACCAACGTCGCCCGCGAGGTCGGCGTCGAGGGCAAGCTCGGGGGCCAGGCGCGGGTGCCGGGCGCGGCGGGCCTATGGCGCGACCTCACCGACAACGTGAACCAGCTCGCCGCGAACCTGACGACCCAGGTGCGCGCCATCGCGGAGGTGGCCACCGCGGTAACGAAGGGCGACCTCGCCCGCTCGATCTCGGTCGAGGCCTCCGGCGAGGTTGCCTCGCTGAAGGACAACATCAACGAGATGATCCGCAACCTGCGCGACACGACGCTGAAGAACGCCGAGCAGGATTGGCTGAAGACCAACCTCGCCAAGTTCACCCGCATGCTGCAGGGCGAGCGCGACCTCGCCACGGTCTCGAACCTGATCCTGTCGGAGATCGCCTCGCTGGTCAGCGCGCAGCGCGGCGTCTTCTACATGGTCGAGGCGGATGGCGACGAGCCGGTGCTCGACCTCATGGCGAGCTACGCCTTCACCGAGCGCAAGAACCTGTCGAACCGCTACCGGATGCGCCAGGGCCTCGTCGGGCAATGCGCCTACGAGAAGAAGCGCATCCTGCTCACGAACGTGCCGTCGGACTACATCACCATCGGATCCGCCCTCGGCGAGGCGGCGCCCCTCAACATCATCGTGCTGCCGGTCCTCTTCGAGCAGCAGGTCCGGGCCGTGATCGAGCTCGCCTCGTTCAACCGCTTCAGCGAGACCCATCAATCCTTCCTCGACCAGCTCACCGAGTCGATCGGGATCGTGCTCAACACGATCGCGGCCAACATGCGCACGGAGGGGCTCCTCAAGCAGTCGCAGCTCCTGACGAGCGAGCTGCAGAGCCAGCAGGAGGAGCTGAAGAAGACCAACGACCGGCTCGAGCTCCAGGCCGCCTCGCTCCAGCAATCGGAGGACCTGCTCAAGAGCCAGCGCGAGCGCCTCCAGCTGACGAACGAGGAGCTGGAGGAGAAGGCCCGCCTGCTGGAGATCCAGAAGAAGGAGGTCGAGGGCAAGAACCGCGAGGTCTCGAACGCCAAGATCGCCCTGGAGGAGAAGGCCGAGCAGCTCTCGCTCACCTCACGCTACAAGTCGGAGTTCCTGGCCAACATGAGCCACGAGCTGCGCACGCCGCTCAACAGCCTCCTGATCCTCTCCAAGCTCCTGTCCGAGAACCGGGACGGAAACCTCTCCGACAAGCAGCGTGAATTCGCCAAGACCATCAACGCCGCGGGCTCGGACCTGCTCTCGCTCATCAACGACATCCTCGACCTCTCCAAGATCGAGTCCGGGACCGTCAGCCTGGAACTCGGCGACGTCGACCTGCAGGACCTCGTCTTCCATCTCGACCGCAGCTTCCGGCAATTCGCCGAGGAGCGTCAGATCGCCTTCACGATCGACGTCGCGCCGAGCCTGCCGCGGATGCTGCGCACGGATTCGAAGCGACTGCAGCAGGTGCTGCGCAACCTCCTGTCGAACGCCTTCAAGTTCACCGAGCGGGGCGGCGTCACGCTGAAGCTCGCCTCGGCCGAGGGGTCGCCGCTCCGCGCAGGCAGCCAGTGGATCGCCCTCTCGGTCACCGATACCGGCATCGGCATCCCGGAAGACAAGCAGCGCATCATCTTCGAGGCCTTCCAGCAGGCCGACGGCACCACGAGCCGGAAATACGGCGGCACCGGGCTCGGCCTCGCGATCAGCCGCGAGATCGCCCGGTTGCTCGGCGGCGAGATCGTGCTCGCGAGCCGGCCCGGCGCGGGCAGCACATTCACCCTGTTCCTGCCCTTCGAGCCGCCGGCCGCCACCGGCCCGAGCCACGCGGCGATGCCGGCCGAAGGGCCCGCGCCGAACGGGCTGCGGCCACCCTCGGCCGCGATGGCGCTGTCGGCCTCGGCGGATGACCGCCACGGCATCCAGGCGGGCGACCACCTCGTGCTGATCGTCGAGGACGACGCGATGTTCGCCTCGGTGCTTCTGGAGCTCGCCCGGGATCGCGGCTTCAAGGGGCTGATCGCGCAGGACGGGGCCACCGCCCTCGGCCTCGCGCACCGCTACAAGCCCCACGCCATCACCCTCGACATCGGCCTCCCGGACATGGACGGCTGGGCGCTCCTCGACCTTCTCAAGAACGATGTCCGCACCCGGCACATCCCGATCCACGTCATCTCGGTCAACGACGAGAAGAAGCGCGGCCTGCGGGCCGGCGCCTTCGGCTTCCTGGAGAAGCCCGTCGACCGCGACGGCCTGCTGAAGGCGCTCGAACGCTCGAAGGAGTTCATCACGCGGCCCGTGCGCAACCTGCTCCTCGTCGAGGACGACGACAACCAGCGCGCCAGCATCGCGGCGCTCCTCAGCGACGAGGACGTCGAGGTCTGCGGCTTCGGCACGGCCGCATCGGCCCTGGAGGCGATCGCGGGCGGGCGCTTCGATTGCGCCATCATCGATCTCGGTTTGCCGGACCTCGGCGGGGCCGAGTTGATCGAGCAGATCCGCGCGTCCCAGCACGGCGAGGAGTTTCCGATCATCGTCTATACCGGGCGGGAATTGACCGCGGCCGAGGAGCAGCAGCTGCGGCAGACCGCCTCGACCATCATCCTCAAGGACACGCGCTCGTCCGAGCGGCTGCTCGACGAGACCGCCCTGTTCCTGCACCGGACGATCAGGGACGGGCACCGCGACAGCGCGATCGTGGTCGAGCGCGTGGAGCCGGTGGCACTCCGGGGCCGGCGGGTCCTCCTCGTCGACGACGACCTGCGCAATATCTTCTCGCTGACGAGCGCGCTGGAGCAATGCGGCCTCGAGGTCCTGTTCGCCGAGAACGGACGCGACGGGATCGCGCTGCTCCAGGCCCATCCCGGGGTCGATGCCATGCTGGTCGACATCATGATGCCGGAGATGGACGGCTACGAGACCATGCGGGAGATCCGCCGCGACGAGCGTTTCCGCGCGCTGCCGCTCATCGCCGTCACCGCCAAGGCGATGAAGGGCGACCGGGAGAAGTGCATCGAGGCGGGCGCCTCGGACTACGTCTCGAAGCCGATCGACATGGATCAGCTCCTCGCCGTCCTGCGGGTGCAGCTCGAGCAGCGGCGCCAATCCGCCAACGGCGCCGGGCCGGTGCCGGACGGCCCCGGCGCGACGCTCAGGCCCACGCTATGAACGGGTACCGGGCAGGTTCGGCGGCCGGCGAGGCGGCATCGGCCGAACCCCGCGAGGCCGACGCGCAGATCAGAGCCAAGATCCTGATCGCCGACGACGACCGGCGCAATCTCCTGGCGGTCTCCGAGATCCTCGACGAGCCCGGCCTCGAACTCGTGCTGGTGGAATCGGGGGAAGACGCCCTGCGCCACACCCTGCGGGACGACTTCGCGCTCATTCTCCTCGACGTCCAGATGCCGACCATGGACGGCTACGAGGTCGCGACGCTGATCCGCAGCCGCTCGCGCTCGTCGCGCGTGCCGATCCTGTTCCTCACCGCCTATAACAAGGAAGACGTGCACGTCTTCCGCGGCTACTCGGCCGGCGCGGTCGATTACGTCTTCAAGCCGATCCAGCCGCTGATCCTGAAATCCAAGGTTGACGTCTTCGTCGATCTCTACCGCAAGGCGGAGGAGATCAAGCAGAAGGCGGCGGCCGAGAAGGCGCTCCTCCTCGAGAACCTGCGCGTGCGTGGCGAGAAGCTCGAGGCCGAGCAGGCGCTGCGGAGGCGGGACGAGCACCAGACGGCGGTGCTGCGCGGGCTTCCGATCGCCCTCTACACGGCCTCCCCCTCCGGGCCGGCCCGCCGTCTGTCCTTCACCGGGGACGGCATCGCGCGCATCACCGGGTTTGGCCCCGAGGCCTTTGCGGGTCCCGATTTCTGGCGCTCCCGCCTGAACGCGGAGGATCGCGGCCGCGTGTTCGAGGCCCTCGACGCCGCGGCCGGCACCGGGGCGGCGACGCTCGAGTATCGCTGGCGCCACGCGGATGGGACCGAGCGCCACATCCTCGACCAGGTCGTCATCAAGCCGGCCGAGGGCGGGGGCAGCGCGGACGTCTTCGGGATGTGGTTCGACGTCACCGAGCGCAAGGAACTCGAGCTCAGCCTCCAGCACGCGTCCAAGCTGGAGGCCGTCGGGCGCCTGACCGGCGGCATCGCGCACGATTTCAACAACATGCTGAGCATCGTCATCGGCAATCTCGACCTGCTGCAGAGGGCGGTCGGCCCGGACGAGAAGGCGTCCCGGCGAGTGGAGAGCGCGATCGGGGCCGCCGAGCGCTGCGCCGAGCTGACGAGCCGCCTCCTGACCTTCTCGCGGCGCTCGCCGCTTCAGCCCGCGCCCCTGGATTTCGCGACCTTCATGCCCGGCCTGCTGAAGCTCCTGAAGCGCACCCTGAGCGAGCGCGTGGAGGCGAGCCTCGTGCTCGAGGACGACGTGCCGATGATCTGCGTCGATCACGCCCAACTGGAGGCGGCGCTCATCAATCTCGCGGTCAACGCGCGCGATGCGATGCCGGAGGGCGGTGCGCTCAGCATCCGCGTGCAGCGCTCGGACGCGAGTGCGTCGTCCGAGGCGGCGCCGGACGGCTTCGTGCAGATCGCGGTGGCCGACACGGGCACGGGCATGCCCGCGGCGGTTCTGGAGCGCGTCTTCGAGCCCTTCTTCACCACGAAGGAACAGGGCAAGGGGACCGGCCTCGGCCTCAGCATGGTGCACGGCTTCGTCCAGCAGAGCGGCGGACGCATTCAGGTGGAGAGCCTTCCCGGCCACGGCACGACCATCACCCTGGCCCTGCCGATCCTCGTGGCCGGCGAGGCGGCCGACCCGGGGGCGCCGGACCCCTGCTGCCCCCAGGACATGCATGGGGAGGGCCGAACCGTCCTCGTCGTCGAGGACGATGCGGATGTACGGCAGGTGGCGACCTCCGCCCTCGAGATGCTCGCGTTCCAGGTCAAGGAGGCGCGGGACGGGGCCGAGGCCATCGCCATCCTGGAGCAGGATTCCGAGGTGGCGCTCGTCTTCAGCGACGTGAACATGCCCGGCACCATGAACGGTATCGAGCTCGGACGGATCGTGAAGGAGCGCTGGCCGGGGATCGACGTGCTGCTGACCTCGGGATACCTGAAGGACGACCAGGATGTCGGCGACCTTCGCATGCTGCAGAAGCCCTATCGCGCCTCGGAACTCGTGGAGAAGCTCCTGGCCTTCGAGGCGATGACGGCCGAGAGCGGCCGCGCCGCGCGCCGGCGTGCCGTCGGGACATCGTCAGCCTGAACCCGGGCGTCCGGCCGGCCGTCCATGCCGGATTCCGGCATCAGTGACCCGGCGCCGCACGCCGCCAAGGACATCGTCATGCCGAAGGTCGTCATCAGCGAGTTCATGGACGAGACCGCGATCCGCGAGATCCTGTCCGGCCTCGACGCGCTCTACGATCCGGGCCTCGTCGACCGCCCGGAGGCGCTGCGCGATGCGCTCGCGGGCGCGGACGCCTTGATCGTTCGCAATCGAACGCAGGTGCGCGGCGATCTCCTGGCTGCCGCCCCCGCCCTCCGGGTGGTCGGACGCCTCGGCGTCGGCCTCGACAACATCGATGTCGCGGCCTGCAAGGCTCGGGGCGTTGCCGTCTACCCGGCCCTCGGCGCCAATGACGGGGCGGTCGCCGAATACGTGATCGGCACCGCGATGCTGCTCCTGCGCGGCGCGTACGGGGCGACCAGGGAGGTCGCCGCCGGTTCCTGGCCGCGCAACGCCCTCATGGGTCGCGAGATCGCGGGCAAGCGCCTCGGCCTCGTCGGCTTCGGGTCGATCGCCCGAGAGACGGCGCGCCGTGCCGCGGCGCTCGACTTGCGGGTCGCCGCGCACGATCCGTTTCTCCGCTCCGACGACCCGGCCTGGCGGCCCGCCCGGGGGGCCGTCGAGTCGATGAGCTTCGAGGCGCTCGTCGCCTCGAGCGACGTGCTCTCGCTGCACGTGCCGCTGACGGAGGAGACGCGCGGGCTGATCGATGCCGCGGCGATCGGCCGGATGCCGGCCGGCGCGATCCTGATCAATGCCGCCCGCGGCGGCGTCGTCGACGAGGAGGCCGTCTCGGCGGCCCTCCGGAGCGGGCATCTCGCCGGGGCGGCCCTCGACGTCTTCGTCGACGAGCCCCTGGCCGCCGCGGCCGGCGCCCGCTTCCGCGACGTGCCGAACCTGATCCTCACGCCGCACATCGCAGGGGTCACGCAGGAATCGAACGTCCGCGTCTCACGGGTCATCGCGGAGGCCGTTCGCCGGCACCTGTCCGAGGGCTGAAGGCTCGCGCGGGACCCGCGCCGCTGGCGGTTTGCCGGCGTCACCGACGTGCCCGCAATCTCAAGACATGCCGGTCGGCCCCGACCGCAGGCGTCCGGGCGTGTCAGAGCCGCCGGTCGAATTCCAGCTGCCGCATCAACTCGGCCAGGCGGGAATCGATGGGCTCGTCGATCACCGGCTCGTAGATCATCTGCAACTGGCGACCGAGGCGCTCGCGCGTGAGCGCATCGAGCATCGGACCCGGATCGTTCGCGTAGTCCTCGCTCGGACTAGATCTTCTGGGCGCGTCGTCGAGCATCGGATCGGGGATCGCCAGATGTGCGCGCGGCCTGGGGCTCGACGGTGGCCGGCAGCGGGGTGGAGGAACGGGCAGCGGACGCTAACCCTGACGTTGATCGTCCCCAACCCCTCGCGCGCGGCGGAGTTCCCGCCGCAGCCCGAATGTGGCTTGTCTGACACTGTCAGCAGGCGCGAGCCGGTGTCCTTCGTGTGCCCGAGGCACCTTCTGCCCGTTCTCGGGCAGTGCTCGGCGGCTCAGGCTTCGGGGCCGGCTTTGCGGTGGCTGCGCTGTCGGGTGCGCGCGCCGCCGACAGCAGGCGTCGGATCCGCTCCCGACCAGGCGTCCTCGGCTTGCGATGCCTCGGCCGGGGCTTCCTCGGCGCGGGTCATCGGTGCCGGCGTGTTCGAGGCGCTGCTCCGCCGTTGCTGCCCGAGACCGAGATCCCGTGCGAGCTGCGCGCGCCGGGCCGAGTAGTTCGCGGCGGTCATGGGATAGTCGCGCGGCAAACCGTATTTCGCCCTGTAGGCCTCGGCGGTCAGGGCCCGGAGCGTGAGATGGCGCTTCAGGGTCTTGTACGGCTTTCCATCCTCGAAGCTGATCAGGTGGTCCGCCGTGACCGATTTCCGGATCTGCGCCGGACTGGGCCTCACGACGGCGGGTTGCGTGTCCCGTTTCGCGGCCGAGAGTCCGCTCAGGGACGCATGCACGCTCGTGATCAGTTCAGGCAGATCCCGAGCGGGCACGAGATGATTCGAAACATAGACTGATACGACATTGACAGCGAGCCCAACGAAGCTGCTGCGTGTATTCCCATCGCGTCCGGACATTCTTGTTTCTGCCACTGAGCCGATACGGCATTAACTTGCCTCCACCGATGGGAATCAAGGAAGCATTTCGGGATAATCCTTCTTCGCGGGGCCGAAGCGGTCAGATCCGCCGGTTTTTTCAGTGCCGTTGTTCCGCGGCATGGTCCGGGTGGCTCGGCCCCCGCACGGGGGAGAGGGGTGCAGCGATGCGATCGACCGGATTGGTCGAAGGCATCGTGCGCCTGCCGACCATGTCTGCACTGGCAAAGCGTTCCGGCTGGCGCGACCAGATCGGAAGTGACACGGTGACGCTGTCGAGGCCTCCGGAGAAGTTCATGAAATCCGCACATGCAGCGATGTTCTTGAGCGTTCTGGCGATCGGCTGCGCCACGGCCGCGATGGCGCAAAGCGCGCAAGACGTTCCGATCGAGCGCGATCTGCGGCGCGAGCAGCGCATCGAGCGGCGTCTCGATCGCAACAGCCCACCACCGGTCGATCCGAACGTCTCGCCCGACAACCCCGACGGCGTCGTCGGCTTCGACGGTCCCCCGGGTATCCCGGAGGATAACATCGACAGCGGCCCCCTGCCGCCGGGATCGCCCGCCGATGCGGATGACGATTGAACCCTCGGCGACGGACAGCGCGGCGCGGGCGATCCGGGTTCGCTCCGTCTGATCCGCGCGGACCTGCCGGGGGATTGCGGTCCGTCCGGACCTGAGGGCCAAGAGACGACGCGAACGCGGTGTCTGCCTGTCGGAGGGCTGCCGCGTTCCCGTCCCGACCCGCGTGCGCCGTGTCACTTGCATCATGATAGTGACTGCACTAGCTCTTGCGCATGGAACGCAAGAGCTACGGCCACATGCAGTGCCCCATCGCCCGCAGCCTGGAGCGCGTGGGCGAATGGTGGAGCATCCTCATCCTGCGCGATGCCTTCTACGGCCTGACCCGCTTCGACCAGTTCGAGGCGAGCCTCGGCATCGCCCCGAACATGCTGACCCGCCGCCTCAAGGCCCTCGTCGAGGCCGGCATGCTGGAGCGGCGCCTCTATCAGGAGCGCCCGCCCCGCCGCGAATACGTGCTGACCGAGCGCGGCCGCGATTTCCGGCCGGTGCTCCTGAGCCTGCTCGCCTGGGGCAACCGGCAATTCGCACCCGAGGGACGGAGCGTCGAGATCGTCGATCCGGCCACCGGCCGCGGCATCGATCCCGTCCTGGTCGATCGCGAGACCGGGATCCCCTTGAGCGAAAGCGGCATCCGCGTCGTGGCCGGACCGGCGGCGGACGAGGCCATGCGCCGCCACATGTCGCGACGCCCCAACCTGTGAGGCAGACCATGACCGCCGCCGCGTCACCCGGGGAACCACGCGCCGAGGGCGGGGCCTCAGGCACGCATCCGCTGCGCCGGCGGCTGCTGCTTGCCGCGCTCGCCCTCGTGCTGCTCGCGGGCGGCGGCGCCTACGGGCGCTACTGGTGGGCGACGGGACGTTTCCTCGAGACCACCGACGATGCCTATGTGGGGGGTGACGTCACGGTCATCGCCCCGAAAGTGCCGGGCTTCATCGTGGAGGTGGCGGTCGCCGACAACCAGAGCGTCCGTGCCGGCGACCTGCTCCTGCGCATCGACGACCGGGACTTCCGGGCCGCCCTCGCGAAGGCCGAGGCCACCGTCGCGGGGACGGACGCCACGCTCCTCAACCTCGACGCCATGCGCCGCCTCCAGGAGGCCGACATCGCTGGCGCCAGGGCCGAGCTGCTCTCGGCACAGGCCGAAGCCGCCCGGAGCCGCTTTGACTACGATCGCTACCGGCAGCTCTCCGCGAGCCAATACGCCTCCGAGCAGCGCTTCCAGCAGGCGGATTCCGACTTCAAGCGGGCCGATGCCGCCGCCGTCAAGGCGAGCGCAGCGCTGGACGCGGCCGAGCGCCGGCTCGCGGTCATCGACACCCAGAAGGCCCAGGCCCGCGCCACCGGCGACCAGGCCCGGGCCGAGCGCGACATCGCCCGCCTCAACCTCGGCTACACCGAGATCCGTGCGCCGATCGACGGCACCATCGGGAACCGGAGCGCCCGGGCCGGTGCCTACGCGGTCGCCGGCGCGGGCCTGATTGCCCTGGTGCCGGCGCAGGGCCTCTGGATCGACGCGAACTTCAAGGAGAGCCAGCTCGGACGCATGCGGACCGGCCAGCGCGCCGCGATCGTGGCCGACGTGCTGCCGGACGTCACCTTCACCGGCCACCTCGCCAGCCTCGCGCCCGCGACCGGTGCGCAATTCAGCGTGCTGCCCACCGAGAATGCCACCGGCAACTTCACCAAGATCGTGCAGCGCGTGCCGGTGCGCATCCTGCTCGACGGGGACGGCGGCGTCCTCGGGCGGCTGCGGCCCGGCCTCTCGGTGACCGCCACGGTGGATCTGCGCGGTGGCTCGCCCGCGGAGGAGCGCACCGGACCGGCGGTCGCTGCGGCGACCCCGTGAGCACCGGCAAGTCCGCGGCCGGTCCGGCGCAGCTCTCGGACGCGCGCAAGGTCTTCGCCTTCGCGGTGATGTGCGTCGGCTTCTTCATTGCGCTCCTCGACATCCAGATCGTCTCGGCCTCGCTCAAGGACATCGGCGGCGGCCTCTCGGCGAGCCCCGACGAGGTGGCCTCGGTGCAGACGAGCTACCTCATCGCCGAGATCATCGTGATCCCGATGTCGGGCTTCCTCGCCCGGGTGATGTCGACGCGCTGGCTGTTCTGCGTCTCGGCCGCAGGCTTCACGGCCGCCAGCCTGCTCTGCGGCTGGGCCTGGGACATCGAGAGCATGATCGCGTTCCGGGCGCTCCAGGGCTTCCTCGGGGGCTCGATGATCCCCACCGTGTTCACCACGGCCTTCGCGTTCTTCCCCGGCAGGAAGATGGTCGTGGCCGCGGCCACCATCGGCGCCCTGTCGTCGCTTGCCCCGACGCTCGGGCCGACAATCGGCGGCTGGATCACCGACCACTATTCCTGGCACTGGCTGTTCTTCGTCAATCTCGTGCCCGGCCTGTTCGTGGCGATCGTGGTCCCCCGGATGGTGCGCATCGACGAGCCCGAGCCCGCCCTTATCAGATCCGCGGACTGGCTCGGCATCGCCCTCATGGGCGTGTTCCTCGGCTGCCTCGAATACACGCTGGAAGAGGGGCCGCGCTGGAACTGGATGGAGGATCCGACGATCCGCGCGACAGCCTGGACTTCCGGACTCGCGGGGCTCGGCTTCCTCTGGCGCAGCCTTTCCTACGCGCAGCCCATCGTCGACCTCACCGCACTGAAGAGCCGCAACTTCGCGCTCGGCTGCTTCTTCTCCTTCGTCACAGGGATCGGCATCTTCGCCACGATCTACCTCACGCCGCTCTTCCTCGGCCGCGTGCGCGGCTTCTCGGCCCTGCAGATCGGGCTCGCAGTGTTCTCGACCGGCGTGTTCCAGGTCATGGCGATCCCCGTCTACGCCGTGCTCGCCCGGCGGGTGGACCTACGCTGGCTGATGATGTTCGGGCTTGGCCTGTTCGGGCTGAGCATGTGGTCGTTCACGCCGATCACCCACGAGTGGGGCTGGCACGAGCTCCTGTGGCCGCAGGCGATGCGCGGCTTCGCGCAGCAATTCGCCGTCGCCCCCACGGTGACGCTGACGCTCGGCGGCCTCGCACCGCACAAGCTCAAGCTCGCCTCGGGCCTGTTCAACCTGATGCGCAACCTCGGCGGCGCGATCGGCATCGCGGCCTGCGCCACGATCCTCAACGACCGCACCAACCTGCACTTCCTGCGGATCGCGGAGCACCTGAACGCGGCGAACCCCGCCATGACGACCCTGTTGCAGCGGTCGCAGGCCCGGAATGCGGCCCTTTTCGTCGGCGACCCCGCGCACGCGCACGCGACCAGCCTGCGCCAGCTCTGGTCGCTCGCCTTCCGCGAGGCGCAGACCATGACCTACGCCGACGCGTTCGTCGTCATCACCGCCTGCTTCGCCCTCGCCACGGCGCTCGTGCCGCTGATGCGCAAGGTCGCCCCGCCGACGGGGCCCGTCACCGAAGCGCATTGAGCCGCGGGGGCGACCCGATGATCAGAGCCGTGCCTCCGCCCTCCGGTCTCGGCCGGATCGACATTGCGGGCCTCGCCGGCGCGGTGGAGGGCGCCGCTCCGGGCCGCAGCCCTCGCGGAGAGCATCACGGGTGCTTGTGGATCGGGTCGATCCAGGCGACGGCCTCGGGCCGCTCGACGGGCTCGACATCCGGCAGGTTGACCACCACCGCCTCGTTGTCCGAGCGCACCAGCACGCAGTGCAGGGGCTCGTCCGTCGAGGCGTTGATCTCTTGGTGCGGCACGTAAGGGGGCACGAAGATGAAGTCGCCCGGGCCGGCTTCCGCCACGAATTCGAGGCGCTCGCCCCAACGCATCCGGGCCCGGCCCGAGACGATGTAGATCACGCTCTCGAGCGCCCCGTGATGGTGCACGCCGGTCTTGGCGTCGGGCTCGATCGCCACGGTGCCGGCCCAGATCTTCTGGGCGCCGACGCGCGCGTGGTTGATCGCCGCCTGCCGGAACATGCCGGGCGTCTGCGCGGTATTGGGATCGAGCTGGCCCCCCGGGATCACCCGCACTCCGTCGTGCTTCCAGCGCTCCGCGGCGGAGCCGGCGCCGCCGGGCGCGTGGGTCCCTGCGTGCTTGCCGGAATCGGGCTCATCGGAATCATGCATGCATCACATCCTCGCGCCGTAGGTCCCTCCTCTCTTACCGGACCATCGGCGCGGACTGGTAGAGACGCGCCTCGAAGATCGGTCCGATGCGGGGGATCGAGGCGGGGCGCGGAGGGATCAATCGTCCAGGCCTCGCCGGCGACGGTCGTCGGTGGCCGAGTTGCGGCTTCTATGCCGTCCGCCCTGCCCGCAAACGCTGTTTCGGACCCAGGCAGGGGGCGACCCACGGCGGCATCGAAGCCGTGGCGATTGAACCGGCGGAGAGGTTCTCAGGCCGGCAAGGCCTGGAAAAGATAGAAGCCGAGCAGGCGGTCTGCAGCCTCGGCTGCCCTCACGCGGAACCCCGGCTGGCGCGCTTCGTCTGGGTTGAGGGTCCCGCCGAACTCCCAATCCTGCTCTGCGATGAAGATCGGAACCGGGCGACCCTGGCGGATCGCGCAGTGCAGATCCGGCTCGGTTTTCCGGTGGAAGACATTGAACGCACTCGAAGACATGGCAAGTCTCCTGAAGTGATTCGTTGGCGATCTGTGAGATGGATCATGTGAAGGTCTCAAGGTGGAAGCAAGTGAAGAAGCCCGAATTCTGCCGAATTCATGCTTGTGCACCGCAGTACTCGGACGGACAAGGTATAGACTTTGCTCATCGGATTGACATTGAAGCTTGAGCGTTGTCGTCTGTGTTCAGCGCGCGAACCACCCCGCCCCGGAGCCCAACCGTATCGGAGAGCCCATCGATGGATGCAAAGCTGCTGTCGCCCGAGTTTCCCCACACCGTGGTCGTTCCCTGCTTCGACGACGGCCTGGCCGACGTGATGTCCCATGCCTGGCGCCTCGGCGCCTGCGGCGTCGACTGGACCTGGGGGCGTGTCGGCGCCGACAGGCTGCGCTTCTCCTTCAAGCGGGATACCGATGGCGCGGCCTTCCGGCAGTCGGCTGCGCCGATCTCGGCCCACGCGCTCGGGTCGCCCGCGCTCGCCTAGCGTCTGGCCCCTCACCCACCTGCGGCCCTCGCCGCCTTGGTGAAGAGCCCCTCCGTTCCCGGGCCCCCGCGATGATGTCGTCGCGGGGGCTGATGCCGGCCATGCGCCCGAGCCTGAGAGGCCAGGATCCCGGCGCGGATCGACTCAGGGTGCCGATCTCGACCCGTGAGCGGGCGGATGCGAGCCGAGATGGTCGCGCAACGTCCGGCCCTCGTAGTCCGGCCGGAACAGGCCGCGCTTGCGCAGCTCGGGCAGCACCAGATCGATGAAGTCGTCGAGGCCACCGGGCAAGGTCGCCGGCATGATGTTGAAGCCGTCGGCCCCGTTCGCCCGGAAGCGCTCCTCCATCTCGTCGGCGATCTGCGCGGGCGTTCCGACGATCTGCGAATGGCCGCGCGCTCCCGCGATGCGCAGGTAGAGCTGGCGCAGGGTAAGACCCTCGCGGCGGGCGAGGTCGAACATCAGTTGCTGGCGGGACTTCGCGCCGTTGGCCTCGGGCAACTCGGGCACCGGCCCGTCGGGGTCGAAGCCCGACAGATCGAACCCGCCGATCATGCGCTCCAGAAGCGCGAGGCCCACGACGGGGTCAATCAGGGCCTGGAGTTCCTCGAACTTGGCGCGCGCCTCGGCCTCGCTGCGCCCGACGACGGGAAAGAGGCCGGGCATGATCTTGAGGTCGTCGGGGGCACGCTCGAAGCCCGGCATGCGCTCCTTGAGGTCGCCGTAGAATTCCACCGCCTCGGCGAGCGTCTGGTTGGCTGTGAACACGATCTCGGCCGTCCGTGCCGCCAGATCCTTGCCGGGTCCCGATGAGCCGGCCTGCACCAGGACGGGCTGCCCCTGGGGGGTGCGCGAGATGTTGAGCGGTCCCCGGACCTCGAAATGCTTGCCCTTGTGGTTCAACGGCCGGAAGCCGTCCGGCTTCGAGAACTGGCCGCTGTCGCGGTCGATGATGACCGCGTCGTCGTCCCAGCTTTTCCAGAGGCCGAGGACGACGTCGATGAACTCCTCGGCCCGCTCGTAGCGGTCGGTGTGGCGGGCGATCGTGTCGTTGCCGAAATTGGCCGCCTCCGCATCCGTCGCGGAGGTGACGAGGTTCCATCCCGCCCTGCCGCCGCTGAGATGGTCGAGGGAGGCGAAGCGGCGGGCCACGTTGTAGGGCTCGTTGAAGCTCGTCGACGTCGTGGCGACCAGCCCGATGCGGCTCGTGACCGCCGCGAGCGCCGACAGCAGCGTGACGGGCTCGAAATGGGTCGAGCGCGCCGTGCGCTCGCTCGAACGAAGGTTGGTGTCCCGGATGCCGGTGCCGTCCTCGAGGAAAACGAGATCGAACTTCGCCGCCTCGGCGCGCCGGGCCCAGCCGACATAGCGTTCGAGGTTGAGGCCGCCATCGGCCTCGCTGGACGGGTGGCGCCAGCCCGCGATGTGATGGCCGGTGGCATAGAAGAAGGCGCCGAGGCGCAGGGTATCGTGTCTCATCGGATCAATCCGGATGATGCGGCGACCTGCTCCAGATCACGCGCATCGGGTGATGGGCGAACCCATGCGGCTCGGCGGACCATATCCCGCCGGCGCACCGGTCGCGGTTCGGGGCTCGCGAGAACGCGGTGTCCGGATGGGGCTGCGGTCAGGCCGGTCTGTCAAGCGCGATGGCGAGCGACTGCGGAGGCAGACCATCGGTCGAGGCCGCGCTCGCGCGGGTGGAGCTGTAGAAGGCATGTGTCGGCCTTGCGCGGCTTCGGTCGATGAAAGGGATGCCGGAACGTCGCGAGAAAGCCTCTCCGCTGCTGTCGCCGGGTTGGGATCGGGACTCCAAGCCGAGCCTGGCCTGTGGTTTAAGCCTCGGCGGCGAGCGTATCTGATCGCACGTCAGGCTCGGCCGTGCGGCAGGCCGGGTCGCGACGCGGCCGGACCGGGTCCGGTGCGCGGGCAAGCACGGTACGCCACGCGAAGGACAGTCATGGCGATTCCTTGGGTTCATCTCGAGACCGGCTCCGTACCGGGGGAGAGCGTCGCGTTGCGCCTGATGCAGCGCGGCGACGAATTCTCCATCGTGGTCGGAACGGCCGAGCTGATGAACAATCGGGAGCGGGAATCCGAGCGGGCGCTCGCCACGCTCGCCTGCGCACGGCTCGGGGATCGCCCGCGCGCCAGGATCCTGATCGGCGGCCTCGGAATGGGCTTCACGTTGCGGGCGGCTCTCGAAGAACTCGGGCCCGAGGCGCGCGTCGTCGTCGCGGAGCTCGTGCCGGCTGTGACGGCCTGGGCGCGCGGTCCGCTCGCGCCCCTGTTCGCCGGATGCCTGGAGGATCCGCGTGTCGAGCTGGTCGAGACCGACGTGAACCGCCTCATCCAATCGGGCCCGGCCCAGTACGACGCCATCCTGCTCGATGTCGACAATGGCCCCGAAGGAATGATGCGGCGGGAGAACGACCGCCTGTACGATGCCTGGGGTCTCAAGCGGGCGCGTTACGCGCTCCGGCTCGGCGGGATCCTGGGTGTCTGGGCGGGCAGGCCGGACCGGAGGTTCAAGGCACGGCTGCGGCGCTTCGGCTTTGCCGTCGACGAGGTTCGCGTGCGGGCGAATGGTGGCACGAGCGGTCCCCGGCACGTTCTCTGGATCGCGACCCGGGGGGGCGAGGGTCCGGGGCCCGCCCAGCGTTAGGTCATTCGGCCGAACGCAGATCGCGACGGTGCGGTCGCGGCGAACGTCCTGCGAGACCGGGAAACCACCCTTCCGCTCGGCAGTCGAAGGAACAGACCCGCCGGGACACGGCGCGCTGGCCAGGAGCGTGGCGCCGTGTCATGCCGGAGCGGTGACCGATCATGCCGCCGCCCTCGATCCCGCGCCGCCCGCCGGCCTCGGGTGGTCCGACTTCTTCGAGGAGCAGCGCGAGCCCCATGAGGTCGATCTCGCCGCGATGCGGATCGCCACGGTTCACCGCTCCCGCCTGACCGCTTTGGCGCTCGACGGAACCGTCGCGCTGACGCTTCCGGCGCACACCAACACCGGCGATTTCGCCGTGGGCGATTGGGTGCTGGTCGATCCGCACAGCCTGACCCTGCGCCGCCGCCTTGCCCGCAAATCGGTCCTGGAGCGGCGGACCGAGGGCAGCCCGATCCTGCAGCCCGCCGCCGCCAACGTCGACACGCTGTTCGTCGTCACCTCGTGCAACGCGGATTTCAATCCGGCGCGGCTGGAACGCTACCTGGCGCTGGCCAATCAGGGGGGCACGAACCCGGTGATCCTGCTCACCAAAGCCGACACCGTGGCGGACGTGGAGCCCTACCGGCATCGGGCCGCCGCGTTGCAGCGCGGGCTCCCCGTCGTGCCCGTCAACCCGCGTCTGCCCGGAGCCGCGAGCACCCTCGCGCCATGGTGCGGCCCGGGGCAGACCGTGGCGCTGGTCGGCTCCTCCGGTGTCGGCAAATCGACCCTGGTCAACACCCTGGCCGGCCCGGGCCAGGACCAGCCCCAGGAGACCGGAGGCATTCGCGAGCACGACGCCAAGGGGCGCCACACCACGACGTCGCGCTCGCTCCACGCCATCGCGGGGGGCGGCTGGGTCATCGATACGCCGGGAATGCGCACGCTGCACGTCAGCAACGCCGCGCAGGGGATCGAGACCCTGTTTGCCGAGATCACCGAACGCGCGCCCCTGTGCCGGTTCCGGGACTGCACCCATGCCCACGAACCCGGCTGCGCCGTGCAGGCCGCCGTCGCCGACGGCGCGCTGGACCCGGAGCGCCTGAGCCGCTGGCGCAAGCTCGTCGCCGAGAACCGCGACAAGACGCCGGCTCCGACCGGCGCGCGCGGCGGCCGGAAACGTTGAACAAATCATGAGCTGTCCCGCCGCGACCGGAGATCAGGCCGGCGAACGACCGGCTCCGGCATCGGTTGCCGTCCCGGTCGCCTCATTGAGGAGCCGGCTGCCGCGGAGCCGCGACACCGCGAGGTCGACGAATGTCCGCACCTTCGCCGGCGCGTGCCGGCCCTCCGGGTGCAGCACGTGGATCGGCAGCGGCGGCTCCTCGTGATCGGCGAGCACGATCTGGAGGCGGCCCTCGAGCAGGGCGGGACCGATCTGGTAGTGCAGCACCCGCGTCAGGCCCCAGCCCGCCAGGGCGGCGGCGATGCCGGCCTCGTTCGTGTTGCTCTGGAGGGTCGGGTGGATGGTCACGCGCTGGTCGTGCGCGAACCGCCATTCGGGCGAGGCCCAGGCGCCGGTCGAGACCGCGATCCGGTGATCCTTCAGATCCGACGGCCGTGTCGGGACGCCATGCCTCGCGAAATAGGCGGGCGAGCCGCAGACGACGCGGCGGACCGCGCCGACCCTCACGGCCGTCAGGCCGGAATCCGACAGGTGGCCGATGCGGACGGCGACGTCGATGCCCTCCTCGACGATGTTGACCGGGCGGTCGACGAAGAACGTGCGCGCGGACATGGTCGGGTAGGCGTCGAGATAATCGGTCACGACGGGCAGGACGTGGATCTGCCCGAACAGGACCGACGCCGTGACCGCGAGCGTCCCGGAGGGCGTCGCGTACGAGCCCGCGGCGGCGGCCTCCGCCTCGGTGATGTCGGCCAGGATGCGCCGGCAATCCTCGACGTAGCGGCCGCCCGCCTCCGTGAGCTTCACGGAGCGCGTGGTGCGGACGAACAGGCGGGTTCCGATCGCCTCTTCGAGGGCGGCCACCGCGCGCGTCACGGCCGGTGGGCTCATGTGCATGAGGCGCGCGGTCTCGGCGAAGCTCGCGGTCTCCGCGACCTTCGCGAAGATGCGCATGGCCTGCCAACGATCCATGGCCCCTCGCTCCGTCACCCCGGCCGGGATGTCCGCGACATCTCCGACGGCCGCCGTCGGCGCGCTGCCGGTTCACTGCAGGATGGTCGAGCCCGTGTCGAGGCGTTCGGCGCCGCTTGCGTCCGGGGCGAGCGCGCGGGAGGGGCGCACGCGCTCAGCGCGGGTCAAGCGGGACAGGGCGGCGCCGTCCGGGCGAAGGGGCGGTCAGAAGCCGAAGTGGCTGAGCCCCGGATGATCGTCCGGCCGGCGGCCGAGCGGCCAGTGGAACTTGCGGTCCGCCTCCGCGATGGGCAGCTCGTTGATGCTGGAGTGGCGGAAGCGCATCAGCCCGTCCTCGGCGAACTCCCAGTTCTCGTTGCCGTAGGCCCGGAACCAGTGTCCGCTGTCGTCGTGGTACTCGTAGGCGTAGCGCACCGCGATGCGGTTGCCCGCGAAGGTCCAGAGTTCCTTGATGAGCCGGTAGTCGAGTTCGCGGTTCCACTTGCGGGTGAGAAAGGCCTCGACCTCCTGGCGGCCGTTCAGGAACTCGGCACGGTTTCGCCAGCGGGTGTCGGTGGTGTAGGCCAGCGCGACCTTGGCGGGATCGCGGCCGTTCCAGCCATCCTCGGCGAGGCGGACCTTCTCGATGGCGCTCCGTTCGTCGAAGGGCGGCAGCGGCGGGCGGGACATGGCGTTCTCCTCGGGCGAGCTCGGTCGGTGAAGCGGGTTAGACGCAGCGGGACCCGAGTCGCAACCGCCCTCCGGGCACCACGCGGCCCGGCGGTCGGCAACGGACCGTTATCCCGGGATCCGGCGCGGGGTCGACGTCGTCCGCGAGGGTGCTCCGCGCGGTCCGGCCGCTCCGCCCCGGATGAGCTTCGACCACGGATCCGCGAAGCCGAAGGGCCGGACGGGATCGTTGCTCGCGGCCGATCGATCGCCCGTGGCCGGGCGCAGGCCTGATCAGAGGGCGAGCTGGACTCGGTCGGCGCCCTCGGCCGGCACCGCCGAGCAGATCAGCACCTCGTCCGCCTGGACGGTCGCGGTGGGCGTCCTGAGGTAGGCCACGGCCCCGGCCAGGAGCCTGGTCCGGCAGGTCCCGCAGCTTCCCTCCCGGCAACTGAAGTCCGGACTGAGGCCGCGCGCTTCGGCGAGGTCGAGCAGGGTTCCCGATCCCGGCGACCAGCGCGCCTCCTTGGCGGAATCGAGGAACGCCACCGGCACGGGCGTCTGCGCGGGCGCTGGGCGCGGCGGCGCCGAGACGGCGGGCGCCGCGGTCCGGACCAGCGAGGCGGGGCCGAAGGCCTCCGCATGGATCCGGTCGTCGGCGACGGTGCAGGCGCGCAGGCCGTCGTAGAGCGCCTGCGTGAAGGATGGCGGCCCGCAGAGGTAGAAGTCGGTGTCGGCAAAAGCCAGGACGCGCGTCAGCAGGGCCATGTCGATCCGGCCGAGCGCGTCGTAATCGGTGCCGGCCCGCGCGCCCGCGCCGTCGCCGAGCACGCGCACGATCCGCACGGCGCCCTGCGCCGCCTCGGCGAGGTCGGCCAGCTCCCGGTCGAAGGGCCGGTCCGCCTTCGAATGGGCGGCCTGGACGAGCGTGGTCGGGCGAATGCCCCGGGTGCGCAGCCCCTCGTAGACGACATGCCGCAGCATCGCGAGGAGCGGCGTGATCCCGACGCCCCCGGCGAGCAGCACTGCCGGCCGTGCCTCGTGCGCGTCGATGGTGAAGCCGCCGGCCGGCGCGCGCGCCTCGATGACGTCGCCGACCCGGATGCGTTCGTGGAGGTGGCGCGACACCGCGCCGTCGCGCTTGACGCTGATGCGGTAGGCCGCGTCCGAGGGGGCGACCGACAGCGTGTAGGTCCGGATGGTGGCCGTCTCCGATCCGGGGAGCGTCACCCGGATGGGCAGGTGCTGCCCCGCCCGATGCGGGATCAGCCCGGCCCCGTCGTCCGGGGCGAGGTGGAACGAGCGGATCGAGGGGGTCTCGTCGACGAGCTTCGTCACCCTGAACGGCCGCCAGCGCGTCGCGAGATCGGCCGCGCGGAGGCGGTCGGCGGCCTCCCGCCAGTCGCCGGTCATCAGGGAATTGGGCGACCAGCCCTCCGCCCGCAGGGACCAGCGCAGCGGCAGGGCGCCCCGGCGGCGCACCACCTTGCGCGGCCGGAAGCTCCAGAGGCGCTCGGCGCCCTGGAAGGCTGCGATCTCGGGCGAGTCCAGGATCACCTCGGCCTCGCCGGTCATCTGCAGGAGGTCGCCGGTCTCGAAATCGGCGAAGACGAGCCCCGCCCTGCCGTTCGACAGGATGTTGCCGAGCGTGGCGAAGAACAGGTTGCCGGCGAAATCCGGGACGGTCAGGGTGCCGTCCTCGCCGACGCGCACGAAGCCCGCCCTGCCGCCGCGATGCGAGACGTCGACCTGGCGGCGGTCCTCGCGCTCGGCGTAGGACGCGACGAAGAACGTGTCGGCCGCCCGGATCATCGTGCGCGCCGCCGCGTCGAGGACGTCGCCCTCCTCGACGACGCCCGCGAAGGGCTCGCTCGGGTCGCGGACGAAGGCGGTGTCGCGCAGCTGGATGTACTGAGGGCAGTTGCCGAAGCTCTGGTCGACCTCGACGCGGAGGACGCCGCCCGAGGAGGCCCGGAGGATGCCGTTCAGGCGGTTGCGGCGTCGCGTATGAAGCTCGATGCCCAGGAGCCCGATGGCCTCGCCCCCGCGCAGGCCCTCGCGCGCCGGGTCGCCGGTGTCGGGCCGCGCCTCAATCTCCAGGAGCCGGGGCGTCGGCGAGGCGATGAAGCCGGGCCTTCCGGCAAGCAGCGTGGGCCAGGCGTCGCCCCGGCCGTCGACGCTGGCGAGGACGATGAAGGGGACCTCAGCGAAGAACGCGCGATGCTGGTCCGGCAGGTGGTCCCGGACGATGCGCTCGCCGATCGCCGCCATCCGCTCGGCGACGCCGACCGTCTTCTGGATGGCCGTCTCGCCGGCGTGCCAGGTCGGCAGCTTCGACAAGGACTGAATCTCACGCATCGCCTCCTCCTCCTCCGGTCCGGTTCGGCCAGCCATGCCCCGCGGCGCAGCCGGCTCCCGCAGGTCACGCGACGGCCGAGAGGCCGGCGGGCGTCTCGGCGAAGGGGACGAAGCCCGGCAGGGCCTCGATCCGGCGCAGGAAGGCGTCGACGCCGGGGTAGCCCGACAGGTCGACGTTGCCCTCCGGCGCGCGCGCCACGTAGCTGTAGATCGCCACATCCGCGATGGTCGGGTGCGCGCCCACGAGCCAGTCGCGTCCGGCCAGATGGGCGTCGAGGCGGCCGAGGAGCGTGTGCGCCCGGCCGATCACCTCGTCGGGATCGAACTTCGCGCCGAACACCGTGACGAGCCGCGCCGCCGCCGGTCCGTAGGCGACCTCGCCGGCCGCCACCGACAGCCAGCGCTGGACGGCGGCCGCGCCGCGCGGATCCTCGGGGAGCCAGTCGGTCCGGCCGAGCTTCCGGGCGACGTAGACCAGGATGGCGTTGGAATCCGAGACGGCCTCGCCGTCGTCCTCCAGCACCGGCACCTGCCCGAACGGGTTGAGGGCGAGGAACTCGGGCTTCTTGTGGGCGCCGGACCTCATGTCGACCTCGACCAGCTCGTGCGGCACGCCCACGAGCGAGAGGAACAGGCGCGCCCGGTGCGCGTGGCCCGACAGGGCATAATGGTAGAGCTTCATGATTCGACTCCCGATATCGGGGACGGGGCGCATCCCGATCCGCGGATGGCAGCATGCCGCGCGCAGCCGATTTCGAGAATGGTCGTTCTTAACACTTCATTGTTGCGGATTTTGGAACAATGGCGTGCCTTTACGGTATCGCCCTGGGCCGGCTCGACTCCTCGCCCGCCAGGGTGTTTCCGCTGACCATGCGGCCCTTGGAGACGGGCGCGCCGGGATCCGTCGGGAAATGGACGACGTCGGCATCGGACAGCGCCGCGATCACGCCTTCGGCGCCGTCGATGCGGGCCTCGGCGGCGAAGGCGTCAGGCGAGGCGCATCCCCGCCTGCCGGTGGGAATCCTCTGACCCATGATGCCGACTTGGAGCTTCCCCGAAGTCCGCCTCGGATCGTCCGGTCGGATGATCGACGGATGCGGTGCATCCGAGCCCGTCACGGCGCCAGGATGCGCACCGGGACGGACTTCGCCGCCGGAACCTTGCTCCGCTCCGCATGATGCCAGAGGGGGATCAACGGATTGCACTCCGGATAATACCCTCCGACGCAGCCCACCGGAACGTCGTAGGCGAGGACCCGGAAACCGTCGACGCGCCGCTCGACACCGTCGCTCGCGGCCCCGATCAGGCTGACGGTCTGCGCATCGCGGAGGCCGAGCCGGGCGATGTCGGTCCTGTTCATGAACAGGACCATGCGGGTGCCTTTCACCCCCCGGAAGCGGTCGTCGTAGCCGTAGATCGTGGTGTTGAACTGGTCGTTCGACCGCATCGTGATCAGGCGCAGCACGGCAGGATCCGCCTGCTCCGTGTCGGGATCGGCCGAGAGCCCTTGCGGCGTGACGAAATTCGCCTTGCCGGTCTCCGTCTTCCAGACCCGTTCGGCCGCCGGGATCGGCCGGCGGAAACCGCCCGGTTGCCACATCCGGGCGTTGAAATCCTTGAACTCGCTCGGATAGGTCGCCTCGATGGCGTCGCGCACGCTGGCGTAGTCGCTGCCCCAGCGGTCCCAGTCGATGCTGGGGTTGGGGGCAAGCGTCGCCTTGGCGATGCCGGCGACGATACGGGGCTCGGACAGGAGTTGCGGGCTCGCCGGCTCCGCATAGCCCTTCGAGCCGTGGATGCAGGCGGTCGAATCCTCCATCGCCACCGCCTGCCGCCCGCCCGGCTGCGCGTCGATCTCGATCCGGCCGAGGCAGGGCAGGATGTAGGCGATCTCGCCGTGGATCAGGTGATTGCGGTTGAGCTTCGTCGAGACCTGGACGGTGAGCCGCAGCTTGCGCCAGGCCGCTTCCATCAGGACCGTCTCGGGCACCGCACGGATGAAGTTTCCGCCGAGCGCCACGAAGGCGCGGACCGAGCCGTCGAGGATGCCTTCGCAGGCCTCGACGGTGTTGAGGCCCTTCTCCTTGGGCGGCTCGAACCCGTAGAGCGCCTTCAGCGTGTCGCCGGGCACCAGCTCGGGCTTCTCGGTGATGCCGACCGTGCGCTGGCCCTGGACGTTGGAATGGCCGCGCACCGGGCAGATTCCGGCCCCGGGGCGCCCGATATTGCCGCGCAGGAGCAGAAGGTTGACGAGCATCTGCACGGTCTCGACACCCTTGCGGTGCTGGGTCAGGCCCATGCCGTAGATGCCCATCGTCGCCTTGGCCCGGGCATAGGTCCGGGCCGCCTGCTCCAGCTCCCTCCGCGGCAGCCCGGACTGCGCCTCGATCGTCTCCCAGGTCGTGCCGCGGACCGACTCCGCGAAGGCCTCGAAGCCGTGGGTATGCTGGGCGATGAAGGCGGTGTCGATCAGGCGCGCGCTGCCGTTCGCCGCCGCGGCGTCGTCCGCCTCGATCAGGGCCTTGCACAGCCCGTAGAGCGCCCCGAGGTCGCCGCCCGCCTTGACCTGCAGGTACTGCGACGTGATCCGCGTCTCGGAGCGCGTCAGCATCTCGACCGGGGATTGCGGATTGGTGAAGCGTTCGAGCCCGCGCTCGCGGAACGGGTTGAAGGTGATGATCGGCACGCCCCGCTTGCTCGCGTCCTGCAGCGGATGCAGCATCCGCGGCGCGTTCGAGCCCGGGTTCTGGCCGAAGAAGAAGATGCAGTCCGTGTGCTCGAAGTCGTCCAGCAGGACCGTGCCGACCGGCGAGCCGATGCTCTCGGGCAGGGCCACGGAGGTCGATTCGTGGCACATGTTGGAACTGTCGGGCAGGTTGTTGTTGCCGTAGAGGCGCGCCAGCAGCCCGTACATGTAGGACGCTTCGAGCGAGGCGCGGCCCGAGGCGTAGAAGACCGTCGATTTCGGATCGGCCGCCTGCAGCTCCGCCCCGATCTCCCCGAAGGCGTCCTCCCAGGAAACCGGAACGTACCGGTCGGTCGCGGCGTCCCAGCGCATCGGCTCGGTCAGCCGGCCGAGTTCCTCGAGGTCGTAGTCACGCCAGCTCTCGAGTTCGGTGACGGTGTGCTTCGCGAAGAAATCGGCCGTGATGCGCCGGCGGGTGACCTCCCAGGCCGTGGCCTTGGCGCCGTTCTCGCAATATTCGAACACGGCCGGCTTGCCGGGCTTGGCCCAGGCGCAGCTGACGCACATGAAGCCGTCCGGCTTGTTCTGGTGCATGAGCAGCGCCCCGCCGCTCAAGGGCACCTGCTCGCGCAGCAGGATCTCGGTCAGGGACCTGGCCGACCCCCAGCCGCCGGAGGGACCCTCGTACGGCTTGATCGTGACGGGATCGGCCATGTCGTTCTCCTCGGATGTCCTGTCCGCGCGCGACGGTTCGGTGTTTCCCGCGACGGCTCCGCTCTCGGCGCCCGGTGCGTCACGGATCGGCGGCGGTGTTCGGGGAATCGTCCGCTTGCGCGGACCCTGCGCAGACAACCGGCGTCGTCTCCGATGGCTCCCGCCCTGTGGCGCTATGGCGTCGGAGCGCCTCCGGAGGATGCGCGAGGGCCGCGCCGCCGACGATGGACGAGGACGGCGTCGGATCCGGCGGTCCGCGCCGGACCGCCATCGCGTCGGCTCCATGAACGATGAACCGATTGGCTCTTTCGGAGAACCGAAAATTGGAATTATTATGTTTCTTCCTGCACCTCGGGAGGAAGCAGCGAGCCAAGCCCGCCGACAAACAAAGAGGCCGAGCGCTCGACTGGGAAGGAAGTGACATGAACGAGATCGTCAATCCCGAGGCCTTGCTCGAGGGCAAGGCCGAGACCTTTTTCGGCGCCTGTCCGCACGATTGCCCCGACACCTGCTCCATGCTGTTCGAGGTGAAGGACGGCGAACTCCTGAGCGTGCGTGGCAACCCCGTCCATCCGATGACCCGCGGCGGTCTCTGCGTGAAGCTGAAGGATTACGAGAAGCGCCACTACCACCCGGACCGGCTGCTCTACCCGATGAAGCGGGTCGGCCCGAAGGGCTCGAAGCAGTTCGAACGCATCACCTGGGACGAGGCCCTCGACACCATCGTCACGCGCTGGAAGGCCATCATCGACCAGCACGGCCCGCAGGCCATCATCCCCTACAGCTACCTCGGCAACCAGGGCCTCGTGCATGGCCTGAACGGCGGCGACGCCTTCTTCAACCGGCTCGGTGCGACGGTCTGCGAACGCACCTTCTGCGGCGAGGGCTCCTGCACGGCGTGGCTCCTCACGGTCGGCCCGACCGCGGGCCTCGACCCGGAGAGCTACATCCACTCCAAGTACATCGTCATCTGGGCCTGCAACAGCATCAGCACCAACCTGCACCACTGGGCCATCGTCAGGGACGCCCAGAAGCTCGGCGCCAAGGTCGTCGTCATCGACGCCTACGCCTCGCGGACGGCCAAGGCCGCCGATTGGCACATCGCGCCGAAGCCCGGCACCGACGGGGCGCTCGCCATGGCCCTGATCCATTCGATCATCGAGCAGGGCCTCGTCGACCAGGACTACGTCGACAACCACACGGTGGGCTTCGAGGATCTGAAGGAGCGCGCCGCGCCCCGTACCCCCGAATGGGCCGAGGGGATCACGGGCGTGCCGGCGGCCGACATCCGCAAGCTCGCCTACGAGATGGCCACCGCCCAGCCGGTGGGGATCCGCATGGGCGTGGCGCTTGAGCGCCATTACGGCGGCGGTCAGACCATCCGGGCCGTCACCTGCATCCCGGCGCTCACCGGCGCCTGGCGCCATGTCGGCGGCGGCGTCACCCAGTTCCCGGTCTGGGAGCACCCCTACAAGTTCGACGTGATGTGCCGCCCCGACCTGATCCCGGAGGGCACCCGCGTCGTCAGCAACCTGCAGATCGGCCGGGCCCTGACCGGCGAGATGCCCCTCGATCCGCCGATCATGTCGATGATGTGCTGGAACTCGAACCCGGTGACGCAGGCGCCCGAGACCGACAAGATCGTCGCCGGGCTGATGCGCGAGGACCTGTTCATGGTCTCGGCCGAGCATTTCATCTCGGACACCGCCTCCTACGCCGACATCCTGCTGCCGGCGACGATGGGGGCGGAGATGGAGGACATGATCCTGTCCTGGGGCCACCTCTACCTGACCTACAACACCAAGTGCGCCGAGGCGCCCGGCGAGGCCATCCCCAACAACGAGATCTTCCGGCGCCTGGCCGCCCGGTTCGGCTTCGAGGAAGAGAACTTCAAGTGGACCGACACGGAGTGCCTGGAGCACTACGTCGACTGGAACGCGCCCGCCTGCGAGGGCTACGACCTGCAGTACATGCGCGAGCACGGCTTCGCCCGGCTGAAAGTGGGCACGCCGGACGACCGGGTCCCGCACCGGGAGGGCAACTTCCCGACCGAGACGGGCAAGTGCATGCTCAAGGTCGAGGGTGCCACGAACTTCGTCGCGCCGCCCTTCCGGCAGATGTATGCGGGGTTCCAGCCCGGCGAGGCGCTCGACCCGCTGCCGGACTATGTCGGCGCGCGGGAATCGCACACCAACGATCCGGAACTGGCCAAGCGCTATCCCCTCAACATCGTCTCGCCCAAGAGCCACTACTTCCTGAACTCCAGCTACGCGAACATGGAGGACAAGCAGAAGGGCCAGGGCGAACAGTTCGTGATGATCAGCCCCGGCGACGCCGAGGCGCGCGGCATCCTCGACGGGGACCGGGTGCAGGTCGCCAATGACCGCGGCGCCTTCAAGGGCGTGGCGCGGGTCACCGACGATGTGCGCCACGGGATCGTGGTGGCGACGCTGGGCTATTGGCGGCAGCTCAACGAGGGCACGGTCAACAGCATCAGTTCGGCCGCGTTCACCGATATGGGGCATGCCCCGTCGTTCTCGGACAACCTCGTCGAGGTCTCGCGGGCGAACTGAAGGCCCCCGCATCCCGCTCCCCGGGGAAGCCGGGTCGAAACGCACGCAGGCGCCCCGTCGGGGCGCCTGCCCTCGCCGTCACCGGAGAACGGCCGGGCTTGTCGGTCAACCGCGCGAAGCTCCGGCTCCGGCGCGTTCCAGACCGAGCAGACGTTCCTTGACATGCAGGCCGCCCGCGAAACCCGTCAGGGCGCCGGCCGCCCCGATGACGCGGTGGCACGGCGCGATGATCGAGATCGGATTCCTCCCGTTCGCGGCCCCCACCGCCCGTGACGCGCCCGGCCTCCCGATCTGACGTGCGATGTCGCCATAGCTCCGGGTCTCGCCGAAGGGGATGGTCAGAAGGGCTGCCCAGACGCTCTTCTGGAACTCGGTCCCCTGGAAGTCGAGCGGCACCGTGAAGGCCTTGAGCGTCCCCTCGAAATAGGCCGCCAACTGGCGCTCCGTCTCCAGCAGCACGGGATGGGACGGGTTCTCGACGAGGGGCCCAAGCCGGACCCGCTTCGGGTCATCGTTCTCCCAGAGGATGGCCGCGAGGCCGCGATCGCTCGCGACGATCTTCAGCGCGCCGACGGGCGACGCCACCGTCTTGAACACAAAGGTCATGTCGTTTCTCCGGTTTCCCGCAAGGCCGGTCCGCGCTCTACACCCTCATCGACAGCGTCGTGGGCGTCACCGGGCGAACAGGTCTCGCTCAAAGCGGGGGCCGCCGTCGCCGGGCAAAGCGCGGGCGAAGTCTTTCGTTGCGGGATGCGCCGAACGCCAGGGTCAGCGATCGTCCCCTCGGTCGACGGGCGGGTAGAATTGCGGGCTCTCGCGCCGGTCGAACATGCCGTAATCACGGATCACCCGTACTCTCCGGACGCGCGTGGACTCAGCCTGCGGCGGCGCAAGGGGCGCGAACGCCGAGGCCGCGTCGGAATCGGCCCAGGACAGCAACAGCATGGCCTTCCCGGAATTGTAGATCGAATTGAAGAGGTCCGATGCCACGAGCCCGACGGCCGCGGCATCGAGGCCGAGCGCGCCGGCCAGATCGTCAGGCAGGGACTGGCCTTCCCGGGGTGTCACCTCGCAGAGCTGGCACATCTTGGCGCGGCCGATCTCGGTCGCGTCGAGGCGCTGCTCGCGCACCGCGTGGCCCTGCGGCGGGTGGCTATCCGTCGTCACCTCGCCGACGCGGAGATGGTAATCCGAGAAGACCTCGAACCGGCCCTTCTCCTGGATCAGGTGGTGACCGGCATGCGTACGCCAGCGGATTACCGACTTCTCGTCACGCCAGGTCGAGTGCGACAGCACCCAGCCCGGCCGGGTCCGGCTCGCGAAGCGCTCGTTGTCGATGAAGCCGTCGATGGCCGCCAATTCCGGCTTCAGGACCTTCGCGTGCTCAAGGTAGGCGTCCTTCTGCCCTGTGCCGGGATGGACCTCGAAGATGACCGAGAACATGGTTCCGTCTCCCTGGTTGGATCGGTTCAGACCGAAGCGCCCTCGCTCAGGAAGGCGGCGGATGCCCGCCAGCGCGCCCCGCGTCGGGCCTCGAGATGCATCAGGTGCGTGCCGCGTCCGATCTTGATGTCGTGCTGGTCGGGCGAGCCGGTGAAGGCGTCGAACAGCCACCGCGCGTCGGCGTCGGTGGCGAGACCGTCCCAGGCCCCGCGCACGATGCACACGGGCGCCCGGACGAGAGCCGGATCGTAGGGCAGATCGCCGTGCCAGGCGCGCAGGATCTCGATGAAGGGACCGGAGGGCACCTTCACACCCTGCGGCTCGCGCACGCGGCTATCCGGGTCGCTGTCGAGATAACGCTCCGCCCAATCCTCGAACTCCGGGCGCGCCAGCACCGGGGGCGCTCCCGCCGGCACGTCCTCGACGAAGCGGTCCCACTGCGCCCGTGCCGTGATCACCCGCCAGGCCGGTCCGTCCGGGCGCGGCAAGCCGCGGGGCGGGTCGCGGCGGGCGATCGGCCCGAACAGGACGAGCCGGTCGATCAGGTCCGGCTGCCTGCCCGCGAGGAGGCAGGCCGGCAGGGAACCCCAGGAATGGGTGAGCAGGCTGATCCGCCTGCCGCCCGTGGCCGCGCGGATGTGGCGGAGGGCGGCTTCGACCTGTCCGGCGGCCTCCGCGGCCAGCAGCAGGGGACCGCCTGCCTCGGCCGGCTCGGCCATGGCGGGATAGCGGTCCGAGAGGCCGAAGCCCAGGAAATCGAGCGCCCAGACGTCGAGACCGGCAAGGCAGAGCGCATCGCGCCACGAGCCTTCGGGGAAGCGGTGAGCGACCGAGAGCGCGGACGGGAAGGTCGCCCCGTGCACGTACAGGACGGGACGTCCCCGGCCCCCCGGCGGCGTCAGCCGCCGCAGGAACAGGGAGAGCCCGGTCCCGGGGACCGTGACCCTGTGGTGCTCCTCGCGCGGGTCCATCCGTTCGGCCGGCTCGGTCGGCATGCCATCGCCCCTGCTGCGTTGCCGGGGAGATTGGGATGCGCGGCACGCAATGTCAGGGGCGAACGCTTCGGTCTCGGCCGAAGCGTTCCCTCGTGATCGGTCGCGATCGGAGAGCTATGATCTCGGGATGACGAGTGCCGCCACCCTGTCCGGAACCGCTGCCCTGATCGGGGACCCCGCGCGGGCCAACATCCTCACGGCCCTCCTCGACGGCCGCGCCCTGACGGCGACGGAGCTCGCCCATGTCGCGGGCGTCACGGCGCAGACCGCGAGCGGTCACCTCGGAAAGCTGGTCGAGGGGCGCCTTCTGGGCGTCGCCGTGCAGGGTCGCCACCGATATTTCCGGCTGGCCTCACCCGAGGTTGCCCGGATGCTGGAAACCATCCTGGTGGTGGCCGCCGCAAGACCGGAGGCGGCCACGCCGCGGGCGACGCCGCGGGTGAGCCCGGCCCTGAGGGAGGCCCGGACCTGCTACGACCATCTCGCCGGACGCCTCGGCGTCGCCATCGCGGACGCGCTCGTATCACGCGGCCTGATCGTGCTCGGTGAGGAGGCCGGCGAGGCGACCGAGGCTGGCCGCGACTGGCTCGCGCGCTTCGGCGTGCCGGTCGCGCCCGCCGACGGGACCAGGCGGATCTTCTGCCGCCCTTGCCTGGACTGGAGCGAGCGGCGGCCGCATCTCGCCGGCCGCCTCGGGGCCGCGCTGTGCCGCCGATGCGACGAGCTTGGCTGGATCGAGAGGGCCCGGGACGCCCGGGTCGTCACCGTGACCGAAACGGGCCGAAGCGGTTTCGCGGACATCTTCGGGATCTGCGTCTGAGGAGCCCGGAGCACGACGCGGCGGTGAACGCCGGCGGGCGGCCGATGGGGTCGGTCCCGCCCTAGCGCCCGAGCTCGATCTCCCGGGAAGGCTCCGTCGACGTCGGTGCCGCGTCGCCCGTCTTCGGGGCGGGTGGCAGCTTGATCGGCGGCGGTCGGCCGGGGCTCGGCGGCGTCGGGGCGCCGAGATCCTCGGTCGCCGGCGCCACCTCCTCGGGCTTCGGGTCGGACATGACGGGCTCCTCTCGGTCAGTCCGGGCAACGTCCGAGGCGACGCCCCGGTGCCCGGCGCTCGCGGGCGCGTGAACCGCGGCAGCCCGTCCCGCCTGATGAGCCGTCAGGTCCCGACCAGCTGGAGAACGCGTCCGTCGTGGCGCTCCCGCGCGGCGGCCGGTGCGCAGCATGTCCGGTTGCGGCCGGTCTCCTTGGCCTCGTAGAGCGCGGCGTCGGCCCGGGCGTAGAGTTCGGCGTCTGCGATGCCCGTAGCCAGCCCGATGCTGACGGTGACCGCCCCGGCGCCGATGGGCGCCGAATGTTCGCGTCGGGGAATCATGGAAGCGGCCGGTTGCGCAAGCCGAGCTAGTGCTCGGCACGTGGTGTCCGGATCGTCGCCGGAGGAGGGATTGGAGCGGGTGGGACGGTGCTGCCCCGCCGCCGATCCGGGGGAGCTCAACCGTCGCCGCCTTCGCCCGCATGCCGGAGATCACAGGACATCTGCCAACCGGCCGTCCGGGCTACCAGTGTTGAGCGAGGGCGCCCGGGCACGCGAGGCCGTGGCGTACGCATGATCAGCCCGCTCTCCATCGCGCGAGTGTGTAAACGGATCGCGATTCGGCTCACTTTCGAAAGCCTCGGAAGGCCTTCTTCCGGGCGCATGGGGCATCGCAGTCGAGCCTCATTCCGACCGGTCCCGAGCAGGGTTTGTGAGAACGCTCCGCGTCCGGCATAGTCGGGCGTGGTGGGGAACGGGGGCATCCATGGCCTTGTCTCTCCTCGCTACGCAGCCGCTGTGGCTGTCCGCCATCGTCCTGGTCGGCCTGATGTCGTTCCTCGCCATGGCCGGCCCGCTCCTCGTCCGGCGGTACGTCAGCTTGGAGCAGCTCCGCCTCAACAACGAGGTGGCCGGCTTCAAATTCGCGACCGTCGGCGTGCTGTACGCGGTGCTGCTGGCCTTCGCCGTGATCATCGTTTGGGAAAAGTTCAGCGAAGCCGAGAACGCGACCGCTCAAGAGGCCGGTGCCATCGCGACGCTGTATCGCTTGGCCGACGGGATCGGCGGCAATCCCGGTGCCGCGCTCCGCGCCGGTGTGACCCGCTATGTCAGGACAGCCGTTGCTGAGGACTGGCCCGCCATGGAGCGAGGTCAGGCAAGCCCCGCCGTGACGCAGGCGCTGAGCGGCGCCTACGCGGCACTCATGACCTTCAACCCCAGCGATAACCGCGGGACGGCCCTGTTTGCCGAAGCCCTCAATCAACTCGACCGCGTGACCCAGGCCCGGCGCGTGAGGCTCGTCCTCGCCCCAGGCGTCGTTCCCCGCGTGCTCTGGTTCATTCTCTCCGGCGGAGCGTTCCTGACGATTGGTTTCACACTCTTCTTCGGTACCGAAAACCTGCGTGTCCAGGCGATGATGACGGGGATCTTGTCGTTTCTGATCTTCTCGGGGCTGCTCGTCATCACCACCATCGACCATCCGTTCGGGGGAGCGGTGAGAGTGCAGCCGGAAGCTCTCGCGGCCGTTCTGGAGGATTTTGCCGCGACGGCCCAGCCGTGATCGCGGGTCAAAGAAGGCTGGCGTGGTCAGGCCGCCGGGGCTCGGCCCTCTGAACGAACTGTCCCGGTCACGGGCTCGTCGAAACGGACCTGTCGACGCCACGTCGAGCGGTCGCCTCGCAACGCCCAGCGACGAGCGAGGCTTGCGAGAGCGTCGTCGCGCATACGGTCAAGTCAACCGTCGGACTTGAGGCTTTCGATCGCCTGGTTGAGGAGGCTGCGGCGCTTGCGATCACCCGTCCGGCTTGCGTCGATTCCCTGGAACTCGCCAGCGCAATCGACACCGGGGGCGATCCCATCAGACGGGCGTGCCGCTCAGGCCATTCTGCGCAATCGATACTGAGGCATGAAACGATGAAAATGGGCTCTGCGATCACCTCGATACGGTACCTGACGAAACCGAAGCGGCCGCGCTTCGTAGTGGAGCGGCAGCCCCATCATGCTAAACTGACCCCTGATCCTGGAGATGACGCTAAGGATACTTGAGAGCAGCGTCGACCGCGTGTGTCTAGGACACCCGTGACCCGACCTCATAACCCGGATTTCCTCATGCTACCGATCCTCAGAGGACGGGCGAACGGTCGCCTCCTGGCTGCGTCCCTGCTGCTGAATGGCCTCATGCCGGCCCCCATGGCACGCGCCGCGCCTGGCGCGCTGGCAACCGCCTTGGATCCATCGCCGAAGAACAACGGTGTCATCGTCGTCCGCGGAGGCTTCGGCTGGGGCAACCGCCACTGGATCCATCGTGAGCGCAGAACCGGCACGTCGAAACCGTCACGGCGATAGCACGGGTGATGGAGTTGGTGACTCAGGAGGCCGGACATGGGTGTGGGCATTGCGTCCGAGCGGCGGCTCCTCTCGGAAGACGAACTTGAGCGGGTCAAGCTCAGCCATTATCCGGAACTCCGCACGCTCGAGCCGGACGAGACGCTCGCCTTGGCCAAGTGGCTGCGCGAGCGACGTAATCGAATTCGGGACATCATCGCGACGCGACACCGCGCTCGGCGAGGCAAGACCACCGCATCCGGCATCGGGGCGCCCGAAGCCAGCGAGCGCGGGTTGTCCGAGAAGAAGCAGGTTTTCGCGCGGGCCATTCGGCGGGTGAACGCGCGTCTCGACCGGGAGCGGACCGAACGTCGACGCGAGCGGATACGCACGAATTTCGACGCGGCCTTGAGGCGCAAGCGTTCCTCGCTCCGACATCATCCCGAAGCGGGCGAGACGTCAGTGGATGGCATGCAGCCGATCGGGAGCGATCGCCGCGCAGTCACGACCGAGCGCAGCGAGATCGGCCGCGTTTCGCAGGCGGTCAAGACCGCACAAGCCAAGCGCGACAGCTGACGAATCTGGAACCTGCGTTCGAAGTCGGTGCACCCGAAACCGCATCCCGGCCCTGTATCGGAGGCACATATGGCGCCCGCCCGCGACCGGCAGGATTCCGCCCCGCTCCTGATCGACTTGGCGCTGCAGGGCGGCGGGGCTCACGGGGCCTTCACCTGGGGCGTCCTCGATCGCCTGCTCGAAGAACGCCAACTGGAGATCGAGGCAATATCCGGCACCTCGGCCGGAGCCATGAACGCCGCGGTGCTGGCTCATGGCTATGGCGAGAATGGACCAGCGGGAGCGAAGGCTGCCCTCGAGACATTCTGGCGGCAGGTCTCCGATGCCGCAAGGTTCAGTCCGTTCCGCCGCGGCCCGCTGGATGTCCTGCTCGGGCGCTGGAGCCTCGACCATTCGCCCCTCTTCGCCGCCATGGACATGATGGCGCGTGTTGTCTCGCCGTATGATCTCAATCCGGGCGGCGCCAACCCGCTCCGCACGATCCTCGCAGACACGGTCGATTTCACCGGCCTCGCACGCAGCCCGATCAAACTGTTCGTCACGGCGACGAACGTCCGGAGCGGCAGAGGACGTGTGTTCCGCAATGCGGATCTGAGCCCCGATGTGCTGCTTGCCTCCGCCTGCCTGCCGACCCTGTTCCAGGCTGTCGTGATCGAGGGGGATGCCTATTGGGATGGAGGTTATGCCGGCAACCCGACGATGACGCCGCTCATCCGCGATTGCGAGTCTCAGGACACGCTCCTGGTCCAGATCAACCCGATCGCGCGGCCGGGATTGCCGACCTCGGCCAGGGAGATCACCAACCGCCTCAACGAGGTATCGTTCAACGCCGTCCTGATGAAGGAACTCAGGATGATGGCACTGCTCAAGCGCGTTGCCAGTCCGAGCGACGACGAAGGAGCACGATGGGCGAGGATGCGGATCCATCGGATCTCCAGTGAGATGATGCTGGATCTTGGCTATTCATCCAAGCTCAATGCCGAGTGGCCGTTTCTCATCATGCTCCGGGACGAGGGTCGGCGCACGGCTTCCGAGTTCCTCGACCGGCATCGAGGCGACCTCGGCCAGCGCTCGTCGCTCGACCTGGATGCCTTCCTCCACGGGGTATGACCGATGGGGCTTCTCGGCATCGTGATCGGTCTCGGGCTTCTGGTCGGCTTGGCGTATCGCGGATGGAGCATCTTGCTGCTCGCACCAGCGGCGTCGCTCGTCGCGGCACTCTTCGCGCGGGAGCCGCTCCTGGCGCACTGGACGCAGACCTTCATGGGCGCCGCTGCCCACTTCGTCGGACAATACTTCCCGCTCTTCCTTCTCGGGGCCCTGTTCGGGAAGTTGATGGAGGATAGCGGCTCAGTGACGGCCGTTGCGGACGCGATGACCCACTGGTTGGGTCCCAGCCGCACGATCCTCGCCGTGGTCCTCGCCGGAGCGCTCGTCACCTATGGCGGGGTGAGCCTCTTCGTGGCGTTCTTCGTGCTGGCGCCGATGGCGCAAAAGATGTTCCGGGCCTCGAGCATTCCCCGTCGCCTGATGCCGGCAGCGATCGTCCTCGGCACGTCGACCTTCACGATGTCGGCGATGCCCGGGACGCCATCGATCCAGAACGCGATCCCGATGCCCGTCTTCGGAACGACGCCATTCGCCGCTCCGGGTCTGGGGCTGATCGCCTCGGTCATCATGCTGGCCTTCGGACTCTGGTGGCTGATGCGATCCGAGGCCGTGGCCCGCCGAGCCAGGGAAGCCTTCGGCGCGGGCATGCCGACCTCCGCACGGGAGCTTGCCACCGACGACAGGCTGCGCGAGCGAACCGTCGTCGCTCGGGAGTTCGATCCAGCCGAGATCATTCATGGCCGGCTGGCTTCCCCGCCTCACGTCGTCGTCGCCCTACTGCCCCTTGCGATGGTGATCCTCGTCAACTCAACGCTGTCCTTGGTCGTGCTGCCACGCCTCGACTTCTCCTACCTTGGCGAGGCCCGCTGGGGCGGCACGTCCTTCGCGGCGGTCGCCGGCGTGTGGTCTGTGGCTGTGGCACTCGCAAGCGCCTGCGCTGTCGTCGTCGTGTTCAACCGGCCCAGGCTGCTGAGCTTGCGTGAGAGCGTGGATGCCGGCGCCAACGCTTCGGTGCTCCCGGTTCTCAGCGTCGCCAGCCTTGTCGGATTCGGTGCTGTCGTGGCCGCGATGCCCGCATTCGCTGTCGTGCGCGACGCCGTGCTCGGCATCGGGGGCGGTCCCCTGGTCTCGCTGGCAGCGTCGACCAATCTCCTGTCGGCTTTGACGGGCTCCGCATCCGGCGGCTTGACCATCGCCCTCGATACCCTTGGTCCAACCTATCTCGCACGGGCGGCGGCGATCGGACTGAGCCCCGACCTTCTGCATCGGATCGCGGTCATCGGGGCTGGAACCCTCGACAGTCTGCCGCACAACGGCGCCGTGATCAGCTTGCTGTCCGTCTGCGGCGCGACCCATCGCGACAGTTATCGCGACATCGTCATGGTTGGCATCGCTGGCCCGATCATCGCGCTGCTGGTCGTGATCGTGCTCGGCTCGATGTTGGGCTCGTTCTGAAGGGCAGCATCAGGCGGAGGACATCGCGCAGGGTGCCTCCGAGGAGCCGCTCGACATTCGACTACGACGGCCTTGCTACCAGCGCCATTCACACACTCGGCGTCCGCGGCGCCACCAGCAGACACGTCGGCGGCTGCGACGGCGACGGCGAGGATGTACGACCACGACGCGGGCCTTCTCGACAAGGCTGTCGGGGTTCGCCGGATCGGATGCGCCTTGATCTGGAGCGTCTTGACGGGAGGTGCCAGGAGAAAACACGATCGCCTCGGCGGCGCTTGGCATAAGAGCCAAGCCCACGGATACAGAGAGAATGCCGGACGACATTCCCCGGAGCACCGCGCGGCGATCGAGTGCTGTCATGGGGGACTCCCTTGCTTCGGATCGGAGCCTTCTTGGCTGTCGCGACGGCTTCCGCCAGCGAGGGCTTCGGGATCGATGAAACCCGCCCCGATCCGAGGCGGACGGCATTCGATCGATCGCGTCAGACGCGCGATCCGCCTATTGGTGCAGCTCTGATTCGAACACTGCGCTTGCACCAGCATGACGTCAATGTAAGAGGCCGCAAGTGAGCGCAATAGGACACTCTGCATCGTTGTAGAGTGACAGGGCCGCGTCCGTATGTGATCATCACCGCACTTGATCTATTGTTGCCGGCGATGAAAGTCCGCCCGCGATCACGAGCGTCGACATCACGCCGATCGCGAAGCCGACGCGTCAAGGGAGACCGAGATGAAGGCTCTTGTCGGAGCGCTCGCTGTCCTCGTCGCCCTCAGCCCCGCCGCTGCTGACGCGCAGACGTCGAAGTCTATGAGAAGCGAACACGCCGCCAAACGGACCGAGTGCCTCAAGCAGGCCAGGCTCCAACGTTTCGAGAGACGGTTCGCCGCCCGCACCCGCTTCATGAAGCAGTGCATGGCACGATCGTAAGGTCGGACGGATCGGTCTGACGGGCTCGCACCTCGGCGGCCTGGTGTCGGAGGCGCCAGCATGTTCCAGCCCGCGAAGCCCACGGATATCCTGAACGCGATCTGCGCCTTGATCCTGGTCGGTGGTGCGCTCGCTCTGGCCCGCTCGGTGTTCGCGCCGGTCGTCTTCGCCCTCTTCGTCATCGCTATCGTGTGGCCCTTTCAGAGACGGCTTCAGGCGGTTCTTCCGAATGCTCTGGCGGTCGCGATCAGCGTCGCCGTCACAGCCGCTGTCCTGCTTGTGTTCGGATCCTTGATCGCTTGGGGATTCAGCAGGGTCGTTCGATCCGTCATCAGCGACGTGACGCGGCTGCAAGGCTTCTACGCTCAGACGGCAGACTGGCTGGAGACCCACGGGATCGTCCTCGCCGGGCTCTGGGCCGAGCACTTCAACGTTCAATGGCTGCTGCGCCAGCTGCCCGGGCTGACGAGCCGGTTCAACAGCATGGCGACCTTCCTGTTCGTGGTCCTGATCTACGTCATTCTGGGCCTGCTCGAAGTCGAGGACGTGGCGCGAAAGCTCACCGCCGCCGGCGCGCGCGCGTTCGGACCGGTTTTTCTCGCCGGGAGCGCGCGAACGGCCGCGAAGCTTCGGCGGTTCATGCTCGTTCGCACGCTGATGAGCCTCATGACCGGCGTGCTCGTATGGGCTTTCGTGGCCATCACCGGGCTCGACCTCGCCCTCGAATGGGGCGTGATCGCCTTCGTCCTGAACTACATTCCGGTGATCGGGCCGCTCGTTGCGACCATCTTCCCGACGCTTTTTGCAATGGCGCAGTTCGCCTCGTGGCAGACGGCTCTCGTTGTTTTTGTCTGCCTGAACCTGATCCAGTTCCTCGTCGGGAGCTATCTGGAGCCTCGTATCGCCGGA
This sequence comes from Methylobacterium planeticum, assembly GCF_008806345.1. Taxonomy (GTDB): domain Bacteria; phylum Pseudomonadota; class Alphaproteobacteria; order Rhizobiales; family Beijerinckiaceae; genus Methylobacterium; species Methylobacterium planeticum. The sequence continues at coordinate 141,533 of NZ_VZZJ01000006.1, read as the reverse complement.
AATGCTCTGTCGATGTCGCCGTTCATCGTTCTGTTTGCGGTCTTCTTCTGGACGTTTCTATGGGGTATTGCCGGTGCCTTCATCGGCGTACCGATCGTCATCGCGGTCCTGACGATCTGCGAACAATATCCCTCGAGCCGCTGGATCGCGGATCTGCTGGGGGCCCCGGAAGATCGGCCGGACCGCGCGCGCCACTAGGGCGATCGCGAACCCAGGACGGAACGCCGGGCCCCACCCCTGTCAAATGCAGCACGGCGGGTCGATCGACGAGGCACGCGGCCTCCGCCCTGGATCCGCTCGTACTCAGCATGTCACGCTGTCGAAGTCTGAAACGTCGATGCGCTCGGGTTCGAGGAGTTGCAGTCGAAGATCCTGATCCGCCTCGAGAGTATGAATGTAGAAGTAGGTCTCTGTCCGCTCAACCGACTCCATGACGGGGGATGGTGCCGACACAATCAGGAGGCCACCGCACTCTCCAATCCAATCCACATGCCGATGTCCGTGCATCACCACACAACGATCGGCAATGCGTTGCAGCCTCCGCACAAACCAGCTGCCGTTGATGAGAGCCGTTCCGATTCGTTCCGACAAGGCTTTGGCGGGTTTCGGGTATTCTACGGGATGATGGTGGAGCCCAACGATCCAATAGGCATGGGGGTATTGGCGCATGGCGGTCTCGAGCGCGCTGACCTGCTCGGCCGACACGATCCCAAGCGCATTCGTGAACGAGAAATGGGTTTCCGCATTCGAGTTCAGCACGATCACCCCGAGCCCGTCGGGCGAGTCCGGCGGCCGGACCATCGGGAAGAGGCTGAGCCAGAGCTGAGCAAGCGCCGGAGGCCTGCGCGGCCGGCCGCGATCGGCAAAGGTACGAATATCGTCGATATGGGGCTTCAGGGCATCCGAGAGTGAATCGCCCAATCGTCCGGTCGTCCGGTCGACGATCCGGACCCTTGGTCCCTGGAGTGCCTCCAGCGCAGACAGGGTCCGCAGCTGCCGAAGACGCTTCTTCGGGCTCGTCGGAAGGTCGAGTCTCGCCGGATTGGCCCGGTCGATGACGTTCACGTCGTGGTTGCCCGGAAGCGCGACGATCAACCCGGATAGGGCCGGGTACCGCGCGAGAGCATCGAAGAGTTCTGCCCATTCCGTCGAGCGGCCGGCGTCCGTGAGGTCGCCCGTCACGATGACGGCATCGAGGGGGTGCGCCGCATGGATGGCATCCAACCGCGCCAGGACGCTCCGCAGCCTCTCGTTGCCACGAACCCCCGCCCGTCCACTCTCAATGCGGAAGCCGTACCGTTCTCCGACGACATGGAGATCCGACACGTGCGCGACGCGCCATCGACGGCCGCCGGTTCGCGGCTGATGAAATGAGCGCAGGTCCCCCGGTTGCGGCGTCACCGCATCGGCAACGCCCCAGGTCAGGCCGGCCAAGCCGAAATAGGCGGCGATGATGACGGCGGCATTTGCGACCGTTGGCAACAGCAGCCGTTGGGGCGTGACCAGATCCGTCAAACCGGCGCTCCATCGCGTTGCCGGCCAGGCAAGGGCCGCCACCGAAAGGCCGATTGCTCCCACCACCAGTCCGGCTCCGGCCGCAAGGGCGGCGCGGACGGACGCTTTCGTCGCCTTGCTGGCGTCAGCCGGGAGCAGCCCTTCGACGACGTGGCGCAGGGTTTCGCGCGAAAGCGCGTAGCCCGGCTGAACCACGAGCGCATTCAGCGACCAGAAGCTGCCTTCGGCGAGCCGGAACACGGTTCTCCCGCCAAACCAACCGACGATCGCGAGCCCCAGAAGCACCAGGATCGGCCAGAGGCCGCTCAGCACGGCCGAGAGCTTGGCGGACACGCTTGCAATCCACATCGACGCGATGAGAGGCGTCGCCCCGAGCATGAGGCCGGGCAGGACGATGAGCAGGATGCAGGCGACAATCAGCTTGGGAAGGCTGACCTCCGCGAGCAGGTTGCCCGCGAGAGACAGCATCGAACGCTTCTTCGTGCTGGAGCGGTCGTCCTCGGTATCGCCGAGGCGTGGATCGATGATCGTCACGTTGCGCCCCTTGAATGTGCTTCAGGAAGCGCAGGTTCGATGCCTGTAGGCGTCCTTCAGAAACAGACGGGAGCCGAGGCAGAACGACGCTACGCACGAAAGATCAACTGGACCAGAAAACGGCCATTACGGTCCGAGAACGTCCTTGTAGAGGACGCCGGCCTTCATGATCATGAGGAAGTTCTTCGCGGGGTCTGCCACGAGCGTGATGTCCGCGACAGGATTGCCATCCACGAGCAGCAAATCGGCGAGTGCCCCGTCCTCAACCACCCCGAGTTTGCCAGGATAGGGGTTGCGCGGACCGGACAATGCGAGGAGTCCGGCATTGCCGCTGGTCGCCATGCGCAGGATCTCGGCGTTGCCGTACCAATGGGTCAGATGGGTCAGCATGGTCCCCTGGCGCGCCGTCAGCGTATCGGAGAACAGCAGGTCCGACCCGAACGCCGTCTTGACGCCATGCGCCTTCGCCAGCCGATACGCAGTGTCCGTGCCGGCGAAGACCTGCTGCATCTTGGCGCGGCTCGGACCGGTCAGCGGGGCCGAGTCCTCCTCTCCAAGAAAGGGCTGGATGCTCAGCCAGATATCCTTCTCCGCCATGAGCGCGGCGGTCGCGTCGTCCATCAGGTGCGCGTGCTCGATGCACCGCGCGCCGGCGGCGATCGCCCGCTGGACGGTGCGCGGCGTGTAGGCGTGCACTGCCACATAGGTGTTCCAGTCCTCCGCGACCGCGACCGCCGCCCTCAGGTCGTCCAGGCCGAACGTCGTCATGTCCAGCGGGCTGCGCGGGGTGGAAACGCCGCCGCCGCCCACGACCTTGATCTGCGAGGCGCCCTGCAGGAGTTGCTCCCGCGCGCGAAGCCGCAACTCGGCGGCGGCGTCTGCAATCGCGGCGGCGCCGGTCCTCTCCAGTGCACTCACCGGACCGCCAACACTCCTCGGGAGGTCGGATAGCGGCCGCATGTCACCGTGTCCGCCGGTCGTGGTCAGCATCGCACCCGATGGATAGATCCGGGGGCCCGTTGCCAGGCCCTGGTCGATCGCCTGCTGCAGCGGGAAGGCGGGGCCGCCGAGGTCCCGGACCGTGGTGAAGCCTCGCATCAAGGTGCGCCGTGCTTCCGCTGCGGCGGCGAGGAAGACGTAGCCGAGGTCTGCCGTCAGCGCGGACGCCAGCGGCAGACCAGCGAACAGGCAGTGCCAGTGCGCATCGATCAGGCCCGGCATGAGGACCCGATTGCCGCAATCGATGACCCGCGCGCCGTCCGGGGCAGGGTGATTGCCGCTCGCCAGGGCCTTGACCCTGTCCTTCTCGACGAGGACCTGGAGACCCTCTCGCAGCGCGTCAGACCGGCCGTCGAACACGCGTGCGTTCGTGAACAGGATGGGCACTTGCGGCGGTACCGGCGCCGGCTGTGCGACGCCGCCGCTCGGCAGGCCAGCTGCCGAGACCGCGGCCGCGATGCCGGTGACGAAGCCGCGACGCGACAGGTTCGTGCCGAGCCGCCGCGTGAGAGACCGGATCTCTGGCCGGTGGCAGAGGCAACCGCTGTCATGGGCTGGAACGGCCTCGTCGCCCGACGTGCATGACAGCATGTCGACCTCGCGCTTTACCCGCTGTGACCGGCGCTGCGACGACGGATCAGCGGTCGCACCACAGGCCATGTCATCCAGGACGCGCTGAAGCGTGACGTCAAGCGGCGGCGTCCAAGTGGTCGAAATCCGACACTCGGCACCCACGCCTGAGCGCCGCCGCCAAAACCACGCATCGACAGAGCGCGCCGACGTTGCCGGCAACACGGCAGTTCAGGAGAATCGAGGGCTGTCGATCTTTCCGTCCTGGATTGTCGTCCGCTGGGACCGGAGTAAAAAACTGTTCTGGCAATGCTAGAAGTCTCAATAAAAGCGTTGCCGACTTCGTAGCTTGAACGATCTGGGGCCTTCAGCAAGCGACCTCAAGTACTCGGCGATTCGGACAAGTAGCAGTCTCTCGAATTTCGGCGAGGCGACGCTCACGCTCCTGAGAAAAATCCGGATCCAGAGGCACCATGCGCATCAGCGCTGCAGCCCGGCGGAGCTCCGGAGCCCGCATGGGGAGTGCAACCTCCGCCAGAGCCTGTCCCTACCGATGAAGCCGACGCATCGTCGATCGCCCTCGAGACGACGTTCCTCGCGTCGGGGAAGGTCCAGGGAGCGATGGGGAACACCTTGACCATACGAGCCGCCTGATAGGGCAGCCAAATCAAGGATTCGGGTGGAGCGGGCGATCGGGATCGAACCGACGACATTCAGCTTGGGAAGCTGACGTTCTACCACTGAACTACGCCCGCATCCGGCGCCGGCGAGACCGGGCCGCGTGCCGCCGCCGGGCGGCGACACGGGCGGACCATACCAGAGCGTATCGCGTTGTCCACGGCCTCGGAGGTTCACCGGGCCCCGCTCCACGCGAGACGTTCACATCGGCAGCGCTTTCCAGTACTGCTCCCCGGCCCTTGCCGCACCGTCCGGGCGCCGCGACGGCTTGCCGTTGGAGACAGATGGACACGACTTCCGCCCCCGAGGGCCTGGCCGCGCCGCCGAGCGATGTCACCCCGCGTCGAGCCCGCCTCGTCCTCGCCTCCGCGTCGCCCCGCCGCCTCGCCCTGCTTCAGCAGGCCGGGATCGAACCGGACGCGCTCCTGCCCGCCGATGTGGACGAGACGCCCCGCAAGGCGGAATCGCCGCGCGAACTGGCGCGACGGCTGGCGCGGGCGAAGCTCGAGGCCGCGCAGGAAGCGGCGCGGCGGCGCGAGGACATGCGCGACGCTTGGCTTCTGGCGGCCGATACCGTGGTGGCCGTCGGGCGCCGCATCCTGCCGAAGGCCGAGATCCCGGACGAGGCCGCCGATTGCCTGCGCCTGCTCTCGGGGCGGCAGCACCGGGTCTACACCGCCATCTGCCTGCTCTCGCCCAAGAATGCCCGCCGCGAGCGGATCGTCGAGAGCCGGGTCCGCTTCAAGCGCCTCTCGGGCCGGGAGATCGAGCGCTACCTCGCGTCCGGCGAGTGGCGTGGCAAGGCCGGCGGCTACGCCATCCAGGGACTGGCGGGCTCCTTCGTGGTCAAGCTCGTCGGATCCCACAGCGCCGTGGTCGGGTTGCCGCTCTACGAGACGGTGAGCCTGCTCGAGGGCGAGGGGTTCCCCGTGCGCGAGAGCTGGGGAGGGCTGGCGTGACCCCGCCTCCGAAGAAGCCGGCGCCCTGCCCCATCTGCGGCCGCCCCGCCGTGGCGGCGTTCACGCCCTTCTGCTCGGCACGATGCTCCGACGTCGATCTCGGCCGCTGGCTGAGCGACCGCTACGTCATCCCGGCGGAGGATGAGGACGGCACCGATCCGCCGCCCGAGCGTTCGGAATAGCCGCCGCGATCGGTTGCCGGAAATCCCGCGGTTGCCGGAAATCCCGCCCAAAAACGCGCACGACGAGGCTGGACAGGTCCCGCCTCTCTCACTATACCCCCGCTCCAGCCGGCGCCGTCAGGCGCCTCGGCGGACGCCCAGGTAGCTCAGTTGGTAGAGCATGCGACTGAAAATCGCAGTGTCGGCGGTTCGATTCCGTCCCTGGGCACCACTTTTCTGATCAGCCTCGATCCGGCGAAAGAGGCGCGCATCCGGCCTTGCGTTCGCTGATCCGTGATTAATCGCTTCGGCGAATACGTTTCGGAAGCCGCGTTATTCTTCCGCGCACGCGCGTTCGACTGGCCGATGGTCGGGCCGCCGCGAAGGTGCTGACCGACTTGGTCTTGCATTTGCCCAGCGATCTCCGTGGACCTTCTGGACATCCCTGAATGCCTTGCGCTGCGCGTGTGACGCGACGCAATCGCAAGATGGATCATAGGTTTAACTAAAAACATAAGGTGTATCTTGAAGTTCAGGTTCGAGCACATTGTGATCCGCGGGATAGGGCTGCCATCTGTCGAACCGGGAGCCCTTGACTGCATCGCCGTGACGACGCGGCCACCTTGCTGACAGCCAGTGCGGCCCTGGCCGCAACACGCACCGTCGTCGCCCAGCCGACGCCGGCCGCCGCGCTCCCGACACCGGCTGATCCGCACATGGAGACGAAGGCCGGGCTGTTCCTCGAGAACACGACCCGAGACCCGAGCACGGAATCCGGCCGTGCACGCCACAAGGCCTTCTGGCGGGCGGAGGTGATCGAGCAGGTCACCCTCGCCAACGAGATCGACGGATCTAGGGGCCTCGGGGCACCGGAGCCGACCGGTAGCCTTTTGGCCCGGGCGGTGTCGCCGGCGGTCTGACCGCGGCGCCCACGGCGCTGGCGATCGGCGTGGCGGGTGCCACGGTCGGCCCCCTTGGCGGCGCGCCCGGGATACCCCAGGGCGGTACAATGACCATCGACGCGAAGGCGCAGATCCTGTGGCAGCTCACCAATCTGCAGCCCGGCCCGCACGTCGCCGCCTTTAGCGCGTCCCTTCAGGGCCGTCGCGACGCGCAGGCGATCCACGGCACCTGCTCCGAGAGCAGCGAGGATCCGGGGCCGCGCCGCGTCGCGCGCGGCGCCCTGCCGCTGATCGACGAGCCTGTCGCGCGGTTATTGCGGATGAAAACAGCCATGGTCCGCCCGGCCGGCTGAGCCGCGGACGAGGGTCGAGGTGTCGGAACGGGGCCGGAGGCCAGGCCCGTTCCGATCGGATCTAGCCCGCGTCGCTCGCGCCGGCGCCGAGGAGTTGCGGGTTGCGGGTTGCGGCCCGCACCGGGCTCTCGGCCTGGGGCGTGCCGTCGAGGGCCCGGCGCACGAGGTCGTCGAGGGCATCGCCGGCGCTCGCGGCGCGGTGTTCCAGGGTCGCCCGCATCTTCGGGGTCCAGAAGGCCACGATGTGCTTGTGGATGCCCGCCACCGCCTCCTCCTCCGGATAGGAGCGGAAGAAGGTGGCGATCTGGTTGGCCATGCGCACCAGCTTGTCGGCGTTGGAGGTCGCGCTCATCGGCTCACTCCGCCGCGTCGAGTGTCTGGGCGATGCGCGTCAGGGAGAAATCCTCCTCGAAGAACCGGGCCTGCCAGTCGGAGGGCCGGTTCGTGCGCCGGACCTGCACCGCCGTCACCTTGTATTCGGGACAGTTCGTCGCCCAGTCCGAGTAATCCGTCGTGATCACGTTGGCGCCGGTCTTGGCGTGGTGGAAGGTCGTGTAGACGACCCCGGGCTGCATCCGCTCGCTGACCCGCGCCTTCAGGGCGATGTCGCCCGAGCGGCTCTCCAGCGCCACGAGGTCCCCGTCGACGATCCCGCGGGTCTCCGCGTCGAAGGGATGGATTTCGAGCACGTCCTCCTCGTGCCAGCGCGAGTTCTCGGTGCGCCGGGTCTGCGCCCCGACATTGTACTGCGACAGGATGCGCCCGGTGGTGAGGATCAGCGGGAAGCGCGGGCCGGTGCGCTCCTCGGTGGCGACGTACTCGGTGATCATGAACTTGCCGAGGCCGCGCACGAAGCGGTCCACGTGCATCATCGGCGTGCCGAGGGGCGCCTTCTCGTTGCACGGCCACTGGACCGACCCGAGGGCATCGAGCTTCCCGTAGGAGACGCCGGTGAAGCTCGGGGTCAGGCTCGCGATCTCGTCCATGATCTCGGAGGGATGGGTGTAGGCCATCGGGTAGCCGAGGGCGTTGGCGAGCAGGATCGTGCCCTCCCAGTCACCGTAGCCGCCCATCGGCGGCATCACCTTGCGCACGCGCGAGATGCGGCGCTCGGCATTGGTGAAGGTCCCGTCCTTCTCGAGGAAGGAGGCGCCCGGCAGGAAGACGTGCGCGTACTTGGCGGTCTCGTTGAGGAAGAGGTCCTGGACCACGATGCACTCCATCGCGGTCAGGCCGGCCGTGACGTGGTGCGTGTCCGGGTCGGACTGGGCGATGTCCTCGCCCTGGATGTACAAGCCCTTGAACGCGCCCTCGACGGCCTCGTCGAGCATGTTGGTGATGCGCAGGCCCGGCGCCGCGTCGAGCTTGGCCCCCCACAGAGCCTCGAAGCTCTCGCGCGTGGCGTCGTCCGAGACGTGGCGGTAGCCCGTGAGCTCGTGCGGGAACGAGCCCATGTCGCAGGAGCCCTGGACGTTGTTCTGGCCGCGCAGCGGGTTCACCCCGGCGCCGACCGTGCCGATGTTGCCGGTGGCCATGGCGATGTTGGCCATGCCCATCACCATGGTCGAGCCCTGGCTGTGCTCGGTGACGCCGAGGCCGTAATAGATCGCGGCGTTGCCCCCCGTCGCGTAGAGGCGGGCGGCGGCGCGCAGTTCCGCCGCATCGACGCCGATGCGGTCCGCCTGCGCCTCCGGCGCGTGCCGCTCGTCCGCGATGAAGCGCGCCCAGGATTCGAAGTCGCCGAGGTCGCAGCGGGCCCGGACGTAATCCTCGTCGATCAGGCCCTCGGTGACGATGACGTGGGCGAACGCGTTGATGAAGGCGACGTTGGAGCCGGGCTTCAACGGCAGATGGTGGTCGGCCTTGATGTGGGGCGATTTCACCAGGTCGATCCGGCGCGGATCGGCCACGATGAGGCGGGCGCCCGCGCGCAGGCGCTTCTTCATGCGCGAGCCGAAGACCGGGTGGCCATCCGTCGGGTTCGCGCCGATGACGAGGATCACGTCGGATTCGTCGACCGACTTGAAATCCTGCGTGCCGGCCGAGGTGCCGAGCGTCGACATCAGGCCGTAGCCGGTCGGCGAGTGGCAGACCCGGGCGCAGGTGTCGACGTTGTTGTTGCCGAAGGCGGCGCGCACGAGCTTCTGGACGAGATAGGCCTCCTCGTTGGTGCAGCGCGACGAGGTGATGCCGCCGACCGAATCCTTGCCGTAGGCGGCCTGGATCCGCTTGAACTCGGAGGCCGCCCGCCCGATCGCCTCCTCCCAGCTGACCTCGCGCCAGGGATCCGTGATCTTCTCGCGGATCATCGGCTTGGTGATCCGGTCCTTGTGCGTGGCGTAGCCGTAGGCGAAGCGGCCCTTGACGCAGCTATGGCCCTCATTGGCCTTGCCGTCCTTGTAGGGCACCATCCTGACGACCCGGTCGCCCTGCATCTCGGCCTTGAAGGCGCAGCCGACACCGCAATAGGCGCAGGTCGTCACCGCCGAATGCTCCGGCTGGCCCATCTCGATGATCGACTTCTCCTGGAGCGTCGCGGTCGGGCAGGCCTGCACGCAGGCGCCGCAGGACACGCATTCCGAATCCATGAAGTTCGTCGGCCCCGACGCGACGCGGCTGTCGAAGCCGCGGCCCGCGATGGTCAGCGCGAAGGTGCCCTGCGTCTCCTCGCAGGCGCGCACGCAGCGATTGCAGACGATGCATTTCGACGGGTCGTAGGTGAAGTACGGGTTCGACTCGTCCTTCGGCAGGTACTTCTCGGAGGTCGGCTTGACGTGGTTGTCGCCGTCATAGCCGTACCGCACCTCGCGCAGACCGACGGCGCCCGCCTGCGTTTGCAACTCGCAATCGCCGTTCGCCGCACAGGTCAGGCAGTCGAGCGGGTGATCGGAGATGTAGAGCTCCATCACGCCCTTGCGGAGCCTGGCGAGCTTGTCGGTCTGCGTGCGCACCACCATGCCGTTCTCGGCCGGCGTGGTGCAGGAGGCGGGGGTGCCGCGGCGGCCCTCGATCTCGACGAGGCAGAGACGGCAGGAGCCGAAGGGCTCGAGGGAATCCGTGGCGCAGAGCTTCGGGATCTGCGTGCCCATCGTCATGGCGGCCGCCATGACGGAGGTGCCGGCGGGGACCGTCACGGACATGCCGTCGATCGTCATCGTCACGGTCTGGTCCGAGACGCGGATCGGGGTGCCGTAGTCGATTTCCTTGATGAGGCTCATGGGGAGGTTCCTCACTCCGCCGCGATCGGCAACTGGCCGCCGCGCGAAAAATCTTCCGGGAAATGCGTGATCGCGCTCATCACGGGCATCGGGGTCAGGCCCCCCATGGCGCAGAGCGAGCCGTCGGTCATGACCTCGCAGAGGTCCTCGACGACCTTGAGGTTCTCCGGGACGCGAAGCCCCGCGATCACCTTGTCCATGGTCTCGACGCCGCGGGTCGCGCCGATGCGGCAGGGCGTGCACTTGCCGCAGGATTCGGTGGCGCAGAACTCGAAGGCGAAGCGGGCCTGGGCCGCCATGTCGACGGTGTCGTCGAAGACCACGATGCCGCCGTGGCCGACGAGGCCCTTCTTGGCCGCCATCGCCTCGTAGTCGAGGGGCGTGTCGAGGAGCGCGTCCGGGAAGTAGGCCCCGAGCGGGCCGCCGACCTGAACCGCCCGCACCGGCCGACCGGAGCGCGTGCCACCGCCGAAATCCTCGATCACCTGGCGCAGCGTGAGGCCGAAGGCGTACTCGATCAGGCCGCCGTGCCTGACGTTCCCGGCGAGCTGGATCGGCAGGGTCCCGAGGGAGCGGCCCTGACCGTAGGCCGCGTAGGCCTCGGCGCCGTGCTCGAGGATCCAGGGCACGGCCGTGAAGGTCATGACGTTGTTGACGAGGGTCGGCTTGCCGAGGAATCCCTTCAGGGCCGGGATCGGGGGCTTCGCCCGCACGATGCCGCGCTTTCCCTCGAGGCTCTCGAGGAGGGAGGTCTCCTCGCCGCAGATATAGGCGCCGGCCCCAAGGCGGACTTCGAGGTGGAACGCGCGGCCGGAGCCCATCACGTCGTCGCCGAGCACGCCCGCCCGAAGGCCGTTGGCGATGGCTTCCTTCAACGTCTCGAAGGCTTGTGGGTATTCCGACCGCAGATAGATGTAGCCGCGGGTCGCGCCCACCGCGATCCCCGCGATGGTCATGCCCTCGATCAGGTTGAAGGGATCGCCCTCCATCATCATCCGGTCCGCGAAGGTGCCGGAATCGCCCTCGTCGGCGTTGCAGACCACGTATTTCTGGTCCGCCTCCGCGAGCATCACGGTGTTCCACTTGATGCCCGCCGGGAAGCCCGCTCCGCCGCGCCCGCGCAGGCCCGATCCCCGAACCTCGGCGACGATGCCCTCGGCGTCGCGCCTCAACGCGGCTTCGAGGCCGCGATAGCCGCCATGCGCGCGGTAATCCGCGACCGAGACGGGATCGATGACGCCGCAGCGATGGAAGGTCAGGCGGTGCTGGCGCGCGAGGAACGGGATCGTCTCCGGGTCGCCGAGGCGGAGCGGGTGCGCGCCGCCGAGCGTCAGGCCCGCTTCCAGCAGCGCATCGACGTCGCTTGGCGTCACCGGCCCGTAGGCGATGCGGCCCTCCGGCGTGGCGACCTCGACCATCGGCTCCAGCCAGAACAGGCCGCGCGAGCCGGTGCGGACGATCTTGATATCGAGACCGCGGCGCTCGGCGCCGGCGAAGAGCGCGCGGGCGACGCGGTTCGCGCCGAGGCCGAGGGCGACCGCATCGCGCGGAACGTAGAGGGTGATGCTCATGCCCGGCTCTCCGCGAGGGCGGCCTCGAGCCCGTCGATCGTCAGGTGCGCGACGGGCTCGCCGTCCACGAGGGCCGCCGGGCCGTTGGCACAGAGACCGAGGCAGTAGACCGGCTCCACCGTGACGCCGTCGGCCGTGGTGCCGTGCCAGCCGACCTGGAAGCGGGACAGGATCTCGCCGTGCAGCCGGTCGGAGCCCATGGCCTGGCAGGCTTCGGCGCGGCAGAGCTTGACCGCGTGCCGGCCGGCCGGATGTGCGCGGAAATCATGATAGAAGCTGATGCAGCCGTGCACCTCGGCGCGCGACAGGTTGAGGGCGTCCGCAATCAACGGGACGGCCTCGGCGTCGACGTAACCGAACGCCTCCTGCAGGGCGTGCAGGATCGGGAGCGTCGCACCTTCGAGATGTGCGTGGTCCGACACGATCCCGACTGCGCGGCTTGCATTCCAAGGCTCGTAGCTTGGCATGAATTTTCCTGCCCAGATTGGTCTTGTTCTAAGACCGATTGGAACAGGCATACCAAGTGTATTCAATCAAGCAGACCGGTCGGACGACAACGGACGCCTGTCGAACGAGAACTATCGTGCAGGGCGCGCGAACGCAGTCAGCCCCGAGCCGGGGCTACGGGGCTAACGGAAACGGTGTGCGGTGGGCTGCGCTTATTCGCAGACGCGGATGCGCCGGAAGATCACGTCGCCGTAGGGATCGACGTAGCGGCGGCGCTCGAAGTGGCAGACCGGACCGACCTCCTCCTCGACATAGACTGGCGGCGGGGCGCGGTAGACCGGGCGGCCCGGGTAATAGCCGTTCTGGGAGGAGGCGATGGCGCCCCCGACCGCGAGACCACCGAGCACGCCGAGCGCCGCGGCGCCGCCGGCGCCGATGCCGTCGCGTGCCTGGGCGGCGGGTGCCGCCGCGAGCGCGAGACCACCGGCCATCAGCGCGGTGGTGAGAAGCCTGTTCATCGTTCAACCCCTTCTGGGACGCCGTGTCGGATTCGAGCAGGTTACGGCGCAGATCTGAAGAAACAGCCTCGCCATTGGGGCAATTGTTCGGCACGACTGCACGTGGCGGCCCGCGACATCATCCGCCGCGCCGCGCTGTGTGCCGTCCCCGCCTTGACGGCCCGACGCATTCCGGGTCGAAACCGACGAGCGGGCCGCGGCGTTCGGCTGAGGTGCCCGCCGCGAGCGAGGTTTTGCATGGCCACACGAGGTTTCACCGGGCGGCGTCCGCCCGAGGCGACGCGGGAGCGTCTTCCGCCCGGACAGTACCTCACCGAGGACTTTCCGGTGCTGCAGCTCGGGCCGACGCCCCGGATCGACCTCGACACCTGGCACTTCACCCTGCGCGATGGTCCGAAGCCGGTGAAGCGTTGGGACTGGCAGACGTTCCACGCCCTGCCCCGAACGCGCTGGGCCGGCGACATCCACTGCGTCACCAAGTGGTCGAAGTTCGACACGGCCTGGGAAGGCGTGAGCTTCGACGACCTGCTGGCGGATGCCGGCCTCGCGGCGCCGACGGAATTCCTGCTGGCGGAGGGCTATGACGACTACACCACCAACGTGCCGGTCGCCGACCTCACTGGCGGCAAGGCCATGGTGGCGACGCATTTTAACGGGGCTCCGATCCCGCCCGACCACGGCGGCCCGGCGCGGCTCCTCGTGCCGCATCTCTACTTCTGGAAGAGCGCCAAGTGGGTGAAGGGCCTGCGCTTCACCCGTAAGGACGAGGCCGGGTTCTGGGAGTTGCGGGGCTATCACATGTACGGCGATCCCTGGCGCGAGCAGCGCTTCACCGGTGACTGATCCGGCGGACCTGCGCTGGCAGGAGGCCGTCATCGCCGAGATCGCCTCCGTGACCCCGCGGGTGAAGCGCTTCCGCCTGCGCGTCCCCTTCTCCGACCGCTTCCGGCCGGGCCAGCATGTGGACGTCCGGCTGACCGCGCCGGACGGCTACCAGGCGCAACGCAGCTACTCGATCGCCTCGGCGCCGGACGCGTCGGGCCTGATCGAGCTGATGATCGAGCGTCTCGACGAGGGCGAGGTCTCGGGTTTCTTCGCCGACATCGCGGAGGTCGGCGACACGATCGAGCTGCGCGGCCCGATCGGCTCCTTCGTGTGGGAGCGGCGCGACGGCGGCCCCCTCCTCCTCGTCGCCGGCGGCTCCGGCGTGGTGCCGCTCCTGGCGATGCTGCGCTACCGGGCGCTCGCCGCGCCGGGGGTGCCCGCCCTCCTGCTCTATTCCAGCCGTACGCGGGAGGCGATCATCGCGCGGGCCGAGCTCGAGGAGCGCGCCCGCCGCGAGCCCGGCTTCGCGCTGAGGCTCGTCCTCACCCGCGAGCCCGGAGGCCGCCGCATCGATCGCACGGCGATCGAGGCGGCCCTCGCCGACCTCGGAGCCCCGGCCCACGCTTTCGTCTGCGGCGCGAATGCCTTCGTGGGCGCGGTCTCCGACCTGCTGCTCGATGCCGGCCTCGCACCGCGCGCGATCCGAACTGAGCGCTTCGGCGGCTGAGCCCGGCTCAGGGGCTGAAGATCAGCACGACGTAGACGAAGAACAGGATCAGGTGCACGGCGCCCTCCAGCACCGTGGTGCGCAGCCCCGAGAAGGTCAGGGTGCTGAGGATCAGGGTGACGGTCAGCAGCGCCATCTCGGTCGGCTTGAGCCCGAGCACCACCGTCTGGCCGGTGATCAGCCCCACCGCGAGGATCGCCGGCACCGTGAGGCCGACCGTCGAGGTCGCGGCGCCGAGGCAGAGATTGATCGCCCGCTGCAGCTCGTTCCGGGCGATGGCCTTGAGGGCCGAGATCGCCTCGGGGGTGAACACGATCGCGGCGATGAGGACACCGCCGAGGGCCGAGGGCGCGCCGAGCGCGGCGATGCCGTGGTCGAGGATGGTGGCGAGGCTCTTCGAAAGCAGCACGATCGGCAGGATATTGGCGATCAGCAGCACGAAGTGCCGGAGGATCTGCCCGGCTTCGGGGGGCGGCCGCTTCGGGGCATCGGCGGCCGTCGCCGCGCCCGATTCCTTGAAGAAGTCGCTGTGGCGCCCGGTCTGGATCAGCAGGAACACGCCGTAGAGCGCCACCGTGAAGACCGAGAACGTCACCGCCTGCAGGGTCGTCAGCGTGCCGTCCGAGGTGGAGGTCGTGAAGTTCGGGATGACGAGGGCGATGGTGGTGAGCGGGATGATGACGGCCAGGAAGGCCGAGGCGCCCTGGAGGTTGTAGGATTGCTGGTGGTGCCGGATGCCGCCGATCAGCAGGCCGAGCCCCACGACGCCGTTCAGCACGATCATCAGCACGGCGAACATCGTGTCGCGCCCGAGGGTCGGCGCGTCCTTGGCCGAGAGCATCACGGCGGAGACCAGCACCACCTCGATGACGACGATCGACAGGGTGAGGACCAGGGTGCCGAGGGGCTCGCCGAGGCGCTCGGCCAGTTCCTCCGCCTCGTGCACCACCCCGAAGGCCGCCCACAGGATCGCGCCGAGGAGCCAGGCGAACAGCCCGGTCGCCCAGAGCGGCGAGGCGAGGTCGGCGAGCCAGCCCTTGCCGAACCAGGTGAAGGCGCCGACCGTCGCCCAGGCCACCACCAGTCGTAAGATGCCACCCATCGCCGTCCCGTTCCTCCGCGCCCCGATACCGCCCGTCCGGCCGACCACGGCCGCTCCCGCCGCGGTCGGACAAGCTGGGCAGGATCGAAAAGGTTGCGGACGGTCGGCGATCTCGCGAAACCGTGCCTGTGCAACGCAACTGGCCCATGCAGCGCGGGTGATGGCGCCGGACGCGCGGAACGCGTAGAAGCACGCCTTCCGCACTCGATTCGAGACCGGTCTCTCTCCGTCCGCCCATCCGGCTTTGCCCGTGCCGCGTCGGATGGGCCGCCGGCGTTGAAAGCCCGTTCCGTGCCGTTTCCTATCCTGCCCGCCCCCTTCACGCGGGCGCTCGCCGAGCGCGACTACAATGACCCGACCCCGGTGCAGAGCGCCGTGCTCGAAGCCAATGCCGAGGGCCGCGACCTCCTCGTCTCCGCCCAGACCGGTTCCGGCAAGACCGTCGCGTACGGGCTCGCC
This sequence comes from Methylobacterium planeticum, assembly GCF_008806345.1. Classification (GTDB taxonomy): domain Bacteria; phylum Pseudomonadota; class Alphaproteobacteria; order Rhizobiales; family Beijerinckiaceae; genus Methylobacterium; species Methylobacterium planeticum. The sequence continues at coordinate 125,995 of NZ_VZZJ01000006.1, read as the reverse complement.
ATCGCGTCGACGCTCCTCGGCGAGGCCGAATCCCTGCCGCCGGCCGCCGCACCGCTCGCCCTCGTGATCGCGCCGACGCGCGAATTGGCGCTTCAGGTCCACCGCGAATTGTCCTGGCTCTACGCCAAGGCCGGGGCCCGCGTGATCGCCTGCGTCGGCGGCATGGACCCGCGCCGGGAGCATCGGGCGCTCGCCGAGGGCGCCCACATCGTGGTCGGCACGCCGGGGCGCCTGCGCGACCATATCGAGCGGCGCAACCTCGACACGCGCGCCCTGCGTGCCGCGATCCTCGACGAGGCCGACGAGATGCTCGACCTCGGCTTCCGGGACGACCTCGAGTTCATCCTCTCGCAGACCCCTGAGACCCGCAGCACCCTGCTGTTCTCCGCGACGCTGCCCAAGGCCATCGCGGCCCTCGCCGAGCGCTACCAGCGCGATGCCCTGCGCATCGCCGTGAAGGGGCAGGAGCGCGGCCATGCCGACATCGCCTACCGGGCGATCCGCGTCGTCCCGCGCGAGATCGAGCACGTGGTGCTGAACGTCCTGCGCGAGGCCGACGCGCCGACCGCGATCGTGTTCTGCAACACCCGCAACGCCGTGCGCCACCTCCAGGCCGGACTGACCGAGCGCGGCTTCTCGGCCGTCGCCCTCTCGGGCGAGCTCGGGCAGGGCGAGCGCAACGCGGCCTTGCAGGCGCTCCGGGATGGCCGGGCGCGGGTCTGCGTCGCCACCGACGTCGCCGCCCGCGGCATCGACCTGCCGACGCTGAGCCTCGTCATCCACGCCGACCTGCCCCACGACGCCGAGGTCCTGCAGCACCGGAGCGGCCGCACCGGCCGTGCCGGCCGCAAGGGCACGAGCGTGCTCCTCGTGCCGAACTCCCGCCGCCGCCGCGCCGAGCAGATGCTGGCGGTCGCCAAGATCACGCCGGAATGGGCCGGCCCGCCTTCGGCCGACGAGATCCGGCGGCTCGACGGCGAGCGCATGCTCAAGGATCCGCTCTTTACCGAGCCGCCGGCCGAGGAGGATCTGGCCATCGCCGAATCGCTGCTCGCCCAGCGCTCGCCGCAGGAGCTCGCGGCCGCGCTCGCCAAGGTCTACCGCACCCGCCTGCCCGCCCCCGAGGACGTCACCGATCCGGGCGATACCGGGCCGCGGCGCGCCACCGGCCGACTCCCCTACGATCCCGCCGATGCCGAGCGCATCGATGCCATGGGCCCGGCGGTCTGGTTCCGGCTGAATCTCGGCCGGCGCGACAATGCCGATCCGCGCCGCCTGCTGCCGATGCTGACCCGTCGCGGCGGCATCGACCGCCAGGAGATCGGCGCGATCCGTATCTTCGACCGGGAGACGAAGTTCGAGGTGCGCGGCAACGCCGCGAGCCGCTTCGCCGCGACCTTCGCGCGCAACGGCTCTCCGGAGATCCAGATCGAGGCCCTCAACGGGAATGAAGGGCCGGCTCCCGAGCGCAAGGGCCCGAAAGGCTTCAAGAGCCCGCGCGCCGGCAAGCACACCCGCGAAGCCGGCAAGAAGCCGCGCAAGCCCGACTGACGCCGGCCATCAACGATACGGACCTTCGGAGACCGGACCAGAACTTTGGTCAGGCCCGGACGCGGCCGAGCGCGCGGATCCGGCCTGCGGTCCCTCGGGCCGACCGAGCGCGGGGAGCGCCGACGGCGGCCCGCTAGAACTTCTCCGGGATACCCCGAACCGCGTCGCCGAGCGCCTCGACGCTCTCGCGGATCTTGCGTCCGGCCGGCGCCAGCGAGGGCAGCTTCAGGCCGAACACTTCGGTGGTCTCGGGCTCTGGCTCCGCGAAAGCCTGCGCTGGTGCGGCCTGGGCGACCGCGGCGGGCTTGGCCTTGGGGTCCGGCTTGGGCTTCGCCGCGACCGCCTTGACGGCCTTCGCGGGCTCCGACGCGGGCCTGGCCGCCTCGGGCGGAAGGGCCGCGAAGCTGCTCTCGGCGGATCGCGCCCGCACCGTCTCGGCGCGCAGCGGGGCCACCGGGGCGGCGGTACGGGTCGGACCGAGGACCGGCGCGTCGCGGCCCGGTCCGATCACCGCGGCATTCTCGATCATCGGCGGCCGGCGGGGCGGCGATGGGAAGGACGAGCCCTTGGCCGCGGGCATTGCCGCGATCGCAGCGTTCGACTTGCCGGAGGGCACCTTGGCGAAGGGCACCTTGGCGGCCGGCGTCATGGCGGCCGGCGCTTCGGCGGGCGGCGCGAGGCTCGGGCGCAGGGCGTTGTCGGTGGCCGGCGTCATCACCAGCGGCACGTCCGGGTCGGCGCTGGCGATCTTCGCGAGCGTCGCGGAATCCGCGGCCGGCAGCGCGATCGGCTGCGCGGGGCCACGCGCCACGAGATCGGGGACGCCGTCCTTCAGGTCGGGCCAGTTCGCCGCGATGCGGCTGACCGGCATCGGGGGCGGGCCGGCGAGGCCGGAGAGCAACGCATTCGCGGTGACGGACAGGCCCACGATCCCGCCGATCCCGAGGCTGCCGAGGATCAGCAGACGCCCGAACGGGGGCTTCCCGGGCTTCGTCTGCGGGCGAGTCTCGGATGGGTCGATCGCGATAGACATCATCGGGCGGGGTCTCTTAACGCTACGTGCCAGGAAGGACCGGCTCCCCCATTCGCCGGTCCCGGAGCGCCGAGGGCGGGACGGCGCACCGTTTGGCCGATCCCGGGTGCGGCAAAGGCGCCACCGGCACAGGCTATCGGTAGACGAAGTGATGATGACAATGCGGCGCAAAGATGTCCGCAGCCGCAGCTTCAGTCATCATCAACGGCTGACTCACAGCCTTTCTGTAAAGCCCGGACGATTAAGGGATCGTATCTCGGAGAGACTTCAGGTGTCCCATCACGGACCGTGAGGCGATCTTTCGAGCGCCTTGGCGCCGCGTCGCGATGCGCGGCTTGGGCACGCGCCACGCGCTCGGCCGCCCGGGTCCAGCGGTCCGGCGGCGTCGCCGGCCGCGGGCCGAGGCCGCCCGCATGGCGCTTCGCGGCCACCACATGCGGGATCCCCCAGCGCGACAGCAGCACGTCGAAGGCGGCGTGGCGTGCGGGATCGAACGGGACCGGATCGCCCATGGCGGTCTTGGCGGGATGGGGCGGCAGGAGATGCGCGACGGGCACGATCCCGCTCGGGATCGGCGCGGTGGCGGCGTGGGTGCGTCGCAGGCGCAGCATGTGGGGAGCGAGAAAGACGCGCGGGCCGAGCGGATCCCGGAAGGGATCGCCGAAGACCTCGATCCGCCCGAGCGGTCCGGAGACGATCCAGGCGAGATCGCCCGGAGCGGCCGGGTTCAGGGCCGGGTCGTCCGGCGCCAGGAAGCCCCCGCCGTGGGCCGCGCGCAGGCGCTCCAGCGCCGCCGCCCCCCGCGCCCGCACCGCCATTGCGGCTTGGCCGAGACCCAGTCCGAGATCGAACAGCGGCGCATCGCGATCCTCCGCCCAAAGGGCGTCCTTGTCGGGTCCGATCTCCGTCACGGCGACCCGCCCCGGGCCGGCGCAGGCCGCTTCCGGCAGGCAGAGGGCGACGGCCTGGCTCCAATCCGCCCCGAGGGCGGTCTCGTAGGCGACGGGCACGAGGTCGTCGCGGGGGCGGAGCCCGATGCCGCCGCGCGGGGTCACGTGGCCGAGGCGACCGTCGTCGAGGGGCGCGCGCCATTCGTCCGCGGCCCAGCGGAACGCCGCGAGCGCCCCGAATGCGCCGAGCGTCCAGCCGGTCTCGGGGTCGTCCAAGGCGGACCGGATCAGGCCGCCGATCTCGGGCTCGAAGGACATCGGTCCGTGGCTACGCCCGCGGGGGCCGTCGCTCAAGTCGGGCACCCGGTCACCTGTGGACCCGCGCGGCCGCGACAGTCTCGATCGTGGACATCAGCTTCGGGCTTTGTCACGGTCCCGCGCCGGCATCCGCGAGCACCGTCGATGATCCCGGATCACCGGACGGGCTCTGTCCCGTCGATTCAACTTTCGGCTGCGCGGGGAACTGGCAGCCCATTCGGCCGAACATGCTCCCGAGGCCCCTTCCCCACCCGATGACGAACGAAGCCGGTCCGGCCCGGACCATCCCGCCGGCGTTCCGCCGCGCCCCCGGCTGGGCCGGATGGTCGACGCGCACGCGGATGCTCGTCGTCGTCCTGGCGATCGACGTGATCGCCGCCCTCGTCTCCTGCGGCGTCATCGTCTTGAACGCGCGCTCGGCCGTGAAGGTCGAGACGCGGGCCTCGCTCGCCACCGTCGAGCTGCTCGTCGCCGACACGATCCGCCTGTCGCAGACCGCCTCCCGCGAGAGCCTGCTGCGCACCCTCGACCTGCGCTTCCAGGCCCTGCGCCACGTCAGGGTCGCCGTGCTCGACGCGGAGGGACAGGACGTGCGCCTCACGGTGCCGCGCCTGCGCTCGGACAAGCACGTCGCGCCGAGCTGGTTCGCCCTGCTGATCGCCCCGACGATCCAGACCCACGTCCTGCCGATCGTGGCGGGGGGGGCGCGCATCGGCACCGCGCAGATCACGACCGAGCCCCTCGACGAGATCGACGAGGTCTGGGGCTACGCCGTCGCGCTGTCGCTGACGACGCTCGGCATCAACCTGGCGATGCTGGCGGCGCTCTATCTCGCCTTCGGCCGCGTTCTGGCCCCCCTCGGCCGCCTCGCGCACGGCCTGACGCAGCTCGAGCGGCACGATTACACTGCCCGCCTCGACGCGGAGGGCCCGCCCGAGATCGCCGTCATCGCCGAGCGCTTCAACCGGGTTGCGGAGGCTTTGACCGAGGCGCGCGCCGCGAACGGCCGCCTCAACCGCCAGCTCCTCACGGCCCAGGACGACGAGCGCCGCCGCACCGCGCTCGAGCTTCACGACGAGTTCGGTCCCTGCCTCTTCGCGCTCGAGGCCAACGCCGCCTCGGTGACCCGGATCGCGCAGGGCGCCGGGGAGCCGGACCGCGGGCGCCTCGCCCAGCGCGCCGCCGATATCGGGATGATCGTCCATCAGGTGCAGACCCTGAACCGGGACCTCCTGAACCGTCTGCGCCCGCACGCCCTCGGTCAGGTTCCGCTGGCCGATTGCCTCAATCTCCTCCTCAGGGATTTCACCCGGCGCCATCCCGGAACCGCCTTCACCGGGACGTTCGACGATCTCGCCCGTGGCTACGGAGATCTCGTCGACCTCACGGTGTTCCGCTGCGTCCAGGAGAGCATGACGAACGCCGTCCGGCACGGTTCGGCACGCCACGTCCGGGCGGAGGTGCGCGACCTTGACGGGGCCGCCCTCTCGGTCACGGTCGCCGATGACGGCAGCGGTCTTGCGCCGGAGCACGGGATCGGGCTCGGGATTTCCGGGATGCGGGAGCGCGTCGGCGCCCTCGACGGCACGTTTGCTCTTGACAACGCCGCGCCCGGCACGGTTGTGCGGATCAGCATCCCGCTTGATCCCGAGCGGGGAGACGACATGCAGCAGAACGTTTCGTCATGAACGCCATCGCGTTGAACACGGCCGCCGCGACGTCCCGGACCCCCGTTCTCGTCATCGACGACCATCCGATCGTGTTGCAGGGCTGCCGGCGCGTGCTGGAGGATGCCGGCATCGAGACGATCGCGGAGGCGACGAGCGTGGTGGCCGGCTACCGGCTGTTCCACCGTCTGCGCCCGCCCGTGGTGGTCTGCGACCTCACCTTCCAGGGCAGCGGCCTCGCCGGCCTCGGCCTCATCCGCCGCATGCGCGCGGTCGAGCCGAAGACCCGCATCCTGGTCTTCAGCATGCACAACGATCCGGTGATCGTCTCTCGCGCCCTCGAGGCCGGCGCCCTCGGCTACGTCCTCAAGGACCACGCCTCGGGGGAGCTGTTCGAGGCCTTCGAGCGGGTGCGGGCGGGCGAGGTCTATCTCGACCGGCGCCTCGCCACCGAGGTGGCGATGCTGCGCACGGACGCGCGCCGCACGCCGGAATCGCAGCTGACCCCGCGCGAGCAGCAGATCCTGGCGCGGCTGGCGCAGGGCAAGTCCTACGGCGCCATCGCGGCCGACCTGTCGGTGAGCTACAAGACCATCACCAACGCCTGCTCCCAGATGCGTCAGAAGCTCGGCGTGCGCACCCTCGCCGAACTCATCCACGTCGCGGTCACGCAGGCGCAGCGCCAGGGCTGAGGCTCCTCCTCGAGGGAAATGCGATCGATGTCCGGAACCGGATCCTCCGACGAGACGATGCGGTTCTCCGACGAGGCCTGGGCGCGCAACGCCGTGGCCTACGAGGCCATCCGGACGATGCCGTTCAACACTGATCTCGCCGCCGGCACCCTCAGCCGCGAGCGCTTCCGGCACTACATCGTCCAGGACGCGCATTACCTGATTGGCTTCGGCCGGGCGCTCAGCCTCGCCGCCGCCAAGGCGCCGGAGCCCGACCGCATCGTGCAGTTCGCCCGCGGCGCCGAGACCGCCATCGTGGTGGAGCGGGCGCTCCACGGGAGCTTCCTCCGCGACTACGGGATCGGACCCGAGACCTTCGCGGCGACGCCCCTGTCGCCACCCTGCGACCACTATGTCTCTTACCTCCTCGCCACCGCCTACGCGGAGCCCTACGAGGTCGTGCTCGGTGCGCTTCTGCCCTGCTTCTGGATCTACGCAGAGGTCGGGCGCGACATCCACGCCCGGGCGAAGGCCGGAAATCCGTACCAGGCCTGGATCGACACCTACGCGGGCGAGGACTTCGCCGACGCCGTCGCGGCGATGATCGACGCGACCGACATGGCCGCGCTCGGCGCCTCCCCGGCCCTGCGCGCCCGGATGCACCGCGCCTACAGTCACGCCACCCGGCTCGAATGGATGTTCTGGGACGGCGCCTACCGCGATGCGGTTTGGCCGCTCTGAGCCGAACCCGGAGGACGAGGTGAGGTCATGGCCGTGATGGACCGGCGCGGCGTCGCGGCCGCAGCGCTTGCAGGCCTCGGCCTCGCGGCGATCCGCCCGGCCTGCGCCCTCGCGGAACCGCGCTCCGATCGGCCCGTGCAGATCGCCATGCTGCTCTATCCGGGCATGACCGCCCTCGATCTCGTCGGACCGCAGACCCTCCTCGCCGGGCTCGCCCCCGGCAGCCTCCACCTCGTCGCCAAGGACGTTGGCCCCGTTCCGAGCGACAGCGGCATCAGCCTCCTGGCGACGTCGCGCCTGGACGCGGCCCCGCGCGACCTTGACGTGCTGTTCGTGCCCGGCGGCGAGGGCAGCCCGGCGCAGATGCTGGATCCCGAGATCCGCGCCTTCCTGCGCGACCGCGCGGCCCGGGCGGCCTGGGTCGCGAGCGTCTGCACCGGCTCGCTGATCCTCGGCGCCGCCGGTTTGCTCGAGGGATACCGCGCGACGTCGCACTGGTGTGTGCGCGCGAGCGTGCTGCCCCTCCTCGGGGCGCAGCCGGTCGACGAGCGGGTGGTGTTCGACCGCAACCGCGTCACGGCCGCGGGCGTCTCGGCGGGGCTCGACCTCGGCCTCGCCCTCGCGGCCCGGCTGCGGGGCGCCGACTACGCCCGCACCGCGCAACTCGTCGCCGAGTACGCGCCGCGGCCGCCCTTCCGCGCCGGCACGCCGGAGGAAGCGGGTGCCGAGATCACGCAAGCGGCACGCGCGATCCTCGAGCGCCTCAGCGAACAATCGCGGGCCGCCGCCCTGTCGATACGCGGGTGATGAAAAGAATCCTTGGCCGGCTCCTTGCAGAGGGCTGGCCGGGTCGGCGCTCTCTGCTAGCTTCAGGGATGACGGAGCCGTGACGGCCACGAGGACGCGTCGGCGCCTGCCTTCGAGATCACGGGATGGAAGCATGTCGTCCGGCGTCGCGAACGAACTGATGCGCACGAAGTCCCTCGAGCGGCTGAACGCCGACGCGGAGGCGGGCGAGCACACCCTTCAGCGCACGCTTGGGCCCTGGAGCCTGATCGGCCTCGGCATCGGCGCCGTGATCGGCGCCGGCCTGTTCTCGCTCACGGGAATCGCCGCGGCCGAGCATGCGGGCCCCGCCGTCGTAATCTCCTTCGGCATCGCGGCGCTCGGCTGCGCCTTCGCGGGCATGTGCTACAGCGAGCTCGCCGGCATGATCCCGGTCGCGGGCTCGGCCTACACCTACACCTACGCCACGATGGGCGAGTTCGTGGCCTGGATCATCGGCTGGGACCTCGTTCTCGAATACGCGGTCGGATCGGCCACGGTCTCGGTGAGCTGGTCGAAATACGTGACCCGCTTCCTGCACGAATTCGGCATCGACCTTCCGGCGAGCCTCGTCCACTCACCCTTCGAGACCTACAAGCTCGCCGACGGCACGATGGCGCATGGCCTCGTCAACCTGCCGGCGATCTTCATCATCTGCGCCGCCTCGATCCTGCTGATGATCGGCATCCGGGAATCGGCCCGCGTCAACGCCGCCATCGTGGCGGTGAAGCTCGCGGTGGTGGCGATCGTAATCGGCGTCGGCGTCTTCTACATCAAGCGCCAGAACTACGTGCCCTTCATCCCCGAGAACACCGGCACCTTCGGCGAGTACGGCTGGAGCGGGATCATGCGGGCCGCGGGCGTGGTCTTCTTCGCCTATATCGGGTTCGACGCGGTCTCGACCGCGGCGCAGGAGGCCAAGAATCCCCAGCGCAACATGATGATCGGCATCCTCGGATCCCTCGCGATCTGCACGGTGATCTACATCCTGTTCGCCGGCGTGCTGACCGGCCTCGTGCGGTTCGACGCCATGCGGGGCGACGCCGCGCCGGTGAACACCGCCATCGCGCAGACGCCCTTCCCCTGGCTCACCTCCCTCGTGACGCTCGGCATCATCGCGGGCTTCTCGACCGTGATCCTGGTGCTCCTGCTCGGTCAGAGCCGGGTCTTCTACACCATGTCCCAGGACCGGCTGCTGCCGGGGTTCTTCTCGCGCCTCCACCCGACCTGGAAGACGCCCTACCGCTCGAACCTGTTCTTCATGGTGTTCACGGGCGCGCTCGGGGGCTTCCTGCCGATCAGCCAGCTCGGCCACATGACCAGCATCGGCACCCTGCTGGCCTTCGTGCTGGTCTGCGTCGGGGTCATCATCCTGCGCCGGACCCAACCCGACGCGAGACGCGAGTACCGCACTCCGCTCGTCCCGCTGGTGCCGCTCCTGGGGATCCTCGCCTGCGGCGCCATGATGGTGTCCCTCGACGGGGAGACCTGGCTGCGGCTGGTCGTCTGGCTCGGGATCGGCCTGGTGATCTACTTCGCGTGGTCCCGCCGGCACAGCCGCATCGGGCGCGAGGCCTAAACCTGCTGGGCCTCAGGCGATCCGGGCGAGAGCCAGGGGCTTGCTCGCCTCGCTCAGGCGGGGCGATCCGACAGGGTGTCCGACCGTCGCGCCGACGAGGACGCTCTGCCGCTCGCGGGCGATGAAGGCGGTCGGCATCTCGGCCTGCATGTCGGCCTCGACGCTGTGCAGCAGCGTGTCGGTGTGGCAGGGATGCAGGTGGATGATCGCCAGGGCCTTCACGTCCGCGGCCTTGGCGAGTTCGACACCCTTCTGCCAGGTGGAATGGCCCCAGCCGCGGCAGGTCGGGTACTCGCAATCCGTGAACATGCCGTCATAGACCATCAGGTCGGCGTCGCGGACAAATTCGAGCAGGGCGGGATCCGGCCACGGGTCGGTATGCTCGATGTCGCTGATCACGCAGAGGCGCTTGCCGCCGTGCTCGAAGCGGTAGCCGACCGAGCCCTGCGGGTGGTTCAGCAGGATGGTGTCGACGCGCGTCCCGTCCGCGAAGGTGAGCGGCTCACCGGCCCTGAAGCCGTGGTGGCGCATCGTGCAGGGCAGGACGTCGAGGGTGACCGGAAACAGGGGCGGCGCGAACAGGCGGCCGAGCGCCTCTTCCGCCGAGGCCCCGCCGAGATTGCCGCAATAGGTGTTCAGGGTCCGTTCCGGGTCGAAGATCGCCGGCTTGAAGAACGGCAGCCCGCTGGTGTGATCGAGGTGAAGGTGGCTGAACAGCAGGTCGACCTGCTTGGGCAGGCCCTCGCGGTGATGCTGGCCGCAATTGTACAGGCCGGAGCCCGCGTCGATCAGGAACAGGCGCTCGCCGCAGCGAACCTCCAGGCAGGGGGTGCTGCCGCCGAACTCGGCGTAGCCGGGCCCGCTCACGGGCGTTGAGCCTCGGACACCCCAGAAGCGCAGGACAAGGCCGCCGTCCGAGGTTGGACTTTTCGACGTCATCATAACGGTTCGTTTTACCAATCGTCCTGATCTCGAGCGATCAGGAACCTGTCGCCGCGCCGTCGTCAATGCGTCTGCGCGGATCGGCCGAATGACCATGAGCGGCTCGCGCTCTCTATAGAGTGTTGAGGTGGTGAGGGGCCACTCACCCTGATGTGCGTGTCCGCACACTGCATCCGCCTCATCCCGCGTGTTTTCCCAGTGATTTCAGCGCTGCGCTAACAACTCGCGAGCGGCGATTGGGCTCCGTCCGAGCGCACGAAGAGAGCCGGCGAGGTCCGCCTGCAGCCAGCTCGGCAGGGTCTCGGTATAGGCCGCGAGCATCGGCCCGAAGCGGTCGGGCTCGCGTTCGTAGGCGGGCACGAAATTCCCTGAGCGCCGGTTGAACGACAGCGGGGATTCCGGGCCGATCCAGGTGGCCCAGACCGCCTCCGGCACCGGCGGGAGGTGGCGGCGGGCTGGGATCACCACGACCTCCTGGCCCGCATAGGCCAGGGCCTCCGGCCGGCTCACCTCGCCGAGCGAGACGCCCTTCGCGGCGAGGGAGGCCCAGAAGGCGTGCTGGCCGCCATCCGAGTAGGTGGTGCGCACGGCGGCCGTGCCCTCCTCGACGAGGGCGGCGATGCGCGCCTCCTCGACGGCGCGGCGGATCGCGACGGCGTTCTCCTTGGCCGGGTCGCGGGAGGGCGCGAAGACGTAGCGGCCGGCCTCGACGCCGACCTGGAGCTCGTCGCCCGTCGCCTCGAAACGGTCCGAGCCCTCCTTGAGCTGGCGCCAGAAGGCGATGTTCGGATCGGTCCGTTGGCGCGCCATGTTGGCGGCGGTCATGTGGAACGGGTAGGCCTGGAACTGGAAGGCCGGCTGGCCGGCATTCAGGGCGTCGCGGGCGATGGCGTAGATCTCGCCGACCGATTGATCGGTCATCGCGAAGCAGCCCATCGACGAGCAGACTCCGTGAACCATCACGGCCGAGCCGGTGCCGCCATGGGCGCGGTCGTAGGCGTTCGGGTAGCCGACATCGAAGGAGAGGTAGTAGCGCGAGTTCGGGTTCATCTGGCGCTTGGGCACCATGTAGAAGCCCTCCGGCGTCTGCCGGTCGCCGTTCTTGCGCTTGGGTCCGAGCTGGCCGGACCAGCGGCAGATCGGGAACGTCTTGATGTAGACGTACCGGCCGGTGCCGTTCTTCTTCCAGACCTCGATCTCGGATTCACGCTTGTAGGCCCGGAACAGCACCGGCGACTGGGCCGTCACGCCCTTCGCGGCCATCGCCGCGAGGGTCGCGGCGGGGATCGGCGCCTCGGCCTTGGCGTTCTGCGCGCGGGCGCCCCCCGCGAAACCGGGCAGCGCGAGGAACAGCACCAGGCAGGCGAGCCGAAGGTCCCGTGCCGTGAAGGGAAGATGCATGAGCGGCCCGACGATACGGCAGAGCTTGTAGCAGCCCCGCCGGCGGCACGCGAGACGCGCCTTCTCCGCCAAGCTGACGGCGCATTGGGGCGGGCTTGAGGCCGCGCCCTCGACCCACACCCTCCGCGCCGGAGCGTCCTCAGGCCGGCACCGCCTCCTCCGAGACCGCCTCTGCGTCGACCACGGTGTTGCGCTCCACCGCCACCACGGCGTCGAAGGCTGGCAGGTCGCGAAGATCGGCCGCGTCCGGCAGGCAGACGATCAGGCCGCGTCCCTCGCGGGCGGCGCGCAGGCGCTGCAGCCGCTCGCGGAAATCCTCCGGCTTGCGCTCGTCCAGGAGGATTGCCACCACGGCGATGTCGGGGCTGCGCACGAGGCTGCGGGCGAGGTCGATGGCGACGCGCTCCCGCGGGCCGATCGCGCCCTCGCCGAGGCTCGTGCTCGAGCCGGCGCCGCCGGGCTCGACCCGGCTGTCGAGGCCGAGCCGGTAGACCGAGCGCTCCAGCCCCTGTTCGGCCAGGACGCGCCGCACCAGCGCCCGCACCCGCGTCTCGGCCCCGGCCTCCCCGTACGCGATGCGGCCGAACAGCAGGTTCTCCTCGAGGCTCGCCGCCGCGTTGAGCCGGCCCGGATCGAAGAACTCGACCTTGGGCCGGAACTTCTGCGGCATCATCCGCGCGAAGGAGTGGCGCGCCCCGACGAGACGCTCCTCGAAGGCCGGGTCGATCAGGCCGAAGCGATGGCGGGTCTCGCTGTAGCGGAGGGAGAGGCCGATCAGGCGCTCCCGGTCGCGCTGGCCCGCCGGCCCGCGGCGCCAGCCGCTCGCCTCGGCCTGCCGGGCGACGAGATCCTCGAAATAGCCGCGCTCGGCCGCCGGGAACAGCGAGAACGCGTCGAAGAGCGGATGGTCGTTCGGCAGGTCGGCGAAGATCTCCACCGTCGAGCGCGCGACCTGCAGGCCGATCTCCGCGAGCGGGCGGCTCAGGTCCTCCGCCTCCAGCACCGCCCGCAGGTAGGGATGGCGGGCGAGGTTCGCCTGCGCGAAGGCGGCACCCACCGGCTCGCCGAACAGGATGTTCTCCCCGACCGTCGCCTGGTGGTTGTAGCGGGCCGGATCGAAGGGCTCGACCAGGCGCTCCGCCTGATCGCTCTCCAACACGGCGCGCACCGCGTGGCGCGCGGCGACGATCGCCCGGGCGAGATCCGGCTCGGCCACGGGATCGACCTGCCCGACGAGGCCGCGCGTATACGCGATGGCATCGAGGCCCGTGAGGCGCAGGATCTCGACGAGGGCCGCCTCGCTCGGAATCTCGTCGGGATGGGTGCCGTACAGGATGTTCTGGCGCAGCGAGCCTTCCATCAGGATCGCCTCGCCCGCCGCGAAGGCGATCCGCCGCGCGCGCTCGGACGGGTCGAAGCTGCGCAGGTCGTGGCCGCCGAAGGTCACCGATCCGGCCGTCGGCTCGACCTGTCCCGCCAGCACCGCCGCGAGGACCCGGCTCCCGCTCCCGCGGCCGCCCGTCACCGCGACATGCGCGGGCATCGTCAGGCGCAGGTCTACGCCGAGGAGGCGCTCGCCGCTGGTCGGATCGTAGGCCCCGACCCCCGATGCGACGAGGGCGCCCTCCGGCGGAACCGGGACGTCGTGCGTGCCCGGACGCGGGCGCCGCCCCTCGAGCCCGCGCAGGGCGCGCCCGATCTCCTCGAAGACCGGCCGCACGTCCTCGCGCACGAACCAGAAGCGCAGGCTTCCGGCGATCGTGAGCGCGGCGATCGCGAAGGCGGCGGCGGCGGCCACCAGGGCGCCGGGCTCGACGATGGCGGCTGGCGGTGCGCCGGCCCCCTCGCCGCGCCAGAGGGCGCTCCCGAGCACGATGGCGGGCAGCAGCACCGCGAGGGCGAGGGCCGGGGCGCGGGCGTAGGCGAGGCGGCGTTCCGCCCGGGCGAAGGCCCCGCGGCTCGCCAGCATCTTGCCGCGCAGGCGGGCGCGCTCGTAGGCCCCGGCGCCGTGGACGCGGATAGCGGGCATGCGCCGCACGAGGTCGACGAGGATGCGCTCGGCCGCCGCGCTCTCCGTCCGCCGAAGCTGGGTCCGGGCCCGGCTGCGCCGCAGGATCAGCGCGTAGGCGAGGCCGACCGCGAGGAGCCCGACCGTGGCCGCTGGCAAGAGACGGGGCGCCGCCAGGGCCGCCGCCAAGAGGGCCTGGACAATGGCTCCGAGCGCCATCGCGGGCACCAGGAGCCCGATCGCCAGGAGGCCGTCGATCCGCGACAGGGCCTCGCCCACGAGGTGGGCGAGGCTGCGGGCCTCGTCCCGGGCCCCGACCGGCGCGCCGAGGATCGCGCTGCTCGCGATCTCCCGCAGGCTCGCGGCAGCGCGCGATTGCGCCGCGAAGCAGAGATAGCCCACCCCCCAGGCCAGTCCCGCCAGCGCCAGGGCGGTCAGGGCCAGCGCCAGGAAGCCCGCGAGTTCGAGCCCCACCGGGTCGAGGGACCAGCCGGAGGCGAGGACGAGGTCGGCGCGGTCGCCCGGGAGCGGCAGTACGACGCGCAGGAAGGGCAGCGAGCCGCCGTCGTCGCGGGTGAGGACGCCGATGAGGTCGCGCAGGCAGAGCAGCGCCAGGGCGCAGAGCGGGCCGCCGAGGCCGAGCGTCAGGCCGATCGCGGCCGCGTGCCGGCCCGGCGCGGTGCGCCAGGCGAAGAGGATCGGGTCACGTTCCATCGTCGCCCCTGCCCGGCCGGAGGACCGGGGTCTCATCAGGATTCGGGCTTAGTGGATCGGGCGCGCGAGGCAAAGCGCGACAGCGCACCCGGCCGACGCCGCGCCGCCCGACTCCGGTGCCGATCGGCGCCTGCGACGAGGACGCGCCGCCGGTCGCCCGAACGGGAGCGGACCGCGGCCGCGACGGCCCGGCCCATTGATTTATGAGGGGGACGCCCTTCCTAAGCTGAGGCACAGAGTTTTCCGAACGCGCTAGGACGGCGATGACGGGACGATCCGGATTGCGGCACTCCGATCCCGTACCCGAGGCTCCGAGAGCTGGCCCGAGGGCCGGCTGATGGCGCAGCTGTTCTCGCCGGGCGCCGACGCGATCTACCGCCTGTCCCTCCTGACCGCCCTCGCCTGCCTCGCGGGCGTGCCCGTGATCGCGGCGGCCATCATGCGCTCGGACTACGTGACGGGCGTCGGCATCGCGCCGTCGCAGCCCGCACCCTTCAGCCACAAGCACCATTCGGGCGAGCTCGGGATCGATTGCCGCTACTGCCACACCGCCGTGGAGACCCAGGCGACCGCCGGCATCCCTCCGACCCATACCTGCATGACCTGCCACTCGCAGATCTGGGCGGGCTCGGACATGCTGAAGCCCGTGCGCGACAGCTACGGCAGGAACGAGCCCCTGGAATGGGTGCGGCTGAACCGGTTGCCGCAATATGTCTACTACAACCACTCGGTGCATGTGACGAAGGGGATCGGCTGCTCGACCTGCCACGGCGACGTGACGGCGATGCAGATGACCTACCGCGCCAACGCCTTCGAGATGCGGTTCTGCCTCGATTGCCACCGCAATCCGGAGAAGTACGTCCGCGCGCAGGATCAGGTCTGGAACATGAACTGGACCCCGCCGCCGGATCAGGCGACCCTCGGGCCGAAGCTCGTGGCGCAGAACCACATCCGGGGCGGCGAGCGCCTCGCCGAATGCTCCGTGTGCCACCGCTGATGCGCGCCGCGACCGATCTCGCCGCCCTGCGGGCGCGGCTCGCCGGCGGCGACGGGCCGGCCTTCTGGCGCAGCCTCGACGCGGTGGCGGACACACCCGCCTTCCGCGCCTATCTCGACGCCGAGTTTCCGGCCGCGGCCCGGCTCGCGGCGGCACCCGAGCGGCGCGGCTTCCTGAAGCTGATGGCGGCCTCCTTCGCGCTCGCGGGCCTTTCGGCCTGCGACGGGTTCGACGGGCGAAGCCGCGAGGTGCCCTACGTCAACCAGCCGGAGCGGATCGTCCCCGGCGCCTCGCTCGCATACGCCTCCTGCGCGCTCTTCGACGGCTTCGCGAACGGCGTTCTGGTCACCAACCGCAACGGGCGCCCGCTCAAGATCGAGGGCAACCCGGACCACCCCTGGACCCGCGGCGGCACCGACGTGTCGGCCCAGGCCTCGGTGCTCGGGCTCTACGATCCCTTCCGCTCGCAGGCCGTGCAGCATCTCGGGCGGCCGAGTTCGTGGGCGGCCTTCCGCGGCGCGCTGGCGGGGCATCTCACGGCCTGGAGGGAGGCCGGCGGACAGGGCCTCGCGCTGCTCACCGGGCCGATCACCTCGCCCGCGATGGCCGCCGAGATCGAGCGGGTCCGCCGGGCCTATCCGGGCCTGCGCTGGTTCTCCTCCGCTGGCGTGCCCCGCGACACCCTCTACGACGGCGCCCGCCAGGCCTACGGACGGCCCCTCGAGACCCTGCCGCGGTTCGAACGCGCCAAGGTCATCGTCTCCCTCGACGGCGACTTCCTCGATGCGGGGCCCGGGCAGGCCGGGCTGTCCCGCCGCTGGATCGAGGCGCGCCGTGCCGCCCACGCGGCCGGCGGCCTTCTGCCGATGCACGCCGCCGCGCCGACCCCGAGCCTCACCAGCGCCAAGGCCGACCACGCCGTTGCGGCCGGCACGCCCGAGATCGCCCAGATCGCCCGCGATCTCCTCAGCCTGCAGGACGGCGGCACCGCGACCTTCGCGGACGGGCCGCTCGGGCCGTGGCTGACGGGCGCCTTCGCGGCCCTCAAGGATGCCGGAGGCGCCGGGATCGTCACGGCTGGCCTCGCCCAGCCCGCCGAGGTCCACGCCCTCGTCCACCGCCTCAACGGCGCACTCGGCAATACGGGGACGAGCCTGGTGCACGTCGCGCCCGTTCCGCTCCTCGGAGCCGAGCCGGTCGCGTCCCTCGCCGAGGCGATCGACCGGGGCGCCGTCCAGGCGCTCTTCACCCTCGGCGCCAACCCGGTCTATGACGCGCCGGCGGCGCTCGAGTTCGGCGAGCGCCTGGAGCGGGTGCCGCTGAAGATCCACGCGGGGCTTTATTACGACGAGACCGGGGCCTATGCGGATTGGCACCTGCCCCTCGCCCATCCCCTCGAGGCCTGGGGCGACGGGCGCGCCCTCGACGGCACGGTCGGGCTGATCCAGCCGACGATCGCGCCGCTCTACGAGGGCCGCTCGGCCCACGAGATGCTGGCCCTCCTCGACCGCGGCGAGCCCGGGGACGGCCGCGCGCTGCTGCGCGACCACTGGCGCGGGGCGGGCGAGGACGACGCGGCCTTCGAGACGCGCTTCGCGGAGGCGCTGCGCCTCGGTTTCCTCTCAGATTCCGCGCTGCCGGAGGAGTCGGTCGCCCTCACGGGCGCCGCGCCGCCGCCGGCCGCGCGCACGGGGGCGACGGACGCCATCGAGGTGGTGTTCCGGCCCGATCCGACGATCTGGGACGGCGCCGCCGCCGATCTCGGCTGGCTGCAGGAGCTGCCGAAGCCGCTGACCAAGGTGGTCTGGGAGAATGTCGTCGCGCTGAGCCCGAAGCTCGCCGAGCGCCTCGGCATCGCCACGGGCGACATCCTCCGCGTCGAGGCGTCCGGCCGCGCGATCGAGGGACCGGCCTGGATCATGCCGGGGCAGGCCGCGAACACCGTGACGCTCACCCTCGGCTACGGCCGGGCCTTGCCGGACCACCTCTCGAACGGCCTCGGCTACGACGCGTCGGCGCTGCGCGGCGATTCCGGCTGGACCCTGGACGGCGCCGCGCTGAGCAAGACCGGCCGGAACAAGCCGCCCGCCACGACGCAGGACCTCGGGACCCTGCAGGGGGAGGACCTCGTGCGGGTCCAGGCCGTGGGCGCCCCGCCGGTCGGCGAGAGCGGAAGCGACGGCCTCCCCTCGTTCTACCGGGCCCCGGAGGCGGCCGATCCGGGAGGCGCGCGCGCCTGGGGCATGGTGATCGACCTCGACGCCTGCACCGGCTGCAATGCCTGCGTGACCGCCTGCCAGGCCGAGAACAACATCCCGGTGGTCGGCCGCGAGGAGGTCGAGCGCGGGCGCTGGATGGGCTGGATCCGGGTCGACCGCTACTACGCGGGCGGCCTCGACGAGCCGGACATTCATTTCCAGCCCGTCCCCTGCATGCATTGCGAGCAGGCGCCCTGCGAGGTCGGCTGCCCGGTGGAGGCGACGCTGCACGACGGCGAGGGACTGAACCTGCAGGTCTACAACCGCTGCGTCGGAACCCGGACCTGCCAGAGCTACTGTCCCTACAAGGTCCGGCGCTTCAACTACCTCGACTATACGGGCGAGATGGCGCCGGTCGAGCAGCAGCAGCGCAACCCCGAGGTCACGGTGCGGGCCCGCGGGGTCATGGAGAAATGCACCTACTGCGTCCAGCGCATCGCCGCCGCCCGCATCGACTCGGCCAAGGACGCGCACGCGCCGATTCCCGACGGCGCCGTCGAGACCTCCTGCCAGAATGCCTGCCCGACCCGGGCGATCACCTTCGGCGACCTTTCGGATCCCAACAGCCGGGTCTCCGCCGCCCGCAAGGATCCGCGCAACTACGCCCTCCTCGGCGCGCTGAACACGCGTCCGCGCACCACCTACCTGGCGAGCCTCGCGCCCGCCGCGAAGGCGGGGTGAGGCGCATGGCCGGTGCCGCCCTCGACACCGCCCGCCCGGGGCCGGTCGGCCCCGAGGCCGTGATCGGCGACATCGGCAGCACCGTGACGGGGATCCCCCTCGTCCACCCGGCGAACCGCCGCTGGTGGATCGCCTTCGCGGGGGCGCTGGCGCTGCTCGGCGTCTTCGGCGCCGCGATCGCGTGGCTCCTGCTCAACGGCGTCGGCATCTGGGGCAACAACAACGCCGTCGTCTGGGCGCTCGACATCGCCTCCTACGATTGGTGGATCGGCATCGCCTCGGGCAGCCTCCTGGTCTCGGCGGTGCTGCTGCTCCTCGGCGCCGAGTGGCGCGGCGCCATCAACCGGATCGCCGAGACGAGCGCGCTCCTCTGCACCCTCGCGGCCGGGCTCTACCCGATCCTGCACCTCGGCCGGCCGTGGTTCTTCTACTGGAACCTGCCCTACCCGAACACGCTGGCGCTCTGGCCGCAATTCCGCTCGCCCCTGGTCTGGGACGCGATCGACATCGTGTCCTACCTCGTGGTCTGCGTCAGCTTCTGGTACATCGGCCTCCTGCCCGATCTCGCCTCGCTCCGCGACCGCGCCCACGAGGCCGCCCTCGCGACCGGGAAGCGGCACGGCCGGGTCTGGCGGCTCGCGCTCCTCAAGGCCCAGCTCTACGGCATCCTGGCCGCGGGCTGGCGCGGCTCGGCCTCGCACTGGCAGCTCTGGGTCCAGGCCTACCGCACCATCGGGCTGCTCGGCGTCCTGCTGGTCATCTCCCTCCAGACCGGCGCCTCCGTGATGCTCGCCGGCTCGGTGCTGCCGGGCTGGCACGACACGATCATGCCCGTCACCTTCCTGGTGAACGCGGTGTTCTCCGGCGTCGGGGTCACGGCGGCCCTCGCGGTGATGATCCGCGCGGTCTACCGCCTCGAGGCGCTGATCACCGAGCGCCACCTCGCGATCCTCGCGCGTCTGATGCTCTGCCTCGGCCTCGCAAGCCTCTACTGCTACGGGACCGAGTTCTTCTCGACCTTCCTGCACGGGGACGCCTACGCGCGCGCTACCCTCGTCCGGCGCATCTCGGGGGCCCATGCCTGGGCCTTCTGGACGATCGTCGCCTGCATTCTGCTGCCGGTCCAGGCCTTCTGGTTCGCGTCGGTGCGGCGCTCGGCGTCCGCCGTCGCGGTGATTGGGATCCTCGTGGCGATCGGCGCCTATGCCGACCATTTCATGGTCTTGGTCGTGACCCTGCAGCAGAACTTCCTGCCCTCGTCGCGCCTCGCCTACAGCATCAGCCTCTGGGGCCTCGCGACGCTCGCGGGCTCGGTCGGACTGTTCCTGACGCTGCTGCTCCTGTTCCTGCGCTATCTGCCCGTTGTGTGGATCGCCGAGACGCGCCGGCTCGCCCTCGATCCTGCGGCGACTGCCCGTGCCGCCGCGCGCGAGCCCTCCGATCCCCTCGCGGCGACCGAGGGTGACCCACGGGATGCACCCCTCTGGGGGGTCAGCGCCGAGTTCGCCTCCGAATCCGAGCTTGCCGCCGCCGCCGAGGCGCTGAACCGCTTCCAGTCCGCGCATGTCCACCTCGACGCGCACGGCCCGGTGCCGATCCCGAACGTGCTGCATGCCCTGCGCATCCGCGACCGAACCATCCGCCCCTACGCCATCCTGGGGGCACTCCTCGGCGGCGGTGCCTTCCTGGCCATGTGCATCTACGCGACCGCCTACGACGACACCTTTCTGATCGGCGGGCGCCCGCGCTTCTCCTGGCCCTCCTTCGTGGTGCCGAGCGTGTCCTTCGCGATGATGAGCGGCACGCTGGCGATCCACCTCGCCCTCCTGGTGCTGAACAGGCTGCCGCGCCTGAACCACCCGGCCTTCAACATTCCGGGCTTCTCGCGCGCCACCGCGGAGCGCTTCTTCCTCTCGGCCGAGGCGCAGGGCGATGCCTTCGACGTCGAGCGCATCGAGGAGACCCTGGCGGACCTGCCGGCCGGCGCCGGGCGCCCGATTACGATCCGGCGGATCGTCCGATGAGCGCGCGGCGCGCCCTCGTGCTCGTCGGTCTCCTCGCCCTCGCCGCCTGCGGCGAGGCCAACATGACCGAGCAGGACCGGGCGGACACCTGGGACCGCAACGAGTTCTTCCCGCGCAGCATGACGATGCGCCAGCCCGTCGCCGGCACCGTGCCGCGGGTCGACCCGGCCCGGGAGATGCCTCAGCCGGCGACGATCACGGCCGCCATGCTCGATCGGGGCGCGGAGCGCTACGGCATCTTCTGCTCACCCTGCCACGGCAAGTCCGGCAACGGGCGCGGCATGATCGTCGAGCGCGGCTTTCCCGCCGCGACGGTGCTCAGCGATGACCGGACCCGCGCCATGAGGGCGGCCGAGATCTATCGGGCGATCGGCCAGGGCCACCGCGCCATGTACGGCATGGCCCAGATGATCCCCTCCGCCGACCGCTGGGCCATCGTCGCCTATATCCGCGCCCTGCAGACGAGCCAGAACGCCGAGGTGGCGAGCCTGCCCGAGGCCGATCGCGCCAGGCTGGAGGCCCTGCGATGATGACCGCCCTCTCCGCGCCCCGACAGGTTCTCGCCGTGACCGCCGGCCTCGCGTTCCTGGCGCTCTCCGGGCTGGCCTTCGGCTGGCGCGCGGCGATGCTCTCCTACCTCGCCGCCTGGCTCGTCCTTCTGGCGCTCCCGGCCGGCGCCCTCCCGGTGGTGATCGTCATGGAGCGCCTGGCCAGCGCCGGAGGCACGCCCGATACCGGGCTTCTCGCCGCTCTGCGCCGGCTTCTCGCGCTGATGCCGGTGGCCGCGCTCCTCGGCATCCCGATCCTGGCGACGCTCGGCCTCCTCTATCCCTGGGCGCGCGGCGCCGGAGCCGCGACCCCGCTCGCCGGCATCTGGCTCACGCCCGCCTTCGTCGCCGGCCGCGCGGTCCTGGTCCTCGGCACCTGGCTCTGGCTCGCCCGCCGGTTCTCGGCGCCCCGCGAGCGCGACGCGCGGAGCGCGATCCTCGGCGTCGGACTGCACGCGGTGATCGGGACGCTCGTCGTCACGGATCTCGTCCTCTCCCTCGACCACCGCCTCGGGTCGAGCCTCGGCGGCCTCCTGCTCCTCACCGCCTGGAGCGGCCTCGCCGTGGCGGCGGCGGTGCTGCTGGCGCCGGGCCCGGCCGGTTCGCCCGAAGGCGAGGCGCGGCTCATCCTGCTCGTCGTCCTGACCGCGCTCTGGGCCTTCCTGCACTTCGTCCAGTTCCTCGTCGTCTGGTCGGCGAACCTGCCGGCGGAGGTGCTCTGGTACTTCGCACGCGGCGGCTGGTCCGGCCGGGGTCTCGCGATCCTCGGCGGCGGCGTCGCATTGCTCGGCGCGGTCCTGACCCTGCGGCCCCGCCAGCGCACCGCTCGCCTCCTTGCCTGGCCGATCGTGGCGCTGCACGCGGTCGAAATGTTCTGGTTCGTGACGCCCGCGCTCCGCGACCGCTTCGGCCTCGGCTGGACCGATCTCCTCGCCCTCGTCGTCACGCTCTGCCTGACGCTGGCCGTCCTGCCCCTCGCGGCCCGCCTCGTGCCGGAGCCGGAACCCGCGAGGGCCGCCGCATGAGCGGGTTCAACGCGCGCTCGGGGCTCGGCCTGATCCCGGCGATCCTGGCGGCCCTCGCCCTGCGCCGCAGCGGCGTGCTTCCGAAGCGTGCCGAGGCGGCGGAGGAAGCGCACGGCTTCGAGCCGGGCTACGAGGAGACCGACGTCCAGGTCGGGCGGACGGCGCTCGTCATGGGCGCCCTGGCGGGCAGCGCCCTCCTGGCGGTCGCCCTGATGCTCTGGTTCCTGACCAGCTATTCCGCGCATGAGCGCCGGTCGCAGCCCGCGCTGACGCCGCAGCAGACGGCCCGCGTCAACCCGCCCGCCCCGAACCTTCAGCCAGACCCCTTCGCCGACATCGACCGGCTGCGCTCCGCCGACGCCGCGCGGCTCGACGGCTACGCCTACACCGACGCCGCGCGGCGGCGCGCCCGCATCCCGATCGATCGCGCCATGGCGCTGACGGTCGGCCGCGCCCTGGACCCGTGAGCGATGGGACCGCACCAGACCCCCCTCCATCTCTGGCCGGCTTCCGCCTCCGCCGTCGCGGTCGAGACCGACTACCTGATCCTCGCCTTCACGGTGCTGACGCTCCTCCTGACGGTGCCGGTCTTCCTCGGCATCACCTACTTCGCGATCCGATACCGCGACGGCGTCGAGGCGGACCGCGAGACCAGCGGCCTCCGCTCGAACCTGATCGAGATCAGCTGGATGCTGATCCCGTTCCTCCTGACGCTGATCTTCTTCGGCTGGGGCGCGCGCCTGTTCATCCTATCCAAGAACCCGCCCGCGGACGCGATGGTCGTCGAGGCGATCGGCCGGCAATGGATGTGGAAGTTCCAGCACCCGACCGGGCAGTCCGAGATCAACGACCTGCACCTGCCGATCGGCCAGCCGATCCGGATCCGCATCATCAGCCAGGACGTGATCCACGCCCTTTACCTGCCGGCGTTGCGGATGCAGATGGCGGCCCTGCCCGACCGCTACACCGAGCTCTGGTTCAAGGCCGACCGGACCGGCACCTACCGCCTCTACTGCTCGGAATATTGCGGCACCGACCACTCGGTCATGGACGGCAACCTCACCCTGATGACGCAGAGCGACTACCAGCACTGGCTGACCCACGGGGGCGCACAGATCACGGCCGTCGCGGCGGGACGCGCGATCTACAACGCCTATGGTTGCGGTGCCTGTCACGATGCCGGGTCCACCGTGAAGGCGCCGAAGCTCGCCGGCCTCTACGGCCGGGAGGTGAGGCTCGCGGATGGCCGCAGCGTCACGGCCGACGAGACCTACCTGCGCGAGAAGATCCTGAACCCGAACGGCAACCGGCTCGCCGAGGGCTACAAGCAGATCATGCCGAGCTTCGCCGGGGTGATCGCGGCCGACGATCTCGGCCGGCTGATCGACTACCTGAAGGCCTACAACCAGGCCGCCGACGGGGAGGCGACGCGATGAGCGGCACCAGCGCGATCGATTCCGGCATCGCCGAGCGCGAGCCCCACATCCCGGAGCCGACCCTCGACCGGCCGGCCGACTACCTGCACGCGCAATCCACCCTGCGCTCGTGGTTCCTCACCACCGACCACAAGCGCATCGCGATCCTCTATCTCGCCAGCATCACGGCGTTCTTCATCATCGGAGCGGTGGCGGCGGGCGTCGTGCGCCTCGCCCTCGTGGTGCCGAACGGCGCGATCATGACGAACGACACCTACAACAAGGCCTTCACCATCCACGGCGTCGTGATGGTGTGGTTCTTCCTGATCCCGTCGATCCCCGCGACCTTCGGCAACTTCCTGATCCCGCTGATGATCGGCGCGAAGGACCTGGCCTTCCCCAAGCTCAACCTGACGAGCTGGTACATCTTCATGGCGGGCGCGCTCTTCACCATGGTGTCGGTGGTGCTCGGGGGCGTCGATACCGGCTGGACCTTCTACGTGCCGCTCTCGACCGCCTTCTCGAACACCTGGGTGCTGCCCGCGCTCATCGGGGTCACGATCGTCGGCTTCTCCTCGATCCTCACCGGGCTGAACTTCGTCGTCACGATCCACACCATGCGCACCCCCGGCATGACCTGGTTCCGGCTGCCGATCTTCGTCTGGGCGCATTACGCCACGAGCCTGATCTTCCTGCTCGCCACCCCGGTGATCACCACGGCCCTGATCCTGCTGATCATGGAGCGCGCCTTCCATATCGGGGTGTTCGACCCGGCCCATGGCGGGGACCCGGTGCTGTTCCAGCACCTGTTCTGGTTCTACTCGCACCCGGCCGTCTACATCATGGTGCTGCCCGGCATGGGGGTGATCTCCGAGATCGTGCCGGCCTTCGCCCAGAAGAAGCTCTTCGGCTACCGCTTCGTCGCCTACGCGTCGATCGGGCTCGCCTCGGTGACCTTCTTCGTCTGGGGCCACCACATGTTCGTGAACGGGCAGAGCGACCTCGCGAGCCTCGCCTTCTCGGTGCTCTCCTTCGCGGTGGCGGTGCCCTCAGCGGTGAAGGTCTACAACTGGACCGCGACGATCCATAAGGGCCGCATCCGCCTCGACACGCCGATGCTCTACGCCATGGGCTATATCGGCCTGTTCGTGCTCGGCGGCCTCACGGGGCTCTACCTCGCGACGCTCGCGATCAACCAGCACATCCACGCCACCTACTTCGTGGTGGCGCATTTCCACTACATCATGGTCGG
Source organism: Methylobacterium planeticum (assembly GCF_008806345.1). GTDB lineage: Bacteria > Pseudomonadota > Alphaproteobacteria > Rhizobiales > Beijerinckiaceae > Methylobacterium > Methylobacterium planeticum. The sequence continues at coordinate 101,455 of NZ_VZZJ01000006.1, read as the reverse complement.
CGGCACGGTGCTGGCCTTCCTCGGCGGCCTGCACTTCTGGTGGCCGAAATTCACGGGCCGGATGTACAACGAGGCCTGGGGCCGGATCTCGGCCCTGTTCATCTTCATCGGCTTCAACGTCACCTTCTTCCCGCAATTCATCCTCGGCTATCTCGGCATGCCGCGGCGCTACGCGACCTATCCGCCCGAGTTCCAGCTCCTCAACGTGCTGTCCTCGGCGGGCGCCACCATCCTGGCGGCGGGCTACGTCTTCCCGATGATCTACCTCGTCTACTCCCTGTGGTTCGGGAAGCGCGCGCCCGCCAACCCCTGGGACGCGAAGGGGCTCGAGTGGGAGACGACCTCGCCCCCGCCGCCGCACAACTTCCTGTCCCTTCCGAGCGTCCCGCCCGTGCCCTACGATTACCCGATCCAGGAACGGGAGACCCGGAGCCAGCACCGGTGAGCCGCGGGGCCGAGGCGCAACCGGCGGCCGGCGTCGGCGTCGCGCGGGTCGCGCATTTCGCCACGGTGGAGCAGCAGCGCCACGCGGCGGTCCTGGGGATCTGGGCCTGGCTCGTGACCGAGCTCCTGCTCTTCGCCGCCCTGTTCCTCGTGGCCCTGATCCTGCGCGTCCAGCACCCCGAGGCCGTCAGGGCCGCGGCGCTGCACCTCAAATTCTGGGTCGGCGCGGTGAACACCGTGGTGCTGATCTGCTCGAGCCTCACCATGTCGATGGCGATCGCGTTCTCGCGCATGGGCTGGCAGCGCGCGATGGTGCGGGCGATGCTGGCGACCGCCGCGCTCGGGAGCCTGTTCCTCGTCCTCAAGGGCTACGAGTATTACGCGGATTACGAGGAGCACATGATGCCGTTCCTCACGGTGCGCCCCTACGCGCTCGCCGAGACGCCGGCCACGCGCCTGTTCGTGAACCTCTACTACGTGGCGACCTCGCTGCACGGTCTGCACCTGTTCACCGGCATCAGCATCCTGCTCGGCATGACCTGGATGGCCGCCAAGCCCGGCTTCCTCAGCCGCCACCAGAACTGGATCGAGGTCTACGGCCTCTACTGGCACTTCATCGACCTGATCTGGATCCTCGCCTTCCCGATCCTCTACGTGGTCAACCGATGATCGGCGAACGAGGCCCCCGGGATGACGTCGTGACGCCGCTCCGCTCCCTCGGGCCGGAGGACCGCGCCCTCCTCCGGCGCCACCTGCGCGCGCCGATCCTCACCTTCCTGGCGCTCCTCGGATTGCTGGCCGTCAACGTCACCCTCGGGGCGACGCTGCCCTTCGCGCATGTCTGGGTGGTCGAGCTCCTCGTGGTCACCGTGATGGTGGCGATCATCCTGCTGGTCTCGATGGAGGTGCGCCGCGAGCCGCCCCTCGTGCGCCTGTTCGCCGGCCTTGGATTCTTCTGGGTCGCGATCCTGATGGGAATGACGCTGACGGATTATCTCGCGCGCTGAGCCCGCACTGGCCGGTTGTTCCGCACACCCAAGGCTTCTAAACCTCGGCCGAAGCCCCCGCGCGCCGGGCGCTGCCTCCCGCCCGCGCGAACATCAAGGCCGAACGAGTCCCCATGTGCGAACTGCTCGGCATGAGCGCGAACGTGCCCACCGACATCCGCTTCTCCTTCGCCGCGCTGGCGCGGCGGGGCGGCGAGACCGGTCCGCACGTGGATGGCTGGGGCATCACCTTCTACGAGGGGCGCGGCTGCCGCAGCTTCCACGATCCGGAGCCGAGCGCGCGCTCGGAACTCGCCAAGCTCCTGCGCAACTATCCGATCAAGAGCCGGATCGTGATCGCCCATGTGCGCAAGGCCAATCGTGGCCGCGTGTCGCTGGAGAACACCCACCCCTTCACCCGGGAGCTGTGGGGGCGGCGCTGGACCTTCGCGCATAACGGGCAGCTCCGGGGCGTGAAGAAGCTGCCCCTGAGGGGCTTCGAGCCGGTCGGAACCACCGACAGCGAGCACGCCTTCTGCTGGATGATGGGCCAGCTCCAGGCCCGCTGGGGCGCGTTGCCGCGCCCGGCCGTCCTCGACCGCGCCGTGGCCGATCTCTCGGCCGAGCTGCATGCGCTCGGCGTCTTCAACATGCTGCTCTCCGACAGCCGCAGCCTCTACGCACATTGCGGCAAGCGCCTCTGCTACCTCACGCGCTGCGCGCCGTTCGGCACCGCGACCCTGATCGACGAGGATTGGCGGGTCGACTTCGCGCAGGAGACCACCGAGCAGGACATCGTCACGGTGATCGCCACCCAGGCCCTGACCCGCGACGAACTCTGGACCGACGTGGCGCGGGGCGATGTGCTGGTGCTGCGGGATGGCGGCATCCGCCTGCTCAAGCCCCGCTCGGGCCCGGCTTCCCGGTTTGCGACGCGCCAGCCGCCTGTTGACGCGCGGGCTTAAGCTCGACCGTGTGGCGGGCCGGAAGGGTGCGCTCCGCGGCGCGATGCGCTACAACAGACGCAAACCCCCGCGCTTGCCGGAACCGGACCGCCGGCCAGCGCCGACCTTCCAAGAACAAGACGAGCCATGAGAAGCGACGAGATTCAGACCGCCCCTGACCGCCGCTTGGATCAGGATTCGGATGCCCGTCCGAACCTGTCGCCGAGCATCCGCACGCATCTCGGCGACCACCTGCGGACGGCCTACGAATCGATCGGCCAAGCCGATCTGCCGAGCCGCTTCGCCGACCTGATCGAGAAGCTCGAGGCCGCCCTGAAGGCGCGCGGCGAAGCGATCGAGCCCGAGTTCCGCAACGGCCTGCTCGCCGCGGTGCCGAGCCTGCGTGCCTTCGCGCTGTCGCTGACCTCGAACCCGGCCCGCTCGGACGACCTCGTGCAGGACACCCTGCTCAAGGGCTGGCAGCACCGGGCCCGCTTCCAGCCCGGTACCAACCTCAACGCCTGGCTGTTCACGATCCTGCGGAACATCTTCTACTCGGATCACCGCAAGCGGGTCCGCGAGGTCGAGGACCAGGACGGCTCCTACGCGGCGCGCCTCGCCACGGCTCCGCACCAGGGCGACCGCCTCGACGTCGAGGATCTGCAGAGCGCGCTGGCGAAGCTCCCGCCGGACCAGCGCGAAGCCCTCGTGCTCGTCGGCGCCGAAGGCGTCTCCTACGAGGAGGCCGCCACCATCATGGGCTGCAAGGTCGGCACCGTGAAGAGCCGGGTCAGCCGCGCCCGCGGCCGCCTCGCCGAGCTTCTCGGCTACGACGAGGAGGATCTCGGGTCCGACCGGTTCATCCAGTCGGCGATGCCGAAGGACGCCTGATCCCGCGCCATCCGCGCGCCAGGGCTTGGATTCCGGGGCCGCGCGGCGGCCTCGGCGCAACGGATTTGCACGTGTGACGCGCAGTCGAACAAAAGTTCACCATGTAAACTTTTGACGCATCCGTTTCCGGAAGTCGTGCGTTACCGGCCCAAGCTCCACCCTGCCGTCAGGCTTGGTGGAGAGCTGGAAACGGAGACTTCTCACATGAACATCAAGACGCTTCTCGCAGCTTCCGCGATCGCCCTCGCCCTCCCGATGGCCGCGCAGGCCCAGGGCCTCGTGCGCGGCGCCGAGCAGGGCGCCCGCGACGGCGGCGACGCGGCCGGGCCGGTCGGTGCGATCGTGGGTGGTGCGGTCGGCGCCGCCACCGGCACGGTCGGCGGGATCCTCGGCATCGACGACCGTCCGCGCTTCCGCAGCTACGTCACCGAGCGTCGCGTGCGCTCCTACGATTACGACGGCAGCGTCGCCGTCGGTACGGTGCTGCCGGGCTCCGGCGTGACGTATTACGACGTGCCGGACGATTACCGGGTGAAGCCCGGCTACCGCTACACCGTCGTCAACGATCGTCCGGTGCTGGTTGACCGCGGCCATCGCATCGTCGAAGTGATCGACTAACCCGATCGACCCCGATCCGGCGGCGCCATGCGGCGCCGGCCGTGACGAGCCCCGGCGCCAGAAGCGCCGGGGCTTTTTTCGTGCCGGTCCCGTGTCGAGATTCACAGAGGTGGAATATCCGAAGGTCGGACTGCGCAACGCTCCGCCCGACCGCACGTTGTTGCGTTCAGGTGGTGGGAGATTTCAACCGATGCGTGACGACGACGTTCAGCCGCAGGTGGTTCTTCCGGAGCCGGTGCGCGATCACCTCGGTCAGCAACTGCGCACGGTCTACACCGTCGAGGGCGGGAAGCCGCAATTCCTCGGGGACGCCGAGACCCCGCCGGAGGAATTCGAGCCGCAGATCAAGCGCTTGGAGACCCGCCTGAAGACCCATGAGGAGGGCACCGTCGCGGTCGAGAACGCCCTCGACCGGATCCTCGATGCCTTCGGGGTCCAGGCGGAGGACGGCAAGGACGCCGCCCGATAGGCGATTCTCCGCGCCTGCGCCGGGTCCGTCAGGCTGCCGGCCGTGTCGCCAGGATATACGCGGATCTCGGCCAGGATCTTCACGTCGGCCGGCACTTCGGCCACCGCTTCCGGCTTCTTCTCCTCGCGTGCCGCGAGCTTGTTCATGGCGCGAATGACCAGGAACAGCACGAAGGCGACGATCATGAAGTTGAGCGCAACCGTGATGAACTGCCCGTAGCCGAGCACGGCGCCCTGCTTCTTGGCCTCCGCGTAGGCGAGGCCGGCCTGAACCTTCGACGAGAGCGGAATGTAGTAGTTCGAGAAATCGAGCCCGCCGGTGATCGCGCCGATCACCGGCATGAACACGTCCTGCACGGCCGACGTGACGATCGCCCCGAACGCGGCGCCGATGATCACGCCGACCGCGAGATCGACGACGTTGCCCCGCAACGCGAACTTCTTGAATTCCTCGAGCATCCCGGGCTCCCGTCATCCGGCCGACCGAACCGGCCCGCGCGAGCCTAGGGGCCGGATGCGTGCCGCGACAGGGGCGGGCGCGCCCTGTCCACGGCACGATGACGCGGGACCGCCGGCTCAGACGCCCCCCGGCGAGGAGCTCTCGGCCTGCGCGGGCTCAACCTGCGCCGGCACGTCCAGGCGGGCCGGCTCGAGCTTTGCCCGGCGCCGGTACTGGGCGGCGCCGACCGGGATCACCGCGAGGTAGGCGAGGCTGATCGCCACCATGGCCTCGAACGGGTAGCTGATGAACAGGCCGAAGGTCGCCACGCCCGCGAGGAAGATCGGCAGCACCCAGGCCCGCGGCACGCGCTTGCCCATGGTCTTTCCCGAGAAGGTCGGGACCGTCGAGACGACGAGGAGCGCGATGCACAGGACGTAGCCGAGGACGATCGGGGCCGCCCATTTCTCGAAGGAGAGGCCGAGGAAGTGCAGGTAGAGCGGCAGCATCGCAGTGAGCGCCCCCGCGGGGGCCGGCATGCCGACGAAGAAGTCCTTCTTCCATTCCGGCCGGTTCGGGTCGTCCAGCATGGCGTTGAAGCGGGCGAGGCGCAGCCCCATCGCGATGGCGAAAATCAGCGCCACGATCCAGCCGAGCGAGCGCAGGTGGAACAGGGCGAAGCCGTAGAGGATGAGCGCCGGGGCGCAGCCGAAATTGACGAAATCGGACAGCGAATCGAGTTCCGCCCCGAAGCGCGAGGTGCCTTTCAGGAGCCGCGCCACCCGCCCGTCGACGCCGTCGAGCACGGCTGCCACCACGATGGCGATCACGGCGGGCTCGAACTTGCCCTCGAAGGCGAGGCGGATCGCCGTGAGCCCGAGGCAGAGCGCCATCAGGGTGATCATGTTCGGGGCGATCATCCGGAACGGCACCGGCTTGAAGCGGCGCGGCTTCGGCTCGTTCGGGTCCGGGTCGAAGGGCGGGAAGAGATCGTCCATGGGGGCCGCCTCCCTCAGATGCGCCGGAATTGCCGCTCGGGCCCGCCGGAGAGGTCGGCGAGCACCGTCTCGCCCGCCACCGCCTTCTGGCCGAGGCCGACGAGGACCCGGGTACCGGCCGGCAGGTAGACGTCGACCCGCGAGCCGAAGCGGATCAGGCCGAAGCGCTCGCCGACATTGAGGGTGTCGCCGGCGCTGACGAAGCCGACGATGCGGCGCGCGACGAGGCCGGCGATCTGCACCACGCCGATGCGCAGGGGCTCGCCCCTGTGCATCGTCTCCATCACGAGGCCGTTGCGCTCGTTGTCCTCGCTCGCCTTGTCGAGCTCGGCATTGAGGAACAGGCCCGGCGTGTAGTGGATCTGCCCGATCCGTCCCGTCACCGGCACCCGGTTCACGTGGCAATCGAACACGTTCATGAAGACCGAGACCCGGACCATCGGCACGGGCGGCAGGTCGAGCTCGGGGGGCGGCAGCACCGTCGCGATCAGGTTGACGCGGCCGTCAGCCGGCGAGACCACGAGGCCGTCCGCCACCGGCGTGACCCGCTCGGGATCGCGGAAGAAGTAGCAGACCCAGAGGGTCAGGATCAGGAAGATCCAGCCGAAGAACTGCGAGAAGTAGCCGGCCAGCACGGTCAGGACGATGCCGATCAGGATGAAGGGGTAGCCCTCCTTGTGGATCGGCACGAGGACACGCCGGATCGTCTCGAAGAGATCGGTCATGGAGGTTCAGGCACTCTTGCGGTCGGCGGGACGGGAACGCCCGCTCCGGCCGGGCGGATGGCAGCCCCGGAGGCTCCCGTCAACCGCCGCGCCGGATGCGCGCCCCGCGGCGGCTACTCGGCGAGGACGGGTTCGGGCACCGCGCCGCGCCCGGCCGGCGCCGAATCGACGCGGCGCAGGGCGGCCTCGTCCTCGGCGCGCTTGAGGGCCTCGCGCGCCGCGTCGGCCTCGCGCTGGCGGTTCCACATCGCGGCGTAGACCCCGCCGGCGGCGAGCAGCCCCGCATGGTCGCCGCGCTCGACGATCACGCCGCGATCGAGCACCAGGATCTCGTCGGCGTTGACCACCGTCGAGAGCCGGTGGGCGATGACGAGCGTGGTGCGCCCCCGCGCGACCCGGTCGAGGGCGTCCTGGATCTCGCGCTCGGTGAAGGAATCGAGCGCCGAGGTCGCCTCGTCGAGGACGAGGATCGGCGGGCTCTTCAGGATCGTGCGGGCGATGGCGACGCGCTGCTTCTCGCCGCCGGAGAGCTTGAGGCCGCGCTCGCCGACCGGCGTGTCGTAGCCCTCCGGCAGGCCGGAGACGAAGCGGTCGATCTGCGCGAGGCGCGCGGCCTCGCGCACCTCCGCCTCGCCCGCGTCCCAGCGGCCGTAGCGGATGTTGTAGCCGATCGTGTCGTTGAACAGCACCGTGTCCTGCGGGACCATGCCGATGGCCGCGCGCAGGCTGTCCTGGCGCACGGCCGCGATGTCCTGCCCGTCGATGAGGATGCGCCCACCCTGCGGCTCGTAGAAGCGGAACAGCAGCCGCGACAGGGTCGACTTGCCGGCCCCCGAGGGCCCGACGATCGCGACGGTCTTGCCCGGCGGGACCGCGAAGGAGATGCCTCGCAGGATCGGCCGGTCCGGGTTGTAGGCGAAGCGCACATCCTCGAACCGCACCTCGGCGCTGCCGACCGCGAGGGCCGGCGCGTTCGGCCGGTCCACGATCTCGGGGTTGCGGTGCAGGATCGTGAACATGTCGTCGATGTCGATCAGCGCCTGTTTGATCTCGCGGTAGATCATGCCCATGAAGTTCAGGGGCATCGAGAGCTGCACCAGCATCGTGTTGACGAGGACGAAGCCGCCGATCGTGGTCCGGCCCGCCATGATGTCGCGCGCGGCGAGCCACATCACGATCGTCATGCCGATGGTGAAGATCACCGCCTGCCCGGCATTGAGCACCGCGAGCGAGACGTAGGTCTGGGTCGAGGCCTTCTCGTACTTCGCCATCGAGCCGTCGTAGCGGGCGGTCTCGCGGCCCTCGGCGCCGAAATACTTCACGGTCTCGTAGTTCAGGAGCGAATCCACGGCCTTCGTGTTCGCGTCCGTGTCCGAGTTGTTCATGCGGCGGCGGATCTCGATCCGCCACTCGGTCGCCTTGTAGGTGAAGCCCAGATAGGCCCCGACCATCCCGAGGACGACCACCGAGTAGAGCCAGTCGAACTCGTAGGCCAGGACGCCGATGACGAGCAGGAACTCCACGATGGTCGGCACCAGCGTCAGGACCATCAGGCGCGACAATTCCTCGATGCCGCCCCGCCCGCGCTCGAGCACCCGGGTCAGGCCGCCGGTCTTGCGCTCGAGGTGGAAGCGCAGGGACAGCCGATGCATGTGCTCGAAGGTCTCGAGCGCGAGGCGCCGCACCGCGTGCATCGCCACCTTGGCGAAGAGCCCGTCGCGCACCTGCGTCAGCCCCGCCATGAGGATCCGCGTGAGGCCGTAGAGGCCGATCAGCAGCATCGGGGCCGCGAACAGCCCGGCCGGCACCGGTGTGCCCTCCTTTGCGCCGATCACCGCCACGAGGGCGTCCGTCGCCCACTTGAAGGTGAAGGGCGTCACCATGGTGGCGAGCTTCGCCACGAGCAGCAGCCCGAAGGCGAGGAAGACGCGCTTCTGCAGGTCCGGCCGGCCGTGGGGCCAGAGATAGGGCCAGAGCCGGCGGTAGGTCGCGACGAGGCCGGGGCGTTCCGGCGGCACGGGGGTGCCGCGCGCCGCGGGCGCGGGATCGGGTGTCATGCGGGGCTTATCCGGGAGGCGGGCCAATCCGGGATGGATCTCTCGGCCGGCATATAGGCGCGAACCGCGCGCGCAGCCACCTGCCCGCCGGGCAGCCCCGCCCTGCGCGGGCGCGGCTCGCCCACCCCGGCGCCCACCCCGGCGCTCGGCCGGATCAGCCCCGGCGGCCGCCCTGGCGCTCCGCGGCCGCCGGCGCGTCCGCGGGCAGCACGAAGATCTGGCCGGGATAGATCAGGTCGGGATCGCGGATCTGGCCCTGGTTGGCATCGTAGATCACGGTGTAGCGGTCGCCCTTGCCGTAGGTGCGCCGGCTGATCTGCCAGAGGCTGTCGCCGCGGGTGATCCTGGCGGTGCTGACCTCCGCCACGAAGACGTCCCGGGGGGCCGCCCCAGGAGACGGCGTCGGGCCGGCCGGCGCCGGGGAGGCCGAGGCTTGCGCGGCGGGAGGCTGCGCGTCGGGAGGCTGCGCGGCTTCGGTATGGCGGTTGCCCGGATGCGGCTCGCCCGCCTTGCGGGTGGGCGCCGGCATCTCGGGCCTGATTCCGGGCAAAGCCATCGCGGCCACGAGCGGGTTGCTGCCCGGCCCGGGCTCCGGATGCTCGCGCGCCGCGACCTTCGGGGCCGACGCCGGGAAGGCGAAGGGCACCTCGGCGCGGTGACGCACCTTGCCGGTGACGGAATCGACCTGATCGATGCGGATCCGGTAGTCGCCGGCGCGCACGCCGCGCCCGATCGTGAAAGTCACCCGGCCGTCGGGGCCCGCGCTTCCGGGGGCCACCAGCGTGTCGTTGAGGTAGAGGCGGAGCGTCGCGCCGGGCGGCGCCTGGCTCGTGACGTAGAGCCGGCCGCCATCCTGCGCGTCGACGCTGACGATCTTGACCGGATCCGCCGGCCCCGGCTTCGCACCGGCGGGCTTCGCGGCCGGAGGGGGCATGTGCGCCACCGGCCCGGCCTCGGCCAGGCGCGCCGCCTCGGCGAGCTCCGGCTGCGACAGCACCACGGTCGGCTTGTCGGGGTCCGTCAGCGCCACGAGGGGCTTGGTGTCGCGCGTCCGGGCGACGACCACCGCGACGCTCTGCTTCGAGCGCGTCTCGCGTCCGTCGGACCCCGTCGTGCGCAGCACGATCTCGCTGTTGCCGGTGGGCAGGGCCGGCGGCACGATGGCGAATTGCCCGTTCGGGTCGACGAGGGCCTTCGCGACCGGCCTGTCGCCGACCAGCATCTCGACGGTGGTGTTCGGGGCGGCGCGCCCGGCGATCACGGTTTCGCCGTTCGGCTCGACCCGGACGATGTCGAAGGCGGGCAGCGTCTCGGCCGGCGGTGCCGGCGCCGCGCCCGGCGCCGAGGGCGGGCCGGCCAGAACCCCGTCATGGCCCGCATGCGCCTGCCGGCCGGCCTCGCTGCGCTCGGTCGGCGCGCCCGAACTCCCCTGCCCGCCCGGGCTCGCGGATCCGGGATCCTGCGGCAGGCCCGCGACCGGGTGCGGGATGCCGCCCGGCGCCATCCGCTTCATCATCTCGCCGCCGCCGAACAGGGCCACCACGAGCAGGAACCCGCCGACAAGTCCGACGCTCGCGAGACCCAGGCTCCGCCGCAACTCCGCCGTCATGGCGTCCTACTCCAACCGTGTCGATCTCACCCGCGCCCGCGCCAGGGTGTCGACAAAAACCGTCGACTGATCGCCGCATATTAACGTACATGGCCAGGACACCAAGTCTGTCCCGCCTGCCCCGGGACGAATCTCGCGCGAATTCAGCAGTTTGGCACTGTATGTGTCCGTCCCGGACAGGCTCTGCCGGGCGCTTCGCGCGGTACGCGAATCAAACGATGGAGGACGCCGGATGGCTCCGGTGAAGACGGTCTGTGTGTATTGCGGCTCGGGGTTCGGAGAGGATCCGGCCTTCCGGCAGGCGGCCGAGACGCTCGGCGCGGCCCTGGCGGAGGCCGGGATCGGCCTCGTCTACGGGGGCGGCAATGTCGGGCTGATGGGCACGGTCGCGCGGGCGGTCCTCGACGGCGGCGGACATGTCACCGGAATCATCCCGGACTTCCTGAAGTCGCGCGAGCGCATGCTCGACGACATCCAGGAGACGATCGTGGTCGGCGACATGCACACCCGCAAGCGCATGATGTTCGATCGCTCGGACGCCTTCGTGGCGCTTCCCGGCGGGATCGGCACGCTGGAGGAGCTCGTGGAGCAGCTGACCTGGGCCCAGCTCGGACAGCACCGCAAGCCGATCCTGCTGGTCTCGATCGCGGATTTCTGGACGCCGCTGCTGACGCTGTTCGACCACATGCGCGGACACGGCTTCATCCGCGCGGGGCTCGACCTGAACTACCTCGTGGCCCAGGACGCCGCCTCGGTCGTGCCGATGCTGCGTGAGGCGGCCGCCCGCACCGAACCCTCCCCGGAGGCCGAGGAGTTCATCGCCCAGAAGTTCTGAGCGGGCGGCGAAGGAGCGAGCTGCGCCCTCCCCTTCGCCGGACGTTTCACGCGGCGGCGAATCAGTGCAGCCAGCTGGTGAAGAAATAGATCAGCAGAATTATCGGCAGCGGAATGCCGATGAGCCAGAGTAGACCACCTTTGAGCATCGCAAGTCTCCGTCGAACACGAGCACTCTTCAACGAAGCCTGAGATATTCGGGTTCCGCCAAGACGGGCGCCCCGCGGCGGTGGACGTCGGAAAATTGTGGAAAGTGCCTCGCTCTGCTTGGCGGGGCGTCCGCGTCATCCCATGCCGGGTTCAGGCGATGGCCCGGGCCTCGCCGTTCCAGCGCCGCAGCAGCCCGGGGATCTCGGAGGACGGGACGGGGCGGCTGAAGAGGTAACCCTGCACCTCGTCGCAGCCCTCCCCGCGCAGGCGCGCCAGCTGCGCCTCGGTCTCGACGCCCTCGGCGGTGGTGGTCATGCCGAGGCTCGCGCCGAGGCCGATGACGGCGCGCACGATGAAGCCCGAATCGTCCGCCTGCCCGAGGTCGCGCACGAAGGACTGGTCGATCTTGATCTTGTCGAAGGGGAAGGAGCGCAGGTAGCTCAGGGAGGAGTACCCGGTGCCGAAATCGTCCATCGAGACCCGGGCGCCGAGGCCTTTCAGGCTGTGCAGCATCGCGGTCGTGGTGCCCGGATTGGCGACGAGCACCGATTCGGTGATCTCGAGCTCGAGGCGCCGGCCCGGCAGGCCGCTCACCGCGAGGGCATCGCGCACGGCACCGATCAGGCGCGCCGAGGTGAACTGCACGGCCGAGACGTTGACCGCGACCTTGAGCCCGTCCGGCCAGCGGCTCGCCTCCTGGCAGGCCCGGCGCATCACCCACTCGCCGAGGGGGATGATCAGGCCGAGTTCCTCGGCGAGCGGGATGAACTCCGCCGGCGAGATCCGGCCGCGCTCGGGGTGGTTCCAGCGCAGCAGGGCCTCGAAGCCGCAGACGCGCTCGGCGTTGAGGTCGTAGATCGGCTGGTAGTGAAGTTCGAAGCTCTCCGCCGTCACGGCCTCGCGCAGGTCGCGCTCGAGGAGGCGCCGGGCCTGGAGGCGGGCGTCCATCTCGGGCTCGAAGAAGCGGAACGAGCCGCGGGCCTCGGCCTTGGCCCGGTCGAGGGCGACGTCGGCGTTCTTCAGGAGCTTCTCGCACGACATCCCGTCGCTCGGCGCCAGCGAGATGCCGATGCTGACCCCGATCGTGATGGTCTGGTCGGCGAGCGTGTACGGCGCGCCGAGGACGTCGATGATGCGGCGCGCGAGGACGGCGGAATCCTCGGGCCGGTCGACGCCGCGCTGGACGATGGCGAACTCGTCGCCCCCGAGGCGGGCGAGGCTGTCGATCTCGCGCACGCAGGCGCCGAGCCGGCTCGCGGCGGCGCGCAGCAGTTCGTCGCCGATCACGTGGCCGAGGGTGTCGTTGACGAGCTTGAAGTCGTCGAGGTTGAGGCAGTGAACCGCGAAGCCGCTGTCGCGCCCGGCCTGCGCGATGGCGCTGTCGATCTGCTCGCCGAGGAAGATGCGGTTCGGCAGGTTCGTGAGCGCGTCGTGGCGGGCCATGAAGGCGATGCGCGCCTCCGCGTGGCGCCGCTCGGTGACGTCCTCGTAGGTCGCCACGAAGCCGCCATCGGCGGTCGAGCGCTTCTCGATCGCCACGATGCGGCCGTCGCCGAGCTCCTGCAGGAAGGTGCGGTTCTCCGGGCGGCCGAAGGCCTCGGCCTCCTCGTGCTGCAGGTCCGAGAGGGTGCGGCCCGGGTGGTTGCCGGCCTGGAGGCAGCGGCGGAGCACGTCGTTGGCGGTCATCCCGGCGATGATCGAGCCGGGCGCGAGGCCGTAGATCTCGCAGTAGCGCCGGTTCACCACCATCAGGCGGTAATTCGCATCGTAGAGGCAGAGCCCTTGCGACATGTTGTCGAGGGCGGCGTCGAGGCGCAGGTTCGTGGTGGTGAGGCGCGCCTCCTGCTCCTTCAGCACGCTGATGTCGCTGCACACCGCCACGAAGCCGCCGGCCTGGGTGGCGCTGCGGCTGACCCGGAGCCAGCGCCCGTCGGCCAGGCGGACCTCGCCGTCCCGCACCAGGGTGTGGACCGAATCGAGCACGCGGGCGGCCGGGTCGGCGCCCCGGGCCACGAGGCCCTCCACCGGCGTGCCGGCCTCCATGGCGCCGGCGCTGCCGCCGAAGAAATCGGCCGCCTGCGCGTTGGCGAGCGCGATGCGGCCCTCGGCATCGACCACCACGACGCCCTCGCGCGAGCTTTCGAGCGCGTCGGCGAGCATGGCCTGGGCGGAGCGGCGCTGGCTGACCTCGCGGGCCATCATCGCCCGGATGTTGTCGCGCATCGTCCCCATGGCGCGCAGCAGGGCGCCGAGCTCGTCGCGCCCGCCGATCGGGATCGCGTCGTCGAGGCGGCCCGCCGCGATGCGCTCGGCCACCGCCGAGGCGGCCTTGACCGGGCGCATGATGCGCCGGTTCAGGAGCCAGGCGACGATCGCCGAGAGCAGCAGCGCGATGCCGGTGGCGGCGGCGTAGAAGCGGATCTCGCTGGCGACGACGTTGCGGGCCGTCTGCCGGTAGGTGAAGCCGTCGCCGGCGGTGTAGTTCACCAGCATGTCGATCTGGCCGTCGACGATCGCGGCCTGTCGGTCGAGCGCCTCCCAGGCGGTCGAGGAGGTCGCGGTCAGGTCGAGGCCGCGGCGGATCTCGTCCCAGGTCGAGACGGCGCCCTGCACGGCGATGCCGGCGCGGGTGGCGCGGTCCGATTGCGAGCGCTCGACCGCGATGGTCAGGTCCTCGGCGAGGTTGATCGCCAGATCGGCCAGTTCCTCGTCGAGCCTCGTCCGGGCCGCGGCGTCCGGCGCGATGGTGCGGCGGACGAAGGCGGCGCGCATCTTGGCGAAGTCCGTCGCCGCCGCCCGCGCGTAGTTGATCGACATCAGCGACTGGTCGTAGGTGCGGTTGACCAGCACGCCCGCCTGGCGGATGCCGAGGGTCGCGTAGAGGCCGAGCGCGCCGGTGATCAGGCTCATGATCAGGAAGGCGACGAAGATGCGCCCGCGGATGGTCGACAGCAGGTCGGCGACGCGCCGCGGGCCCGCCGCCGCCGACGTCGGTTCGCCATCACTCGGTTCGGTCCGGTTCCGTCGCATCGAAACGCAGCTGCCCTCATGTTCCGCAGAGCCATCGTAGTTCGCACATATTAAGAGGGCATTAGCCGCGTGGTCCGGGGGGCTCTCGCGGCGCGAGCACGCTCGGCCCGACGATCGGGGCGCGCCGGTAGACTTGCCGAAACCTGCCCGACGCCCGTTTCGCGCGCTGAATTGCCTCAATGCGCATCCCTGCTGGGCGGAAATTGTGCGCGCGGCCGAGAACGGATGATGTCCTCAGCGGATTCTTAAGGCTTCGGGTCCTAGTCTGGCGAACCGCGCCAGAGGCCGCCGATGACCACCACGACCCTCCCCCTCGCCGATCCGCCCGCCCTTCGCCCGGACCTCGCCGCGGCGCGGAGCCTGAGGCGTCTCGCGGCAACGAGCGGTCTCGCTCTCCTGGCGGGGGCGCTCGCCGGGATCGTCCTCGTGACGGGGCTCGAGGCCAGCGGCCGGATCGTCTCGCAGAAGGGCCGGGCCTTCCTGCCCGTCAGCCTCGCGGTGGAGCGCGGCGAGACCGTCACGATCGTCAACGACGACAGCGACCTGCTGCACCACCTCTACGTCGAGTCCGACCGCTTCACCTTCGATTCCGGCGACCAGATGCCGGGCAGCCGCACGGCCATCACCTTCACGGAAGCCGGCACCTTCCAGGTGCTCTGCGGCATCCATCCGAAGATGAAGCTCGCCGTCCGGGTGAATTGAGCGGACCGCGCGCGACGTCTGACCAACGCGTCGCAGTCGCGTCTCAGCGGGCCGCGGCCTGGACCGGCTTGCCGGGCGCCGGATCGGGCGCGCGCTCGATCGGCTGGCCGTCGCGCAGGTCCGGCGGCGGGCTCAGCACGATGCGCTCGTGGCCCGACAGGCCCTGATCGAGTTCGATCGTCTGCCCGAAATCGCGCTTGATGTGGACGCCGCGCCATTCCGCGTGCCCGTCCTCGCGGGCGACCGCCACCTGCGTGCCGCGCTGGTTGAAGACCAGGGCCTCGGCCGGGATGATCACGGCGGGTTCGAGGCGCGGGATCTTGAGGGTGACGTAGACGTAGAGCCCGGCCCGCAGGGCCCCGTCCGGGTTCGGCACGTCGACCTGCGTCGTCAGGGTGCGGGAGGCGGTGAGGAGCGCCACGGAGCTGCGCTCGACGAGGCCCTGGAAGGCGCGGTCGGGCATCTGCGGCACCCTGATGGTCGCCTCGACGCCGGCGCCGACGCCGACCGCCGCGTTCTGCGGCACGTTGACGGAGATGCGCAGGATGTCGTCGCGGTCCATGGTCAGGAGCGCGGTGCCGGCCGCGTCCGCCTTGACGAGGTCGCCGACATCGACGGTGCGGGTGGTCACGACCCCGTCGAAGGGCGCGACCACGTCCTTGAAGCCCGTCAGCGCCTTGAGCCGGTCGACGGTGGCCGCCTGAGCCTTGATGTTGGCCTCCGCCACCTTCACGCCGGCCTCCGCCGAGGCGAGGTTCGCGCTCTGGCTGAGCACGCCGGCCTGCGAGTTGTCGGCGTTCTGGCGCGAGGCCCAGCCCTGGACCGCGAGGGTGCTGGTGCGGCTGTTCGTGACGTTGGCGAGGTTCACGTTGGCGCGGGCCTGGTCGACCATCGCCCTGGCCTGCAGGAGCTGCGCCTCCATCTGGCCGAGCTGCGCCTGGGATTGGGCGAGCTGCTGGTCGAGATCGGGCGCGGCGATGCGGAGCAGGATGTCGCCGGCCTTGACCCGGGACCCGATATCGACCCGGCGCTCGGCGATGTAGCCGGTGGCGCGGGCGAAGATCGCCGCCTTGGCGAAGGCCTGGGTCTCGCCCGGGAGCGTCAGGTCGATGGGCTTGTCGGCCCGCTCGACGGCGGCCGTGCGCAGGCGCGGCACGAAGTCCTTCGCCTTGCGCTGCGTCTCGGCGGCGGCCGCCCGCTGCTGCCACTGCCCGTATCCGCCCCATCCGAGGAGTCCGAGGGCCACGAGCCCGACGAGGACGAACGGTCCCTTGCGCGGCGGCGGCGGGATGTCGTGCACGTCACCGTGCGCTTTCATGAATCGCGGATCCTGAAGCCCGGAGGCGGCTGCGGAATGTGGCAGACCATATACGTCGGCGCCGCCCGGTCCTAGAGCCTCGCAGTGACGCACCGGGCCGCGTTGCAGGGCCGGCACAGCTGCGCGATGACGCGTGCGGGATCCGAAGGCGGAATGGTGGGCGCGACAGGGATCGAACCTGTGACCCTTCGCGTGTGAAGCGAATGCTCTCCCGCTGAGCTACGCACCCGGACCGAGGGCCTTCTAGGGCCGCCGATGCGGGCGCGTCAAGGCCCCGGGACGCGGGCCGCGCCCCTCGCGCCGGCCCGATGAGCCCGCGGCGGGCCCGGGCCTGCGACCCGGCCTCCTCCCGTGCGAAACCGCGCTCCTGCGCACGAAACCGAGCGGGCATCGCCCGAAGGCTCCCCGCCGACCCCGCGGGCTCCGATGCGCGAACCGGATCGACGCCGCGCGAAAATCCGCTAGGACGTCGGCCATGACAGCACTCGTCCGCTTCGCCCCCTCCCCCACGGGCTACCTGCATATCGGCAACGCCCGCCCGGCCCTCCTGAACGCGCTGTTCGCGCGGGCCGAGGGCGGGCGCTTCCTGCTGCGCCTCGACGATACCGACCGGGAGCGCTCGACCGAGGTCTTCGCGGCGGCGATCGAGGAAGACCTCGCCTGGCTCGGCATCGTGCCGGACCTGCGCGCCCGCCAATCCGACCGGGTCGCGGTCTACGATGCGGCGGCGGAGCGCCTGCGCGCCCTCGGGCGGCTCTACGCCTGCTACGAGACCCCGGAGGAGCTCGACCGCCGCCGCAAGCGCCAGCTCGGCCGCGGGCTGCCGCCGATCTACGACCGCGCCGCCCTGGCGCTGACGGATGCGGAGCGGGCCGCCTTCGAGGCGGAGGGCCGCCGGCCGCACTGGCGCTTCAAGCTCGACCACCGCGTGGTCGCCTGGGACGACCTCGTGCGCGGCGAGGCGCATATCGACTGCGCCTCCCTCTCCGACCCGGTGCTGATCCGGGCGGACGGCACCTACCTCTACACCCTGCCCTCCGTGGTGGACGACGCCGAGATGGGCGTCACGCACGTCATCCGGGGCGAGGACCACGTCACGAACACGGGCGTGCAGGTGCAGATCTTCGAGGCGCTGGAGCGGCCGGTGCCGGTCTTCGGGCATCACAACCTGCTCACCACCGCGGATGGCGAGGGCCTATCGAAGCGCCTCGGCCACCTCTCCCTGCGCGGCCTGCGCGAGGACGGCTACGAGCCCGCCGCGGTCCGCTCGCTGGCGGTGCTGACGGGCTCGGCCGAATCGGTCCGTCCGGTGGCCTCCCTCGACGCGCTCGCGGGCCTCGTCGACCTCGCGCAGATCTCGCGGGCGCCCGCCAAGTTCGATCCGCAGGATCTCGACGCGCTGAACGCCCGCCTCGTCCACGAGATGCCCTTCGGCGAGGCGCGCGACCGGCTCCTCGCCCTCGGCGTCCCGGAGGAGGAGGCCGAGCCGTTCTGGGGGGCGGTCCGGGCCAATCTCGGCAAGGTCGCGGAGGCGCGGGACTGGTGGCCGGTCGTCGCCGGCCCGGTGGTTCCGGTGCTCACGGACGCGGCCGTGACGGCGGCGGCCGCCGACACGCTGCCGCCGGAGCCCTGGGGACCGGAGACCTGGAAGGCCTGGACCGGCGCGGTCCGCGAGCGCACGGGCGCCAAGGGCAAGGCCCTGTTCATGCCCCTGCGCCTCGCCCTCACGGGCCTCGACCACGGGCCGGACCTCGCCGGCCTGCTGCCGCTGATCGGCCGGGACCGGGTCGCGCGCCGCCTCGGCGGCGAGACCGCCTGAGGCGCGGGGTCAGCGGCCCGGCGCGCCCGCCCGCGCGCTCACCGTCATCGTGTCCGCCGTGAAGGTCCCGTCCGGCTCGATCGCGAAGTGGCGGCGCACGGCCTCCGAGGCGCCGGCCTGGAGCGAGCGGATCGCCGCCACGTGGGTCGCGGGCGTGCGCATCCGGGCGATCCAGCTCGCGAAGTCGAGGCGCAGGCGGCGCAGGACCGGCGGCTCGGCGTCGAAGCCCGCCGCGCGCAGCATCGCGCCCCATTCGGAGGCCGTGTAGTCCCGCGCGTGCGACGGGTCGCGCAGCAGCTCGACCGCCTGGAGATGGGTGTCGAGGATCGGGGCCTCGGGGGCGATCAGGTCGGCCACGATCAGGCGGCCGCCGGGCCTCACCACGCGGCGCGCCTCCGCGAGGGCGGCGGGCACGTCGGCCCAATGGTGCGCGCTGAAGCGGGTCAGCACCGCGTCGAAGCTGGCATCCCCGAAGGGCAGGGATTCGGCCGCCCCCCGCCGGGTCTCGATGTTGACGAGCCCGCGCCGGCGGGCCTCGGCCGCCACGGCGCCGAGCATGTCGGCCGAGAGGTCGTAGGCGGTGACGCGCCGGGCCGCCTCCGCCACCGCGAAGGCGACGTGGCCGCCGCCGCTGCCGAGGTCGAGCACGTCGCCGGCGGGCTCGGCCCGCATCCGCGCGGCGATCTCGGCGAGGTCCTCCCCGGCGGCGTGGACCGCGCTCGCCACGTAGGCCGCGGCCTGGGGGCCGAACTGGTCGGCGACGTGGGTCTCGTGGCTGCGGGGCGCGGAATCCGTCGTCATCGCGGCATCTCCGTCAGGGGATCTTGAGGGGGGCGAGGCGCGAGAGCCGGATCGCGATCGCCAGGGCGACACCGTAGAGGCCGCCGACGAAGAGCACGACGCCGGTCCAGCCCGAATGCGCGAAGAACCAGCCGCCGGCGGTGCCGAGGACCGAGGAGCCGAGATAATAGAGGCAGAGGTAGATCGAGGAGGCCTGGGCCCGGTCGCGCAGGGCCCGCCGCCCGATCCAGCTCGACGCCACCGAGTGCGCCCCGAAGAACCCCACCGTGACCACTACGATGCCGGCGATGATGATCCAGAGGTGCTGCGACAGGGTCATCAGGATGCCGGCGAGGCCGACGCCGATGGCGAGCCAGAGCACCTTGCGGCGCCCGAGGCGGCTCGCGATCTCGCCGGTCAGCGCCGAGCTCGCTGTGCCTGCGAGGTAGACGACGAAGATCGCCCCGATCGCGGTCTGGCTCAGGGAGAAGGGCGGGTCGAGCAGGCGAAAGCCGATGTAATTGTAGACGCAGACGAAGCCGCCCATCAGCAGGAACGCCTCGGAGAACAGCCAGGGCAGGCCGGGGTCGCGGAAATGCTGGCCGAAGGTCGCCGGCACCGCCCGCCAGGCGAGCTTGCTGCGCACGAAGCGGCGGGAGGGCGGCAGCGCCTGCCAGAACGCGATCGCGGCGAACAGCGCCAGCACCCCGATGGTGCCGAGGCCGAGCCGCCACGAGCCGTGATCCGCGATGATCCCCGCGATCAGGCGCCCGACCATGCCCCCGAGGGCGTTGCCGCCGATCAGGAGGCCCATCGACAGGCCGATGGCGCGCCCGTGCATCTCCTCGCTCAGATACGCCATGGCGACGGCGGGCAGCCCGCTCGCGGTCAGGCCCGTGAGGGCGCGCAGGGCCAGGAAGCCGTGCCAGCTCGGGACCAGGGCGGCCACGATCGTGAGGATCGCCGAGGCGAAGAGCGAGGCCGTCATCACGGGCTTGCGGCCCCAGACCTCGGAGAGCGGGCTGACCACGAGGAGCGCGATCGCCAGCATGGCGCAGGGCAGCGACAGGGCGAGGCTGCTCTCGGCCGGCGACACCCCGAAATCCTCGGCGTAGATCGGCAGCAGGGGCTGCACCCCGTAGAGCACCGCGAAGGTCGAGAACCCCGCCGCCGCCAGCGCGAGGGTGGTGCGGCGAAACACCGGCGTCCCGGCCTCGATCAACCGGTTGCTCGCCTCGTCCATGCTCATGCTGCTCCCGCGGGCCGTGCCGGCCCCAGGGTGTTGAGCCCCGATCCCGCCCCCGTCAACCGCCGGTCATGCCACCCGCGCGGCAGCCGCGCAGGGCTGTCACGCCCCGGCCGCAGGCCGCACGTCGCGGGTGGCGCGACCGGCGGTCGACGGGGACGGCGCGAGCGGCCCGCCGCGCCCCCTCTCCCGTGCGGGAGAGGTTTGCCCGCGGAGCGGGCCGGGGTGAGGGAGGCGACTTGTCCGGAGAGGTCGCACCCCTCACCGTTCCGCTGTCGCGGATTCGACCACTCCCGGACGGGAGAGGAGGGCGCACCGCGGTCCGAAGTTCATTGTGGTTCCGTGGTGAGTGTGGGTGGCACGCCGCGCCCCCTCTCCCGGGCGGGAGAGGGTTGGGATGAGGGATCCGACCTCTCCGGATGCGTCGCACCCCTCACCGTTCCGCTGTCGCGGATTCGACCACTCCCGCACGGGAGAGGAAGGCGCACCGCCATCCGGAGTGCGTTGTGGTTCCGTGGTGAGCGCGGGTGGCACGCCGCGCTCCCTCTCCCGTGCGGGAGAGGGTTGGGGTGAGGGATCCGACCTCTCCGGATGCGTCGCACCCCTCACCCGGTGCGCGTTCCGCGCACTCGACCTCTCCCGGACGGGAGAGGTGGGGCGCTCCGCCGTCGGCGCGGCGGCGTTCCGGGGCGCTGGCCGACGAGCCCGGGACGGCGTCGCGGATGGCAGGACAGGCGCGGGTGAAGCGACTCGCCCCCTCGCCCGTGCGGGAGAGGTTTGCCCGCGGAGCGGGCCGGGGTGAGGGATGCGACTTGTCCGGAGAGGTCGCACCCCTCACCGATGCGCTCACGCGAACGGTCCCGGACCGGGGAGGCGTGGCCCTCGCCGTCACCGCGGCGGCGCGCCCTCGGCTTGCCCCTGCTGGATCAGCGGCGTGATGCGCCGGACGGTGACGCGGCGGTTCTCGCGGGAGGCGTTCTGGGTGTTCACCTTGAGGTACTGCTCGCCGTAGCCCTGCGTCGTCAGGTTCTCGGGCGGGACCTGGAATTGCTGGGTGAGCACGGTGGCGACCGATTGGGCGCGGCGATCCGACAGGGAGAGGTTGTCGATGTCGGCGCCGACCGCGTCGGTGTAGCCCTCGATCAGGAAGACCTCCTGCGGGTTGGCGCGGATCGACTGGTTGATGGCCGCCGCGATGGTGGCGAGCCGGGCCGCCTGGTCCGGCGTCACCGTGAAGGAACCGGTGTCGAAGTTGATCGTGTCGATGTCCACGCTGCGCATGCGGGCGCGCAGCTGCGGGCTGTTGCGGACCTGATCGAGGGTGTAGCGCCGGTCCACCGCCATCACCGGCGGGGCCGAGAGTGCCTCGTAGACGCTGCGCTCGTCCGCCCCCTCGTACTCGACCACGTAGCGGTCGCGCGGGATCCGGATGTCGGGGGGCGGCAGGTCGACCACGTCCTCGTAGATCGGGCGGGCCCGGCCCCCGTAGGCGTTGTCGATGAGCACGACCTCGCGCCCGTCCCGGAAGCGGCGGGAGCGCCGCAGCAGCCGGCCGTCATCGTCCACCACGGTGACGATGACCTCGCCGCCCGGCCGCTGCAGGTAGGTGACCGTATCGCTGCCCCGGCGCTCGCTGCGGTAGCCGCGCCGGTCGAGATCGCGAAAGCGCTCGTTCTCGTCGTGGCGGATGAAGTAGCCGCCGCGGTCGCGCACGATGAGGCGGCCGGGCTCGCGGATATAGGTGCGCCCGTCCTCGTTGAACTCGCGGCGGTCGCGGCGGATCCGGTCGTAGTCGCGGACGTCCGCGTCGTCCTCCCGGAAGCCGCCCGGGATGTAGTTCGGGCGCCCCGGCGCGTTGAAGCCGTCGCGTGCGCCGCGCCCGCCGCGGTCGTCGACGCGGCCCGCCGGCGGCCCGCCGAGACCGGGCTGGCCCGCATCCGGGACCGGCTGGCCGGGAATGCCGGGGCGGGCGTTCGGCGCCGCGCCGGGGGCCGTCTCGAGATTGCCGCCGCCGGTGCCGGGCGGCGCAGCGTTCGGCTGAACGGGACGGCCCGGAACGCCCGGGGCCGCGTTGGGCGCCTGGACGGGGCGGCCGGGGCCGCCCGGCGCCGCGTTGGGAGCCTGGACCGGACGGCCGGGCACGCCGGGAGCCGCGTTCGGCGGCGCGTCGGGGCGCGGCGCGACGGCCCCTGCGCCCGCATCCGGCGCGGCATTCGGCTGGACCGGGCGTCCGGGGACACCGGGGGCGGCGTTCGGGGCCGTGCGCTCGGCCGGCCCGGTGCGCTGATCGTTGGGCCCGCGGGGCTCGGGCGCCCGCTGCGGGGCCGGAGCCGGCGCGGCCGGGGCGGGCGCCGTCGGGACAGGCGCCGTCGGGGTGGGCGCAGTCGGAGCTTGGCGCTGGGCCGGCGCGGTGCCGCCGTCCGGCGCGCGCCGCTCCCGGCCCGGTCCCTCGCGGCGATCCGGGCCGGGCGCCTCGCGGCGCTCCTGATCCGGCGCCTCGCGGCGGTTCGGGGACGGCGCCTCGCGGCGGTCCGGCGCGGCGCGGTCGGGGCGATCGGGGGCGCGCTCGCGGGCGGCCGGGCGCTCGTCGGGGTCGCGCCTCTCGGGACGCGCCGGGGGGGCGCGGTCCTCGCGCGGTTCGGGCCGCTCCTGCCGCTCTTGCCGCGGCGCAGGCCGCTCGGGGGCGCGCTCGGGACGCGCCTCGGGCGCGCGCTCGGGACGCGCGGCCGGCCGTTCCTGCGCACGCTCCGGCGCAGGCCGCTCGGGCCGCGGCTCCGGTCGCTCGGGCCGGGGCGGGGCCGCCCGCTCGGCCGGTCCCCGCTCCGCGCCGGGGCCGCGCTCTGGGCGCCCGCCGCCGCGCGGGCCTTCGCCGCCGCCGCCGCGCGGGCCTTCGCCGCGGGGCTCGCGCTCGCCGCCGGGGCCGCCCTGCGCCAGGAGAATGGTGCCCGAGACCGCGTCCCCGGACCGCGACAGCGTCGGGCCCGAGAGGAGGAGGCCGGGCAGCATGGTGCCGGTCAGGAGCAGCAGGCGGGTCGTCCGCATCAGGTCATGTCTCGCATTCTGGGTCGGGGCGTTCCCAACAGGGTCGGGCCGATATGGTTCCAGAATGCCGGAGGTCAAATCGAGACGCGGGCGATGCTGTCGCGCGTGCCCGTTCGGTTGGGGTGGATGCTTCGGAGGATCTGCGCCGGGGCCGGCGCGCCGCGTCAGGGCGTGGCGGTGACGGGGCCCGGGACGGCCAGGAGCTTCGGCACCGCGATCACGTTCGGGGCGATGACGCGGATCGGCGCGCGCTCGTCCTTGGCCGTCGCCACCGCGGCGTCGGGCACGAGGGGGGCCGCCTCGCCGGCGCGTCCGGCCGCGTCCGCCGCGAGGCCGGCGGCGGTCTTGTCGGCGCGCCCGACGAGGGTCAGGCGGACCTTCGGGCGCGACAGGGCCTCGGCCTGCATCGGCGTGACGAAGATGTCGCCCTTGTGCCGCACCAGCATGCTCTCGGCCTTGACCAGGGACTGGGCCCAGCTCTGGCCCTCGCGCTTGCACGAGCAGTTCGGCACGAAGGCCTTCTGGAACTTGAAGGCGTTGGCGAGGGAGGCGTAGGCGCGGCTGCCCTTGACGGTGGCGGCGTGCTTGAGCGCGTCGTCGCCCCGAGGCATCGAGTAGGCCGCGGCCTCGGCACCGGGGCAGAGCGCCTGGCACAGCTCGTTCGCGCCCTCGCGCCCGTCCGGCAGGTTGTTCATCGGGAAGTAGGCGCCGTCGCAGGTGCGCACGCAGATCACCTGCGAGCCGCCGCGGGCGTAGAGGTCGGACGCGGCGTCGGCTCCGCGCGGCTGGTCGGCGCAGGCGCTCGCCACGGCGGCCTGGAGCTGGCGCCGCCGCGCGGCCGCGACCTCGCCGTTCTCGGGCCCGTAGCCGGCGTTGAGGGCGCGGATGCGCTGCTCGACGGCGCCGCATTGCGGGGGCCGCGTGTCGAAGAACAGGAACTTGCCGCCCTCGCAGTTGAGGGTGCGGAAATAGGCTTCGAGCCGGGCGATCTCGCTCTGGAGCGCGCGGGCGACGCTCGCCCCGTCGCTCACATTGGCGAGCTCGGCGCGGTAGCGCTGGCAGGCGCCGGAGGTCTGCGCCGCGGCCGCGCCGATGCCCGCCACGGCGACGCAGAGGGCGGCGGCGAGCACCCGGACGAGCTGACGTGTCTGCGAACGGATCAGCGGCATGACTCTCGTGGCAACGGGTCTGAAGCTTGGCGGTTCCAGTGCCGGGCCGAACGGTCCGGAAGGTGACGGAGCTTAACTTTTTTAAACCCCCTCGCTCCCCGGCGACAGCCCCCCTACATGCCCGACAGCGCACTTGCGGGGAATGGTCGGATGATGTGGCTTCGGGGTCTCACAGGCGGCACGGCGGCCGCCAGGACGGCGCGCAGGATGGCGGCGGCCGGAGCCATGGCGGTCGGCCTGATGGCGGCCGGGCTCTGCGTCCCGGCCTCGGCGCAGGAGCCGGACCGCATCTTCGACAAGTCGACGGTGTGGCGCCCGCTGACGCCCAACGACAAGCTGGTGGTCTACGGCATCGACGACCCGATCGTCGGCGGCGTGGCCTGCCACTACACCCAGCCCGAGAAGGGCGGCATCAAGGGCACCCTCGGCCTCGCCGAGGACGTCTCGGACATCTCCCTCGCCTGCCGGCAGGTCGGCCCGGTGCAGTTCAAGGGCAAGTTCGGCCAGGGCGAGGTCGTGTTCAGCGAGCGGCGCTCGCTGATCTTCAAGTCGATGCAGATCGTGCGCGGCTGCGACGCCAAGCGCAACACGCTGATCTACATGGTCTATTCGGACAGGGTGATCCAGGGCTCGCCCAAGAACTCGACCTCGACGGTGCCGCTGATGCCCTGGGGCACCGAGGCGCCGCCGAAATGCGCCGACTTCCTCAAGGGCTGAGGCTGCGGAACGGATCCGTCGCGGCGCGCCGGCCGCGGCGGGCTCAGTCCCGGCAGGTGATGCGGATCGGGCGCTCGTCGAGCTTCGGTGCCGGCGCGGCCTCGATCGCGCCGGTGTACTCGTCGGCCGCCGCGATGCCGTAGGAGCCGGCGGCCGCGAAGCCCTGCGCCTCGCACCAGGCGTTGGCGACGACCTGGCCGCACTCGCTCTTGCCGTCGCTGAGGCAGTCGCCGACGCCGTAGCCCTCGCTCGAGGGGATCAGGAAGGTCTTCTCGACATGGGCCGGGGCCGGCGACGGGGTCTCGCCGTCCGGGCCGGCGATCGCCGTGTGCGCGAGCGACGCGATGAGGGCAGCGCTGAACAGGGCGCCGAGGCCGAGAGCCGAGCGTCGCATGAAAGATTCCTCGTCACTGGGAAGTCCGGTTGGACCGAAGTTCCGACGGGTGGGTAAACAAAG
The DNA here is from genome assembly GCF_008806345.1 of Methylobacterium planeticum. Lineage (GTDB taxonomy): Bacteria > Pseudomonadota > Alphaproteobacteria > Rhizobiales > Beijerinckiaceae > Methylobacterium > Methylobacterium planeticum. Next base: position 76,012 of record NZ_VZZJ01000006.1, on the reverse strand, counting down.
GCTTTAGGCGTCGGTCCGCATTTGCCGGAGGCGCCGGGGCGTTCGCCCGTCGACGTTCTCGAAATGCTCACCGTTTTGGGTTAGCGCAGGTCAGCCGCCGGAGCCGTCGCCTCCGCGCAACACGGCCGGGAGACCCGTCGGCGGCCCCAGGGACGAGAGTTGGTTTCATGGCCCCGTTGTTGCGGCTCTACAACACGCTGACCCGCGAGAAGGCGCCCTTCGCGCCGATCGATTCGTCGAACGTGCGCATGTATGCCTGCGGCCCGACCGTCTACGACGCGGCCCATATCGGCAACGCGCGGCCGATCATCGTCTTCGACCTGCTGTTCCGGCTCTTGCGCCACCTCTACGGGGCGGAGCACGTCACCTACGCGCGCAACGTCACGGACGTGGACGACAAGATCAACGCGCGGGCGGCCGAGCGCGGCATCTCGATCCGCGAACTCACCGACGGCACCCTCGCGGCCTTCCACGCGGATATCCGGGCGCTCGGCGTGCTGATGCCCGAGGAGGTCAACGTCGCGGGCGCGCGCCCGCGCTTCGTCGAGCCCCGGGCCACCGACCACATCCGCGAGATGGTCGGCCTGATCGAGGGCCTGGTCGCCGCCGGCCACGCCTACGTGGCGGAGGGGCACGTCCTGTTCGACGTGCCCTCGATGCCCGATTACGGCGCCCTCTCGAAGCGGCCCCTCGACGAGATGGAGGCCGGCGCCCGGGTCGAGGTCGCGCCCTACAAGCGCTCGCCCCTCGATTTCGTGCTGTGGAAGCCCTCGAAGCCCGGCGAGCCCGCCTGGCCCTCCCCCGCCGGCATCGCGGCGCCCGGGCGCCCCGGCTGGCACATCGAGTGCTCGGCGATGTCGTGGAAGCATCTCGGCGAGACCTTCGACATCCACGCGGGCGGCATCGACCTGATCTTCCCCCACCACGAGAACGAGGTGGCCCAGTCGCGCTGCTGCTTCGGCACGCCGGTGATGGCCCATGTCTGGCTGCACAACGGCTTCCTGCAGGTCGAGGGCGAGAAGATGTCGAAGTCCCTCGGCAACTTCGTCACCATCCGGGAGGTGCTGAAGGACTGGCCGGGAGAGGTGGCGCGCCTCGCGATGCTGCGCACGCATTACCGGCAGCCGATCGACTGGACCCTGCGCAGCCTGGAGGAGGCGAGCCGGACCCTCGACCGCTGGTCCGCGATCGCCGGCGACGTCCCGGCCGGCGCCCCGGTGCCCGAGGCGGTGCTCGGGCCGCTCCTCGACGACCTCAACACCGCGGCGGCGCTGGCCGAGCTGCACCGGCTCGACGATCCGGCCGCGCTGAAGGCGGGTGCGGGGCTGTTCGGCCTCTTGGCGCGGACGCGCTCGGAGCGCGAGGCGGCGACCGTCGCGGCCTCGGGCGTCGATGTCGGGCGGATCGAGGCGCTGATCGCGGCGCGCCGCGAGGCCAGGGCCGCCCGCAACTGGGCCGAATCCGACCGGGTCCGCGACGCGCTCGCCGGGATGGGCGTGACCCTCAAGGACAACAAGGACGGGACCACGACCTGGAGCGTCGCCGGCTAGGGCGCCAGGCCGGGCGCCGTCCGCGCGGGCGTCCTCCCGGGACGGGTGATGCCCGTCCCGGACATGCCGGTCACTCCGCGGCGTCGAGGCGCGGGCGCTCGATCTCGGCCTGCTCGCGCTTGACGAGCTCGGCCGTGAGGAAGGCCACCTCCAGCGCCTGCTCCGCGTTGAGGCGGGGGTCGCAATAGGTGTGGTAGCGGTCCTGCAGGTCGTCGGCGGTGAGCGCCCGGGCGCCGCCGGTGCACTCGGTGACGTCCTTGCCGGTCATCTCGAGGTGCAGGCCGCCCGCGACCGAGCCCTCCGACCGGTGGATGTCGAAGAAGCTCCCGATCTCCTGCATCACCCGCTCGAAGGGCCGGGTCTTGTAGCGGCCCGCCGCGATGGTGTTGCCGTGCATCGGGTCGCAGGCCCAGACCACGTTGCGGCCCTCCCGCTCGACGGTGCGGATCAGGTTCGGCAGGTGGTCGCCGACCTTGTCCGCGCCGAAGCGGCAGATCAGGGTGAGGCGGCCGGCCTCGTCCTCGGGGTTGAGGGCGTCGATCAGGCGGATCAGCCCCTCCCCGGTCATCGAGGGCCCGCATTTGAGGCCGATCGGGTTCCTGATGCCCCGGGCGTACTCGATATGCGCGTGGTCGGGCTGGCGCGTGCGGTCGCCCACCCAGAGCATGTGCCCGGAGGTGGCGTACCAGTCGCCGCTCGTCGAATCGACGCGGGTCAGCGCCTCCTCGTAGCCGAGCAGCAGCGCCTCGTGGCTGGTGTAGAAGTCGGTGGTGCGGACCTCCTGGTGCGTCTCGGGATTGATCCCGATGGCGCGCATGAAGTTCAGCGCCTCCGTCATCCGCTCGGCGCAATCGGCGTAGCGCGAGGATTGCGGCGAATCCTTCACGAAGCCCAGCATCCAGCGATGCGAGTTCTCGAGATTCGCGTAGCCGCCCTGCGCGAAGGCGCGCAGCAGGTTCAGGGTCGCGGCCGATTGCCGGTAGGCCTCGAGCTGGCGGCGCGGATCGGGCAGCCGGGCCTCGTCCGTGAAGGTCAGCCCGTTGACGATGTCGCCGCGGTAGCTCGGCAGGGAGACCCCGTCCAGCGTCTCGGTGGGCGAGGAGCGGGGCTTGGCGAACTGGCCCGCGATGCGGCCGACCTTCACCACGGGCGAGCCGCCCGCGAAGGTGAGGACCAGCGCCATCTGCAGGAAGACGCGGAAGAAATCCCGGATGTTGTCGGCGGAGTGCTCGTCGAAGCTCTCGGCGCAATCGCCGCCCTGAAGGAGGAACGCCTCGCCCGCCGCGACCTTGGCGAGGCTCTTCTTCAGCTTGCGCGCCTCACCGGCAAAAACCAGGGGCGGAAACGAGGCGAGCTGCGACTCGACCGCTTCGAGGGCGGCGGCGTCCGGATACTGGGGAACCTGCTGGATCGGCAGGTTTCGCCATGTCTTCGGTGTCCAGCGCTCGCCCATCGTCAACTCCCGTGCACCTCTCGGTGGATCTCGCGCGCGGGACAGGCCCCGCGCGGAAAGCCGGGCTTATAGGAGGGTTTGTGCGCCGATGCGAGGCTTTATCCGCGCATCACCCGTGTGCGGGCGGCCCCTTGCGAAGTCCCGGCGCGTGCCGGTTCGGCCAAGGGGCCGCCGAGGGGCCGCCGAGGGATCGCGCATCCGGGGCCGAGCCGGGCGCCTCAGGCGGCCCGGACCGTGGCGAGGAAGCGCCCGACCTCGTCGCCGAGATGCTCCGACTGGCGCGACAGCTCGGAGGCGGAGGTGAGCACCTGGGAGGCCGCCGCGCCCGTCTCCTCGGCGGCGCGGGCGACACCCGAGACGTTGCTCGTCACCTCGGTGGTCCCGGCCGCGGCCTGGGCCACGTTGCGGACGATCTCCTGGGTCGCCGCACCCTGCTCCTCCACCGCCGCGGCGATCGAGGTCGCCACCCCGTTGATCTCGCGGATGCGGCCGGAGATCGACTCGATGGCCGAGACCGCCCGTCCGGTCACCGCCTGGATCTCCGAGATCTGGTCGGAGATCTCCCGGGTCGCCCGGTCGGTCTGCGAGGCGAGCTCCTTCACCTCCGTGGCGACCACCGCGAAGCCGCGCCCCGCCTCGCCGGCGCGGGCCGCCTCGATGGTGGCGTTCAGCGCCAGGAGGTTCGTCTGGCCCGCGATGTTGGCGATCATCGCCACCACCGCGCCGACCTTGCTGGCCGAGTCGCTGAGGGCGTTGACGAGGAGGGCGGATTCGTCCGCCTCGCCGACGGCGACCTGGGCGAGGTCCGCCGATCCGCCGGCCCGGCGGCCGATCTCGTCGACCGAGCCGCCGAGCTCCTCGGCCGCCGCCGCCACCGCGGCGACGTTCGCGGCCGCCTGCTCCGCCGCCGCCGCCACCGTGGTGGATTGGGCCGCGGTCTCGGTGGCGGTCGCCGTCAGGGTCTGGGCGGTCGCCTGAAGCTCGGTCGCCGAGGCGGAGACCGAGCCGACGATGCCGCCCACCGCCGTCTCGAACCGGTCGGCAAGCTCGATCATGGTGCGGCGGCGCTCGTCCGCGGCGGCGGCGTCCGAGATCCGGGCGATCTCCGCCTGCTCGGCGGCCTTCTGCGCCACCATGGACTTGATGCCCTCGACCGCACGGCCCACGGCCCCGATCTCGTCGCCGCGCGAGACTTCGCGGATCTCGGCCGTGGCGTCGCCCCGCGCCATCCGCTCCAGGGCCGTCACGAGGCTCCCGATCGGCCGGGTGATGCCGAAAGCCGCGATCAGGATCGCGCCGAGGAAGCCGGCGGCGACGCCGAAGGCGCTGAGCAGGATCAGGTTGAGGCGAGCCTGGTTCGTCTGGACCGTGAGGTCGTCCGAGCCCCGCTTGATCGCGTCCGAGATCGCCTCCGACAGGGTGATCGAGCTGTTCGTCAGGGCGTCGAAGGCGGGATCGATCGCGCGGTGGACGAGCTCGACCGCCTGATCGTTGCGGTTCTCGAGCGCGAGCGCCCGGACCGCGCTGGCGTCCCGGATGAAGACCTCGATCTTGGCGCTGACCGCGTCGATCTGGGGCACGAAGGCGGGAACCAGCTGCCGCACATCGGCAAGGAGCGCCCGAAGCTTCGGCACGGCCGCCTCGAAGCGCCGCTCGGCGGCCTGCATCTGCGTCGGTTCCGTCTCCGCGATGGCCCGGAAGATCGCGTAGTTCATCTCGAAGATGTAGCGGTTCATCCGCCGCGTGTCGGCGGCGGCCTTGGCGTCGCGTTCGAGGAATACCGAATAGGCGTCGTCGATCGCCGTCATCCGGGCCTGCGCGTAGAACACGCAGCCGGCGATGACCACCCCGACCAGGGCGATCACCGAGACGATCTTCTTCGTGATACTGATGCGTGCCAGCAAGGCCATTGAACTTCTCCCAAAGCCCGGGCAGTTCAAGTCGTTTGTGATTAAAATTCGGTAAAGCGGGCGTCTACCGGGAAAAGTTCCGGGCTTTTTCGCGAGAAGCCCGGTCATTCCTCAGACGAACGCGTGATCAATCCCGTCGCAGGTCCGCGAATACAAATCTAAAATTGTACATTACGGAAAAACAACCGCAGATGACCGGCATCGCGAGCCCGCTCAGCCGGCCTCGCCGTCCTCGACCTCGATCCCGTGCTCGGCCAGGATCCAGAAGATGGCCTCGAGGTCCTCCGCCGAGACGTCGCGGGGCGGAAGAGCCTCCTCGAGGTCCTCGTAGGTGAGGCAGCGGCTGCGCTGCGCCTCGGCCTTGGCGAGAAGCTCGTCGATGGCGCGGCGGATGTCGGCCGCGAGGGCGTCGTGGCTCGGCAGGCGGTAGCTGTAGGCCGGACGCAGGGCGTCGGCCAGCATCCCGTCGATGATCGCCTGCCGCTTCGCGTGCGCGTCGTTTCGCTTGCCCATAAGTCTGATATGGCTCGGCGACGGCCGCCGTCGAGGCCCTTTTCCCCGGCGCCGGGATCAACCCACCGCGACCGGATGCTTCGTCACGGCGGGCACCCGCATGGTGACGAGCTCCTCGCTGGCGGTCGGGTGGACCGCGATGGTGCGGTCGAAATCCGCCTTCGTGGCGCCCATCGTCACGGCGATCCCAACCGCCTGGATGATCTCGCCGGCATCGTGGCCGACGATGTGGACGCCCACCACCTTGTCGCTCGCGCAATCGACCAAGACCTTCATCAGGACGCGCTCCTCGCGCCCCGACAGGCTCGCCTTCATCGGGCGGAAGCTCGCCTTGAAGACCTCGATCCGGCCGAAGACCGCGCGGGCCACGTCCTCGTTGTGGCCGACGACGCCGATCTCGGGGGTCGAGAACACCGCGGTCGGGATCAGCCGGTGGTCGACGCAGGACGGCCTGTTGCCGAACACCGTGTCGGCGAAGGCGTGGCCCTCCCGGATCGCGATCGGCGTCAGGTTCGCCCGGTTCGTCACGTCGCCGACCGCGTAGATCGAGGGCACCACCGTGCGCGAGGTGGCGTCGACCGGGATCGCCCCGACGGCGTCCGTCTCGATGCCGACCCGGTCGAGGCCGAGCCCCGCCACGTTCGGGCGCCGCCCGGTCGCCACCAGCACCTGGTCGACGACGATCTCCGAGCCGTCGTCGAGGCGGGCCGCGATGCCGCCGTCGCGCCGCTCCAGGCTGTTGACGGTGCGGCCGAGGCGCAGGTCCATGCGCCGGGCGTAGGCCTCGCCGAGCGCGTCGCGCACCTCGTCGTCGAAGCCGCGCAGCAGCCGCTCGCCCCGGTGCAGCAGGGTGGTGCGGCTGCCGAGCGCCGCGAAGACGCCCGCGAACTCCACCGCGATGTAGCCGCCGCCGACCACCAGGATGCGCTCGGGCAGCGCGTCGAGCTCGAACACCTCGTTCGACGTGATGGCGTGCTCCGCCCCCGGGATCGCCGGCTCCTTCACCGGCGAGGCCCCGACCGCGACGAGGATGACCCGGGCGCGGACGCGCTCTCCCGTCCCCGCGAGGCGCACCGTGTGGGCGTCCTCGATCACCGCCCGCTGGGGCAGGATCTCGACGCCCGCCCGCATCAGGTTGGTGTCGTAGATGCCCTCGAGCCGCGCCACCTCGGCGTCGCGCCGGCGCTTCAGCACCGACCAGTCGAAGCGGGGCGCCGCCACGTCCCAGCCGAAGCCCGCCGCGTCCTCGAACTCGTCGGCGAAGCGGCCGGCATAGACCATGAGCTTCTTCGGCACGCAGCCCCGGATCACGCAGGTGCCCCCGACCCGGTACTCCTCCGCGAGCTTGACCCGCGCCCCGTAGCCCGCCGCGATCCGCGCGGCCCGCACGCCGCCCGAACCGCCCCCGATGACGAACAGATCGACGTCGTAGACTTCGTTCATGAATTGTTCCGTTCAGAATACACGCGCTGCGGGAGGAAGCCCTCGCGCAGCCAGGAGATGGCGACCCCGAGCCCGGCCGTCCACCAGGCCTGCCAGGCCCCGTGCTCGACGAAGGCCACGGCGGCGGCGGCGGCAACCAGGGCGAGCGCGGTGGCGCGCGGCCCCGCCGGAATCCCGGCCAGGGCCCGGAGCGTCAGCATCAGGACGGCGCTTGCGAGAACCGCGCCGACGATGCCGAGCTCAACCCAGACTTGCAGAAAGCTGTTATGCGGATGGCCGACCGCCAGGATCGTGCGCATCTCCGGCTCGATCGCCAGCGCCGCCGGCACCTCGGCGAAGCGCGCCGAGACCCCGTAGCCCGCGCCCCGCCAGGGATCGGCCGCGACCGCGGCGCCGAAGCTCCGGGCGATGGCGACCCGCGCCCGGGACGAGGACTGGACCAGCCGCTCATGCGCCGCCTCGGGCATCACCCGGGCCAGGAAGTCGCCCTCGATCGGGGCGAGGGCCACCGCGAGGCCGAGGCCGAGCCCGGCGAAGGCGAGGCTCCAGCGCGCCGGCAGGAGGCGCGCGAGGCCGAACATCAGGATGCCGGCAAGGAGCCCCAGCGCGGCGGCGCCGCTCACCGAGCGGAGGATGCCGGCCGCCGAGAAAGCCAGCACGATCAAGGCGATGAGCCGCTGCCCGCGGCGCCAGAGCACCAACGCCACGGGCCCGGCGGCAAGGAGGATCGTCAGCGCGGGGCGGTTGAAGACGAAGTCGGCGACCCGCTGCCCGAGGGCCCGCTGCAGCGGCAGGCCGGCCCCGAGGCCGACGATGATCGCGAGGGCCGCGAGCACCAGGGCGCCGGCCGCGAGGGGCGCCGCGAAGCCCGGGAGGCGCCCCGGCGCGAGGCGCGCCAGGACGTAGGCGGCCGCGAGCGTCGGCAGGAACTCGCTGGCGCTGCGCCAGCCGGTCGCGGGGAACGGCGTCCAGGCGAAGGAGAGGCCGCACCAGGCCAGGAAGGCGAGGGCCGAAAGGCCGAGCGGCGTGCGCAGCGGCTCCCGCAGCGCCGCCCCGGTCGCCGCGCGGTCCTGCGCCAGGGCTGCCAGCAGGAACAGCAGCGCCGCGACCCCGATCAGGATCGGGCTCGACCGGTTCGCCAGCGCCATCACAACCGGCACGAGTGCCAGCGTCGCCGCTCCGGCCGCCGACAGGCGCTCCGGCAGGGTCACGGTGCGGGACACACGCCCTCCGGGCGCTCCGCCGCTACTGCATCTGGTGGCCGCGCTTGCCCATCTCGGCCCGGACCCGGACCATCACGTATTCCGAGACGTCCTGCGTCCAGGTCTGCATCGCCTGGACCATCTCGTCGAGCACCTGCGGTTGCGTCTCGACGTAGCGCTTGCCCGCGGGCGAGCGGAAGAAGGTGGCGATCTCCTGCAACTCACCCTCCGTCAGCTTCGAGGCGTAGATGCGGGCTGCGGTGTCGATCATCCGCTGCTTCTGAAGCTCCAACTCGGGCTCGAGGGAGGTCAGGACCTCGCCGAGGTCCTTGGTCAGCTCGGGCCGCGTCACCGCCTGCTGGCGGATCTGATCGCCGAAGGCCGGGATGATCGAGTCGAAGGAGCGGGCGATGCCGGAATTCAACATCACCTCCCGGGCGAGGTTGAGGTGGTTCGGGGAGATCGTCGGGGCGGCCGGAATCGGCGCGGCCTTCGGGGCCGGCTTCTGGGCGGGGGGCTTGGTCTGCGCGCCGGCGACCTGCGGCAACGCGAGGAGGAGACCCGCCAGGGCGGCGGCGAGGAGGCGGCGGGACATGGCGAGGTGCTCCGAGGAAACGAAGGGGACAGGGTTCACCGCGGTGCCGCGAGGGGCGGCGCGCCGGGGGCGTGAGGCATGGGCGGGCGGTTCGAGGCGGCGCCCTTCTGGCGGCTTACCGTCATCAGAGCGTGCCGAGGACCGTGATCTCGGCCGCGCCGCCGATGTCGGCGGCGAGGATCGCCGCCGAGGCGATGCCGAGGAACAGGCCGTGCTCGACCACGCCCGGCACAGCCCAGAGCGCGCGGGAGAGCGCCTCGGGATCGGGAATCCGGTTCAGATGGGCGTCGAGGATCCGGTGGCCGCCATCGGTGACGAGGGGCGCGCCCTCCGGGGTCAGGCGCAGCACCACCCTGCCGGCACAACCGGCGCTTGCAAGCGCGGCCTCCACTCCCAGTTGTGTGGCGCGGAGGCCGAAGGGGTTCACCTCGATCGGCAGCGGAAAGGCGCCGAGGGTCTCGACCCGCTTCGCCGCGTCCGCGATCACCACCATGCGGCGGCTCGCGCAGGCGACGATCTTCTCCCGCAGGAGCGCGGCGCCGCCGCCCTTGATTAGCCGAAGCTCGTCGTCGACCTCATCGGCCCCGTCGATGGTGAGGTCGAGGACCGGCTCCGCCTCCAGCGTCGCGAGCCGGATGCCGGCCCGGGCGGCGGCGGCGTGGGTCGCCTCGGAGGTCGGAACGCCGACGATGTCGAGGCCGTCGCGCACGCGCCCCCCGAGCAGCTCCACGAAGGCGTTGGCGGTCGACCCCGTGCCGATGCCGAGGCGCATCCCCGGCTCGACGAGCTCGAGCGCCCGCGCGGCGGCGGCGCGGCGCAGATCGGGTCCGCTCATCGGCGGATTCCGGTGCGGACGGATCCGGTCAGGGGGAGGACGGCTTGGCACATGACGATGGCGGCCCGGCTACTCGTCGACATTTCGGGGCTGGCCCTAGCACGGCTGCGCCTCCGGGTGGAAGGCGATGAACCGCGCAAGCGCGATCAGGGCCGCCCGCCCTGCGGCGGCGTGGCGCTCGGACCCGCCCGGCCCGGGGCTGCGCCCGTCGCGGGCGCTTCGCCCGTCCCCGCCGTGGCCGGGTTCGCCTGCGGCGTGCAGACCACGACCTCCTCCTTCACCTGCACATAGCAGATGCTCATCTCGCCGGTCCGGTAATTGACCCGGAACACACCCGCCTCGCGTGTATGGCGGGAGGCGACCAATCCGTATTCGGAGGGCGCCTGGACCCCGGCCCCCTCCCCCGCGCCGAAACACAGCGTCTGGCCGATGCCGCCCCCCTCGCGCAGCCCGTACTGGCACGAGGTGACCTCGCCCGTGACCTTGTCGACGCGGTAGACCCGGTTCAGATCCACCTGGGGCGCCGGCACGAAGTCGTAGGAGCCCGCGAGGGCGGGAGCGGTCGCCAGGAGGCCGGCGAGGATCGGGAGAACGGTTCGCATGTCAGGTCTCTGGCGCGGAGAATGCAACCTGTCCGTCAGGTTTCGGGCGAGTCTGGGGCACGGCTCGGCTTGATCGCAGGAACGCCTGTCTTTAGCCAGATTGCCGATCGAGAAAGCGCTTGCGCGCGGCCCGGACCGGCTGCGCAACCGGGATCCGCGCAGCTCTCTGCGCACCGCACGGCGATCTCTGCTAGGGATCGGCCCAGCGCATCCGCCGCCTGACCATCACCGCTCCACCGAAGGACCGACATGCCCAACCTGCCGCCCATCGCCGTCTTCGACCTGGATGGCACGCTGGCCGAGACCGCCGGCGACCTCATCGGGACCCTGAACGTGCTCCTGCGGCGGGAGAAGCTGCCACCCGTGTCCGTGGAGGATGCCCGGGACTTGATCGGGGCCGGCGCGAAGGCCTTGATCCAACGCGGGTTCTCGGCTGCCGGCGAACCCCTTTCGACGGAAGGGCTGGAGCGCCTGTTCGGGGAGTTCCTGGCGCATTACGGCGAGCACCTGTGCGACCACACCTACCTCTACGAGGGGGTGCTCGACGCCCTCGACGCCCTCGAGGGCGACGGATTCCTGCTCGCCGTCTGCACGAACAAGAACGAGGCGCACGCCGTCGCGCTCCTCGACAAGCTCGGGATCGCCGGACGCTTCGCGGCGATCTGCGGGCGCGCCACCTTCCCGTTCTCCAAGCCGGATCCGCGCCACATCACGCTTACGATCGACCGCGCGAAGGGCGATCCCGGCCGCGCCGTCATGGTGGGCGATTCCCGCGCCGATATCGACGCCGCGAAGGCTGCGGGCATCCCGGTCGTCGGCGTGACCTTCGGCTACACGGATACGCCCGTGGAGCAGCTCGGCCCGGACCGGGTGATCGCGCATTTCGATGAGCTCGTCGGTGCCGTCGAGGCCCTGGTGCCCCGCGAGCGGGCCCGCGCGGCCTCGTGAGCGCGCGGGCGACCGCTCAGGCGTAATCCTCCAGCGGCTTGACCTCGCCGCGCCGCAGAAGCGTGTAGAGGAAGGGCACGAAGAGCAGCGTCGAGGGTGTCCCGAAGGCGATGCCGCCCATCACGGCGCGGGCCAGGGCGGCGTTCTGCTCCCCGCCCTCGCCCGTCCCCAGCGCCATGGGGATGAGACCGAGGAACATGGCGCCCGCCGTCATCAGGACGGGCCGCAGGCGGGTCTCGCCCGCGAGCAGCGCCGCCTCCACGGCGCTGCATCCGGTCGCCTCCCGGTGCTCCTTCGCGAAGGTGACGAGCAGGATGGAATTGGCGGAGGCGATGCCCACCGACATGATTGCGCCGAAGAGGGACGGGATCGAGAAGGTGGTTCCGGTCACGAAGAGGCTGGCGATGATCCCGCAGAAGGCGAGGGGCAGCGCCGCCAGCACGACGAACGGGTCTCCCCAGCTCTGGTAGTTCACCGCCATGAGGAGGTAGACGGCGATCAGCGCGATGCTCAGGCCGACCCCCAGGCGGAAGAAGGCCGAATCCATGTTCTCGATCTGGCCCCGGATGGTGATCTTGTCCGGCGCGGGCAGAGCCTTCTGCTCGTCGGCCACGATGCTGCGGATCTCGCGGGCCACCGATCCGAGATCCGCATCCTGAACCGCCGCGTAGACGTTGAAGGTCGGTGTCGTGTTGACGTGGTTGATCACGGTCTGGGTGCCCTCCCGCCGGAGGCTCGAGACGCTCGAGAGCAGCGTCAGGACCCCCGGCTGATCGGAGGCGCCCTGTACGAGGAGCGGGGTGTTCTGCAGCGCCGTGAGCGACGCGTTCCGGTATTCCGGCGTCTGGACCCACAACTGGTACGGGATCCCCGTCTTGGGATCCGTCCAGAAGTTCGGAGTCACCTGGAAGGAGCCCGACAGCGACACGTTCAGGCCCTGCGCGACCTGCTGTTGCGTCAAGCCGAGTTCCGACGCCAGACGGCGGTCGACGTCGACGAAGAATTGCGGGGTTCCGACGATCTGATGCAGGTGGACGTCGACGGCGCCGCGCGTCTCCTTGAGGCGCCGGACGATGTTCTGGGCCGTCGCGAGATCCTTCTCGCTGTTGCGGCCGGAGATCTGGATGTCGATCTGCGCCAGCGTGCCGAAATTGAGAATCTGCGTGATGATGTCGGACGGCTGGAAATACGCGACCAGATCCGGGTAGCGCTCGCGCAGGACCTCGCGCAGCCGCTTGGTGTAGGCCGCGACCGACCCGTGCCCCTCCTTCAGGTTGATCAGCATCTGCCCGTCATTGTAGGCGACGAACGATCCGTCGGAGAATGCGAAGTTGTAGTTGTTCGACGGGAGGCCGATGTTGTCGAGGATCTGATCGATCTCGTTCTCCGGAATCACCTCGCGGACGGTGCTCTCGACATCCGCGAAGATCTGCTGCGCGGTCTCGATGCGCATTCCGGGCCGCGTGCGCAGGTGCAGCGTCATCTGGCTGGACGCAACCTGCGGGAAGTAATCCTGCCCCACCACCGTGAACAGGGCGGCGCTTCCGGCGAAGATCACGGCGACGAAGGCCAGGGTCGTGAAGCGGCGGCCGATGACGACGTGGAGCAGCCCGAGATAGCCGCGGTGGAAGCGCGTGAAGCGTGCCTCGAAGCCGTGCCGGAACCGGCCCGCGAGAGCGAAGACCGGGCGCCCGATGACGGCGAAGGCACGCGCGATACGGCCCTGGCGTGGCGTCTCGACCGCCTCGCCGTGGTGCTCGGCGTATTCCCGCGCCACGAGGACGTCGATCAGCACCGGGACGAGGGTTCTGGAGAGCAGGTAGGAGGTCAGCATCGCGAACACGACCGCGAGGGCCTGCGGCGTGAACAGGTATTTCGGCGTGTCGGTCAGGGCGAAGACCGAGACGAAGGCCGCACAGATCGAGAGGGTCGAGATCAGGGCCGGCTTCGCGATCCCCGCCGCGCCCTCGACCACGGATTTGCGGAATGGCTCGCCCTCCTCGAACAACCTGTAGGTGTTCTCGATTGCCACCGTCGCGTCGTCGACGAGGATGCCGACCGCGAGGGCGAGGCCACCAAGCGTCATGACGTTGATGGTCTCGCCGAGCGCGGCGAGAACCGACAGGGAGGTCAGGATCGACAAGGGGATCGAGATCAGCACCACGATCGTCGAGCGCCACGACCCGAGGAACAGCAGGATGGTCAGGCCCGTCAGGCCGGCGGCGATGATCGCCTCGTGAATCACGCCCTCGATCGCCGCCGAGACGAAGACGGATTGATCGAACAGCGGCTTGAGGGTCATCCCATCGGGGGCCGCGGCGCGGATGTCGGGCAGCGCCTTCTTGACGTTGTTGACCACGTCGAGGGTCGAGGCCGTGCCGTTCTTGAAGATGCGCATCAGGACGGATTCGAGGCCGTCGGCGCGCACGATGTTGACCTGGGGCGGTCCCCCGTCGCGGACGAAGGCCACGTCGCGCACGAGGACCGGCTGGCCGGCCACCACCTTGATGGGGATCTCGTTCAGCGACTCGATCGCCTCCGGAGTCGCGTTGAGACGGATCGGATATTGTTGCTCGCCGATCTTCGCGAGGCCGGACGGGACCGTCAGGTTCTGCGCCGTCATGGCGTTCGTGACGTCGAGGGGCGTCAGGCCCAGGGCCTGCAGCGCGTGCAGGTCGAGATCGACCATGATCTGGCGGGGCGAACCGCCGAAGGGCGACGGCAGGGTCGAGCCCGGCACCTGCACCAGGCGCTGGCGGATCCGGTACTGCGCGTAGTCGTAGACCTTGGTGAGGCTCTCCTTCGTCGAGGCCAGCGAGAGCTGGATCACCGGCACCGAGGAGGCCGAGAAGCGCAAGATGATCGGCGGCTGCACCCCTGGCGGCATGGTGGCGCGGATCGAGTTCGTCGACGAGACCACCTGGGCGATGGCGAGGTCGATGCTGACGCTCTGGTCGAAATAGATCTTCATGACCGACGTGCCCTGAAGGCTCGTCGATTCCATCCGGGTGATGTTGTTGACGTTGTTGGAGATTCCGTACTCGCTGTAGGTCGTGATCCGGCGCTCCATCTCGGGCGCCGACAGCCCGTTATAGGTCCAGACCACCACGACGACCGGGATATCGACGGTGGGCAGCACGTCCTTAGGCGCCATGATCACCGCCGCGGCGCCGCCAAGCATCATCAGCACGGCGAGCACGTAGACGGTGATGCGGAACTTCAGTGCGTACTGAACGAGGCCCATTGCGTCTCCGCGACGCCGCTGCGCGCGGCGATCACCACTCTGTCATCGGCCTCTGCACCGAGCGCGCCATTTGTTTCGGGAACGTGTCCGCTCGGTGGTACAACCAGCGATGTGTGGTCGCAGACGGGCTCGGCGCGTCGATCGGGCCTCAACCCAGGAGTGCAGCCTTGTCGACCTTGAGCGCCAGGGCGATCTCGTCCAGCACCTTGTGCTCGACCTCGCTGATGCCCCCGAAATCGGCAACGTCCGCGGCGATCAGGAACACATCCTGGCGTTGCGTCGCCGGCCGATCGGCGATGGCCGAGACCAAACGGATGTTCTCGATCCGCCCAGCCCGCGTCCTCGCCCGCGCAATCGCCTCGTACAGCGCCTGCTCGATATGGAGCGTGTCGTAGGATTTTTCCAGGATCGGGTTCGCGCGCATGCCGGTGATGGCGGACTCGATCTCCTCCTCATCGATTTCGCCGTCGGCGAGCGTCACGTTCGCTGCTGCGGAAACCGCCGCTTCGAGGAAGACGGCATCGCCCGCATAGGACATGATCGTGCGACCGAACCGTAGGATCGCGTCCTGAAAGATACTCATTCCGGCCTCCCGCTGCGCTGAGTGGCGAGATTGCGGCCCGAGAAGTCAAGCGCTCGATACGAGTGATCCTCAGACGATCGGCTCATGTCCGGGCCAATCCCGCCCGAGATGCGCCGCGACGGTCGCGGGATCGGCACCGACGGCTTCGACGGCCGCTTGAACCTGCTCGACCGGTACCATGAAACGCCGCGCCCAGTACGCGCGCTCCCAGGGCTCCGTCATATTCAAAACCGTCGGTTCCGGTGATGTGGTTTGATCATCCGCCATCGGCATTCCTCGACCTTCGAGCGCGCCGTCGGACCGCAATCCGCTCCTATGGCGACGGATCGTGAACGCCATGACCCGCCGATTCGTGCCGGGACGCCCGCATTTTCCGCGAGCCCTGCTTCAGCAGCAGCGGAAGCCATTGCGGTTTCCGACGCCGAACCGAGCGTTCTCTCGGTTCCGGAAGAACTCCCGCTCCGTCATCGGGGTCTGATCCGGGTGCGTCTTACGGACATGTGCCGCGTACACCTCGTAGTCGCCCTGCCCCACCATCAGGCGCGCGCCGTCGCAGACGCATTTCGAGAAGGATTTCCAGCGATCCCGAAGATCCTGCGACGACGCGGTCATGCCCATTACTCCGCCGGAACGGCTGCGGCATCCGTCTCCAGCGCCGTCCAGCGGTCGGCCCGGAAGGCACGAATGCAGGACAGGATGCCGAAGGCGGCGATGGCGACGACGAGGCCGATGAAGAGGGCCGCCAGCACGGCATCGATCCGATCGTTGAACACGATTTGGTTCATCTGATCGATGGTCTTGGCAGGGGCCAGGATCTTCCCCTCCGCGAGCGCCGTCGCGTAGCGATCGGCGTGAGACAGGAATCCGATGCGTGGATCGGCCGAGAAGATCTTCTGCCAACCGGCCGTGAGTGTGCAGATGCACAACCACAGCGTCGGGACGATCGTCACGAACGCGTAGCGCTCACGCTTCATCTTGAAGATCACGACCGTGCAGAGCGTCAGAGCGACGGCTGCGAGCATCTGGTTGGAAATGCCGAAGAGCGGCCAGAGGGTGTTGATGCCGCCCAGCGGGTCGGTGACGCCCTGGTAGAGGAAGTAGCCCCATGCCGACACGCAGAGCGCCGTGGCCAAGATGCTCGGCACCCAGGCCGTGGTCTGCTTGAAGGATGGGACGGCGAGGCCGATCAGATCCTGGATCATGAAGCGGCAGGCGCGGGTTCCGGCGTCCACGGCCGTGAGGATGAACAATGCCTCGAAGAGGATCGCGAAATGGTACCAGAACGCCATCATCGCCTTGCCGCCGATGGCGCTGGAGATGATGTGCGCCATTCCGACGGCGAGCGTCGGCGCGCCACCGGCCCGCGAGATG
The DNA here is from genome assembly GCF_008806345.1 of Methylobacterium planeticum. Classification (GTDB taxonomy): domain Bacteria; phylum Pseudomonadota; class Alphaproteobacteria; order Rhizobiales; family Beijerinckiaceae; genus Methylobacterium; species Methylobacterium planeticum. The sequence goes on along the minus strand of NZ_VZZJ01000006.1, from coordinate 59,763 downwards.
ATCGTGGTCTCGCCGACATCCTTGGCGGCCTCGGCGATCGTCTCGGGGGTCACCATGAAGCCCAGATTGGTCACGGCCGCAGCCGCTGTCTCGGGCGTCGTCCCGACCAGGGCGGCCGGCGAGTTCATGGTGAAGTAGACGCCAGGATCGATGACGCAGGCGGACACGAGCGCCATGACGGCGACGAAACTCTCCATCAGCATGCCGCCGTACCCGATGAAGCGCGCATCAGCCTCGCTGGCGATGAGCTTCGGCGTCGTGCCGGAGGAGATCAGCGAGTGGAAGCCTGACACCGCGCCGCAGGCGATGGTGATGAACAGGAAGGGGAAGAGTTGGCCTGACCAGACCGGCCCGGTGCCATCGACGAACTTCGTTACTGCGGGCATTTTCATGTGCGGAGCCACGAAAGCGATGCCGAGGGCCAGACCGATGATCGTGCCGATCTTGAGGAACGTCGAGAGGTAGTCGCGCGGAGCGAGCAATAGCCAGACGGGCAGGATCGACGCGACGAAACCGTAGCCGATGAGCATCCAGCAGAGCTGCGTGCCGGTGTAGGTGAAAGCCGGCCCCCAGGTCGGATGATCGGCAACGCTTCCGCCGTAGATGATCGCGAGCATCAGCAAGATGAAGCCGATGATCGAGACCTCACCGATTTTCCCCGGGCGGATGTAACGGGAATAGACACCCATCAGCAACGCGATCGGGATCGTCGCCATGACGGTGAAGGTTCCCCATGGGCTGCCCGTGAGCGCCTTGACGACGATCAGCGCGAGGACTGCCAGCAAGATGATCATGATCAGGAAGGTCCCGATCAGGGCAATGATGCCGGGAATCGTCCCGAGCTCCGCGCGGATCAGCTCGCCCAGCGAACGACCGTCGCGGCGCATCGACACGTACAGGACGATGAAGTCCTGTACAGCGCCGGCGAAGACGACCCCCGCCAGGATCCAGAGGAGCCCGGGAAGGTAGCCCATCTGTGCGGCGAGCACGGGGCCGACCAACGGCCCGGCGCCGGCGATAGCCGCGAAATGGTGGCCGAACAGGACGCTCCGGTTGGTCGGAACGTAGTCCAAGCCATCGTTGTGGCGCACGGCCGGGGTGGGGCGCGTCGGATCGAGGCGCATCACCTTCTCGGCGATGAAGAGCGAGTAGTACCGATAGGCGATCAGGTAGACGCAGATTGCCGCGACGACGATCCAGAGGGCGTTCACCGCCTCGCCGCGCTCCGTGGCGACGATGGCCAAGGCTGCGGCGCCGAGCGCGCCTACGAGGGCCCATGGCCCATGCTTCCGTATCACTTCCATGGACGTCCACTCCGATGCCGGTTCTCGGGGCCGGCGGGCTAGCCTCCTTTTGTCAAAGATTTGCCTACGAGAAAATACGCCTGATCCGCATCTTCCCTACATCCGCCGGCAATGTGTCGCCCCTGTCGCGACGCGTCTCACGCCCCGACGCCGTTTGACGCCTCCGACGCGCGAACTTAGATCGCTCCCGACAGATCAAGGATGGGAGACGAGTTATGGCAAAGGTCGCGTTCCTGGGCCTCGGGGTGATGGGTGGTCCGATGGCGGGACATCTCGCGGCCAAGGGCCATGATGTCACGGTCTATAATCGCACCGGTGCGAAGGCTGAGGCGTGGGTCAAGGCGCATGGCGGCGCGCATGCGGCGACCCCGCGGGACGCGGCACGCGATGCCGAGATCGTGTTCGCCTGTGTCGGAAACGATGACGACCTGCGCAGCGTGACGCTCGGCGAGGACGGGGCGTTCGCGGGCATGCGGCCGGGTGCGATCTTCGTCGATCACACCACGGCCTCCGCCGAGGTGGCTCGGGAACTCGCGGAGGCAGCCGACGGTCAGGGCCTTGGCTTCATCGATGCGCCTGTCTCGGGCGGTCAGGCCGGTGCAGAGAACGGCGTCCTGACCGTGATGTGCGGCGGTGACGCCGCGACCTATGCGAAGGTTGAGGCGGCGATCAATTCCTACGCGCGGGCCTGCCGCCTGATGGGCCCAGCGGGCTCCGGACAGCTCACGAAGATGGTCAACCAGATCTGCATCGCGGGCCTTGTCCAGGCCCTCTCCGAGGGAGTCCACTTCGCCAAGCGCGCCGGTCTCGATGTCGAGGCCGTGCTTGATGTCATCTCCAAGGGTGCAGCTGGATCTTGGCAGATGGAGAATCGCGGGCGGACGATGAACGCGAACAAGTTCGATTTCGGCTTCGCGGTGGACTGGATGCGCAAGGATCTCGGGATCCTGCTCGACGAGGGCCGGCGCAACGGCGCCGCGCTGCCGATCACCGCGATCATCGACCAGTTCTACGCCGACGTTCAGGGAATGGGCGGACGGCGTTGGGATACCTCCAGCCTCATCGCACGTCTGGAGCGCTGAAGCCCAACGCAGCCGTCGCGGCTTCCGGCATCAGCCATTGCCAGCCTGGTCCCATCTGGTGCCGAAACCAGGTGAACTGGCGCTTGGCGTAGCGACGGGTGTCGGCCTGACCCCGGACGATCGCTTCCTCGAGGGTCATCGTACCTTCGAGATGTGCGATCAGCCCTGGAACGCCATGTGCCCGCATGATCGGCAGGAGCGGATCGAGGCGTCGGTCGCGCAGCGTCTCGACTTCCGCGAGTGCGCCGGCATGGATCATACGGCGAAAGCGCAGGTCGATCTGCTTCCGCAACTGGTCGCGATCAGGCGCCAGAAAAATCTTCTGCAGATCGAAATCGGCAAGCGGCCCGGGCGTGCGAGTTTGCTGGAAATCCGCGATGGGTCGGCCGGTCGCGATTTGAATTTCGAGCGCGCGCAGCACGCGAGCCCGGTCGCTCGGTCGTAGTTTCGCAGCACCCCCGGGATCGAGGCGGACAAGTTCCGCGTGAAGTGCTTGCGTTTTGAGGGGTTCCGCCCAGGTGCGGATGTTTCGCCGAACATGTTCCGGAACCGGCGGCATCTCCGATAAGCCTTCTTCAAGCGCACGGAAGTAGAGACCTGTGCCGCCGACGAAGATCGGGAAACATCCATCGAGCCGGGTTAGCAGATCTCGCACCTCTCGGGCGAAATGCCCAGCTGAATAGTTCAAGGCTCCATCGACATGCCCGTAAAGGCGGTGAGGCACGGCGTGCTCGTCGTCTGCGTCGGGCCTTGCCGTGAGCCGTCGCAAGTCGGCATAAACCTGCATCGAATCCGTGTTGATCACGACCCCGTCGTAACGGCGAGCCAACGCTGTCGCGAGAGCTGACTTGCCGGAGGCGGTCGGCCCTGCAATGAGAATGGCCGCCGAACGATCAGCGCACCTCGGTATCGACAGCGACAACGGCGGAACACTCCTGATGACCCTCGTCGCGACCCTGATAGCAAACGAGGCGAATCCCGCCATTACCGACGCGGTGCTGGCGGAGGCGCGCGCCGTGCTGGCAACCGAGCATCAACCGCGGATCCTCCACGGCGAGGTGGCCGCGGAGTTGCTCGTGCCGGGCGCACCGGAAGCGGCACCCGCATTGACGGAACGGCTCCGGCAAGCGCTCGCGGGCGAGAACATCGATGTGGCGGTGCTGCCCGGCGGACCGCATCGGCGCAAGCGCCTGTTCCTGGCCGACATGGACTCGACGATGATCGGCGAGGAGTGCATCGACGAGTTGGCAGATGTTGTTGGTCTGAAGCAACACGTTTCTGCCATCACCGAGCGGGCGATGCGCGGCGAGATCGCCTTCGAGCCGGCGCTGCGTGAACGCGTGGCGCTCCTGAAGGGCCTGTCCGTCGATGTGATCGAGGATCTGATCCGGAACCGATTGACCCTGACGCCCGGAGGAGCGGTCCTCGTCCGCACGATGCGCGCGCACGGTGTCTATACCTGCCTCGTCTCGGGAGGGTTTACGCTGTTCACCGGCCCGATCGGACAGCGCATCGGCTTCCATGAAGACCGATCCAATCGACTTGTGGTGGTCGATCAGCATTTGGCAGGAACGGTTGAGGAGCCGATCGTCGGCAAGGCCGCGAAGCGCGACACGCTGATCGAGCTTCGGACACGGCTCGGCGTCGAGGCGAGCGAAACCATCGCGGTGGGCGATGGTGCCAATGACCTCGCGATGCTCAGCGAAGCCGGCCTCGGCGTTGCCTACCACGCGAAGCCGGCCGTCGCGCAATCCGCGAAGGTCAGGATCGACCACGGCGACCTGACCGCACTTCTCTACCTTCAGGGCTATAGTGCAAGCGAGTTCGTCTCCGCGACCTGAGCCTCGGATTTCGCCGCGCGCCAACCCGCTGTTTCAGCGCTGAAGTGCCTCCACCTCCGATCCGAATGATGCCCCACTGCGCTCCGCATGCGGAAAAGGCCACTGAACCGGGAGGCTTCAGTGGCCTTCTCATATTCAGCGCAAAGATGGCGCCCGCGGCTCTATCCGAGCGGGAAATCGGTCGTTAGTCGAGCCCGATGGCAACGAAGCGAACGTCACCACTCGCACTGGCAACCAGCAGCAGGACGGATTTGCGCCCCTCCTTCTTCAGAGCATCGACGCGCTTTGAGATGTCGGCGGGAATGTTGACGGCTTCCTGTCCGACTTCGACGATCACCTCGCCGGGCTGGATCCGCTTGTCGGCCGCGGTCGAGTTCGGGTCGACGCGGGTCACGACAACGCCCTTCACACTATCCTTGATGCTGTAGCGGCGACGCAGTTCGTCGGTGATCCCCGAGAGGTTGAGGCCGAGCACTTGGCGGACGGCGCTCTCGGGCTCGGGCTGCTTCACGTTGGCGAGCTGCGGCTTCTCGCTGTCCTCCAGACGTCCGAGGGTGACAGCCTTCGTCGATTCTTGGCCCTTGCGCACGACGACGACATCGACGGTCTTGCCAACCGGCGTCGCGGCGACGATGCGCGGCAGATCGCTCGATGCCTTCACGGTGTTGCCGTTGAACTTCACGATGACATCGCCAACTTCGAGGCCAGCTGTCTTGGCTGGGCCTTTCTCATCGACCCCTGCCACGAGAGCGCCTTTGGCTCCGCCCTTGAGACCGAGGGCTTCGGCGGTTGCGTCGTCCACATTCTGAATCCGCACCCCGAGCCAACCGCGGCGGACTTCACCGAACTCGCGCAACTGATCAATGACGGGCTTGGCCGTTCCGGACGGCACAGCGAAGCCGATGCCAACCGAGCCGCCGGTCGGCGAGAGAATGGCCGTGTTGATGCCGATGACCTCGCCATCCATGTTGAACAAAGGGCCTCCAGAATTGCCCTTGTTGATGGCGGCATCGGTCTGAATGTAATTGTCGTAAGGGCCGGACTCGATGTTTCGGCCGCGTGCCGAGACGATACCGGCCGACACCGATCCGCCGAGACCGAAGGGATTGCCGATCGCAATCACCCAATCGCCGGGTCGCATCTTGTCGGAATCACCGAAGGGCACCGCCTTCAACGGTCGTTCGGCCGTCGGCTTGACCCGAAGGACCGCGAGATCGATCTTCGAGTCCTTGCCGATGATCTCGGCCTTCAGCTTCGTTCCATCGTGCAGAATGACTTGGATGTCATTCGCGTCGCCGATGACGTGGTTATTCGTCACCACGATGCCCTGTGCATCGATGATGAAGCCAGAGCCGAGGGAATTCGACTTGCGCTGCTGGCGCGGCGCGTCGTTCTCGCTCCGGTCACCGCCCTTGTTGCCGCGGCGATTGAAGAACTCTTCGAACAGGTCCTCGAACGGTGTGCCCGGTGGCAACTGGGGCATATTGCGGGCGCTTGGCTTCGCATCCACGGTCGTCGAGGCCGAGATGTTGACGACGGCATCCGTGACCTGATCGGCAAGGTCCGCGAGCGAGTCTGGACCCTTCGCGAGGACGGCAAGCGGCAGCATCGCCGAAGCCACGGAAGCGCCGACCATGACGCCGAAGAAGGCGGAGCGGACACGGCCGCGGAGAGCCGGAAGACGTCGTGCCGGTGCGGCGCTCGCGACGGATTGCATGGTCGACCTCTTCAAGGAACGTTCCCCGGATTGTTGGTTCCGTTCGCCGGCTTCGGCGCCCGCGTGCGCTTTCGCGCCTTCGTGATAGATCGTCCGGCGCTGACGCCGTTCAAGGTCGAAGTTCCTGCGGCGGTTCGGCTGAACCGCCGCAAGCTTGCAGACATCAATCAGCGCGCGGCGCCGGTGGTCGAACCGGTGGTGTTGCCAGGGTCACCGGTTCCGCGCGCGGCGCCCGCCAACGGCTGGCGGCCCTGCGGATCATTGAAATAGCGAAAGAAATCGGAGTTCGGGCTGATGACGAGGCGCGTATCGGAGCCCTTCAACCCATTCTCGTAAGCCTGCATCGAGCGGTAGAAGGCGAAGAAATCGGGATCCTTGCTGAAGGCCTCGGCCAGGATCCGGTTTCGGTCGGCGTCGCCCTGTCCGCGCAACTGCTCGGATTTCTGGTTCGCTTCGGCCAGAATGACCGTCACATCGCGATCCGCCCGCGCCCGGATCGTCGCTGCGATCTGCTCGCCGTTAGCGCGGATGTCGGCCGCTTCGCGCTTACGCTCCGTCTTCATGCGCTCATAGACTGCCGTGCTGTTCTGGGCCGGCAGATCCACGCGAGTCATGCGGAGATCCACGATCTGCACGCCGAGCGCCTTTGCCTGGCGATTCACGTCCTCCTGGATCTCGTTCATCAGGCGCGTTCGGTCCGTCTTGACGATGGCGTCACGGGTCGAGCGGGCCAGAACGTTTCGCAGGCTAGAATTCGTGAAGCTGGCCAGACGCTGGTTGGCGAGCGCGATGTTGCCGACCGCCTGGTAGAACCGCAGCGGATCGATGATGCGATAACGCGCGAAGGCGTCGACCTCCAGGTTCTGGCGATCGGCCGTGAGGAGAGCCTGAACAGGCAGGTCCAGATCGAGAACGCGTTTGTCGAAGATGATGACGTTCTCGATGAACGGCACCTTGAAGTACAGGCCGGGCCGATCCTCGCCGGTCTGATTGAGGACGGCGCGGACGCGCCCGAACTGCAGCACCAGGGCCTGCTGCATCTGACCGACCGTGAAGACCGAGGCATAGAGGGCAATGACCAGCGCAGCCGCGATGACGATGAGGCCGGTCCGGAGAGCGTTGTTGTTCATCGTGCCGCTCCACCCACCTGCTGGCCCGAGCCGCCACGACCGCCATGGTCGTTCAAAGGAAGGACCGGAATGACGCCCGCCGCACCCGCGGCGGATCCGGCCGCACTCTGATCGATGATGACCTTGTTCACCGAGCCGAAGACCCTCTCCATCGTCTCAAGGAAAATCCGCTCGCGGCTGACGGCCGGCGCGGTCTTGTAGGAATCGTAGACCTGCTGGAAGCGGGCAGCCTGACCAGTCGCATCGGCGGTCGCCTGCGTCTTGTACGCTTCGGCAGCCTGCACGACCTGCGCGGCCTTGCCTCGTGCCTGCGGGACCTCGCGGCTCGCGTAGGTCTTTGCTTCGTTCTGGAGGCGCTCAGCGTCCTGCTGGGCTGCGTTCACGTCGATGAAGGAGGGGCGCACCTCGGGCGGCGGTGTGACACTCACGAGTTGCACGACCTCGATCCGGACGCCGGCGCCGTACTCGTCGAGGGCGGCCTGGGTGATCTCCTTCACCTCCTGGGCGATGCTCGATTGCTCGTTCGTCAGGATCGCCTGGATGTTGCGGCGCCCGATGACCTCGCGCATCGCGCTCTCGGCGATCGCCTTGATGGTGCCCTCGGGGTTCTGCAGGTTGAACACGTAGTCCGAGGCCTTGAGCGGGTTGACGCGCCACTGCACCTCGAAATCCAGGTCGACGATGTTCTCGTCGCCCGTCAGCATGAGGCTCTCCTCCGGCATGTCGCGGGAGCGGGCCTGGGCGCCGACCCCGGCGCGGAAGCCGACCTGGATCGAGTTCACCTGACCGACATTGGGCTTCACCACCGTGCCGACCGGATACGGGAAGTTGTAGCGCAGGCCCTCACCCTTCGCGCCGACGTAGCGGCCGAAGATCGTCTCGATGCCGACCTGATTGGGCGCCACCGTGTAGAAGCCCGTCAGTAACCAGACGCCGACAGCAAGCGCACCGATGACGATCACGCTCTTGCCGCCGCCGAGCGAGCCGCCCGGCATCACGCCGCGCAGCCGATCCTGACCGCGCCGAAGCAGATCCTCGAGGTCCGGCGGGGTCTTGCCACCGCCACCGGTGCCCCAGGGGCCGCCACCGTTGCCGCTGCCGCGACCCCAGGGCCCTCCCCCTCCGCCACCGCCGCTCTGATTGCTCCAAGGCATGCTCGCCGATATCTCCTGCTCGCCCTTGGACGGCCGTTTCCGCAACGGTGCCCGCCCAGTCCTGAGCGGTCCCGCCGAGATCGGCCGGATCCGCCTGTTCCTCGCCTGAAAATTCGTTGTGCGTCACCATCTTGGCGCAGCGCAACTGAGTGGGACCACTCAGTCCTGTCAAGGCACGCCGAGGTTTACCACTTTGGGGAATTGGGCACGCCGTGCCCGAATGGCAACCGGGTCCGTGCGCGCTTTCGGCAAAGCTTGCCGCGATGGGTCGTGGGGGGGCGCTAATGCGCGCGCACCAGTTCAACGAAGCTGAAGGCGCGCTCGTCGTGCTCGGAGGGGTTGTGGGCCTCGCGGGCGACTTCGCGGAACGCCGCGCGGTCGAAGGCCGGAAAGTAGGTGTCGCCCTCGGGCCGGCCCTCGACTTCCGTGAGGTGGATCCGGTCGGCGCCGGCGAGCGCCAGGGCGTAGATCTCGGCGCCGCCGACGACCATCAGCTCCTCCGCCGGGCCGGCCGCCGCCAGGGCCTCGTCCCAGGCATGCACGAGGGTGATGTCCGGGGCGCGGAAGCCGGGGTCGCGGGTGAGGACGATGTTGTGCCGGCCCGGCAGCGGCCGGCCGAGGGACGCGAAGGTTTTACGTCCCATCAGGATCGGTTTACCCATCGTCAGCGCCTTGAAGCGCTTGAGATCGCTGCGCAGGCGCCAGACGAGGCCGTTGTCGCGTCCGATGACGCCGTTCTGCGCCACCGCGGCGACGAGGGTGATTGTGGGCATTGCGTCTCGCGTTTGGGCCGGGTGACCAAGAAAGTTGCAGGTTCGAGAAGCGCTTACACCGCGATGGGCGCGCGGATGGCCGGATGCGGATCGTATCCCTCGACGTTAACGTCCGCGAAGCGGAAATCTTCCACCGCGCGGATCGCCGGATTGAGGCGCAGCCGCGGAAGTGGTCGGGGGGCGCGGCCGAGTTGGAGGCGCGCCTGCTCCAGATGATTCACGTAGAGATGCGCGTCCCCGAAGGTGTGCACGAAGTCTCCCGGCACGAGATCTGTGACCTGGGCGATCATCGCGGTGAGCAGCGCGTAGCTCGCGATGTTGAAGGGCACGCCCAGGAACGCGTCCGCCGAGCGCTGGTAGAGCTGGCAGGAGAGGCGCCCCTCGGCGACGTAGAACTGGAACAGGCAATGGCAGGGGGCGAGGGCCATCTGGTCGAGATCGGCCGGGTTCCAGGCGCTCACGATGAGGCGGCGGGAATCGGGGTTCCGGCGTATCTCGTTGATCACCCAGGCGATCTGGTCGATCGTGCCGCCGCCCGGAATCGCCCAGGCGCGCCACTGCTTGCCGTAGACCGGGCCGAGTTCGCCGTCGGCGTCGGCCCATTCGTCCCAGATGCTGACCCCCTGTTCCTGCAACCTACGGACGTTGGTGTCGCCGGCCAGGAACCAGAACAATTCATGAACGATCGAGCGCACATGCAGGTGCTTCGTCGTCACGAGCGGGAACCCGTCCGCGAGGTCGAACCGCATCTGGTGGCCGAACACCGAGAGGGTGCCGGTCCCGGTCCGGTCGTCCTTGCGCACGCCCTCGTCGAGGATGCGCTGGAGCAGCTGGTGGTAGGCTTGCATCGGGCTCGTCTCCTGCCCCGACTTAAAGGCTGCGGGGTCTTGACGCGAGGTATACGAGGGGCCCCGTCCCCGGAATCCCGCGGGGATGGGGCGTCGGCGTCAGCCCGGCGACGGCCAGAGCACGTAGGCCACGAGCGAGAGATTGCTCCAGCCGTGCAGTGCGATGCAGGGCCAGAGCCGCCCGGTGCGCCAGCGCAGCCAGCCGAGCATCAGCGCGAGGGGCAGGAGCGAGACCGGCCGCGCCAGCCCCCAGGCCGAGATGTGCGCGAGGGCGAAGAGCGCCGCCGTCACCAGGATCGTGGCGGCCGGCGAGAGGAAGCGGCGGGCGCTCGCGAAGATCTCGCCGCGCATCAGGATCTCCTCGGCGGCCGGGGCCAGCACGACGAGGTAGGCGAGCCAGGCGGTGACTGCGGCGGGGCTCAGGCTCGGCGACAGGTAGACGCCGCGGCCGAAGGCCGCCCCGAAGGCCTCGGCGGTGCCCGAGACCCAGGCGATGTGGACGATTGGCCAGAGCAGCAGCAGCAGGAGCAGGTTGCGGGCGCGCATGCCGTTCGGGGCCGCCCGGTCGAGGGCGAGCCGGCGTCGCCACTGCGCCGGCTCGCGCCAGATCACGGCGCCGAGGACGAGGGCGGCGAGGAAGACCTGGCGCAGGATGTCGACGGCAAGCTCCCGCGTCGCGAGGCGGGCCGGCCCGAGGGACGGGCGACGGGCCAGGTCGAGCAGGGGGTCGATGCCGTCGAGGAGGTCGGCCCCGACCCGCACCGCCAGGATCGCCATGAGGCTCGCCGCCGCGAGGTAGAGCAGGACGGCAACACCGAGGCCCGAGACCCAGAGGCAGGCGAGGGCGACCGCTCGGGCCGGGGAGGCGCTCCGGGCACCAGCCGCGTCATCGTGCATCGGCGGTCCATGATCGGGCTTCAAAACCGCCGCGAACCCCCCTATATTCGCTGTAGCCGGCCGTAAGGTCGGCACCGGCGATCAACGGTCTTCGCAATTAACCAATCGGACCCGGGGACGGTACCCGGCGCCTCCACCGAAACCCAGGGCTTTTGGACGCAGCGGCGCTGGGCTCCGGCGGGGGCGAGAGGGGATCGACGAGGGCGGAAGGGTCGAGCGTCCGCTCGGCGCGGGTCCGCCGTTATCGGGCCCTCGCAGGCGTCGCCGACGACACCTTCGCTCCGGTGGCGGCGGCTGCGCAGGCGGTCCTCAAAACCTTCTTCAAGTCCTAGCGGTTCGCGTCGTATAGGCGGGGTCAGGAGGCACCTGGTAACAGAAGCCTTCGCGTGATTTTCATGTCCCGGTACGCCCGACGTGCGGCGCGGTCGGCGGGCAGCCCGGGCAAAGCGACAGCCGATGGCAGATGATCTGATCCGTTACGATCTCCTGGTGCAGGATGCCCTCCGCGGCGTCGTCCGCAAGGTGCTGACCGATGCGGCGCGCGACGGGCTCGCCGGGGAGCACCACTTCTACGTCTCGTTCCGCACCGAGGCGCCGGGGGTGCGCATGTCGCAGCGCCTGCGGGAGAAGTATCCGCAGGACATGACGATCGTCCTGCAGCACCAGTTCTGGGATCTGTCGGTCAACGAGCACACCTTCGAGGTGGGCCTGTCCTTCTCGGGCGTGCCGGAGCGCCTGCTCGTGCCCTTCGAGGCGTTGACCGGGTTCTTCGACCCGTCCGTGCAGTTCGGCCTCAAATTCGACCTCAGTGACGGCGCCGAGTTGCCCGAGGAGGACGAGACGCCGGCCCCGGCGAAGTCCGGGCCGCGGGGCGCCGCCTCCGAGCCGAGCGAGACCAAGCCGCGCGGCACCGGGCTCGCGGCCATCGGCAGCAACGTGCCGAAGGTGGTGCCCAGCCTACCCGTCGCCCAGAACGGCGCCGCGGGCGACGAGGCGAAGGCCCCGCCCCGCCCGGCCGCCAGGAAGGACGGCGAGGCCGAGGCCGGCGAGAACGGCGCCGAGGTCGTCAGCCTCGACGCCTTCCGCAAGAAGAGCTGACCCTCAGGCGCCCTCGTCGGGCTCCGCATCACTGAAGGTCCGATTCGCCGAAGGCCCGAATCGCGCTGCACGGGATGGTGGCGTCAGCGGCGCGCCTGGATCGAGGGAACGGACGGCGACACCGGCCGTCCGGTTGCGCGGACCGGCGCCGGCGAAGCGCCGGCTCCCGGGCTCCGACCCCGTCGCGCCGGCAATCGCGGTCTCACCGATCGAAAGCCGGTTCGGGGCGCCGGTGACGGGCCCCTCCCCCGGGCTCACGGAGCCTGCCGTCCTGCTGCCGTCACGAACCCGGGCTGGGCGATGCGCCGGGCCAACGCGGCGGGGCCCGATCCCGGGCGACGCGCCTGCACGTCCATGTGCAGCCCGTGCGCCGGCCGCAGCGTCACCCGGTGGAGCGGCGTCACGGGCGGGTGGTCGGCCGGCAGGTCGAGCCGCGCCGTGCGGACGATATGCGCGAGCAGGATGACGGCCTCCTGCACCGAGAAGCTCTGGCCGATGCAGATCCGGGGACCGGCCCCGAAGGGCAGGTAGGAGAAGCGCGGGATCTGCGCCCGGGCCGCGCCGAGGAAGCGCTCCGGCAGGAAGGCCGCCGGATCCTCCCACAGGGTCTTGTGCCGGTGGAGCACGTAGGGAGCCACCATCACGATCGAGCCGCGGGGGATCTTGAGGCGGCCGATCCGGTCCTCGGCGATGGCCTGCCGGCTGAGGAACGGCACCGGCGGAAACAGCCGCATGGTCTCCTCCACCACCGCCTTGGCGAAGGGCAGAGCCTCGGCATCGAACCCCGCCGGGCCGGCCACGGCCGCGTCGACCTCGCGCTCGAGCCGCTCGCGGGCGGCCGGGTCCTGCGACAGGCAGTAGAGGGCCCAGGTCAGCGCGTTCGCGGTGGTCTCGTGCCCGGCCGCGATGAAGGTGACGATGTTCGCCTTGACCTCCAGATCGGTCAGGCCCTTGCCGGTCTCCGGGTCCTGCGCGGCGAGCAGCAGGGTCAGGAGGTCCTTCGGCGCCGCGCCGCCCCGCATCAGCGCCCGGCGGCGCTCGATCAAGGCGTCGACGATTTCGGCGAAGAAGCGGATGGCGGGGCGCGCCCGCAGGCGCCCGATTCGGGGCACGAAGGTCGGCACGCCGAACACGTCGAGGGGATCGATCGGCCCGACCGCCTCGAGGAAGCGCGTGATGGCGCGGCCGAGGGCGTCCGGGTCGCTCGGCAGGCCCTGCGTGAAGATCGTGCGTTCGAGGACGTCGAGGGTGGTGCGCGTCATCTCGAGCGCGACATCGACCCGGACGCCGTCGCGGCGCGCGAGGCGCCGGGCGATGCGGGCGCCGGCCTGGTTCATCGCGTCGGCGAAGCCCGCGACGTTGCGCGCCGAGAAGACCGGCGCGAGCATGCGGCGCTGCAGGCGCCACTCCTCGTCCTCGGCGGTGAGGAGGCCGTTGCCGAGGCCGGGCGCCAGGACGCGCCGCTGAAGGTCGTCCTTGCGGTAGTTCTTCGCGTTCTCGACGTAGAGGTAGCGGATCAGGCCAGGGTCGCTCACCACCGTCACGCGGCCGAGCGCGCCGTCCCCGGCGAGGACCGGCGCGGTGAAGTGCTCCTCCATCCAGGTCGTGATCGGGTTGGCGCGGGCCGCCTTGAGGAAGGCGAAAAGCCCCATCGGCTCGCGCAAGGGGGCCGGGACCTTCGGGCGGAAGCGGTCCGGGACGGGGAGGATCGGGGTCGTGAGCATTGAGGCGCCATCCTCGGCATAGGGCAGCGACAGCCCGCGCCGTTTGTCAGACGCCGTGAAAAGCGCCATCGCGATTTGCGTATCCCTGCCGTAAGTAGGGTCCGCTTGTTTCAAGACGTAGAGGCCACGATGTCGCCGCAGCCCAGCGAGACCGCCACCCGCACGGAATCCGACACCTTCGGTCCGATCGAGGTACCGGCCCACCGGTACTGGGGTGCCCAGACGCAACGCTCGATCCAGAACTTCCGGATCGGCACCGAGCACATGCCGGCGCCCCTCGTCCACGCCCTCGGCCTCGTCAAGCAGGCCGCCGCGCTCGTGAACAAGGATCTGGGCCAGCTCGACGGGACGATCGCCGCGGCAATCGCGGACTCCGCCGCCGAGGTGGTGGCCGGGCGCTACGACGACGAGTTCCCCCTCGTGGTCTGGCAGACGGGCTCGGGCACCCAGTCCAACATGAACGCCAACGAGGTGATCGCCAGCCTCGCCAACGAGCGCCTCGGGGGCCAGCGCGGCGGCAAGGCGCCGGTCCACCCGAACGACCATTGCAACCGGGGCCAGTCCTCGAACGACACCTTCCCGACCGCCATGCACATCGCGGTCGCGCGGGAGATCAACGACCGGCTGATGCCGGCGCTGACGCATCTGCACGGGGCGCTCGATGCCAAGGCGAGGGCCTTCGAGAGCATCGTCAAGATCGGCCGAACGCACCTGCAGGACGCCACGCCGGTGACGCTCGGCCAGGAATTCTCCGGCTACGCCCAGCAGGTGGCCCTCGGCGGCGCCCGCATCGCCGCGACGCTGCCGGGCGTGCTGGCGCTGGCGCAGGGCGGCACCGCCGTCGGCACCGGCCTCAACGCCCACCCGCGCTTCGCCGAGGCCTTCGCCGCCAAGGTCGCTGAGTTGACCGGGCTCCCCTTCACCTCCGCCGAGAACAAGTTCGAGGCGCTGGCGACCCACGATGCCCTGGTGTTCACGCAGGGCGCGCTCGCGGCCCTCGCCTCCGGCCTGTTCAAGGTCGCGCAGGACATCCGCCTGCTGGCGTCCGGCCCGCGCTCCGGCCTCGGCGAGCTGTCGCTGCCCGAGAACGAGCCCGGCTCCTCGATCATGCCCGGCAAGGTCAACCCGACCCAGTGCGAGGCGCTGACGATGGTCTGCGCCCAGGTCATCGGCAACGGCACGACGGTGGCCTTCGCGGGCAGCCAGGGCCATTTCGAGCTGAACGTGTTCAAGCCCGTGATCGCCAACGCGGTGCTGCAATCGGTGCGGCTGCTCGCCGACGCGGCGGTGAGCTTCGCCGACAATTGCGTCGTCGGCATCAAGGCCAACGAGGACAAGATCGCCGACCTGATGAGCCGGTCGCTGATGCTGGTGACGGCGCTGGCGCCCACGATCGGCTACGACAAGGCCGCCGAGATCGCCAAGACGGCGCACAAGAACGGCACCACCCTGAAGCAGGAGGCCCTGCGCCTCGGCTACGTCACGGAGGCCGAGTTCGACCGGGTCGTGCGCCCCGAGGACATGCTGGCGCCGAGCGCCGAATAGGGGCAGCATCCCCCGGCGCGGCCCTCATTCCGCGCCGGCTCCGGCCTCAGGGCCGCGTGAGGTGAGGAGGCAGGCATGGCCGAGATCATCAACCTGCGCCAGGTCCGCAAGGCGCGCGAGCGCGCCGAGAAGGCGGAGAAGGCCAGCGAGAACCGCGTGGTCTTCGGCCGGCCGAAGAAGGCCAGGACCCTGGCCGAGACCCGCAAGGCGCTGGAGGCCTCCCGCCACGAGGGCCACCGCCTGAAGGCCGACGACCCCGAGGCATCAGACCCGAAGGCATGAAACCGGAAGGCATGAGCGCCGGCATCGTCAAGCGGTCGGTGATGATCGCGGGGCACCGGACCAGCGTTTCCCTGGAGGAGCCGTTCTGGCGGGCGCTGCGGGAGATCGCGGCGGCGCGCGAGCAGTCGGTCCAGGCGCTGATCGGCACGATCGACGCGGGCCGGGCCGGGCAGAACCTCTCCTCGGCGATCCGGGTCTTCGTGCTGGACGCGGTGCGGGAGGCGGCGCCGGCCTGAGACCGCCGGGATCGCCCCTACTCCGCCGCCAACAGGGCGTCCCGCGGGCTCACCCCCGCGAGGGCCGCCGGCATCGGGCCGCCGGTGGCCCAGTCGAGGAGCTCGACCGTGTGCACGATCGGGAGGTTCGTGCCCTTCCCGATCTGGGTCGCGCAGCCGATATTGCCGGTGGCGATGAGGTCCGGCCGCATCCGCTCGATATTGGCGACCTTGCGGGCCCGCAGGCGCTCGGCGATCTCGGGCTGCAGGATGTTGTAGGTCCCGGCCGAGCCGCAGCAGATATGGCCCTCGGGCACGTCCTTCACGGTGAAGCCCGCCCGCTTCAGCAGGGTTTTCGGCTCGGTGCGGATGCCCTGGCCGTGCTGCATCGAGCAGGCGGAGTGGTAGGCCACCACGAGGTCGCTCTCGACCACGGGCGCGTCGAGGCCGAGGCTCGCCACGTATTCGGTGACGTCGCGGGCGATGGCCGAGACCCGCGCCGCCTTGTCGGCGTAGGCGGGGTCTTCGCGGAACATGAAGCCGTAATCCTTGATCGTGGTGCCGCAGCCCGAGGCCGTCACCACGATGGCGTCGAGGCCGGGGCCGTCCATCTCGGCGATCCAGGCGTCGATGGTGCGCCGGGCGTGGGCGTGAGCGGAGGCCTCCTTGCCCATGTGGTGGGTCAGCGCCCCGCAGCAGCCCTCCCCCTTCGGCTGCACCACCTCGACGCCGTGCCGGTTGAGGAGCCGGATCGCCGCCTCGTTGAAGTCCGGCCGCAGCACGCTCTGGGCGCAGCCGCGCAGCAGCGCGACCCGGCCGCGCCGGACCTCCGTTCCCGGCGGGAACAGGCCGGGCCGGTTCGTCGGGTTGCGGCCGGGCAGCGCCGCCGGCGCGAGGTCGAGCATCGCGGCGAGCCGGTTGCCGACGCGCGGCAGGCGCGCCACCAGCCCCCGGAGCGGCCGGCCGAGCTTCGCCCCGACGAGCGCGAGGCGGAAGCGCGCCGGATAGGGCAGCACGAAGGCGAGCAGCGCCCGCAGGACGCGGTCGTCGGCGGGCCGCGCGTAGGTCTCCTCGATATGCGTGCGGGCGTGATCGACGAGGTGCATGTAGTGCACCCCGGACGGGCAGGTCGTCATGCAGGACAGGCACGAGAGGCAGCGGTCGACGTGCTTGACCACCTCCCGGCTCGCCGGCTTTCCGCCCTCGAGCATGTCCTTGATCAGGTAGATGCGCCCGCGCGGGCTGTCGAGCTCGTCGCCGAGGAGGAGGTAGGTCGGGCAGGTCGCGGTGCAGAAGCCGCAATGCACGCAGGTGCGCAGGATCTTCTCGGAGGCCGCCATGGCCGGGTCGGCGAGCTGCGCCAGGCTGAAATTGGTTTGCACGGTCGTTTCCTCGGCCCGGCCGGCGGATCGGGAAATTCCCGTCCGGGCCCAGCGTCCTTTTGAATTGGAGCAATTATACCGAAGCGGGCGGCGTCGGGCATGGGGAATCGTCGCGCAGGCCCGAGGCGTCAGACGCCCGCGTACATGCGGCCGGGGTTGAACAGCCCCTTGGGGTCGTGCGCGGCCTTGATCCCGCGGGTCACCCGCATCAGCGGCTCGGTGAGCGGCTGGAACACCGGCACCGCGGCCCGCACCGGATCGGGGGCGCGGACGAGCGTCGCGTGCCCGCCATGGGTCGCGAGGCTCGCGCGGATCGCGGCGGCGCCGGCATCGCCCGCGCTCGCGGTCGCGAGCCAGATCAGCCCGCCGCCCCAGTCGTAGTACCAGCGCCCGGCCCGGGCCCGGCCGATCTCGGCGGCCACCGCGGCGCCCTTCACCGGGGCGGTGGAGATCCGCCACACGGCCTCGCCGTCCGCCTCGCAGAAGGCCTCGACGTCGCGCACGCCGCGCCAGAGGGCGGCACCCGCCTCGCCCTCGACGAGGTCGGGCTGGCCGAAGCGCCGGAGCAGGCGGCGCAGCGCGCCCGCCCGGTAATCGACGGCGCCGGCGAAACCCTCGATCCGCATGAGGGTCCGGGGCTCGGGCCCCGCGATGCCGGCGGGCAGGTGCGCGGCGCCGGTCAGCTCGAAGGGCGAGCCGAGGGCGGCACTCAGGGCCTCGACGGCGCGGGCCTCGTCGAGGCCGCCGAACACCAGGGTCGCGGTGCGCTCCTGCACGGGCAGGACCTTGAAGGTCACCTCGGTGAGGAAGCCGAGGGTGCCCCAGGAGCCCGCCATCAACTTCACGAGATCGAGGCCGGTGACGTTCTTCATCACCCGCCCGCCGGACTTGATGACCTCGCCGCGCCCGTTGACGAAGCGCACGCCGATGAGGCTGTCGCGCGCCGCCCCGGCGTTGATGCGGCGCGGCCCGGCATTGTTGGCCGCCGCCACCGCCCCGAAGGTCGGCTCGCCGGCCGTGCGCATCAGGCGGCGGTGGTCCGCGGGCTCGAAGGGCAGCATCTGGCCGCGCCCGTTGAGCAGGGCCTGGACCTCGGCGAGCGGCGTGCCGGCGCGGGCGGCCACCACCATCTCGGCGGGCTCGTACAGGGTGACGCCCGTGAGGCCTCGGGCGCTCAGGGTGGCGGCATCCTGCGCCGGCCGGCCGATGCCGGCCTTGGTGTCGGCGCCGACGAGCCGCAGCGGCTCGGACCGGCCCGCGGCCTCGCGGACGACGCCCGCGGCTTCGTCCTCGCCCGTCGGCTCGTATGAACGCATCGTTTCCTGCCCATCGCGGGACGGCCTGTACGGCCCTCCCTTTCGGCAGGATCATGCGGGTTTGCGCTCCGGTTTCAAGCGCCCGGGCGCGCTTCGACTAGTCGGCGAGGGCCGCTTGTCCGCGCCGCAGGCGCAGCGCCACGACGCTGCGCAGGCCCGCGATGTCGAAGAGCCAGACGAGGCCACCGTAGAGCGCCACCCCGAGGGGCACCGACACCGCCAGCGCGGTGACCGGCTCGAGATGGCGCAGCGGCGTCAGGGCGAGTCCCATGGCGAGGCTCGCGGCGCCGGCCCCCGCAAGGCCGCGCCAGGGCAGCCGCAGCGGCTCCGGCCCGGTCAGGGCCCGCAGCGCCAGCCAGGCGAAGGCGGCGCCGAGGCCCAGGCTCTGTGCCAGCGCGATGCCCGCCGCGCCGACGAGGGCCGGCAGGACGAGGAGGCCGACGCCGTTCACCGCGAGGCCGATCACCGCGGCGGCGATCACCGGCAGGGTGCGGCGCCGGATCTGGAAGATCGGGTTGAGGGCGAAGTTCATCATCGCGAGGCAGAACAGGCCCGGGATCATCAGGGCGGCGTAGAGCGCGAAGGGCCCGCGAAAGGCCTCCGGGACCACGAGGGCCTGGAGCGCCGGCAGCACCGCCCAGAAGCCGACGGCGCAGGGAAGCAGCAGCGCCACCACGGTGACGGCGTTGTCGGCGACCTGACGCTCCGCCGCCGCCCGGCCCTGGTGCTCCTCCGCCTGGACGGCGAGCTGGAACAGCAGCAGGTCGAGGGCGGTGCCGAGCGTCGAGAGGCTGCGGGAGGTGACGTCGGCCGCGAGCGCGAAGTAGCCGGCCTCGGCGAAGCCCGCCTGCGCCGCGATGGTGCCGCGGTTGAGGAAGGGCATCAGCTGGTAGATCGCGTTCGCGGCGATCAGCGGCAGGCCGTAGAGCATGAACAGCCGCCAGGTCTCGCGCAGGCGCACCCGCAGCACCGGGGTGGCGGGGTCGCGCAGGGGATGGCGCAGCAGGAACACGGTGACGACCTGCGCGCCCGCGAAGGCGAGGAGCACGTAGGTCGGCTGCGGCAGGTACCAGGCGGTCGCCGCCATCGCGGCGAAGCTGATCAGGTTCTTGAGGGCGACGAGGCGGAAGTAGAGCCCGCCGTCGAAGCGGGCCCGGGCGAGCGCGGCGTGGAAGTCGAAGACGCCGATGCCGAGGGCCGCCATCGCGGTTCCGGCGAACAGCGCTCCGCGGCTCTCGGGGCCCGCCTCCACGCCGAAGCCGGCGCAAAGGAGCGCCGCGGCGAGCAGCACGGCGGCGATGACCGCGTAGGCCCGGTCGAGGCCGTGGCGGATCCAGGGCTCGTCGGCGCGCACGCGGCCCGAGTAGAACCGCGTGGCGGAGAGGCGCAGCCACTCGAACAGCAGGGTGTTGAGGACGATCGCGCCCGCCGTCGCCAAGGCGAACCGGCCGAAATCGGCGGGGCCGAGGAGCTTTGCGATGATCAGGCCGAGGATGAAGTTCAGCCCGGCATTGAGCACAAAGGCGGCGATGACAGCCATGAACAGCCTTCAGCGAGCATCCTTCGGGGGCGCCGGGCGGGCACCGCCGCCGTGTTAGCGGCCTGCGGGTAAGAAACTCCTAATCCGGCGGCAGGAAGGCAGCCGGCGACCCCTTGCCGATTGGTTGAGCCCTTCGCCGACATTCTCGTGGAGCGTGCAAAATGGCCAGGAACCGTACTGCCAGGGTTGCCGTTGCTAGCGCAGATTCAACCACCAAGTGGAGAGACCCATGCGCACATCGCTCCTGACAGCCGCGTCCCTGTTCACGATCCTGGGGGTTCAGGCGGCGACCGCCGAGACGACCGTGATCCGCCGCGACGCGCCCGACACCGTCGTGGTCGACCGTCCCGCGACCGAGCACAAATCCGTCGAGACCCGCGAGACCAGCGACGGCTGCGCCTCGAAGACCGTGTCGAAGACGAACGAGTACGGGGACAAGAAGACCGTCACCAAGGAATCCTGCGACTGAGACCGACCGGCGCCCGTACATGATCCCGGCGCGAAGCCCGTCCCGTCACGCGCGGGGCGCGCTTCGTCGCGTCCGGGGTCCCGGCCTCGCCTCGCCGAGCGCCTTCTCGTAGCGCCAGGCCTCCATGCCGTCCTCGTAATAGTCCGGCCGCACCGTGAAGCGGACGTAGCCCCGGCGCTCGTAGAGCCGGATGCCGGCGCCGTTATCGGCCCGGACCTCGAGGCGGAGCCGGGTGCAACCGTGCCGGCGCGCGTCGGCCTCCGCGGCGTCGAGCAGCAATCCGCCGAGGCCGAGCCCGGCGCGGGCCGGTGAGACCGCGATCGAGGAGAGGCGTGCATTGCGGCTGCCGCGCCGCCGCTCGATCGTCGCGGCGCCGACGAGCACCGGCTCGGCGGAGGCCTCGTCCACGAGGGCGACCAGGAGGGTCATCGAGGGCGAAGCGATCGCGTGGCGGATCGCCCGCCGCTCGGCGCGATCGCTCGCGAACGCGGCGTGTTCGAGCGCCAGGAGGGCGTCGAGGTCGCCGCTTCGCGCTTCGCGGACGGTGACGACCGGGTTGAGCTTTGCGGCCGGCACGCTCACGCTGCGGCCCAGGCGTAGGTCCAGGTTTCCGAGAGTGTGCGGTTCCCGGCCCTGAGATAGGCCCGCAGCTCGGTCGATTGCCCGGCGCCGTCGAGGCGGACGTCGACCGCCGCGCGGAAGCCCGCGATGTGCGGGTTGGGCGTGATGGAGGTCGCCACGATCGTTCCCTGCCCGGTGCTGGCCACGACCTCGACGAGGGCCGGGTCGGGCATATAATAGGCGAGGTCGCCCCCGGTGAAGTCGATCAGGAAGCGGCGGCTCAGGGGCTTGCCCGCCGGGGCGGCGCGCGGGTCGCTCGCGGGCGCCGCGCCGCTCGCGGCAGCGCCGACCACGTAGGTGTTGGCGACCGTGGCACCGCCGTGGAGGCGTGTTCCCGCCGCCATGGCCCGGACCCGGTAGGCGACGGAGACCGGCTCTCCGGCTCTGTAGGGCTGCTTCGGCCGCCACCATGCCACGATGTTGTCCCCGGTCTCCGTGTTCGTCGGAAGTTCCATCAGGACGACGCTGCCCTCCCCCCAGGATCCCGCCGTCTCGACGAAACAGCTCGGGCGCCGATGATAGCCGGCCTCGAGGTCCTGGTAGTCCTCGAAGCTGCGGTCACGCTGCATCAGCCCGAAGCCCCGGGGGTTGGTGTCGGCGAAGGCGGAGAGGCGGCGGCTCGCCGGATTGTCGAGGGGCCGCCAGATCCACTCGCCGCTTCCCGCGGCGATCAGCAGCCCGTCGGAATCGTGCAGCTCCGGCCGGTAATCGTCCGAGAAGGCGCGGTCGTTCTCGCCGATGAAGTACATCGAGGTCAGCGGCGCGAGGCCGATGCCGTCGAGGTCGCGGCGGGGATGGAGTCTCGCCTCGACCGAGACCACCGTCTCGTCGCCCGGCTGGACCGTGAAGCGGTAGGCCCCCGTGACCGAGGGACCGTCGAGGAGCGCGTAGACCACGCAGGCCTCCGCCGCCTTCTCGGGCACCTCGACCCAGAATTCGCGGAAGAACGGGAACTCCTCCGGGCCGCCCGCCCCCTCGACATTCACCGCGAGGCCCCGTGCCGAGAGCCCGTAGAGCTGGTCGCGGCCGAGGAAGCGGTAATAGCTCGCGCCCACGAAGGTGATCAGCTCGTCGAGGACGTTCGGCTTGTTGAGCGTCGTGTGCAGGCGGATGCCCGCGAAGCCGAGATCGACGGGAAGCGGCTTGTCGAGATGGATCCGGCCGAAATCGAACAGACTCGCCTGATACGGGATCGAGGTCGCGACGCCGCCCCGGATCAGGCTCACGGTGACGGGGCGCTTGTAGAGGAAGCCGAGATGGAAGAGCTGCAGCCGGAACGGGCTGCCCTCGGCCCCGAGGAACGCCTTGGCAGGGCGGAAGCGGATGTCGCGCCAGGCATCGTAGTCGAGGCCCGCGAGCGGCGGCGGCAGCGCCGGCTCGCGCGGGTCGAAGGGCGCCTTGGCGAGGTCGCGCGCGCGCCGGTCGACGTCCTCCAGGCTGAAGCGCCTGGTGTTGCGCCCCTCCCCCTGGCCGAGCGCCCTTCCGGACAGGAAGGGGGCGGCGACACCGGTCGCGGCAAGGCTGGCCGCGGCGAGGCTTGCCACGGCAAGGCCCGGGACGACGGCGCGGCGGGTGGGCTCGGTCATGGTCCTCGACTTGAACGTGGGCGGATGCGGGATCGCGTCGGGGCGGGTGCGGCGCTTCCCCCCGGCAGGGTGAGATGCGCGCTCCGGCGGCGCTTGGAAAGCCTCCGCGCGGGACGCCGCGGCGTTTGTGCAACAATTGTGGGAAAGTCCGGGGATTCCGAGGCCCTGCGGCGCTGTTTTCCCTTGTGAGGAAGAGGGTCCGCACGTATATCCCGCTTGCCCAATTTCGCACGTGCCTGTGGCCGCGTGTCGGTTGGTGGGCATCCGGCCAACTGCCGGACAGCCGCCAGGGGTCTTAAAGGATCGATGGTCGACAGGGTGGATTCCCTCCGGCCGGCATCCAGGTGGCAACACCGGACCCCGACAACAACCGGCAGCCGGAGGCGAAACCGGCGAACCCCGCTCTCCACGGGGGACGCAGCTTAAAGCAACGACGAACGGGCTTTTTTGGTCTCGTCGGCCCTCCAAAGGCCGGCACCGAAGAGGCTTGTTTCTCCTTGCCCGCAGTGCGGTTGGGGTTCCCCCTACCAATCCAAGGCAGCTTCCGGGTGCTCTGCGCCCGCAATGCCCGTCGCGTCTCCAAAGCGCGCCGAGCGTCGCGTCGCATCGCCCCCTGACGCCGGCGGTCCTTCCGGATCGCTCGATTTCGACAACGCGCCCCTCGACGGGCGCCTGCGAACCTATGGTGGGGACGACCATGACCGATCGTATCCGCGACTTCCTGCGCGCACGCCGCGACATGGGCCGTGACGAGGGCCCGGTGATGGTGCTCGACCTCGACGTCGTGCGCGACAACTACACGGCCTTCGCCCGGGCGCTGCCGGACACCCGCGTGTTCTACGCCGTCAAGGCGAACCCGGCGCCGGAGGTGCTGCGCCTGCTCGCCGAGATGGGCTCCTGCTTCGACACGGCCTCGGTGGTCGAGATCGAGATGGCGCTCGCCGCCGGCGCCACGGCGGACCGGGTCTCCTTCGGCAACACCATCAAGAAGGAACGCTGCATCACCCGCGCTCTCAAGCTCGGGGTGCGCCTCTTCGCGGTCGATTGCGAGGCCGAGGTCGAGAAGATCGTGCGCGCCGCCGCCGCCGCCGGCATCGAGGCCGGCGAGGTCCAGGTGTTCTGCCGCATCCTCTGCGACGGCGCCGGCGCCGAGTGGCCGCTCTCGCGCAAGTTCGGCTGCGTGCCCGAGATGGCGATCGGCGTGCTGGAGCACGCCCACCGGCAGGGCCTCACCGCTTACGGCGTGTCCTTCCACGTCGGCTCGCAGCAGGGCAACACGGAAGCCTGGGACGGGGCCCTCGCCTCCGCCTCCATGATCTTCCAGGAATGCGCGCTGCGGGGCATCGGCCTGCAGATGGTCAATCTCGGCGGCGGCTTCCCGACCAAGTACCTCAAGGCGGTGCCGGGGGTGGAATCCTACGGCGACGCGATCTTCCGGGCGCTGACCAAGCACTTCGGCAACCGCCTGCCCGAAACGATCATCGAGCCCGGCCGCGGCATGGTCGGCAACGCCGGCATCATCGAGGCCGAGGTCGTGCTCGTCTCGAAGAAGTCGGAGGCCGAGGACGAGGTGCGCTGGGTCTATCTCGACATCGGAAAGTTCGGCGGACTCGCCGAGACCATGGACGAGTCGATCCGCTACGCGATCCGCACCGACCACGACGACGACCGCATGGCGCCCTGCGTGCTCGCCGGCCCGACCTGCGATTCCGCGGACGTGCTCTACGAGAAGAACCATTACCCGCTGCCGGTCTCCCTCTCGATCGGCGAGAAGGTCCTGATCGAGGGCGCGGGCGCCTACACGACGACCTACGCGGCGGTGGCCTTCAACGGCTTCCCCCCGCTCGAGCAGATCGTGATCTGACGGCGCTCGCGCCCTGACCGGTCCGGACGGGAACCTCGTCCGGGCCTCGCGCATTCCCTGCGCCCATCAGCCTCATCCATCCCGGACGGCCGGCCTCGTGGGAGGCCGGTGCGAGGGCTGTCGCTTCTCCCAACGCTTGGGAAGGGTACGGCCGTGATCCAGATCCGTGACGAGCATGCTGTCGATGTTTCGGCGCGCGAGCGACTGCTCGACGCGTGCTTCGGGGCCTCGCGCTTCGCCAAGACCTCGGAGCGCCTGCGTGAGGGCCGCCTGCCCGCGCGCCGCCTCGCCTTCTCCGCCACGCGCCGCGGCCGCCTCGTCGGGACCGTGCGCCTGTGGAACGTCGCAGCGGGCGAGGCCGGGGACGCCCTGCTGCTCGGGCCGCTCGCCGTCGACCCGGCCCTGCACGGCCAGGGGCTCGGCAAGGTGCTGATGCACGCGGCCCTCGGCCGGGCGGAGGCGCTCGGCCACGCCGCGGTGCTGCTCGTGGGCGATGCCCCCTACTACGCCCGATTCGGCTTCTCGCAGGCGCTCGCCGAGGGCCTGTGCCTGCCCGGCCCCTTCGCGCGCGAGCGCTTCCTCGGGCTGGAACTGCGCGCCGGCGCCCTCGCGGACGCGGCCGGTCTCGTTCGGGCGACGGGCGCGCGCGCGCCCGTGGAGATCGCCCCGGCCTTCGCCGCGGAGGCCCGACGACAGGCGGCCTGAGCCGCGGCCCGCCGGATGACTTGCCCATGATTTGCCCGATGCGGCCTCCCTCCATCCCGGGGGAGGCCGTCGGCTTGCGGTGCCTCAGCGCGGCAGGCTCGGCGGCGGGCTCGGCGTCGGGTCGATCGCCGGCAATTCGTTCGGCGGCAGGGCCGCGCCGGCATTCGCCTGCGCCTGCGGGCCCGTGACGCCGCGGGCCCGGTTCGCCAGGGCGACGGTGAGCTTCTCGGCGGTTTCCGGCTGCATCACGGCGAGGACCTCCGCCATCTTGCGTGGGTTCATCGCCAGCACGATCGGCACCAGCACGTCGTGATGAAGCCGGTCGAAGACGCGGGCGGCGTCCTTCGGCTTCATCGTCTCGTACATGGTGACGATGTTGCGCAGCGCCGCCTTCTCGGCCTCGGCCTTCTTGCCGCCCCCCGCATCGGCCTTGTCCTCGGCCTGCTTCAGGTCGTTGACGCCCCCCTCGAGCTTGCGCTCGGCCTCGCCGAGCATCTGCTCGCGCAGGTCGAGGTCCTGGCTGCGCTGCTTCAGCGCGTCGCGGCGGGCGCCGAGCTTCTCCAGCAGCGCCCGCTCGGTCGGCGAGACCGGCTCGGGCAGGGCCTGGACCGCCGCGGGCTCCGGCTTCCTGGCATCCGCCGGCTTCTCGGCCTCCTTCGGGCTGACGGAGCCGGTGGTGGTCGGATCGGGGATCTCGTAGCCGGTCCGGGCCCTGGCGAGGACGCGGGCGAAATCCGGCAGTTCCTGGTCGACCCTCGGCGGCTCGACCAGGAGGGTCGCGAGCTTCAGGACGAGGAGCCCGGCCGCCGCGAGGCTGACGGCATCGATCAGGCGCAGCTTCAGCGGGCGCACCGGGCGCTTGCGCGACAGGCCGAGGGCCGTGCCGGCCGCCGCGGGCTTGCGCGGGGCGGGATTGCGGGGGACGGCCTGCGCGACGGCGGTGCCGGCGAGGCTCGGACGCGCCGCCTGCAGCAAGGGTTGCGGTGCGGCCGCGACCGCGGCTTTCGGCGCCTCGCTCACGCGGCCCGGCTCCGGACACGGCTGAGGGCGCGCTCGGACATGGCGAGCGCCGCGGCGGCCGCGGCGCCGAGGCGCTCACCGTTCGGGCTCGCGGGCGGGGGCGGCGGAGCGGCGACCACGGGCTCCGGCGCGGGCGCCGGGACCACGGGGCGCGGCGCCCGGGCGGCACTGCCCATCTCGGAGACGATCGCGCCGATGCGGGCGAGCACGCCCTCCCCGGCCTGGACCTGCGCGGCGATGTCAGTGGCGTAGCGCTCCGCGGTGCCGAGGCGCTCGGCCAGGGTCCGGTCGCACTCGTCGAGGGCGTTGCGCAGGCCCGCGATCGCCCGCTCGGCGGTGTTGCTCGCCACCATGAGGTCGCCGATCGTCTGGCGCAGCGCCGCCTCGTCGCCCTTCATCACGGCGATCTTCCGGGACAGGCGCATCGAGGACACGATGGTGGCGACGAGGAGCACCGCCACGAGGAGGTCGGCGAGCAGCGTGACGAGGACACTCATGGGGCGCTACCCGTCGTTCCGGTTGTTCATCGAGGCCTCGAAGGCCTGGAGCGTGGTGCGGGAGCGGCGCAGCGGCCGCGTCACCTGCACGGCGATGGTGTCGTCGACCCGGCCGATGCGCCCCTGGGTCAGGGCCCAGTCTCCGCAGCGGACGGTGATCAGGTCGGTGGGCTTGGCGTCGAACATCAGGGTGTCGCCGACCTTGAGCGCTAGCACGCGCTTCAAGGGCAGCATCATCTCGTGGAGCACCGCCTCCATCGCCACGTCCGCCTGCCAGATCTCGGTGGCGAGGTGGCCCTCCCAGACATGGTCGCGGCCGAGCTTCTCGCCCATGAAGCTCTGCATGAGCAGTTCACGGATCGGCTCGATCGTGGCGTAGGGGAACAGGATCTGCAGCAGGCCGCCGCGCCCGTCCATGTCGAGGCGCAGGCCGATCAGGATCGCGGCGTTGGCCGGCCGGGTGATGGTGGCGAAGCGCGGGTTCGTCTCGATGCGGTCGATCAGGAACCGCACCGGCGAGAGCGGCTGGAACGACAATTCGAGGTCGCCCAGGATGATCTCGACGAGGCGGCGCACGAGCTGCATCTCGATCGTCGTGAAGGGCCGCCCGTCGAGCCGGCTCGAGGAGCCGCCGCGCTTGCCCCCGAGGAGGAGGTCGAGGGTCGAGTAGGCGAGGTTCGACTCGACCGTGACGAGGCCGGAATTCTCCCAGGCATCGGCCCGGAACACCCCGAGCAGCGTCGGCAGCGGGATCGCGTTGAGGTAGTCGCCGAAGCGCACCGAGGTGATGTTGTCGAGGGTCACCTCGACGTTGTCCTGGAAGAAGTTGCGCAGGCTCGTCGACAACAACCGGATCATCCGGTCGAAGACGATCTCGAGCATGGGCAGGCGCTCGTACTGGACGACGCCCGAATCGACGATGGCGCGCACGCCGCCCGCACCCGAGGCGGAGAGCTCGCGCAGGGAGAAGCCCAGGACGCCGTCGATCTCGTCCTGGTTCAGGATGCGGTCGTTGCCGGCGAGCTCGGGGAGGTTGTCGCTCTCCCCGTCCTCGATCATCGTCGCCCATTCGGCGGCGACGTCGCTGGCGTTGCGGGTGGTGCCCTGCTCGGCGAGGGCCGCGCCCCATTCCTCGGCGAGCGAGGCGTCGCCGCCGCCTTCCCCGTTCTGCTCGAGGAGGGCCGCGGACCAGTCGTCTTCCATGCTCGGGTCGTCGGGTTCCATGATCGTCTCGACAATCCGCTACTGGATGATCACGTCCTTGAAGAGCACCGCCTCGGCCTTGGCGGGATAGAGCGCGACGTTGACCCGTCGCAGGAGCTCCTCGCGCAGCCGGTAGAGCCCCATCGAGCCGGAGAGGTCGCTCGCGCGCAATTCGCGCATGTAGACCTGGAGCGTGTCCTCGACCCGGGGCATCAGCGGCTTGATCTCGCTCTCGGCCTTGGCGTCCTTCAGTTCGAGGGCGATGCGCAGCTTGGCAAAGCGCGCCTTGTCCTGCCCAAGCTCCGGAGTGAGGTTGAGGATCATCTCGCGGACGTCGAGGAAGACGACCGGCTTCTTGACCTCCTCGGCATGCTCGCCCTCGGCATGGGAAGCGGCCTTCTTCTTCATCAGGAAGAAGCCCCCGCCCCCGCCACCGAGGAGCAGCACCGCCGCCAGGATGATGACGAGCTTCTTCTTGCTCTTCGGAGCCTCGACCTCGCCGCCCTCGCCTTCGGCGGGGGCCTTCTTCGGCTTCTTGGCCATCGTGCCGCAACCCAGGATCCCGGAGGGCCGCGCGGGGTTCGGCGTCCTTCCTCCACGAGGTATCCGTTCGTACGGTTAATGACCCGTTAAGCCGGCAAGATCTGCCGGGTCGGCTTTGCCGCCTGTCCGTTCCTGCGTCCCCGGCGCAACACCGGGCGTTCCCCCTAAGCGACTGTCGGATAAGGGAATACGAGATCGTGGCGGACTGGCACGGCGGATGCGGTTGTCGTTAACGACGCCGCCCGCGTCGCATGGGTCCTCAGATGCAAAACGCCCTGTATGTCGGAGTCTCGAGCCAGGTCGCGCTGCAGCGCGAGCTCGACGTCATCGCCAACAACATGGCGAACGTCTCGACCACCGGGTTCAAGGGCCGCAACTCGCGGTTCCAGGAGTACCTGGCGCCGGTGGCGAGCGCGGATACGTTCCAGACGAACGATCGCCGCATCTCCTACGTGATCGACCAGGGCACGAACCTCGACCTTGCCCAGGGTGCGATCGAGCAGACCGGCAACCCGCTGCACGTGGCGGTGCGGGGCGAGGCCTTCCTGACGGTGCAGACGCCCCAGGGGCCGCGCTATACCCGCAACGGCGCCTTCGAGCTCGACAACCAGGGCAACCTCGTGACGAGCGACGGCTACGCGGTCCAGGGCGAGGCCGGGGCCATCACCCTCGGCCCGCAGGAGACCGGCGTCGCGATCGGGCCGGACGGCACCGTCTCGACCAATCTCGGCGTGCGCGGCCGGATCCGCCTCGTGAGCTTCGCCAACCCGCATCAGCTCAAGAACGAGGGCGCGAACCTCTATTCCGCGGCCGGCCAGCCGCAGCCCGCCGGCATCGCGGGCCGGCTCGAATCCGGCGCCCTCGAGCGCTCCAACGTCCGCCCCGTGGTCGAGATGACCCGGCTGATGGACGTGAACCGGAGCTACACGATGGTCTCCAGCATGATCTCGCGGCTCGACGAGATGCGGGGCACGGCGATCCGCCGCCTCGCCGACGTCGCCTGAGCCCGCCCCGGACAAGGAATAAGCACCGATGCGCGCGCTTTACGCCGCCGCCACCGGCATGGCGGCCCAGGAACTCAACGTCCAGGTCATCTCGAACAACATCGCGAACCTGCGCACCACCGGCTACAAGCGTCAGCAGGCGCATTTCCAGGATCTCCTCTACCAGAACCTGCGCCGCTCCGGCTCCTCGACCTCGGACCAGAACACGCAGCTGCCCGCCGGGCTCGCCCTCGGCTCCGGCGTTAAGACGGTCTCGACTGCCCGCATCATGTCGCAGGGGACGCTGACCTCGACCGAGAAGGATTACGACGTCGCGATCCGCGGCGAGGGCCTGTTCCGGGTGACGATGCCCGACGGACGCACCGCCTATACCCGCGACGGCTCCTTCGACCTCAGCGCGCAGGGCCAGCTCGTCACCCGCGACGGCTACCTCGTCGACCCGGGCATCACCGTGCCGAACACCGCCACGGCGGTCACGATCAGCGCCACCGGCGCCGTCCAGGCGACCCTGCCGGGCCAGACCGCGCCGCAGGCCCTCGGGCAGTTCCAGCTCGCCCGCTTCGTCAACAAGGTCGGCCTCGAATCCATCGGCGACAACCTCTTCATCGAGACCGCGGCCTCCGGGCCCGCGATCAACGGTCTGCCGGGCGCCGAGGGTTTCGGCAACCTGCAGCAATCCTACCTCGAGGAGGCGAACGTGAACGCCGTCACGGAGATCTCGTCCCTGATCGCCGCGCAGCGCGCCTACGAGATGAACTCGAAGGTCGTCACGGCGGCCGACCAGATGCTCTCCACGACCTCCCAGATGTTCCGCAGCTAAGGCTTCCGGTGATTCCGATGCTCCTGCCCGATTCCACGCAGGCCCTGAGGCCCCTCGCGGAGGCCAGCCCGCGCCGCGTCGCCCCCCTCGGCCTCGGGATGCTGGGGCGCGCCGCCCTCGCGCTCGCGGCCCTGCTCGCGGTCGGCGTCCTGACGCTGCCGGCGCTCGCCGGCGGCGCGCTGCGCCTGCGCGGCGACGTGACGGCGCGGGGCGACATCCTGACCCTCGGGGACCTCGTCGAGGGTGCCTCCCAGGAGGCCGGCCAGCGGCCCCTGTTCCGTGCCCCCGCGCTCGGCGCGACCGGAACGATCCAGGCCCGGCGCATCGTCGAGGCGGTGGCGGCGATCGGCCTCGGCTCGGTCGAGACCGGCGGCCGCGTGCAGATCGCGGTGCAGCGCGCGGTGCGCCGGGTCGGTGCGCCGGAGATCGAGGCCGCCCTCAAGCGCAGCCTCGAGACCGCCTATGGCCTCGACCCGCGCGGCATCAGCGTCCGCCTCGACGGGGAAGCGCCCGTGCTCCTCGCCCCCGTCGACCTCAACGGCCAGGCCGCCGCCCTCGACGTCACCTACGATCCGCGTTCGCGCCGGATCGGCGGCCTCATCAGCCTCGGTGAGCGCCAGGCCTCGCTGCGCGTCTCCGGCCTCGTGGTCGAGATGCGGGAGGTCGCGGTCCTCGCCCGCACGGTGAGCCGCGGCGAGCCGGTCCTGGCCGCCGACATCACGCTCGAGCGCCGCCCCCGCGAAGGCTCGCCGCCCGATGCGCAATCCGGCATCTCCGGCATCGTCGCCGAGGTTGCCCAGCGGACGCTCAGCGCCGGCTCGGTGCTGCGCACCGGCGACACCGCCCCGCCCGAACTCGTCAACCGCGGCGAGGCCGTGACCATCGTGTACGACGCGCCCGGCATCTCCCTGTCGATGCGCGGTTCGGCGAGCGAGAGCGGACGCCTCGGAGCCACCATCAACGTCGTCAACGGAGCCTCGAAGAAGATCCTCCAGGCCACCGTCGTCGGCCCGGGCCGCGTCTCCGTCGGCCCCGCCGCCCCGCAGCGGCAGGCCAGCGCCGCCCTCGACGCTCCGAGCCGCTGACGGCCCGCCGCCAGCGCCCTGAATTTCAGCACGAGTCCGCGTCCGATGCCCGCCAGCCGCTCCCTCGCCCTCGCCGCCGCCCTCCTCGCCTCGG
This sequence comes from Methylobacterium planeticum, assembly GCF_008806345.1. Lineage (GTDB taxonomy): Bacteria > Pseudomonadota > Alphaproteobacteria > Rhizobiales > Beijerinckiaceae > Methylobacterium > Methylobacterium planeticum. The sequence continues at coordinate 28,404 of NZ_VZZJ01000006.1, read as the reverse complement.
GGAGTCTCGGCGCCTGCAACACCGTCGACCGGCTCTCGCAGATCGGCGCCCAGCCGAACCTCTCGGCGATCCAGGATCCGACCGCGCAGCCGGGCTATCGCCCGGTGCGCCTGCCGATGCCGGAGGTGCAGCCCGTCTCCTACGCGCCGAACTCCCTGTGGCGCACGGGCTCGCGCGCCTTCTTCAAGGACCAGCGGGCAGCCCGCATCGGCGACCTCGTCACCGTGAAGGTGAACGTCACCGACAAGGCGAATCTCAACAACGAGACCAAGCGCTCGCGCTCGAACACGGAAGGCTTCGGGCTGCCGAATGCCTTCGGGCTCGAGAGCAACGCGGGGGTGAAGGCCGCCGGCATCGCGGCCGACAAGCTGCTCAACGCCACCTCGAACACGTCGAGCGACGGCGCCGGCTCGGTGCAGCGCGCCGAGCAGGTGACCACGAACGTGGCGGCCATCGTCACGCAGGTGCTGCCGAACGGCAATCTCGTCGTCGAGGGCAAGCAGGAGATCCGGGTGAACTTCGAGGTCCGCGAGCTGATCGTGGCCGGCGTCATCCGGCCCGAGGACATCGAATCCGACAACACGATCGATTCGACGAAGATCGCCGAAGCCCGCATCGCCTACGGGGGCCGCGGTCAGATCACGGATGTGCAGCAGCCCCGCTACGGGCAGCAGCTCGTCGATATCCTGCTGCCCTTCTGAGACGGTTCCGGGCGCCGCGCCGGCATCGACGCCCGCGCCCGGCGCTCAGCGCCTCAGTGCTCGGTGCCCGGCCGGTTCTGCCGGGGGGCGCCGCCATGGTGCTCGGTGAAGGCCGAGCGGCCGGGATCCCCCTTGGCCGCCGCGACGCGCGAGCGCTGCCAGAGGGCGACGCCCGCGACGATCACCAGCGTCGCAAGCGCCAGCACGATGATCAGAATACTGTTGTCCATCTCGAAATCCTCGCCCGAGGTATCTGTCGAGAATGGGCAGGACGCGCCTAAGTTCCGTCACTGCTAAAGTTGTCGCAGCTCGGAACGGTGTAGAATCACACTATTGGCGCGCGAGAAACTCAAGCGTTGCCGCACTGCAATATTCGAAATCTCGACGGCCGCGCGCGATTTCATTGTGCGCACGCGGCCGGGCAATCCTCGAGGTCAATCGTCGCGGTAAACCCGCTCGCGTCGCTCGTGCCGCTCCTGCGCCTCGAGCGACAGGGTCGCGATCGGCCGTGCATCGAGGCGCCTCAGGGAGATCGGCTCGCCGGTCTCCTCGCAATAGCCGTAGGAGCCGTCCTCGAGGCGGGCGAGCGCCGCATCGATCTTGCCGGTGAGCTTGCGCTGGCGGTCGCGGGCGCGCAGCTCGATCGCCCGGTCCGTCTCGGACGAGGCGCGGTCCGCGAGATCGGGATGATTCTCGTTCTCGCTCTGCAGGGCGACCAGGGTGTCCTGGGCTTCCCGCAGGATGTCGTTCTTCCAACCGAGCAGCTTGCGCCGGAAATACTCGCGCTGCCGGTCATTCATGAAGGGCTCTTCGTCGGTCGGAACGTAGCCGTCCTCGAGCACCACCTTCGCCATTCGTCGCCCTCACACTTCCCGTACGGCCGGTCCGCGGCGATAATTTCGTGCCGTATAGTCGAGGTCAGAGGTCGCGACAACGGACACTGACGCCGGAACCGGATTAACCGTGCAGATGCAGCGAGCCATGCGGCAAACACGTCACGGTGGTACGGATGAGAACAGTCCAGTCGGATTAGTCCTGGTTGGGCCGGGACTGGATCAGCCGTCGCAGGCTCGCTCCCATCTCGTCGGTGAGTTGCCGGGCGAGCGGGTGGCGGTAATGCGTCTGATCGAAGAATTGTGCCGAGTCGTGCAAGTCCGGCCGGTCGCGGCGCCAATCGAGCACGGCGCTCGCCGGATGGCTGGCGAGCGCCCGCCGGACCGCGTCCTTGCAGGCCTGCTCGGCCGCCTCCCGCGGGCTGCCCGGCCGGGGCAGGCCCGGCGCGTAGAGGGGCGGGAAGACGAGAAGCACCGGCGTCGCGGACGGCAGGCGGGCGAGGAGCGCGGCGAAGCGGTCCGCCGCCGGGAACGGGCCGGCACGCCCGGGATCCGGTGTCTCGGGGGGGCGCCGGTCGCGGTCGGCGACGAGGCGCGGGTCGTCCGCGTAGCCCTGGCGCAGGTAATCCGGCTCGTAATCCCACCAGCCGTCCGCGGGCGCGAGGGGGCGGCGCGCGCGCAGGAGCCAGCCGATCCGGCCGATGACCTCCTGCGCCACGGAAAAGCGCATCAGCCCGCGCAGATAGGCCGGCGCGCCGTCGGAAAACAACCAGAACGGGAATGGCTTGGCGTTCGGCAGGGCCGGGTCGTTCGTGCACCAGTACTCGTCGGCTGCGACCACGAGGGCCCGCGGGGCCGGATGGTGGCGCAGGTACCAGTCGAGCAGAACGAATTGCTCCCCCGGCCCCGTGGCGGGCACCGAGAGCTGCACGAAGGGGATTCCGGTCAGCGCGCCGAGGCGGGCCGGCTCGACGAGCTGGATGTGCGAGTTGCCGATGATCGCCCCCGTGAAGGCGGGGTTCCGGCCGCGGCTCGCGGCGGCGGTGCGCGGACCCTGCGGGCGCACGCCCCCGACCGAGAGCAGCCGCGAGCGCCCGCTGTCGTAGGGATCGACCACGACGGCGAGCGCCAGGTAGGCGGCCACGAGCCCCGCGGCGGTGGCGGCGAACACGGTCGCGAAGCGGCGCCAGGATCGGGTCTGGGCGATGTGGGCGGTCTCCATCGCGTCAGAACTGGAAATAGATGAAATCGTAGTTCGCATCGTCCCCGATCTTCAGGAGGACGATGACGAACAGCACCGCGAAGGCGGCGGCGAGGCCCCGGTGCGGCGGCAGGCGGTGCACGGCCGCCCAGGCGCTCGGCCCCAGCATCGCCACCGCGGCCGCGATCAGGATGGTGCGCCACTTGAAGCCGGCCCCCATCGGCGCAAGGCCGAACAGTCCCTTGAACACCGCGAGCGCCGCCTCGAAGCTCGTGGCGCGGAACAGCACCCAGGTCAGGATCACGAACAGGGCGGTGAGGCCCCAGCCGAGGAATGCCGGCATGCGCCCGCCCGCGCGGCGCCAGAGCACCCCCAGGCCGAGGCCGAGCCCGTGGAGCGCTCCCCAGGCCACGAAGGTCAGGCCGGCCCCGTGCCAGAGGCCGCCGAGCGTCATGGTGGCGAGGAGGGCCGCGAGCTGGATGCCGAGGCCGCTCCGGTTTCCGCCCATCCCGATGTAGAGGTAATCCCGCAGGAAGCGCGACAGGGTCATGTGCCAGCGCCGCCAGAAGTCCCGCAGCGAGGTGGCGCGGTAAGGCACGTCGAAGTTCTGGGGCAGCACGATGCCGAACAGCAGCGCCAGGCCGAGCGCCATGTCGGTGTAGCCCGAGAAGTCGAAGTAGATCTGGAAGGTGAAGCCGAGGGTCGCCTGCCAGGCCTCCGCGACGGTCACCACCTTGCCGGCGGCGGCGGCCTGGAACACCGGGTTGACGTAGGTCGCCAGGGGATCGCCGAGGAAGACCTTCTTGGCGAGGCCGACGCAGAGCAGCATGACCCCCCGCCCGATGCGTTCCGCCGCGTCGGGCCGGGCGTAGGGCCGCTCGTCGAACTGGTGCATGATCTCGCTCCAGCGCACCAGCGGGCCGGCGAGAACCTGCGGAAAGAACCCGATATAGAGGGCGTACTTGACGAGGCCGTAGGCCGGCGCGCGGCCGGCCCGCAGGTCCGTCAGGTACATCACGTGGTGGAAGGTGAAGAACGAGATCCCGAGCGGCAGGACCCAATCGAGGCGGGGGGCCGCGACGCCGGGGATCAGGTTGGCGAGGTCGGCGAAGAAGTTCAGGTACTTGAAGAGGCCCAGCACGACGAGGTTGAGGGCGATCGCGAGGGGGATCAGGCTGCGGCCCCGGCCGCGCAGGAAGGCCCGCGCCACGAGCCAGTTCACCCCGATCGAGCCGGCGAGGAGCGGGACGAAGCGCAGGTCCCACCAGCCGTAGAACACGAAGGACAGGAGGACGAGGACCGGCAGGCGCCAGTCCGGCCGGAAGCGCTCGGCGAGCCCGTGCAGGATCAGCGCGGCGGGCAGGAAGGCGAGGAGGAAGACGAAGGAATTGAACAGCATCGGCGCCGGTGGGACGGCGCGACGGTGAGGCGTCCCGGTCGCGCCGCCGGGTCTGAGGCGGGCGCTTTGTCGGGGATCGCGGCTTAGCCGTCAACGCCGGAACGGCCGCGCGCTCAGACGCCGCGGCGCATCTCGAGCTTGGCGAGCTCCACCGCCGCGCGCAGCTCGATGTCGGCGACGAGCCCGTCGAGGCGCGGATCGCCGCTCGTCGCGGCCCGGTCCGACAGGCGGCCGGCGATCGCCTGCAGCTCGTGCGTCGGCACCCGGCCCGACAGGAGCGCGGCCTTGAGCCGGTCGAGGCCGTCGAGGAGGTCGTGCCCGCGCTTGGCCGAGCGGCGGCGGCGCTCGCTCGGCGTCTCGTTCTCGCCCTGCAGCGTCAGGACCGCGTCGAGCCCGGCGAGCGAGGACGCCGCGGCGGGCGCGTGGGCCGAGGCCGCCTCGGGCGCGGCGCCGAGGGAGAAGCTGCGTCTCTCGTTCGTCCGCCGTCCGGCGGCGACGGAGGCCGGGCCTTGGGCGGCAAAGCGGGAATCGACGCGCATCGGTGTACCGTTCGGAGGAGGCGAGCGAAGCCGCCTTGAGGCGACCTTCCGTCCCGCGTGGTTAAGCGTTCGTAAACGGCCGGGCAGAACCTGCCGGGTCGGCACGGAACGGCTCTCCGGAACGGCGCTGCGGCCGAGCGCGGTCTTCGGTAAATCCGAGCAAATGCAAAGTTTTAGGGAAATCTCCCGAATGGCATGATGCTGGCAGGATGAGGCCCGACCCGTTCCCGATCGAAGCCCGGCATGAACACGCGAATCCCCGGCCTACGCCTCGCCCGCCTCCTCGTCCTCGCGCTGACGACGCTCGTCGTCAGCGGGGCGGCGCCGGCCTGGGCCCTGTCGCGGGTGAAGGACCTCGCCTCGATCGAGGGCGTGCGGCAGAACCAGCTCGTCGGGTACGGCATCGTGGTCGGCCTGAACGGCACCGGCGACACCCTCAACAACATCCCGTTCACCAAGCAGTCGCTCCAGGCGATGCTGGAGCGCCTCGGCGTCAACACCCGGGGCGCCACGATGCGCACCCAGAACCTCGCCGCCGTCATGGTCACGGCGAACCTCCCGCCCTTCTCCGCGCAGGGCACGCGCATCGACGTCACGGTCTCATCCCTCGGCGATGCGAAGTCGCTGCAGGGCGGCACCCTGCTGGTGACGCCGCTCCTCGGCGCCGACGGCGAGGTCTATGCACTGGCCCAGGGCTCCGTCGCCATCGCGGGCTTCGCGGCCGAGGGCGACGCCGCCAAGGTCACCCGCGGCGTCCCGACGAACGGACGGATCTCGAACGGCGCCAATGTCGAGCGCGAGATCGCCTTCAAGCTGAACGACGCGCGCAGCCTTCGGCTGTCCCTGCGCAACCCCGACTTCACGACCTCGAAGCGCATCGCCTCCGCCATCAACGACTTCATGGGCGGCGACACCGCCGAGCCGACCGATCCCGCGACCGTGACCCTGCAGATCCCGGCCCGCTACCACGGCAACATGATCCGCCTCGTCACCGAGGTGGAGCAGCTGAAGGTCGAGCCGGACCAGACCGCCAAGGTGGTGGTGGACGAGCGCTCCGGCATCATCGTGATGGGCCGCGACGTGCGCGTCTCCACCGTGGCGATCGCGCAGGGCAACCTCACGGTCACGATCACCGAGCAGCCGCAGGTGAGCCAGCCCAACCCGCTCTCGAACGGCCAGACCGTCGTGGTGCCGCGCACCGGCGTGAAGGTCGATACCGGGGACGGCAACAAGCTGGCCCTGGTCAAGGAAGGCGTCACCCTGCGCGAGCTCGTCGACGGCCTGAACGCCCTCGGGGTCGGCCCCCGCGACCTGATCTCCATCCTCCAGGCCATCAAGGCCGCAGGTGCCCTCCAAGCAGACATCGAGCTGATGTGATGCCCTGCCCCGTCCCTCCCTCCGCCCCAGCGAGGTAACCCCATGCTGCCACTCGCCACCTTCGCCGCCTCGGCGGCCATGCAGGTCGGAAAGTCGATCGCCGGCAATGTCGCGGCGAGCGTCACCAAGACGGCCAACGACGCCACCAAGGCCGCCGATACCAAGGCCGCCGACACCAAGGCGCGCAAGGCCGCGACCGACTTCGAGCAGATGTTCCTGGAGCAGAGCCTCGACCGGGTCGCGCAATCGGACGGCACCGAGGGGCCGCTCGGCGAGAACGGCACCGGCGGTGGCGTCTATCGCTCGATGCTGACCAAGGAATACGCCACGCAGGTCGTGAAGAGCGGCGGCGTCGGCATCGCCGACCAGGTCTATCGCGAGATGATGAAGATGCAGGAGGCCGCCCGTGCCGCGTGACGCCGATGCGAAGCCGATCCGCGTCGCCGACCGTTCCGGCGCCGACGCCCTCGTGGCGCACGTGATGTCGACCATGCAGGCGCTGGCCGGGATCCTCGCGGAGGAGAGCGGGCATGTCCGCGCCGGGCGCCTGCGCGAGGGCCTCGCCGCATCGGAGCGCAAGACGGCACTCTCCGGCGCCTATCTGCAGGGACTCGAGGCCGCCAAGGCCAACGCCATCGCGCTCGCCCGGTTCGCGCCGCAGGGCGTCGAGACCCTCAAGGCGGCCCACCGGCAATTCATGCTCGAGGTCGAGACCAACCAGGCGGTGCTGGCCACCGCGCGCAGCGTGTCCGAGGGCCTGATCAAGACCCTGGCCGAGGAGATCGGTCGCTCGCGCTCGGCCACCATCTACGGCGCGCCCTCGCTCGCGCCCTCGCCCTACGGCCGCGGCGCGCGGAGCGGCCCCCTGGTCCTGTCCCGCAACCTCTGAGCGGGCCTCAGGGGCGCCCGTTGCCGATGCGGACGAAGGTCCGCACCGGCCCGAACTCGGATTCCGAGCGGGTGTCGATGGCGAAGCGGCCCGCCGCCGCCGGAGCCGCGGCGCGCGGAGCGGCCCCCTGGTCCTGTCCCGCAACCTCTGAGCGGGCCTCAGGGGCGCCCGTTGCCGATGCGGACGAAGGTCCGCACCGGCCCGAACTCGGATTCCGAGCGGGTGTCGATGGCGAAGCGGCCCGCCGCCGCCGGAGCCGCGGCGGCGCCCCTGTTGCCGGATTGCAGGTCCATCCCGGCACCGACCCGACCGGAGAGCCGGATGCAGCTGCGGCTTCCCGGCAGCCGCACGAATCCGGATCCGTAGGCGGGACAGGGGCGAAGCGCCTCTGTGGTGGGTGCCTTGATCGGCTCTCGCGCGGCGGCCGGCGTCAGGCCGGCTGCCAGCAGGGCGCCGAGGAGACCCGCACGCATTCGATCCGCGATCATCATCCGGGCTCCGGCCTCGCTGACCCGCCAGAGATAGGCGAAGGCGCCGCCGCCGATCAAGCGGCTTCGCCGGCGGGGTGCCGGACGGAACGAACACGGTCTGTCCGGATCGGCAGGGACCGCTCGCGTCGGGCGGGCCGCGCCCGGGACGCCCCGAAGCCTCAGCTCAGGTAGTTCACGAGGGACAGCTTCGACAGCATCGAGGTCACCTGATAGCTCGCCTGCAACTGGTTCTGCACCGCCAGGAGCTTCGCGGCCACCTCCTCGGTCGTGACGGATTCCACGCCGTCGACCGCCGATTGCAACGTTGCCCGGGTGGTCTTGTTCTGCGCGGCCGCGTTGCCGAGCGAACTCGCCGCGAGGCTGAAATCCGCCGTGATCTCTTCCAGGCCGCCGGAGGCCGGCAGGAGGTTGGTGGCGCGGGCCGCCACGGCCTTCCAGCGGTCGGCGGAGGTCGTCGTCGTCGTGCCGACATCCGACAGGGCCGCCGCGGCGAAAGCCGAGAGGGCGTCCTTGATGGCGGGCTCGTTCGCCCGGGCACCGAGCTGGGTGGTGCTGTTCGCGCCGATGCGCGCCGTCACCGAGGCGCGCGCATCCGTCGCCGATGCCTCGCCCTTGTACCAGATCACGGTCTTCGCAGACGCGGCCTGGGAGAAGGTCGGCGCCGATCCGGAGAAGTCGATGCGCCGGGGCGCCAGGCCGGGCGTGTTGGAGCCTGCGAAGAAATCCTCGGTCGCGCGCGTCGTCGAGCTCGCCGCCAGCGTCGTGTCGGAGGCGTATTTCAGCGCCCGCTGCAGGGTGTCCGACAGGTTCTGGGCGGTCTCGGCCGGCGTCGCCCCGATGGTGAAGCCCGAGGTCGAGGTCGCGTCGGCCTTCGACTGCGCCTGGAGGGTCAGGGTCGTGGTGGTGCCGTCGCGCAGGGCGAGCTTGATCGTGATGCTGTCGCCGACCGCCGGCTGCGAGGCGACGTCGATCGAGAAGGACGCGCCCGGTGAAGCCGCCGCGGTCGGGAAGGTCGCGGTGAGGTTGGGCGGAGCGGCACTCTGGACGCTCGCGAGCTTGCCCGGACTGAGCTTCGCGAGCAGCGAGGCCTTCGCGGCGGCGGCCGTGCTGATGTCGGCGAGGTCGGCGCCGGTCAGGTCGTAGGTCGCCTGGCTGCCATCGGCCTGGTTGACCACCACCCGAAAGGCGTCGGTCGCATTCGGGGCGGCGGCGAAGGTCGGGTCGGCGGCGGCCGTCGAGGCGCCCGACGTGATCGAGGCCGGACTGACCGTGGCGAAGGCGCTCGACGCGGTGGGGGCCGCCGCGAGGGTGAAGCCGAAATTCGCCCGGGCGCCCGGATCGGCCTCTTCGGAAACGCTGACGCTCGTCGCGCCCGCCGTGTAGGACTGGGTCAGCCGACCGGCGCCGCTGCCCTGATCGGCCTTCATCTGTTCGGTCACGAGGGTCTTCAGGCCGGCCAGGGGCGCTGCCGGGTTGCTGGCATCGCCGTTGAGGAGGACGTCGCTGGTGACGACGGGCGGGCTGTCGATGGCGCGGCCGCCGAAGAGGTACTGCCCGGCTGATTGCTGGTTCAGCGCGTCGAGGGCGGAATCGAGGCTGTTGCGCGCGAGGAGCGCGTTGTTGGCTGCCGTGGCGCCGTTGTTCAGGGCGCTGTTGTCGATGCTCTTGCGCAAGGTCGCCGTGAGGCTCGTGATCTGGGTCATGCTCGCGGAGGCGAGCTTCACGCGGGTCTGCGCCCCCGTGATGGTGGAATCGTAGCCGTCGAGCGCGCTCAGGGTCGCGTGCGCGCTGAGGCTGGTGGACCGGTCGCTGCCGAGGCCGCCATAGGTTTCCGAGGCGCGGCCCGTGGTGAGCTGCGTCGTCAGACCGTCGAGCTGGCTCTTGAGGTTGACGAGGTTCGCGGTGTTCCGGTTGGTGATGTAGCTGCCCGCGGCGAAGGATCCGATGGTCGTCATGGCTGTCCTCAGATCCGCAGGAGGGTATCGAGCATGTCGCGCGCCGCCGTCAGCACGCGGGCATTGGCCGTGTAGGCCGTCTGCAGCTCGATGAGCCGCGACATCTCCTCGTCGATGTTGACGCCGGCGCTCGTCGCGAAGCGTCCCTGCGCGGTGGCCAGGGCCACGCTCTGGCCCTCGTCGAGGCTCTGCGCGGAGGTGGCGGCGGCGCCCTGGGCGGAAATGATCTCCTGGGCGAAGCCGACGACGCTGGCGCTGTGGGGCGCGTTGATGCCGCCGATGCCGCTCGCGGAGGAGAAGGTCTGCTTCGTGCTCGTCAGCGCATCGTAGAGCAGCTGCGGGCGCTCGCCGTTCGGCGAGCTCGTCGTGGCGTTGGCGACGAGCGACGAGCTGTCGTTCTTGAGGAGCGCGTTCACCGAGATGCGCTGGGCGAGGCCGGTGCGCTGCACCGATCCGTCGAGCGACCCGGTGATGAGCGTGTTGCCGGAGCCATCGGTGAAGAACGGGATCTGCGGGTAGGCGCCGGTCAGGGCGCTGGCGCTCGCCGGCACCGTGATGCCCGCGCTGACGCCCTTCAGGTTGCCGCCCGAGAAGGTCAGCGCGCCGGTCGTCGCGTCCGCCGCGACCGTCGGGGCGCTGTAGCCGGTGGGCAGCCGCGCCGAGGCCGCCGTCAGGGCGCCGTTGAGCGCGGTCGCGAGGCTCGCGGCCGTGAGCGGGCTGGGGATCTGGAAGGTCTGCGCGGTCGCGTTCGAATCGACGGTCTGGCTCGGATCGACGGGGCCGCCCGCGTTCTTGGAGGCGACCAGGATGATGTTGCGAACGGCCGCGCCCGAGCCGACCGGGATGGTGATCGTGTTCCCCGGCTTGAGGTTCTGCAGGTCGCTGATGTTCAGCGCGAAGTCTGAGCCGCTCGGCGTGCCGGCCACCGTCTTGTCGCTGAGCGACGCGGCGAGCCCGGCCGCGAGATCGTCGAGCTGGCGCTGCGCCTGCGGCAGGACCATGTCGCGCAGCTCGATCTCCGCCGCGATCGAGCCGGAGCGGAGCGCGCCGGATGCCCCGAGGTCGATGGTGCCGCCCCCCGGGAGGGTTGCCGTGATGGTGCCGACGCTGCGCTTGCCCGGGTCGCTCGAGTAGGCCGACTCGGCGCTGAGGGTGCCGCGCCCGTCGAAGCTCAGCGTGGTGGCGTTGCCGCGGTCGACCAGGGTCACGCCGGAATTCGTCAGCACCGAGACGGTGCCGTCGGTCTGGTTGACGGTCTTGATGTCGAGATAGGAGGAGAGCTGCGTGATCTGCTGATCGCGCTGATCGAGGATGCCGGCGCGGACCGAGTCGTCCGACGTGCTTGACGCCTTGAGGTTCAGGTTCGCGATCGAGGCGAGCAGGCCGTTCGCCTCGGACGTCTCGGTCGACAGGCGGCTCTCGGCGCCGGTGCGCAGGTCCTGGACGCTGCTCGCGATGCTGCCGATCTGGGTGGTCAGGATGGTGGCGGCATTCACCACCGTGGTGCGGGCGGAGGCGAGGGTGGGGTTCGAGGCGAGCCCCTGCAGCGCCTGGGTGAAGGTGTTCAGGGTCGCGTCGAGGGCCGTCGAGTCGCCGGGCGTGCCGTAGAGCTTGTCGATCTGCGCCAGGATGTCGGCCTTGGTCGAGGTGTAGGCGGCGCCCGATGTTTCGAGACGCAGCTGCTTCAGGGCGGCGTCGTCGAAGGTGCGGCTGATCGAGCCGACGGCGACGCCCGAATTGGCCGCGCCGTTCGACACCGTCGTGACGGTGCGCTTGACGTAGCCGGCGGTGCCGGCATTGGCGACGTTCTGCGAGACGACGCCGATGGCCGTCTGCATCGCCTGCAAGCCGGCGGTCGCGGTGCTCAGGGCGTTGATCGACATGCTATCCCTCCCGGAGCCCGGACCTCACGCGTGCGGGCTGCCGTCAGCGGATCACGTTGAGCAGATCGGACATCATCTGCTGGGCCGTCGACATGACGCGCGTGTTCGCAGAGTAGGCCTGCTGGGTTACGATCATCTTAGAGAACTCGCCCGCAATGTCGGTGTTCGAGGATTCGACGTTGCTGCCGATGAGGGTCGCCCCGCTGAGCCCCGCGATCGGCACGCCGGACTCGAGGGTCTGCTCGTAGTTCCCCCCCGATTCCGGCTTGAGGCCGTCCGGATTCATGAAGCGGGCGATCCCGACGGTGGCGACCGGGATGGTCGATCCGTTCGAGAACGAGCCGACGATCTTGCCGTCGGCCGTCACCGAGACGCTGTTGAGGGTGCCGGCCGCGTACCCGTTCTGCGTCAGCGTGTTGGTGGAGACCGACCCGGCCGGGGAGGCGTACTGGGTCAGGGCATTCGCCCCGATATTGATCGTCAGGTCGCCGACATCGGCGCCGTCGACGGTGACGTCCGAAAGCTTGATCGCGGCCGAGCCGTCGGTTCCGACCGTCGCGACGGCCGTATTCGTGGGCGGGACGAACTTGCCCGAGGCATCGAAGCTGAAGGCGGCTCCGGCATTGATCCAGGCGGAGTCCTTCGCCGCCGCGGACGCGTTCGAGGCGTAGTACAGGTTCCAGACCGCATCCTTGGGCGGCGTCGTGGTCGAATCCGCGTCCTGAACCTTGGCCCAGCGGGTCGAGAGTGAGATCGGCGCGCCGCTCGCGGTGTAGACCGTCAGGGCGGGCCCCGCGATGCTCTTGTTCAGCAACGCCTCCGCATCCGCCGCCGCGACCGTGATCGGCGGCGTCGCGGGGGTGGCGGCCTTGTCGGTCACGATGGACGCGGTGACGCCGTAGGGCGTCGCATCGCCCCCCTGCGAGGCGGTGGTGACCGGGACCTTGGGCAGGTTCGCGCCGTACTGGATCGAGGTCGTCTGCTTGGCTGGCAGGGTCGAGTTGGTGATCTTGATCGGCCCCGAGGAGACGACCTGTCCGGATTCCGGGTCGAGGTTGTCGCCGAGCAGGTAGGCGCCCGCCCCGTTCGCGAGGTACCCGTTCTTGTCGAGGCTGAAGTCGCCGCGCCGCGTGTAGAGGTTGTTGCCCGAGAAGGTCGGTTGCCCGTTGGCGTCGCCCGTCTTCTGCTGGACCGTGAAGAAGCCCTGGCCGTTGATCGCCATGTTGGTCGGCACGCTCGTCGAAGTGATCGGCCCCTGCAGCGAGTTCGTCAGCTGCGCCTGCGACATCACCGTGCCGGCGACCTCGTGCTTGGGCGTCTGCTCGGCGATCAGGTCGACGAAGCTCGTGTCGATGCGCTTGTAGCCCGTCGTCTGCGAGTTCGCGATGTTTCCCGAGATGTTGCCGATGGCGTAGGACTGCGCCTTGAGTCCGGTGACGGCCGTCTGCAGCGCGGTGAAGATGTCCATGATGGGTCCCGGCCTCACTAACCGTGGGCGCCGCCCTGTCGGCGGACGCCCTCAAGACCCGGTCCCGCAACCGCCGTGCCACGGATAAGTCGTTGATTTCACGCGCTCATGCCGAGGGCGCCCGGCAAATTCGCGCGGACGTGATCGCCCCGCCGGGCAACTTTTGCCGGTCGCCGCGCCCGTTTACGTGCCGTTATCGCCGGGCCCGGTAATGTGCGGCCAGGCGAGCCGGAACGAAGTCAGTCATGCGTGCCAAGAGGACGAGCCTCGTCCACCTGATCTACTTCTCCCGACTGAACCTGTCGTCGGATCCGCAGCTGCGGGTCAACCAGCTCGGCGACATCACGCGGCAGGCCCAGAAGAAGAACGAGTTCTCCGTCATCACGAGCTTCCTGATCATCGAGCAGAACTTCGCCGCGCAGGTGATCGAGGGGGAACGCATGTCGATCCACGAGACCTTCAACCGGATCGCCGAGGATCAACGGCACCGGGACGTCCAGATCTGCGAGTGGCGCGAGATCACGAAGCGCGAATTCGTCCATTCCTTCAAGACCGGCCTGCGCAGCACCGCCACCGAGACGCTGTTCAACAAGGCGAACCTCCTGCCGACGCTTCAGCGCGGCACGCCGAAGGCCTCGACCATCCACGCGCTCGCCGTGTCCCTGCAATCCGACGCGATGTCGAAGCAGGGCATTGACCACCTCTTCATCTAGCCGACCGCATCCTCGGAAACCGGCCCGTCCGCCGCCCCTGACACGAGCCAGCCCGCGCCATGAGCGATACGCCACCGATCCTCGTCGTCGACGACCAGGAAAAGCTCCTCAAGCTGGTCATCATGCTGATGAACCGGCTCGGTTTCCCCGAGGTCGAGGGCGTGACGAGCGGCCCCGAGGCCCTGGAACGCCTGCGCGAACGGAAGTACGCCCTGGTGATCTCGGACCTCGACATGGAGCCGATGGACGGGATCGGGCTGCTGCGCGAGATCCGCGGCGACGACGCCCTGATGAACACGCCCTTCATCCTCACCGAATCGTCCTTCGACTTCGAGGATATCAACGTCGCCCACCAGGCCGGTGCCGACGCCTTCATCCTGAAGCCCTTCGACATGGCCGTGCTGAAGGGCAAGCTGAAGCAGGTGCTCAACCGCAAGCCGCGCCGGCGCGAGGCGCCCCTCGCCACGGAATCGACGCTCAGCATCGACTTCCCGATGCTCGGCAAGTTCTGACGAACGCCCGCCCCGGGGGCAAACGGGCCCGGAGGCCGGCCCCGCGGAGGCGGTCGTCAGCCGGCGACGATGCGCTCGTACAGGTGCCAGGTTGCGTGGCCGAGGATCGGCATCACCACGGCGAGCCCGACGAAGAGCGGCAGCGATCCGAGCACGAGCAGGCCCGCCACGATGCAGCCCCACGCCAGCAGCGTGCGGGGGCTCTGCCGGAAGGCCGCGACCGAGGTCTCGAGCGCGGTCAGCGCGTCGACGTGGCGGCCGACGATGAGCGGCACCGACACGACGCTGACGGCGAGCGTGATCAGCGAGAAGGCGAAGCCCGCGAGGTTGCCGAGCACGATCAGTACCCAGCCGCGCTCGGTCGTCAGCACCTCGTGCGCGAAGCCGAGGATCGTCGCCGGGGCGTAGGAATCGTAGAGCGCCCAGTAGATCCCCTGCGCCACGACGAGCCAGCAGACGAGGATCGTGGCGAGCAATCCGCCGACAGCGAAGAGCGAGCCGACGGCGCGGCGACGCAGACCCCTGAATGCATGCGCCCAGCCCGTGTCGAGCCCCCGCGCGCGGCGCCGGCTCAGTTCATACAGGCCGACCGCCGCGAAGGGACCGATCAGTGCGAAGCCGGAGGCGAGCGGAAACAGCAGCGGGATCACGTTGCCGTCGAAGGTCATCACCGCGAGCACCATGCCGATGATCGGATAGATCAGGCTGATGAAGATGACGTGCGTGGGCATCGCCAGGAAGTCGTCGAACCCGGCGCGGAGTGCCGCCCTCAGGTCGTCGGCACCGATGTCGCGCACCGGGAGAGCGGCCGATCGATGGCCGTGGGTGACCGCGTGGAGTGTCGTCATCGCTTAACCTCCGGAACGGGGAAGCAGCTCGCGACGGGTGGCAGCCGTGACGTGACGCGTGCTCGACTGGCAGGCGCCGAGAGCGGGATAGGTCAAGATAGGGGCTCCGGGCGGCGATGTCGCCCGGTCTTCGGCCCCGTCGCCGTGACAGAGCCGTGCCGCCTGTCAGGCCGCGCGCTTCTGGTAGTCCTTCACGTCGGTGAAGCGGATCTCCGGATAGCGCTCCTCCTCGTACCGGAGCGAGAACGCCGTCGTCGCCATGAAGACCGGCGCACCGTCGAGGTCGCTCGCCATCGCCGAGCCGTGGCTGCCGATGAACGTGTCGAGCTCGGCCTCGGAATCGGATGAAACCCAGCGGCAGACCGAGAAGCGCGTGGTGTCGTAGTCGATCGGCAGGCCGTACTCGGCCAGCAGCCGCTCCTTGAGAACGTCGAGCTGGAGCGCGCCGACGACGCCGACGATCGCCCCGGACCCGTCCTGGGGCAGGAACAGCTGCACCACGCCCTCCTCGCCCATCTGCTGCAGCGCCTCGCGCAGCTTCTTGGCCTTCATGGCGTCGGTGAGCTTGATGCGGCGCAGGATCTCCGGCGCGAAGCTCGGCACGCCGCGGAACAGGATGTCCTCGCCCTCGGTCAGGGTGTCGCCGATGCGCAGGGTGCCGTGGTTCGGGATGCCGACGACGTCGCCCGCGAAGGCCTCGTCCGCGATGGCGCGATCCTGCGCGAAGAAGAATTGCGGTGCGGAGAGCGAGATCGGCTTGCCGGTGCGCACGAGGCGCGCCTTCATGCCCCGGTTCAGGCGCCCCGAGCAGACCCGCATGAAGGCGATGCGGTCCCGGTGGTTCGGGTCCATGTTCGCCTGGATCTTGAAGACGAAGCCGGTCATGCGCGGCTCGGTTGGCTCGACGAGGCGCTTGTCGGCATCCTGGCCGCGCGGCGGCGGCGCGAACCGGGCGAGCCCGTCGATCAGGTCGCGCACCCCGAAATTGCGCAGGGCCGAGCCGAAGAAGACCGGCGTGAGATGCCCCTCGCGGAAGGCCGCGAGGTCGAAGGCCTTCAGCCCGCCCTCGGCGAGCTCCGCCTCCTCGCGCCAGTTCGCGGCTTCGCCGGTCTCGGTCAGGAGGGCGTCGAACAGCGAATCGTCGAGGCCCGATACCGACACGGTCCCGGCATCGTCAGCGGCGTCGAGCCGGCGCACGCGGTTCGCGCCGAGCTCGTAGGTCCCCGCGAAGTTCCGGCCGCGGCCGATCGGCCAGGTGACCGGGGCCACGTCGAGGGCGAGCGTCTTCTCGATCTCGTCGAGGAGCTCGAAGGGATCGCGTGCCTCGCGGTCGAGCTTGTTCACGAAGGTGACGATCGGGATGTCGCGCAGCCGGCAGACCTCGAACAACTTGCGGGTGCGCGCCTCGATGCCCTTGGCGGCATCGATCACCATCACGGCCGAATCGACGGCCGTGAGCGTCCGGTAGGTGTCCTCCGAGAAGTCCTCGTGGCCCGGCGTGTCGAGGAGGTTGAAGACGCAAGGACCGTACTCGAAGGTCATCACCGAGGTGACGACCGAGATGCCGCGCTCCTTCTCGATGCCCATCCAGTCCGAGCGGGTCGAGACGCGGTTGCGCTTGGCCTTGACCTCGCCCGCGAGCTGGATCGCGCCCCCGAACAGCAGCAGCTTCTCGGTGAGCGTGGTCTTCCCGGCGTCCGGGTGCGAGATGATCGCGAAGGTGCGCCGGCGGGCGACCGGATCGGTGGCAGGGCTGGTATCGCTCTGGGTCTGCATCAACATGGCGGGCAACGGCTCTCACGCCCAGGCCGGGGCGATCGTCTGAGGCGATGGGATCAAGGGATTCGCTGCGCCCGGCCGGGGCCGGGCGCCATCGCGAGGCTATGTAGGCGCAAGGTGGGCAAAGCGCAAAAGCCGCGGCACCGCGACGGGCCCGCCCGAGGCTCAGCCGCGGCCGATGAAGGGCATCTTCGTCGCCATCACGGTCATGAACTGGACGTTGGCCGAGAGCGGCAGCCCGGCCATGTACACCACGGCATCGGCCACGTGGCGCGCGTCCATCACGGGCTCGGCCTGGATCGAGCCGTCGGCCTGCCGGGCGCCGTGGGCGAAGGTGCGGGTCATTTCGGTCTCGGCGTTGCCGATGTCGATCTGGCCGCAGGCGATGTCGAAGGGGCGCCCGTCGAGGGAGGTCGCGCGGGTGAGCCCGGTGATCGCGTGCTTCGTCGCCGTGTAGGGCGCCGAGTTGGGGCGCGGGACCTGCGCGGAGATCGATCCGTTGTTGATGATCCGGCCCCCGCGCGGGTCCTGCGCCTTCATGATCCGGAACGCCGCGCGGGTGCACAGGAACGCGCCCGTGAGGTTGACCGCGACCGCGCTGTGCCAGTCGTCGAGCGGAACCTCATCGATCGAAGCGCCAGGCGTGAAGATGCCCGCATTGTTGACCAGCAGATCGAGACGGCCGAAGGCCTCGGCGGTCCGGGCGAAGAGGCGCTCCACCGCCTCCGGGTCGGCGATGTCGGTCTCGACCGCGAGGGCCTCGGCCCCGTTCGTCGCCGCCCTGATCTCGGTCGCCACCGTCTCCAGGGGAGCGCGCCGCCGCCCCGCGAGCACCACCCGATAGCCCGCGGCGCCGAGCCCCAGGGCCACGGCCCGGCCGACCCCCGATCCGGGCCCCGTCACGATCGCGACCGGCTGCGTCATCTCACCCCTCCATCCCGGACCTGTTCGCCGCGGCTGTGCAAACCGCTCAACCCTGTTGCCTCGAAACGCGACCGCGTCTAGACAGCGCTCGGCCACATTGGGGCGTCGCCAAGTGGTAAGGCAGCGGTTTTTGGTACCGCCATTCCCAGGTTCGAATCCTGGCGCCCCAGCCAACTTCTCCTAGGCCCGCAGGCACTTGCGCGCCGGGACATTTCGACCGCACCAGACCATAACGCGGTCTGCGCCGTCACACGATCCGCCTCGCGTCGTTCGCCGTCGAATCGCGGCGACGCGCGACCCGGCCGATCTGATCGGAAAGTCCGCGAAGGAACTCGCGCGCCTTGCGAGGAGCAACGACGCGTTCGTGCGCGCCATCGACCGTGCCCTGGAGGCAGACGACGGGCTCGAAGGGTTTCGCGCATGGAGGGAGGGAGAGCGAGGCGGATGCGCTGCACGAACCCGTTGACGGAGCCCGACACCAATATCCGCTCCTAGGCCGGCATCATCAATGGCTTGGGAGATCGGAAAACGGACTCAAGTGTGGAGTTTTGACAGCCGCCGAGGCAGGGGCCGTCGATCAGACGAGAAGGGCGGTACGAACATCTCCTGTGCCACCCTAGCGACCCGCCGCCCGTCCGGCTTGGCTTGGCGGCATGACCGAGACCCGTCGCTCCCCTCCGGCCCCAGCGCGTCGTCGCAGCAGGGCGCGACGGGAACCCGCTGGCACGCCATCCGAGCCCCCTGGGCCCGTGCCGGAGAGGCGGGTCAGGATGTCCGCCGCACCTTGGCGGGCAACCGCGCCCGCTCACCGCTGCTACCCGGGCTGAGCATAGGAACGGTTTCACCGACAGCGGCATGACAATAAGCGGCAGGGCTCAGCCGCTTCGGGCGATCACGCGTGTTTCGATCATCCGCGGCGCAGCCACCCTGGATGAGCTTGAGCGTCGGAGCCGACCTTGCGCGCTCTGCGGCCAACATCGCGATGCCCGCGTCGGCCATACGCCGCTTCTCGCCCTCGCTCAGGTCACCGAAAAGATCGTCAACGGCGCTAAGCCAATCATCCCGTGACGGCCGATCTGTCTGCGACAGAAGGAACAACAGAACGTCCACGATGCGCTCGCGCACAGGTCGGATTTCTTGCAACACGATCCCTCGCATCGACAATCTGCCGGAATGCAGCTGTCCGCGGCAGCGGTGTGATCGGATCAAATCATATTAACATTCTATGTAATAGGTTCTGATTCATACGAAGCCGAAGCAAAGTTTCGGATTCGCTTGTGCCCTGGAACGGCCCGCGCGGCGCGAGAAGCGTTGAGCGATCAACTCGTGAGTTAGGGTCCGCTGACCGCCGTGGACGCAGTCATCCTGGCCG
Organism: Methylobacterium planeticum; assembly: GCF_008806345.1. GTDB lineage: Bacteria > Pseudomonadota > Alphaproteobacteria > Rhizobiales > Beijerinckiaceae > Methylobacterium > Methylobacterium planeticum. The sequence goes on along the minus strand of NZ_VZZJ01000006.1, from coordinate 9,520 downwards.
CCCTCGTCCTGGCTGACCTTCTCAATCAGCCCGGTCCAACCCCGGACGGTCAGGTCAGAGCAGAGGCCGCCCTCCACTCCTCCGGCTCTGAGCCGAACTCCAGTTCGTGCCCGTGCCCAACTTCCCCATTGCATCGCCTTCACGGGATGGCATGCGGAGGAATGCTACGAGTTCTTCAGCCAATGTGCGCAGGAGCGAGGGGCGGTTGCGCATCGGTTTCTGCCAACGAAAAGCCCCGCGAGCCATGAAGCTGCGGGGCTGAGGCGTTCATCTCGGTATATTCGATCACTGACGGCTTCGCGCGGCAAGTGTCAGCGAATCGGACTTTAGCCCGATGCAGCATTGGCTACGCTCAAGGTAACAGCGTTCGTCTACAAATGTGAAGCGTCAAACGCACAAAGCACCTCCAAGCCTCAGGCCGCGGGGTGAGCGCTAGGGCAAGTTGGCCCCGTCAGCGACCTGAGGGGGGTCAGGGAAGCCGACGGAGCCGTGTCGGCCTCGTGCACCGACCACCCCACCATGCCACATCACGAGTCGGCGAGACCGATCATAGGTCCGGTGCGGAACGCACGAAATGCCCGCCGCGGCGAACCGGGCGGGCCGTTGATCCCGCGGCCACGTCTTAATAGCCGTAGCCGTAGTAACCGTTGCAGTTTCCGTAGGCATCGTAGCCATAGGCACAATCGTTGCCATAGTAGCTACCAAGGCCGTAGCCCGCTCCAAGGCCAAGGCCCACACCGAGCGCGCCGTAACCTAGCCCGCGCCCGTAATAGCCACGGCCACCGCGGCCATAGCCCCCCACGAACCCGCGCCCAGCGTAGCCACGGCCTGCGAATGCCCCGCCTCGGCCGGCGAACCCGCCGCCACGCATTCCACCACCACCGCCGTGGAAGCCTCCGCCGCCACGGAACCCGCCACCTCCGAAGCCGCGCGCATCAGCAGTTGCCGGGACCATAGCAAGAGCGCCGGCCATTGCAGCCGAGGCCAAGAGAATGCGCTTCATCGGATTTACCCACGTTGGAGGGGCCGCCCTCCGAAGGAACGCATCAGTTAACAGGCAGTTCACGCAGCAAATCGTACTGAGCCGGATAACGTACCCCGTGTGATCGAGGCGAAGGAGAAGGCCGCCGGAGGCAGGCGAGATCAGAGTTTGTCTTGTTTCACCATAATCGAGCCAGCCGCGGCCGGCCTGGGCGGATAGACGCGCATTCAGATCGGCTCACCAAGCTTGCCGATGCCGACCCGGTCCGCAGCCTCAGATGCGCGGCCGTGCGCGTAGATCGCGGCCTTCAGGTCGTCGAGGGCGGCCAAGGCATGGCGTCGCGCCCTGGTCACAGACTGCGGGTTCACGGTGCCAGAAGCAGTACAGATCTCAGCCACCTTTTCGACCCGCTCCATCAATGTCCGATGAGCCTCACGAATGTCCGGGTTGGCGCCAATGAACCGCGCGGGGCTGCCGATCCAGCGTCAGACCGTGCCGGTAAGATCCTCATCGTCCGATGTGTATGCTTTGATGCAGTCCGCGGCTGTCCCGAAAGCCCTGGCGAAATCGTCGCGAAGCTGTGAAGGCATTCTCTCGGAATTCTGCTGCGAGCGCGACAGTCCCACGCGTCTCGACATTGGATCCGAGATCGGTCGATTTGACCATCGGTCTAGAGTACCAGCGCCCGGCGGACGAAAAGTCCGCCGCGGTGAACCGGGTGGGCTGCCGCGCTTGAAGCCGTTGCAGGCATCACTGCCTCGGCATGCGCCTGATCTGGCCCACCGTTTCCGGCGAGAGATCGGAATAGAGCCGGCGCCCGTATTGCTCCGAGATCGCCTCGCGCGGTGCCGGCTGCTGTCTGGAGGCCACCGAAACCGCACCAGGGTTCGTACCGGCAGTGCTCTTCCGAGAGGAGAAGTCCTTCTCGATCGTCTTACGATATGACGGCGTATCACCGCAGCCTTCGCAGATGGAGGTGGTCCACGACTGCCAGAGGCCTTCTGTCTTCTCCTGCACCGACGCAGCCCGCACACGTTGCGCCGAAGCGAGCTGCAGGGTGTCGATATCTTTCGCCTGCTTCGGCTCAGGAGCCGCGCGAAGCACGTTCAGTCTCGCGTCCTCAAAGGTTCGCGCAGAAGGCGTGGCATTCTGGGATTGAGCAAACGCCGGCCCCGTCGAGCAGATGAGAGCGGCAGCGAAAACAGCGTATCGCACGAGACACTCCTTTTCGGAATGAACTCAGCGAGCCAAGGCTTAGTTCTGTGCGAAGCATACGAAAAGGCCCACGCCGGCGTACCGGGCGGGCCGAGTGACGTTGGAAGATGGGGGCCGTGGCAGGCTGGGCGCGTCACTCACTCTCGCCGCTGGTCTACCCGAGCTGCGCTGACTGCAGGGCCGACGCGCAAGCCAGGGAGGCCCGCGGTCGCGATGGCGCCCTCGCAGATCATGGCTCACTCGGCCGGCGAGCCACAATCTCGAACTCGAGCGGCGGCGGAACGCTGACGATCGACCAGCCCAGCGCCCGCTGTAGTGGAATGAAATCATGGGCCTTGGACCACAAGCCGGGGCAGCTGCAGAGACCCGGAAGCTCACCCTTCGGCCGGATCAGGATCCGGAGGACCCTCAAGCCGCCGATCGTGGCGCAAGCGACGCGGACATAGACTGAAGCATTCGGAGCAATCCACGGCCAAGGCTGTATCGTGGCAGCGTGATTTAAAATCTCTATTTAGAATCTCTTAGCTGGAGCAAGAGGCGGACCCGTCACCACCGGTAGATCAGGCTGCCGATGACGGTCGCCGGCTGGTTGTAGTTGCAGAAGCCAAAAGAGCAGGTTGTGTAGTTACGGTCAAAGATATTGTAGGCGTTGATCTGCGCGCGGAAGCCCTTGTACTTTGGATCAAGGGCTGCAAAATCGTAGGCGATCAGTGCGTCGTAGAGCGTGACGGCCGTGTTGCGCACCGTGTTCTGGTCGTCGGCGAAGCTCGTGCCGATAAAGCGGATGCCGCCGCCGATCTGCAAGCCGCGCAGCGGGGAAGACGGCGGGAAGGCGTAGGTCAGGAACGAGGCGTAAGTGTCCGCGGGGATGCCCGAGACGCGGTTCCCGTTGAGGGACTCGCCGGCGAACGAGGTCGAGTTCACGAAACGAATGTCGACATGGGTGTAGGCAATCGTCAGGTTCGTGCCCGGCGCGATGTTGGCGGTGGCCTCGGCCTCGAAGCCCTTCGAACGCACGGCGCCGGCAGCGGTCTGGAACGAAATGTTGGTTGCGTCGGGCACCAGGATGCTCGACTGGGTGATGTCGAAGCCCGCGAACGCGGCCTGGATGTTGGTGCCGGGGATCAGGTATTTGACCCCCGCCTCGATCTGGTCGCCGGTGGCCGGCTTGAACGCTTGGCCGTTCCGATCCAGGCCGACCTGCGGCGTGAAAGTCGTGGCGTAGCTCGCGTAGGGCACGATGCCCGGGGCCAGGACGTAGCCCAACCCCACGCGGCCGGTGAAGGCGGTGTTGTCCTGGCGTGAGACCGCGCTGTCGGGCGTGGCCAAGTTGTCCTGCGAGACCCAATCGTGACGCCCGTTCAGGGTCAGGATGAAGTCGCCGAACTTGGCCTGATCCTGCAGGTAGACGCCGATCTGGTCCTGGGTCTGGCGCGAACTGGGCCCGAGCGTCGGCGTCGCGATGAACTGTTGGCCGTAGTTGCGCGTGACGAGGTTCAGGTCCGGGACGAAGCCTGCGCCGAAGCGGGTGGTCAGGCTGTATCGGGCGTAGTCGACGCCCCCGACCACCGTGTGGGCGATGGGGCCGGTCGCGAAGCGCGCCTCAAGCTGATTGTCCAGCGTCTGCTGCACCAAGCCGTTACGCTGGTAGCCGCTGTCCCTCGTGCCGATGGTGCGTTCGTCGTTGATGGACAGGATGTCCGTGTACTTTGCGCTGAGGAACAGGCCGTAATGCCGGAAGTTCTGGCGGAAGATCAGGTCCGGCGTGAACTTGTGCTCGAAGGCGTAGCCGACCCGATACTGCGTCTGGTCGAGACCCGCGAAGCGCGGATCGCCCATGTAGTAGTTGCTCACCCGGAAGCCCGGGTCGTTGAAGAAGAACGTGCTCGCCGGGGTGTTGGTGATCTGGAACTCGCTCAGGAACGTGAACGTGGTATCGGCCGACGGCTTCCAGGTGAAGGCCGGGGCGATGTTGAGCATGTCGTTGTTCGTGCCCAGGCCGATGAAGGTGCCGGCCTCCCGCCGCACGCCGGTGAGGCGGTAGGCCATGGTCCCGTCCGAGCCGGAGACCGGACCGCCGACATCGAAGTTACCCTGGAAGCGGTCGAAATTTCCGGCCTGGAACTGCACCTCGCCGAACGGCACGAAGACCGGACGCTTCGACGTCGCGTCGAGGATGCCGCCGGGCGAACCGAGGCCGTAGAGGCCGGACGCCGGTCCGCGCAGGATGGTGACCGCCTCCAGGCCGTAGGGTTCTGTCTTCGGGTAGGCGAAGCCGCTGCCGATCACACGCAGTCCATCGCGGTAGATGCCCTGGTTGGTGAGCACGTCGAAGCCGCGGATGAAGATCTGGTCGAAGCGCGGGTCGAAGCCCGATCTTGCGCTGATGGCGCCCGGAACGTAGGCCACGGCATCGGCGAAGGTCTGGACGTTGCGGTCGTTGAGCTGCTCGCGGGTGACGACGGAGACCGACTGCGGGGCCTCAATCAGCGGGGTGTTGGCCTTCGTCGCGGCCGTGGCAACCCGGGCGACGTAGCCGGTGATCCCCGATGGGCCGCCCCCGCCTCCACTGGTCGCTGCCGTGTCGCCATCTCCGCCGCTGACGTTGCCACCGCCTCCACTGCCTACCGCAGGTCCAGGCGCCGTGCCTTCAACCGAGAGTTGGTCGAGCCGTACGCTCGGTTCCTGCGCGGCTGCGGTCCCGGTGAGGGCGGTCGTCGCAAGGAGCAGAACGATAAGGGAGGAGCGGTTGGACATGGAGCACGCTGACACGTGCCTTGAGCGGCACAATATCCATTTCTTCGCCGCTCGCGGATGATGAAGCAAGTCGAAAACGTGTTAGAAATCACACACTTAGAACACTTCAAATCTGGATTGCTTCTAAGCTTGGGGGATGCTCGGACGAGTAAGAACGTTGCCAAGTCGTCTGACCTTCGGCGTTCGAGGCCATCCAGCTCCAAACCTCATGGCATAGCTTCGTCGGTCGCTTGCAATGGGGCAGGCCAACTCGATCGCCTTGGGCAGCCCTATGCATTAGTCGGAGTTAGTATCTAGAACAAGACGTTGCTTATTTTGATAACAAACGGCTGAGTGTGCTTTATACAAATCTTCATGTTTCTCTAAATCCCAATCCGACAGCAATCGCCGAGTCGGTTCGATGAACATCGCTCGAAACGCCTGAATCTGCCGCGGTCAGATCGACAAACGGATCAGCGAGAGCCTCGCCGGCATGCGCTCGCTGGGCCGCTCTTCCCTTTTTACGTGACCTTCGGCGCTACGCTCGGCCTTCTCTCCGGTGGGGCACTCCTGATCCTGAGGTCCCGGGGCATGGATCTAGCCGAGGTCGGCCTGCTGCAACGCATCAACCTGCCAGTCCGCCTCATCTATCTGGAGGCCTCGGCGCTGGTCTTCCTCGCCTGTCGTCGACCGCGGACAAGGCGCGAGCCTCACTGTTGCAAGTTGTCGAGAAGGGTCGGTCCGATTTGCACCCTGATTCCTGCTTGGGAAGGGCCCTGTCTGTTTAGACAGCTGGCTGGCGCTTCGAGGCCATCGGTCGGAGGTGGCCAAGCTTCGTTGCAGAACGGTCACACGAGAGGTTTGCCCACAATCGACCTCTTGTAAGCAGCTCAGCTTGGCCGTAGCGAGAAAGCAGAAAAGCCAGAATAAACAGCAGTTTAGGATTGCTATAAACTACGGTCCGATCGCTTTCGGAACGGTGCTGGCGTATGCATTTGGGGCAGTCACATGCGGACAGTTCACTCGGTCTTTTCTCAACAGCGTCGCAATGCCGTCGCCCGGATCACCCTGACCGGCGTGTCTCTCGCGAGCCTGACCGTCGCGGCCTTTGCGCAGGACGCAACGTCGCCCCGTCGTGGGGTATCCAGCCCGCCAGCTGAAGCCACCGTTCAGCTCCAGGAACTGAATGTCGAGGGCACCGGCCGTGGCAATGGCCTTGGCGGCCTTGGTGGCGGTGCCGTTCGTGCCGTCGAAAGCCCGACGGGCCCGGTTGACGGTTACGTCGCTACGCGGTCGGCCACGGCGACGAAGACCAACACGCCCCTGATCGAAACCCCGCAATCGATCTCCGTCGTCGGTCGCCAGCAGATCGATGCGCAGAAGGCTCAGACCCTCACGCAGGCGACGCAATACGTGCCGGGACTTTACTCCGGCACGTTCGGCGCGGATTCCCGGCTCGATTACTTCACCCTGCGCGGCTTCGTGGCGAGCGATTACGGCCTCTATCGCGACGGTCTGCAACTCCTGAACTACGGCTTTGCCTATTTCCGGACCGACACGTTCGGCCTGGAGCGCATCGAGGTGCTGCGCGGACCTGCCGCCGTGCTGTTCGGCGCTGGCACGCCGGGCGGCCTGATCAACCAGGTCACCAAGCGCCCGCCGCTCGACCCTCTGCGCTACATCGAGGTGGGCGGGGGTGCCTTCGGACAAGGCGGCTTCGGCTACGCCGCCTTCGACGTCGGCGGCCCGTCCGACGCGGACGGCCACTGGTTCTACCGCCTCACCGGCATCGGGCGCGTGGGCGGCAACCAGGTCGAGGGCGCGCCGGAGGATCGCGGCTACATCGCGCCGGCGATCACCTACAAGCCGGACGGGGCAACGAAGCTCACCATCCTGACGAGCTTCCAGTACGACAACGCTGCGGTGACCGCGAACTTCTTGCCCTATTCCGGCACCGTGCGGCCGAACCTGTCGGGGTTCCGCATCCCGCGTTCGCTCAACGTGGGTGATGCGAACCTGAACACCTTCCGGCGCGAGCAGGCCCTCGCTGGCTACGAATTCGAACACGCCTTCAACGAGACCTGGACCTTCCGGCAGAACCTCCGCTACTCCTTCGTGGACAGCTTCCAAAACTCCTACATCGGCAACGGCTACACGGCCGGCACGGCGGAGACGAGCCTCTCCCGCTACCAGTTCCGCGACAGCGCGCGGGCGGCCCTGTTCCAGGTCGACAACCAGGCGGAGGCGCGCTTCTTCGACGGCTTCTTCCGGCACGACCTGCTGCTCGGCCTCGACTACAAGAACTACAACCTGCACGACAACCAAGCCTCGACCTTCCCGGGGCCAGACCTCAACCTCCTGTTCCCGGTTTCCGGCCTGCGCGTCGCCACGCCCTCGCCCTACCTCATCAACGCCAACTCCTTCGAGCAGCTCGGCCTTTATGCGCAGGACCAGATCAAGCTTACGGACCAGCTGAGCCTGGTGCTCGGCCTGCGTCAGGACTTCGCCGACAACCGCATCCGCAACCTGCTCACTCCGAGCGCCAGCAACGGCCGAAGCGACAACGCGCTCACCTACCGCACGGCGCTGATCTACAATTTCGACTTTGGGCTGGCACCCTATGTCAGCTACTCGACCTCGTTCCAGCCGCAGATCGGCACCGATGTCACGGGCCAGGGCTTCCGACCGGAGACGGGCGACCAGATCGAGGGCGGCGTGAAGTTCGAGCCGCCGGGACAAGGCTACTTCCTGACGCTCGCAGGCTTCGACATTCAGCGCCAGGGTGTGCTGGTGCCGAACCCGGCTTCCCCCTTCTTCAGCATCCAGTCCGGCATCGTGCGTTCCACGGGCTTCGAGGCCCAGCTCACCGTGAACCTCGCGGAGGGGCTCAACGCGGTGGCGGCCTTCACGACCTACGACCTCGTCACCACGCGGGACGCCGACCCGGCACGGGTCGGCCGCACGCCGACCAACATCCCGGAGACCTTCGCCTCGGCCTTCTTCGATTACACGATCCCCGTGGGCGAGTGGCGCGGCTTCGGCTTCGGCGGCGGCGTGCGCTACATCGGCAGCTCCTTTGCCGACGTCGCCAACACGCTGAAGGTCTCGGACTACGTTCTGTTCGACGCGCAGGTACACTACAACTGGGAGAACTGGCGCATCGCTGTGAACGCCACGAACATCGGAGATCGGCGCTTCGTCTCGTCGTGCCAGTCGACCACGGCCTGCTTTTACGGCGATGCTCGCCGCGTGGTCGCGAGCCTGAGCTACAAGTGGTGAGAGCCGGTTCACCCTGAGGATTTTGGCGAGAGGTAAAGGGGCGGCTGAGCGTCAGCTGCCTCCGACTCCGACCGGGCGTCCTGCAACGCCGTTTGCCAACCTCGGCGTCATCGTCGATCCGGAGGCGGAAGATGGTCGGTGATGACCTCCAACTGCGCACCTGTCAGCCAAAACAGGTTGGAGACGTCAGGATCGACATACGCCGAGGCAGCCTCAAGAAAGTCTTCGGAATGGTGCGTCGTCGCAGTTCGATCCACCTCCACTGTTGGTCAAGCCTGACGGCCCGTTCCAAAACCTCGGGTTTATGCAACGGCGCGATGTTCCACATGGGCCACAGCGCCGGCATCAGGAGCAGCATCGGCATTCGTGTGGAACAAATATCTAGAGCATGCCTCACCGGGCGACCCAGCCTACCCGACACCGGAGAGCCTGATGGCTTCGGTTCGTTTCAGCGTGAGCCAAGTCCAGTACAGAGAATACCTCTGACACTTTCTCGGGTTGTTTGCCGGAGCGTTGTATCCCTATCCTCACGTCCGACATCAAGACCTGATGGCGACACGTTGATGAGCGCGGCTTCCGATCGCGCCCTCACGGATGCTGAGGACGCAGCAGCCCGCTGGGAAACGTATGTCAGCGACCACTTCATCGAGCATGTGCAGTTGGAGGCGATCCGCAACTTGTTCAGCGAGCAGGCAGACAAGAAGTGACGTGCCTCGTGGCTTGCAGGGGACACTCTGAGCCAGTGAGCATCGTTGGGCGTTATGGAACGCGTTCACCTCGGCGTTCTGCGATGAGGACAATGACCGCTGCCGTTAACCCGACGAGAAGCGGCGCTACGGCGAAGACCAACAGGTTTATGGTCATAGCAACACCCTTGAGGATGCCACGGGCCAACACTCTAGGCCTGCTTGCGCCGCAAGCCAATCCGCGCTTATTCGCGAGTGCACGGGTTCGTCGGTCGCGAGCCGATGCCGAAATCGATGACCTTGTCAGGATGAGAGACCTCCTTGGCGGCGAAGAGGCCGTTCAGCGCGGCCGGGACGCTGGCATTGACCGCCGTTTGCATCAGGATCTCGATGATCTCAACGCGTCTGAGCCCGACATTGAGCCCTGCCGCGAGGTGGACCTCGAGCTGCGGCGTCGCGTTCCCCAGCGCGGTCAGGGCCGCGATGGAGGCGATCTCGCGGGCGCGCAGGTCGGGGCCCGGGCGGCTGTGGATGTCGCCGAACGGGAACTCGACGAGTTAGAGCGCTGTCCGAGCGGGCTGAAACGGATAGCCGGGTGAGAGGTTGGTCGGCGAAGGAGAGC
>NZ_VZZJ01000059.1 GCF_008806345.1 Methylobacterium planeticum | reverse complement strand
CACGCTTCTCTTTCTCAGATCAACTTGTCAAAGAACACGCCCCAGAGGGAACGCAACGCAAGTCCCGATCGGCAAGTCCCGATCGGCAAGTCCCGATCGACAGCCGCGCCCCGGGGAGAAACCCCGCGACCTCGGCCGGTCCGATCAGGAGATCCGCAAGGCCGACCGGCCCTGTTGCGGGACCCGTCCGTCTCGGCGGTGGGGCCGTCTAAGGCCCCGGCCATCCCGTGTCAACCCGGCCGCATGAGCCTTGCGGCGACGACCGTCCGACACCCCCCGCCACACTCAAAACGACGCGAAACGCCGGCTCGTCACCGGATCCCGCTCAGCCTCGGGGTCTGACAGAAAACAGCGGCGCCGGGACCACTTCCGCGGTCCGGCGCCGACGACCCGGGACATAGCCATCACGAGCCCGGCCGTCAAGCCCGCAGCGCTGCGCTGCACAACGGCGCGGGGCCTCGGGTGGCGAACGGGTGCGCGGCTTGCTCAGATGCGCGGCTTGGCCGGGCTCGCGCCCGCCGGATTGGCGTGGCTCGCGGCGCAGATCTGCCGCAGGATCTGGCGCACATGGGTGCGCACCGTGTGCGCCTGCGCCTCGAGGCCGTCCGCCGGGCAGGCCTCCGCCTGTCCGTTCGCGAGGGCCCCGTGGCAAGGCCGCTGGATGCCGATGGGCAACATCATGGGAACCTCCGACCTGCGCGCGGTTCGAAGCTTTCGCCTTCCATCCGGACGCTAGAAGTATGTTGTTCGCTGAGCAAGCGTATTGTTCGTACGCGTCGATACGGCTTCCACCGTCCGCCGCGAGCCCCCGAAACCCGATGAGCTAGTCCCTTTACTCTGGCCTCGGCACATCTTTCGGATCAGCGCCGGCGCATTGCCGGATGCCGGAGCGAGGCGCAGCATGACGGCACGAGATCAGACCCCTGCATCTCGTGTTCGAGACTTGAACCCCGCGGCCCCCCGGTCGCGGGGTTTTTTCGTCGTGCCGCTCAGACGGCTTACCGGGCGCGGCGCCCGCCCGTCTGTGACGTGGATCACAGTCGGGGCCCGGGGCCGCCGCGGGTCCCGTCAGCGCAGCCGCGGCAGGAGGGCCTCGGCGAAGCGCCGCATCTCGGCCTCGAAGGGCTGGAACTGGAGCATGAACAGCTCGATCCCGGCCGCGTGGAAGGCGCGCAGGCGCGCCGTCACCGTCTCGTAGCTGCCCACGAGCCCCGCCGCCGTGCCGCCATTCGTGCCGACATGCCGCGCCGCGCCGGCATCCGTCTTGGCGAACATCACGCTCGCCGGGTCGGTCCGGGCCCGGGTGTCGGCCCGCAGCTCCGCGTCGCGGGCCGCGAGCGCGAGGAGGCGGGCGTGCTCGTCCTGCGCCTCGGCATCGGTGGCCCGGGCGATCACGAAGGCGGCGAGGCCGTAGCTCAGGGGGCCGTTGCGGGCCGGGCGGCGGGCGACATCCGCGATCAGGCCGGCGACGTCGTCGAGGGGCTGGCCGTTGAGGAACCAGACGTCGGCGTGGTCGGCCGCGAGGGCGCGGGCGGGCTCCGACTCGCCCCCGAGATAGATCGTCGGGCGCGGCCGGTAGGTCCCGGCCGGGCGCAGCCGGTAATCCTCGACCTGGAAATGCTCGCCCGCGAAGCGCACGCGCTCGCCCCGCATCAGCCGGTCGACGAGGCCGATCCATTCGCGGCCGTAGGCGTAGCGCGCGTCGTGGGCGGGGAAGGGCAGGCCGGCGCGCTCGAATTCCGCCCGGTTCCAGGCGTTGACGAGGTTGATGGCGAAGCGCCCCTGGCTGATCGCCTCGATCTGCAGGGCCATCTTGGCCAGCACCACCGGGTGGTACAGCCCCGGCTTGATCGCCGCGATGATCTCGATCCGCCGGGTCAGCGCCGCGAGCGCCGCGGAGGCGGTCCAGGCCTCGAGCTGGTCGCGGCCCTCGTCGTAGGGGTTGGCGGTGTGCTGGGCGACGAGGACGGAATCGTAGCCGAGGGCCTCCGCCTCCAGGACCAGGGCGCGGTTGCGGGACCAGCTCGCGTCGTCGGGCTCGTCCGGGTCGTTGTGGGCGGCCCGCGAGCCGTGCACCGCGGCCCAGATCCCGAAGCGGGGCGGCGTCAGGCCTGCCATCGGCTCAGCCCCGCCCCGGCGCCGGCTGCCAGATCGGCACGGCGGTCGCCTCGATCCGGCGGGGGATCAGGCCGGCCTCGTGGAAGGTGTCGGCGATGGCCTGCTGCTCGGCGAGCGCCCCGCGCTCGACCGGCTCGACCGCGTAGCTGCGGCGCGCGTTGACGGTCGCGACGACCTCGGGCGGCACGTCGCCCCAGATCGGGGCGAGGAGCGCGACGGCGGCCTGCGGCTCCGCCTTCACCCAGCGGCCGGCCTCGGCGAGCGCCGTGAAGACGGTGGCGACGACCTCCGGATGGGCGGCCACGAAGCGGTCATTGGCCAGGTAGTAGCGGTGGTAGCTCGACAGGCCGGTGGCGTCGGCCAGGACCCGCACCGGGCGCTTGCCCTGCACGATGGCGAGGAACGGGTCCCAGATCACCCAGGCGTCGAGGCTGCCCTGCTCGAAGGCCGCCAGGCCCTCCGGCGCCTGCAGGTAGGCGGGCTTGATGTCGCCGAAGCTCAAGCCGGCCCGCTTCAGGGCGGCGGCGAGGATGAAGTGGCAGCCGGACCCGCGCGAGACGCCGACCGTGCGGCCCTTCAGATCGGCGACCGAGCGGATCGGCGAGGCATCCGGCACGATGATGGCCTCGGCCGAGGGCGCGCCGCGCTCGCGCGCATAGAAGGTGAGGGGGGCGTTCGCCGCCTGCGTGAAGATCGGCACCGCGTCGGCCACGTCGGCGTGCAGGTCGACGGCGCCGGCGTTCATCGGCTCGATCACGTTGGTGAAGAGGTGCCAGGACGGCGCGAAGCCGAGCGGCTTCAGGCGCTCCTCCAGGGTGCCCTTCGTCTTCAGCACGGTGAGGAGCGTCGAGGAGCGCTGGTAGCTCAGCCGCACGACCCGCTCGGCGGACAGGCCCGGGCGCGGGCCGCCTAAGCAGGCGAGGGCGGCCGCGCCGGCCCCGAGGAGGCGCCGCCGGGACAGGCTGTCGCCGGGGCGGGTCACGTCGTCGGTCATGGTCGTCTCCGGGGCGCCGGCCGGTCGGCCGCCCGCGTCGGGCGCCGGCCGCTCCGCGGCCCGCGTGCCGAGGGGCTCTGCTGGGGAAGGAAGGGTTTCGTCATGACGAGGATCGTCTCGTCTTCGCGGAGGATGCAGCAAAGCGGATTGCCTATTCGGAAGCAATAAAATCGAATTCCGAAATTCGACGCGCCGGTAGCAGCATCTTGCGCGGGAGGGCGCCGACCCGGGAGGTTTTGCCTCGACGCCGCGCCCCGGCCGGGCCGACGCTCTCGCGGCAAGCCTCTCCGGGGGCGAGCCTCTCCGGGCGCCGGTCTCCCTGACGGCCCGTCGTCCTGGCCGGTCGATGCCGCTCCTGCCGTCCTCGGGGGGGCGGAACATTCTCGCCCTGTCGGGCACCGGGACGCGGCATCCGTTCTCCGGGATTGCTCCAATAAAGATACCGGTTTCGTTGACCGATAGTGTTCGGATGCGCAGATTGAGCCCGTGCTCAAGTCTTCCCACAGGCTCAAGTCTTCCCAAGACAATCTCCGGTGTTGCGCTCGCAGCACGGTCCGGCGCGGCCTGCCGGCGACGTGAGCCCCTGGCGAAGCACTTGCATCGGCGTTCCGCCACGGCCGGACGTCCGACGGGAACAGGATGGGGGGCAGATGAGGCCTGCAGCTTCCGCGTTCGGGCGGCCCGCTCCGTTCCGCACGGCCGCAGCCGCCTGCGGCGTCCTCGGCCTTCTCTGCTTCGGATCGATCGGCCTCGGATCGTTCGATCCCGCGTCGCCGCGGCAGGCCCCGACCGCCCGGGCGGACGCGGTCGCGGCCGTTCCGGAGCGGGTCGAGGCGGAGGGGCTGCGGCCCGCCCGCCTCAGCCTCGGTCCCGGCGGCCGCGACGTGCGGCTCGCCGGGGACCTCGTGGAGGGGACGGCCGAGCGCCTCGCCGGCCTGCTGGCGGCGCATCCGGGGGTGACGCGCCTCCATCTCACGAGCGACGGCGGTCTCGTGGACGAGGGCAACGCCCTCGGGGACCTCGTCGCCCGGCACGGTCTCGCCACCTACGTGCCGGATCTCTGCATCTCGGCCTGCACCCTCGTCTTCATGCGGGGCTCCGCGCGCTACCTGCGGGCGGACGGGCGGCTCGGCTTCCACGCCCCCTACGAGACCGACCCGGACGGGCATCTGCTCGGGGTCGACGCGACGCCCGAGCGCGGCGCCTACCTGGCCGCCGGCGTCGCGCCGGATTTCATCGAGCGGGCGCTGGCGGTGGCGCCCCAGGACATCTGGATCCCCGAGGCCGGCGAACTCCTCCGGGCGGGCCTCGTCACCGACCTGGTCGATGCCGACCGGTTTCCGGACTCGATCCTCGACGAGGATGCGAGCCCCGGGGCGGCGCTCGCCGTCATCCTCAAGGCGTTCCCGATCCTGAGGCACCGCGACCCGGCGGATCTCGACCGGATCGCCGCCTGGTATCGCGAGGGCTACCGGGCCGGGCGTTCGGAAGGGGAGGCCCGGCGGGGCCTGCACCGGCAGGCCGCCGCCCTCGCCCTCGGGGCGTTCCGGCAGGCCCAGGACGACGCCATCCGGGAACTCGGCATCATCCTGGAGGCGGCGATGGACGCGGCGCGGCGGCGCGGGCAGGAGGCGGCCTGCGCGCTGATCGGGGCCGGCGACGTGGTTCAGGCCCAGGACAGCTTGGAGGCGGCCCCTGAGGAGAGCCGGAACACGGGTCCCGGGGATGCGGCGGGGCCGGTCGCGCGCCTGCACGCCCTCGTGGCCCGCGACGCGCCGCCGCGGGCGGCGCTGCCGTTCCTCGGGCGCTTCCTGGGCCGTCCCGGCGGGGCCGAGCCTCCTCCGGCGCTCGCGGCATCGCGATCCTGCGAGGCGCTGGCGGCGGCCTACCGCGAGGCGCTGCGGCAGCCGGCCCCCGCGGCCGCCGCGGCCCTGCGCGGCCTGCTGTTCCGCGAGGCCGGCGGGCGGCCCCTCGCAGCCGTCATGGCCCGTCCCTGAGGGGAGCGGGGGCCTACGGGGAGCGCCCCCCGGCACCCGGCGCGGCGAAGCCGATATCGGCGGCCACCGCCCTGAGCCGGTCGGGTTCCCGCTCCTTGCGCTCGCTGTAGCGGTCGACGAGGTAGCCGGCCCGCCCGCGGGTCAGCAGGGTGAACTTCATCAATTCCTCGCAGACATCCACCACCCGGTCGTAGAGCGGCCCCGGCTTCATCCGGCCGGCCTCGTCGAACTCCCGGTACGCCATCGGCACCGAGGATTGGTTCGGGATCGTGATCATCCGCATCCAGCGCCCGAGCACCCGGAGGGCGTTCACGGCGTTGAAGCTCTGCGAGCCGCCGGACACCTGCATCACCGCCAGCGTCCGTCCCTGCGTCGGGCGCACGCTGCCCTCGCTGAGGGGCAGCCAGTCGACCTGGCTCTTCATCACGCCCGTGAGGCTGCCGTGGCGCTCCGGCGAGACCCAGACCTGGCCCTCGGACCAGAGCGAGAGGGCGCGCAACTCCTGCACCTTGGGGTGGTCGGCGGTGGCGTCGTCCGGCAGCGGCAGGCCATGGGCGTCGTAGATCCGGATCTCGCCGCCCATGGCCTCCAGCAGGCGCGCCGCCTCGTGGGCCAGGAAGCGGCTGAACGAGCGCTCGCGGAGCGAGCCGTACAGGATCAGGAAGCGCGGCGCGTGCGGGACGGGCAGCGCCGCCTGCACCCGCGCCTCCGCGGGCGCCTCGAACACCGCCTCGCTGAGGTTCGGCATCCCGTCGGTAAAGGGCTGGTGCGGCTTGTCCACGGGCTCGCTGTCGTCTACATTTCAATAACAATTGAGATATTGGGCCGACAATGGACGAACGGCAAGCCCTCGCCGCCTTCGCGGCGCTCGCGCAGTCGCACCGCCTGCGCCTCGTGCGGCACCTCGTGATCGCGGGCCCGGACGGGCTCGCGGCCGGCACGCTGGCGGGCGCGGTCGGGGTCTCGACCTCGAACCTGTCCTTTCACCTCAAGGAACTCGATCATGCCGGTCTGATCCAGTCCCGGCGCGAGGGTCGCTCGATCATCTACAGTGCGGCGTACCCGGCGCTGTCCGGCCTCATCCAGTTCCTGATGAAGGATTGCTGCCAGGGCCATCCCGAGGTCTGCACCCCGGCGGTCGCGGCGCTCGCCGTCTGCTGCACGCCGGCGGAGCGGCGCAGGCCTGAGCCGGTCCTGCCCTGATCTGCTCTCCGCTTCATCCCCTCGCTTCGTGATCCATGCCTGCCGGATCCGGTCTCGCCCGACCGTGCCGTGACCCTGCCGTTCTCCGCGCCGGCCGCGCGGCCCGCCTGAGGGGCCGCCGCCATCCGTTGCATCGGGATCACGGGGCCGGATCTCCGCTCCGGGCAGCCCCGGCGCGCAACGGCCAAGCTCTGGCAAGGAGGGGAGATCAGTTTGCGCGCTCAGTCGCTTCTCGGAATTCCAAACGACGCGCGCGGCTCTCCCGCACGGTGGAGCCCCGATCCCGCCGGCCTCAGGGGCGCTGGCGGCCCCGGGCGCCGGCAAGCCCGAAGCTCGGGTCGCGCTGGTCCGGGCCCGGCAGCAGGCCGGCGACCTGCCGCGGCGAGGCGCCGAAGCTGAGGCAGAGCCAGCAGGTGGCGGCCCAGCCGGCGACCGCGTTCGAGATCGAATTCCTCATGACGGAGCCTCCAGGGTTCACGTGCCCATACGCGGACCCCGTCACGATGGTTACGGCGCCGCGCATGCGCAGGTGCCGTCGCGCACGTTCCGGGAGCGCGCCGCCGCGCGCGGCGCGCATCGCGAGCATGAACAGGCCGGGGCCGGGGGTTGCCGTCGCGGCCCGGCGCCGAGGCCTGGTTCGCCAGGAGGCCGGTCAGCGCGCGCATGAACGCAGGGGAGGGGGTGATGGGGTCGTCGCCGCGACACGGCTCCCGGGTGCGGTGCCCTGCCTGTCAGGCTGGAGGCTTCCCGCCGTCACGTCGGTTGACCGCGCCGGCCCCCTGCGGGCCCGGGCGCGTGCGGGGACCCGGGGGAATCCTGCGGGAACCTGTGAACCGCAGATGGTGCCAGTCTCCAAAAATCCACTTCAGCGTGCCGCGTTATCCGACGGATAAGTTTCATCTGACTAACTGTGCCCGATTCGGATCCATCGCCGATGATGTCGGCGGTGACCGCCCACGGGGAGTGCCGTGCAAAACTTCCTCCTGCTGACGGACACGCCCGCCCGCGGCCAACGTCTCGCCCGCGGCCTGAGCCCGCTGGGCCTCACCCTCGTCGTCGACCTGCTCGATCCGGGCCAGGACCGGGTCCGGCCCGATCCGGCCACGGTCCGGGCCGTCATCAGCGACATCTCCTTCGCCACCTCGCCGCCGATCGCCGGCCTCAGGCGCCACCTCGACCGCCTCGGCGGCCGCCCGCCCTTCCTCTGCCTGCTGCACGAGGACACCCCCCGCAGCCAGGCCCAGGCCCAGGCGCTGGGCGCCACCCGCACCCTCCGGGCCGATCAGGCCGAGCGCCTGCTGATCAGCACCCTGTCCCACCTCACCGCGCCGGCCGAGGCCGGAATGATCCCCGCCGCGGAGGCGGAAGCAGCCCCGACACCTCTCCCCAAGCCCGCCCCCGTCGCGGCTCCGAGAACCGTCACGGCCGCGGTCCCGGTGGCACAGGAGATCGCGCGGGCGGACGTCGCCCTGACGCGCATCTTCGATCTCGGCCGCTCCGGAGGGGCGATCGAGCCCCACCTGATCACCGCCGGCGCCGACCTGATCGAGGGGGCGCTGCGCAACTCGGACGTCCGCGCCTGGCTCGACGTGGTCTGGCGCTTCGACGACGCGACGCACCAGCACTGCCTGCTCGTGGCCGGCCTCGCGGCCGGCTTCGCCAAGCATCTCGGGCTGCGCCGGGCGGATTGCCAGCAGCTCACCCAGGCGGCCCTCCTGCACGACGTCGGCAAGTCCCGCATCCCGATCGCCATCCTCAACAAGCCCGGGCGCCTCGACGCGGACGAGATGACGGTCATGCGCGAGCACCCCGTCCTCGGGCATCGGATGCTGCGCGACCAGGGTTACCCGGAGGCGATGCTCGCGGTGGTCCGCTCGCACCACGAGATGCTGGACGGCTCCGGCTATCCGGACAGGCTGCAGGCCTGCGAGATCCCGGACCTCGTGCGCCTCGTGACCATCTGCGACATCTTCGGGGCCCTGATCGAGCGGCGCCCCTACAAGCGGCCGATGGCCGGCCCCCAGGCCTTCGCGATCCTCGAGGGCATGGGCGGCAAGCTCGACCAGGACCTGCTCCGGGCCTTCCGGCCGATCGCCGACGCGACCGGGAATGGGGCGCTCGAGGCCTCCGCCTGAGGAGCGGACGGCGCCTGGGGAACGGGAGGCCTCGGGGCGCCGGCCTCGCCTTCGGGGCAGGGGGCCGATGCCCGCGCCGCGCGACCCCGGTCCGACGTCCCGGCCGCACACCGCCGCGGGGCTCGGCAAAGACTGTCACGAATGCCGAATGACGGCCGGGCATATCCACGAATACGTGATCTTCACAACATAATCTGTCGTCCAGAACAGTATTCGTCAGGGCCGCTGCCGGTGGGGATGGCCTGTTGCCGGGAATTCCGGCGGGAGGGATCCGGGATCGACGCATCGAACCGACGCGCCGGGGACGATCGTCCCGGCCGAGACTATTCCTCGACCACGCCGATCCGGATGCCGAACTCGGCCGCGCGCTCCAGCACCCGGCGCAGGCTGCTCCGGTGGCTGGTCAGCTGCCGCCGATCCCACGGCGTCAGGGGCTCCGTGCGATCCGGGTCCTCGAGCAGATCCATCTGCTCGAGGTGATGATCCGCGCAGGCCATCAGGGCGTTCACCCGCACGGCGAACGGCATGGCGCTCAGCTCGGTCTTGAGCGGCAGGCGGGCCGGCGGCGGGCTGCCCGTGCCGGCGGTCCCGTCCGGGGAGGGCGGGATAGCCGCCTCGGCAGCACGACTCGAAGTTGTTTCGATGAGCATCGCGTTCAGCTGTAACCAGTGTCTTCCATCCGCGGCCAAGCGAACCTGGACGCAACAACCTTGTGATTTAGCATGCTATATGGTGGGAGGCCGGTAAAATTCCATCCCTTTGCCTGCGCCCGAAGCTTAATTCGGGCTGGAGGGCTAATTTTTCCTTCGGGTCCGACGCCGGATGTCCTGCCGCGGGAAGCGCCCGCGCGACCGCCTCCCGCGGCGCAGACCGACGAATGCCAGCATTCCGCATGGCTCCGAGGCAATTGAATCCGGCCCGACAGCATTGGTGCCGGATTGGCGGCACTATTCGGCCCGCATCCCCACCACGCGCAAGATCTCGGATTAATCCACCAAATGTCCGGCGGATGCGTGAATTATTTTGCTTGCGGGGCAATCTGACATACCAAATAATGCATACCATCTGCTCCTGAAACGGGTCCCATGGTGAGAGTCGTGGCGGCAGACCGAACGCATTGCACTGGCGTGCACGCCACCGGCCCCGCGATCCGGCCCAGCCACGCCCTCAGATGTCAGTGCCTGAACGAGGGAGGAATTCCATGGCCCTGTCCGCTGCCGCGCCAGCCGCGGTGAAAACATCTCCAAACCGCTGGCTCCAGATCGTTCTGGGTGTTGTCTGCATGGTCGCGGCGGCGAACATCCAGTACGCCTGGA
>NZ_VZZJ01000058.1 GCF_008806345.1 Methylobacterium planeticum | reverse complement strand
CCCGGCTGAGTGTCGAGCCTACCTCGCCTCTGCTGGCTACGACGCAAACTGATCGGATGTCGCTCTAAGTGGTCAATGAGAGATAGGCCCCGCCAGCGCTGAGCACCGGGGAGGTCACCAGCGGGGCCGCGTCGGAGAGTGCCCGTGACCCGACGAAGGCACCCTGCTCCTGCGCAAGAATTTGAGCACTGTCTCAAGTGAAACGCGACCGCAAATAAGACGCCCCGCGCCGGAGGCTGCGGGGCAAGTCAACGGGATGCGCGAAAAGTGGCCCCGCCAGCGCTAACCGAGGGGGTGAAGGCTGATGCCGGCAGAGCCACGTTAGGTGGTGACAGCACCCAACGCCGTCACCCTGCCTCCTCCGAATGAGCCCGACACTGTCGCAGGTGAAACCGGGCTGGAAATAAGAGGCCCGCGCCGTGAGGCTGCGGGGCTGAGTGCACGGGTAGGATGGAAGCGGCCCCGCCAGCACCGCCCGCCGGAGGGAGAGGCAAGGTTCCAGCGAGGCCATGTCGGGGATCCCACCGCCGACGCCTTCGTGTCACACCCTGAATGTTGGAAGCCGATCATTGGTACGGTGCGCAGCGCACCAAGAAGCCCATCGCGGCTGACTCATCAGCCGGATCCTTAGATGATGTGCCAGACGTCTTGGACGCCGAGCGATAAGTGTTCCTGTGTCTCCTAACTCTCGGAGATGCCAAGGGCTACCTGCGCTCGCGAAGCCCCAAATGCCAACGCGTCCGTCCAGAATTGCAGGCCGGCGGCTTCTGACGCCTGGTCGAGCGCATTCTCGTAGAGGTCGCTCACGAACTGCGCATTCGTGAGCGGCGTTGTATGTAGCGCCTGATACTCAGGAGAGAAGAGGAAGGCTTGTGCGATTGCCACAGCAGGCGCCATTCTGAGCAGCAGTTGCCCAGTACACCAAGCCTTGGAGGTCCGGAGCCCGGTCGAGCAGTCCCTCGTAGAGGCGTGCCACCCCAGCGGTGTTCTCATCGACGACCGGGACAAAGGCGCCGTTGGCGACCGGCAGTGACGCATCAGCCGCCCTGGGGCAGAGTGGAGTCCTGGCCCGGCGCTACGTTCAGGCCGTGGATTTGAAACTCGCGACCGGCAATCCGCTGCTCCAGTTCCTGAAAGATCTGCGCCTGTGCGGGATCCGAGAGGTTGAACCGGTAGTCCTGATGGAAGCGCAGGTTGCCGCTGGCGTCGGCTGTCGGGTAGTCGGTATTGATCTCGATCCGATCGACGGCTCCCGAGCTATGGCCGGCGAGAAGAACCGGCCCAATGACGGGGGCGCCTTCCGGATCCTCGACCAAGCCGTCGTGGTTCGTGTCCAGGGTGAGGTTGGGTAGAAGCGATGGCTGCCCATTATCGAAACCGTGGATGTGCTGCGGGTGGATTTGCCCGGGCGTGAGGCCGCTCGCAACCACATCAAGGCTGACGGTACCGGTTTGCTGATTGATATGGATGATGGCCTCGCCGCTCACGCCCGAGTTGTTGGATGGGTTCAAGAGGGCGATGGCGGTCTCGGTGGCGTTTCCGACCACGGGGACGGCAGGGTTTTCCGGCGCGGCGGGCCCGCTGCCAGTTGGCGACAGCGAGTAGGGCGCCTGCAGGAACAGGAAGGACTGCACCTCCGAGATGGCGTAAGGCGTGAAGGCTTGTGCGTAGGCGTTGTAGTTCAACCCGGCTACCATGTGCACCTCCATCGAAGAGGGGAGGCATCTAGAACCACAAAGGCTCGCTGCGATATACTGAACAGCATCCAACACTTAGGCAAAATAACACTTGATATAAGTTAAGAAAAATTATTTTACATTGTTTCTACTGTGCTGGAATAATCATTCGGCGTTGCGCGGCCAAGTCGTTGAATAGCAAAGCTAGGGCTTCGAGTGAAAAAGCCCGCCTCGGCGAACCGGGCGGGCTGGACATTTCAATCACGTCACCAGCCACCCAGCTGGTCGGATCTCCTCAATCAGGCGACGCCGTAGTCGAGCAGGATGCCGTTCTGCAATTGATGATCCGTCTGATTATGATTCTCCGGGCTCTCCGAGAAGCCAATTAGCACTGACGCACGATCCTGTGCATGCGTCGCGAGCTGGTTGTTCCAATAGGCGAACCCAACTGCGTCGGGCTGCCGATGGAGCGTGTTTTGGTAGAGAGCCGTGACGTACTGCTGGTCGGTCAGATTGGCTCCATACTTTTGTTGGAATTCCGGAGAAGTGATGAAGCTTTGAGCGTCATCGTGTAGGCTCACGCCGTTGTCGAGCCAGGATACGTGGAACTTGAGACCAGCTGGCTCAGGTCCTCGATCCAGGGCAGCCTGATAGAGACGAAAGGCTTGGCCTGCATGGCCGTTGAAGTCGAGGGCGAGGACCTTACTGTCGGAAAAGTGAATGCGTTCGACATTCACCATGTAGTCGATCTCGCCGGTGAATTTGTCCTGCAAGGCAAACACGCCGTTTTTCGAGGCCGCGTTGTACTGACTGAGAGATCCTCCGACCACAAAGGTGTCGATGCCTGATCCGCCGTCGACGATGTCGTTGCCGGCGTTGCCGAAAATTACATCGTAGCCGCCAAGGCTCTTGATGGTATCATTGCCACCCGTGCCTTGGATCGTATCGGATCCTTCCGTGCCGGTGATGACCTGTCCAGGCGTACCAGGGTTCGACGGGATTATGCCGCCGCCGCCAGGGCTCGTCGTTCCACCACCGGTACCGCCTCCTGTTCCTCCGCCTGTACTGCCTCCAGTGAGAAGCCCGGCAAGGTCGCTGACGGTGCCGAGTAGCGCATCGACTGTATCTGGAACGAGGCCGCCACCGTTGCCCGTTGTTCCCCCGCCCAGCAGACCCACGAGCAAGCCACCGTTCCCACCCGTGAAGCCAGTGCCAAGATCGATCCCAAGATCAATTATAGGGGACATTGGAGTGACTGCTGTCGTTCCGACGGTGCCGTTAATCGCGATAACGGAAGTTGTACCACCTGCACCGATACCGATGTTGGCTAAGCTGCCGAGGTCCAAGTTCAGGATAGTCCCGCCTGACGCAGATCCGCTATCAGCGCCAATTAAACCGCCGCCCAAGATACTACCAACAGTGGTGCCGAGTCCGCCGAGAAGCGATGCCATTTTCTACCCCTGGGTTGTGGTGTGGCCCGGGCAATCGATATTCCCAGGCTGGTACACAACCATAAGTCGCAAGGCGGTGTGACGGAATGGGACTGCCGATGATTAATCGGCGTTTACTTAATGAATCAACATCGGATTTACGCAACCGCAGATTGAATTCGGCATATTTGCGTAATTTGACCATCACTTAAGTCTTCAAGAAAAGAAAGCCTGAGCCAGAGTAGAGTTCAGGCGAGCGGAGTGTAGGTCTCATACGGTGCAACAGGCCGAATGCGGCACGGTTCAACCCCACCGCTCCCGCAATACCACCGCGACCGCGAGCCCGATGATGATGTCGCCGAGGAGCGCCATGCCGAGGTGGCTGGGGGTAATCAATCCTCGGCGCCTGCGTAGGAGTTCCGCGGCGGCTCGGGCGGCTCGCTGGAGTGGAACAGCGCGTTCGTAGTGAACCAATCGCTGATGTAGGGCCGGGCCCGATCGAGATACGGGCTGATGTCCGGCTTGCCGGCGACGAGGCCGAGCACGGACAGGATCGCGAAGCCGAGGCCGACGCCCATGGCGATGCGGTTGCGGCGAGGCACCACTCCGTCGAGGGCGCCGGGCGTCGCCGTATGGAGCACCGCCGCCGTCACCGAGAGCAGGATCGCCGGAGCCCAGATCTCGGCGTTGACGAACCACGATTGCATGCCCGAGAGCCGGGACCGGATCGCGAAGGCCGACTGCAGGATCTGGCTGAGGAACGAGAGCCAGATGCCGAGGATCAGGTAGTCCGATCGGGCCGGCTCTCTCTTGCGGAATGCCAGCCAAGCGTCATGCCCGTAGACGTACAGGACGACCCCATGCGAGGTGCAGGCGATGCAGCGGACAGCGATGATCATGTCCGCGTTCGGCACGAAGAAGTTGATGAGCAGGTAGCCAACCACAAGCACGATCAGGCACAGGTAGATGTTGCCGCGAATGCGATCGGGCGTATTGCTGTTGTAGATCATAGGCCTCGATGCTCTTGCCTGGCGCGTTCGATCGCGCGCTCGTCCGTCCCGCGCAGCATGTCCTCGACGAGGCTCCGGACTTCGCTGGTGTGCACCGGCTTGTTCGCGGCCTTCTCCTCCAGGATGTCGGTGCGGCGACGGATCTGCCGCCGGATCGTCGTCAGCCGCGCCCGGCTGTCGTCCGTGACCTCGACCACAGAGCGGGCGGCTTCCTTGGTCTCCGCTGGGCATGACGCGCCTGCTCGAGTGCAGCGTCGAGCCGGGCCGAGGTGTCGGTCGCGCTGCAGGACGGGATCAACCAGGACATGATGCGCCTCCATTTCATGGGGCGCCCCCGTCACGGTCGCGATCTCTGCCGCGGCCCGTCCAGTCCATCAATCGGCGCGCGATGGCGTCGAGGGCCGAGGCGATGTTGCCGAGACTGTGGCGTGCCTCGGTCGCCGCCTTGTCGACCTGACGCGAGAGTTCGCCGATGGCCTGGCCGCGCGCCTCCAGCACGAGGCGGATGCCCTGCAGCGCCTCCTTCACAGCCTCGGTCTCATCCCGGGCACCCTCGATGGCCGTGATCAGCTTCTCGCGATCGGCGAGGGTGACGGCGTTGCAGGCCTTCAGGTCGTTGTAGAGTCCGCGAGCGACCCAGCATGCGCCGAGGAACAGCAGGATGAAGACGATGCAGGTCGCGCCGAGGACGCCCTGGTTGAGGTAGACGCCTGCCGCGTCAGCAGCGGCCTTCTCTGCGGGGCCCACCGGTCACCGCGCACCGAACAACGAACCGAGCAGGCCGCCCAGCCGCGGCCCATCGGGCGCCATCGCCACCGGCGGGCTCGGCGCCGGGTCGGGCTCACCGTTGTGCAGGCCGGTCCGCTCCGCCACCACGCGCGCCTTGACGATGCCCTGGGCGGCGAGCGCGTTGTAGACGTTGAGCAGGATGATCAGGACCGGGGCGACCCACGGGGGCAGGACACCGAGGATCAGGCTCGCGGGGAACGGCAGGCCGTCCAGATTGCCCTGCCAGTTCGTGGCGAGGTACTGGAAGATGCCCATCGCACCCAGCACGATCTGCCAGACCGAGGACCACGTTACCCGGCTGCCCTGGATCGCGATGACGGAGCCCTGAGCCCGCAAATCCGCCGCGGTGGTGGCAGCGCGGGCCGGATCAATCCGGCGCCTGTTCGCGTCGTCGTCGAGCGCGGCCTTCGACTGCGGCCCCCAGTGCCCGTCCGGCGCGATGCCGGCCTGGGTCTGCAGCGCGATCAGGGCGCCGGAGGTCGAGGGGTCCCAGATCCCGTCGATCTTGCCGACGCTGTAGTCGCCGAGGTCGCGCAGGCGCTTCTGGATCGCCTCGATCTCGTAGCGAGCGACTTCTCGGCCCAGGTGCTGGCGGTGACGGACATGCGGTCGCTCTTCGGTTTGGCGGGGGTCACGGGGGCCGAGCTGTCCATCTTCACGGGCGCGCGGTCGCTGCTGCGAGCCTTCGGCAGGCTGGTGCTGTAGGGGGTCAGGAACCGGTCGCGCTCGGCGGTGCGGCGCGCGACGATCTCCGGCGGCTTCTTCCAGGCCATGATCGCCTCGGCGCAGCCCGCGCGGTCGCCGGCGTTCAGGCGCTTGACGAAGGTCGAGCGGGCGAAGGCGCCCTGGCCGATGTTGAAGCAGATCGAGACCAGCGCGTCGCGCTCGTGGTCGGCGAGCGGCACCTTCACGGCCTGATCGACGGCCGCCTCGAACTTCACGAGGTCGCGTCCGAAGATCTCCAGCACCTCGGCCTCGCTGATGGTGAGGCCGGCCGACACCGCGGGCGCGCCCGCCGCCGAGGTGTGCCCGCCGCCGATGGTCCAGACGCCGACGCTGTCCTTGTAGGCGCGGGTTTTCAGCGCCTCGCGTCCGACGAGCGCGGCGCGGCCGATGACGGTGAGGGCCATGGGTTCTCTCGATGTCAGGAGGTGCGCGGCGACCGGCCGGCTCGGGTGTTCACGTCAAGCCGCGCGGTGCGGCGACCTACAAGTCGCTGACGGCCGCCAAGTGTTGATGCAAATTAAGGAGCCGTCCCGAGGTCTTTTTCATCCCTAGTGCAGTAACGCGGACGGAGGATTCACGCACACGGTGAGACGTGCGAGTCTGGGCCATGGCTCAGACGGTATGCGTGCTCCTCGATGCGAGCAACGCGGCACGGCTGGCTGCGATCGCCAGCGATCGCTCCCGTCCGCTCGAGCACACCCAGCGTGCCTGCATCGTTCTGCTCTCGGCCGAGCGCTTGAGCGTCCAGGACGTCGCCAGGCGGGCGGGCGTCAGCCGTCCGGCTGTGTGGCGCTGGCAGCGGCGCTATGCCGAGGCGGGCGTCGAAGGGCTGTTGCGCGACAAGACGCGACCGCCCGGGACACCACCCCATTCGACCGAGACGGTGGCCGAGGTGCTGGCGCTGACCTGCTCGGAGCCACCGGGCGAGGTCACGCACTGGACCGGCCGTGCCGTGGCCCGCGCGGTCGGGATCCCGTTACGTGCCGTACAACCGACGTGCCAGACCTTTCGTCTGGACCAAGCCCGCCACCGACATCCTCGCCGCCGTCAGCCGATCCCCTGAACCATCCGTCTGAGTCAGTGCACTAGGGCAGACGGTCGGCTGGCGAGCTGGCCTCCATTTAGCCTTTATGGAGGCCGGCTCGTTCATCGCCCTGCGAACTCGCAGAGCCCCAACGCTGCCGCGATCAGCCCGAGGAACATCGCGATCTGCGCAGTGACGGCGCCCGCGTCGCGTTCGCCATCCGTCTGTCCGCGCAGAGCCAGAAGCCCGCCACCGACGAGCAGGATCAGCGCGAAGGCTGCGCAGGCGAGAGCCGGGAGGTCGCGCCCTCCGCCTCTCGTCGGCTGCAATGGACAGGATGCCGGCGACGACCGGGCTGGCGTCGAAGATCGGCTCCAAGTCTGAGACGATGTAGGTCCGACAGCTATAGTCGGTCGGCAGCAGCGTCAGGATCGGCGCCGGTTCGTTCGCGACGTAGCTCGCCGTGGCCCCTGTCAGAAGCGTGGTGTAGCCGACGCGGGCCGCCTTGCGTACGGTGACGCGCTCGAGGATCGGGTCGCTGATCGCATCGGCGATCTCGCGCTGGAATGGGCAGAGCCGAACCGGGCCCGGGCGCGCCGCGACCTCGGGCGGCAGTTGAACGTGGCGCTCGATCCACTGTGACAGGGGCAGGCGCGGCGGCGGGACCAGCCGGGCCCGAGCGGCCCGGGCGGTTCGATCAAGCAGGTTGGACATCGGCCGCTGCCGTCATGGCGTCTCGCACGATCCGATCAATCACCGACAGGTCGTGCTTCGACAGGTGCGAGAGCTCGAAGGCGCACTCTCCCGGGATGGCGAGCAACCGCGCCCGCATCTGCACGACCTCGTCGGCCCACCGCCGCTCGGCCTCGTCCGCTGAGATGAGCCGGCCCTGCTCCCTGGCGTAGGCCTGATCGCGCTGCCAGGTCTGGACGACCTTCTCGGCCGTGCGGGCATGGTTGAAGGTCAACTCGCCTTCGACGACCACGCCCTCGGCTCGGAGGATCTCACGCACCCTTGTGGTGGCGAGTTCAGCCTCGACCGCGGCCTGAGCCTGGATCTCCGGCGCCGCAACGGGTGCGTGCGCACCCTGCGTACCTGTGCGCACGGCGGTACGCGCCGGGTCCATGCCCCTGATCCAGGCCTCACGAACAGCCTCAGGATCTAGCGTTCCGTCAGGCTGCGCGGTGATGCGGCCGGACTTGATGGCCTTCCGGATCGCCGCCTCGGACACCCCGATGATCTCAGCGCATTCACGCCGGCTGACGCCCGCTGCGAACCTCGAAAATCAGACCTGCAGAGGGTCGAAAGTCGGGAGCGACTCTGCCCGCAGAGGGTGGGGGTGCCCGGGGAGAACCCGCGAGTTCCATTCGTTGCTGAACTATCACGCCACCTGCCGGTCTCCCGGCCCGTCGAGGGGCGGCAGGCTCACGCCGTCGGCCTCCAGCTTCTCGCGCATTGCCCGACGCAGGTACTCGGAGGTCGAGGTCCGGGTCTGTCGAGCGGCGGCGCTGATAGCGGTGGCGATGCCTCGCTCGGCCCGGAAGCGGACCATCTCGGGGAAGGTCATCGAGCGGACGGTGAGTGGCACGGTTCGGCCCTCGGATCAGGAGATCAGGTGCTATGACCGTGCCCGAAGTGAATTGTTCGGAGCTACGTCACCACTTCCGCGGCGAGCAGCAGATGCTCAACTATCCTTCTGGCGGCGTGTCGGTGGGCGATCCATCTCGACGGAATTGGAAAGGAGCGTAGCCTGCCTCTTGCCCAAACTGGGGCTTGGGAGGATAAAAATGTCCAGCAACTGGAAAGCAGATAAGGAAGATCTAGACTGGAGTCTTAACAAAGGCGAAGATGTAAAGGGCCGAGATGAATTAAAGGAAGCGTTCGCCAAAAGCGACGCAAAGTTCATTGATGCCGCCGGACAAGCCTACAAATTGGGCCAGCGTGATGGGCATAAGCAGGCCAATTTCTCAAGGTGCGCGCACCAAGATCTTAACCGTCTCTACAACATGGGCAGATAGCTGATAAACCTTAAGTCGATCTGACAAAAACTATCGACTTGTGCGCCAATTGTATACTATTTGTCTCAGCATTTGCGCCGAAGCATACTTTTTTATTTCACTAGGCTGCGTCATCTCGCGTGTCCTTCTGCTCTGTAGGAGGGCACGAGATCGCTCAACCTTTCGGCGGCGAAGTAGCTGGCCACCGCGGGGCTGCGCCGATTGCCAGCGAGGTAGGCACGGAGTGCCGCTGCATCGCCATTCAGGACCATGGCCAGCGCGACCTTGGACACGAGCCATGGACCACCGGCGACATGCCGGCCGATGTTGTGATCCCGGCACCACATCCGAATCGTGCGCTCGGTGCGTTTGGCCCGTTCGGTAGCCGCGGCCGTGGTCAGGCCCTCG
This sequence comes from Methylobacterium planeticum, assembly GCF_008806345.1. Taxonomy (GTDB): domain Bacteria; phylum Pseudomonadota; class Alphaproteobacteria; order Rhizobiales; family Beijerinckiaceae; genus Methylobacterium; species Methylobacterium planeticum. The sequence goes on along the minus strand of NZ_VZZJ01000058.1, from coordinate 1,055 downwards.
CGGCGGTCGAAGGGGACGAGGCAGTGCGGCTTCTCGGGCATGGATCCACCTCGATCGACCGTAGTAGCCAGATCCTAACCATGCCGGCATCCGACCGGCTGGAACAACGGCCCGTCGAAGCAACTGGTAACCACGACGCGCGAAACCTCGGATCAACAGGCGTGTTTGGCCTGAGACAGCAAGGAGGAAGCTCACATGTCGATGGGAACGATCGAGCTTGGATACGTGAACCGCAACGACCAGATGGTGCTGCGTAAGACCGATGAGCCGGGCACGGATCATCTGCAGAAAGCCTACGTGCTGCGGTGCCTGGAGTGCGAGCACGAGTACGGCGCGAACGGGGCCGACATTCACTTGCGCCGCTGCCCCGCCTGCGACACCGGCCGGCCGGGCCTGCCCTACGCGGCGTGAACCATACGTCGTGCCACTGGTTGGGGTGCGACCCTGACGAAGCGGAGCAGCACCATGCGAACCACAATCGCTCTCGCGGCAGCCCTCGGCCTTGTGCTGGCCGGGCCTGCTCTCGCTGAGACGCTCGCGCCCACGGGGGGCGCTGGCAACACCGGAGTGAAGGCGCCACCGGGAACCGGCAGCGTCGGACCCGATGCGCGTGACCTCGGCCCTATCCCCATCACGTCCGGCAACATGGCCAACCCGAGCAACTCCTCGGTGCCTGGCACAACGCCCGACGTGAACATCGGCGGTACGGCGACCGGCGGTCCGCCCGGCACCGGCGGCACTTCGGGCGGTCCCTCGCTGGATCGGTAGGTCGGCCATCGTCCCTGGCACCAGAGGAGGTAGGTTGAATCCGTTCTTCCGCTTTCTCTTCCGTTCGAGCGAAAACGTGTGCGAGTAGACCGAACAAAGCGCAACATGCGGTAGCGTTGTCACCTGAGTGACGGTGCCCCATCACTGCAGCGCCTCCCGCTGCACATACCGGCGCGTACTGCCGCGGCACGCTTTCCGTCCTGGAATGCTCTCGGTGTGCTAGTGCAGCGACGCTGTCAGAGGATTCACGAGGCGGGTGATGCATGCGAGTCTGGGCAATGGCCCAG
>NZ_VZZJ01000057.1 GCF_008806345.1 Methylobacterium planeticum | reverse complement strand
CGCCAACCAAGCTGTCACAGCCCGAGAACTTGCATAGGTGGTGGACCACAAATCGGGTCAACTCCATCGCCGGTGACACGCGTGGCGTCGTCATGGCTGAGGAAAGCAATGAGATTTTTGATTGTGTGACTGTAGCTTTCATGGGTGCTCGTCTTACGACCCGCGACCTGCGCTTCTTTCCACCACCCTTCGAAAAGCCCCGTGAGGGCGAGGTTCGTCGGCGTCGCGACTGACAGCGTAACCGCGGTGCTTGGTGCTGGACTCGGCAGTATAGTTGGCGCGTCAGAACCCACGTTCTCGTTGTGACTCAGTTGGACGGGGTAGTCGCCATGGGCGGCACGTTCGAGAGTGAGGCTCGCGCGCTGGATCGCGTTAGCCACCGCTCGAGCAAGCCTGATCCGACCTGCCTCATCAACTCGCCGCCCGAGATGCGCTAAGGACTCGTCTGCCAGCCTAATGCACCATTCTTCCTGTGAACGAGCGGGCGAGACCAGCGAGGCCGCAAGATCGCGGAATCGCTGCTCTATGGGACGATCCATGTCCCAAGGTGCCGTCTTTGCCCAGAGTTCGCTGTACAAATCTGTGCGCCAACCCGTCGGCTCACTCGGATTCTCGCTATACCTCGCGAGCCAATCCTCGTTGACGCTGGCGGCAAGGGTATGCGCCTCTCGCTCCGACAGCGTGCTCGGCCCTGCGCGCAAATTTGCCCAACGCACTTCAAGATCTGCGAGTGCCTTGGCGTGACGCTGCTTAGCTACGTTCGGATCTTTGGTGCCACGGCTGACCTTGTAGACCTCTCGACCAACGAGGGCTTGGAGATCCTTCGGTACACGTTTGCGCAGGTACCAAATTCCGGAGTCGGGATCGAGCCAGGGACGAGACATCGCAAGGACCATGTGTACCACCCGTGTGTACCTGACGGGTAGCCCTAAGTCCCTGATTTTGCTGTTGGCTTTTGCGGATCAACCCTTTAGGCGGTTGATGGTGCCCAGGAAAGGGGCACGCAGGATGAGCAAGATCAATGACTTGCTCCCGAGTTGGACACTCGATTGTTCCACACGATCATTATGCTTTTCGGGAGAGTGTCCAACCGCCCTCCGCTCCCTTAGCTCCGCAAGGCGCCGCATGAACGCGCCCCGCCCGCCCGAGCAAGATACCGAGGCGGTCGAAGCCGCCATGCTGAAGCTCGCCCGCGCAGCGGCGGCAACAGAAGTCCGAACCTTCACTAGGCCGCCCCCGGCGCCGAACCCTGCCCCAGCAACCGAACTCGGATGGCTGATCTCTTACCCGACCGAGATGGCGCTCATGTACGGCGAGTTCGCCCTCATGGGCCACCACGCCCGCCTCGTCGGCCCGGAGGAAGCGGGCAAGGCTCGGTTGCGCATCAACAAGCAGATCTACGACGAGTTCGACCGCCCCACCATCGAGGCAGGAGCGAAGCAGTGACCGACCTCACCGACATGACGCCCCGCGAGCGCGCCGCCTTCCGGGCCGGCATCGAGACCATGCGTCAGATTGCTTTACTCTCTGCGGTCAACCTCGAAGTCCGAGACGACGCCCGAGAGCTTCGCCAGCAGGCTGCTGTGGCCGCACTTCAGGGGCTCGCTGAGGGTGCCAAGGAGTTAATGCTCGGCACTCAGTCAGAAGCCAGCCCTGTGCAGCGTGCCTTCGCCCTGATCGCGGACGAGCCGGGAGAGTCGGGCGAGATCCCCTGCCCTACCTGCGCCAGCCGGCTGCATTGGGCGAGGGACGCGAGCAACGGGCACGTTCACGGCCAATGCGAGACAGACGGCTGTCTGCGCTGGATGCAATAGATCGTCCCGCTGTAATCCCGCTGTATTTTCAGCGATAAAGCTACGTCTGAACGTTGATAGTCCGCTAGGGCGATACCAAAGTAGATTGAGCCATGAGTACCAGGGGCAAAGCATTCGAGAAGGGCCAGAGCGGCAACCCGGCTGGGAAGCCGAGGGGGGCTCGCAACCGCATGACCATTGCGCTTGAAGCGCTGCTGGACGGGGAGGCCGAGACCATCACCCGCAAGGCCATCGATCTCGCGATAGATGGTGACCCGCAGGCCCTGCGGATGTGCCTGGACCGATTGATGCCGGTTCGGAGAGACCGCCCTGTCCTATTCGAACTGCCGCCCATCGAGACGACGGCCGATCTGCCGAAGGCCACAGGCGCCCTGTTGGAGGCTGTCGCCTCGGGCGAACTGACTCCCTCGGAAGCCGCGGACATCAGCAAATCCATCGACGCCCACGTGAAGGCCATCGAGGCGACCGACCTTCACGAACGCCTATCGCGGTTGGAGGCCGCAGCATCATGATCAGCACGACTCTGGAACACCGCCTGCGCCGATTGGAGACGAAGGACCAGGCGGATCTGCCGATGGGCGCCACGCTCATCTTCGCCCCCGACAAGGAGGATGCGGAACGCCAGCTCGCAGCCCGCCTCGCGAACGGAACGCACATGCCCCATTGGCCCACCATCCTCGTTACGGGCCAGACGGTCGGCACGACGGAGGGGCGCCTGTCATGAACCGCGTGATTGAGAGCCGCCTCGCGAAGCTCGAACAGGGCCGACAGGAGCGCCAAGAGACCCACGAGGAGCGTCTAGAGCGGCTGGAGAAGCGGCCGCCCATGACCGCTGCCGAGAGCGCCGAGCTGGATGCCAGGATCGAACGCGAGGCCATTGCGGAGTTCGGCAGCCTCGCCGCCGCGGCGGTCGCCGCCCGCGAGAAGGCGAACCAGACAGGCAGCCTTTTGGACAAGGTGATAGCGCTCGACTTGGAAGGTCGAGCCGAGGAGGAGGCCGCCCATGCGCTCGCATGAAGCCCGCCTGAGGAAACTAGAAGCGATGAGGCCGACGATGGCGCCGGACAAGCCTGCCCTCTGGGTGTTCGGTTACGACATGGAAGACATCGATCGCCGACAAGCAGCGGAGGTTGAGGCTGGTCGGGCACGTCCGAGCCAGGGCTTCCCGGTCATCTGGCGAGGTGATGACCCCGTGCCTCCCCCACGCTGGGCGAAGGGGTCTGACCTGACGCCGGAGGAGAACGAGGACTGGGTCGCGACCATGGTGCTGATGGTAGGCGGTGAGCCACACGAGAGAGGCGATAAGGGATGGCCCTTGGACCTCCACATCATCATCGACGGTCTAAAGGCAGAGATCGAGCGGCGGGCCGCGGCGTAGCGGCAAATCAACGGCCTCGCACGATTGAGGGGGTGCCCGAGAAGGGCCGGTGACTGGCGCTGGGATGAAGAGGCGCATGTCATGCTGCCCTGTGCGTCTACGCAACGGCAAGCGCGAATTCGACATGCATTTCCAGTTGTACGTTGACGCGCAGCGCAACCTTGAGGTTGGTTAACCCAGGTTACCCCGTCAGTGGTTCGCGCCATGCTCAGACACGCGTTAAGCCCCTCCACATTGCAGCAAGAACTCGTGCTGCTCGCTCTGAACAGGGTGCTCGCTCAAGCCTTTCCTCCAGCGGACAACGAGCCGATGCCAGAGCGGATCACGCGGGCGTTGGAGCAGCTCGTCAACGCACTTGAGAAGTTGTCACAACAAGGGTTAGAAATTATGCCGACCGCTGAGAGCTAGATTGCTCTCTGATTGTCCAGATTTTCAATCTATGTGAATAAATGGCCGTAATCTCGGCGCGCCTGCTTGGTGAAACTATTTTCGCGGAACTGCACTAAGCTATGCGTGGTTGGTCCTACGTACCCCGTGATGGCCTTACGGGATTGCCGCGCTCATTGCGCATTTCCTCCTTAGACTTGGGCCGTCCTTTGGGACGGCCCGTCTTTTCGGAGACGGTAGCTAAAGCAACGTCACAGGTCTCGCCTCTCGGCTTGGTTTGACCACCTGCTGGAGATCTCCATGACACGCCACGACAAGCTGAAGCACGACCCGGCCTTCCGCGAGGCTGCTCACGCGCTGAGAGGCACAGCGAGCGTGATGACCGGCGTTCAGATGACGTATGGCGAGGCAGAGATGCTGGCCCTCATGACGCTCGTCACGTTCACCAACGCTGGGGGCCTCAGCGAGCCGACAGTTGGCCATTTAACACGCTTGGCTCCTGAGGCAGGGGAGGAGCGGTCCAGCGGCTCTGCCACTCTGCAGTGAGCCGCCCGCCCCACTCAAAGCTGATCAGCGACTGGAATGCAGACTGATCCTCAGGGCGGTCTGAGCCATCGAGATGAAGTCGCGGGCCGAAGGGTGTGCGTTGCGGGAATGAGGCACATAGCGACGGGGCTGAATGGCCGCAGATCGCTTCTGCTGGGCATCCTCGTTAGCAGCCTCGACGCCGAGGAGGCGACGTAGGTTCTGCGAGCAAACGGCCTTCGTCAGTCCCACCAGCATCCCCGACTCCGCAAATCGTTTTGGAAAACCCACCCTCCCACGACACGAGGCGGCCTCCTTCATCATTTTTTAGCTGCTCCGGTTGCGCCAATCGGCAGTGTGGTTGCCATGGCTCGCCAACCCATTCTCGTCGCGCTGATTTTCGGGGTGCTCGTCGCGCTCCTTTTTTACGGGGGCGGCGAAATGATCGAACGATGGGGCTCCAAGTAGGAGCCGCAGATCACCCCCGCGGTTCCCACTGGTTGTGCACCGCAACCGCCAAGCTTAGGTTATGTCTCGGGCATCGGCGTCGGAAACGGAGGGCAAGCGATGAGCGAGCCATTCATCCGGAAGCTGGAACACGCCGGCATTCTTTCTGAGGTCGAGCGTTGCGCGTTGCGGATCCTTACCACCAACCGACGTGCCGTCCTGGCGCGCCATGACATCGTGACGAGCCCCGGCACCGAACGTGTGCATCTGGTGACCAGTGGCATCGCGGGTCGCTACAAGGTGCTGCGGGACGGTACCCGCCGGATCATCTCCTTCGTGCTACCGGGAGACCTCTGCTGGGTTCATGCGGCCGCAATCTCAGCCGGGCGTGACCTCAAGATCGGAGCCTTAACCCCCTGCTTGGTGGCCGACATCTCGCGGCCACAGCTCACCGATCTGATCCAGACCTACCCCGGCATCAGCCGCGCCATGTGGTGGGTGACGCTGACGGAGCTAAGCCGAACCCGGGAGTGGGTCGTGAACGACAGTCGCCCAGCGCCTGAGCGCTTCGCCCACCTCATTTGCGAACTCCTGGTCAGCCTGCAGGTCGTAGGCATGGCCGGGGAGGACAGCTTCGAGTTTCGGCTCTCACAGGCCGACGTGGCAGACGCGATCGGGGTTTCGCACGTCCACATCAATCGAGTGGTGCAAGCTCTCCGAACGCAGGAGTTGATCGTATGGTGCGATCAGACCTTGAGGATCCCCAATGTCCGGCGGCTTAAGGCATTCGGTGAGTTCGATCCCGGCTATCTCTGCTTGGACGGCCTCGCGATCTAACACACCCTCGGTGTGAAACTTGCCTGGGCGCTCGGCCGTTGTAGGGCAACAAGCTTGACAGTCGAAGGCTGGAATGCCGGACATCACCCTGCAGCACGTTCGGATCGATACGCGCAGCCCCGACAGTGAGGGCCTGCTCGCTTTTGTGGACGGCAAACTTGTGGCTGTGCTGATGCGGCTGAGCGACGAGTTGCACGGGGCGGCGGGTTTTTCCGGGCAGTGGTGTGTCGAGATGGGGTTTGGATCCTGCACCGTTGGTTTCGTCCCGGTGCTCTTGGACGATGTCGAAGCGGTAAGGCGCTGGGTCGCTGAGCGGAACAACGACGGTCCCCACGCTGCAGCCGAAGCGCGATCTCCAGACAGGCCATTTATGCTTAAATGTTGGGCTCTCGCCGCGCTCCTCTTCACCTGATTAGCGAGGTGCTTTGGTTGGTCCTTGGCGAACGAGGACGCCTGGCCCTCAGGTCGAGTGCTCAGTTCATCCGCTTGCGCTGCCTGCTGCCTTCCAGCGTGGCGAGTTTGCGGCCGACTTCAAGCAGCAGCATCTCCGACAGCAGATTAAGGTGCGGATCCTCGATCTCCTTCACCGCCTCGTGGGCCGCGACGCAGTGCTCCGCTGCACGCTCTAGAGGGTGGCCTGACGCTGCCTTTCCGCTCCGGACATAAGCATGTTCGCTTACTCGGCTCGCGGTGATATCGATGACGATGCCTCGCCCCCGGCACGATTGGCCTGCCGCATCGACCTCGTAGTGCCCACGCGCCAGAACCCAGCGGGTCACGCCGTCCGCTGAGCAGACGCGGTACTCGGCCACGTAAGAGCTGCCGGTTCGGGCGCACTCTCTGATTAACGTCGTGATGCGGTCGCGGTCATCTGGATGAATGCCAGCCACGAATTCAGCCAACGGCGCGCCGGCCTCGGCGAGATCGGGATCGACATTGAACAAAAGCGCGACCAAGGCATCTGAATTGAGGCGGTCGGTGGAAATGTCCCAGTCCCATTCGCCGATGACGTCGGAGGCGTCCAAAGCGGCCTGGAAACCGGTCGGGCACGTCTGTGAAAATCTGCCTTTGAGTCTGGGCACGAGCGCTCCCCGTCCGCTCCAACAACGCTTTGCCCTATGTTAGAGCCGAGCCAAACTGCAACCTCAAGTGTAAACGAGTTGTGCATACAACCCTGGTATGTTCGTCGACCTGATACTAAGCTGCACCGCAGGGGCTGGCATACTGAATGTGGGGGCGCGCGATGGGCTCGAAGGCACCGCCCGCGATGTTTCTTGAGGAAGCAGCGGACGATGGGCTTTCTCGGCTGGAAAGCCTGAGCGCGGCGACATCGGAGACGTCGTCGGCGCGTTCCGCTCACCTGATGCGCCTGATTGCCGACACGATAGGCTCGCCGCTCGCAAGTTTCAGCTTGCGTGAGACACCAAATGCCGAGTCAGTCGTGGGCAGCGCAGCTGCGAACGAGTGCGGCGAGCTGATGCGCGCCTACCTGCGCATTCGTAATCCGGAAAAGCGGCGCCGGCTTCTGGAACTTGTCTGCCTTGCCGGAGAAGGAGAGTAGCCGAGAGGCGTCAACCGCTCATCGCTCGCCTCTGCATCACTTCACGTAAGGGCCGCGAAAGAGGTCGCCAAGAGCCTTCCTACGAAACAGCGTGGCCCATCGCCGTCGCTTATGCTCGGGCCGGTCGTGCAGCATGTGGCAGCGCTGGCAGAGGGCTGCGAGGTTGGCGTCCGCGTTGTTCGTGGTGTCGTGATCGCGGTGGGCGGTGGCCAGCACCACCTTGGTCAGGCGCATGGCCGCTAGCTCCTCGATGACCGGGGGCTCGCGGAGAGACCGCCCACCTGCATCGCGCCAGGTGCCGACCGAAGCGTCCCACCACCGGCCATCATCGAGACAGTAGATCGACTGCCCATGCGGACGCCCGCAGCCTTCACAGCAGCCCCCTGCCCTCCGGAACCGGATCACGGCTGAGAGCTGAGGCCAGTCGATGGGGTAGAAGAAGCGGTGCTCGCGCCGGATCGGCATAGTCGTAAATGGCCACGCTTTTCATCACACGGGCAAGCCCTATTGGAACGCTGCACCCCCAAGATCCCTGGATGGTCGCGGCGCTTGTGCAGAGCCTTAGAGGCTACGGTTCAGCTAACATAAGTGATCCACGTCAATTGTGGCTTGGCTACAATTGGATTGTGCATGCCAAGAGGTGGAAGCTGCAGCGCTCCCTTTTGGTGCGATCCGAGAGGGGCTGCCGTGTCTAACCCATTGATCATGAAGCTCGAATACGGAGCGCGTCTGACCGACGCTGATCGCGACATCCTGCAGGATCTCTCCAGCCGGACCCGACGCATCCCGCCACACCAGGACATCACTTCTGAGAGTGAGCGGCCGGAGAATGTGCACTTGGTGATGGAAGGCTTCGCATGCCGCTACAAGCTTCTCCCCAACGGCAAGCGCCAGATCATGGCCTATCTGGTGCCGGGCGACTTCTGCGACCTGCACGTGGCGATCCTGGGCGAGATGGACCACAGCATCGGCACGCCCTGGGGCTGCACCGCGGTGGAGATCCCGCGCGCCACCATCGATGACCTGACGGCTCACCACCCCCGCATCACCCGCGCCCTTTGGTGGGCAACGCTGGCCGACGAGGGCACGTTGCGGGAATGGCTCGTCAACATGGGCCAGCGCGAGGCCGACAAGCAGATGGCCCACTTCTTTTGCGAGATGCTGGTGCGCCTGCAAATCGTCGGCTGCGCGAACGCGGACAGTTTCAACTTCCCGATCTCGCAGACGGATCTCGCCGACACGCTGGGTATCTCCGGCGTGCACGTGAACCGGGTGTTGCAGGAGCTGAGGGCCAAGGGCCTGATCGCCTGGAAGAGCAAGAGACTCCACATTCCCGACGTGGGGCGGCTGAAGGCCTTTGCAGAGTTCGATCCGAAGTACCTCCACCTGACGATGCGCGAAAACGGCAACAGTCGTGCAGAACCCAGGCTTTCGTGAGGTAAAATGCTTCTCCACTCAAGCTAGTCTATGTTGTTGTGTTGCCTCACGATTACAGGCATGCACGATCATCGTTGACAGACACTCTGAAGCGTCAGCGGCTGAGGGATGCATGTGCTCTCGCTTTTCTCCAGCGGAGCCGCAGATGCCACGATTTTACATCGACACCGACGACGGGGTTTTCCCAGTTCGCGATGACGTGGGTCACGAGTTTGCGAGCGTCGAGGCTGCGCGCAACATGGCACAAAGGGCCTTGCCCGACATGGCACGGCAGAAGCTGCCCGATGGAGAGCGCCGCACCTTCACGGCCTCGATCCGGGATGAGAACGGCACCGTCCTCTACGTCGCCACCCTGTCGCTCGTCGGTGAGTGGATGGTGCCTCGTTCGACCGCTTAGGTCGCCGAGGTTCCGCTTTCTGCAGGCGATCGTGCAAAAAGATGCAGAGCGCAATGGCTTAGCTCACCTATGTAGGTGGCTGGTCTTCACTTGTGTTCTAGGTTGGTTCCATCACCAGCGGATCTGACACAGGGGCTGGTGACTGGGAGAGCCGTGCGCTTCCGCCTGCAGCGCGCGGCGAAGCCTCATGCCTTCTGCTCCTGACACCCACTCCTTGAACACGCTCGTTCACAAGCTGCAGAGCATCGCCACCCTCTCAGACGAAGAGCGTCAGGCGATCCTCAGTCTGCCGGCCAGAACGCGCATCCTTGCTCCCCGGCAGGACATCGTGCACGACGGCGACAAGCCCTCGCAATGCTGTCTCATCCTCGATGGCTGGACCTGCCGCTACAAGATGCTCAGCGAGGGCCGCCGGCAGATCTTCTCCTTCCACATTCCCGGCGACATCCCCGACCTGCAGAGCCTGCATCTGCACACCATGGATCACAGCCTCGGGACGATCACCCAAGCCACGGTGGCCTACATCCCGCACGAGAGCATGCGGGAGTTGTCGACGCGCTTTCCCAGGATCGGAGAGGTGCTCTGGCGGGACACGCTGGTCGATGCGGCGATCTTCCGCGAGTGGATGATCGGCATGGGCCGCAAGTCAGCCTTCGGGCGGATCGCGCATCTGTTCTGCGAGATGTACCTCAAGCTCGAAGCGGTCGACCTTGCCGGCGACCACCGCTGTCCGTGGCCGATCACGCAAGTCGACCTCGGCGATGCGCTGGGGCTTTCGAATGTGCACACCAACCGTGTGTTGCAGGAGATGCGCGGAAAGGGCCTGATTAGCCTGCGCGGCAGCACGCTTGTGATCCAGGCCTGGGATGAGCTTATGCGTGCCTCGGAGTTTGATCCGACCTACCTGCATCTGGAGAAGCGGGCTGCCTAAGCCGCTCCAACGGCTAGCGTCTTGTGGCCGGTTACTCCGCCTTGAGTGCGTCAGGGATCAAGACGCCGCTTCAGGAGGTTGAGCCTTGAACGCCATTCACGGCGTATGGCTCTGTCTCGGGTGGAGTTGTTGGTGCCGCGCTACTTTTTCGACATCACATCTGCCGGCTCGCCGCAGGACCGGGACGACGAGGGCACGGAGTGCGCCGACCTCGCTGCGGTTCGCGGAGCGGCGATGAGGGTCCTGCCGGACGTCGCCAGGGACGATATCCCGAAGGATGGCGACCGGCAAACATTCACTGTGGTCGCGCGGGACGAGGATGGGCACGCGGTCTACACGGCGATCCTGCGCTCTACGGTTGAGCGAGACACCTCGTTAGCGGACGCTGTCCGCAGCAGAGGTGGACGATGG
>NZ_VZZJ01000056.1 GCF_008806345.1 Methylobacterium planeticum | reverse complement strand
GCCTGCAGCTCGCCCTCAGGCAAACGCCGCAGATCCGCAGGCGTCGCCAAGCCGTCCAGGGGGGAGGTATCGTGCAGGGGGAAAGTATCTTGCCGTGCCAATGATTTACACCCGCTCGCTTGCTCTCTGACGCCCGACCCGGAGCATCCCTTGTCCATGCCCGGTCCCGGTTTCGACGCGCCAGGCGGTCGATGAGATTTGCGGACCTATATACCGATCTCGTCCCGCTTTGCCACGCTGACGTCATAATCCGGCAGGCGGCATCCCGTACTTTTCACTCACGCCCCCGGCACGTTCAGCGCTAAGGACGGCCAGCCGGACAGGGCCCGGGGTCGTGGCTATGAAAGCGGCAAGTATGGATGACCGATACCCTGATCAATGTTGAATGCGTCATTTTCTGGGTTTCGTGCCGTTGCTGCAACATGAGGCCGTGATGTTGCGCCTGCATCTCACCGCCTCCCTGGCGCTGTACGCATCGATGCATGCCGGCGAAGCTTGTGCGGCGTCGCGGCCTTATCCGACGAACCTCACGGTGGTCTGCGCCTTCGACCCCGTCTGCGTCGAGCAACCGGGCGCGGGCGGCCTCGACCGGGACGTCCGCCCCTTCGAGGGCAGTCTCGGACGACCCTGCGCATGGCGCTGGCGCCCGACGCCCTCCGGCACCCGGAAAGTCCGGGTGTGCTACTAGGCCCGCGCCGCGCACGGCCCTGGTTCGCCCTGCTCGTCGTCTTGGTCGCCGGCGAGGTTCGCGCCGCCGACACTTGCCCGAGCCTGTTCGCGGACGGCGCGCCGCCGGTCCTGACGAACCCGAGGCTCGCGGCCGACACGGCGAGCCTCTGCTACGACGCCTTCGCGGTCCTGCATTCGGGGACCTCGCGCACGCCGCTCTACGCCGCCGAGCGCCTGACGCGGGGAAGCGTCGCCGCGGCGCGGCGGGTGGACCGGGCCGACGCGTTCCACGACGAGGACCGCCTGCCCCCCGACGCCCGTGCCCGGATCGAGGATTACGTGCATACCGGCTACGACCGCGGCCACATGGCGCCGGCGGGCGACATGCCGACCGGAGAGGCGCAGGCCCAGTCCTTCAGCCTCGCCAACATCGTGCCCCAGAATCGGGCCTTCAACCGTGGCCTCTGGGCCGCGATCGAGGAGAGCGTCCGCCGCTTCGCCGGTGAGCGCGGCGAGATCTTCGTCGTCACCGGACCGATCTTCGAGGGGCGGACGGCGCAGTCGATCAAGGGCCGCGTCCTCGTGCCGACGCAACTGTTCAAGGCGGTCTACGATCCTGCGCGCGCCGAAGCCGGGGCCTATCTGGCGCCGAACCGGGCGGATGCGGACTGGCAGGCGGTCTCCCTGGACGCGCTGAGGGATCTGTCCGGCCTCGACGTCTTCCCAACCCTGCCCGACGCCGTCAAGGCGCGGGCCATGAGCCTGCCCGAGCCGCGCGAATATTCCCGCGGCGACGCGGCGGAGGGGCGCCAACGCCCGCGCGAGGAGGATTGGGGGGCCTGGGCGCGCGCGGAACTCCTGCGCATCCTGCGCCGCACCCTCCGCGACGTCCTGCGATCGATCTTCTGAGGATCCGAACATGGCGCGCCGAAAAATCGACCCCACCTTCAGCCCCTACACGGACGAGACCGCCGTGCGGACGATCGGGACGCTCTCGATCGAGAACGGGACCTCCCGCATCGCGCTACACGGCTCCCTCGACATCACCCGCGACCGCGCCGGACTGCGTCAGGCGAGGGCGTTGAAGTCCGTCCTCGACGCCATCGTGACGGCGCTGGCGGCGGACGACCTGCCGGAGGCGGTGGCGGAAGAGGGCGAGGCATCCGAGACCGTGAAGAACCCGTTCGCCTGAGCGCGGCGCGATCCGATCGTCCGGCATCCTTGCCGGGCACGGGGCACCCTGGTACTCGGGCGCGTTCATCACACGGCATTGCGGCCTCGTGAGACGCGGCCCCCGCGCCGCTCCGAATCGGAGCGCCGAGGGTCCGGACCGGCCGCAGGACCACATGCGGAGGCCTCGCGGCAGGCACGTTCGATGCGTGCCCGGCGCGAGCCTTCATCCGCCACGGCAATCCGGCCCGGCGCGTCAGGCGGCGCGCCCCGGCCCGCTGAAACGCAAGGACATCGAATGGCCCGCGAATTCATCTACCACATGCGCGGTCTGACCAAGACCTACACGGGGGGCAAGAAAGTCCTCGAGAACGTCAACCTGTCGTTCTATCCGGACGCCAAGATCGGCGTGCTGGGCATCAACGGTTCCGGCAAGTCGACGCTCCTCAAGATCATGGCCGGGCTCGACAAGGATTGGACCGGCGAGGGCTTCGTCGCGCAGGGCGCCCGCGTCGGCTACCTGCCGCAGGAGCCGCAGCTCGACCCAACCAAGTCGGTCCGCGGCAACGTGATGGAGGGCGTGGCCGAGAAGCAGGCGCTGCTCGACCGCTACAACGAGCTCGCCATGAACTATTCCGAGGAGACGGCGGACGAGATGACCGCTCTCCAGGACCAGATCGAGGCGCAGAACCTCTGGGAACTCGAGTCGAAGATCGACCAGGCCATGGAGGCGCTCGGCTGCCCGAGCGACGAGCAGCCCGTCGAGACCCTCTCGGGCGGCGAGCGTCGCCGCGTCGCCCTGTGCCGCCTGCTCCTGTGGGAGCCGGAGCTGCTTCTCCTCGACGAGCCGACCAACCACCTCGACGCCGAGACGGTGAACTGGCTCGAGGGGCACCTGCGCCAGTATCCCGGCGCGATCCTGATCGTGACCCACGACCGCTACTTCCTGGACAACGTCACGGGCTGGATCCTCGAGCTCGACCGCGGCCGCGGCTACCCCTACGAGGGCAACTACTCGGCCTGGCTGGTCCAGAAGCAGAAGCGCCTCGCCCAGGAAGGCCGCGAGGACATGGCCCGCCAGCGCGCCATCAACCGCGAGCAGGAGTGGATCGCGGCCTCGCCGAAGGCCCGGCAGTCGAAGTCGAAGGCCCGCATCACCCGCTACGACGAGCTGGTGGCCAAGCAGAACGACAAGATCGACGCCTCCGCGCAGATCGTCATCCCGATCGACGAGCGCCTCGGCAACAACGTCATCGAGTTCGAGCACCTGAACAAGGCCTTCGGCGACCGCCTGCTGATCGAGGACCTGTCCTTCAAGCTGCCGCCGGGCGGCATCGTCGGGGTGATCGGCCCGAACGGCGCCGGCAAGACGACGCTGTTCAAGATGATCACCGGCCAGGAGAAGCCCGACGGCGGCTCGATCGCGGTCGGCGAGACCGTGCATCTCGGCTATGTCGACCAGTCCCGCGACGCCCTCGACCCCAACGCCACGGTCTGGCAGGAGGTCTCGGGGGGCAACGACATCATCTATTTCAACAAGCGCGAGATCAATTCCCGCGCCTATTGCGCGGCCTTCGCCTTCAAGGGCTCGGATCAGCAGAAGAAGGTCGGGACCCTCTCGGGCGGTGAGCGCAACCGGGTGCACCTCGCCCGCACGCTCAAGGCCGGCGCCAACGTGCTGCTCCTCGACGAGCCCACCAACGACCTGGACATGGAGACCCTCCGGGCGCTGGAGGAGGCGCTGGAGGATTACGCCGGCTGTGCCGTCATCATCAGCCACGACCGCTGGTTCCTGAACCGCATCGCGACCCACATCCTCGCCTTCGAAGGCGACAGCCACGTCGAGTGGTTCGAGGGCAACTTCTCGGATTACGAGGAGGACAAGAAGCGGCGTCTCGGCACCGACACGATCATTCCGAAGAAGCTGAAGTACAAGAAGTTCGCCCGCTGAACGGGCGAGGGACGCAGGTGGGGCCGAGTCTCAGCCCGCCTCACCGAGCACGCCGCGCCGCAGCGCCGCGGGCCGCCGGATTCAGGGGAATCGGCCCTCGCCCCCGCGTCACGCCCGCGCGTTGAGGGCCGCCGCTTCCGCGAGGTCGCGGATATCCGTGAGCTTCAACCCGCGCCGGCGCAGATCGCGCAGGAGCGCGCGGGTGGGGAAGGGGCAATAGGGCAGGGTCGGCGTGGAGCGGCCCTCCGGCACCCGGCCCGTGCGGGCGATCTCGTCGAGGATCGCGTCGAGCATCACCCGCCCGCGGGCGTGGAGCAGGACCGAGGCCCGGCTCGCGGTGACGTCGGGCGGCAAGGCCACTGCCTCCTGCGCCAGGATCGCCCCCGTATCGATCGCGACCGCGAGGCGATGCAGCGTGATCCCGAAGGCCTCGGGCCCCTCGGACAGGGCGTGGATCGTCGGAACCGGCCCGCGATGGCGCGGCAGCAGCCCGGGATGCAGGTTCAGACCGCCGAGCGGGACGGCGGCGAGGGTCGGGCCGGACAGGATCTGGTCGAAGTGAAAGGTCAGGATCAGCTCGGCCGCGTGGCGGCGCAGGGCCTCGGCGACCTCCGGGCCGTTGACGTCATCGACCGTCAGGGTCGGGATCCCGAGGCGCCGGCACAGGGCGGCGAGGGGCGTCGCTTCCGGCGCATCGCGGCTGTCGGCGAGGCGCTGCGTCAGGGGTGCCAGCGGCCGCATCAGGTCGGGCAGGCCGAAATTGACACCGAGATAGGGCAGGAAGGCCGGACCGGACCGGGCGAGATGGCGACGGATTTGTCCGAAGAATCCGCCCGCATTCGGCCGTTCCGCATTCGACAATCCCACGAAGGCGATGTCGGCGGCGCGATCGGCGACGAAGCGCCGGACCGCACGGGCATTCGGCAGGGCCTCGAGGGCGAAGAGCGCGAGGCGCGGCGCCGGCATCAGCGTCGCTGCCGTATCTGGAACCGGAAGCCGTGCATGCCGATCCGGCGCAGGCGCTCGGGCAGCAGCGCGGCGCCCCGCGCCGCGGCCGCGAGCCGGCGCGGGAAGGCGACGACGTCGAGGTCGCGCGCGAGGCCCCGCGCGATCCGGATCGCCGCCTCGTCCGCGCTCATCTCCAGCGGACGCCAGCCTTTGTAGTCGCCGCCCATCGGCGTCCTGACGTAGCCCGGCGTCACCACGTTCACCCGCACCCCGTGCGGCTTGACCTTGTCCCGAAGCGCCAAGCCGTGGGCGAGAAGCGCCGCCTTGGCACCGCTATAGGCAGGTGCATCGGGCAGCGGTGCGTAGGCAGCGAGCGACGAGACCAGGGCAATCTGCCCCCGGCCGCGGGCGAGCATCAGCGTCAAGGCGGGCAGGGCGACATTGAGGGCACCGTTGAGGTTGATGTCGACGGTCTCGAAGGCCGTCTCCTCGGTCTCGATGCCGCCGGTCGGATGGCCGCCATTGATCGCCGCGTTGACGATGACGAGGTCGAGGGGGTGGCGGGCATCCGCCGCGCGCAGGAAGTCCCGCATGCCCGCCCGGTCGCGCACGTCGAGGCGCTCGATCTCGACCTCGGCGCCCTTGGCCCGGCAGGCATCCGCCACGGCCTCGAGGCGGACGGGGTCGCGGGCGTTCAGGACCAGGGTCACGGACGGGGCCGCGTAGTGGCGGGCGAGGGCGGCGCCGATGCCGCTCGACGCGCCGGTGATCAGGATGACGGGCATGGGCCCGGTGCTACTCCGCGGGGGGCCGGCCGATCAATAGACCGGGGCGAGGCGCCCGCTATCCTCGGTGCCCTCGCGGATCGCGCGGGCCGCCGCGACCATCGCGTCCGGCAGGGCCGCCTCGATGCGCGGCACCGTGCCGGCCACCGCCCGGTCGATCGCGGCGTGCGAGAAGAAGCCGCCGTTCACCTGCGTCCGGTGCAGCACGACGCGACGGAAATCGGTCATCAGCGCCATGTCGGGGGCGGCCGGTTTCGTCCAGAAGCTGTCGACGTCGCCCTGATGGGTCAGGCCCGGCATGTTGTAGATCGCCGTGCCGGTGGCGAGCGTCGGACGGCCCATCTCGAGGGACAGCATGCCGACGGTGCTGTTGACGATGACGACGCCCCGGCTGCCCTGGATCAGGCTCGGCAGGTCGCCCCCGTCGATGAAGTCGAGCCGCTCGCTGACGCCGTGGCGCCGGGCGGAGGCGCGGGCGAACTTGCGCCAGTTGATCAGGCCGCTGTCGAGGGGATGCAGCTTCACGAGGAGCCGCGTCGGCGCGGCGGAGGCGGAGGCGAAGGACTTGATCACCCGGTCCATGAAGCCCTCCACCCCGAGGAAGGGCGAGTGGACCCGGATCTGGTAGTCGCTGTCGAGCTGCAGCGGCAGCAGGAAGTAGTCGGCGCCGACCGCATTGTAGATCTCGTTGCAGCGCTGGGCCTCGCGACGGGTCCGGCCGCGGCGGCTGAACTTCTTGATCCAGCCCGCATATTCGGCCGCGATATGGGTCGGGCGGTGGCTGCGGAAATTCGGGTAGAAGTAGGGGAAGCCGATATTGGCGATGTTGTAGGCGACGTCCCAGAGGCTGCGCCGCGCCATGTCGCCGCTCGAGGGCATCGCCCGTCCGGGCTGCGGCAGGCGGCGGGCCAGGGCCCGGACCTCCTCGGCGGTCTTCGGCAAGGAGGAATGCCCGTTCACGCCGCCGAGTTCGCAGGTGATCCAGTTCGGCCGGATATATCCTTCCTCGAAGACATGGACGCGCAGGCCGCGCGTCTTGGCGATCTCGCGCGCGGTCACGTGGAAGGGCCGGCAATCGCCGAACAGCACGATGTCGGTGACGTCGTGATGCGCCACGTAGGTGTCGAGATAGGTTTCCCAGCCGTCGCGGGTGCCGCGGTAGCTGTCGGAGGGCAGCCTCCAGAACAGCCAGTCGCCGGAGCAGAAGTTGATGCGGCGGACCTGGTGGCCCCGGGCCTTCAGGGCGCGGCCGAGGTCGGAAAAGAACGGGGTCGCGATCCCCTGCAGGAAGAGGAAGGTCGCCGGGCGATCGAGAAAGGCGTCGGGGCGAGGCTGCAGCATTCCGAGGCGCTTGGTCCTTCACCGGGCACGGAGCCCGACCAACGATCCGTAAGAACGGGTCGCATACGCAACACGAGCCAGCAATGCAGCCACCGCTCCGGCCGAGGCGATTTCTCCGCCCCGTGCCTTTCCGGCAACGTCCGCACGAGCCTGCTCGGCCCGGCTTGGCTAGGGGTCAATCAGGGCGACGTTGTGTCCGCACGCGGGCCGTGCACAGGAACCGTTCGCCAGCCGCGACCGAGTTGGGGTAAGGCAGGGGCCCGCGCGACCATCGATCGAGCCATGCAAGCCAGCCTTCCCCCGTCGCTGTTCGCGACCGGCCGGACGATCCATCACCTTCGGAGCGAGATCGAGGGCGCGACCGGCTGCGCGCTCGCGTATCCGCGCCGGTCCGACGCGGCCGGGGTCGTCTGGGGCCGTGAAGGCGTCGCGGCGCGCGCCCTCGAACGCATCGGCCGCCCGCCCGTCGTCGTCGAGGCGGGACCGATCCTGAGCCCCTACGACACGCCCGCAACCGGGATGTCCAGCCTTCGCCTCCGGTATCGGGGAACGCCGGTCGAGACGCCCGCGCCGCCGACGGACATCCTGGGAGCGCTGCGGGAGCGGCGCCTCTACGGCCGGAACCGGTTCGCGCTGGAGGGCAGCGCCGCGCTCGAGGCCCATTTCTCCGGCGCTCCCGCGCGGTCGCTGATCCTCGTGGACGAGGCGCTCGCCGCCGCGCCCCGGCGCCTGCGCGCCTTCGTCGAGCGCGTCCTCGCCGACCGCCCCGACGAGAACTTCCTGGCCGCCGGCCCGGATGGCTGCCGCGGGCTCGCGGGCGGCCTGTCAGCCCGTCTCGCGGTGCTGGACGAGCCGGCCAATCCCTGGCTGCTGTTCGAGCGCGCGACGCGCATCCACGTTGCCTCCTGGGAGAGCGGCGCCGCGGCGCGCCTGTCCGGCTACGAGACCCACTGCGTCGATCCGGCCGCTTCCGGCGCACCGCCCTCCGATGCCGCGCTCACCCGGCTGTTCGAGGCGGGCATCCACACCTTCGATCCCTGGACGCGCGAGCCGATCGCGGCGGGCGACGGCATCGAACGGGTGGCGTGGCTGCGCGACCGGTTCGCGGCGAACGACCGCCGGGTCGTCTACGTCGGAATCTCCGGCTGGAAGCGCCCGGCGCTCGACGTCTTCGCCGATGGTCCGCACGGCTCTCCGGTCCATACCATGACGGCCGAGGACGCCGTGGGGGCGGGAATGCTGCACCAGGCGCGCGTGCTCGCCTGGGCGACGCGGGAGCCTGAACAGCTCGAAGCGCGCTGCGCGGAGGTCGGGCTGCCCCTCGCGCGGATCGAGGACGGATTTCTCCGCTCGGTCGGGCTGGGGGCGAGCCTTCAGCCCGGAGCCTCGATCGTCGTCGACGACCAGGGCATCTACTACGATCCCCGCAAGGAGAGCCGCCTCTCGCTGATCCTCGCCCACGCGGCGTTCCCGCCGGCCCTCGTCGCCCGGGCCGGGGCGCTGCGCGAGGCGATCGTCGCGCGCAGGCTCAGCAAGTACAATGTCGGGGTCGCGGATGCCGACGGCGATTGGCCGAGCGGCCGCCGCGTCGTCCTCGTGCCCGGACAGGTGGAGGACGATGCCTCCGTCCTGCACGGCTCGCCCCATGTCCGGTCGAACCGGGACCTCTTGCGCGCGGCCCGCGCCCGCAACCCCGAGGCGTACCTGCTCTTCAAGCCGCATCCCGATGTCGAGGCCGGCTTCCGGCCCGGCGCCATCCCGGAGGCGGAGGCGCTGACCCTGGCGGACCGGATCGTCGGCGGGATCAGCATCGTCGATCTCCTCGACCGGGTGCAGCATGTCGAGACCATGACGTCGCTGGCGGGTTTCGAGGCCCTGATCCGCGGCCTCACGGTGGCGGTGCACGGCCGGCCCTTCTATTCCGGCTGGGGCCTGACCGAAGATCTCGCGCCGAACGCCGCGCGGGGGCGCACCCTCGTACTCGACGAGCTCGTGGCCGGCGCGCTCATCCTGTATCCGCGCTACCTGGACCCGGTCGCGATGAAGCCCTGCTCCCCCGAGCAGCTCCTCGATCGCCTCAGCGCCGCGCGCGACGCCGCCCCGCGGACGCCGCTTTCCCTGAGCAGGACCGCGCAGGTGATGATGCGGGCCCGCTACGCCCTTCTGAACCCGATCATGCGCTACCTGCGCAATCGCCGCGGCGTGTCCCGCGGTTCCGGCGGCAAGCCCCGCTAGAGGCCGGCAGCGCGACCCATGTCCTTCCTTCCCGCGTTGATCGTCGCGCTCGCGGCCTCGCTCGCCATCGAGGCCTATGAGGGCGGGCGGCAGAGGCCGATCTCGTGGCGGACTCGCGATCTCGCGATCCGGTTCGCGGCCTGCGCCCTGGTGATGCTGTTCTGGTTCGCATTCTCCTGGCGTCCGTGGCTCGCGGGCTTCTCCGCGATCCTGACCGCGGCGGGCCTCAGCCTCGTGAGCCACCTGAAGCGCGGCGTCATCGGGGAGCCCCTGGTCTTCAGCGATTTCGCCCTGCTGCCGCAGGTGCCGCGTCATCCGGACCTGTACTACACCCGGCCCGTCACCGATCCGCGCATCGGCGGGCCGCTCCTCGCAGCCGTCGCGGGCGTCGCGCTCTGGTACTGGCTGGAGCCCGCGATCCTGCCGCGGGGCTGGCTCGCCGCCGGCGCGGCGGTCCTGGCCCTTCCCCTCGGCCTACTGGCCCTGGCCACGGCCTTGGCGCGGGGGCCGCTCTCGGCCCGGCTCGCCCGCCTCCTCCCCAAGCCCGATCTCGAGGCGGATGTCGCCCGCTACGGTCACGCCGCCACCATCCTGGCCTACGCCCTGCGCTGGCGCGCGACGCGGGACGCCGCGGCGCCGGCCGCGGTGCCGATGCCGGCCGCGCCCCATCCGGGGGCTCCCCGGGACGAGGTCGTGGTCGTCGTCCAGCTCGAATCCTTCGTGGATCCCGAACGCCTCGGCGGCCCGGCCCTTCCCGCGATGGACCTCTTCCGCAGGAGCGCCGCGCAGTACGGGCGCCTGCGCGTCCCCGCGCACGGGGCCTACACCATGCGCACCGAGCACGCGGTGCTGACGGGCCGGGATGCGGCGAGCCTCGGCTTCGGGGTGTTCGACCCGTATCTCAGCACCGGCGGCCACGAACCGACGAGCCTCGCGCGCCGCGCGGACGCCGCCGGCTACGAAACCGCCTTCGTGCACCCGTTCCATCGGGACTTCTTCCATCGGGCCCGGGTGATGCGGGCCTTCGGGTTCCACCGCCTGGTCATGGAGGACGAATTCGCCGGCGCGCCCCGCATCGGCCCCTATGTCGGCGACGTGGCGCTCGGGTCGCGCATCCTCGCCGAGGTGCGCGGGCGTCAGGGTCCGCTCCTCGTCTTCTCCGTGACGATGGAGAACCACGGGCCGTGGAAGCCCGGCCGCCTGCCCGGCATCGACGATCCGCTGGCGCAGTACCTGCACCACGTCGCCCATACGGGCCGGATGGTGGAGGATCTCGTCGCGGGGCTGCAGGGCCTGCGCGCCACCCTCTGCGTCTTCGGCGATCACGCCCCCGCGCTCCCGAGCTGCCGCCCGGGCTTCGGCGACACCGCCACGGATTACGCGATCTTCCGCTTCGGGGCGGACGAGGCGGGGCCGCCCGCCCGGGTCGATCTCACGGCGGACGCGCTCGGGCGTCTCCTGCGGGACACAGTCTCGGGGGTTTCCACGCCCCGACGCGCAGCAAGCGTGGCCGTGCCACGGTCGTGACGCAATACGGGCGGATGGCTTCGCCGTCGTCGGGCCCGGCGCCCGGCGAGCCCGCGTCCGGCTGCGCCCGAGCGATCGTTAAACCGATCTCAGTCTATGGCGCGCATGGATGCGGTGCCAATCCGAGGATTGTGCCCTGCGGCCGGTCCGGATGGAGATGTGTACATGGTGCGTAACGCGGCGCTATCGGCGCTGATGCTCTGTCTCGCCGGGGGCTGCTCGGTGCTTCCCGCATCGGGCCCGACGGCGAGCGCCGTGGTGGAGGGAGCGGACGTGGCGA
>NZ_VZZJ01000055.1 GCF_008806345.1 Methylobacterium planeticum | reverse complement strand
GTCGGTGGCCGTGGCGGTGATGAGGTTGGGGCCGTTGGCGAGGGCCGTCCCGGGGGTGAAGGACCAGGTGCCGCGGGCGTCGGCCTGGACCGTGCCGAGGGGGGTGCCGTCGTCGAACAGCGTGACGGTGGCGCCGGCCTCGGCCGTGCCGACGATGGTCGGCGTGGCGTCGGCGGTGACGCCCGAGGCGGTGGTGAAGACCGGCGCGGCCGGCGCCGTCGCATCCACCGTCACCGTAGCGGCCACGGAGACCGCCGAGGTGTTGCCGGCGGCGTCCTGCGCGGTGGCGGTCAGCGTCGCGGCCCCGTCCGGGAGGGGCGTCGGCGGCGTGAACGAGAAGGCGCCGGACGCATTGGCCGTCGCGGTGCCGAGGAGCACCCCGCCGTTGCTGATCGACACCGTGCTGAACGGGTCCGCGGTGCCGCTGATGACGAGGCCGGTGTCGTTCGTCGCCGCGGGCAGCGCGGCCAGCACCGGCTCGGCCGGCGCGCGGGTGTCGATCGTGACCGAGACCGGTCCGGAGGCCGCCGAGACGTTGCCGGCGGCATCGCGCGCCGTCGCGGTCAGGGTCGCGGCGTCGTCGGACAGCTCCGTCGTCGGGGTCACCGTGTAGACGCCCTGGCCATTCGCCACGGCGGTGCCGATGACGGTGCTTCCGTTCGAGACCGTCACGGTGCTGCCGGCATCCGCCGTCCCGGTGATGGTCGGCGTGGCGTCGTTGGTCTGCGCCGGCAGGGCGGCGATGGTCGGCACGGCCGGCGCCGTGACATCGACCGTGAGCGAGACGCTGACGGGGGCCGAGTTGTTGCCCGCGACGTCACGCGCCACCGCCGTGACGGTGACATCGCCCTCGGGCAGCGGGGTCGGAGGGGTGAACGCGTAGCGCCCGTCCGCGCCGGCCACGACCGAGCCGAGCGGGGTCGCGCCAGTCGTGAAGGTGACGGTCGTCCCCGCCTCCGCCGTGCCGGCGAGGGTCGGCGTCGTGTCGTTCGTCGGGCCCGGGAGGCCGCCGATCGTCGGGCTCGCCGGCGCGATCGAGTCGACCAGTACGGTCAGGGGCGCGCGCGCCGACTCGATGTTGTTCGAGCCCGTGGCCGAGACCGTCAGGGCGCTGGAGCCTTCCGGAAGCGCGGAGACCTCGACGCTGAAGGCGCCCCCCGCGCCGGCGGTGCCGGTTCCGATGATCGTGCTGCCGCTGCGGATCGTGATGGTGTCGCCCGCATTCGCGGTGCCGCTGACGAACGGCGTCGTGTCGTTCGTCGGCGGGAGGTAATTGACGACGGGTGCGCCCGCCACGACCGTGTCGACCGTGAGCGCCACGGGGCCCGAGGCCGCCGAGCTGTTGCCGGCGACGTCGCGCGCGGTCGCCGTCAGGGTGACGGTGCCGTTGGGCAGCGGGACCACGGGCGTGACGGTGAAGGTGCCGTTGATGTCGGCCACGGCCGTGCCGAGCACGGTGGCGCCGTTGAGGATGGTGACGGTGGCGCCGGCCTCCGCCGTGCCGCTGATCGCCGGCGTGTTGTCGGCGGTGGGCTGCGCAAACGGGGCGAGGGTGGGCACGGGGGGCGCCGCGGTGTCGATGATCACCGAAATCGCGGCCGAGGGCCCCGAAATGTTGCCGGCGGGGTCCTGTGTGGTCGCGGTCAGGCTCACGCTGCCGTCGGGCAGGGCCGCGCCCGGGGTGAAGGCGAAGCCGCCATCCGCTCCGGCCACGACCGTGCCGAGGGCGGTCCCGCCGTTCAGGATGGTGACGGTGGCGCCGGCCTCCGCAGTACCGGTGATGATCGGCGTGGCGTCGTTCGTCGGCGCCAGGGGCGCCAGCACCGGCACCGCCGGCGCCGCGGTGTCGATCGTCAGGGACACCGCGGCCGAGGGGCCGGAGCTGTTGCCGGCCGCATCCTGCGCGGTGGCGGTCAGGCTGGTGGTGCCGGTGGGCAGGGCCGCGCCCGGGGTGAAGGCGAAGCCGCCGTCCGCTCCGGCCACGACCGAGCCGAGGGTGGTCCCGCCGTTCAGGATGGTGACGGTGGCGCCGGCCTCCGCAGTACCGGTGATGGTCGGCGTGGTGTCGTTCGTCGGCGCCAGGGGCGACAGCACCGGCACCGTCGGCGCCGCGGTGTCGATGGTCACCGACATTGGCGAGGAGGCGGTCGAGACGTTGCCCGCGAGGTCGCGCGCCGTCGCGGTCAGGGTCGCGGTGCCGGCGGCGAGGTCTGTCGTCGGCGTGAAGGAGAACGCGCCGGCGCCGTCGGCGACCGCGGTGCCGAGCACCGTGGTGCCCTTGAGGATCGTCACCGTGGCACCGGCTTCCGCCGTGCCCGTGATGGTCGGGGTGGTGTCGTTCGTCGGCGCCAGCGACGCCAGCACCGGCGCACTGGGCGCCGCGGTGTCGACCCCGAGGGTCACGGCGGCCGAGGTCGCCGAGAGGTTGCCGGCCGGGTCGCGCGCCGTCGCGGTCAGGCTCACCCTGCCGTCGGGTAGCGAGACCGTCGGGGTGAACGCGAAGGCGCCGGTACTGTCGGCCACCACGGTGCCGAGCACGGCGGTGCCGTTCAGGATGGTCACGGTGGCGCCGGCCTCCGCCCGGCCGGCGATCACCGGGGTGTTGTCGCTCGTCGGAGCCCCGAAGGGGGTGAGGACCGGCGTCCCCGGTGCCGCCGTGTCGACGGTGAGGGGCACGGAGGTGGAGACCGGCGAGGTGTTGCCGGCGGGGTCGAGCGCGGTCGCCGTCAGGGTGTAGCTCCCCTGCGCGAGGGGCGTCGTCGGAGTGAACGAGAAGGCGCCGTTGGCGTCCGCGACGGCGGTCCCCAGCACCGTGCCGCCGTTGAGGATCTGCACGGTGGCGCCGACTTCCGCGGTGCCCGTGATGGTCGGGGTGGTGTCGTTCGTCGGCGCCAGCGGCGCGATCACCGGAGCATTGGGCGCCGTCACGTCGATGGTGACCGAGACCGGCTGGGAGGCTGCCGAGAGGTTGCCCGCGGGGTCGCGTGCCGTCGCGGTCAGGGTCGCGGTGCCGGCGGGCAGACCCGTCGCCGGGGTGAACGTGAAGGCGCCGGCGCTGTCGGCGACGGCGGTGCCGAGCACCGTGGTGCCGCTGAGGATCGTCACCGTGGCGCCGACTTCTGCGGTGCCCGTGATGGTTGGGGTGGTGTCGTTCGTCGGCCCCGTGAAGGCGTTCAGGGCGGGCGCGCCCGGTGCCGTGAGGTCGAGGGTCAGGCCGAGCGGCGCAGAGGCCGGGGACGTGTTGCCGAGGACATCGCGCGCCGTCGCGGTCAGGCTGTAGCTGCCCTGGGCGAGCGGCGTCGTCGGGGTGAACGTGAAGGTGCCGGCGCCGTCCGCGACGGCGGTCCCCAGCACCGTGGCGCCGTTCAGGATCTGCACGGTGGCACCCGCCTCGGCGGTGCCCGTGACGGTCGGGGTGCTGTCGCCGGTCAGGCCGCCCCCCGCCGTGAAGGCCGGCACGGCCGGGGCCGTCGTGTCGACCTGCAGCGGGATCGCCGCGGACGCCGCGCCGGCGTTGCCGGCCGCATCGCGCGCCGTGGCCGTGAGGGCGTAGCGGCCGTCCGCGAGCGCGGTCGTCGGCGTGAACGAGAAGGTCCCGTTCGCGGCGGCCGTCGTGGTGCCGAGGACGGTGGTGCCGTTCAGGATCGTGACGGTGGAACCCGCCTCCGCCGTGCCCGTCAGGGTCGGGGTGTTGTCGGCGGTCGCCGTCACGCCGGCGCTGAGGGTCGGGGCGCCGGGCGCGGCGAGGTCGAGGACGAGGCTCGCGCCGGGCGAGCGGGCGCTGACATTGCCGGCCGGATCGGTGGCGGCGGCGGTGAGGCTGTAGATGCCCGCGGCGAGGTCGGCCGTGGGCGTGACGCTGTAGCGGCCGTCCCCGTCCGCGACGGCGGTGCCGAGGATCGTGGTCCCGTTATAGACGGTGACGGTGGCACCGGCTTCCGCCGTGCCCGTGATGGTCGGCGTGCTGTCGTTGGTGAGGCCCGGGGCCAGGATCGTCGGGGCGCCCGGCGCCGCCGTGTCGATCTGGACCGACAGGGCGGTCGAGACCGGGCTGACATTGCCGAGGGCGTCGCGCGCGGTCGCGGTGAGCGCGTAGGTGCCGTCGCTCAGGGACACCGTCGGGGTGAACGAGAAGGTGCCGTTCGCCGCGGCCACGGCGGTGCCCAGGAGCGTGGCGCCGTTCAGAACCGTGACGGTGGAGCCCGCCTCGGCGCTGCCGGTGAGGGTCGGGGTGTTGTCGCCGGTCAGGCCGCCCCCCGCCGTGAAGGCCGGCGCGACCGGCGCTGTCGCGTCGATCCGGAGGGACACGGCCGCCGAGGCGCCGCCGATATTGCCGCTGGCATCCGTCGCCCGGGCGGTGAGGCTGTAGGTGCCGTCCGCCAGCGCCGTGATCGGGGTGAAGCTGTAGCTGCCGTTGGCGGCGGCCGTGGTGGTGCCGATGACGGCGGTGCCGCTCAGGATCGCGACGGTGGAACCCGCCTCCGCCGTCCCGGTCAGGGTCGGGGTGTTGTCGGCGGTCGCCGCCACGCCGGCGCTCAAGGTCGGCGCGATCGGGGCGGTGGTATCCGTGGTGACGACGTCGTCGATCGCGAACCCGATGCCGAGATTCACGTCGAGGACGTTGCGGGAATAAACCCGGACCTCCGTGAGGTTCGACCATTCCGGCCCCGTGAAGGTGATCCGCTGGTCGCCGATGCCGAGGATGTTGATGACCTCGGTGGCGGTCACCTGTGCGCCGTTGCGGTAGCCGACGAAGTAGGTGTTGCCGAGAAGCGAGATGTCCCGGTCGATGGTCAGGCCGTTGAGGGTGAAGGCCGTGCCGGACGCCTGGGCGATGGACAGGTAGCCCGCGGGGGATTCGAGGTCGAGCACCGCGTCGCCGAGCTCGCTCGCAACCCTGAGCGTACCCGTATTCGCCCCACTCAACGTCCTCAGAGCGTAGACATAACCGCCGATCGTAAGGGGATTGCCGGCGGTGCCGACGAGTCCGTCAAACGTCTGAGTGGTAGGCATGAACGACCCTCGCAATGGGAACGCGGGTTCCGGTGACGGAACCCATCCAAATTCGCTTTCTGGTTGTATTTCCGGACGGAGACGATCCGGCTGCCGGGGATGGCGCCGGCCCGATCGCTTCGTCGGATACAGGCAGTAAGCTGGGGCTGTTCGAGGGGTTAGAAAGTAATCGGAATGAAAAGCAGCTTCTCAGTTTCGCAAATATGCGAGAAATCTCAGATCGATCAGCGACATATCTGCGCGTATTCGACTATGCTTTCAAATTCGGAGAAAATTCAATCGACCGGACATGAACCGGTCTTTCCCGCAGAAGGGCCATCATAGCGGCGGGGTTCTGGCATCCGGAGGCAACTGCCCTCACGATTCTTCGATCATCACCACATGGAACATCGCGATCTCCGTCCAATGAAACCGGCCGCTGCAGATAGTCACCGAGCAATCCGGAAATCCGGAAATCCGACATTGCTCGACGGACGTCTCGACTGTGACGAACCGGGATTCACTCCTGATGATAGGAGGATCGACTGGATCCGGGCGGACGGATCTCCCGGCGCAGGCGGCTCGATGCGGTTCAGCGGCAAGCACTGTCACGGACACTTCGCATAGTTATGAATAAAGATTTTCGACGGATGAAAGCGTAAAGCGATGCAATTCGGGAAGGAGTATTTCTGAAATCGCCTGTTCCGCACGAGAACTCAGATTATGTCCGGTAAGGACCTTTTTCTGGGAGGGTTCTTATGTTTGGGATCATGTTGGCGGCCCTGATCGGCGGCCTTCTGACCACGGTCATGTTCTGGGACAGCGGAGTGTTCATCGCTCTCGTTGCCGCACCGTTCGGCGGCAGCGCGGCAGGCCTGATGGCCGCTGGCCTGATCTCCGGCCTGCGCCTGCCGCCTATGCAAGACCCCATCCGGCCTCGTTACCCTGGTCGGGGGCACGTCCGAGCCAGTCCTGAATGCGGTGCCGGCTCCGAAATCCGACTTGGCGCGCCACGGAGCACAACTTCCGGTTAACCAGCCGGGCTGCCGATCGGTGAACCAGGTATGCCCCCACCGGTCCCGACAGGTCTGCGAGGAAAAAATCGCTGCGGACGTCGACACACCGCTCGAATTTGCAATCGCCACGATCCGCGTCATCAGCGCAGGACCAAGCAAGGCGCAAATATGGTGAACAACACCTAAATTTAAGAGAAATCTTCACTAAGCAACCTTGAGGCATCCGCGCGCCTCGATCGGGAGCGAAGCGAAATCTGGAAGATTTCCATAAAATTTTAACAGACGTCTCCATGAGTTCGGTCGCGATTCATGTCGATTGGCGGCGATCTTGTGTAGAGATGCTCATCGACAACTGGGGAGGAAGGCTTGACCACCCCAGCGATACGCCTATCTAGGGTTGTGTATCTTGCGTGGGGGCAGCCTCGCCCGGCCCGACTTCACGTCAGGGAGAAAGCCTCGGGACAATGCCGTACCCTCAAGTCTTGCGTGACATGGCTCTGTTCGTGGAGGTTGCCAAGCGGAAGAGCTTCAGCCAGGCCGCAACCGCGCTCGACATGCCGGTATCTTCGGTGTCGCGCCGCATCACGCAGTTCGAGGCGGCGGTGGGGCTCCGGCTGCTCGATCGGACCACCCGGAAGATCGCGCTCACCCCCCATGGCGAGGCCTATCTCGCCCAGGCCACCCGCCTCGTCGAGGAGGCGCAGCGCAGCTTCGACGACCTGATCGCCCAGGCCAAGGGGCCGAGCGGCTTCCTGAAGGTGGCGGCGCCCACGGATTTCTGGGTCATCCAGCACCTGTCCGGGATCGTGTCGGAATTCTCGCAGCAGCACGAGCATGTCCACATCCACCTCGATCTGCGCGCCTCCCAGGTCGATCTGATGCGGGAGAACTACGATCTCGCCATCACCACCGACGAACCGAAGGAAGCCTCCCTGATCGTCCGCAAGGTCTGCGAGGTGGAGAACGGGCTCTTCGCGGCCCCCGCCTACCTCCTGGCACGCGGCCGCCCCAAGCACCCGCAGGACCTTGCCGGGCACGACGTCGTGCTGCCGGTCGCCGCGACATCCGCCACCTGGCAGCTCAGCCGGGCCGGCGAGACCGTGAGCACGACGGTCTCGGGCCGGATCTCCTGCAACAGTCTCAGCCTCGCGCGGCGCTTGGCCGTCACGGGGCGCGGGATCACCACCGCCAGCCTGATCAATGTGGAGCGGGACCTCGACAGCGGGCGCCTGGACCCCGTCCTGCCGGATTGGCTGCTGCCACCGACCTCCGTCTACATCGTGACCACGTCGCGCCTGCTGCCCGCCAAGGCTCGCCGCTTCATCGACTTCGTGACGAAGCGGCTCAACACGGTGTTCTCGAGCGCCGCCCGGACGCCGGAGCTCGATCCGGCCGAGCTGCGGGAGCGGCCCGCCCTGGTCCGGGCCGCCCGCGCCTGAGGGCCCGGTCTCACGCGCCGCCGGCGGTACGGGCCGCCTCCTGCACGAAGTCGAGGCAGCGCTGGCGCATCTCTGCCTTCTCGATCGCCAGGAAGGCCTGAAGCAGGGCCGAAGCCTCGTACAGGCTCACCGTCTCGCCGGCCGCCACCTGCGCCAGTTCCGGGTCTCCCCGCAGGAGCGCGGTCGTCGCCCCGAGGGCGTCGGCCAGCTGGTTCAGGGTCTGCTCGGCCTGCGGCGGCAGCGGCGCGGCGGCGTTTTCCGCATCCGGCGCGGTCGCGCCATCCGTCGGCGATCCGCGTGTCGACCCGCCGGTCTTGGCGGGGGCGTCCGGATCGTGACCGGTCATCGCATGCTCCGCTGCGGGCCATCACGGCCCCGGTCTCAAGCTGACGAAGGCCGGAGAAGCGGCGCGCAGGCGCGAGCTTGGAACCGTATCCATGATACGCCCTCACGTTGTATCCAGTGCAAGCAGGTAACGAAAATTTGAGCGTCCGCGGACGGCGCGACATCTTCGATCGCGGCATTGCCGGCGCATCCGATCGCGGCCGAAATCCACAGATCGCAGGGGGTCCGCGCCCAAAAAATCCGCCGAGCGCAACCCCGACCCGGAGCGATGGCGGCGAGGCAGGTCCGGCCGCTCCGTTCGCCGGCCTGATCACCTCTCTGCAACCGTCGCGTGTGCAAGTGGCTCCCCGACCTGGCCCGTTCACCGGAGACGTTCGCGTCCACGCCTTGCAGTGTCCGCGAGTAGAAGCCGGTCCCTAGGACTTCTCTCCGCCGGCGCAGACCCGCCCGGTTAAACCGGCGGCAACCATCGCCGCGGGCCGATGCTCAGCTTGAAGGCTTATTTAACAGCTCAGACCGCACGAATGCTTCAGAAAAATTGCACCGGTTTGGGGCTGGGCTGGGACGATGTCGATCGATTACGAACTCACCGGTTCGCGGTGGGGCACGGGTGCTGCGGGAACGAGCGCCGGCACCGTCACCTGGGCGGCCGATGCCACCATCGAGGCCGGGTGGCTGCCCCAGATCCGCGCCGCCTTCGCGGACTGGTCCCGCTACGCCAATATCGACTTCAAGGAAGTCGCCGCGGCGAGCACGCCGGACATCGGCTTCACCGAGACCCCCATCGACGGCCCGCTGCAATATCTCGGCTACGCGACCTGGACCTACGATGCGCGCCAGCGCCTGACCCATGCCACGATCAAGATCGACAGCGCCGAGGATTATCACAGCGTCGGCAGCACGGTCGTGGCCTCGAGCAGCCCGAGCCAGGACCTGTTCCACCTCGTCCTGCACGAGATCGGCCACGCGATCGGGATCGATCACCGGCCCGTCAGCGAGGGGCTCTCGGTGATGAACCCGAACATCAACCCGGCTCAGGTCAAGGACCTGACGATGTCGGACATCGAGGCCGTCCAGGCGCTCTACGGCGTGCGCGCCGGATCGCCCGGCTTCGATGCCCAGACGGGCCTCGCCACCAAGACGATGGTCCAGACCCCGGTCGTGGCCGCACCCGTGGCCGCGACGCCGGTCGCGGCAACGCCCGCGACCGCGACGGTTGCGGTCACGGCGCCGGTCGTCCCGGTGTCCCTGACCTCGACGCCGAACCCGGTTACGGCGCAGGCTACCCCGGTCCAGGCCGCGACGAATCTGGCCAGCCCGGACGCGGTGTTCCGCTTCTTCGACACCAAGACGAGCGACCATTTCTACACCACGAGCCCGGACGAGAAGGCGGGCATCCTGGCGACGCTCCCGAGCTTCACCTACGAGGGCGTGACCTGGGCGGTGCCCGACAAGGCGGCCGACACGATCGACGTCTTTCGCTTCTTCGACACGAAGACGTCGCAGCACTTCTTCACGACGAGCGCGGGCGAGCGCGACACCATCCTGAAGACGCTGCCGACCTACCATTACGAGGGCGTCGCCTTTCAGGCCTTCGCGCATGAGGGCGCACCGGGCAGCCTCACCCTGGAGCGCTTCCTCAACACCGAGACCGGCCTCCACCATTTCGCCGCGAGCCAGGCCGAGGCGAGCGCCATCAAGGCGGGCCTGGCCGGAACCGGCTGGGTCTACGAGGGCCATGGCTTCACGGTCGCGGCGCCGACCGACGCCATGCTGCACCTCTGAGGGAGCGAACTGCGTCGAGACCCACTGGCGCCCGGCCGCCCTCCGTTAGGGCTTCGCTCACCCTATGGGCGGAAGCTCGCAGCGTAGGCTCCGAAGGCTGCTAGAGTGCCTGTCACCGAAGGAGATGCGTGTGCTGCTTCTGGTCTTCACCGCCATCGGGGGCGGAATCGCGACGGCCGGCCTGATGTGGTCGCAGGGCGCCCTGCTGTCGCTGCTCTCGGCTCCCATCGGCGCCAGCCTGGCGACCCTGGCGGTGGCCTGCCTGCTGGCGACGCGCCGCTCCGCGGAATGGCGGTCGGAACCGGATCTCGATCGCCAATCCGACGAGATGGTGGCGGTCCTGCGGGGGATCGCGGCACGCGGCCTCGACCGCAAGAGCGATGCGGACGCGCCGGACCGGAAGGTCGCCTGACGCCCGCGTGATGCGTCTCGGCGTGATGCGTCTCGGCGGCGCGACCGGCACCGGGCGCACCCTCTGCGAATCCGAGTCTTGAAGCCGCTTCCGCCGCACCGGGAGCGGCTTTCTGCGTGGCAACCGGTTGGGGCCGAGTGGTCAGCCGCGGCATTTCACGGAGTGAAACCGCGGAGCTTGCGGCATTGGAACGACCGACTGTCGTTGCAGCGGAGCGCGTTGTGCGACTGCGCGGAGAACTTGCGTAAAAGTGTTCGTATCCTATGCCGCCACACTTCGTTGCAGGCTATTTCCTGTGCATTAAACAAGCGCATGTGCTTGGCTCTTCGCAGCGTTTGCGGTGAAGTACGCAGGATTTTTTCAGGAGAAGATCATGGAAACGGAAGGCGTTCCTTCGCATGAAGCCGACCACCTGACGGATCAAGCCGCCGATATCGTCGCAGCCTATGTCACGCGCAATCACGTGTCGGTCTCCGAACTCCCGGGCCTGATCCAGACCGTCCATACCGCGCTCGTCGCGCTGACCCAGCCCCCCGCCGAGGCGGCCGAGCCCTCCGAGAAGGTGACGACGGCGCAGGTCCGCAAGTCGATCACGCCCGATCACCTCGTCAGCTTCATCGACGGCAAGCCCTACAAGACCCTGAAGCGCCACCTGTCGGCGCATGGGCTCGATGTCTACGGCTACCGCGCGCGCTTCGGCCTGCCGGCCGATTACCCCATGGTGGCGGCGAATTACGCGGCCCAGCGATCGGAACTGGCGAAGAATATCGGCCTCGGCCGCCCCGGTGCCCAGCAGCCGCGCACCGATCCGCCGAAGCGCGGCCGCCGCAAGGTCGCCTGAGCGGCCCCGGCCGCGGCTTTTCGGGCGCGCCCGTGGGTCTCCCGTCAGAGGACGGCTCCCGGCACCACGACGCCCTGCCCCGAACGCCGAAGGCCCGCCGCGCGTGAGCGTGGCGGGCCTTCGGGTGTTTGGTTGCGGGGACAG
>NZ_VZZJ01000054.1 GCF_008806345.1 Methylobacterium planeticum | reverse complement strand
AGCGCCAGGGCCGGCCGGCCTATCTCGAGGCCGTCACCGCCGATGACGGGTCGGGCGAGACCGAGAAGACCGGGCGGGGCGCCCCCAACGAGATCGAGATGGACGGCGCCGTGTTCGATCAGGGCTCCTTCGGCGAAGCCGGCGGCGACCTCTACGAGCAGGCCGTCCAGGTGGTGCTGCGCGACAAGAAGGCCTCCACCAGCTACATCCAGCGCCGCCTGCAGATCGGCTACAACCGCGCCGCCTCGCTCATGGAGAAGATGGAGATCGAGGGCATCGTCGGCCCGGCCAACCACGCCGGCAAGCGCGAGATCCTGGTCGAGACCGAAGGCCAGGGCATGTGAGGCGAGCCCGGCGGGCATCGCTCACGACCCATGCCGGACCGCCTGTCCGCGGGTGAGCGCAGAGCCCGCGAGGTCCCCGCCAGCTCACCCGGCGCTGAAGCGGTACACCGTCGTGGATTCGAAGCAGGCGCCCGGGCGCAGCACCGTCGAGGGAAATTCCGGCCGGTTCGGCGCGTCCGGGAAGCCTTGCGTCTCGAAGCAGACCGCGTCGCCCGAGCGGTAGAGGCGGCCTGTGGGCCCCGTCAGCGTGCCGTCGAGGTTGTTGCCGGTGTAGAGCTGCAGGCCGGGCTGCGTGGTCGAGACCTCCATCAGCCGGCCGCTTCCGGGCTCCTGCGCGGTGGCGACGGGGCGAAGCGGGCTCACCCCGCCCCGGAGCACGAAGTTGTGGTCGTAGCCCTTGGCGAAGGCGAGCTGCGGCACGCCCTCGCGGATGCGCGCGCCGAGGGCCGTGGGCGTGCGGAAATCGAAGGGCGTGCCGGCCACCGGCGCGATCGCGCCGGTCGGCACCTGGCCGCGATCGGTCGGCGTGAAGGCGTCCGCCGCGATCCCCACCACGTGGCCGAGCACGTCGCCCGCACCTTCGCCCGCGAGGTTGAAGTAGCTGTGGTTCGTCAGGTTGAGGACGGTCGGCCGGTCGGTCCAGGCGGCGTAGTCGATCCGCAGAGCGTCCTCGGTGAGGCTGTAGGTGACGGTGACGTCGAGGTTGCCGGGAAACCCCGCGGCGCCGTCGGGACTGCGGTGATGCAGGAGGAGACGGGCCTCCTCGGCGGCCTCCACGCGCCAGAGTTGCTTGTCGATCCCGTCCGGACCGCCGTGCAGAGTGTTCGGACCGTCATTGGCGGGCAGGCGGTACGTCTGGCCGTCGAGGTCGAAGCGGGCGCCCGCGATCCGGTTGGCGTAGCGCCCCGTGATCGCCCCGAAATGCGGGCTGCGCGCCTCGTAATCGCCGAGCTCCGCGAAGCCCAGAACCACGTTGGCGAGCCGGCCCGACCGGTCGGGCACGTCGAGGCGGCTGACGATGCCGCCGTAATCGAGGACCTGCAGGCGCAGAGAGCCCCGCGCCAGGGTGTAGCGGGTCACGATGCGCCCATCCTTCAAGCGGCCGAACGTCTCGCGCGCCATCCTCGCCTCCGCTCCCGGACCCTCCGGCCAAACTAGGGGCGGGCCGGGGATCCGGTCAGGGGACCGCCGGTCACGACTCGGTGGGCGTGAGGAGGGACGGCCCGGCGGCGTCCGAGAGCTGGAACCGGTGCAGGCGCGCGTAGGCGCCGCCCGCCCCGTAGAGCGCGTCGTGCGTGCCGGTCTCGGCCACGCGGCCTGCCTCCATGACGACGATCAGCCCGGCGTCGCGCACGGTGGAGAGGCGGTGGGCGATCACCAGGGTGGTGCGGCCCCGCATCAGCCGCTCGAGGGCCGCCTGCACGATGTGCTCGGACTCGGAATCGAGGGCGCTCGTCGCCTCGTCGAGGAGGAGGATCGGTGCGTCCTTCAGGAAGGCGCGGGCCAGCGACACGCGCTGGCGCTCGCCCCCCGAGAGCCGCCCCCCGGCCGGCCCGACCCGGAACCGATAGCCCTCCGGCAGGCGGCCGATGAAGCCGTGCGCGGCGGCGGCCTCGGCGGCGGCCTCGATCTCGGCCTGGCTCGCGCCGGGGCGGCCGAAGCCGATATTGGCCGCGACGGTGTCGTCGAACAGCACGACCTCCTGCGACACCACCGCGACCGCCGCGCGCAGCGACCCCATCGTCACGTCGCGCACGTCCTGTCCGTCGATCGTGACGCGCCCCCCCGTGACGTCGTAGAGGCGCGGCACCAGGTTGAGGAGCGAGGACTTGCCCGAGCCCGAGCGGCCGACGAGGGCCGTCGTGCTCCCGGCCGGAACCACGAGGTCGATCCCCTCCAGGGCCGGGGCGTCCGCGCGATAGCGGAAGCGCACGTCCTCGAAGCGGATCTCGCCGGGCCCGGCGCGCAACGGGCGCGCGCCCGGCTTCTCGCGGATGCGGGGTGCCTCGTCCATCAGGGCGAAGTAGCGGTGGAGGGCCGCCGCCGCCTCCTGCAGGATGGCGTTGAGGGTTCCGAGCGCCCGGGCGGGCTGCGCCGCGAGGAGGAGGGCGGCGACGTAGCCGGTGAAATCGCCGACGGTGCGCTCCCCCGACATCACCCGCTGGCCGACGAGCATCAGCACCGCGGCGACCGCGAGACCGCCGCCGATCTCCAGCAGCGGGTCGAGGCGCCCGCGCGCGTTGGCGGCCTTCATCTTGAGGCGGCGCACCTCGTCGAGGGCCTCGGCGGCGCGGCCCTTGAGGTAGCCCTCCAGCGCGTAGGTCTTGGCGATGCGGGCACCGGCGAGGCTCTCGGAGATCAGGCTCGCGGTGGCGCCCATCTGCTCCTGGGTCGTGGTCGAGACCCGCCGGAGCTTCTTGCCGACCCGCCCGATCGGACCGGCCACGAACGGCACCGTGACGGCGGCCACGAGGGTGAGGACGGGGTCCATCCAGATCAGCGCCGCGACGAGGCCGATCAGCATCGCCACGTCGCGCAGGAGCACCGTCGAGATCCGGGTCAGCGCCTCCTTGATGAAGGCGAAATCCGTTGTGAAGCGCTGCGTGAAGGCGGCCGGGCTCTCGCGGCCGAGTTGCGCGAGGTCGGACTCGATCAGGTGCCCGTAGAGCGCGGCCTGCATGTCGGCCTCGACCCGGGTGACGACCCGGTTCGTCAGCACCGTCTGGCCGAACAGGGCGAAGCCCCGGACCGACGTCACCGCGATGACGATCAGCGGCCCGTAGGCCAGAGCGCTGGTGTCCTTGCTGTCGAAGGCGTCGAAGGCGGCCTTGATCAGGGCCGGGTAGAGCCCGGTCGCCGCGCCGACGATCGCGATCAGCACCAGCACGACCGCGAGGGTCCCCCGGTGCGGCGAGAGCCAGTCCCCCCACAGGCGGCGGAGGAGCGGGAGAGTGTCGCCCTTGGGGAGGCGCGCCATGCTGACGTCCGATCGTTCGCGCGAGGAGGCGCCACCCCGCGCGACGTTCGGAGCGACGGTGAGGCCGGTGTTTGCAGCTCTCACCGCCGCGGATCAAGCCGCTTCGCGCCTAGCGGTCGTCCCCGCCCGGGTGCCGGTGGCCGTGGCCGAAACGCCCGTGCATCGGCCGGGAGAGCATCAGGGCGCGCCGCTTCTGGTCCGCGTCGAGGGTTGCGTAGAGAGGCTGGGAGGCGTCGGCGAGCTTGCGCAGGGCCTCGCCGCGGGCGACCGTCGCGTCCGCCATGGCCCGCAGGGCCGCCGGCGCATCGTCGGCCATGCGGCCGCGCTCGCGCCGCGCCGCGCGCTGCTCGCGCCGGAGCTTGGAGAAGTCGCGGATGGCGCCCTCCACCGGCGGCCACAGCTTCTCCTGGTCGGCATTGAGCTTGAGCCCGGCATGGAGCGCGGCGATCCGCGCATCCGCGAAGGCGGCCCGATCCTCGGGCGAGAGATTGCTCCAGCGGCCCATCGGGCCGCGCTCGCGGAAGGGTTCGCCCCCGTCCCGCGAGGCGGCGGCCCCGACGAAGCCGAGGCCGGCGATACCGGCCAGCAGGGTCGCGGAAATCACTGATCTGCGCATCGAACGCTCCGTCATCATGGCTCAGGCGCCGGTGGGCCCGGGCGCCACGATCGAGAATGCGGGAGCCCGCATGGCGGCGCGCTGACGCCCGCATGACAGCTTGTCCATCTTCCGGAAACGATCCGGACACACTGGGCCTGCGGGAGCGTCGCGGCTTGGCAATGCAACAATGTTACATTAAGCGGGCGGCTGGTTCGAGCGGCGAGGTCGGGATGCGGGGACGGGGTCTGGCGATGGGGCGGTGGCTGGTGTTCGGGCTCGCCCTGGTGGCGCTCGCCGGGTCGGCGCGGGCGGGCGAACCGGTGCGGGCGGTCGCGACCTTCTCGATCCTGGCGGACCTCGTGCGCGCGGTCGGCGGCGCGCATGTCGCGGTGTCGAGCCTCGTGGGCCCCGATGCCGACGCGCACGGCTACAGCCCGGCCCCCGGGGACAGCCGCACCCTGGCGCGGGCCGATGTCGTGGTGCTCAACGGCCTCGGCTTCGAGGGCTGGATCGAGCGGCTGGTGAAGGCCTCGGGCGCCAGGGCGGCCCTCGTGGTCGCCGCGAAGGGGATCATCACCATCCCCGGGCGGCACGCGCATGCGCACGACCACGCCCCGGGGCAGACGGGCGACGCCGACCACGCGCCCGACCCGCATGCCTGGCAGAGCATCCCGAACGTGAAGATCTACGTCGCCAATATCCGCGACGGGCTCGCCAAGGCGGACCCGGCCCACGCGGCGGATTACGCGGCCAACGCGGCCGCCTATCTCGGCCGCCTCGATACCCTCGACGCGGAGATCCGGGAGGCCATCGCGGCGATCCCGCCCGAGCATCGCCGGGTCATCACCACCCACGACGCCTTCGGGTATTTCAGCGCGGCCTACGGCCTCAGCTTCATCGCCCCCCAGGGCGTCTCCACCGACAGCGAGGCGAGCCCGCGCGACGTCGCCCAGATCATCCGCCAGATCCGCCGCGACAAGGTGCCGGCGGTGTTCCTGGAGACCATCGCGGATCCGCGCCTGATGGAGCAGATCGCCCGCGAGAGCGGTGCGACGATCGGCGGCAAGGTCTACTCGGACGCCCTCTCGGGGCCCACCGGCCCGGCGCCGACCTATCTCGACATGATGCGGGCGAACCTGCGGGCGTTCCGCGCGGCGCTCGGGCCGGCATGAGCCACCGGATGTCCGGTCACCGACGCGCCGCGCGCGTCCGATCGCGCCCCGGCCGTCCTGTCTCCCGGCCTGACCCCGGCGTCGCGTCGTCGAACCGGACCGGTCTATCCCCCGGTCATCGGCGGGAAGAAGGCGATCTCGCTCGCCCCCGCGATGGCGGTGTCGGGCTTGGCGTGGACCCGGTCGATCGCCGCGCGGACGACGCCGGCATTCTCGAAGGCGTAGGCGTATTCCTCGCCCCGGCCCCGCAGCCAGCCGATCAGGTCGGCGACGGTCGTGACGCCGGTGGGCGGCGTCACCGTCTCCTCGGCCCTGCCGACGCGCTCGCGCACCCAGGCGAAATAGACGAGCTTCATCCTCTGCAACCCCCTCGGATCAGCGCGGGTCGTCGATGACGTGCTTGATCCCGGCTCTCATGTAGTCCCAGCCGGTCCAGAGCGTCAGGGCTGCGGCGATCCAGAGCAGGCCGAGGCCGATCTCGACGGTCCCGGGCAGGATGATCTCGCCGGCCGGCCCCGCCACCAGGAAGCCGATCGCCACCAGTTGCACCGTGGTCTTCCACTTGGCGATCCGGCTGACCGGCACGCTCACCTTCAGCTCGGCGAGGTACTCGCGCAGCCCCGAGACCAGAACCTCGCGGCAGAGGATCACGATCGCCGCCCACAGGTTGAGTCCGGTGATCGTCGCGTCGGCCGCCAGCATCAGCAGGCAGGCCGCCACCAGGAGCTTGTCGGCGATCGGGTCGAGCATGCGCCCGAGGGCCGAGGATTGCGCGTAGGTCCGGGCGACGTAGCCGTCGAGGTAGTCGGTGATGGCGGCGAGCGCGAAGATCGCGAGGGCGGCGGCGCGCGCGCCGACCTCGTCCGGCCAGAACAGCAGCCCGGCCAGGACCGGGACGGCGACCAGGCGGCCGTAGGTGAGACAGTTCGCGAGCGTCCAAGCCTGCGACCGACGTCGGGGGAGGACGGCGTTCATCGGCGCGGTGAAATCACGGGCCGGAGACAGCGTCAACCGCTCGGCCGCCTCCGGCGACGGTTCAAGCGCCGGCATGGAAGAAATCATAAACGGCCCGCGCGGTCGCGGCGTTGACGCCCGGCGCCTTGGCGAGATCCTCCAGGGCCGCGCGCTGGATGGCCTTCACGGTGCCGAAATGGTGCAGGAGCGCCCGTTTGCGGGTCGGTCCGATGCCGGCGATCTCGTCGAGGGGGTTCTTGACCATCTCGCGCTTGCGCCGGGCCCGGTGGCTGCCGATGGCGAAGCGGTGGGCCTCGTCGCGCAGGCGCTGCACGAAGTAGAGGGTCGGGTCGCGCGGCGGCAGCTTGAAGGGCGGGCGCCCCAGCACGAAGAAGGTTTCGCGCCCGGCATCCCGGTCGCGGCCCTTGGCGATGCCGAGGAGGGGCACGTCGGTGACGCCGATCTCCTCCAGGGCGAGGCGCGCCGCGTCGAGCTGGCCCTTGCCGCCGTCGATCAGGACGAGGTCGGGCCAGGCCGGGAAGGCGTCGGAATCGGCCGGCGGCTCCGGCACGGGCTCGGGCGGGCCGCCCTCCAGCGCGGCCGCCGCGGCCTCCCTGGCGGTGCGCGGCGCCTCCTTGACGAGGCGCCTGAAGCGGCGCTGCAGCACCTCGCGCATCATCCCGTAATCGTCGCCCGGGGTCAGCTCCTCGGACTTGATGTTGAAGGTGCGGTAATGCGTCTTCAGGAAGCCGGTCGGGCCGGCCACGATCATGCCGCCCACCGCGTTCGTGCCCATGATGTGGGAGTTGTCGTAGACCTCGATCCGGCGCGGGCTCTTCTCCAGCCCGAAGGCCTGCCCCAGCGCGGCGAGAAGCTTGCCCTGCGAGGCGGTGTCGGCCAGGCGCCGGGCCAGCGCCTCCTTGGCGTTGCGCCGGGCGTAGTCGACGAGGTTCTTGCGCTCGCCCCGCTGGGGCAGGTGGATCTCGACCCGGTGCTCGGTGCGGCTCGACAGGGCCGCGGCGACGAGTTCGGCATCCTCCACCGGGTGGCTCGTCAGCACGATCCGGGGGGCCGGCTTGTCGTCGTAGAACTGGCCGATGAAGGAGCCCAGCACCTCGTCGGGCGTCATCGAGCGGTCGGCCTTGGGGAAGTAGGCCCGGTTGCCCCAGTTCTGGAAGTTGCGGAAGAAGAACACCTCGATGCAGAACTGCCCCGCCTGCTCGTCGAGGGCGAAGACGTCGGCCTCCTCCACCCCTTGGGTGTTGACGCCCTGCGCGCCCTGGATCGCCGAGAGGGCGGCGATGCGGTCGCGGAAGCGCGCGGCGCGCTCGAATTCGAGGGCCTCGGAGGCCTCCTGCATCTCGGCGCGCATCCGGTCCTTCACGGCGTTCGACTTGCCGGCCAGGAAGGCGTTGGCCGAATCCGCCAGCGCCCGGTACTCCGCGAGGGGGATCTCGCCGGTGCAGGGGCCGGAGCAGCGCTTGATCTGGTAGAGCAGGCAGGGCCGGGTGCGGTTCTCGTAGTAGCTGTCGGTGCAGGTGCGCAGCAGGAAGGCGCGCTGGAGCGCGTTCACCGTGCGGTTCACCGCCCAGACGCTGGCGAAGGGCCCGTAATACTGGCCGTTGCGGCGGCGCGCGCCCCGGTGCTTGACGATCTGCGGCGCTTCCGAATCCGCCGTCACCAGGATGTAGGGGAAGGACTTGTCGTCCCGCATCAGCACGTTGAAGCGGGGCTTCAGCTGCTTGATGAGGTTCGCCTCGAGGAGCAGCGCCTCGGTCTCGGTGGCGGTGGTGACGAACTCCATCGCCGCCGTCTGCGAGATCATCCGGGCGATGCGGTTCGAGTGGGCCTGCCCCCGGGCGTAGGAGCCGACCCGCGCCTTCAGGTTCTTGGCCTTGCCGACGTAGAGCACGTCGCCCTTGTCGTCGAACATCCGGTAGACGCCCGGCGAGGTCGGCAGGGTCGTCCAGAACCGGCGGATGATCTCGGTCCCGGCCGTGACGGCGCCGGGCTCGAAGTCGAAATCGATCTCCGGGGCCTCGTCGAGGGGGGCCGCGTCGGAAAAATCCTCCGGGCCCTCGCCGTCGTCGAACGCGTCGGGGGGAACGTCTGTCTGCGTCCTGCGGCTCATCCGCGATGATTTAAGGCCGCCCGATTCGCGAGGGAAGGGGCCGGGCGCCCGGTAGGCCCCCCCGGGCCCGATTTCGGGCAGCCGGGCCCGATTCCGGGCCGCAGGGCTCAGTCGAACAGGGCGTCGATGTCGGTCTGGTCGACGTGGCCGATATCGTCCTCGAGCTTGGGACCGTTGAGGAGCGAGGATTCGTCGTCGATGTCCGGGCCGCTCTCCTGCAGGCTCGCGAAGTCGCGGAAGCTGTCGAGGCCGCTCCAGGCCTCGATCACCCGGTCGAGATGGTCCTCGACGAATTTCAGGACGCTCACGATCTTGCTGATGCGCTGGCCCGTCAGGTCCTGGAAGTTGCAGGCCTCGTAGGCGACGATGACGCGCTCCAGGATCGCGTCGACGTTGTCCTGGCCGGCCTTGCCGAGCGAGGCCCGCAGCATGTTGGCGTTGGTCTCGATATCCTCGATGGCGGTGAGGAGCGAGGTGGTGGCGCGCTCGGTCGAGCCCACCACCGCGTCGAGCTCGTCGGCGGCCCGGCGCATGCCCTTGCCGGTGTGCTCCGAGCGGTGAAGGGCCGCGATCTCCTGCTTGGTGCGGGTGATCGCCTCCTTCATGAGGTCGAGCTCGCCGCGCATCGAGAAAGCCTCGTTCAGCTCCCGACGGCAGGCGTCGATGGTCTCGCTCGCGCTCGCCTGCGTCAGGCGCTGCAGGGTCTGGATGGCCGCCAGGATCTCGTCGAGGCGCGCCGACTGCGCCGCCGCCATGGCGGCGGATGGGCCAGCCTCCGCAGCCGCCTGGGGCGCGAGTCCGAGACTGTCTTCGATGCGGTAGCGCTTGATGGTCATCGTGTCGGATCGGCCCGCAGGAGTGGTCCATCCGAAAATGCCGCAGAGTGGTTGCCAGTTGTTGAATGACACCGCCTCGGCCTGAAACTTTTACGGCTCATTGACGATGCGAGCGGGCGGATTCGGCTCGTCCGGGGCTGCGTGAAGGATTCACCACGTTTTTTCATCCGATTCTCGTGGTCACGGCCGATCGTCGGGCACGGCCGGGGGGTCTTCCGGCGGAACCTGCGAGAAGGATCCCGGGGATGCGTGTGGGGTTGTGCGTGGCGGCGGCACTCGCCGTGTCGGCCTGGGCGGGGCCGGGTTGCGGGGCGGCACTGGCGCAGGCCCGCGCGGGCTACCCGCAACCGGGGACGGCGGGACAATATGGCGGCGGCTTCATCGAGTACCTGATCACCGGGGGCGGACAGCCGCGGGCTCTGCGGCCGAACCCGGTCGGCGCGGGCGGGTCCCTGCCGGGCCACCCCGCCGCCTACGGCTATGGCGGGCCGGGCACGCGGCGCCTGCAATCGGGGGACCCGCTGCCGGATGACGGCCAAAGCCACGGCCCATCCTATGGCCAATCCTATTCTCAGGCCTCGCTCCAGGGCTCTGCGCCCGTGCGGCTCGCGGCCCTGCCGCAGGCCCCGGAGCCGGCCGGGGATGTCGCCCGGATCGCCCGCGCCATCGATCCCCAGTTCCTGCGCCAGGTGGTGCCCTACACCGGCGCGCAGCGGCCGGGCACGATCGTCATCGACACGCCCTCGCGCCATCTCTACCTGGTGCAGCCGGGCGGACAGGCGATCCGCTACGGCATCGGCGTCGGTCGCCCGGGCTTCGCCTGGTCGGGCCTGAAGACGGTGAGCCAGAAGAAGGAATGGCCGGACTGGACGCCGCCGCCCGAGATGCTGAAGCGGCGCCCGGACCTGCCGCGCCACATGGAGGGCGGGCCGCAGAACCCCCTCGGCGCGCGCGCCCTCTATCTCGGCTCCTCGCTCTACCGCATCCACGGCACCAACGAGCCGCACACGATCGGCCAGTCGGTCTCGTCGGGCTGCATCCGGATGATGAACGAGGACGTGATCGACCTCTACGAGCGCGCCCCGGTGGGCACCCGGGTCGAGGTGCTCTGAGCCGCGACGCCGCCGGACGGGCGTGAGGCGACGAAACCCATGAAAAAAGCCCGGCGCCTCTCGGCACCGGGCTTCCCGCGTCTCGGCGCAGGGTCTCGGCGGCGGGTCTCAGGCCCAGTCGTCGTCCCCGCCGGAGCCGAGATCGCCGTCGAAATCACCGCCGGAATCGTTGTCGAAGGACGCTTCCTGCGCCCCGTCGAGCGGCGCGCCGAAATCCTGGGTTCCGCCGCCGAAATCCGCGCCGCCGCCGCCGAGCCCGGCCGCCGCCGCGCTGCCGAGCTGCGAGTGGCCGCCCGCGAAGGCGTTCGAGAGGGCGCTGCCGAGGAGCATGCCGCCCGCCGCACCCGCCGCCATCGGCAGGGCCGTGGCCAGGAAGCCGCCGCCGCGCGCCGGCGCCTGCGGCTGGCCGCTCCAGGGGCCACCCTGCTGCGGGCCGCCGTAGCCGCCCTGCTGCGGATAGCCCTGCTGCTGGGGATACCCCTGCGGTCCGCCCTGGTTGCCCCAGGGCTGGCCGCCCGGCCGCTGCTGCGGCGGGTATTGCGGCTCCTGCCGGCCGCCGCCGCCGAAGATGCTCGACAGGAAGCCGCCGCCGCCCTGCGGCTGGGCCTGCTGGCTCCGGCGGGTCTGCTCGAGCTGCTCGTTCAGGCTCTTGATCGCCTCTTCCTGCACGTAGATGAGCTGCGCCATGGCGTAGGGCGCGTAGGGCTGAGCCCGGATCCTCTCGGCGATGAAGCGCTCGGCATCCGCGTCGCGGGGCTGGCTCGAAGCCTGCTCCAGCCGCTGGAAGATGCCGGCAATGACGTCGCGTTCTTCGCTGTTCATGGAGTCGTCCTCCTACAGGCTTGCCGGCGGCGCACAGCGCCCCGGGCGGGCGCAGTCGAGATGGGGAGGGCGCGGAGGTTTTGTCAGGGGGGCGGGCGAAACTTCGCCGTGCTTATCGGCGCGGAGACGCCACTGCAGCCCCGGAAACGCGAGGAGCCCGGCCTTTCGGCCGGGCTCCCGCTCGCGGTGGATCGGATCGCGTCGATCGCGATCGGACGTGCGGTTCGGCCTAGTAGGAGCCGAACTTGTAGTTCAGGCCGGCGCGGACGACGGCGAACTCGGTGTC
>NZ_VZZJ01000053.1 GCF_008806345.1 Methylobacterium planeticum | reverse complement strand
CTGGTGACCATCCGCGAACTGGCCGAGGAGGGCATGACCTGCCTCCTCGTCACCCACGAGATGAACTTCGCCCGCGACGTCGCTGATCACGTGTATTTTACCGACCGGGGCGTCATCGTCGAGCACGGGCGGCCGGCTACCTTCTTCAAGTCCGCGCAGGACGAGCGGACCCGCCGGTTCCTGTCCCAGGTGCTGTGAAGCGCCGAAGGCCCCGACCGGGATCGTGCTCGGCTGAGCGGCCGATCGTGCCGCGTTGCGCCTGGATTCGCGAGAGGGTACGCACGCCTACTGTCAGGGTCGGGAATCGCCGTGGACGAGGGAGCGCATGCCTTGATGCCGATCGCGCTGTCGCGGCAGGCGCCGGAACTGACCGCCTGCGACCGGGAGCCGATCCACATCCTCGGAAGCGTGCAGCCGCATGGCTTCCTCCTCGCCCTTGAGGGGGACGACCGCCGGATCGTTCACGCCAG
Organism: Methylobacterium planeticum; assembly: GCF_008806345.1. Taxonomy (GTDB): domain Bacteria; phylum Pseudomonadota; class Alphaproteobacteria; order Rhizobiales; family Beijerinckiaceae; genus Methylobacterium; species Methylobacterium planeticum. The sequence goes on along the minus strand of NZ_VZZJ01000053.1, from coordinate 13,524 downwards.
CGCCAACGTGCCGGAGATGCCGGGCCAGCCGGCGGGCGGCGGCCTCGGTGAGGCCTTCGCGCGCCTGTTCCCAGACCTCGACGCGGAGGTCGGCCACCAGGCCGCGCACCCCGAGCGCGAGGGCGCCCAGTACCTGCGCACCGTCACCCTGGAGACCACGGACGGGCCCCGCGCCTACGATCTGGCGCTGCACAGATCCGGCGCGCTGACGATCCTCGAATTCGAGGAGGTTTCGAGCGAGGCCGCCTCCGGCCGCAGCCTCGACGCGCTCTATCCCCGCCTGAACGCCTTCGTGGCCGGTCTGCCGGAGGCCCGGACGGTGGGGGAACTCTGCGGCCTCCTCGCCGTCGACATCCGCCACATCACGGGCTTCGATCGGGCGCTCGTCTACCGCTTCGACCGGGACTGGCACGGCACGGTGCTGGCCGAGGACGGCACCGGCGTCCTGCCCTCATATCTCGACCTGCGCTTCCCCGTCTCCGACATCCCGGCCCAGGCGCGCGAGCTGTATCGCAGGAATCGCCTGCGCATCATCCCGGATGCGGGCTATGCGCCGGTGCCGATCGCGCCGGGGACGACGCCCTCCACCGGTGAACCCCTCGATCTGAGCCAGTCGATCCTGCGCAGCGTCTCGCCGGTTCATGTCGAGTACATGCGCAACATGGGTACGATGGCCTCGATGTCCGTCTCGATCCTCGTCGACGGCGCGCTCTGGGGCCTGATCTCCTGCCATAACCGGACGCCGCGCCGCGTCCCCCTCCAGGCCCGCAACGCCTGCGACTTCCTCACCCGCATCTTCGCCCTGCAGCTCGCCGCCAAGGAGCGCGGGGCCGAGGCGGAGCAGCGCTTGGCGCTCGGCGCGATCCAGGCGCGCCTCCTCGCCTCCATGGCGGAGGAGGAGAACTTCCTCGACGCCCTGCTGCGCCACCCCGCCGACGTCCTGGCGCTGGCCGACGCGGCCGGCGCGGCCGTCGTCACGCGGGACCAGTGCCGCCTCCTCGGCGCGACGCCGAGCGAGCCCGAGGTGCAGGCCCTCTACGCCTGGCTCGCGGCGCAGCACCCCGGCAGCGACGTCTACGTCACGGAGGCCCTCTCCGAGGAGTACCCGCCGGCCGCCGCCTTCACCGACACGGCGAGCGGCGTCCTGGCGATCTCGATCTCGCAGAAATACGCGAGCTACGTGCTGTGGTTCAGGCCGGAGGTCGTCCGGACCGTGAAGTGGGGCGGCGACCCGACCAAGACCGCCACGGTCGACCCGGGAAGCGGGCAGGACCGTCTCCATCCCCGGAAATCCTTCGAGATCTGGAAGGAGACCGTGAAGGCGCGCGCTCTGCCCTGGACGGTTCCGGTCGCGGACGCCGCCAAGGACCTGCGCGCCTCGGTCCTCGGGATCGTGCTCCGCCGGGCGGAGGAGCTCGCCGCCCTGAGCGAGGAGCTGCAGCGCTCGAACAAGGAGCTCGAGGCTTTCTCCTACTCGGTCAGCCACGACCTGCGGGCGCCGTTCCGGCACATCGTCGGGTATTCCGAGCTGCTGCGCTCCCGCGAGGGCGACCGCCTCTCGAACAAGGGGCGCCACTACGTCGACACCATCATCGAGGCGGCCTTCTCGGCCGGCACCCTGGTCGACAACCTGCTGGCCTTCTCCCAGATGGGCCGCAACGCGCTCAACCGGATCTCGGGCGACATGAATGCCCTCGTCGAGGAGGTCCGCCGGAAGGCGATGCGCGACGTCGCGCCGGACCGCACGATCCGCTGGACGATCGAACCCCTCGGCCGCGCCTACGGGGATCCGGTGATGCTGCGCCTCGTGCTCGAGAACCTGTTCTCGAACGCCATCAAGTACACCCGCGGCCGGACCGAAGCGTCGATCGCGGTCGGCCGCGCCGCGCCGCGCGACGGCCAGGCGGTGTTCTTCGTGCGCGACAACGGCGTCGGCTTCGACATGGCCTATGTCGGCAAGCTGTTCGGGGTGTTCCAGCGCCTCCACCGGGTCGAGGACTTCGAGGGCACCGGCATCGGGCTCGCCAACGTCCGGCGCATCGTCGAGCGCCACGGCGGCGAGGTCTGGGCCGAGGGCGCCCTCGACGCGGGCGCGACCTTCTACTTCACGCTGCCCCTGCGGGAGGAAGCACACTGACATGGCGAACCTGAAGCCCATCCTCCTCGTGGAGGACAACCCGAACGACATCGAGCTGACGCTCGCCGCCCTGGAGAAGAGCCAGCTCGCCAACGAGATCGTCATCTGCCGCGACGGCGCCGAGGCGCTGGAATACCTCTACCGGCGCGGCCCCTACGAGGCGCGCGAGCCCCTCGACCCGGCCGTGGTGCTGCTCGACCTGAAGCTGCCGAAGGTCGACGGGCTCGAGGTGCTCGCCAAGGTCAAGGGCGATGCCCAGACCCGCGCCATCCCGGTCGTCATGCTGACCTCGTCGCGGGAGGAGAGCGACCTCGTCCGATCGTACGATCTCGGCGTGAACGCCTTCGTGGTGAAGCCGGTCGGGTTCAAGGACTTCTTCGAGGCCATCCAGGATCTCGGCGTGTTCTGGGCCGTCCTCAACGAACCACCGCCGCACAAGGGAGGCTGGCCATCGAACGTCTGACGGACGACGCGGACCGGCAGGTGTTCGGCACCGCGCCGCTGCGCATCCTGCACCTCGAGGACAGCGACCTCGACGTGGAGCTCCTCGCGGCGGTGCTCGACGACATCGATCATCCCTATGTCATCGAGCGGGTGATGACCCGCGAGCGCTTCGCCGCGGCGGCGCAGAGCGGCTGCCACGACCTGATCCTGGCCGATTACGTGCTCCCGACCTTCGACGGCCTGAGCGCCCTCGCCATCGCCCGCGTGGCCTGCCCCGACGTCCCCTTCGTGTTCGTCTCCGGCACCCTCGGCGAGGACGTCGCCGTCGAGGCGCTGAAGGGGGGCGCGACGGATTACGTCACCAAGCAGCGGCTCGACCGCCTGCCGCGCACCATCGTGCGGGCCCTCGCCGAGGTGCGCGCCCGCCGGGAGCAGCGCGCCGCCGAGCAGGCGCTGCGCGAGCTGAACGAGACCCTCGAGACCCGGGTGGAGGAGCGGACGCGGGAACTCGCCGACGCCAATGCGGAGCTGCTCCGGCAGATCGCCGAGCGTGAGCGGGTCGAGGAGGCCCTGCGCTTGGCGCAGCGCCTCGAAGCGGTGGGGCAGCTGACGAGCGGCGTCGCGCACGACTTCAACAACCTGCTGACCGTGATCTCCGGCAACATCGCCTTCCTGGAGCGGGTCGCCACCGACGAGCGCTCCCGCCGCCGCCTCGACATGATGCGGGGGGCGGCCGACCGCGGCGCGCGCCTCACGGCCCAGCTCCTCGCCTTCTCGCGGCGGCAGCGCCTCGCGCCGACCCCGGTCGAGCTCAACCACACCGTCGCGTCGATGCGCGACCTCCTGCAGAGCTCGATCGGCGGCGCCGTGCGCATCGAGATGACGCTCCAGCCCGATCTCTGGCCGGCCCTCGTCGACCCGACCCAGATCGAGCTCGTCATCCTCAACCTCGCGATCAACGCCCGCGACGCCATGGCGGTCGGGGGCTGCCTGACGATCGAGACCGCCAATGTGCGCCTCGCCGAGCGGCCGACCCGGCCCGAGCATCCGGGCCCCGGCGAGTACGCGATGGTGATGGTCAGCGACACCGGCTCCGGCATTCCGGCTCAGGTGCTCGACCGGGTGTTCGAGCCGTTCTTCACCACGAAGGACGTCGGGAAGGGCTCCGGGCTCGGGTTGGCGCAGGTCTACGGCTTCGCCAAGCAATCGGGGGGCGGGATCCGCATCGACACGACGGTCGGGGAGGGGACCTCCGTTCGGGTCTACCTGCCGCGCGTGGAGCGGGGCGCGCAGGCGCTCCCGTCGAAAGCCGAGACCGTCGATTGCGCAGCCATCCGGGGTCCCGGCGCCAAGCCCGCCATCCTCGTCGTCGACGACGACAGCGCGGTCCGGGAGATCACCGTGACGATGCTCAGGGAGGCCGGCTACGCGATCCGCGAGGCGGGCTCCGGCCTCGCGGCGATCAAGGCCCTGGACGGCGATCCCTGCTTCGACCTCGTGGTCCTCGATTTCGCGATGCCGGGCATGAACGGTGCCGAGGCCGCCGACGAGATCCGGGAACGCTGGCCGGCCCTGCCGATCCTGTTCGTAACGGGCTATGCCGACACGACGGCCCTGGTGAAGGTCGGAGCGGTGGGTGAGGAGCGGATCGTCCAGAAGCCGTTTCGCGATGGCGAGCTGGAGCGCAAGGTCGCCGCCGCATTGCGGAATCGACCGGCCGGGCGCCTCAGGCTGGTCGCCGACAAGGCGGGCGGGACCTGAGGGCGGCCTCGCTCGACCGAGGCTGAGCGCGCGAGGCGGCGCATCCGGGGCGTCTCGGGTGGCGGCCCGCGCAGACGTTGGACGGCCGGCGTCCGGCGCAGCCCGGCCGGGCCGCCCGGGCCGCCCGGGCCGCCCGGGCCGCCCGGGCCGCGCCGGGGCCGAGGAGACGGAGGAGCCGGTTTCCCGGCAGGGGGACGCGGCTCCGGATGCCTCGGCGCCGGGTCCGGCCGGATCGCCTCGATCTGCGAGCGGATCCGCGCCACGTCGAGGCCGGCGATCCGGCGATCCTCCGGGGGCTCCGCCGGAAGCGGCGCCGTCGCGCCTCGGGTGGCGTCGATGCGGATCGAAGCTTTCCTCATCCCCCGGAATAGGAGACCCGCTACACCGTCCGGGCCCTCAAGGTTTGCTCGTCATGCGGATACGCTTCGGCACGCCCCTTCGAGAGCCCGGAGACGACGCGGGATGAGCCGAATGCCCCCTGGACGCGCGTTCAACGTTGCGGTGCGGGTCAAGACCAGTCCGCCGGCCGCCGCGGAATCTCCCGCGCCGGCAGAGCCGCGCCTGCCGAGGCTGCGCCCCTGCGAGATCGCCGCCGCCGCCGGTCTGGAGGCCGTGCGCCGCGCCCTCGACGATCTGCTGAGCGGGCATGCCCCGGCCTGATCGGGATTCGGCCGGATCGCGGCTGGCTGAACGAATCGGCGGAACGTGATACGGGCAGGGATCGCCCGCCGCCGCCTGTCGCCTGCCCGGTCGTTCGGCGCAGCCGCTCTGGGCTGGGACGCCGTGAGGTCTCCGCTCCGACGCGCCCCTTGCGGGCCGGGATTGCGTATCGGGGAATACGGTCAAGCTTTCGTCACGCTTGGGCCTCACAAGAGCGCTGCCACACAGACCGGACAGGAGCCTGCGCTTGCAGCCACACCGAGCCGATTTGCGCGCCAGCGCCCCCATCACCGCGAAAATCCTCCTCGGCAGCGAGATCATCGGCTGCCGGATGCGCGACGACGACAAGGCCAGCGCCTGCCTCGAACTGATGAGCGCGGTGGGCATCCCGGAGCATTTCGTGCTGTCCGTCGGCGCCGCCTGCGACGACCGGCTGGCGCGCGTCACCTGCCGGAAGCAGGGGCAGGACGGTGCGCGCCTCTGGGTGCAGTTCCTGGGACCGGCGCAGCTGCCGGGCTGACGGCACCGCCTCGCCCGGATCGGACCCGCCGGGCACCGCGCCTCGCGCCCCGCGTTGGCACGCGAGGAGAACAGCATGCCGATCGACAAGACCGACACGCAGGCGCAGCGGATGCCCGCGGGCAAGCCCGAGAGCAAGGGGCTGGCGAACAGCCCGCAGGACACCGCCACCGGAACGGTCCGTCCGCAGGACGGACCGATGGAGCGCGCGGGCACCGAAGCCGAGGCCGCAGCCCGGGGCGAGACCGGACCCTCCGACGGGGCGAAGCCCGAGTAGCGTCCCTGCGGCTGGGTGGCCGGCGGTATTGGCGCCCCTGTCAGGCTCGGACGCTCGCACCCCGCCTCCCGTGAGGGAGCGTCCGGGCGCCGCCGAACCCTTGTCCTGCACCGCAGCATCCACCGATTTGGTTCCGGCAATCCTGGCTTGCCTTTGGGGCACTAGCTCGATTGCCCGTCCTCGCGGCATAGCGCCTCGGAAATGAGCAGGCAAAGGATCAGGATGTTTCCGGTTTATCGCGTGGTGACGAGGAAGCGTGGCGTTGTCGGCAATCTCTGCAAATGGTCCTTCATCGCCCTGAATGGGCTGAACCTGTGGTGGCTCTGGGCCTATCTCGAAGCGGCCTTCACCAGCGCCGGGCGGGGCATGTCCGCCCTGGCCGGAACCGGCGTGTCGCTCGGATCCGGGTCCGGGGCGGTGGTCGCCGCCTTCTTTTGGCTGATCGGAGAGGCGGGGCTTGGCGTTCTCACCTTCCTCACGCGCAGCCGCATGGTCGTGCTCATCGACACGCGCCGCACCGGCCAACCCGTCGCCGCGCTCGACCAGGGCGGCGCGGCGTAGAACCGCACCGCGCGACGCGGGACCTCCGCGGCGCTGCCCCGGGGCGCGACAGGCTCGGTCCGGCCCCGGCGTTCGGTGCGCTCGGCACTTCACTTTTGAGAATGTCTGCCGATCCGCGGCACACAAGCTGGCCGTGTCGGATTGATCCCCGGCACGGTTCCGCTGGCTTCCTGGCTTCCCGCCCGCGTGGCCGGCGGGACCACCGCCCACGCCTTCCGCTGTCGAGCGCCGCCGAACCGGCTGGAGTCGGTTCCGTACCAAGCCTGGAGAACTGGCCGATCGCGTGAATGCGTGAACGTCGATTGAATTGCTAAGCTTCTGCCGGCCCGTCAGGGTACGGGCTATGATCAATGTTCGCCTCGCCATCGGCTGTGCTGCATTTATTCTTATGAGTGGATGCTCTGGTTTCTTCAAGCCATCCGGTCAATACGTGTCGCTGCCGCGAACGAAAGTTCCCGGAACTCTGCTTTCTCTGAAAACAACCCAGGATCATGTCCAGCGGCGCGTGACGGTTGCGTCGTTCCGCCAGGACGGGCCGACGATCGACCCGGTCGCGGTGCTCGGACGCTCCCGGACCGCCCGGCTCGGGTGGGAGGACCTGCGCCGCCCCGAGCCGGCGGATCCGGCGCGCAGGGGCGTCATGCGGTCCTTCGCGGATGAGCTGACGGATCCGAAGCGCCTGCTCCAGGATCCCGATTACAACCGCGAAGCCCGGATGCGGAGTCTCCTGGAGGACGGCTTTCGCGCCGCGCGGCCGATCTGCGTCGGCTGCTGACGAGACCCTGCGCGCTCGCCCGGGCTCGATCGGCAGCCCGGATCGCCCGGCGGGAGCACATGCCTGCGGTTGCAGAGCCCCAGGGTAACGATACGGCAAGGATCTCCGGGCCAGTGATGGGGCGTCGCGCCGTCGCCCTCCTCAGGCTGGCTCGACGGGCGGGCCGGGCGTCCTTGACCTGTCGCTCGGCCTGCCGCCGCCCATCGTGGGGCCGAGCCTGGGAGTGCCCCCGCGCCCGACCAGGTCCTCGTGGTCGACATCTGACGCTTGGCACCCGGACCGATGGTCCGCTCGGGGTGATTTTCAGAAGCCGCTGGCTCAGCCATCATCGGCAGCATGAAGGATTGGATCGAGCACTTCCGTGCGGCGGCTTGCGGCATGCCCGTCTCCCGCGTCTGGCGCGGGTATGGCTCGGCGCTGTTCATCGAGCTTGGGACGCTGACTCAAAGGACGCGCCGAGATGGTAGCTCTGGCAACCCCACGGGCGAGATCGGCCTGATGATCGAGTGGAGTTGGCGAATTGAGGACGCTCGCTCGATCGCATGCGGCAGTTGGACCGACGAGGGGCTGTGGCAGTCGAGCTTCGATCGTCTCGTCGGTGGTGAGGTCATCGACCTGACAACGTTCGGGCGCTTGCCCGAGGTCATGTTGCACCTCTCAGGTGATCTCCACGTCGCCTCATTCATGACGGCCGAGGGAGACGCTGAGTGGTCGCTGTTCGATCGGCGCGGCCCGATACTAATCACGGTAGGCTGTCGATCCGGAGCGATCACCGAGGAGGAGTGAAGGGCCGCTTAGGGTCGCGAACGGACGGGACCAAGCGTCAGATTGCGATCACGAGGTGGTCCGAAGGGCCTCCTCGAAGCGGATCGCCTGAAGAGAAGACTCCGTCGGCCGGGCGATATGCCGTCGGCCTGGCCTCGGCAAGGGCGCCGGTCCGGATCGCCGCGGTAGCGCTCGGCTGAATCCCGTGAGCAAGAGCGGCGAACCGACCGGGTCGGCTATGCGGTCTCGCGCCAGACCCCGTCCGGGTCCTGAACCATCTCGATCTCGCCGGGGGCGGCGGGGGGCAGGATCTCGGCGACCTGCGCGACGCTGAGCACGGCACCGTAGGCCTGCTGCTCGGCGAGTTCGGAGGCGAGCCAGGTCAGGCCGTCCGCGTCGGTCGCGTCGGCCGGCGGCAGCGCCCGCGGCTCGTCCATTCTCAGTTCTCCCGACCGTCGCAAGCGTCGCGCGTCGTGCGTCGTGCGTCGTGCGTCGTGCGTCCCGCAGGATCCTCTCATCACAGAGAGGTTGCCAAGCCCTGACCGACCCGATCGGTCAGATCGCCGCAAAGAGACCTCCCGACGCCCGATGTCCAGCGCGCCGTGCCGGGGCGAGCCGGCCGTCCGCGCGGGCCGTTCGCCGATCGGTTCCTCGCGCGATTGGAAAGATGCTTCCCGCTGGACGCGTCGCATTCGATCGATCCTGGAAAGGTTCTCCCAACGACGCACGGCTGACACATGCTGCATGAACCGAGCCGAGGGCGAAGACCATGCAAGTGGAAGACCTGCAGACCGAACCGAAGGGTTTCGTCGACGCGGAGATCACGTTGCAGAACTGGCCGACATCCTTTGGGTGCCGCGCCGCGCCGCTGAACGATCAGCGGGCACTGATCGCGACCAACCTCGCGCGGGACCTGCCCGATTGGTTCAGCGTGGCTCTCGCGCCGGATTTCACGCCGCGCGACTGCACCGTCACCTGGAGAGGACAGCGGCTGATCAAGGTCGCGCTGTTCGAGGAGGCGGCGCTCTGAGGTTGGCTCGCCCGTCGTTCAGGGTCGAATCCGCGGGTGAGGGATGCGTGGGAATCACGATGCAGGGCGGGCGCAATCTGCGCAATGGGCCCGAAACTGCCCGGAAATCGTGGCGCAACGTCCGGCTGGTCTGAGCGGCCTCGCCGTTTGCAGGGAGGTCCGTCGATGCAAAGCGAACTTGGCCGCCAGAACGACGAACTCTTCCGGAGCGTCGTGATGCGGATGTTCCGCGCCTGCGCGAACCGTGGCGACGCGCCTGCGTGCGCGTCGCTCGACGGGCTCGGGCCGCCCGCACGCGACGCTTCGAAAGGGGAAGCGGGACCCCGGGGCCGCCCAAGCCGAAGCGGCGCAGGGAAGCGCGACGGCGTAGGGAGCCGGGATGCATCCGGCCAGATCGCGCTCTGAAACGGGCAGGCCATCGCCTGCACGCTCGCCGATCGATCGGGCTCGGGGGCGCGGCTGACGGTCGAGAGCCCGGGCGAAACGATATCGGCATCGCGTTCCTGGACCCGGCACAGGCGTGACCTGGCGGCAGCCGAGGGCATTCGCGGACGGGATCGGCTGGCCAGCTCAGCCGCGGTGCACAATATATGCTGCAGATGCGAGAAGTCCGGCAGCGAGGTTCGCCCATGACACGTTCGAATCGGATGGACGCCGACCCCGAGAATCCGCGGGCCGGTGAGCTCTTCATCGCGGGGTCCCGGCCGGCCCTGAAGGTGCGGGTCCTGTCCTTCTCCGACGAGGGGCCGGAGATCGAGGTCGACTCGCCCCTGCTGCTCTCGCCGGGCGAGTTGCCCCGGCAATGCCATTTGCGGGCGCCCCTGATGAAGATCGACCGCCCCTGCCGGACCGTCTGGCGATGGGGACGGCGATTCGGCCTCTCCTTCGCGGCCTGAGGGCCGCCGCCGGGCCTAGCGGGCAGGGTCACGCCGCCCGCCCGGGTGTCGGAAGCGTCCACAGGTGTACTGGCGCCCGGCCATCCCGCGAGCGACGGCCCGGCGTGCCGCGACATTTCAGCAGGTCAGGGTCGGCGAATCCGCCCCTTCCGCCCAGCACGGCGCCGGCTACCATCACGGCGATAAGAAGAACGATGGAGTCTGGGATGGAAATGAAGCAGCAGGAGCTCGAGGCCCGCATCGTGGCCATCGAGCATACGCTCCAATTGATCGTGAATTGCCTCTCCGACCGGCAATCACTGGATCGGGCGAAGCTCGTTAGGCTGCTCGGGAGCGCGGCCGATGAGGCGAAGGGCCACGCATCGAACGCGAGCGTTCCGTCTGCGCTCCGAAAGCTTGCGGAACAGCTCTGAAGAGCGAGGCGCACCGCGCTGGCGCGACGGGGTCGGATACGCGTGGTCGCCCCGAGCGCCGCGATCGCACCGACCCGGAACGCGTGACCGAAAAGGATTAGGCTGGCGCCTTCGATCCGACGCCGCAGGAACGGCGATAGACTCGGGAGGATGCCATGCCGCTCTTCATCACGCAGGGACGCTTCACGACCGAGGCCGTGCGAGGAATGATGTCCAGCCCGGAGAACCGGGAACGGGCCGTGCAGGATCTCATCGCCCAGTCCGGCGGGACGCTCCTGAGCTATTACATGACCTTCGGAGAATACGACTTCCTCATCGTGTCGGAAGGGCCGATCGAAGGGATGGCGACGTCCGTCATCGTCGCCGCGGCGGGGGGCGCCGTGACGGATATGCGGACCTCGCTCGCTCTCACGGCGAGCGAGATGGAGGGATCGTTCGCCAGGGCCGGTGCGCTGGCGGCGAGCTACAAGCCGGCTGGCGCGCAGACCGGATCCGTCCTCTGACCCGACTGGGACGCATCGCTGCCTCCGGGCGAGGCGCCGGTCAGCCGCCCGACTGGAACATGGCCTGGAAAACGCCCTGGTCTCCGGCCACGAGCGTCGGCGCGCGCGGGACATCGCGTCTCAGGCAGGCCTCGAACCCCGAATAGCAGTCGAGCAGGTTCGGATCGGGAACGCCGACGAACACCCGCCGCCGTGCCGGTGCCTCATCGACCGCGAGAAGCATCATGTCGCGCGGCGATCCGAGCGCCGCTGACTGACCGGCGAACAATTCCTCGACGCCGATGCCCTCTCCGGCATCGAGCAGGCGTGTTGCCCAGAGCATCCTGCACCTCTCCCGCGCGGATCGGTGCGCGCGACGTCGCGCGCTCGGACCCGTCAGTGCCCCGCCGCACCGCTACGCTTCGGCAGGCCACGGCGCCGTGCCGTTCCGCACACCCGCCGATCCGCCGAGGTTCGCTCAGCCGGCGAACGACCCGAACCCATCCGCGCCGTCGGCGGCGGGCGCCGGAGGCTTGGGTCTGTCCGGCGCCGGAGCCTCGGACCGGTCCTCGGGCGCCCGGCTGGACCCGGCACGGGCGGGCTCGGACGGCGACTGGGGGAAACTCTGGTCCGGCACCGGCACGGAAGGCCAGATCGGGCGGTCCGGCTGAACGATCTTCGTCATGCGGCTTCCTCGTTCCGAGCGGCCGACAGGACGGCCAAGCTTGGAATACGAAATACCAGTGAGATTGCAACGGCTGCTGTCAGGTTGGGATCGGACGATCGGCTGTTCGTGTCACGGCGAGGGCTCGCTCCGGCCCGCCGGAGGCCGGGTCGGCTCATTCCGCAGGGCCTGCGTGAGGCGATGCCGCGCGATCCCTCGGATCAGCCGAGCGCGTCACCCGATCGCGGGCGTCAAGTTCTGCGGAGCGCCGGGTGCCGAGTGGAACGGATCGATGGCGTGCAGCCGGAAACCGGCTGTGCGGCGATGAAGGATCACCATCGCACAACGCAAGTCGCGTCCCGGTTCGCGTCCGATCTTCAGGATATTCGCTAAGCTCGACTTTGGCCAATCGGACGGGCGGTTGGGCGGCAGGTGACGAAGCAGGCATGACGGGTAGGCTCGGTGTGTCCCGACCAAGAGACACCCAATGCCTGATCTGCCCGCCCGCTTCGCCGGGCTCATCCTGGCGTTCGCGCCGCTGTTCGTCCACCGCTCGTGGCGACACGCGCAACTGCTGCCGATCGGTGCGATCCTGACCCCGGGGCGGCGCACGGTGGCGAGTGCCCTGCGCATCATGGGCCGCGCGCAGGATCGGCGGTTCGTGAACGTTCACCGCATCCTCAACCGCGCCGCGTGGAGCCCGCGTGCTGGCGGCCGTATCCTGCTCGGGCTGCTGATTGCCGCTTTCGCTCCGCGCGGTCCCGTCGTCATGGCTCTCGACGACACGATCGAGCGCCGCCGCGGCAAGCGGATCGCGGCCAAGGGCATCTACCGCGATCCGGTTCGCTCCTCCGACAGCCATGTCGTCAAGGCGAGCGGCCTGCGTTGGATAAGCCTGATGCTGCTGGCCCCAATCCCCTGGGCGGGGCGCATCTGGGCGCTGCCGTTCTTGACCGCGCTCGTGCCGTCCGAACGCGCCTGCCAGGAGCGGGGCCGCCGGCACAAGCCTCTGCTCGACGTCGGGCGTCAACTCGCCCTCCAGGCGCGGCGCTGGCTGCCGGGCCGCGATCTCGTGGTGGTCGGCGACGGCAGCTTCTCCGCCCTGCTGTTCCTCGACGCGATGCGCCGCGCCCGCATCACGGCGATCACCCGCCTACGGCTCGACGCGGCCCTCTACGAACCCGCTCCGCCCCGGCCGTCCGGCACAATCGGGCGCCCACGCACCAAAGGCGCACGCCTGCCGACCCTCGCCGCGACCCTCGTGGCCAAAGACACGCGCTGGCATGCGGTCGTGGTGTCGGGCTGGTACGGGTCAGCCCAGCGCGGCATCGAGGTCGCCTCCGGCACCGCGGTGTGGCGGCACGGCGGGATGCCGGTCGTGCCAATCCGCTGGGTGCTCGTGCGCGATCCCGCCCACCGCTTCGAGGCCCAAGCCCTGCTCTGCACCGACCTCGCCTGCGACCCAACCCAGATCGTGTCGTGGTTTGTCCGCCGCTGGAGCGTCGAGGTCACCTTCCAAGAGGTGCGCGCCCATCTCGGCGTCGAGACGCAGCGGCAATGGTCCGACACGGCGGTTGCCCGCACCACGCCCTCCCTGCTCGCCCTGTTCTCGATCGTCACGCTGCTGGCTGCGCGGCTCCTGGCCCGCCAACGGCAACGGATCGCAGCCGCCGCGTGGTACCCCAAACCGCGTCCGACCTTCGCCGATGCTCTGGCCGCCGTGCGCTGTGCGATCTGGCGCGAGCGGACTTTGGCAACATCACCGCGCCGACGCGCCCGAACAAAACCCTGCTTCCGTTTGCCCGCGCCCTGGGCCTATGCCCTCTTCCACGCCGCATGATTGGCCAAAGTCGAGCTTAGATCTCACAGTCCCTAGCGTAGATAGTGATTGGCGGGAGCTCGTCACCCAGCAGGATAATACATAAACGAACATGTAATCTTGGACAATCTTCGATGATCATGCGTACGGCGTTGCCCAGAATGCTATCCTTCGGTTTCCCCGCAGGATCGATATTTGAGCCCCCGATCGGGACCATCTCGCCCTAGTATGGCCGCCGCGATCGGTGAGCCGACCGCGGCGGCGATCTCAGCGGAACAGGATCAGGGCCTTCGAGAGCGTGATCCAGACGCCCCACAGGAT
>NZ_VZZJ01000052.1 GCF_008806345.1 Methylobacterium planeticum | reverse complement strand
CCCAGTGACATCAGAGGGTTAAGTGGTGGGCGCGACAGGGATCGAACCTGTGACCCCTACCATGTCAAGGTAGTGCTCTCCCGCTGAGCTACGCGCCCGTCCGGAACGGTTCCGCTCCGGCGAGGTGGCGGCTATAGCTTCTGCCGTAGGGGTGCGCAAGCCTGTGATTGGCTCCCTTCGGCAGTTTTCATCGCCCGCCGCCGGCCCCCTCCCGCCGCGGGGGCCGGGCTTCGGACGCCGCCACGCGCCTCACTGTCGGGCGAAGCCGCGATGGGGTAAGACCCCGCGTCTCGGCCGACGGGACGACAGGCTCGGCCGGCTTGCCGGGAACGCGGGCCGCTCGGGCGACGCGTGGGCCGCCGGGGGCTCCCCGCGAGGCTTGCCCGATGCGCGCAGCCGTTCACGGAGAACCCAGTGCTCCCAGCCGAAGCGTTTCTGTTCCCCACCGATCTCACCGTATCGGAGACGCCGATCGACCGGTGCCTGCTGATCGGCTCCTGTCTCTCGGCCGACCTCGTGCAGTTCCTCGGAGCGCATCGCCGCGGCCTGCATGTCGACCACATGCTGTTCAACAACGTGTCGAAGCTGCCGAAGGCGCCCCCGAGCCCTGCCGGAAGTTACGATTTCCAGATCGTGCAGCTGCCGGCGCGCCACATCCTCACCGACGGAAGCGTTCGCTTCGACGCCCTGCAGCGGGGCACCGCCGCCGACGCGTTCCTGCGCTCCGCCGTGCGGCACCTTGAGCTGATGCTCGATTGCGCGCTGGCCTATAACAAGGAGCGCAACCTCCTCACCTTCGTCACCAACTTCATGGTGCCCCAGCTCCCGGCCTTCGCCGGCCTCGAGAACCGGGGCACGCCGCGGGATGTGGCCTACATGGTGCGGGAGCTCAACCGCCACCTCGACCGGGTCGTCCGCGCGTACAGGAACGTCTACGTGATCGACATCGAGGGCATCGCGTCGTCGATCGGCAAGCGCTACCTGCTCAACGACCCCTTCTACTCCTTCGGCCACGGCGCCGTCTGGTGCCAAGATTGGGCGAATTTCGAGCGCGAGCGGATCGAGCATGTTCCCGACATCACGGAGATCTCGCCGTCCCACCGCGACGCGTTCTTCCGCAGCATCTGGTCGGCGATCGAGCACGCGCTGCGCACGATCCGACAGACCGACATGGTCAAGCTCGTCATCTTCGATCTCGACGATACCCTCTGGCGCGGGCAGATCGCCGAGCATTACGGGGACGACGCGCCGCCGCCCTACATCGACGGCTGGCCCATCGGCCTGAGCGAGGCCGTGCACCACCTCCGCGCGCGGGGCATCCTCGTGGCCATCTGCTCGAAGAACAGCGAGAGCGTCGTGCGCGCGCGCTGGGACCGCGCCGCGCCGCTCAACTGGCTCTCCCTCGACGATTTCGTGTCGGCGGAGATCAACTGGGAGCCGAAGGCGGAGAATATCGGCAAGATCCTCAAGCGCCTGAGCCTCACCGCCCGCAACGCCGTCTTCGTCGACGACAATCCCGTCGAGCGCGCGGCGGTCAAGGCGGCCCATCCGGAGATCCGGGTGATCGGCTCGAATCCCTTCCAGACGCGGCGCGTGCTGCTCGCGGCTCCGGAGACCCAGGTCGCCCGGGTCACCGGCGAGAGCCTGAACCGCGCGCGGATGCTCGGGAAGCAGCAGGAGCGCGAGGCCGAGCGGGCGAGCCTCTCCCGCGAGGACTTCCTGGAAGGCCTCGAATGCCGCGTGCGCTTCCAGCGCGTTGCGGCCACAGCGGACCCGGCGTTCCACCGCTGCTTCGAGCTCCTCAACAAGACGAACCAGTTCAACACGACGGGTCAACGCTGGAGCCCGGGCGAGATCGAGGACTTCTTTGCCGAGGGCGGCGCGTTCTACGCCTTCCACGTGGTGGACAAGCACACCGAGTACGGCCTCGTCGGCGTCTTGCTGGTCCGGGATGCGACCTTCGTGCAGTTCGTGATGAGCTGCCGCGTCCTCGGCATCGAGATCGAGACCAGCGCCGTGCGCCACGTTCTCAACAGCGAGGCAATGCGCGGCGGACAGCGGAGCTTCACCGCTTTCGTGAAGGCCACGGACGTCAACCTCGTCTGCCGCGACGTCTACGCGAGCGCGGGCTTCGCGCCGGCGGACGAGACCGGGGCGCGCTTCAGCATGCCGTGGTCGGAGCCGCTCGGCACCGCCGGGCACCTGGCGATCGAGCCGCACGCACCGGGCGTGCCGGTGATCCGCGAGGCGCGTCGGGCTCAGCCCGTCCAGCCCGGAGCAACAGCGGCGCCCCGGCGCATGAACGCCTTCCGGCGCCTCATCCGCTGGCGCTGATGCCCGCTGGATCTCCGCGGCGGTTTCCTCAGGCGTGAAACCTCGATACTGGTGCATCGCAGCGAGCAGCGCCGGATGGCGCCGCGCCGGACATCCGATCGGGACCACGAGGAGTTTCGTCAGTGCGCATCGCGATGGTTGGATCGGGCTATGTCGGCCTCGTCTCGGGCACCTGCTTTGCCGATTTCGGGCACGAGGTCGTCTGCATCGACAAGGACCCTGACAAGATTGCCGCGCTCCAGGCCGGCCGCATCCCGATCTTCGAGCCCGGCCTCGCCGCCCTCGTGGCCGACAACGCCCGCCAGGGGCGGCTGACCTTCACCACCGAGATGCGCGAGGCGGTCGCCGCCGCCGACGCGGTCTTCATCGCCGTCGGCACGCCGTCCCGCCGCGGAGACGGCTTCGCCGACCTCTCCTACGTCTACGCCGCCGCCCGTGAGATCGCCGCCGCGCTGTCCGGCTACACCGTGGTGGTCACCAAATCCACCGTCCCGGTCGGCACTGGCGACGAGGTCGAGCGCATCATCCGCGAGGCCGCGCCCGCGGCCGAGGTCGCCGTCGTCTCGAACCCGGAGTTCCTGCGCGAGGGCGCGGCGATCGCCGACTTCAAGCGGCCCGACCGCATCGTCATCGGGGCCGACGACCCGCGCGCCGCCCAGGTGATGAGCGAGATCTACCGGCCGCTCTACCTCAACCAAGCCCCGATCCTGGTCACCGGCCGGCGCACGGCCGAGCTGACAAAGTACGCGGCGAACGCTTTTCTCGCCACCAAGATCACCTTCATCAACGAGATCGCGGACCTGTGCGAGCAGGTGGGCGCGAATGTGCAGGAGGTCGCCCGCGGCATCGGGCTGGACAACCGCATCGGCTCGAAGTTCCTGCATGCGGGGCCGGGCTACGGCGGCTCGTGCTTCCCGAAGGACACCCTGGCGCTGGTCAAGACGGCGCAGGACGCGGGCACGCCGGTGCGGCTCGTCGAGACGGTGGTGGCGGTCAACGACAGCCGCAAGCGCGCCATGGCCCGCAAGGTGATCGCGGCCTGCGGCGGGGCGGTGCGGGGCCGGACGATCGCGGTGCTGGGGCTGACCTTCAAGCCCAACACCGACGACATGCGCGACGCGCCATCGCTGTCGATCATCGCGGGGCTTCAGGATGCGGGCGCCCGGGTGCGCGCCTACGATCCGGAGGGGATGGAGCAGGCGCGACCGCTCCTGCCCGACATCCACTACGCCACCGACCCCTACGATTGCGCGGACGGGGCGGACGCGCTGGTCCTGGTGACGGAGTGGGACGCGTTCCGGGCGCTGGACTTCGCGCGGCTGCGGGCCGCCATGCTGGCACCGGTGGTTGTGGACCTGCGCAACGTCTACCGGGCCGAGGACCTCGCGCGGCGCGGATTTCGCTACACCAGCGTCGGCCGGCCCTCGGAACCGGCCGCGGATGCCTGATCCGGCGCGATCGGCCGGCCTCCGCGAAGTTCGCGGGAAGGTGTTGCAGCTTGGCTATAGCGGGGACGTCGGCCGCGCCGGTCTCCAAATGACGCAGCACCGGCGTGTTGCGCTGACGACTAACCCAAGTTCAGAAGCCCGGTGCGCGCATCCCAGCCAAATCCAGCCGCGTGGCGTAGCCAGAAATGTGGCATTTGTAGGGTGCTGATCTGTGGATTTTGCGGATACGGTGCATCCTAGACGGCCCTAGTGTGCCCACGTTCTGGCGCTAGGGTTGATGAATACGTGTCACAGGCTGCCGCAAACGCCATGTTTTAGGCCAGCAACCCCCGGTGGCAGGTTGGACACCACAGTGGTGCCATACTAAGGGTGGACGGGATTGCTCTCTCGTCGGCAACCGAACCTCCCCCCGTTAACGAGCGTGTGCGAATCGAACGTGACACAACGTACAGACATCGCGATCGTCGGTCGTTCGTGCCGGCTCCCGGGCGCCCCCAGCGTCGACGGACTCTGGCAACTCCTGACCGAGGCGCGGTGCGCCGTCAGCCGGATCCCGGACAGCCGCTGGTCGCTTGACCGCTTCGGACACCCGCGTGCGCAGGAACGGGGCAAGAGCTACACCTGGGCCGCGGGCGTCCTCGACGACATCTGGTCCTTCGATCCCGGCGTGTTCGGCATCTCGCCGCGCGAGGCCGAGCAGATGGATCCGCAGCAGCGATTGCTGCTCGAGTTGACCTGGGAAGCGCTGGAGGATGCGGGCCTGCGTCCCTCCGCGGTCGCGGGCACGAATATCGGCGTGTTCGTGGGTGCCTCCTCCCTCGATTACGGCAACCTGCGCATCCTCGATGCCTCGTCGGGGGATGCCTACGCGGCCACCGGCAACACGCTCTCGATCCTCTCGAACCGCATCTCCTACATCTTCGACCTGAAGGGCCCGAGCTTCACCGTCGACACCGCCTGCTCCTCCTCCCTCGTCGCCCTCGACGCGGCGGTGGCGGCAATCCAGTCGGGCCGGGTCGACACGGCGGTCGTCGCCGGCGTGAATCTGCTCGCGAGTCCCTTCAACTTCATCTGCTTCTCGAACGCGCAGATGCTGTCCCGCACGGGCCTGTGCCAGGCCTTCTCGTCGAGCGCGGACGGCTACGTGCGCTCCGAGGGCGGTGTCGTCCTCGTACTGCAATCGGCCGAGGCCGCCCGGCGGCAGGGCCGCACCGTCCGCTCCGTGATCGCCGCGAGCGGCGTCAACTCGGACGGCCGCACGACGGGCATCTCCCTGCCCTCGGGCTACGCTCAAGGCGCACTCCTCGAGAAAGTCTATCGCGAGGCGGAGATCGACCTCGATTCCGTCGTGTTCGTCGAGGCCCACGGCACCGGCACGCCGGTCGGCGACCCGATCGAGGCGAGCGCCATCGGCGGCAAGCTCGGCCGGCCGCGCCGGGCGCCCCTGCCGATCGGTTCGATCAAGACGAATATCGGCCATACCGAGCCGGTCTCGGGTCTCGCCGGGCTGCTCAAGGCCAGTCTCGCCCTCGAGAACGACATCGCTCCGGCGTCGCTGCATTCGGCCGAGCTGAATCCCGAGATCCGCTTCGACGAACTCAATCTCCATGTGCTGCAGGGCCCGCTGACGCTGGAGCGCGGCGCCCGCGAGCGCTTCGCCGGCGTCAATTCCTTCGGCTTCGGCGGCACCAACGCGCACGTGGTGCTGACCGATGGCGAGCCCGCCGTCGCCAGCGGCCCCCCCGCGAAGGCGCCCGAGATCCTGCTCCTGTCGGCGCAGAGCCGCGCCGCCCTCAACGACCTTGCCCTCGACTACGCCGAGCGCTTCGAGGCGGCCGGGCCCGACGAGGCCGCGCGCATCGCCGCGGGCGCGGCCCACCGGCGCGAGCGCCTGCCCGCGCGTGTCGCGGTGCCCCTCGATGCCAAGACCGACCTGGTCGGGGCCCTGCGCGCCGTCGGCGAGTCCGAGGACAGCGACGCCGCCCAGATCGGTACCGCCGTCGACCGTGCCGCCGACGTCGCCTTCGTCTACTCGGGCAATGGCAGCCAATGGGCCGGCATGGGCCAGGAAGCCTATGTGGAGAACGCGGTCTTCCGCACGGCCTTCGACCGGATCGACACCCTGTTCGAGCCCTACTCGAAGTGGTCTCTCAAGGACGTCCTGTTCGCCGACGATCTCGAGAAGCGCCTCGTCCTGACGAGCGTCTCGCAGCCCCTGATCTTCGCGATCCAGAGCGCCTCGACCACGGCCCTGCGGGCGCAGGGCCTGAACCCGTCCTTCGTCCTCGGGCACAGCGTCGGCGAGATCGCCGCGGCGGAAGCCGCCGGCATCCTCACTCTCGCGCAGGCCGTCCGCGTCATCTTCTACCGGAGCCACCACCAGGAGACGACCCGCGGTCTCGGCACCATGGCGGTAATGCTGGCGCCGGTGGAGGAGAGCGAGGCCTTCCTCAAGGATTACCCGACCCTCGACATCGCCGCTTACAACAGTCCGAAGGCGATCACGATCGCCGGGCCCGAGGCGACGATCGATGCCGCTCTCAAGGCCGCCTCGCGCAAGCGCCGCCGCGGCCGCAAGCTCGACCTCGCCTATCCGTTCCACGGCCGGATCATGGATCCGACCGAGAAGCCGCTGCTGCGCGATCTCGCCGACCTGAAGCCCTCGGCGGGGACCACCGCCATGGTCTCGACCGTGACCGGAAGCCTGCTCGCCGGCACCGAGTTTGGGGCAGGCTACTGGTGGCGCAACATCCGCGAGCCCGTCCGCTTCTGCGAGGCCGTGCAGGAGGCGACCCGCCGCGGCGCCCGCGTCTTCATCGAGGTCGGGCCGCGCGCCACCCTGATGTCGCATGTGGGCGACGCGATCGAACCGCTCGGCATCGAGACCGCCGCGATCGGCGTGATGCACCGCAAGGCCGCGGGGGGCGATCCGATCCGCAAGGCCCTGGCGGCGGCGCTCGTCCAGGGCGCGGCGGTCGACGAGGCCCGCGTCTTCGGCGACGACCCACAGGGCGACGTGCGCCTGCCGACCTATCCCTGGCAGCGCCGCAGCTTCCGCCTGGCCGAGACCACCGAGGGGGTCGGCGCCGCCACGCCGCGCGCCTACCATCCGCTGATCGGCTCGCGCACCGTCCATGACGGCCTCGACTGGCACGGCTACGTCGATGTCGTCACGGTCCCGGAACTCGACGACCATCGCATCGAGGGCCAGCCGATCATGCCCGGCGCCGGCTTCGTCGAGATGGCGCTCGCCGCCGCCCGCGAGGCCCTGCGCAGCGACGCCGTCGTGCTCGCTGATTTCGAGATCCACGCGCCGATGGTGTTTGCCGAGGAGGCCCTGCGCGAGGTGACGGTCCGGCTCTCGGGCAGCGGCAACCAGATCCAGATCCTGAGCCGTCCGCGCCTGACGCAGGCCCCGTGGCAGCTCCACGCCTCGGCCAAGATCGTCGAGGGTACCTTCGCGGCGTCCATCGCCGAGGACGTCGAGGTGCCGGCCGAACACGCGATCAGCGGCACAGAGCTCTACGCCCGGGCCGAGGCCGCCGGCCTCGGCTTCGGGCCGAGCTTCCGGCAGGTTGCGCTCAGCGCCCGCGTCGACGAGACCACCATCGTCTCCGAGCTTCTCCCCGCGGAGGCCGACGGGCGCTACGGCCTCGTGCCGGCGCGCCTCGATGCCTGCTTCCACGGCCTGATCCTGCTCTTCGCCGATCTCCTCGGCGAGAATGCCACCAAGGCCTACATCCCGGTGCGGTTCGGTGAGGTCCGGCTCCTCCGGCCTGGGGCGACCATCGCCCGGGCGGTGATCCGCACGCGCCGCTGCAACGAGCGCAGCATCCTGGCGGATTTTTCGGTCCTCGATTCCGAGGGCGAGGTCATCGCCACGATCCGTGAGGGCCGCTTCCAGGCCCTGCGCGCCAAGTCCGGCGGTGAGCTCGCCGCCTACGCGATCACGCAGCGGCCTGAGCTTGCCACCGAGCCGACGGCGATCCCGATGGAGCGCCGGCCGAGCATCGCGGCGATCATTCAGCCGCAGGCCAAGGCCGCACGCGCCGCCGCCGAGGCGCCGCTCTCGCCCGGACACCTGCTGCTCGAGGGTTGGGCGACCTCCCTGGCCTACCGCCTCGCCGCGGGCCTGCAGCGCTCCGGCGCCGTCGAGGTCGACGCGCGCGTGCCGGCGGAGATGCGGCCCTGGCTCGTCAACGCCCTCTACGCCCTGGAGAGCAGCGGCCTCGCGGATCTCGACCGCGGCCGCTGGACTTTGCGCCAGGACGTCACGCTGCCCGCGCCCGACGAGATCATGCGCTGGATCGCGGCCGATCATCCGGAGCTCTCGGCCGAGCTGGTGCTCATCGCCGATGTCGGCGCCCTCGCGGACCGTCTGCTCGCGGGCGAGCTGAGCGATCAACCGGCCCTGCCGCAGAATGCCCTCGATGCCTTCGCGCTGCGCAGCGCAACCGCGCGCGCCTCGGCCGACGTCGTCGCCCGCATCGTCGAGGCGAGCCGTGAGCGCCTGCCGAAGGACCGCGCCCTGCGCCTCCTGCAGGTGGGCTTCGGCCCGCTCTCGGCGCAGGCGGCGGCCTTCGCGGACGCGATCGAGGCCCGCCTGACGGTGTTCGAGACCGACCGACGCCTGGCCGAGCGAGCCCGCCTCGCGCTCCCGCGCGGCGTCGCCGTCATCGAGGAGGCGCCCGAGCTTCCGGCCGCCGGCTTCGATATCATCCTGGCAAGCAGCGTCCTGCATCGCGGCGAGCGCGACCTCGCGAACCGCCTGGCCGACGCGCTCGCCACCGGCGGCCTGTTGATCGCGGTCGAGCCCGCCGCCTCGCTGTTCCGCGACCTCGTCTTCGGCCTCACGCCCGCCTGGTTCGAGACCGCCGCCGGCGACATGCCGATCGGTCGCCTCGACGACATCACGGGCTGGCAGCGCTCGCTCAGCGCCACGGGTCTCGTCAGCGTCGCGGTGGACCGCGCCACCTCCGGCAACGGCAACGACCTGATCTTCCTCGGCGAGGCGCCCCCGCGCCCGGGCCCGGCGGCGGCGCAGAGCTTCGCCTTCGTGATCGGTTCGGACGACGCCTTCGCGGCCGAGACCGCCTCCTCGCTCGCGACCCTGCTCGTTGCGAGCGGCGTGCACGTCTCGATCATCCTCGATTCCGAGACCTCGCTTCTGGAGCTGGAACGCGAGACGCCCGACACCGTGGTGTTCCTCGCCGGGGCCTTCGCCCGGGGCGGCGAGGCCGCGGAGCGCCTGCGCGACCGCTGCCTCAGCCTCAAGCGCTGCGTCGAGCACCTCAGCACCCGGCAGACCCGCCTCTGGGTCGTGGCCCCCGGCGCCACCCGCGACCGCGGCGGCTCGACGGCGAGCGTCGAGGCGGGCGTCTGGGCCTTCACCCGGACGCTGGCCAACGAGGTCTCGAACCTCGACGTGCGCCGCATCGACCTCGCGCCGAGCATGTCCTCGAAGCGCGCCTCCGAGCGGCTGCGCGACCTGATCCTCTCCGGCACCCCGGAGACGGAGATCATCCTCGACGACGACAGCACCCGGGTGATCCGGTTCGCGCCGGGCCAAGCCCCGCGCCGGCCGGGCGCCGACGCGATGCCGGCCGAGGCCGCGCGCCTCGAGCGCAGCAACACCGGCGGCCTCAACGAGATGGCCTGGGGCCCGGCCGAGCGCCGCAAGCCCGGTGCCGGCGAGATCGAGATCGCGGTCGAGGCCACCGGCCTCAACTTCCGCGACGTGCTCTGGGCTCTGTCGATGCTGCCCGAGGAGATCCTCGAGGACGGCTTCGCGGGTCCGCGCCTCGGCCTCGAATGCGCCGGTCGCGTCGTCGCGGTCGGCGCGGGCGTCAAGGCCTTCGGCGTCGGTGACCCGGTGGTGGCCTTCGCGCAATCGGGCTTCTCCACCCATATCGTGGTGCCCGAGCTCGTCGTGGCGCCCTGCCCCCCGGGGCTCGATCCCCTCGCGGCCGCGACCGTGCCGGTCGCCTTCCTGACCGCCTATTACGGCCTCGTCTCCCTCGCCAACCTGAAGCGGGGCGAGTGGGTGCTGGTCCATGGCGGCGCGGGCGGCGTCGGCCTCGCGGCGCTGCAGATCGCCAAGCTGAAGGGCGCGCGGGTCATCGCCACGGCCGGCTCGCGGGAGAAGCGGGCGCTCGTCAAGGCGCTCGGCGCCGAGCACGTGCTCGATTCCCGCTCGCTCGCCTTCGTGGACGACGTGCGGCGCATCACCCGCGATGGCGTCGACGTGGTGCTGAACAGCCTGTTCGGCGAGGCCATGGAGCGCTCGCTCAACGTCCTCAAGCCGTTCGGCCGCTTCATCGAGCTGGGCAAGCGCGACTACGTCGCCAACACCCATATCGGCCTGCGCCCGTTCCGCCGGAACCTCTCGTATTTCGGCGTCGATCTCGATCAGGTGCTCCAGCACCAGGGCGAGGACGGGGCGCGGCTGTTCCGTGAGGTGATGGCGCTGTTCACGGATGGCGGCCTCAAGCCCCTTCCCTACCAGCCCTTCACGGCGGACGAGACCTCGGACGCCTTCCGGCTGATGCAGCAATCCGGACATATCGGGAAGATCGTGATCGCGCCGCCGGTGCCGGGTCGCATCACCGCCCAGCCCAAGCGCGCCTTCACGATCTCCGGGACCGGAATCCACCTCGTTACGGGCGGCCTCGGAGGCTTCGGCCTCGAGGCGGCGCGCTGGCTCGCCGACCGCGGCGCCAAGGAGATCGTCCTCGTCGGCCGGCACGGCGCGACGAGCGCCGAGGCGAAGGCGCTCCTCGCCGAGCTGACGGGGCGCGGCGTCCAGGTCCAGGCCAAGGCCTGCGACATCACCAGCCGGCCCGCCGTGGACGCGCTCATCACCGAGATCGAGCGCGGCGGCGCCAAGCTCGCCGGCATCGTCCACGGCGCCATGGTGCTGCAGGACGGCCTCATCGCCAATCTGGAGAGCGCGGCCCTGGAGGCGGTGATCCGCCCGAAGGTGATCGGTGCCCAGCATCTCGACGCGGCAACCCGCAACCGCTCGCTCGACTACTTCGTGCTGTTCTCCTCGGCCACGACCTTCATCGGCAATCCGGGCCAGGGCGCCTACGTGGCGGCCAACGGCTTCATGGAGGGCCTGGCCCGCCAGCGGCGGCGGCTCGGCCTGCCCGCCCTCGCGGTCGCCTGGGGCGCGATCGGCGACGTTGGCGTGCTCGCGCGCAACCGCGCCGTGATGGAGACGCTGGCCGGCCGCGTCGGCGTGACGCCGATGGATGCCCGCCGCTGCCTCGACCTGATGGCCGAGGCGCTGGAGGGCCAGGGCCAGAGCCCGGACGACGCCGTGATCGCCATCGCGGCGATGCATTGGGGCAAGGCGCGCGAGCGCCTCGCCACCATGCGCTCGCCGAGCTACGCCGATCTCGGCTCGGACCAGCAGATGGAATCCGGCTCTGTCGCGGCGATCAATATCGGGGCGCTCCTCAAGACGCAGGACATCGATTCGGTCCGCAAGACCGTCTCGGATGCCATCGTGGAGGATATCGCCCGCATCCTGCGCCTCCCCAAGGACGACATCAGCCGCGTGCGACAGTTGTCGGAGATCGGCCTCGACTCCCTCATGGGCGTCGAGCTCGGTGCCAGTCTGCAGGAACGTTTCGCCCTCGACGCGCCGCCCTCGGGCATCTCGTCGGGTCTCACCGTGAACGAGCTGTCCGAGACGCTGATCCAGTCCATCTCGGCGCCGGTCGACGAGGCCGCGGGCGTCGCCCTGAGCCTTGCCCAGAAGCATGTCGGGCCCGATGTCGACGTGCAGACCCTGGCGCCGTTCCAGACGCTCGTCGAACAGAACAGCCTGGCGATCAAAGAGATTTTGCCATGACCCAATCGGCACGACCGGACGATGGTCGCGCGGCGCTCGCGGGCTTCGTGACGAACAGGCTCGGGCGCAGCGCGCCCCGGCCCGCCCCGGCTCGCCCGCAACCCAAGACCGGCGACGCGGCGGCGCAGGATTTCGAGACGCTGCCCGGCTACCGGGAATTGAAGCTGCAGCGCTCGGCGGCCGACCTGATCGGCCTCGCCAACCCGTTCTTCCGCGTCCACGACGCCAAGGCCGGCGCCACGACGCGGATCGACGGGCAGACCTTCACGAACTTCTCGTCCTACGATTATCTCGGCCTGAACGGGCATCCGCGGGTCAACGCCGCCGCCCGCGAGGCGATCGAGACCTTCGGCACCTCGGCCTCGGCGAGCCGCATCGTCGCGGGCGAGCGGCCGGGCCATCTTTCCCTCGAGAAGGCGCTCGCCAAGCACTACAACACCGAGGCCTGCGTGGTGATGGTGAGCGGACACGCCACCAACACCACGACGATCGGCGCCCTGCTCGAGCCCGGCGACGTGATCTTCCACGACGCGCTCAGCCACAACAGCATCGTGACGGGGGCTCAGCTTTCCGGCGCGCAGCGGCGCTCCTTCGCCCATAACGATCTCGAGGCCCTGGAGAGCCTGCTCGCGGCGACGCGCCACGAGCATCGCCGCGCGCTCATCGTGATCGAGGGCCTCTACAGCATGGATGGCGATGCGCCGGATCTCGCCGGTTTCGTCGCTCTCAAGGAGCGCTACAACGCTTGGCTGATGGTCGACGAGGCGCACGGCCTCGGGGTCACCGGGGCCACCGGCGCCGGCCTGTTCGAGCATTGCGGCGTCGATCCGCGCACGGTCGACATCTGGATGGGGACGCTCTCGAAGACGCTCTCGACCTGTGGCGGCTACATCTGCGGCCCCGGCGCCCTCGTCGAGTACCTGAAGTGCACTGCGGGCGGCTTCGTCTACAGCGTCGGCATGTCGCCGCCCCTCGCGGCGGCGGCCGAGACGGCGCTCGCGATGTTGCAGGAGGAGCCCGAGCGGGTCGAGCGCCTGCGTCGGAACGGCAACCTGTTCCTCGCCTGCGCGAAGGAGCAGGGCCTCGACACCGGCACGAGCCTCGGCCTCGCGGTGATCCCGGTGATCGTCGGCGACTCGCTGAAATCCGTGACCCTTTCGGACCGGCTGTTCAGGCGCGGCATCAACGTGCAGCCGATCATCCACCCGGCCGTGCCGGAGCGGGCCTCGCGCCTGCGCTTCTTCATCACCGCCGAGCACACGCCGGAGCAGATCCGCAGCACCGTCACGGCGATCGCCGAGGAACTCGCGGCGATCGAGAAGGGCGGATCGCTGATCGAGCAGCTCCTGGCCAAGCGCGGCTGATCCGCGCCGGCGGCGTGGTCGGGACTGTTCCGGCAACCAGCGCCGCGCCGTTCGTCGAGACCGACACTGCGCGGCCGCCGCATGGCGCCGCGCAGTTTCAATTTAAAGCAGCCTTACTGGCAATAATTGCGATCCTTAGTTGTGCCAACGGCATAGCATCGGCAAATGGATCGGCGCGTTCCACGCAAATCGAGCGGTCGTCTTGATCGGGAATTGAGGCTTTCAGCCTCATGACCGGCGCTGTCAGCCGCAGATCGGCGCGAAGCGGAGCCTTCAAGCAAAATTTGTCGTGATTGTCCGCGCCGGACCGCAAATTTTGCTCACTTTGCGGCACGAGACTGCTATGACGGGGGATCGATTGCTGCGCTGAACCGGTGCCGCGGCTGCAGGCGGGAGGGATCATGGCGTCCTCGGAGCCGACTAACCCTGACGGAGCGCTCAGCGAGAGCCTGCGTGCCGCCCTCGACGCATCGGGCGTCGTCGGCGTCTGGGAATGGGACATCACCAATTCCAGCGCCGTCTTCGACCAGGGGGCTGCGCAACTCCTCGCGGGCGACGGCGACCTCGCCGGGCAGGCGCTCGACCTCGACCGCAGCCTCGTCTGTGTGCACCCGGATGATTCGTCCTGGCTCTCCGACCACATCCGGCACAGCAGCAAGGCCGGCGGACCCTTCCTATGCGAGTACCGGGTGTGCCACCCGGGCCAGGGCGTCCGATGGCTGCTGAGCCGCGGCCGCATCGAACTCGGCCCGACGGGACGACCCGCCCGCGGCTACGGCATTCTCATCGATGTCACGGAGACCCGCCTCGACGGGGACGGCTACTTCGCCACCCCCGAGGATCCGGGCGCCAACCCGCTGGAGCGGGCGGCGGACCATTGCATCGCGGCCCGGCGCGCTCTCGACCGGGTGAACAATCCGGGACTGCGCAAGCTGATCGACGTGACGCTGTGGGAGATCGGGCGTGAACTGGCCCGTGCCGAGAATGCGCAGAGGCGGCGCGCCATGAACTGACGCGCCGCCCCTTCTGGGTCTTCAGCGGGTGTAGGCGTAGACGGAGGCTGCGGATCCGATGGGTCCTGCGACGG
>NZ_VZZJ01000051.1 GCF_008806345.1 Methylobacterium planeticum | reverse complement strand
GCAAGGCAGCCGAACATCAGGCAGACGAGCGCCACCGCGACGAGCCACTCGAAATCGGCGCAGAGCACCTGCTCGAGGCCGCGCGGCTGGCCCGCGACGTCGAAGGCGCAGAACCACTTGACGTGAGCCTGCGCTTCCGTGGCGAGGAGGGCCGTCGGCAGGGCGAAGCCGGTTGCGAGGAAGGTCGGACGGAGGTTCATTTTGAACTGACCCATCGGGGCCTCGGAGCAGGAAGTAAGCAATCCTTACCGAGACATTTAGGTACAGTTGCGAACGAGAGACCAACGGTTTGTTAACGGATCTTACCGGAAGGTTAACGCTGTGGGTTGCGGGCAGAAGCGTTAAAATCGAGGCCGCACCGCCACCGATGCTGGACCGCCGCAGCCTTCGCGCAGCCGACGGCAGGGTCGATGCCGACCCGAGCAATCCGCGGGACCGGACGCACCTTCGCTTAAGGATCGGCCGCTAGCATCATCTGAAGCTGCGGCCTCCCGCCGGCAGCCCGGGACGGGGCGGATGACCGCCCGTCCCGTCATCGGGCACCGCGCATGGACGACCGAGCATGACCGCACTGATCAGTTTGGCGTGCCTCGTCCTCGGCGTGCTGCTCTCCGGGCTCGCGCCGCGCGCGGCTCACCGCATGGCGGCCTTCGAGACCTGCGGCGGCCTCCTTCTGGTGGCCGGCTTCGCCGCGCTGGGCGCCGGACTGCCGCTCTTCCGCTGACCGATCGACCAGGGATCTTCCGAATCGGCTCAGGCTGCCGGCTTCCCGCAGCGGGGCGCGGGCTCGGCGTGCGATCAGCGGGCGGCGCTGGGGCGCGGCGCGATCGGCGGCAGTTCCGCCATGGCCGGCACGGTGCCGGATTTCGTCGAGAGGGTCCGCAGGAAGGCGAGGAGGTCGGCCTTCTCACGCGCGCTGAGGCCGAGCGGGCGGATGTCGGGGGAACGGCTCGGACGCTCGATCCCGCCGCGATCGTAGAGGTCGACCACCGCCTCGAGGGTCGGGAGGGAACCGTCATGCATGTAGGGCGCGCGCTCCGCCACCGAGCGCAGGCCCGGGGTCTTGAAGGCGTAGAGCAGGGCCGGCGAATTCGGGAAGAAGCGGCCGCGGCCGATATCCGCACCCTTCGCGGTGCCGATGTCGTGGAACGAGCCGTCCGTGAAGGACCAGCCGCTGTGGCAGGCGGCGCAGCGCGCCTTCCCGTTGAAGAGGTCGAAGCCGCGCTTGGCCGCCGTGTCGATGGCAGTCTCGTCACCGGCGATCCAGCGGTCGAACGGCGTCGGTCCGGAGACGATGAGACGCTCGAAGGTCGCGAGCGCGTCCTCGACCCGGTCCTTGGTGATTTCCGGGTCGGCAAAGGCGTCGGCGAACGCCTTCGCGTAGCTCGCATCCGCGGTGAGGCGCCGCAACGCCTCGACCGTGGAGAGGTTCATATTGCCGGCCGCGGTAATCGGCAGGAAGGCGACGGTCTCGAGGTCGCGGAACTTGCCGTCCCAGCCGAGGCGCTCCTGCCATGCGAGGTTGAGGAGGGTCGGCGTGCGCAGGTCCATGACGCCGTCGTGCCGGGACAGGGCACGCGCACGGCCGTCGGCCCAGCCGAGATCCGGCACGTGGCAGCTGACGCAGGCCCGGCTGTAATCGCCCGACAGGATCGGGTCGAAGAACAGCCTGCGGCCGAGCTCCGCCTTGGCCGGCGTGTAGGGATTGTCGTCCGGGAACGGGATCTCGGCCGGTACGCGGTAGGCTTGGCGCGACACGGCACGATCGGCCTCCGGCCCGACCGCGGCCGTGCCTGCCATCCCGAACAGCACTAGGAGCAGCGCGATTGCGCCGCCGACCTTCCACGCCATCACCGACCTCTCCCGTCCCGTCTACGACGGCAGACCTTGCGGATCGGTGAATTCTTCGTTGCGGAATCGCCGGATCCCTCGGGGTTTCACGCCTGATCGAGGGCCGCGCGGGTCAGCCCGTCCGCGCCGATATCGTCGCACCCGTTCATGCCGAGCGCCTCGATCAGCCGCACGCGCGCACGGCTGACCCGGCTCTTGACCGTGCCGACCGCAACCCCGCAGATCTCGGCCGCCTCCTCGTAGGTGAAGTTCTGGGCGCCGACGAGCACCAGCGCCTCGCGCTGGCTGTAGGGCAGCAGATTGAGCGCGTCCTGGAATTCCCGCATCTCGACGCGGATTTCCTGTTCGGGCAGCGAGGTGAGCCGGCCGGCCAGCACCCCGTCGGCATCTTCGACCTCGCGCTTGCGCTTGCGCTGCTCGGAGTAGAACAGGTTGCGCAGGATCGTGAAGAGCCAAGCGTAGAGGTTGGTGCCGCGCCGGAAGCTGTCGGCCTTGGTCCAGGCGCGCACGAGGGTGTCCTGCACGAGGTCGTCGCTGCGATCGAGGTCGTAGGTCAGCGAGAAGGCGAAGGCGCGAAGCGCCGGGATGGCGCCGAGGAGCAGGTCGCGCATCTCGGCATCGGCGCCGCTCGGCGTTCCCAGGGGTGCGGTTGTCTGCATCATCACGAGGACTCCTCGATGATCTGCCGGGCAGCGAGATCGGCGAGCAGGGTCTCGAAGCGGGCGGGCAGGGGCTGCGCCAGCACGTCCGCATAGAGAACGCGCAAGCATTGGCCGATGCGCCGTCGCGCGGCCGGATCGAGCCGCGTCCGCGGCTGGGGCGGGGACGCAGGCCTAGGCTCGCCCGGACCGATCTCGTGCCTGTCATCGAATGCGCGCGTCATCACCACTCGGCAAAGGAGGGCTCGACGAATCCACTCGCGCCACGCCTTCGCAGGCAGGACGCCGGTCGCCGTGTGACACGGTGCTAACGATGAAGAATTTAACGAGTTCTGAAATCGTCATTCATCAGATTTTAATCCGATGAATGCAGCCAGCATCCCGTGATACACGAGACCAGCGAAGTCTTGGATGCCGCCAATAGCTTGACGGTTCCTTGCATGAGCCGCAAGACTTGAACCGCATGTGAACGACGCCGCAGTGGGCGCAGAGCCCAAGGCGCTCGAGCCGATGGCCCTCGTCCCGGGGCATGAGGGCCTCGCCGGACCACGACGGCGGCCCCGCGCCCTGTTCCTCGAACGGATCGACGTCGCGCCGGATCTCGCCGAGATCGCGCGGCGGACCGGTCTCAACATCGCCAAGCTCAATCGCGGATTTCGCGCGACCTACGGCATGACGCCCTACGCGTTCCTGCAGGAACGGCGCCTGCGGGTCCCCTGCCCCGCGCGAGCCGACCGGACGTCCCGGGGATCTCGTACCGCTCGCACCCGTGGTCGCCGGGGGCCTGGCCGGCATGGCGCAGCCCCTGGAGCGGGTCACGATCAACCCGCCGCATGACGCGAACGCCACGAACCGGGCGATCTTCGAGGAGCCGCCTTCGACGGCACGACCGGCGCGGTCCTGGCCAGGACCCAAGGAGCCGAAGCCGGGCGCCCGCATCTGAGCCGCGCTGGTCGGCCTGCGCGGCGAAGGCCTCGGTGCGGCTTAGGGGGCCTCCTCACCCGTCGCCGGTCCTGCACGCCGCGGACGCGGCGAAGCGGATGAGCGCCGCACGACATCCGTCGGCAACCGTCGCACGCCGTCCATGGCTCGCCTCAGCCAAGGACTGGACGCACGCAGCCGGGGGGCGTCCTATGCGCGTCCGGAACCGCGATCACGCCAGAATCAGATCGAGGGAGGAAACAGGATGCTGCGATGCCTGGCGGCTTTGGCCGCCCTTGTCCTCGCGGGCTCGGCCATGGCCGAGGAGCCGCTGCGCTTCGAGGTCGACCCGACCTGGCCGAAGCGCCTGCCGAACGACTGGATCCTGGGGCAGGCGGCCGGCGTCGCGGTCGACGCGCAGGACCGGGTCTGGGTGATCCAGCGCCCCCGCACGCTGACCGACGACGAGAAGGCCGCGAGCCTCGACCCGCCGCGCACGAAGTGCTGCAAGCCCGCGCCCCCGGTCCTCGTCTTCGACCAGGCCGGGGCGCTGGTGGCATCCTGGGGCGGGCCGGGAGCGGGCTACGACTGGCCGCAGAACGAGCACGGCATCCACATCGACCACAAGGGCTTCGTCTGGCTCGCCGGCAACGGCGACGCGGACGGGCAGGTCCTGAAGTTCACGCCGGAGGGCCGCTTCGTCCTGCAGATCGGCAAGCCCGGGGCACAGACGAACAGCCTCGACACCGCGCGCCTCGGCAAGCCTGCCGCCATGCAGGTCGACCCCGAAACGAACGAGCTCTACGTCGCCGACGGCTACTTCAATCACCGGGTGATCGTGTTCGACGCCGAGACCGGCGCGTTCCGGCGGATGTGGGGCGCCTACGGCCGGCCGCCGACCGACGACGCGTTGCCGCCCTACGATCCGGCCGCCGCGCCGGCGCAGCAGTTCCGCAACCCGGTCCACTGCATCCAGATCGCCCGCGACGGCCTCGTCTACGTCTGCGACCGCGCCAACGACCGGGTCCAGGTCTTCCGCA
Source organism: Methylobacterium planeticum (assembly GCF_008806345.1). Taxonomy (GTDB): domain Bacteria; phylum Pseudomonadota; class Alphaproteobacteria; order Rhizobiales; family Beijerinckiaceae; genus Methylobacterium; species Methylobacterium planeticum. The sequence continues at coordinate 11,217 of NZ_VZZJ01000051.1, read as the reverse complement.
AGGACGGGACCTTTGTGAAGGAGTTCTTCGTCGAGAAGAACACCCGGGCGAACGGCTCGGTCTGGGAGCTGGCGCTCTGGCCGGACGCGGGCGAGACCTACCTGCTCAACGCGGACGGGGCCAACAACGAGGTGCGCACGCTCCGGCGCGACACCGGCGAGGTGGTGGGGGCCTTCGGCCGCAACGGGCGCATGGCGGGCGAGTTCCACTGGGTGCACAACCTCGCGGTCGATTCGCGGGGCAATGTCTTCACCACCGAGGTCGACACCGGCAAGCGGGCGCAGAAGTTCCTGTTCCGGGGCGACATGGTGCTGCGCAAGCGCGCGGCCGTGCCGGAGGAGGCGCGATGATCGCCGAGGCCGATCCCGCCGCGGGCGCCGGATGCCCCTGCTGCCTGCCGCGCCGGAGCTTCCTGCGGGGCCTGGCAGGGGCGAGCGCGGTGGCCGCGCGCCCGGCCGCCGCCGCGGCGGGGCCGTCGGCGGACCGCCCCCGCGGCACCGGCCTCGTGATCGATTGCCACGGGCACTACACCACGGAGCCGCCCGCCATGCTGGCCTGGCGCAAGCGCCAGATCGACGCCATCAACGATCCCGCCCAGTCGCCCGCCCCCTCCGACCTGACGGTCAGCGACGACGAGGTGCGGGCGAGCGTGAGCGCGCGCCAGCTCAAGCTCCAGGCCGAGCGCGGGATCTCGCTCGCCCTGTTCTCGCCGCGGGCGGGCGGGATGGGGCATCATCTCGGCAACGCCCGCACCAGCCTCGACTGGTCGATCGTCTCGAACGACATGATCCACCGCGTCGCGAGCCTGATGCCGCGCAATTTCGTCGGCGTCTGCCAGCTGCCGCAGACGCCGGGCGTGTCGCCGCGCAACTGCACGGCTGAGCTCGAGCGCTGCGTCACGCAGCTCGGCTTCGTCGGCTGCAACGTCAACCCGGACCCGTCGGGCGGCTTCTGGACCGACCCGCCCTTGTCCGACCGGCACTGGTATCCCCTGTGGGAGAAGATGGTCGAACTCGACGTGCCCGGCATGATCCACGTCAGCGCTTCGGCCAACCGCAACTTCCACGCGACGGGCGCGCATTACCTCAACGGCGACACCACCGCCTTCATGCAGTTCGTCACCTCCGACCTGTTCAAGGACTTCCCGACCCTGCGCCTGATCCTCCCGCACGGCGGCGGCGCGGTGCCCTACCATTGGGGGCGCTATCGCGGGCTGGCGCAGGATCTGAAGCGTCCGCCCCTGTCGGAGCTGATGCGCAACGTCTACTTCGACACCTGTGTCTACCATCAGGCCGGCATCGACCTGCTGCTCAAGGTCGTTCCGGCCGACAACGTGCTGTTCGCCTCCGAGATGGTGGGGGCGGTCAACGGGATCGATCCCGAGACCGGCCACGCCTACGACGACACCAAGCGCTACATCGAGGCCGCGGCGATCTCGGATGAGGACCGGGCGAAGCTCTACGCCGGCACCGCCCGCCGGGTCTATCCGCGACTCGCCGCCCATCTCAGCGCAGCAGGGTTGATGCCCTAGGCGCGACCGCGCTCAGCTCGTTCCGTCGTGCGTAGGCGAGGCCGGCGAGGAGGATCATGAGAACGAAGGCCGGCACCGGCATCAGGAGCGGATCGCCCGCACGCAGGTGGCTGGCGACGGCGCCCGCCATGATGGCGGCGAGCAGGAGCGCGCCATGCGCGACGTAGCCGCGGACCCAGAGCAGGACCGCGCCGACGAGCTGCGCCGCGCCGACCGCGTACATGAACCCGAGCGGGTATCCGAAGCGGGCGAAGCCCGAGACCTCGAACGCGACCGCCGCGAACTTCATGCCCGCGGCCACGAGGAAGAAGGCGGTGAGCAGGCCGCGCAGCACCCTGCCGCCGATCTGCCATCCCATGCGCGTGCTCGTCATCGGTCTCGTCCCCTTGCTGCCGCGGCCGTGGCGCGGCCAGCGTCGCGCAGCCTTCTAGGGGAGGAGGATCTCATGCGGATTGCGTCGTCTGTTTCGTCGGCTTCGGCCGCTCGTCACCGCCCCGCCTGAGGCGCCGCCCCGCCGATCATCATCGCCGTCCCGGATTCCCCGCACGCCGTCGGCGAGACCGCCCTCCGCGCGAGCGCCTGCGCGCCGGGTTGATCGTGGCCGAACGGTCCGGCTTCGCTCCAGACCGCCGCGACGCGCGCACGGTGCCTGATCGTGCATTGCCGAGGTCCCTGCCCGGACTGCTCGGATCCATCGATGCGCAGGTTCTGCGACCGGGCGAGGTCGCCGGTCCCGTCTCATGCGCGGCCGGGAGGCGGCCGCGAACCCATCTCCATCCTGACCGCCGCCGCGCGGCGGGAGGCGACCCGTACGGTGGCGGCCGACGCGCTCGACCTGCTCCTCGCCCGAAGGGCGTCGCTCGAAGGGCCGGCCGCCCACCGGCGAGCGCGCCTGCGATCCACGAAGGGCAAATTCCTGAAACTTAATTGGTGGTGCCGGGCCGGTTTGTAAAAAATCCATGAACGTGCTAATAGCTAGAAATCGATCTTTGGCCGGATATCGGTTGCATTGCCCCGCTTGGGTGCACGCTCTGCATTTCTCCCTTATTTCGACGACGAGCGATCGAGCGCGTTCTTGCATGCGCTTGGCATATCCTTTTGCCTACTAAGCTACGGAAACATCTATGCCTACCGGAACTGTGAAGTGGTTCAACGAAACCAAGGGCTTCGGCTTCATCCAGCCTGATAACGGCGGCCCAGACGCCTTCGTGCATATCTCGGCTGTCGAGCGCGCCGGCATGCGAAACCTCGTCGAAGGCCAGAAGGTCTCCTACGAGCTGGAGACCGACAAGCGTAGCGGGAAGCAGTCTGCGGCAAACCTGCAATCCGCCTGAAGACCACCCGACATCTGCGATTTACCGAAGCCGCTCCGTCAGGGGCGGCTTCGCTGTTCAGGGCCCTCGGCAGGCAATCGTAGGCCACGCATCTCGATGGATGTCGGCTGACAGACCGCGAGGCGCGTGATCCATATCGCCGAGATCTGGATTGCATGAAGGAGAAGATTGATGGCTGAATTTGCGGGATACATTCCAGGCGCCCTTGAGCCCCTCGCGGATCGTAAGAAGCGCTGGGCTCAAGAGAGTTCAGATGCCTGGGCCAACCATGACGAAGCCCTTCAGGCGCGGGATGAAAAGACCGCACGCTTGAAGGTTCTACGCCTCGCGAAGGAGGCCGCTGAAATCGAAGTTGCCGCTCAGGCTGCCTTGGTGCCGAAGCGGAAGCGGAAGCTCAATCCGGTCTGAGCCCCAACGCGCAAACGAGCGATGGCCAGCCGTCACAGCGCAGCATCGAGAGCGGGCCGTCGCTGGATTTGGGAGATCCAACTCCCACTGGCCTCTTGAAATAGGCGAAAGACCTGTCGCCAGCTCGTCGAACCAGGGGCTTGTGCGTTTGCAAGCAAATCGGTTCGCAAGACGCGCGAGACAACGCTTGTCAGCGTCTTCGTCAGACGCTGTAAACGTTCTGGCAATGTGTCGATTGGGAGCTGAGGCTCACAACACCGTCAGTGGCCACCGATGAGTTTTCGCGCAAATCCATTTCGCGTCGATCTCTCAGCAGCACGTTCGTTCAAAGTATCGTCCTTGGATGACGTCATCGGCATCGCGTGAGGCGACCGCGCGCGGGTGCAAGACAAACAACCGACAACGATAGATTTATCGACCGAATTCGCCTTCCGGCAATCCACCCACGAGAGGGCTGGATGCTTTCGCGTCCCCGAGGTTGATTTGCATACGACGGCCGTGAGAAACGATCACCAAGAATTACGCACACAAACCACTCATCCTTCGAACCTTGTGCCCGGTCGGGCGTGTGGCGAGTGCGCCGTATGCTGCAAATCACTTGAAATCGATTGGCCGGATTTCAAGAAAGATGCCGATGTTTTGTGTCGACATAGCACGGGTTGCGGTTGCGACATTCACGATGTACGCCCTGCTGGCTGTCGAACATGGTTCTGCTTGTGGCGTAGGATTGGAGAATTGCCCGATGCGATGCGGCCCGACAGATGCGGTCTTCTGATCTCGATGGATCGAGTTGCGTTGCCATGCGATCCCTTTGAGCAAGTCTCGATCGTGATCCGCGCGATCGAAAATCCGGCAGCGCTACATAGCTCCCTCGCGAGAGCGGCGATCGATATGTTTGCTGGGGAAGGCTCCTTGCCGATACACGTTGTTTATGACGCGCGAAAGAAGCTTGTCTATCCCTCTCGTGAGATCGCCGATGCCGTGCAGCAGCCGACCTTCATCAAAAATCCCCATGTTCGTCGCGAAGTCCAAGCCTGGCGTATCCGGCTTGGCCTTCCGACATTGTGACGAGGTTTTACCCGAGATCGTTATCCCGCTCTTCGAGCCTTCTCAGGGGTAGACGGCCAAGCGTATGCCGTAGGACGGTTATGGGGCTGTCAGCCACCCCAAGTCCTTGCAGAAACGCAGCATATTAGACCGAAAATCAAAAAGTCTGGTGCCGGTGGAGAGGATCGAATTCTAAATTTTGAGGAATTAGTGAACAAAAGCAACGAGAAGCGCTAGGAAAATAAGAACATTTGTAACATTGGAACGCCGGCTTTTTGTAACCCGCAGATTCCCACCGGGACTTGGACTGCGGGTGCTACGCCACAGCGCTCCGATTGAGCGCCCTAGTCACCTCGAACTGCCCGATCACCCCATGTCGTCGAGGAACTCGGAGCCGGGACGCACGCCGGTGATCAGCAGGCGATCTCGCGCGCGCGTGCTCGCGACGTAGAGCAGGTGCCGCTCGGTCTCGTAGACCTCCTCTAGCTCAGCCTCGTCGCTGACCGTGTCGATGCGCTCCTGGAGCGGGAGCACGCCGTCATCGCAGGCGAGCACAGCCACAGCTTTGAACTCCAAACCCTTGGCCAAGTGCATTGTGCCGACGGTCACGCTTTCGCCCGCAGTGCTCGGCGCGTCCCCCGGCTCGACAGGCATGAGGCCGGCCGCCTGGGCGACGGCGCGGGCGCGATCGAGCTGAGCGCGGCTGCGAACGAATAGGCCAATCTCGTCAGGTGCGATGCCGTCCGCTCTGGCCGCAGCTAGGAAGCTCAGGATCTCCTCGCGCTCGGCAGCCTCGTCGGCGAGCTTCAGCACCTGCGGGCGCGGTCCGTCGAACACCGAGACGGTGCCCTTCCGCGCCTCCTCGCGCCCGTCCATGTCCTGGACGGCACCGGGGAGCAGGCGGTCGGCGGTCTCGCGAATCTGGTGCGAGGTGCGGTAGTTCACCTTGAGCGTGGTCGAGCGTCCGCGCACGTCGACGCCCAGCGCCTTCCACGAGAACGGCGGCTGGAAGATGCGCTGGCCGAGGTCGCCCGCGAAGAATAGGCGGTCGTCGCCTTCGGGCGCAAGGGCGCGCAGGAAGCGCAGCTCAGGCACTCCTAGGTCTTGCGCCTCGTCCACGACGACGTGTGTGAAGGGCCGCGACGCGGACGTGCCGTAATGCGCCGCGAGGTCACTGAACACGCCCGCCCAGGTCGCGAGACCCTGGGCGGCGAGGCGGGCGCGGGCCAATGTGAAGATCGGCCAGAGGGAGGCGCGTTGCTTGGCACCGAGTCGGCTGCGGCGGCCGGGACGAGGCGTATCGGCATAGGCGGGCTCGTCGGCGACCTGCCACGCGTCGACCACGTGGCGGAACTCACTCACCAGGAACCGCTCGGACCACACGGCGGTCCCGCCCGCAGCCTCGACGAGGACCGCCCGGATCTGCGCCAGTGTGGCAACCCGGGGCCGGCGCGCGTGGACGAGTTGGTGCAGCTCGTCCGCCAGCCCATCCCAGGGCGCGACAGTGATCCGGCCATGCGCTCCCGGCTCGGCCGCGATGAGGATGCCAACCTTGCGCTGGAGCGCGTCGGCGAGCGGCTTCGAGAAGGTAGTGAGCAGCACCCTTGCCTGCGCGTCGGCGCGGGCGAGCCGCACGGCGCGGTGCACAGCCACGACGGTCTTGCCGGTGCCGGCTGAGCCAGCGACCCGTGCGGGGCCGCCATAGGTCTTCGTGATCACTCCGACCTGGGACGGGTGCAGGAAGACCGACCAACGCTCCCAAGGCGCGTCGAGCGCGGCCCGCAACGCATCGATGTCCTCAATCACGCGGAAGCGGCGCTGCGCGTCCGGGTGCGCGAAGGGGTCGGCCGCCGGCTCGACAGGCTTCGGAAGGCGCCCAGTGGCCGCGTATTCGAGAAGCGCCTCGGCAGCCTCGGCTGGCAGGTGCGCGGCGAGATCGAAGAAACGCGCCTCGGTGGCCGCGCGCACCGGCTCGATCCAGTCCTCGGGCACGCCGACGCCAAGTAGGTCGTCGGGCTGGAGCGCGTCAAACAGGGTGGGTTCTGCCTTAAGACTTTTGGGCTCGGCCTTCGCAAACAGGGCGGGCGCGGCTTCCTCGACGCGCTCTCGCGATTCGACGATCTGCACGGCGCCGGTGCGCGGATGAACCTCGATGCGCCGCCGCTCGGCCCAGGCATAGGCCTTGTCGTGGTGGTCGACATAGGCGAGCAGCAGGCTGCCGGTGGTGCGGTGAACGATGATGCGAATGTCCCGGTTGACGCGCACCGACCAGAAATTCGGGTCCCGTGCCGCCTCGATCCGGTGGAACTGTAGGCCCGGGCTCGAGGGATCGAGCTGCATGTCGAAGGCCGAGGTCTTCACCGCCTTCTGCTCCTGGGCGGGCAGGCGGGCGAGGGCGACGGTGAAGGTGTCGGCGATACGGAATTCCACCAGAGCTACTCCTTGCGACTCGGAATCCAGATCGCCGAAACGTCGTCGCCGTGCGGCACCGCCTGCCCTTTCAAAGCAGTGATGCCGACCCAAGCGCAGACGATCGCGTCGAGCATGTCCTCCCACGATTTCAGGTCGCGGGCCCTGTTTAAAAGGTTCGGTGACCCGAGAGCGGCCCGTGTGCCGGCGACCTCTTTGTCGAGCAGGTCGACGATCTTCTCCCAGGTCTCGAGAAGCGAGGCCCGTCTCTCTGCGGCGTCACGGCCGGGCCAATACTTCGCGGCCTTCTGCACCTTGTAGGGCAATCGCTTCTCCGCTCGCGCAAGCTCGACTAAGGCGGGATGCGGATAGACCTCGATCAGGGCGCGCTCGTGTAGACGTTGCGTCGCCAGAGGGTTAGCCGGCGCCTGCGAACGCGTCCTTGAGACGATCGGCAATCGCCCCCGGTCTCGCAGCGCTCGGCGTGTGCGTCGTGCACCAGCTCGCGCTGTAGGCCCGAGAAACCGCATCGTCTGACGTTCGTCGTCCTGTGATCAGCTCGTGGGATAGCGGGATGTCGACGGCGACGACGTCGATGGGGCATTCGCACCACGATCTTGCGGCTTGCAACAGCCGAGCAGGGTCAGGCAGCGAGCCTTTCACGCCAGCAGGCGCGGACTCGCTCGCTTCCGCCGGCGCCATGAACCGCTCGTAGGACGGCGCGACCGAGACGAGATGCCATTGGCCGCCCCGTTCGGCCGCCAAGGCAACGCCGCTCGGCCGGTCCGGCGTCCAGGCCGCATCGATACCGAGGACGGCCCTGTTCACCCGCTACACCCCATAGACCTTCATCACCTCGTCTCCGAAGTGGTTGATAACCTTCACGGCGATACGCCCCGTGCGCGGCCGTGGGAACGGTCGGCTGGTTACCCGGTAGAGCGTCGCCCAGGCATCCTCGTCGATCTCGGCCTTCAGCGCGGTCTTGAGCGACTTGTAGGGGTCGTTCGCGCCGAGGAAGTAGGCGTGGCGGACGAAGAAGCTCTCCTCGTCGTAGTCCGTGTCGACGAACCACGCGGCGATGCCCGAGGTGTCGTTGGAGCGCACGTCGCCGGTGTTGGGGTCGAACACGTCGATGCCCTTCACCTCCACCTCCAAGCGATCGCCGTCGAGGCGGCGGATCTCGATGTCGGGTTCGCCGAACACCACGAACAGGTTGCCCTTGCCCGTGGTCTTGAGATCGTCGGCCATGTGCAGGTCGGGATTCATCTTGGCCTGCAGGATCGGCAGCGGCCCAAGCTTGGTCAGCTCGCTCGCATGCGCGTCGTAGGCGAAGGCGCAGGCCACCAGCACGTCGAAGCGGGCCTCCGTGGCCTCGCGGGCGGCAGCGACGAGGTCGGGGCGCGACAGCGTGCCGAACTCAGGGCCTATGAGGATAGCGGCGCGGCGCGTGATTCCGGGATCATCCCCGCTTGCGCCCTCGACGAACCGCCCCTCGGCGCCGATGAAGCGGCCGGGCCAGGGTTGGAGCATGGTGAAGCGCACCCGGTCGGCCCGGTCGCGGCCCTGCACACCTGCGGCGGCGAGGTTCTCCAGCACCATCGCAGAAAAGTCATGCGTCGGCGCGCCAGCCCGCGATTGCGTCCAGCGCCCATCCGGCACCTCAAACTCCTCATCGAGGTCGAGGCTGTCCGAAGGAATGATGCGGTGGGGCGAGAGGCTCTCGACCGTGAACGGGCCAGTTACCCGGACTTTCGACGCGTCGGCGTAGGGCCGGTCGTAGAGCATCTCCACTTCGGCCGCCCGCGCGATCGAGGCGTCGATCTCGCGCTGGCGAGCGATCCTCGCCTCCCACCACGCGGCGTGGATCGAGACGGCGTCCGGGTAATGCTCGTCCAGCGCGTCCACCGGGCGCTCGGGTAATGTGTCGAGCGTGTAGTCCCAATCCCACTCGGCGTTCATCCGATCGACGGCGCGCTGCCGGACCTGCGACGGCTGCCGCGGGTCCTTTGCGCGGGCGTGCAGCGCCTGGAACTCCGCGTTCCAAGTGCGCTCGGCCTGGCGCGGGACCTGCCACTCCTCCCACTCTGTCTCGAGCAGCGTGTTTAGCTCCTCGCGCAAAGGCTCCAACGTCGCCTGCCACCGCTCCCAGATCACGTCGATCTCGGCGTTGTTGGCGATTGACTTGAGGGTGACGTGCGGCGCTCGCTCGTAGACGAAGCCCTGGCGGATGTCGCCGTAAGCCGCGCTCTGCGGTTGCGGGCGCCCCGAGACCGCCTGCTCCTTGGCCCGGCCTTCGGGGCTGTCGGCGAGCAGGTAATAGGGGTAGCGGGCCGACATCAGGCGCGTGCGGGTGAGCGCCAGGGCGACGCGGCTCGTGTCGATGGTGATCCAGCGCCGGCCCCACTGCTCGGCGACCGTGGCGGTGGTGCCTGAGCCGCAGGTAGGGTCCAGGACGAGGTCGCCAGGATCGGTTGCCATTAGAATACAGCGTTCGACCACCTTGGTCGAAGTTTCAACGACATACCGCTTGTCGGATGAAAATCCAGCAACCGACGTGTCTGACCAGAAATCTGAAATTGGATAAGCGGCAAAATCATCAATAAATCTAACATATCGCAACGTATTCCCGGCAGGTATTAGCCTGTCTGATTTTTGAAGTCGCTGCATTCCTTTCTGGTTTGTCTTCCAACGCCCCTTCTCGGACGGAAGAAATTTACGTACCGCAACTTCCACTGGAAATCAACTTGCCGCACCTTCGCCTTTTTCACGTCCAATACTTTGGCTTGTAAGATTATCACGTGTCAATACTCGGCCTTGGATGCTACCTGGATTTTGTTTCTCCTCAGCAGACAGAGGCCGGCGTGAGCCGTCATTCTCTTGCAAAAACCCGTATCCCGAGGCGCCCGCAGCCCCTACGGCTTTCAACTTATATATCGAGCGAAATTTTGCGGCAGGTTTATTCTTCGCATACAGAATAACGTAATCGAAAGTTCCTCCCAAGAAATCCCTTGTCGAACCAGATGTTTTTGTGAAAGCAATAAGCGCGAGATAATTTCCTGAGCCGAATACCTCATCCATCACTGCTCGCACGCGATGCACGTTCTCATCGCCGATCTGCACAAAGATCGACCCGCTTTCGGCTAACAGCTCTCGCGCTACGGTAAGCCGATCGCGCAGGTAGGTGAGATACGAGTGGATGCCATCCTTCCAGGTGTCGCGGAACGCTTTCACCTGCTCAGGCTCACGAGAGATGTCCGTCTGCTTGCCGTCCTTGACGTCACGTGATTGCGTCGAGACCTGCCAGTTGGAGTTGAATTTGATGCCGTAGGGTGGGTCGAAATAGATGCACTGCACCTGCCCCTTCAGCCCCTCGCGTTGCGCGAGCGAAGCCATGACTAGGAGCGAGTCGCCTAGGATCATTCGGTTCGACCAGTGCTGGTCGTGGGCGTAGAACTCGGTGCGCGCCTCCGGGTCGAGGCCGTTAAAATCGGAGAACAGGTCGGGCGCGTCATCCTCGGACGGGCGGCTATCGGCGTGGCGCAAGTCGTCGATGATCACCTTCGGGTGGATCTTCTCCTGGATGTAGAGGGGTGGCGCCTGGATGATGAGGTCGGACCAGTCCTGCTGGTCCTTGCCGCGCCAGACGAGTTGCGCGTCGCCGATCGCAGTCTCGCCGGTCTCCACGAGCGCCCGCACCTGTTCCGGGGTGAGCTTGATACGGGCGCCGTTCCAGACGATCTGCGGGTCGAGATCCGGGTCGCGCGGTCGCGTCTCGCCCTTCGGCAGCGGCCGGGCGCGGGGATAGGATTCGGGCGCGAAGCCGGTGATCACCTCCTCGGCCTCGGCGAAGCTCTGCAACTCGGCGGTGGGAATGTTCTTCCGCGCGGCCTCGTCGTGCGTGAGGGTCTCGACGGATTTGGCCGTGCTGCGGGCTGGTCCGCGCGCCATTACAGTGTGTCTCCCAGGATGTCAGTGATCGCGGCGGCGTAGAGGTTGGTCTCGGCGGCGAGCCACGCGATCAGCCGGGCGCGGTCGCCGGCCGCCGCGTAGCTCCCGTCGACGGTCTTCATGAGTAGGTAGGCGGCGCGCGGGTCGAACGGCACGCCGAGCCGCTGGGCCAGTGCGTCCTGGACCGGCTCCAGGCGTTCCGCGATTTCGGCAGTCACGGCCCCGCGCGGCCCGCGCACGCAGATCCCCGCGTAGCGCTCGGCGACAAAGCGCGACAGGACGAGGCCAGTGTCACCGACCAAGGCCCAGCGCTGGATGGCGCCGCTCGGCCTACCACGGGCCGCCTCGGCGGGGATCTCGGCGCAGTAGGCGGACCAGAAGGCGTGGCGCGCCTCGCCCGCGGGACCGCGCTCGCTCCCCTCCCGCGCCGCCTCCTGGAGGCGCTTCTCCCAGTCATTCGGCCGCTCCAGCATGTGATTAGGCGTGGAATAAGGACCCCGTTTTCGGGGTGATCGGCGTCCAAACGGGCCCCCCAGGACA
>NZ_VZZJ01000050.1 GCF_008806345.1 Methylobacterium planeticum | reverse complement strand
CTGGGCCATCGCCCAGACTCGCACGCCTCACCCCGCGCGTGAATCCTCCGTCCGCGTCAGTGCATTAGGGAGTCACAGCCGAACCTCAGGTGTGGCCGTGCTGGTGGTGCAGGTCGGGGTAGTGTGGGTGAGCGTGGCTCAGCGGCTCGTGCTGATGCCAATGCGAGTGCGGCTCCGTCACTGGCCCATCGTGACGATGCTGGTGGTGCTCATCGTGGACATGAACGTGCTCGTGCTCCATCACCACGTGGACGTGCTCGTGCTCGTGCCGCTCTGCAAGGTGCAGCCACAAGCCCACCCCCATCAGCAGACCGGCCACAACAAGCTGCATCGTCATCGGCTCGCGCAGTAGCGCGACCGCGATCACCGCGCCGATGAAAGGCGCGAGAGAGAAGTAGGCCCCGGTGCGCGCCGCGCCGAGGTGGCGCAGCGCCAGCATGAACAGAACAAGGCTCACCCCAACGCCCAGGAAGCCGACCACGGCCGCCGCCCCAATCACCGTCGCGGATGGCACAGCCGCGCCGAACAGCAGCGCCAGGGCAACGTTGACGCTGCCTGCCGCGAGCCCCTTGATGGTGGCCATCACCACCGGGTCGGCCGAGGACAGCTTGCGCGTCAGGTTGTTGTCGATGCCCCAGGCCAGACAGGCGGCGGCGATGAGAGCCGCGCCCACATCGAGGCGCACGCCCCCTCCGTTCCACGACAGTACGGCCGCGCCCGCGAGGATGGCGAACGCGCCGAACAGCAGCCGCCGATCAACGTTCTCCCGGAACACCACCCAGGCGATGAGCATGGTCGCCAGCCCTTCGAGGTTGAGCAGCAGCGATCCAGAAGTGGCGGCGGTGTGCGACAACCCCAGCATCAGCATGAGCGGCCCGGCCAGCCCGCCGAACAGCACCACCGCCGCCAACCACGGCAGATCGTGACGGCGCAGAGGGGCCTCCGGGGCCGGAACGCCGAGAACGGCCCGGCCGCCATGCACGGCTGCCAGACCGATGCCTGCACCAAGGTAGAGTAGCCCGGCCAGCAGTTGCGGCGACATCTCACCGAGCAGGAGCTTGGCGAACGGGGCCGAGGCTCCGAACAGGATGGCTGAAACGAGAGCCAGCGGCACCCCTGGCCACAGGTGGGAATGAGAGTGCTTCATACCGAGGATTTAGCAGGCAGGAGCATATCCGCCGATCCCTCCTCCATCTGACGTAGAACAAGCGCCTTCCACCGACTTTGTTCTCTCGTTGCCCGAAAGCAGGCCTAAGCTCAGCGTATCGAGACGGCGAGGATTGGACGATTACGGCCCGTTAGCTTCGAGGCTCGGGTAGTGGGTAAGCTGGCGTTCGGCGTAGCTCAGGTGAAAGCCTCGAAGCGCCCCTTCCGGACCTTCGAGGTGCATGCGGAGGATGTCCGGTCACGGACCAGCTCCGGGCGTACGAATACGGGTTTGGGGATCCAAGCTCCAACGGCAGGTTCATGCCACTCGGCGACCGGGTGCTATAGCGAGGCCGAGTGGTGTCCACGCAAGGCGCACGTTGTGGCTGACGAGAACGGCAAGGATATGGACGGGCCTCTGGATCGCGCGCTCGCGATCCTGACTTTCGTTGCCGAGCAGAAGAAGGCCGTTTCGGCCGCAGAGGTCGCAGCGACGCTAAACCTTCCGGTGCCGACCGCACATCGCCTGATCGGCAACCTCGAAGCCCGTGGTCTCGTTCAGAAGGCCTTGGGAACCAAGCGCTACTTGGTAGGCAGCAAACTCGTCACGCTGTCGGCCAAGGCCATCGGGGCAGCTTTCCGCACCGCCCGCCGCCACGCTGTCCTAAGCGCTGTGGCCGATCGGATCGGCGAGCAGTGCGAGATCGGCGTCGTGCGTGCTAACGAGGTCGTCTACGTCGACAGCGTGCGCTCCAAGCAACCCCAGGGTTTGCAGTTCAATCCTGGGGAAGTCGTGCCACTCCACTGCACCTCCACCGGCAAGATCTACATGAGCCGACTGCCCGTGAAGGCCCGTCATAAGCTCGTTCATGCACTGTCTCTGTTCCGCTACACGCCAACGACGATTACCGACCCGGACGAACTGATGGCGCAGCTCGAAGAGACGCGGCGCAGAGGATGGGCGAAGACGAACGAGGAGTTTGTGCGCGGCGTGGTGGGGTGTGCCGTGCCGATCGTCTCTCCTGCGGGCGACCTGATTGCGTGCCTGGGTGTGTCAGTCCCCGCAGCGCGCGTCGGCTTTACTGGCCTCGACGCATTCATCGGCCCCCTGCAAAACGCTGCTGCTTTGCTCTCGGAAACCATCCTCCAGGACGAGGGCCTTTCTTAGAATTCTCACTTTTCGAAACGAAAAATCTCCATTTTTGGTAAATTACCTCGACCCGCTCGTTGGTGTGTGTATCTTTAGGGCACACAGAGTTGTGTGCAAAAACTCGACAGGTCGCAGAACAGAGAAGTCGATCGAAATTTTAAAAATTTAGATCTTAGATTACGCGTAATGTAACGTCAGAATTTTGCCAGTGAAGGTCTTTGCCACGCCTGTAAAACAGGAGATTAATGTGTCTCAACACTACGATGTTGCCGCAGTCCGGAGAAATTTCCCAGCCACCGAGAACGTGGTCTATCTCGATGCAGGCTTGCAGACGCCACTTTCCTTGCAGGTGAAAGAAGGAATTGAGCGTTACCTGCAGGAAGCTTTCGAGACAGCCGGCCCTAAGCGAGTGTGGCTGAACCGTGTGGAGAGCACCCGTGAAAAGGTCGCGGCTTTTCTGGGCGCTGCGCCGCACGAAATCGCTTTCACCAAGAACACCTCGGAGAGCATGAACATCGCCGCCAATGCGCTGCCCCTGCGGGCCGGCGATAAGGTGTTGATGATCGAGGGCGACCATCCCAACAATGCCTACGCCTTCCTGAACCTCCAGAAGAAGGGCGTGGTGATCGAGTGCATCCCGATGGCCGAGGTTGTGAACGCGGATAGTTTCCGACCGTTCATCGATGAGCGGACCCGCGCAATCTCGATGTCGCAGGTCACCTTCCATGCGGGTCATCGCTTCGACGTGGCGAGCGTCGGCAGCCTCTGCGAGCAGACGTCCCTCTACTTCGTCGTGGATGTGATGCAGGGCATCGGAGTCGTCCCGATCGACGCCAAGGCCATGAAGGCTACCTTCATTGGCTCCGGCACCCACAAGGGGCTGCTGGTCCCGCAAGGGCTTGGCCTGCTCTACTGGGACTCTGCGAAGATCGAGCTGGAGCCCGCCTACATGGCCGCTGCCAGCTTGGCGAATCCGCCGGCCGACTTCATCGCTCGGGCTGACAACATGGCGCTGCCGCCTTCGGCCAGCCGTTTCGAACTCGGCAACTTCAACATCCCGGCGATCCATGGCCTGAGCGCCGCCATCGATCTGATCAATGGGATCGGGATCGAGAAGATCCAGAGCCACTGTTTCGATCTGGGCGACTACCTCATCCACCATCTCGACGAGTTGAGGATCGGGCTGGTTGGGCCTCGTGAGCGTCAGCATCGGGCGCCTCACATCTACGTCGTTGCCCTGCCTGCTGGTGAATGGCTGGAGTACTTCACGGAGTGCGGCATCCGGGTTTCACCCGAGCGCGACGGCATCCGCGTGTCGCTCGGGATGTTCACCACCACGGCTGACATCGACCGGCTGATCGAGGCCATCCGCGCCCGCAACGTGCCATCGACGCAGGCGCGCACGGCCCTGCTGTCCAAGCTCGGGTAGGACGCCGGGCCTCTCCTGTCCTGGCCGTTGACGGCACCTGAGACGCTTAAAATGGGGCCACGCTCGGTTGCTACATCATTCGGTGGCGCAAAGGATTACGTCATGCAGATGAGTAGCAAAACTCACAATTCGAACCAGCTGATCTTGTACATCTTGGTGAGCCTGTTCATCGGAACTAACATTTTTTATTTGTGTAACACATTTTGTTTTCCGGAAGACGCAAAGAACATTGCCGGCCATTTCGCAATGGTGTCTGACATTTTCTTGCGCATGATCAAGATGGTCATCGCGCCGCTGGTGTTCGCCACCATCGTCTCCGGCATCTCCAGCCTCGGTGCGAGCGGCGGTGCCGCCGGTCGGATCACCTTCTGACGGCGGACCGCTCCGTCAGGACCGCGGCGTCCGTCGGAGCAACGCTGATGATCCCACGAGCACAGTGCGAGGCCGCGTCGACGTGGCCCGCTTCTTGTCGAACTCAAGTTTCGCGAGACCCGAACGGGGTCCGCATCCATCGAGAGGAGAAGACCGATGTACCCAGCTCCGGCGTTCGTACGACTATCCTGCGCACTCGCCCTAGGCCTCGCCGCCACGACGGCATCCGCCGACAGCCCGACGCTGGCGAAGATCAAGCGAACCGGCAGCGTGACGCTCGGCTATCGCGAGTCCTCAATCCCGTTCTCATACCTCGGCACCGACCAGAAGCCGATCGGCTTCTCCCTCGATCTGTGTGCGCAGATCGTAGACAAGGTTAAGGCTGACCTCAAGCTCGACAAGCTCACAGTCAAGCTCCAGCCCGTAGATTCTTCCAATCGCATTCCACTCATTCAGAATGGAACCATCGATATGGAGTGCGGGGCGACTTCGAGTAGCACCGCCCGGCTTAAGCAGGTTGCCTTTACGGTCGCGATCTTCGTCTCCTCGGCGCGGTGGCTGACTAAAGTCTCCTCCGGCATACACGACGTGAAGGGGCTCGACGGCAAGACGGTCGTTGTCACGCAAGGCTCGAATGCCACCAACTTCGCGTTCGGCATCAAGGCCAAGGGCGGCACTTTCAACATCATTCAGGGCAAGGACCATGGCGAGTCCATGCTGACGCTTCAGACCGGCCGTACCGCAGCCTTCATGGAGGACGACATTCTACTCGCCAGCCTAAAGGCGCGTGTGCCGGATCCGGCCGCGTTCACCTTTCTGCCCGAGACCTACGCCTTGGTGCCCTATGGGCTCATGCTGCCAAAGGACGACACTGAGTTCAAAGCGCTTGCGGACAATGTCCTGAAGGGCATGATGGCCTCGGGCGCCTTCTCCAAACTCTACGCCAAGTGGTTCGAAAGCCCGATACCGCCCCACAACGAGAACCTGAACTTCCCGATGTCCGATGCCCTGAAGGAGCGCGTTGACCACCCGAGCGACTCGGTGGAGTTCTGACCCGCCGCCCGGCGCGCGCCTTCCATCTCGGCGACCGCAAGGCGAGCATTTCGGAAAGTGGGGCTATCACATGGCCAAGAAGCATCTCGACATAAGCGCGGAAGAAGGAGCGAGGGCAGCAGAGGCGTCAGTGCAGAGAGATCCGCCCACCGAGCTTGCGGTCGCCACCATCCGCACCGTGCACATGGAGACGGCCAGGACCCGCTCCGAGCACGACCTCCTCGGCGACGGCGATGTTCCGGCCGACGCGCTCTGGGGCATTCACACCAAGCGTGCGGTGACGAACTTTCCGATCACCGGCGTGCCGGTCGGCCACTTCCCCGAGTTCGTCCGGGCGCTCGCCCTCGTGAAGCAGGCTGCCGCCCGCGCCAACCGGCGCCTCGGCTACCTGGAGCCGGACAAGGCCGACCTGATCGACCGAGCTTGCACCCTGGTCGCCGAGGACCGCAGCTACGACGCCGCCTTCGTGGTCGATGCGATCCAGGGCGGGGCCGGCACTTCCACGAACATGAACACCAACGAGGTCATCGCCAACGTCGCGCTGGGCCTGATGGGAAGGAAGCCGGGCGACTATGCCGCGCTCCACCCCAACGACGACGTGAACATGGCCCAATCCACAAACGACGCTTACCCGACCGCCCTGCGGCTGGCGGTGATCTTCGGGACGCAGCCGCTGGTGAAGGCGCTCGACGATCTCGCCTACGCGTTCAAGGGGAAGGCGGTGGAGTTTGCCGACGTGCTCAAGATGGGCCGGACTCAGCTTCAGGACGCAGTGCCGATGACGCTCGGCCAGGAATTCGACGGGTTCCACGCCACCATCAAGGAGGATGTTGCGCGCCTGGGTGAGATCGCCGGGCTGTTCCGGGAGGTGAACCTCGGGGCCACCGCCATCGGCACCGGCATCAACGCCGACCCGCGCTATGCGGCGCTGGCCGTCGAGGAGCTCTCGCGCGCTTCCGGCCAGCCGATGGTGCTCGCGTCCAACTTGATCGAGGCAACCTCGGATCTCGGCGCATTCGTGCTGTTCTCCGGCACGCTCAAGCGGGTGGCGGTGAAGCTCTCGAAGATCTGCAACGATCTGCGGCTGCTGTCCTCCGGCCCGCGCACCGGCTTCGGCGAGATCCGGCTGCCCGCTGTGCAGGCGGGCTCCTCGATCATGCCGGGCAAGGTCAACCCGGTGATCCCGGAGGTGGTGAACCAGGTCGCCTACATGGTGATTGGCCAGGACCTTACCGTGACGCTGTGCGCCGAGGGCGGGCAACTACAACTCAACGCCTTCGAGCCGACAATCGGCTACTGCGTGCTCTCCTCCTTGCGGATGCTGACAGCAGCGGTGGACACGCTGACCAAGCGCTGCGTCGAGGGCATCGAGGCCGACCGCGAGCGCTGCCGTGCCCTCGTCCAGGGCTCGATCGGGCTGGTGACGGCGCTCGCGCCGACGCTAGGCTACGAGGCGAGTTCACGGGTGGCGCAACGTGCGCTGAAGGAAAACCGCCCAGTGGCCGACCTCGTGTTGGAGGAGGGCCTGCTCACCGAGGAGCAGCTCAATAAGCTCCTCGAACTGGAAGCGATGATCCAGCCGACTCGACGGCGACGGGCGGCCACGACTCTCTAACATCGTAACTGATGGAGCCTTGCCCAGGCGTGATCGAGGTGGCGAGTCACAAGGCACCCTCAAGTCGATGCGACGCGAATATGCCCAAAGCGCTCCGAGCCGTTCTACCGTTGCGTCCGCGGTCGGCATCGAAGCCAAGGACTACTCCCCATCCCATGCGGGCAGAGTGAGCTGTGCGTTCAATGTCCGCAAAGCCTACAGCGCGCCATCTCGTGTCTGGTCCCTGACCCAACCGGCCGCGCTCCGGCGCGTCGGGGAGGGCGAGCGTGCCGTCCCGCTGTGCTGACCCCCGCCGCGCGGTGGGAGCCGGCCGATCGCGTCTCTCCGGGGGATGGGCGGAACGGAATGTGCCGGATCTTGTGCCTTGACGAAGCGCCTGGAAACGTAGTCAAAGACGCTCCTGACGCACCAAAACCGTGAAATAGCTCAATGGTTTCAGGGCGTCCGCCGGTGTAGCACAGCGGTAGTGCAGCGGTTTTGTAAACCGAAGGTCGGGAGTTCGATCCTCTCCACCGGCACCAGCCTAAGCCATTGATCATACTCAAACCAGTTGCAGATTAAGCGTTTTTGCCCATTCTGCTGTTACAAAGAATGTAACAAACAGAGGGGCCGATGGCTGGCGACCTGCGCTACTTAACCCCACGTGGCGATGCGTTCTACGCGCGGCGCGTCATTCCGAAGGCGCTGCGCCCCTACTTCAATGGGAAGACCGAGCGCCGCATTGCACTTGGATCGAACAAGAAGCTGGCTGAGCGCGCCCTGCACGCCGCCATGGCTCAGATTGAAGATGAGTTCGCGGCAGCACGCGCGAAGCTCGACGTGGTCGCGTTCCCACAGCCGCGGATCCGCGCCCGCCCGCTGACGACAGACCAGATCGCGCGCACCCATTATGCAGAGGAACTGGAGATCGACCGGCAATTACGCGAGGGAAAGCACTGCGAGATCGACTGGTCCGTGGAGCGCGACCTCACCCTGGATGGGCTTCCATCGAAGGTCGAAGTCCCAGATGAGGACGAGCCAACGAATGTTTGGCCGATTAAATCGCGGCTCACCCTCTACCAGGAGCGCGCGGCTCGAGAACCCGCGACCCAGACTCAGCCGGGTGAGCTCGCACATTCGGGCTTCACACCGCCTTCTCCCCGCCACCGCGAGTTGCAGGTGAAAGCGCTTCGTCGTGTTGCCAGCGGTCAGAGCAACAATGACGAGATGCAAGCGGTCGTCGGCTGGGCGGTTGAGAAGTTCCAGGCGCGCGGCAGCACAGCCGTAGAAGCTGGCAGCGGGGATTGGCGTTCCCTCGCGCGGACGTTGGCGCAGGTGCAGCTTGCTGCGCTCGAAGCCACAATTGAACGTGACGCTGGCTATGAGCCGAGTCCTCCGAAGCTGCCCATCCTCGCCGAATCAGCGACGCCCACCACTGTCGTGCCAATCCGATTGCGCGGACCAGCCGTCCCAATCCTCGACTTGCTCGACGGCTACCTTCGGACCTTAAAGGCGCAGGGGAAGGGCGCCGCAGCGGAACTCAGATGGCGCCCCGTCTTCAAGAATCTTGTGCGCTACTTGGGCTACGATGATGCTCGGCAACTGACGAAGGCGGACATCGCAGGCTGGCGCGACCACCTTCTTGAGAATGAGAAACTCGCGCCCAAGACGATCCGCGACGTGCATCTCGCATCGCTTCGGGCCGTGTTGCGCTGGGCAGCTGACAACGACAAGATCGCGGAGGACCCAGCCGCACGCGTTCGGATCGATGTGGCGAAGAAAGTCCGCACGCGGGAAAAGGGGCTGGACGATACTGAGGCTGCTGCCGTTCTCAAAGCTGTGCTTAGCTATCAGGCGCCAGCCGCACGCAGCTCGTCAACACGCGAAAGCCCACATAGGTCGGCGGCGAAACGCTGGCTCCCATGGCTGTGCGCTCTGACAGGCGCCCGCGTCGCTGAAATGGCACAGCTTCGGGGACAGGACGTGCAGATCCGCGACGGCATCACCTACTTGCGCATCACGCCCGATGCCGGCTCCGTGAAGTCGGGCCACTACCGCGACGTGCCGGTGCATCCCCAGCTCGTCTCGATCGGCTTCCTTGACTTCGTGCGAGCGGCCGGTAACGGACCACTGTTCTATGATGTTGGAAAGGTGCGCAAGAGCCCGCTGCACCCATCCAAGATCGTGGCATCACACATTGCAGCCTGGGTCCGGTCTCTCGGTTTGATCGACGATTCTGTCGACCCAAGCCACGGTTGGCGCCATCGGTTTAAAACGGTCGGACGCGAGGCAGGGATCAACGACCGGATTCTAGACGCTTTGCAAGGCCACGCTGGACGCACTGCCGGAGACGACTACGGCGACGTCACGCTCAAGACCCGTGATGCTGCGATCAGACGGATTCCTGCTTACAAAGTAGGCTGAACGAGCTCAGTCGGAATGTGCCTGATTGCGCGGCAAGCTAACAAATCCAGAAAATGTATATCGGCAATAAGACTCCGAATGTCGGAGGTCAGTCATGAATTACGATCGGCAATTTCGCAGATTTGTGCAAGAAATTTACTGTTCGCAGGTTTAGGCAGCGTCCAAATGGAGAAAATACCGTTTAGGCTGCACAGAAATTTTGCGTCTGTGAGCTTTGCAGAATTGCAAAATCAATGATTGATCAGGTGCGGCTGCGATTATTTGGTCGCGGACGGCTCAGGATGAGTAGCCTCGCCCCCATGCTCCCCTTCACTATGAGGCACCATGGACGCCCAGACTGCAAGTAAGATGATGATGGCGTTTGCCAGAAGGATCACACTAGACATGAACTGGCGCTTACTGCGGGCCAAGATCCATCGACTCTTAGGAGCCTCCGCGAGGCTATAGTAATCGAGCCGACCGAATACAAAAAACAAGACCATCGCCGAAACAGTTGCAACGAGCGCAGTCAACGTCGCTGCCGTGGTCAATGGCATGATCTCGGAGGTGATGCCGGCTACCCCGGCGGTGACGGCGATCCACGTCGGAACGATACCCGCGGCCTCGACAGCTCCCTCGACGGTGCGAGCGATGGAGTCACGGATAACGTTCTGCGCGGTCTCACTCTCCCTACTTCGGAGTGGGTCGTCTGGCACCATCGATCGGATTGTGTCATGCATGCGGGCGACGGCGGCGTTGCCGCTGACGGGGTTCAATACCTCTCCGAGAATTGCGAGAAAGGGAGGCACGGCGCCTAGCAGGAGCAGCTTGAAATTCAGGATCAGCCTCCATGCTTGGATGGGCCACGCATCCCGCCGCGCTACAAAGAAAATTTTTATCTAGCGTTCGGCCACATGGTCATATCACTAGGACGCTTGCGGTATTGCCTGACCGTGGCGTGTGATGCGCGCTCCATCCAGGAGCGCCGCATTGTCGATAGCGGACTGAGCTGCACTGAAAGACCTCCGGTCCGCCGCCGTTGCTTGCTGCCCGAATTCCCACCTGAATCAAGTGAGCAACTTGCGGCGGGGTTACCTGCTGGATCGCTGGCTCGACCAACGGCATCACAACGCCTGATGAGAAGGATGCATGTCCGTGAAGTGACAACAGATCAAGCTCAAGGTCTTGCGCAAAGGGATCAAAATTGTGAACTTCAATGCGGAGATAAGCTCCTGTCACGCTCTGAGACAGGGGAGTTGCTTGAGGCACGATAACCGACATCGCGATTTTAAAGCATCCGACCGTAAACATCCGCTCAGGCCATCACAGCGTCGCGCCGCCCGCTATGATCTGGCCGAAATCGCCGATATCGGCGAACAACTCCTCAACAGAGCGGCCGATCATTGAGCTTTTGCTTGTGCCTCGTTCGTCACCGTCCGGAGCACGGGTTGCAGACAGTGCAGCAACGACCGCGCTGCGCACGCGCGATGCGCCTGCGATTGACACTTCTACCCCTGCAGCCCGCTGACTAACACCATCTTCCTTACGTGCCTCTGGATCCAGATTAGCCCAGACGACGACTGACGGCTCGATGTCGGGCGCATCGCGACGTCTTAGTTCGAGTCGCACGAACCCAACGTCGTGCAGAGCACTTACCATCTCCCCTACATCCTTCGTCGATCGACCGCGGAAGCGCTTGATGGTGCCCTCTCCTAAGACGACTGCGTGTGTCCGGCCGGGTAAGATGCCACGTAAATCAAGCGATCCAAGTTCCCGAGAGGCTTCATCGAAAAGTTCCAGCAGAGCGTCCTTTTCAAGCTGACCTCGCCACCGGATTGCCACCCGACCAGGTCGCGGACCTGGGAACAGGGCGGATAATTCAAACGGCCAATCCGCAGACGAGAGGACCGCGTCGCGCGTGCCTTCCAAGTGCCTTAGTGTGGAGTGCACCTTGGCCTCCGTTCCTGAAATGCCGCCTCGTGGCCGAGCTTACGTCTGATTTTCCGTTTTAAGCAACATCTCGTTCGGAGCATCGTGAATGCGCGGGGCGGCTCAGATTCGATAACTGATCAAAGGCTCGACGTTTCCCATCGTGGCTTCGTGTCACGTAGCGCACGCTCGCGTGGGTTTATGTCCTACATGCAACTTCCAGGGTGAACGTGTGCGCTGCCCTGCAGGAACCTTTCACAGACTGAGTCCAAAAAAATTGGGCTAACTCGATATGCATCTGGCGCAATCCTATGTCTGTCCGGAGGGGTATACCCTCGCGGACAGAGGAGAAGGTGCGCTTTTGGCTGTCCGTAAGGGTTGCTTTCGGTCTACGGACATGTTTTTATGCGGACATTACCCATACGAACAGATTTCGGATGACCCAGACGATCCTTTACGCCCGCGTCAGCACCGCCGATCAGACCGCCACACACCAGCGCTCGCAGGCCGAGGCCGCGGGCTTCCAGGTCGATCATGTAGTGACCGACGATGGCGTGTCGGGCGTCTCGACGCGCCTTGCAGAGCGGCGCCAGGGGCAGCGCCTGTTCGACATGCTGCGCCGTGGCGACCTGCTGGTCGTCCGGTGGGTTGACCGGCTCGGCCGCAACTACGGCGACGTGTGCGAGACCATCCGGGAGTTCATGCGCCGCGGCGTGATCGTGAAGACGGTCATCAACGGCTTGACCTTCGACGGCGCCACCACCGACCCCATGCAGCAGGCCGTGCGGGACGCGCTGATCGGCTTCATGGCCGCGATGTCCCAGGCCCAGGCCGAGGCGACGAAGGAGGCGCAGAAGGCTGGGATCATGCACGCCAAGGCGCAGGCCGAGGCCAGGGCTTACCGTGGCCGCAAGGTCTCCTACACCCGCAACCAGTTCGAGACCGTGCAGGCCATGCTGGGTCAAGGCGCGGCTGTCGCTGCCATCGCCAAGGCGACCGGCCTGTCTCGCCAGACCGTCTACCGGATCAGCGCCGATCCGGCCGAGGCTGAGGCCGCACTTGCCCGGTGGGCAGCATGAGCAAGGAGACCCAACCTGTGACCGCCCAGCCCGAGAAACGCCGCTACATCAAACTCACCGAGGATCGGTGGGCTGAGGTGGAGGCACTGTGGTCGTCCGGCTCTGCGACGCTCCCCGAGCTCGCGCATCGGTTCGGCGTGACGGAGCGCGGCTTACAGGCGCATTTCAGCAAGCTCGGCCTTGAGAAGGGGAGCGCGGCCAAGGCGCTCGCCGCCCAGGTCGTCTCCAGGGTGCGCGCGGAACGGGAAGCTCAGGTCGACACGCTTGCGGAGCGAGCGCTGGCGATCGGGCAGACAACCTACGACCACGCGGCCAAGGTCGAACGCATGATCGTGGACCGTCTCGACGCCGCTGCCGCTGATCCGGATCAGACCTTCGCGGCAGCAGCGGCAGTCAAAATGCTGACCAACGCTGCTGCCGCCCTCGAAAGACTCCACACTCTCAAGCGGAGTGCACTGGGCATCACCGACGATGATATGAACAGTGACGAGGCCCCGGTGCTTGTAATCCGCAACCTCACTCAGGTTCAGATCGACATGATGCGCCAGAAGCAGGACGAAGAGGACGCGTTCGACGGCGACATGGCAGATGATGGGCGTGAAGCAGGTGCATCTGGGGATGAAGAGATCGTATGCGAGAACGAAGAGGGCTTCTGATGCTGCGCACAAGTGAGCGTTGACTGAACGTTTACATAGGAGTGGGGTAGAAGGCGAAGTCCTAGAAAAAAGCGACTTCCCCGAATGGGGTCCGTTATGCGCAAACGGCTAATTTTCAGCCACGAAAACTCGGACCCTGCGAGATGTTCGCATTGAGGCACACTTTTCTGTTGGTCGTTACCTTGAACGTTGCATCTCAGGCACATACATGTATGAGGCTAACCCGCTAACATGGGATCTCTTACGTGACCACTCGCACCGTCAAGCCGATACAATCCTCTGTCGGACTCCCTGCTGAACGCCTCGCCCAGCTTCGCGCTCTCGCTGATCGTCATGGCGTCTCCGCCGTCGAAATCGTAGAGCGCGTAATCCGCAGCGCTGTCGAGGCTGGCGAGATCGAAGATACGCTACCCGGCTTTGCCGAGGTCGCTGTTGCCGACGACGACGTTCTCTTCGTGTCGATCCGCGAAGCGAGCCTGCCGCTTTTGAACCGGGATCAGGCCCATCTGATCGCCGCCGTTATTGACGCCGCAACTGGCACGACGCCGCTTCTGAACTTAGAGTTCAAGAGCGGCACCGCGATGGGCATCCCCTTAGGCTATGGCCACAAGCTCTACGTCGGCCGTCATGCGAAGGCCGTCACGTTCACAATCGTGGACGGCAAGACCGGCGAGACGACGCTCCGCACCGCGACCACAGCGAGCATCGCGACCGATTTCGCCCGCCTACTCCGCAAGAACGCGGCCGAGCTCGTGCGGCCCGTCTTCCAGCTAACGGACGATGGATCGGCGGTGCCGACCGTGTTCTTCCGGCGCCTCGTGAGTGACGAGACCACCGCGCCCAACGCCACGGCAATTGGGGAGACACGCTAATGGGCGTTCTCCGGCTTGCCCTCGAAGACCTTCACCACGCCGACGTTCTCAAGCGTCTTGTGGCCGGTGCCGCCCAGGGCGACGTGTCTGCCTTCACGGGAGCCGCTGCCCAGATCACTTGGGCGGGTGGCTGGACGGACGCCTTGCGCGCCCTGGTGTCCCTCGGGATCGTCCCTGGCGCGATCCGGGACGCCTTCCAGGCCGCATGGCATTGCAGCGCGTCGGAAGAGTTCGGGATGAAGCGGACCCTGACGGTGGACCTGCTCGGCCAGGATCGCCTTCTAGTCGACGGGCTCAACGTCCTGCTGCCGCCTGTCAGGCCCGACCCGATGCCTCGGACGCTCTTTCAGGTGCGGTCGTTGCAGGACTGCCGTGCGGGCATCGTCGGGGCTTGGTGGACCCCGCACCGCGACTACGCCACGGCGTTGTGGCTCACCACGTCGGAGATCCGTGAGCACACCGGGGAGCGTGTTCTTCTTGTGACCGAGGCCCCGGCGACGGCCGTCGTCTACGGCACCAACAACGGCATCGAGGTTCTACTCGATCCGCACCGGCTCAAGACGGTTCGTGTGGTCGGGCAGTATGCCCCTGACCGCGACGACGAGAACACCGCAGCCTGAAAAGGAACGAGCCGCCCGCCCCGGCCAGGGCGAACGGCTCTATCAGCACAGATGCTCATAATACGTAAGATTCCCTCGGTCTCAGCACAAGCCGAAGCGCACCAATACTGCGCTCCGGTGTCGGTCTCGCTTGCCGACCTGCCGACACCGACCAATGACAACGCTACGTCATCTGATGTGCAAAAAAAGCGGCGGGCGCCGCGCCGCGTCAGCCTGCTCGCGGATCGCCAGTTTCTCAATGAATACAAGGCGCTTAGGGGCATCGCCCCGGTCCAGGCGGGCGTGTCGGGTATAGTAGGTAGATCATATGCTCCTACACACTCTCTACCCGCCTTCATGACCAAGGCACCTCGCCCTTGGAGCAGCGCGACTGACGAAACGAAGGCGCATTTCGGACTGGAAGCTCTACAAGCGCTCGGCTCCGTCGTCGCCTTCACCGTATGGGCCTCGCAGAAGATCAGTGACCGGGCCTACGCGACCGGCGCGCCACTCCCCTGGCTCCGCAAGCGCGTCGCAGAGGCCTTGAACAACGCACTTGGACCGATCGAGTGGTTGGCCTCGATTGAGGAAGAGTGGAAGGACGGCACGCCGCGCTTGCACTTTCACGGGGCGCTGATCCTCGACAATCCGAGTCGGCGCCGTCTCGTTCGCGCCAGGCAGGCACTGCGGTGCGCTCTGGGCTCATGGGCGGGCGAGGCCATGAAGCGACAGGTCAAGCTCAAGCTCGATCCGGATTGCGGCTGGGCGTCCTACCTCGGCAAGCGGACGTGGCTCGCGCTGCCCGGCATCCGCGACCGCTTCGCCTGCGCCCGGCCCGGCTCCCCCTGGCGCCTGAGCTTCGACGGCCCGGTGCTGACGATGACGAACGGCATCCGGGCGCTCGCGAAGGAGCTTCACCAGCAGGCCCGCGAAGCCGTCCAAGAGGCTCGCCAGCGGGCGACGGCGACCGAGAGCCCCTGAAGCTGCCCCGGCGCTCCCGGAGCCCGTCTGTAAGGCCGCGAAGCCCGCGTCGACACGGGCTTGGGGACCAATCGGAAACGCCTTGCTCAACGGTCCGGCCTTCCTCGACGTAGCCGTTCAGCTGCGGCCGACTACTGCCGCCCGGTCGCGGGGACCGCCCGGTCCAGCCCCTGGTGCGTCAGCGCTTCCTTATCAGCTTTCAGGTGGGTGAGCGCCTCGATCGCCGCAGGCAGCTGGATCGCCCTGGCGTAGTCGAAGACCAACTCCCGCCCCTGGAGCGCGATGGCGATGGATGGATGCCAGCTTGAAGTTGCGCGCATGGCACAGTGTGCAGCTTCTACACCTGCTTGAACCACGTGCCGCTCGCGCAGGAGCGATGATCTCGGTATCCACTCCCCGATACGCGATCGAGTCAGTCGGCGAGGAGACAGCGTGGCGAAGCCGTTCTTCGAGCAGCCGATACTCAACTCGCCTTATGTGGTCCCGACTCAGCACCATGCACTAGACGGCGACGGCCAGCCCCTCGACCAGCAACCGGTCCAGGGCCGTCGCCGCTCCGCGCTTATCACGCCCGTCCCGAAGGCAAAGAAGCAGCGCGGTAAGGCCAAGCAGGCGGATCTGGATCTCGGCGACGGCGTGGGCCTGTCCTCCGCGGAGCAGGCCTACAACCCGACGCCGATCATCAACGAGATCCGCGGGCACGTCGCCTCCTGGCGCGCGCTGCCGAACCCCGCGGACTGGGGCGTCACACCCGTGACCCAGCGGCTGCTTCAGCACTGGCGCCGCGACCACGACTGGCACGGCCCCCGGCCGTTCTTCTGTCAGGTCGAGGCGGTCGAGACCGCGATCTGGCTTACGGAGGTCGCCGGGCGGCAGCGCCAGTATGCGCACCTGATCCGCCACATCGAGGGCGCGAACGAGGGCGCCAACCCTGGCCTGCCGCGCCTCGCACTCAAGATGGCGACGGGGGCCGGCAAGACGACGGTAATGGCCATGCTGATCGCGTGGCAGACCATCAACGCGGTGCGCAGCCCGAACGCGCGGCACTTCACCCGCGGCTTCCTCTTGGTCACGCCGGGGATCACGATCCGCGACCGCCTGCGCGTGCTGATGCCCGGTGATCCTGACGCCTACTACGACAAGCGCGAGCTGGTCCCTGCCGACATGCTCCAGGACATGGGGCAGGCCAAGATCGTGCTGACGAACTACCACGCGTTCAAGCGCCGCGAGACGCTGGAAGTCTCGAAGGTCGGGCGCTCGCTGCTCCAGGGCCGACACGCCCCGATCGACACGACCGAGTCCGAGGGCGCGATGCTCCAGCGGGTCTGTCGGGAGCTGCTGCCGATCAAGAACCTCGTGGTGATTAACGACGAGGCGCACCACTGCTACCGCGAGAAGCCCGGGGCCGCCGAGGACGCGGTCGCGGCCGAGGATCGCGAGGAGGCCAAGCGCAACGCGGAAGCCGCTCGGCTGTGGATCTCCGGCATTGAAGCGCTGAAGCGCAAGGTCGGCCTGTGCGCGGTCTACGACCTGTCCGCCACACCGTTCTTCCTGCGCGGCTCCGGCTACCTGGAGGGCATCCTGTTCCCGTGGACGGTGAGCGACTTCTCGCTCATCGACGCGATCGAGTGCGGCATCGTCAAGCTGCCCCGCGTGCCCATCGCCGACAACGCCGCGAGCGGCGAGGTGCCGCTCTACCGCGAGTTGTGGGAGCACATCGGCAAGGCAATGCCGAAGAAGGGCGCGGGCAAAGCTGGCACCCTCGATCCGCTCTCGCACGTCTTCCCGAGCCAGCTCCAGACGGCGCTGCACGCACTCTACGCGCACTACGAGAAGACCAGCGAGGCCTGGGAGCGGGCCGGCATCGACGTGCCGCCGGTGTTCATCGTCGTGTGCAACAATACGGCGACCTCCAAGCTCGTCTACGAGTGGATCGCCGGCTTCGAGCGCTCGAACGCCGACGGCGAGGCCGAGACGCGCCACGTCGGTCACCTGCGCCTGTTCCGCAACTATGACGACAACCGCCAGCGGCTCGCGCGACCCAACACGCTGCTCATAGACAGCGAGCAGCTCGAATCGGGCGAGGCACTCGACCCGGCCTTCCGCGACATGATGGGCCCGGAGATCGAGCAGTTCCGCCGCGAGCGGATCGAACGCGGCGTCGACGCGGTCGCGGCAGCCGAAACCACGGACGCGGACCTGCTACGCGAGGTCATGAACACAGTCGGTCGCAAGAGCCGGCTCGGCGAGCGTGTCCGTTGTGTCGTCTCGGTCTCGATGCTGACCGAGGGCTGGGACGCCAACACCGTCACACACATCCTCGGCGTGCGCGCTTTCGGCACTCAGCTCCTGTGCGAGCAAGTGGTCGGGCGCGGCCTGCGTCGCCAATCCTACGAGCTGAACGACCAGGGGCTGTTCAACGTCGAGTATGCCGACATCCTCGGCATCCCGTTCTCATTCACGGCCGAGCCCGTGGTCTCGGTGCCGGCGGCCCCGCGCAAGCTCACCCGCGTCCAGGCTCTGCGGCAGCGCGCGGACCTGGAGATCGGTTTCCCCCGCGTCGAGGGCTACCGCTTCGACTTGCCGAGCGAGCGGCTGACCGCGACCTTCACCGACGACAGTCGCCTCGAACTGACGCCGGAGAACGTTGGCCCGGCCAAGGTGCTCATGGCCGGCATCGTCGGCGAGCAGGAGACCCTGGACGCCGAGGAGGCGTTCAAGGCGATGCGTGTCAAAAAGCTTTGGAACGGGACCCCGGATCGGCGTGCAATTGGGACCCCTTCGCAAGCTGGGTACG